>CAVXZE010000016.1:0-555408 GCA_963766175.1 uncultured delta proteobacterium
TGGCCGTTCGCTGATGGTGAACGCGGCATAATCCGGGTGTCTTCTCCGGCCTGGCAACGAAGCCAGGAAAGGAGAAGACATGCTGGAGCGCTTCTTTTCGGATACCGAGGTCGCCCAACGGCTGCGACGTGGTCCTCTGGGACCGTACCTCGACTCGTACGCAGCGTGGGTCGATGCCCTCGGCTATGCGCGGTCGACGACTCGGGAGCAGCTTTGGTTTCTAGCAGGGCTGGGCCGATGGTTGCAGCGACAATCGGTCTCGGTCGCTGACCTCGACGAACGAGTCGCAGAGACATTCCTCCATCAGCGGCGGAGACGGCGCGGCGGCGTGCCCCGCAGTGACGCGGCTACGTACTGCCGCTTTCTCGACCACCTGCGGAAGGAAGGGGTGGTGGCTCCAGCCGAGAACCGGCCCGAGAAGTCCGTGCTGGATGAGCTGACGCGTCGCTATGAGGCCTACTTGAAGCGAGAGCGCGGACTGGAGCGAGGCGACGGTAGACGCCTATCGGCCGTTCGTCCGTCGCTTCCTGATCGACCGCTTCCGGGATGAGCCTCTGCGTCTCGAGGAACTTCATCCGCCGGAGATCTCGAGCTTCGTCCAGCGCCATGCCCACTCGATGGCTCCGAAGCGGGCGCAGTTGATGGTGTCGGCGTTGCGGTCCTTCTTCCGCTTCCTGTTGCAGCAGGGAGAGATTGCCACGGACTTGGCAGCTTGCGTGCCTGCGGTGGCCGACTGGAGGCTCTCGACCGTCCCCAGGTATCTCGGTGCAGAGGAGGTCGAACGTCTGCTGAGCTCCTGCGACCAGCGCACGGGGATCGGACGGCGGGACCACGCGATCCTTTTGTTGCTTGCCCGGCTCGGCCTCCGGGCCAGCGAGGTGGTGGCGCTGGAGCTCGACGACATCGACTGGAGAGCCGGCGAGATCGCGGTGCGGGGCAAGGGACAGCAGCACGATCGTCTCCCCCTGCCCCAGGAGGTGGGCGAGGCCCTGACCACCTACCTGCGCCGGGACCGTCCCGGCGTCTCGACGCGCCGGGTCTTCGTCCGCGTGAGAGCACCGCTCCGTGGCTTCTCCGGCCCGCAGGCGATCAGCACGATCGTGCGTCGCGCACTGCAGCGGGTAGGTCTCAGGGCGCCCGCCAAGGGAGGCGCTGCCCACCTACTGCGCCACAGCCTGGCGACCGGGATGCTGCGTGACGGGGCGTCGATGGCCGAGATCGGAGAGCTCCTGCGCCACCGGGCAGCGACCACGACCGAGATCTACGCCAAGGTGGACATCGGTGGCCTGCGCTCGCTTGCACAACCGTGGCCGGGGAGTGGAGGTGGGCAATGAGCGAACTCCGACAAGCGATCGACCAGTACCTCACCCTTCGCCGCAGCCTCGGGTTCGAGCTCCGGGAGCCGGAGACGGTCCTCCGCCGTTTCGTCGCCTTCGCGGAGCGCGAGGGGGCTGCGTACATCACCACGGACCTCGTCCTGCGCTGGACGAGCGAGCCAAGCAAGGCGCAACCCGCGACCTGGGCCTCGTGGGTGGCGATGGTGCGTCGCTTTGCCCATTGGTGGAGCGCAACCGATCCGCGTACGGAGGTGCCGCCCGAGGGGCTTCTTGCCCATCGGTACCGTCGCCAACCCCCGTACATCTACAGCGACGACGAGATCGAACGGCTCGTCCGGGCCGCCGCCCAACTGCCTTCTGCCAACGGCCTGCGTGCGCTCACCTACTCCACCTACTTCGGACTCGTTGCCGCGACGGGGATGCGGATGAGTGAAGGCCTTGCGCTCGATCGCAGCGATGTAGACCTCGACGAAGGAATCCTGACGATCCGGCGCACCAAGTTCGGCAAGTCGCGGATCGTCCCACTGCATGCCTCGACTCGTGCGGTGCTCGAAGACTACGCCGCGCAAAGGGACCGCATCCTTCGGCGCGTCGAGACGCCGGCCTTCTTCGTCTCCGAGCAAGGGCGCCGGATCACGCAGTGGAGCGCGCGATACAACTTCGCCAAGGTCTCGCAGCAGATCGGTCTTCGGCCAACCGTCGGCGGCCACCGACACGGCCACGGGCCGCGGCTTCACGACCTGAGACATCGATTCGCCGTCCGGACGCTGATCGAGTGGTACCGGGCCGGGCTCGATGTGGAACGTGAGATCCCGAAGCTCGCCACCTACCTGGGGCACGTCCACGTCAACGACACGTACTGGTACCTCGAGGCCGTCCCGGAGCTCCTGCAACTGGCCACCGAGCGTCTGATGCAGCAGCGCCAGGAGGAGCTGTCATGACTGCTGCCAGCCTCCCCGCTCTTGTGCAGGCCTTCTTCACCGACCGCCTGCTCCGACAGCGGCGCGCCAGCCCCCACACCATCGCGGGATACCGCGATACCTTCCGTCTGCTGCTGCGCTTCGCGCTCGAACAGCTCGGAAAGACCCCGACGGAGCTCGAGGTCGAAGACCTCGATGCTCCCTTCATCGGCGAGTTCCTCGACCACCTCGAGGCCAGGCGGGGCAACTCCGCACGCACACGAAATGCTCGCCTGGCGGCGATCCGTTCTTTCTTCCGCTACGTGGCCCTGAACGAGCCCGCTCATGCACTCCTCTGCCAGCGCATTCTGGCGATGCCGAGCAAACGCCACGAGCGTCGGACCATCGAGTTCCTTGATCGGCAAGAGATCGACGCGTTGCTCGCCGCGCCCGACCCATCGACATGGACGGGACGCCGGGACCGTACGCTCCTCCTGGTGGCGATCCAGACGGGTCTGAGGGTCTCCGAGCTGATCGGCCTCCGCAACCAGGATGTGGTCCTCGGAACCGGGGCCCACGTCCGGTGCGAAGGCAAGGGGCGCAAGCACCGCTGCACCCCGCTTCGAAAGGACACCGTGGTCATGGTCGAGGCGTGGCAGCGGGAGCAGCGTGGCCTCCCTGAAGACCCGCTCTTCCCCAGCCTTCGCGGTGGTCCCCTGAGCCGCGATGCGGTCGAACGCCTTGTCGCCAAGCACGTTGCAGTCGGTCAGCCGCGTTGTCCTTCCCTCGAACGCAAGAAGATCACCCCGCATGTACTCCGTCACACCGCCGCGATGGAACTCCTGCAGCACGGCGTCGATCGCTCGGTCATCGCTCTCTGGCTCGGGCACGAGTCCGTCGAAACCACCCAGATGTATCTCCACGCTGACCTGCGCTTGAAGGAGCAGGCCCTGTCGCGGACCACCCCGGTCGGCATCAAGCCTGGCCGCTATCGCCCCGATGATGGCCTGTTGGCCTTCCTCGAGGCCCTGTGATTATGCCGACTCCAGCTCCAGGGAGATCGCCACGAGCCCTCGACGTCCAGGCTTCCATCGCCGGGATCTCGGCATAATCCGAGAGTCGGCATGATGGCGCAGACCGTGGGGCGTGAACCTGCGACCCCTGCCGAGTGCCTTGCGTACTACCTGGCGGAAGACCCGCTCGCGAAAGTTGTGGGGGTCGAGCAGTTCACCGGCTTCGTTGGGGAAGACGAGCGTCTCGTCACCGAAGAGGTCGGGGCGGTGATCGCCTAGTGCCTCGCGGAGCCGTGTGGACAGCTCCACGGTTCGTTCCCGGCCCGTCTTCGTCGGGCTCAGATAGCGACCACCCGAGAAGCTGCGGCAGATCCGAGCTGTGCCAGCGGCGGGGTCCACATCCTGCCACCGCAGGGCAGTGGCTTCCCCGAGCCGCGTTCCGGTGTCGGCTAGAAAGAGGAAGAGCGGGTAGTACGTAGGGAACTCGCGGCCAGCGGTACCCAATAACGCCTCCAACTCCTCCGAGGTGAGAACGTTGTCCTTGGGTAGCTGGGGGGTGGTAGACCGGCGTCGCCGGCCCCGGCTCCGCTTCCACACTTCCACAGCGTTACGCCCGACCACCTCGTGTGCCTCGGCATAGGCCAGGATGCGGCGTAGTGTTGCCAGCACCATCTCAATTGACCGTTCACTCGGAGGCCGCTTCCTCTCTAGGCACTGGTCGTAGAGCTGTTGAACGTCAGTTACCCGGATCTCCCGCATATCTTTCGACCCGAAGAAAGGCACGAGATAGAGTCGGAGATGCCGCTCGTGGAGATATGCAGTGGCGCAAGATCTCGCTGGCCAATCCTTCTTGGGGATCGCCACGCATCCAGAGCGAACTCCGCAAGCTGGGCATCGATGTCGCCAAGTCCACGGTAGAGAAGTACAGGGTCCGTCCACGCAAGCCGCCTTCGCCTACGTGGAGGGCGTTTCTCGCCAACCACACGAAGGAGCTGGTGTCGCTGGACTTCTTCACCGTCTCAACTGTTCGCTTCCATGTGCTGTTCGTACTGATCATCCTGGCCCACGACCGACGCAGGGTCGTGCACTTCCGCATCACCGAACACCCCACCGCGCGCTGGACAGCTCAGCAGGTCGTCGAAGCGTTCCCGTGGGACACGGCGCCGCGGTTTCTTCTCCGGGACCGAGATGGAATCTACGGCGCCGATTTCCATGGGCGCGTGAAGTCAATGGGAATCGAGGAGGTGGTGATCGCGGCGAGAAGTCCGTGGCAGTCGCCCTACGTGGAGAGGATGATCGGCAGCATCCGACGGGAATGCCTCGAGAACGTCGTGGTGCTCAGTGAGCGGCATCTGCGGCGGATTCTCAACGACTACTTCTCCCACTACCACCGCTGGCGCTGCCACCAGTCCCTGGCGATGGACTGCCCTGAGCCCCGGGCTGTGCAGCCGCCGGAGGTCGGCGAGGTCGTTGAGGTCCGCGAGGCCGGTGGTCTGTACCGGCACTACGAGCGCCTGGCCGCCTGAGACGCGAAGATCTGGCTCCTCTCGCTCGCGTTCAGTGCGCCGTCGGGGGATGGCGAGGCTCGCACCACGAACATCGAATCCGCGGAATGCGGCCCAGGGCGACCGCGTCGCCGGTTGCTGCCCGAGCTGCGCCACGACCCAAGACCGCGGGCTCTCTCTTGTTCGCTTGTTCGCCTTCGCTTCGACGCCCGAACTTCGCAGGAGTGGATTTCCGGGACGGACAGGAGCGTCGAGCTGAGTCGATCTCGGCTAATTCAAACTATGGTTTTGAATTAGCCTATCCGCTAGACTCGGGCTCGATGATCCAGCGCACCCTCGCGCGTCGCGCCCGCGACCTCTCCCAGAAATTTCCCGCCGTCACCATCACCGGGCCGCGCCAATCCGGCAAGACGACCCTCGCCCGCATGGCCTTTCCGAAGCTCCCCTACGCCTCGCTGGAGGCCCCGGACGTGCGCGAGTTCGCCACCGAGGACCCGCGCGGCTTCCTGGGCGGCTATCCGCATGGGGCGATCCTCGACGAGGTGCAGCGGGTGCCCGAGCTCGCCTCGTATCTCCAGGGCATCGTGGACGAGCCGGGCTTCGAGGGGTCGTGGATCCTCACGGGCTCCCAGGACTTCGCGCTGCTGGCGTCCCTCAGCCAGAGCCTGGCCGGGCGCACGGCGATCCTCCACCTGCTGCCGCCGAGCCTCGAGGAGCTGCGGCGCTTCGAGGACCCGCCGGAGGACCTGTTCGACCTGCTCTTCACCGGGGCCTACCCCCGGATCCAGCAGGAGGGGATCGAGCCGCGCGCCTTCTACGAGGCCTACGTGGCCACCTACCTGGAGCGGGACGTGCGCCAAGTGCTCAACATCGGCGACGTCGGCAGCTTCCAGACCTTCGTGCGGCTCTGCGCAGGACGTACCGGCGCCCTCGTCAATTTCTCGTCCCTCGGCGGCGATGCAGGAATCTCGCAGCCGACCTCCCGCAGCTGGCTCTCGGCGCTGGAGGCAGGCTTCCTCGTCTTCCGGCTCCGGCCCTACCTGCCCAACCTTCGCAAGCGTCTGATCAAGACGCCGAAGCTGTACTTCTACGACTCTGGGCTGCTCTGCTTCTTGCTCGGTATCCGCGATCCGGAACAACTGCGGCACCATCCCATGCGCGGGGCCGTGTTCGAGAGCTGGGTCGTCTCGGAGGTGATGAAGGCCCACTACCACCGGGGCGTCTCGCCGAGTGTCTTCTTCTTCCAGGATCGGCGCGGCCTCGAGGTGGACCTGGTCGTCGAACGCGGGGGCAACGAGATCACGGCCGCCGAGATCAAGTCCGGTGCCACGTTGGCCGGGGATTTCCTGACGTCCCTCGACTCGCTCCGGGAGGCGCTCGCCGAGGCTCGGGGCCCAACGGTCGACGCGGCGCTTCTCTACGGAGGCGAGCAGGCGGCGACCCGCCGAGGCGTCCGCATCGTGCCGTGGGCACACCTCGACCGCTGGGTGCGCACGCTGGTCTGAAGACCCATGGGCCAAGCCGGAGAGGGGCCGTCTGGGCCGTGGCCGTCCTCGGTGCAGGCCGGTGCCCTCACCTGCAGGCCCTCTCCGAGCGGGAGACGCAAGCTCGCGTTACTCCTCTTCGTCCTCGGGCCCTTCTAAGCAGCGGGTCGGGGGTTCGATTCCTCCCCGGGGCGCCAGCCAAACCCCAGCAGGTACGGGTGGTTGTGGGCCTGCGCCATTCCAAGAGAATGGGCTCACTCACCATTTGACAGCCACAGGTCGGACTGGCTGGCGGGGAGGGCGTGACGCAAGCGTGGCCAGCCAAATCTCAGCGGACGAACGCTTCAAGCGCCCTTTGGTGAGCGAGCCAGAAGCCAACGATCAATGCAACGGCAAGTGCCGGATTGAGAACGGCAAAAGCGAAGATTCCGAATCTCTTTCGGATCCTGATGAGTTCCCTGTGGTCTATGGGCTCCTCACCGACCAGCCGCTCTCTGGTTCGCACGAACTTCAAGAACGAAAGGAAACAAGCGAGGACTACCACTGTGCCAGATGAGATCAACCAGATATGTGCCGTCGTGATCTCCTTCAGGAGAAGCGCCAACGCAACACCGGAAACCAGGATCGCTGAGACCAGGGGAATCTCCACGAATACATCGAGCAGGTAGTGAATACGAATCGCTATCGGGTGCAGCTCGTCCTTTTGGTGCGCTGCCTCAACGACCGCCTCGCAAAGGTACAGTCAGAGGAATGCGGCTACGAGGCAAAGATGAACAACGGAGAGGGTCTGGATGACAGGTATGCTTCCCACGATAGGTCCTCCCGTTCGTCACGACGATTCGGATGCGGCCGAAGGCGCATCCTCTCGCTCACGTCCCGGTCATCCTATCATGACCAAATTCACGTCGGGAATCCGCATCAACACCATGAAGCGGCTGGCCTGCGCTGCCGCCCGGCGGCCTTGGCGGCTGATTGGCGCCTGCTTCGCAGTTCGAGCGCAAGAGTCGGCTATTCTCTTCCGCAGGGAGGACATCGAGTGGCCAGCGAGAATCAATGGCGACGCTGCAGCGCCTGCAAGAAGGCCATCGCGCTCGGCTCGAGGTATTGGGCCTGCAACGTCTCCACATGCAACCGCAAGCGGACCGGGCTTGTGTTCTGCTCGGTCAGTTGTTGGGAGGTGCATCTCCCCGGCGCAAAACATCGAGAGGCCTGGGCGGTGGAGCGGACGGCCCCGCTCAGCTTGGATGAACCGACGAGCCCCGCGAACCGCGAACATCGCGAGCGAGGGCGAAGACGCATCGTACGTACCGAGCCCTCGGGGAAGACGGCGCCAGACACATCCGCCGAAGTCCTGATCGTAGCGAGTCGTCTCAAGGAGTACATTCGAGCGCGATCGGGGTTCAACACGTCGGACCGGGTGCTCTCGCCTCTGTCGGACATCGTTCGCCGTCTGTGCGACGAGGCGATCAGGAACGCCTCACGTGAGGGTCGGACGACGGTTCTCGATCGAGACATCCCGGTGGGATGATCGCAGCTCGCAATTCCAGTTCAGCCGCTTGTTGGGCGACACGTCTCCTGCGCCAACAGCGTCAGTCCTTGGTGTCGGAGACGTCCGCGGGGTTGGCTGCTCGGATTGCAGCCACCCGCTGAGGTATGGGGCTTATCAGAAGCGAACACACGGCGGACACCAGCATGAGGATGGCAAACACATAGAACACAGGAAGATACGTATCATGCCTGTCCTGGTAGGATGCAGCGCCGATGGAACCAAGGCCGCCTCCAAGGGTCCCAAGAATGTTCAGGATACCGAAGAGGGATCCGTAGTTCTTCATTCCCAGGTAGTCTCCAGTCAAGAGAGGGTTGAGAATGAGCGGCGCACCCAAAGTGAATCCGTAGATCGCGACGAATATCATGACCGCAAAGTAGGACTGGGAAAACGTGAGTACGACCATTGAGACAGCGAACAGAATACTCACCGCAACCATGGTTTGCTTCGATCCCCAGCGATCCGCTACGGGACCCGTCGTCAATTTGCCCAGTATCATGGCCCCCATGATCAGGCTCCATGCGAGGGTCGCCCTCTCCGGCGAATGTCCCACGTCTTCCAGGTAGGCCACACAATTGAAGCCCACACCGGCCGTCACCAGCGCTCCAAGAAAGATGATCGAAGCAATCAGCCAGAAGACCGGCAATCGGAAGGCCTCTTTCTCGTTGACTCCCCATACCTCCTGATCGTCACCGGTTGTCGCGGCAGTGCCCCCATAGGGTTCGAGTCCCATGTCCGAAGGACGGGTCCTTATCAGGAAAAGCGTGATGGGAATGACCAGGACGAGGATCTCGATGCCGGCCACCATCAGTGCGGTTCGCCAATCGTAGTTTCGGATGATCCACTCCGCGACGGGAGACATGATCATGCCGCCGGTGGCCGTCCCGACGAATGCCACGGCCATCGCCGTCCCCCTCCGGGATACGTACCAATTCGAGATGACGAATGAACAGGGAACCAATGTCGTACAGGTAAGGCCGACGCCGACGAAGCCATTCATGATGTAGAAGTGGGCGATATGGGTCGACTGACTGCCTCCCAACAGGGCGAGCCCCAGAATCAGAGCCCCCACGGTCATGATGTGTCTGGCGCCGAAGCGGTCGACGATCTTCCCCGCGATCGGAAACAACAGGATCGAGGTCACCATTCCGGTGAGCTGCGTGACCGCCAGGGATGCACGGGTCCAACCCATGTCCTGCGTGACCGGGGCAACGAAGACCGGAAAAGTGTTGAGAACCATCCCCCAGCAGAACAGCAGAATGAGGAAGCATCCACCAACGATGTAGTGACCGTAGAAGAGCCTTGATGTGCCGGGAGGCTGCATGAGTTCGCGCATCAAGCCTCGAGCCCGAGGGCGGCCAGCGCCTTCTTCCGGGCCTGCTTGAAATCGACCTTGCCCGAGGGCGTGCGGTAGACCTCGTTCACCACCACCAGGTGCCGGGGGGCCTTGTAGCCCGCCAGGTGCTCCTTGACGAAGGCTTTGATCGCCTCGGGATCGGTGCCCGGGTCGTTCAGCGAGAGCACCGCGGTGACGGCCTCGCCGAACTTCTCGTCGGGAACCCCCACCACGACCGCATCCTCGACCGCGGCGTGTCGCTTGATCACCTCCTCGACCTCTTCGGGAAAGATCTTCTCTCCACCGCTGTTGATGCAGACCGATCCTCGTCCCAGCAACGTGAGGCTGACGCCGTCCTCGTTCACCTGGGCCCAATCGCCCGGAACCGAGAAGTGCTCCTCGCCGATCTGCACGAAGGTGCGGGCAGTCTGTTCGGGAGCCTTGTAGTACCCGACCGGCTGATTTCGGCACGAGCCCACCATTCCCCTGGCACCCGGCTTCGTCTCCACCGGCCGCAGCTTCTCGTCGAAGAGCCTGGTGGTGTCGGTCAGCTGGAACTTGGCGGTCTTGACCGGATCCGCCGCCGTGGTGACGGATACGCCCAGTCCAAGAGCCTCGGAGGAGCTGAAGGAGTCGGCCAGGATCATGTTCGGGTTGGCCTTCAGCAGGGCCTGCTTCGTCTCCTGGCTCCAGATCACTCCGGACGAGACCATCCTGACGACCGAGGAGATGTCGTAGCTGCGGCCCTCTTCCTCGAGGGCGCGCACCATGGGCTTGGCAAAGGAGTCGCCGACGAGGCTGACGGCGGTCGGCTTGTCGCGCTCCACCACCCGCCACAGCTCCGCCGCATCGAAGCTCTTCGGGTTGTCGAGCAGGATCACGGCGTCGCCGGTGAGCCATCCGATCAAGGCCGTGAACAAGCCCGTTCCGTGCATCAGCGGCGGCCCTACCAGGATCCGCAAGCGCATCGGCAGGTCTTTCACAAAGGCGCCAAAAGCCTCCATATCGACGGGGGTAGGCCCCGGGAGGCCCCCAACGAAACGATGGTAGAGATCGTCCTGTCGCCACATCGCGCCCTTGGGCATGCCCGTCGTACCGCCGGTGTAGAGAAACAGCATGTCGTCGCCGCTGCGCAGCACCTGAGGCGCAGGGCGGTCCTCCTCGGCCGCCCGCTCGAAGCTCTCGGCTCCGGGCAGATCGGAGAGATCCACTTCGTCTCGCTCGGAGACTACGAGCGCTGCGCGAAGCACGGGTAGCTTGTCCTGGATCCGCGCCAGCATCGGCGCGAAATCCTCGTGCACCACCACCACTTCGGCATCTGCATTGTCGAGCAGGTATCGGAGCTCCTCCTCGCGGTAGCGGTAGTTGACGTTCACCGGCACCATGGCCGCCTTGAAGCCGGCGTAGACCGACTCCATGTAGGCCGGATGGTTGTAGGTATAGATGGCCAGCTTGCCCTGGTGGGACACGCCGCGCTCCAGCATCCAGGCGGCCAGATTGCGGGCCCGCCGCTCGAGCTGGGCCCACGAGCGGCGGGCCGCTCCCTGGATCAGGGCGTCCTCGGCGCCGCGAACCTCGGCCACGGTGTCCAGGCAGTCAGCAAGATTCCAGCTGCTCATCCGGCGGACTCCTTCTCCTCTCCGACGATGGAGATCGAATCAAGGACGCTAGCACGTACGCCGGAATCGACTCGAATGAACATCGGGCCTGCTCTAGGTCAGGGGATCCCGGTGAGATTCTACGTTCCAGATCCGAAAGGAGGAGCAACGATGTCCGGTAGAATCCTCGCGCTGAGCGCGGTCGTGGCCGTTGTCCATCGAGCAGGGAGCGTTGCCGCCAAGCCACGGTTTAGGCGGCGTGGCCGGGAGGGTGATATCCTGCTCCTCCACCAATCGCACTTCGCTCCACGAGGGCGTCCCACGAAGGAGGCTCAGCGCTGATGCAGAGCTCGGGTATCGCCATTTTCCTCGCCGCTGCGATCATCGGGGTTTCCATCGTGGCGGGCAGCTTCCTGGTCCGGACCTCGATCGACCGCACCGCTCAAGAGGTGGCGGGTCTAAAGGTCGCGGTCGCCAAGCTCGAGACCGCCCAAGCCGCGCCCGCTCCACGCCAGGCGGCGAGGACACGCCCGGATCCGAGCAAGCGCTACAGCATCGACACGAAGGGTTCGCCGGCGAGGGGGGGGGACGATGCGAAGGTGGTCATCGTCGAGTTCAGTGATTTCCAGTGCCCCTTTTGCGCACGGGTCTCACCCACGATGAAGCGGATCGAGGAGAAGTTCGGGGACGAGGTGCGAATCGTCTTCAAACACCTCCCGCTACGGACGCATCACAAGGCGCCCGCTGCTCACGCTGCGGCGGAAGCGGCCCATCGCCAGGAGAAGTTCTGGGAGATGCACAATCGGATCTTTGCGGACCAGAGCTCTATGAGCCCGGAGAAGTACCAGGAGTACGCGAGGGAGATCGGTCTCGACATGGAGAAGTTCGAGAAGGACGTCGCATCGGCGAGTGTGAAGAAGACGGTCGACGGAGATGCGGCGGAGGCGGCTCGGCTCGGCGTGACCGGGACGCCATCCTTCTTCATCAACGGGCGTTTCCTTTCCGGAGCCAAGCCCTTCGAGTCGTTCGAGGCGTTGATCGACGCCGAGCTGGGCAGATCCTAGGCTGCCCCTCCCACCCGGCGATCTCATGCCAACGGCTTCTAGGGGCGTGAGCGCCTTCGCCGCATCCACATCAGCGGCGGCAGCAGTGGAGCTAGGGGGGCAGAGGTTGCCTTTGAAGGCGGGGTTGTTCGAGGTGCGGATCTTGACGACGCGCCCGTCCTCGAGCTGGGCCACCACCGAACACGAGATGTCGCAGCTGGCGCACAAGACTCGCTTCTCTTCCATCGCTGGCTCCTTCTGCTCTTCGCTCGCACCGTCCGGGATCCATGACCTGGCCCGGCGCGTCAGCCCAAAAGCTGGATGAAGACAGTCCAGATTCTGGACTGCTTACGGCTCAGCTCTGGTGATCCGTTAACTATTTTGATTTTATGGAGAACTTTTCCGGATCGGGTAGAGCTCCCTGCAATCTCGGTGCAAGCGGGTGGCGGCCTGGAGCGAACTTCTGCCGAGCAGCGGTCCGGAGGTTCGATTCCTCTCCGGGGCGCCCGCCGACTCTACGGCTCGAGGTCGCAGTCGACGATCTCGACGTTGCAGCTGGTACCGAGACCGTGGCTGCCGTAGCTCGCGTAGACCAACGAGCTGGTGTCCCCGATCCTGGATCCCGGCGTGAACAAGGCGCTGAATTGTCCCTGCTCCGCGTCGCAGAAGAACGTCACCCCGATCTCGACCCCGGTGCCCTCGGTGTTCATGATCGCGGTTCCATAGGCCGGACCCACACCGCAGGCGCGGCCGTGGAGCGCGGCGAACTTCTTCACGTTCTTTGGCAGCTTCCCCTTGAAGCGGAAGAAGCCGAGATCGCCGCTCAGATCGCAGGTCGCCCCACTGATCTGGAGGCAGAAGTCCGCAGACGCCCTACCGGGAGTTCCCGCGACCAGGAGCACGACGAATCCCAGCAGTAGAAGCAGACCGATTTTCCTTTTCATTGCATTCCTCCTTGACGACCGTCCAACCTCGTCGGAGAGACCAATAGCCCGCTCACGGGCTCCTTCCAACAGACGCGTCGATCGGGCAACGAATCCCCGCTCGAGTCACTCAAATGCGGCGGAACACGTCGGAGCCGATGCGATTCGAGAACCACATCCAGTCCTTCGCCTGGGGATCGGGGAGATTCGTGGCGTGAATCCAGTGTGTCTTGATGCTTCCAACGCCGTCTTCCACGGTGTGCTGGCCGACCCAGGCTACGACGATGCCGTAGCTCGTATAGACGGCGTTGAAGGTGATCACGTCGCCGAGCACCCGGCCGATCACGTCGACCCACAGCGCCTGACCCTCGTCCCCCACGCCAGACTCGAACCGCCCGCTGACGGTGCCGCCCGTGTCACGAAGCTCGAGTGTGGAGCCGTGCTGGTTCTTCCAGGTGCCAGTGAAGTCGACGGACATTACCCCCTCCTTGAAGATTCCCTCGGCTCGCGAGTATAGCGCTCAGCGACTCGAGGCAGGCTTCGACCATACGACGACGAGTGAAGCCAGCGAGGCCACACCGGCGACGAAGCACCCCCAGGCTGCGCGTCGGTGCGCTTGCTGGACCGAGTTCCCGAGCTCGGTGAGGTAGTCGTTGACCTCGTCCTGGAACTCGATGAAGGGGCCCTCCAGGGGTGTTCTCTCGATGTCCAGCTCGAATCGAAACCCTTCGGCGGAGAGCTCGAACGTCGGCGGAGTGGCTTCAAAGGTCGGAAGAGATCGCTCCGCCTCGGTCGAGAGCTGCCAGCCGAGCGTGAAGAAGAGACCAGCAAGGGCGAGCCAGATGATCGAAAGGGCGATCTTCAACGGTGTACCTCACTTACGGTAGCGGGCCACGTCGAGGCCCAGGTCCAAGGGGCCGAATATCGTCGGCAGCATCTGGCGGATCGAGCTTTCGCGTATCTCGCCGGTGGATCCGATCATCAGGATCTGGATGTTCCGATCGGCCACCTGGGAGAACTCACCGATGTACTGGAGGCACATCCCGCAGGGCGCGATCGGATCTTCGAGGCTCGACGTCACCGCGACGGCCTCGAAGAGGTACTCGCCGCACGCGACGGCGTGATCGATGGCGCTGCGCTCCGCGCAGACGCCCATGCCGGAGATGACGCTCTCGGTGTTGCAGCCTTGAAAGACGTTGCCCGTGGAGGTGAGAACGGCTGCACCCACCGGGAAGCTGCTCACGACGGCATACGCGTTCTTCATCCCCAGCTTCGCACCGGCGATCAACTTGTCTCGTTGTTCCCGATTCACGCGCGCTGCCCGCTGGCCAGCCTACCGGGGTTCCATGCGGAGCAGGACGAATTCCCCGGTATCCCATCCGCGCTGATAGAACTCGGGGTCGAATCCGAAGTCGTGCTCGTACTTCGATTTCATGGCCGTGAGAAAGACGCGTTTCTGCTCGAGGTCCGCGACTCTCACCGCAAGGAGTTCGTGAATGCGACCCTCGATTCGGATGCGTACTCGGGGGTCTTCGGCAATGTTCTGGACCCAAGGGTTCTCTTCGCTGCCCGCGAAGACGTAGACCTGGTTGCCAATCCTGGTCAGCCAGGTGCTGACCGAGTAGGGATCTTCAGGGTCGGTCTCGATCTGGATGACCTTGACCGCGTCGATCCACGACCAGTCCTCTACGGGCTCCTCGACCACGGGTCCCGTGAGCCTTGGGCCGGGAATCGGACCCAAGGGGCCATAGATCCAGCGGGAGCCGAGCATCACAGCCCCCACGACCACGAGAAGACTCACGACGGCGATTCCGATCACCTTGAGCAGCTTCTTCACTCTCGAACCCTCCTGGCTTGCCGCAATCCTTGCTCGCTTGCCTGCCGGGCGTTCGCATTCTCGAACCGAGCCGATTCACCTGTCAACAAGATTCCGGGTAGGGGCAGCTCCGTGTCTTCTCCGTGCGATGTCTACAGCCGCTCTCTCACCATGTCCATCACCGTTTCGGCGATCTTTCTACAGAGATCGATCTTCTCTTCCTTTTCGTACTGCTCGATTCCGCCCGGCTCGTCGAGCTTCAGGCCCAGGATCTCCCGGCAATGCGCGCTGCCGAATTCTCTCTCCACGGTCTGATAGAGCCGCTTGCATCCGTCGAACAGCTTTGCCGGACGAAACCTCTTTTCATCCTCGAAGATCCGGTCGCTCTTCAAGAGGCCGTGAAAGACGATCCCCGCGGCATCTCCGTATCCCGACCCGCTGAGGTCCACACCCGACTGCAGGCCGAGACAGAGCACGCCTCCCGAAATCGCTCCGCAGACGGTTCCGTTGAAACCGATCCCGCCGATGAATCCCTTGGAGGGATCCAGAACGTGTTCGACCGGGGCATCCAGTGCTTCGGCCAGTCCCGAGATCACCGTCCGAGAGCAGTGGAAGCACCGCTCTTCGAAGCATCGGGCCGCAGAGCCGATGCACTCGGCCCGTTGCGGCTCGGCGAAAGAGAAGTCTCCCTCGCCGGCCAGGTGATCCAGCTCCTTCAGCACCTGGGCGCCGTGCGCCAGGACCTCGACGCACTTGATCGTCTTTCCGGTGAGGATCGCTCTGCGGAAGTTGCGGGCCAGGTGCTTTCCGCCGTGAACGATTCCACAGTTGGGCGTCCCGACTCTCCCCTCGAGCCTTCGAAAATACTCGGCACAGAGCAGATAGAGCCGATCGGACGGAAGCCCGGCGTACTTCTTTCCCAGAACCGCGACACCGCCGTTGGCCACGCCGCAGGTGTCTCCCATGGTGCTGATGCCCGAGCTGAACCCGACGACCGATCGGAGCAGCATGGGATCGATCTCGCCTCCAAGCTCCTGGCTCAGATTCTTGGTGACGGAATAGGCGCAGCTGAATGCCTTGATGAAATCGACGACGACCTTCTTCTGAGCCTTTTCCATGGGAGCGAATTTCCTTATACGGCCAAGTGAGATCCAGCCGAAATCCGGTGCTCGAGAGGGGTAGCCCGTCCCCGCCCCCGGGGACAGGGGCGGGGATCGGACGCGAATTTCTTGTCATGTAATCCGTCACAGTGCTACAGGGGTCTAAAGGGGTGAGGAGAGAGCCATGAAGAGAGCGGCTTGCGGGGTGTTGGTAGTGGTGGCGGTCCTTCTCCTGATGCAGCTGCCGAGCCAGGCTGGGGGTCACGGCTGGCGGGGCCACGGCGGGCACGGACATGGCTGGTACGGGCACGGCCGCCCCTCGACTCGCATCCAAATTGGCCTCGGTTTTCCACTCTGGTGGGGCCCAGGTCCGGGCTGGTGGGGTCCGCGTCCGGCCTGGTACGGCCCGCGCCCCATCTACGCTCCTCCGCCGCGCGTAGTCGTGATGGAGCAGCCGGTCTACGTCCAGCGGGAGCCGGTGGCCGCGCTGCCTCCGTCCTACTGGTACTACTGCGAGAGCGCCGGCGGCTACTACCCTGACGTCCCGTCGTGTCCGGAGCGGTGGGTGCAGGTCCCACCGAGGATGGAATAGCGGAGGCGCTCGCCATGGCCGTGCTCAAACAGTGTGCCCTGACCCTGACCGCCGGCTTCCTGCTCAGCGCCTGCGCGACGGTGCCGCCGGGGCCGAGCGTCATGGTGCTCCCGGGCAGCGGGCGAAGCTTTCCGCAGTTCCAGAATGACGACGCCATCTGCCGCGACTGGGCGTTGCGGCAGACCGGAACCACCCCGGGTTGGACCGCCGCGGGGAGCGGGGTCACCACCGCGGCCATTGCCACGGGCGTGGGCGCCGCCTCGGGCGCGGTGATCGGCGCCGCCGTGGGCCAGCCGGCGGCCGGTGCTGCGATCGGCGCTGGAAGCGGCCTCCTGATGGGATCTTTCGCGGGCGCCGCGCGGGGTGACTGGGCCGGTGCCTCGGTTCAGTCCCGCTACGACAACAGCTACCTGCAGTGCATGTACGCCAACGGCAACCAGATCCCCATGGCGAGGGGATCCGTGCGCCCGTATCAGCCGCGGCCGGCCTACGCCCTGCCGCGCCGCAGCGCTCCCCGGTACGTGCCCCCTCCGCCGGCGGGGCTCCCGCCTCCGCCGCCTCCCGACTAGTCCCAGCCCCAGGGCGCATGTAGCCCGCATTTCTCACCAATTCGCTACTGCGGCCGCCGATAGCACCGCAGATTCGCGACCTTCTCCCTCCGGCCGCCTCGACGTACTGCCAAGTACGCCTTCGGCCCCCTCCGGTCCGAGGGCCGCGAATCTGCGGCACTCTCGGCGCCCTCGCTGCGCGACCTGGTGAGAAATACGGGCTAAGGCGCGCCTGGCTCCTCGATCTCGAGCTGTAGCTCCTTGCGCTGGCGGGCGGCCTGCTCGACCGCGGCGGCGCGCTCGCGCTCGATCTCGAGAACCAGCTCGCGGCGCATCTCCTCGTGGCGTTGGCGTTCGGCTTCGAGGCGGTCATGACGCAGTGCTGCCAGCCGCGCCTCGAGAAGTTCGTTGTGCTTGGGGACGAGCTCGGCGGGGAGGAAGGGGCTGTCGGCGCCGGGTACGTGGTGCACGGTGACGTGACGGATCGCCTCGGCCCCGTCGCTCGAGCGCGCACCCACCTCGAGCCGGTTCTCCCCCTCCTGCAGCGGGACGAGCGCGTCCCAGGAGCCGTCCGCGTGGATGCGGGCCAGGAAGGCGCTCTCTCCCGAGCTGATGTTGCGGACCTTCACCTCCGCAATGTTGGCGAAGCTCACGTCCTCGATGAATCGAACCAGGCGTCCGGGGTCGCGCACCGGCGTGAAGAGTCCGTCGGTGATGGCGGCCATCTCGACGGTGGAGATGGGGCCCTCGAGCGCCTCGGGCCCGATGGCGAACGAGTGGATCCGGACTCCGGCGCGCCGCGCACGTTGGGCCGACTGAAGGACGGCCGACACGTTGCCCGCCTCGGAGTCCCAATGCGGCAAGGTGGGCGCCCCGTCGGTGAAGAAGAGGATGATCTTTTCGCTGTTGGGATCGGCTGTCGAGAGCGAGCCCGTGAGGCCGAGGAGCTCGACGCTGGCCTGGTCGACGCCGGCGGCCATGTGGGTCATGCCGCGAGGCCCACGTTCGCGCACCTCGGTAAGCGCGCGGTGGACCCGCTTGTAGTCGAAGGTCAGGGGCTGTTCGGTGAGAGCCGCACGGTGCACACGGGTGAGGCTCAGGAATCCGGGGCGGGTCGCCACGAGCTCGCCGGCGAAGGTCACCAGACCGACGCGTGTGCCTCGCGGGTCGAGTCCGCCGATCAGCTTCCCCGCTGCTGCCACCTCCGCGGCCAGGATCGAGTCGCCGGGATCCGTGCTCCCGTAGTTTGGGGAGACCGGGCTCGCTCCCCGGAGTGGCATTCCGACGACGCCGTCCCCGTCCACGTCGACGCCGGTGGGGTCGTTCGTCGAGCCCGAGGTGTCGATCACGATGATGATGTCGAAGCGGCGGTTCTCCCCCCGCAGCGCCTGGGCGCGCCCGGCCACGAAGACTCCCGCCGCATCGCCCACGATGGCGCCGGCGAGGGGGTGCTCGATCTCCAGCTGAAGCGATCTCGGTGGGAGAGTCCGGGGCTCGGCTTCCGCGCGAGTCACGGCGGCGAGCACCTCCGCGGCGCTCCTTCCGGGCGCCTGGTCCCCGAACGGTGAGCCAGTGGCTGCGCGTCGTCTCGCCTCGTGTCCGGTGGCCGCGCTCGGCACCGGGGCCAGCGTGGCAAAGAGCCGGCCGATCCCCCCTTCGAAGGGCTGGGACAGGGTCTCCGTCACACCGCTGATCGGTCCCACCCCGGCTCGCATCCCCTCGTCGCTCGGCCAGGCCGATTGCAGCAGACCCAGCACCCGATCCCCGTCTGCCTCCAGGACCGGCGCGCCACCCCAGCCGCGCAGATCGCCCGGGGCTTCCAGATCGACTTCGATACGCATCGCTTCGCTGCGCACCACGGAGCCGAGAAGCTCCGCTTGTGGGCGGTCTCCCTGCGAGGGGATGCCGAGGATGCGCACGCGATCGCCGTTTCGTGGCAGCTGCTCTGCCGGGGCGAGGATGCGTACGCCCTGTGGTGGCAACGCCAGCGCGAAGATCACGAAATCGTCGCGGAGCGTCGCTCCCGGCCCGTAGAAAGCGCGCCCCGGCCTGGCGTAGTAGCGACTGGCGACGGCCACGCGTTCCTTGCTCTTTCCGAGCCAGAATTCCACCTCGCCCGCCTCGGCGAGCTTGGAGCGATCGAAGGAGTGGGCGGCCCCGACGGCGACGGCGCCCGGTGGGTGCTCCACGGAGAGGAAGAACACCGCGCCGGCAGTCTCATCGCCTCCCGAGCCGCGGAGATGGGCGCGCGCCACCGCCAGCTCGTCGGCAGCCGAAGGGGCGGCCGCCAAGAGTCCCATGCAGAAGGCGAGTGCCCTTCGACGGTGCCCCATGGCGCAGCAACGATACGAGACCCCCGCTGCCTTGCCACGCCGACCGAGTCACTGGTTCCCTCGGATGCGGCGCCATCCGGAGCCGCTGCCCACTCCGGAGGGGGGGACTTCAGAGGTGGAAGCGTCGGAGCTGCCCTGCCAGGAAGCGCGAGAGCACGCCCCGAGCCTCGGGGTCGACATCGTCGAACCGGAGGCCCATCACGGGGTCGGCTTCCGCCGGCTGGGCCTCGATGGACTCCGTGGACCAGGCGACCTTTGCACGCAGCAAGAGCGAGGTATCGCCCAGGTCGAGGTGGATCGTGATGCGGCTTCCCACCGGCACCAGGGGCTCGAGCGAGACGAGCGCGCCGCCTTCGCTCAGGTTGCGAATCTGGCAGGGTCGGTCGAGAGGGCCGCGCTGCACGCTGCCCTCGAGCTCGGTGGGCACGCGCAGGTCGAAGCGGATCTCGGCGTCGTCCGTCTCCGACATCGCAGCCGTCACCACGAATCGCACGGTGCGGTCGTCGTCCAGTGTCCACAAGGCCCAGCGAACCTCTTGGGAACGCAGCGACTCGATGGTGGCGTCATCGGGCCGCTCACCCGCCGGGACGATGGCGGCCGGCGGCAGGTGGAGCCGCTTCAGGATCATCGGGAGCCAGTCCGTAGCCCGGCCGCTCGGTACGATGACGGCGCCGACGTCGTCCGCTGCCTGGTGCGCCAGAAGGACGGTCTCGTCGAAGTCGTTGGCGTAGTGGACGTTGACGCCCATGCGCACGAGTCGCAGGGCCAGCTCACCGATCTGGCCCGCTTCGTCGTCCAGGATGAGGGCGAGGCGCCGGTAGTCCATTGATCCCCCGGGGGAGACGCGGACTGCGTCTCCCTGATCCTACCCATCGGTTGAGCGGGAGCGAACCTGAACGTTTCGAGGCGAGGATTGGCCCGCCGGGCTGCGTTCCCTTACCGTGGGCGTTTCGCCTTGAAGGCTGGGAGCGGCGGTGTCGTCGGCGCCCGGCCCAAGCGACGAATTCGAGGGGAGTGACTGGAATGGACACCTACGCGAAGACCGTTCTGACGGTAATCGCTGCCTGCTTGATGCTGCAGGTTGCCCAGGGCTTCGGGCTCGCCGGCACACCGGGACCCGCGCAGACGAGTGAGAGCAGCGAAAAGACCCCCGTCCGGTTCCAGATGTTGGCGATTCCCATGGCTCGCCAGATGTTCCGGTTCGACCAGGTGACGGGTCAGACCTGGACGACGTCGCTTCAGAATGAGGCGGGGCAGTTCTGGACGCCGGTCCCAGAGTCCCCTCCCGAGCCGAAGGCGCGCGAGAAAGCTCCGTCCCAGCCCAAGAAGGAGGCTGACGGCGCCGAGAAGTAGGCGAGCGCGGACTCGACGCTATTCCCTGTGGGGACATGACCTCGGAATCGAGCGGCGATCAGCTTCGATAGCGTCGATGGACCTTCCATAGATCCAGCGGCACCTGCGCGAAGTCCCGGAGCTTGAGCCGTGACCCCGAGACATCACACCAGGACGCCACGGGCGCCTCCCGGATGAATCGCGCGACCCGCCCTCTGTCCGCTGCGCGGAGCTGCAGCCAGCGCGCCAATATCTCGATGTCGAACATCCAGCGCGTGAGAAACGGTTCCGCCAGGATCGATCGAAGAGTCTCGTTCACACGAAACAGCTTGGCACCGCACTGGGTGTCATAGACCGCGATGCCGAGGATGGCGGACGCCAGAGTCGCTGCGATGCGACCCAGGTAGTGGCGCGCTGGATCCCGCTCGATGTCCGCCCCGAGTAACCGCACACGCGATCCGAGCACCATCTCGAGGTCCGGGTCGGGGTCGAACCGAGACACGAAACCATCGATCTCGCCAAGGGGCGTCGCCAGGTCCGCATCCCAGAATCCGACGAGGTCGGCCTTTCCTTCCAGCGCCAGGAGCAGGCCGCGGCGTACCGCCTCCGCCTTTCCCTGGTTCTCTGCGAAGCCAAGCACCTGGACCTGCGCCGGAGATTCCCGCTCCATGCTCGCGAAGAGGTCGCGGCTGCCGTCGCGGCTCCCGTCGTCCACGAAGAGGAAGCGGAGCCAGTCGCGCTCGGCGGCGAACTGGAGAAAGGCCGCCGGATCGAGACGCTCGGCCTCGTTGTACGCCGGGACGACGATCGTGACGCGCACGGCTCGTTCGGTTCGCTCAGCCACCCGCTATCTATCTCCTCGCTACGGTGGGGATGATAGCCAGTCTTCCGGTAGTTCCTGCCTGTGGAGCAAGCAGTTGCTCCGAACATCATACATACCCACGGGAGCCGCGCCGCCTGGCATCGTTGGTGCAGTTCCGTGTACGATCGGCCTCCGAGGGGCCAAGCACAGGGGGCCGCGGGGCGAGATCGGCCGGTGACTTCGAGCAACTACCAGAAGTATCAGACACGGAATCCGCTCATGCGCAAGGTGATTCGGCGGTTTCTGGATCACCTGTGCGCCCGGATCGTCGAGATCCATCCGAAGATCATCATCGACCTCGGATGCGGAGAAGGGGTGGTCGCCGGCGAGATTCGCCGCGTTCTGTCCGACGTTCGTTACGTCGGAATCGACGCCAGCGGCGAGGCGATTCGCATGGCGCGGGCGTCGAACCCCAGCTTCGAATTTCACGAGGGCGACATTCTGGACGGTCACCCGGAAGGCACGGTTGCCGACCTGGCGCTGTGCGTCGAGGTGCTCGAACACCTGGACCAGCCCGACCTGGCTCTCGAGCGGATCGCTGCGGCCTCCAGCGATTACGTGGTGGTTTCTGTCCCCTGGGAGCCCTACTTCCGTCTTGGCAATCTTCTCCGTGGGAAATACCTGACGAACTGGGGAAACCACCCCGAGCACGTTCAGCAGTTCTCTCCTGGAAGCTTTCGTGACCTCGTCACACGACACTTCTCATTCGTTGCCATCGATACCTGCTTTCCTTGGCTGATCGCGGTAGCACGAAAACGGGGAGCCGTGGACGCGGCGGACAGCTCGTGATGAAGTAGGGAGCGGGATCTCACTTCCCGCGCTCCCTGGTTCTCGCAGGCCGCACCCGTTTGAGCAGCACGATTCCCTCCCCGCTCCCGATCTCCTCGAAGTCCTCGCTCTTTCGCTTCGCGTGAAACCCGCGCCGATCCCGTTCCCCCAGCGTTTTCAGCTGGACCAGGAGGTAGTCGGCGTGCCCGCCGCGCGGAAAGATGTGTACCTCCGCGCGGTTGGACACGTGGGGGAGCAGAAATCGGGTGGCGGAGACGGATGCGGAGGCCGGAATCAGTGCCACCAGCTCCGCGATGGACGCGTAGCGCGCCTGTTCCTTCTCCAATTTCTCAGCTGGCTTGAAGTGCACCGGCGGGCGCCAATGCGCCACGCGGAAGGAGCGGTTCTCAACGAATGCTCCGAACTTCCACGATACCAGCAGCGCCGCCACCGCCACGCCGACCGTCAGGGCGCGTCTCAAACGCACTCCGTCCAGGCCGAACCCCTCGAGTCTCTTGGAATCCGCCAGCTCGCGGAGCCCGTATGGCAACAGGACCATCACAAAGGGGAGCAACACCGAGCTGTACTGCTTGTGGATCGAGTGGGGTCCGATCTTCGAGGAGAGCAGGCAGAAGACGAAACCGTACGCGAGCAGGATCTGACGGCTCCGGGCGAAGAGGGGCAAGAAGAGGCAGGGAAGCAGGATCTGTACGAGGTAGAGGAGCTTGGCCTCTTCGAGAGCGACTCGCAGGGCGAAGATGGGGTTCGTCACCAGCGTCAGGAAGAAGTCGATGGCCCCGCCGCCTTCGCGGGGAATCAGCTGCTCGAAGTGGGTCCGGTAGCCGTAGGAATCGCCCTTGCCGCTCATGAAGATGGCAGGTTCGGCCATGACGAAGAGCTTGACGATCGAGAAGTACAGCAGGGCGTAGAAGACGGTTGCGATCCCGGCTTTGGGTCGTCGCAGCGAGTCTGCGACGTATAGGCCAATCCCACAGGAGAGCAACGCCATGTCCTCTCGCGTCAGCAGGATCAGCGACAGAACGATCCAGTAGCCCCACCAGCTGCCGCGTTCGAGGAAGTAGATCGACCAGACCACGAGCGGCACGACGAGAGCGAGCGAGTGAAACTCGTACAGGTTGATCCCATGCAGGGCGGGGTGCAGAAGATACGCCCCCGCGAATACCAGCGAGATCCAGCCGGCCCCGAGGACCCTTCGGGAGAGCAGGAAGAGCGGGATGGCTGCGCTCGCGAGCCAGGCCGACTGGAAGATCAGAAGGGTCTCGGCGTTCGGCGCCAGCCGGTAGAAAGGCACCAACAGGGCCAGCAGCGGGTCGAAGTGAGCGCTCATGTGGGTGCCGCCGCGTACCAGGCTGCTGGCGAGGAAGCGGCCGTGACTGGTGTTCCACACCAGGCTGTCGTAGATGGCGAGATCGAAGGACGCCACGTTGAGGTAGCGATGGTTCAGGATGGAGAACCAGGACAAAGCCACGGCATAGGCTCCTGCGGCCGCGACCACGGCGAGCAGAAGGAGGGCCTCCCTCCGGCCGCTCGCGCCTTTCCAAAGGGTCGTGAGGCGGCCCTCCACTCCCGCCCGTTCGTAGACGCTCGTCACCGCAATGAGCGCAACGAGGGTTACCAGGAGGAGGGTGAAGAAGGGATCCTTCGACTCGATGGCGGGAGCGGCGAGGGCAGCCAGGGGAGGACAGGCCAGCAGGATGAGAAGCGTGGAGTTGCAGGAACGCGTGCTCTCCACGACGCCGGCGAACCCCCCGACCCCCCGGCGAACCCAGCGGTAGAGGTAGAACGAGCCCACCAGCAGGAAGGAGACCAGAGTGTAGATTGCCAGCTGCCGGGGGAAGGAGACATCGGACTGATTGGTGAGCAGGTAGTCGAGCCGATCGGGGAAGAAGAAGGGCCAGACGAGTGTGGCGGGTGAGAGACAGATGAGTGCCGCCAGGAGGAATGGAAACAGATTGCTCCGGATGGGTGTAGCGCTGCGGTCCGGCATCTTGGCTGCCGTCCTCCGAATCATCCGCTCGGTTGATTACGGTAGTGGATCCTGTGATGATAATCCGGTCGATCGGAGGAGAGGACACCTCTTCTCCTGGGCTGGCAGCGAAGCTGCAGAGCCGGAAAGAAGGAGACATGGCGCTGGGAGTGATCAGGCGACTCTGGCTGGCCGTCGCCGTCTCGGTGGCCCTGGCCGCCTGCGGCGGGGAGCCCCGATCGCTCGAGCCGGGCTGCCGGCTCGACCTGTTCGACTGTCTAGCGACCGCCCGCTTCGAGGGACTGGCGAGTAGCCTGCTGGAGAACCCTCCCGCACCAAGGGTGGAGACGCTCCTCTCTGTCGATTTCGAGGATGGAACGCTCGGGGGGCTCGCTCCGTTCGGGGGAATCGGGGTGGATGCCGAGGCGGTCGAGAAGAAGGTCGCCATCGTGCCCGATGACGCGCAGGCCGGCGGCTCGAGCACCGTGCGACTCCGCGGCCCAGCGGATCACGGCGTGAGCCTCCGGACCGGTCCGATCCGCGTTTTTCCGGTGCGCACGTACGAGCTCTCCTACCGCGTCTCGAGCGGTGGCGTTTCGCGCCGCGGCGACGTCGAATCCGGAGGAGCCTCGATCATCCTATATCGGCTTGGCGCGGATCAATTCGATCGCGCTGCGGAGGTCCTGGCCGATCCCGAGCTGGAGCGGCGGGCGCGGCTTCGCCGGGGTCCCGCTTCCTTCTCGATCCCCGACCGCGGCAGCTCGAGGCCGTGGGCCCGCGTGAACGATCGCTTCTGGGTCGACCAGAACGCGACCCACATGGTGATCAGCTTCGATCTCAGTCGCGCCAGGGACGATCGCAAGCCGCATCAAGCTCTTGGCGAGATCGGGTTCGACGATATCCGGCTCACCGCGATCCACGAGCCAATCCAGAGGCGGTTCCAGTCACTGGACCAGGGCGCCGGAAAGCCGCATCCCCTGAAGGTCGCCCTCGAGCTCCCCCACCCAGCCCACTTCACGGCGACGGAGCTGCGCTACGCGATCTACGCTCCAGCTCCTTCCACCCTGCACTTCGACGTGAATGTCCCCGAGAGCGCGGTGCTCTCCTTTGGCTACGGCTTGACTCCGGCCGCTCAGGCGCGGGGCGCGAAGGCCCCTCTATCCTTCGCAGTGGAAGCGACCACTGCACAGGGAGAGACGGTCGCTCTCTATCGGGACACCTCCCCGGGTTCACGCGGCGGACGAAAGGGCTGGTACGACGCCGAGGTGGAGCTCGATCGGTTCGCCGGCCAGCGCATCACGATCAGCCTGGTGACGCGCGGGCGGGAGATGAAGGGCTCGCCGTCCGGAGCGCTGAAGCGCTTGCCAGAGGCCGGCATGGTGTGGAGCCAGCCGCGCATCTCCAGCCGCCGCGACTCGGGCAAGACCGTGGTGCTGCTTGTCTTCGACACCGTCTCCGCCAGATACACGTCGCTCTACGGATACGAGCGTGAGACGACACCCCACCTCGCTGCCATCGCGAGCAAGGGCGTGACCTATCGACGCGCGGTCGCTCCCTCTTCCTGGACGCTTCCTTCCTTCGCGTCGATGTTCACCGGCCTGGAGCCGGCCGAACACCGGGCGGGAGAGAGAGCGTCGACGAATGCGGCAGAGAAGAGTCCCCTGGCGGCGCGGGCTCTCACCATCGCCGAGCGACTGCGCTCCGCGGGCTGGGAGACCCGTGCATGGATCAACAACCCGTACCTGACCCGCGCCTACGGTTTGCACCAGGGCTTCTCGACCTTCATCGACTACGGGACCCGAAGCACCGAGAACGCCTCGGACGCAGCGGTGGAGGACGTCGTCACCCACCTCTCGAAGCCGCGCAGCCACGACCGCTTCTTCTTCGTTCACCTGATGGATCCCCACGGGCCCTATATGCCCAACCCGGCGTTCATCGAGCGGTTTGTGCAGCGATCCCGGGGCGGGGAGATCCGCGGGAAGCAGGGCTTCGACCTGTTCCGTGCCGTGGTCATGCACCAGTTGGAGCTCAACGCGGAGGAGCGAGCCGCGTATCGCGAGCTGTACGATGCGGTGCTGGCCTATGCCGACTCCCAGCTGGGAAGGATCTTCGAGGCCTTCCGGAGCACCGAGCAGCCGGGCCGCTCCCTGCTGTTGATCACCGCGGATCACGGGGAGGAATTCTGGGAACACGAAGCCTACGAACACGGGCACTCCCTCTACGATGAGCTGCTGGCGGTGCCCCTGGTCGTCTACGCGCCGGGTCTCACAGGATCTGGAGAGGAGGTCCTCGAAGCCGTGGCCGTCAGCGACATCGCGCCGACCGTCCTGGAGTTCGCGGGCTTGGAGACTCCAAAGACTTGGAGAGCGCGGTCTCTGTTTCCCCGGGCCGCCGGATGCGCGAGGCGGGGCGACCGCGCACTGGTGGCGAGCAGTCTGCTCTACGGCATCGATCGATTCGCGATCGAACGCGGCGGCTACAAGTACATCTACAACTCGAGTGGGACGGGATCCGGCTCGCCGCGCTCGCCCCTCCCCGCCCAGAATCACCAGCTATACGATCTCCGCGAGGATCCCGAGGAGACCTCGAACCTCTTTGCGCAAGAGCTGGAACGAGGTCTCGCGTTGCACGACGAGCTGGCGGAGCACGTCGTGCGCTCGCAGGCAGGCCGTTACCTGCTCTATTTCGACGCGGGCCCCGCAGCGGCCGATCCGGAGCTCAGCGGATCATTCGAGCTGGTGAGCGGAAGTACCTGGGAGCGCCGCGTGCGCGACTTTCTCTGGCCCGCTTCGGACGGCAGGTCGGGGAGACTCTCGCTTCGCTTCGGCAAGGGCGGCGGCGTGGTCCGTTTCACACTGAAGGCGCCGAAGGCGCTGCTGGGGTTCGGGGTCGAGACGGGCGAGGGCCCGGTGATCGCGGAGCTCGAGCTGAATGGAAGCCCGGTGCCCACTTCGTTGATCTCGCTGGGGCGCAGCGGGGCGCATCCGGGAGGTCGTCCCTTTGTCGTCCCCGACACAGAGGAGGAACGGCTCCCCCCGGCCGAGTTCAACGAGAAGAAGCTCGGGCGTCCGACCAAGAACGGGGCGCGAATCGTCGTCGTGCGGCTCGAGGACAGCCTCCTGGCGACGGACGTCGATTCCGGATCGGGACCCGGCGAAGAGCTCGAGCGGCAGCTGAAGGCGCTCGGATACGTGAACGAACCGTGAATCGCAGGCACCTGGTCTTTGCCCTCGTCGCGACGCTGGTCGCGGCCTTCTTCGCCGCCGCTGCGTCGCTCGCCGCCTGGCCGCTCGCGAGCTACTTCCTGGAACATCCAGAGCACTTCTCCAGGAGGATGTCGCAGGCTTCCTCGCTGGGCGACTCGGAGCCCCTCCGGGCGCTGGCCCATAACTTCTCGTGGACGCTCTCACAGCTCTTCCGGGAGGGGAGCACGATTCCGAGGCACAACCTGACCGGGAACCCGCAGGTCTTCTGGCCGATTTCCGTTCTGCTGGGGCTGGGACTCATTCTCCACGGTCACGCTGCGATTCGCGCGCGACTGCGCGGGACCGCGGAGACGCGATGGCTCCGCCCCGCATTGCGGTGCTGCTGCTGGCCTGGCTACTGATTGGCCTGATCCCCGCCGTCCTCGCCCGGCCGGGAGCGACCCGCTACCTGCTGTCGGCGACGCCGATCTTCGTCTTCGCAGGAGTTGGCGCAGCGGCTCTATACCGGCGCGCCGCCGCACTCAAATCCCGGCCGCTACGACGCGCGCTTCTTTTTCTTGGCCGCCGCCGCGCTGCTGCTGTTGGCCGGGCGCACCTACCGCTTCTACTTCCACGAATGGGCTTCAGACGCGAGAACCCGGTATGGATTTCAGGCGCACGTGACCGAGCTGGCGCGGTTCCTCGAGGCACTTCCTCCGCACCGGCGCAAGGTGGTCGTGCGCGCGGAGCGAGGGGCCTACCTGCCCGCCCGCGCGGTCAGGTTCCTGACCCGGAGCTATTCCCGGGAGACCGAGAGGTCCACCAACCTGCGCTTTGTCGATGCAGAGAAGCTCTCGGTGGAGCCCGGCAGCATCGTGGTGCACCTCGACCGGAAGCGTTGGTGGATCCAGGAGGAGTAGCGCCGTCCCCGGTTCCGCGGTCGACTTCCCGACTACGCCTCCAAGACTCCGTAATCCGGCATCTACACCAGAGGTTTGCTCCGAACGTCCCGGCGGGCTACTGCGATGTATCCCAATCCCGGTTTGTCAGCGGGGAGAAGTCGATCGCATAGCAGGGACGCCCAGAATAGGGGATAGAAGCTTGTGACGGTCAACACCCTTGATCGAAACAGGCGGTGATTCGCTTGCCACGCCCATTCGCCAAATCGCGAACGCAGGTAGCTCCTGCAGCTCAGAGGCGATACGTGGTGTTCTCTCAGAAGCGAAAGCAGACTCTCCGACGTGTAGCCCGGCCGGGCGTGGCCGAACTCGTCTTCGTAGGCGTGAGCGATCGATTGCTCGGAAGGCACCGTGATCACCAGAACTCCCCCCGGACGGAGGACACGGGCGAGTTCTGACACGGCCCGTCGGTCGTCTTCGACGTGCTCGAGGACTTCCGCGCAGAGGACCTTGTCGAAGGACGAGTCGCGAAACGGCAGGTCGCAGACGGTGGCGAGCTGGGGGGCCAGGCTTTGGCCCCGTGAGCGTCCCAGTAGTCTCAGGGTCTCGATCTTCGCCGGATCGCTATCAATCGCGGTGACTCTGTATCCCTGTCGGGCCAGGGTGAGGCTGGTGACACCGGGGCCACAACCCGCGTCGAGGATTTCCTCTCCCGGGTGGCTGGTCAGAGCAGACATTACACCCCGGGCCCGGACTCTCGCTCCGAGATGGGGAATTCCCACGATCCTGAGGACCAGGTTCTGAAGCCAGCTTCCTCCCACCGTTGCCGCCACGCCATCGGCGGTTCGCAGTCGAGTCGGCCTCTCCTGTGCCAGCACATCCCCAAAAGGCATTCGCACCTCGAGTCCTCGCCCCACCCTATCCGCGGGAGCTCGAAGTCCCTGGGTACCCGACCAAGTCCAGCTCGTCAAAGTCCCCCGGGTAGAGCTGGAGCTGCCGGCACCGCGACGTCCCGTGAGCGCTATCGTATGCGGGGAGCGGTGTCCAGCGAGCGGAGACACGGTATGAACTACAGCGTCGTGATTCCCGCGTATAACGAGGCAGACTGCGTGGAGGAGCTGTACCAGGAGGTGATCTCCGCGCTCGAGCCTCGCAGGGAGACCTTCGAGATCCTGTTCGTCGACGACGGCTCGACCGATGGTACCGGCGAGAGGCTCGCCGAGCTCGAGCGGCGTGACGGGCGCGTGCGGCTGATCCGCTTCGTGCGGAACTTCGGGAAGTCCGCCGCCTACTCGGCCGCCTTCAGAGCCGCGCAGGGGGAGGTCGTCGTCACGCTCGACGCCGACCTTCAGGACGATCCCGCCGAGGTCTCCAGGCTGCTGGCCAAGCTCGACGAGGGCAATGACCTCGTCGTGGGATGGAAGATGCACCGGCTGGAGAACGAACCCCGCAAGACCATCCCCTCCCGGGTCTTCAATGCGCTGGTGCGCTGGACCTTCGGCCTGGAGCTGCGCGACTCCAACAGCGGCTCCCGGGTCATGCGCCGCGCGGTGGCGCAGAGCCTCAATCTCTACGGCGACATGTACCGCTTCATCCCGCAGCTCGCCTTCTCGAAGGGGTTCCGTGTGGCCGAGGAGGGGGTTTCGCATCGCAAGCGGAGGTACGGAGAGAGCAAGTACGGTCCCAGACGCTTTTGGACGGGGCTCCTGGACCTGCTCACCGTGCGGTTCATCACCCGGTTTTCGCAGAGACCGCTGCACTTCCTGGCCACGATGGGGCTCTTTCCCTTCGCCCTGGGGGTCCTGCTCGAGGCCTACGTGCTGATTTTGAAGCTGACGGGCGAGACCTTCCAGACCCACATCGCTGCCATCGTCATCGGCGTCATGCTGATGCTGCTGGGCTTTCAGTGCATCGTCACCGGCCTTCTCGGCGAGATGCTGAGCGCGCAGAGACCGGAGGCTCACTACATCGTCGCGGAGCGTTCCGCTGAGACCGCGCGGGGCCCGAGCGAAGACGAGGCGGCGGACGGCTGAGCGGCTTGGTAGTGGATACCGACGTCCCTCAGCGGCCCGCTTCGCCACTCACCTCGAGAGCAGATGGAGCACACTGCGCTGGTACTCGGGAGCGTGGACGTAGGCGAAGGTGAACGGACTGATCGCGAGGAAGCCGACCACGAGCGCGGCGATCACCGCAAAGAAGCTCCAGCGCTGTGCGGTCCAGGTCCCCACTCTGGTCCAACGCACGTGGTCGAGCCAGAGAAGGACGGCGCACAGGCCGAAGAGGAGCGGCGTCAGGTAGTGGTAGAGGAAGAGTACGCGCGGGACCAACACAAGCGGGAGGAACGCCATCAGGTATCCCGCGAGGGGAATCCACAGCCGAGCTGGGGAAAGCTTCGCCGCGTGCGGTAGCTCGAGATCGGTCGCCCTCAGCAGGACGAGATTCGCAGTGACCACGACGAAGCCGAGAGAAGATCCCCACCACAGGAGCGGGTTGCCGAGAAAGTAGAGCGTTGTCTTCGAGCCGCTCCAGTAGAAGATCGGCCGGAGCATCAGCGGCCAGCTCCACCAGGCGCTCGAGTCCGGATGCGGCGCCGCCAGTCCATAGTTCACGCCGAACATGACGCGGTGGAGGTGGACGGTGTCGGAGAGAAAATCCCCGCTCGGGATGGCGAAGGAGTAGCCGTAGCCGGGCTCCGTCAGCAGCGCGAAGTGGAGGGCCCAGCCGCCGGCGTATACGGCGATGGCGCCGGAGAGGACCCACACGCTGTGGCTGGCCGCTACCCGGAAGCGCTTCCAGGTAGGCCTTCGGAGGAATTCCACGGCGATACAGAGGCCGATCAACCCGATGGCGACGAGGCCGGTGAACTTGCTGCCGACGGCCAGACCCGCGAGAAAGCCGGCGAGGAGCGCGAAGCCGGTGCGCCGAACACGGTTGGCGCTGTTCGCGGCGGCGAGATAGCAGAGGAGGGCTCCGAAAATGGAGACGAGGAGGATCCCGTCCAATGCGATGACGCGCGTCTGGAGGAGCAGACCGTTGTCGAGCAGGATGGCGAGACCGGTCAGGAAGGCGGCCATCGGCGAGGCGCCCAGCTGCAGCATCAGGCCGAAAAGGACCACGGGGATCAGAATGCCCGCCAGGGCGGGTACCAGGCGGAGAAGGGCGGGCGAGACCCGGGTGTAGGGCTCTCCCAGCTTCTCGAAGGACTGGTCGCCGCGGTATCCCCCCAACGCGGCGACGCCAGCGATCAGGAGCTTGGCATGGGGGGGATGAATGTCGAAGAAATACTCCCCGCTTCCGCAGTAGGCGCTGGCGAAGCCGCCAAAGTGAACCTCGTCGAAGACGACCTTCTGAGGCTCGCCGAGCCTGAAGAGATGCAATGCCGCTCCGAGCGTCAGCAGGATCAGCAGCAATCTCGTGTTGTGGCTGGGCATGAGTGCGTCCGGTCATCGAGTGAAGATTCGCATGATACCAGGCGCTCGCAGGAGCACATGGCCCAGACCTTCGCCGGCTGGTCTTCCTGGTCTGGTCGGCCAGGCCGCTGCCTCGCCGCGGTGTCGGGGAAGTCGGAGCCGGCCCCGAAATGTTGTACCCTGAGCGTCGCATCGCAGCCGGCGGGTACCGATATCACGGACCCGGGGGGATATACCGTCATCGATCGATCGAGGCAGGGGACGGGTTTCGCACCCGGGCTGGTGTTCGTTCTGGCGACGTGGGGCCTCTACTTCTGCCTGCTCTGGCCGCGGATGCTCTTCGAGCGCAGCGATGGGCTCTACGCGGGATGGCGCACCGTATGGGCGGACTGGGCCGTTCACTTCAGCTACGCCAACGTCTTCGCTTACTGGCCCATCGGGGATTGGTTCTCGATCAACCCGGTCTTCGCCACCGCGGGTTTCGCGTATCCCTTCCTGGCGGATGCGATCTCCGGGCTCCTGATGCGGGCCGGGATGGAGCTGGTCTGGGCCTTCGTCCTGCCCTCCATCGCGGCCTCCCTGGCCCTGGTCAGCCTTCTCTTCCTCTTCTACGCGCTGCTTCTCGGCTCCTCGCGAGCGGCGGTGCTCGCGTCGACGCTCTTCTTCACCAATGGCGGCGCCGGATTCCTGCAATTCGCGGCCGACCTGGCGCACAAGCCCTCGCTGCGGCTGTTGAGTCTGCCTCCGCGCGAGTACACCTACCTGCCGCAACACGGGATCGAGTGGATCAACATCATCTCGTCCGAGATCCTTCCCCAACGAGCACTGCTGCTTGGAGTCCCGCTGGCGCTCCTGGTGTTGATCAGCGTCTGGCGGTGGCGCCGGCGCGGCTTCGAGAACGTCTCCAATGCCAAGCTCGCCGCCTTGGGTGTCCTCGCCAGCTTCCTCCTGGTCACGCACGCCCACTCGTATCTGGCGCTGGTCCTGCTCTGTGGGATGCTCTTCCTCTCCGACCTCTCCCACTATCGGAGGTGGCTGGTGTTCGCCGCTGCCGCGGCGTTGTCCTCGCTGGTTCTCCTGGCACTCTTCTACGACCAGGCGGGCACCGCCGGCTTCATCCGCTGGCAGCCCGGATGGCTCGCGAATCCGACCTACGGGAAACACGGTCCGCTGTGGCTCTTTCTGTGGCTCAACTGGGGAGTCTTCCTCCCCATTGCAGTCGTCTCGATCATCCGGTTCCGCTACTACCGCGATCCCCTGGTGATCGGGGGCGTCCTCCTGTTCGTCGCGTGTTTTCTGTTCCGCTTCCAGCCGTACGCGTGGGACAACACCAAGCTACTCACCTGGGCTCATCTTCTGCTCTGCATTCCCGTCGCGCGCTACCTTCAGCATCTGTGGTCGAAGAGGCGCGCCGTCTCGCGGTGTCTGGCGGCGATTCTCTTCCTCTTTACCACCGCTTCGGGCTTCCTCGAGGTCTGGCGCCTGACACGCACTCCGGAGATCGCGGTCCGCATGTGGTCGAACCAGGAGATCGCGCTGGCGGAAGCCTTCCGCTCGGTCTCCGACCCCCTCTCGCTGGTCCTGTGCTCGGACCACCACCACCATTGGGTGACACCGCTCGGCGGACGGCCCATCCTTCTGGGCTACCGTGGCTGGCTCGCGAGCTACGGCATCGATTACTCGGCCGTAGAGAGGGACGTCCGGGCGATGCTGCAGGGGGGGCCCCGAGCGGCGGAGCTGATGGAGCGCTACGGCGTGGAGTTCGCGGTCATCGGGAGGAGCGAGCTGAGGGACTTCGGCGCGGCCGAGAGGTACTTTCGCGAGCACCATGAGCTGATCCTCGAGGAGGCGGGCTACGCGGTCTTCGCGATCCGGGGCGCGGTGACGAGAGGGAAGCCAGGGGAAGCAGGGGGAGCGGAGAAGTGAACCAGACAAGGCGAGCTGGGAACGCGCCCGAGGAACGGGACGGCAACGAGACGACGTCGCAGAGCGAGCGGTCGCGATGGTTGGATCGGGCGCTCGATCTCGCCGAAGCGTTTCTGTGGATCGCCTTGCTCGCAGTGGGCAGCCTGATTGCACTCGCGGTGTTGAAGGAGGGCTCCGGGCGTCCGCCGCGCACGGAACAGACCGCCGCCGAGGTCTCCGTCGAAGCGGAGGACATGCGCGTGGTCGCACGGAGCCGCGACTTCACCTTCTGGCTCCAGCCCACCACCGACTTCCCGTCCGGGCGTTGGTCCAAGAACGGTCAGATGTTTGCCCACGGCGCCCGGCAGGGTGACTGGATCGATCTGGAGCTTCCAGAGCGGGAGCCGGGCCCCTATCGCCTCGAGCTGATCCTCACCCGGTCTGTGGATTACGGCATCGTGTCCGTGTCGTTCAACGGGGTCCCGATCGGAGAAGAGATCGACTTGTGGTCCAACCGAGGCGTGGTCCCCACGGAGCCGCTGGACCTCGGCCTCGTCGAACTGCGCGGGAGCGGAGACGTGATGCGACTCGAAGTCACCGGCGCCAATCCCGCCGCGCGCGCTCCCTACTTCCAGTTCGGAATCGACGGCGTTCGTCTGACGAAGGAGTGAGTTCGGAGGAGTTCCTCGCTGGCCGGCTGCCGGATGGCGTTTTCCGGAGGGATTCCTAACCTTGGGGCTGACAAAGTACTTGGAGACTCGGCATGGATCCGGTCCTGCTCGCACGAATTCAATTCGCCCTGACCATTGGATTCCACTTCATCTTTCCCCCGCTCACCATCGGCGTGGGGTGGATCGTCTTCTATTTCATGAACCGGTATCGCCGGACCGGCGACCCGGCGGATGCGGTGCAGGCCCGGTTCTGGACCAAGCTCTTCGCCATTTCCTTCGTGATCGGGGTGGCCACTGGAATCACCATGGAGTTCCAGTCGGGGACCAACTGGGCGGAGTTCGCCCGCTTCGTCGGCCCCATGGCCGGCGCCCCCCTGGCGGCGGAGGGTGTGCTGGCGTTCTTCCTGGAGTCGACCTTCGTGGGCGTGCTCCTCTTCGGCTGGGGAAGGTTCTCCGACCGGGTGCTCTGGGTCGCTTCGCTCCTGGTCGCGGCAGGTGCGACGTTGTCGGGCTTCATGATCATCGTGGTGAACTCGTGGATGCAGACACCCGCCGGGTTCGCCATCGACCCGGTGACCGGTCAGGCGGTGCTGACCGATGTCTGGGCCGCGGTCTTCAACCCGTCCACCGTGCCGCGCTTCCTCCACACCATCACCGCTGCCGTCATCACCGGCGCCTTCTTCGTGATGGGGATCAGCGCCTGGTACCTCTGCAAGGCCAGGTTCGAGGGCTTCGCCCGACAGTCCCTCAAGGTGGCCCTGATGTTCGCCGTCGTGGCAGCCATCCTCCAGATCCAGCTCGGGCACTACCACGGGCACCAGGTGTGGAAGACGCAGCCGGTCAAGATGGCGGCCTTCGAAGGCCTCTTCGAGACCGAGAGAAACCCGACTCTGATGATCTTCGGGATCGTCGACCGCGAGGAAAAGAAGGTCCACTTCCCGATCGGTATTCCCAACTTCATGTCGATCTTCCTCGATCTGAATCCCGACACCGTGATCCAGGGGTTGAACGAGTTCCCCGAGGAGGACTGGCCGCCGCTGCCGCTCGTCTTCTACCCCTTCCACCTGATGACGCTGCTGGGATTCTACTTCGCGGGTATTGGCGTGCTGGGGGCCTTCCTGCTCTGGCGCGGGCTGCTCTTCGAAAGCCGCTGGTTCCTCACCATCCTGTACCTGTCGATTCCGCTGCCCTTCATCGCCAATGAGCTGGGATGGGTGGCGGCCGAAGTGGGACGGCAGCCCTGGGTCGTGTACGGAGTGGAGGCGATGCGAACCGCCAAGGTGGCCTCGCCATCGGTCTCCGCCGGCGAGATCCTCGCGTCGCTGATCATGTTCGCGATCGTCTACTCGTTGATGTTCGTCCTCTGGCTGTTCCTGCTCGGCAGGGCGATCGGAAAGGGGCCGGAGCCAGTCGGCGGGCAGCCGCCCTCCGGTGCGGAGGTGACGGGATGACGGCGCTTCAGGTGACCTGGTTCTTCCTGGTGGGTGTGCTCTTCGTCGGCTACGCGATCCTCGACGGCTTCGACCTGGGAGTCGGCTTCTGGCACTTGCGCGCCAAGGGAGACGACGAGCGGCGCACGATGCTGAACGCGGTGGGACCGGTCTGGGACGGCAACGAGGTCTGGCTGCTCACCGCGGGTGGCGCGCTCTTCGGGGCCTTCCCCGCCGTCTACGCCTCGGTCTTCAGCGGCTTCTACCTGGCGCTGATGCTCGTCCTGCTGGTGCTGATGGCGCGAGCCATCTCCTTCGAGTTCCGCAGCCAGGTCGATTCGCCTGGCTGGCGCAGCGTCTGGGACGTGATCTTCTCCGTCTCGAGCACCGTCGCGATCGTGCTCTTCGGCGTGGCCCTCGGCAATATCCTTCGCGGCATTCCACTGGATGCGGCGGGCAACTACACCGGCACCTTCTTCGGGCTGCTCAATCCGTTCGCCTTGATGACCGGCGTGCTCGGCCTCGCGATGCTCGCCTTCCACGGCGCGCTCTACGTGGTGATCAAGGCAAGCGGTGACCTCGAGGATCGCGCAAGGGGTTGGGTCGGGCCCGCCGGATACGTCTATCTCGCGCTGTTCCTGATCACGGCGGTGGTCACGGTCATCACGCAGGGGCATCTGCTCGACAACTACCGTGCGTTCCCGATGCTGTGGGCAATCCCGGTGGCGGTGCTCTCGTTCATCTCGGGTGCGCTCTTCCTGCACCGCAGCGGCGAGTCCGGCCGCGCGTTCCTCTGCTCGAGCCTCTCGATCGCGGCGATCTGGGCCCAGGTCGGCGCCGGTCTCTTTCCCAGGATGGTGCCCGCTCTCGGGGCCCCAGAGCTGAGCCTCACCATCGTCAACGCCTCGTCGGGCAATCTGACGCTCAAGGCCATGTTCATCATCGCCTTGCTCGGCATGCCCTTGGTGATCGGCTACACCGGCTGGGTGTACTGGGCGTTCAAGGGCAAGGTGGACGTCAGCCAGGAGTCCGCGCACTACTGAGATCTACGCCGCCTTTCTCACCAGAACCCGGTGAGAAAAGCGGCCCGGGCCTCAGCACCGGAAGGCGCGCGCGAGGCGTTCGAGTACCGCTTTCTCTTCCTTCGAGACCTTGGACCCCAGGCCGAGGAAGCCCCCCGCCGCTTCGGCCACCTGCCGGGCGCGGCCCAGGATGTTGCGTTGGAGGCGGCCTCTCTGCACTTCGCTGAACTCACTGCAGAGGGCGCTGATGAACTCGCTCCACGCGTCCACCAGTTCGGGCGCGGGAGGGTCCTCGATCCAGATCCGGAGCAGACCGTGGCTGGGGCTCTCCTTGGAGATGCCGGTGGACTCGGCGCCGAACAGGACGGCCTCCCGTTCCCTGGCGTCCATCTTGCCGTCGGCCCAGGCGACCTCGATCAGCGGGATCAGGGTGAGTGCCGCCAGCGTGTCGACCCGGATGCCCAGCTTCGCGAGCCTTCGAAGAACCGCCTCTTCGCTGATGCCCGACGCGGCGGCCAGGTCTTCGAGGGCGTCATCCTCTTTCTCGCGAAGCTCGAGCTGGTGGCGATAGGTCTCGGTTTCGTCTCGGCAGAGGGCGTCCTCGAGGGAGTGCTGCCGGTCCTTCAGACTCGTGTCGGCCATGGGCACCTCGTTCGGGCGGGTCACTGATGATCGCGCGTTCCCTCGGACGCGTCAAAAGACCTCTGCCGAATCTACACACCTCGGTCTGGAATGACCGTGGCCGAGCAGGGGCATTTCCTACATCATCGGGAGACCTTGACCAAAGCCATGCTGTCCATCGATCCGATTGCGACCAGACGCCTGGTGATTCGTCCCTTCGACGAAGGGGACCTGGATGCTGCCTACCAGGTCAGCTCGGATCCAGAGGCCCGCCGTTTCACGGGCGGGGTCCTCAGCCGAGCCGAATCGGACCGCGGCCTCCGGGGGCATATCGATCGCGTCTCCGAGTCGGGGCTGGGTGCTCGCGCGGTCGTCGAATCCCGATCCCATCAGATGATCGGGTACTGCGGCCTCCAGCGCTTCGCCGACACCGAAGAGATCGAGCTCTTCTACGGCTACGCCACCCACGCCTGGGGCCGAGGCTTCGCGACGGAGGCGGCCACGGCACTCGTCGACCTCGGGCTTCGATGTCCCCAGATAGAGCGCCTGGTCGCCATCGTGCATCCCGAGAATCTCGCCAGCCTCCGGGTTCTCGAGAAGCTCGGCTTCCTTCGCTCGGGAACCTACCCGCACCCCCGATGGAAGCTGGAGCATCTCTTTCTGGAACTGGACCGGCGGCCTGATTCTTGACGGCTCAGTGGTTGCAGACGGCGGTGAGGTGGCGCGCCTCGATGGCGCGGACGCACCGCTCGAGGACCTCGTCGTCCAGGGCGCCCATGTCGCGATATCTCTGGTCCTCTCCGATCTTGTGGTACTTGGTGCGGGACATGTTGTTGTAGGGCATCAGATGCACTGCGCCGCGGTAGCCGGCATCGAGCAGGAAGGCCAGGATCCCGTCGAACGCCTCTGCGTCGGTGTTGAAACCGGGAATCAGCGGAATGCGCGGAATGATGCGATCCGAGCCCGCGTGTTCGAGGAGCGTGCGAAAGTTCGAGAGGATCCTCTCGGTGTCCACCCCGGTGAGTGCGCTGTGCGCCTCGCCGCTGATGTGCTTCACGTCGTACAGGAACAGGTCGACGACCGCGGTGAGCTCGGTGATCAGGCCTGCGTCGAAGTAGCCACAGGTCTCCAGGGCCGTGTGAACACCGCGCTGCTTCAGTAGGGAGAGCAGCTCGAGGAGGAACCGATGCTGGACCGTCGGCTCGCCGCCGGAGACGGTCACCCCTCCTCCGGTATTGTCGTAGAAGGGCTTGTCGCGTAGAAGGAGGTCCGCCACTTCGGCGGCTGTCCGCTCTCGGCCGATCAGTTCGCGCGCGTGTGCCTCGCAGGTGGCCGCGCACCGTCCACAGAGCGTGCAGGCAGCCGCGTCGCGCGATACGACGCCGTCGGCGAGCGAGAGCGCGGCGTTCGGGCAGACGGCGACGCAGGACCCGCACTGTACACAGCGTTCCGCGTCGTACGCGAGCTCCGGACGGCGCGGCCACGACTCCGGGTTGTGGCACCACGCGCAGCGCAGCGGGCAGCCCTTGAAGAACACGACCGACCGGATACCCGGCCCGTCATAGATGGCGTAGTGCTGGATGTCGAAGACGAAGCCGCGAACGTCCGAGTCAGGCGAGCCCGTGCTCCGTGCGCGCGATGAGTTCATTCTGCACCTCGTGGCCCAGGTCCACGAAGTAGGCGCTGTACCCGCCTACCTTGACGATCACGTCGCCGTAGCTGTCGGGATCGCGTTGCGCGGCGCGGAGCGTTTCGGTGGAGACGATGCTCGGCTGGAGCTGCACGCCGCCGAGCTGGAAGTAGGTGCGGATCAGACCCGTCCACTTCCGCTGGGTTTCCGGCGTGCGGCCGATGGCGGAGGGATGGATCCGGATGTTGACGGCACAGCCGAGCAGGTGCCGAAAATCGAGGGCCGCGACGGAGCGCAGCACGGCGGTAGGCCCGGCCTTCTCGACGTTGTAGGGATTGCAGCTCGCGGCCAGGGGAGTCCCGGCCCGGCGGCCGTCCGGTGTCGCGATCGAGATGCGGCCGTCGTAGGTGTGGGAGGTCATGCTGTTGACGAACGGCGCTACCGGCCCGCCCTTGTAGGTCCGGTGCCGATACGTCGCGCCAAAGATCCGGTCGGTGATCTCGCGGGCCAGCCGGTCGGTTGCTGGATCTCCGTTGCCCCACCGGTTGTCGATCGCGCGAATCTCCCGGTGCAGCTCCTCGTGGCCGACGAAGTTGTGGTCGATCGCCTCGAGCAGCTGGCGGAAGGTACAGCGCCGCCGCTCGAAGACGAGCGTGCGGATCACGTGCAGCGAGTCGACCACGTTGGCGATGCTGTTCATGAACAGTATCCCCTCGAGGTCGTACAGGGCGCCGCCGCGCGTCACGTCGCGCTTCCGTTCCAGGCAGCCCTGCATGAAGGCGGAGATCAGCGGTGCGGGCAGGCGGTCTGCGTAGAGCGCGTCGCGGATCCGGGACGCCTTTACGATCTGCTCGACCGCGTGTTCCGCCTGGGCGACGAATGCATCGACGAGCTGTTCGAACGAAGTGAAGCTGTCCGGATCGCCGGTTCGCGGCCCGACCTCTCGAACTGTCCCGATCAGCGTCTGCGAATCGCCGTTTCGCAGCGCGGCGTCCAGCACGCGGCAGAGAAGCAGGGCGGAGAAGGCCTCGCCGCCGGTCTTGCCCGGTGCGCACATGTCCACGCAGCCGGTGATGGCGTAATCGCGGGCATCGGTCTCGTTGAATCCGCGCCGCTGCAGGGCCTCGATGGCGACGGCGTCGTTCATGATCGACACGCTCGAGCAGCCGCGGGCGTGGACCGCTGCCACGGCGTCGAAGAGCGCTGGGGGCGAGTCCGCGTGCGTGCGCACGACGAAGTTGAGCGCCGCCCGAGAGCGATCCGCCGCCTCGAGCATCAGGTAGGTCAGATCGTTGGTGGCGTCCGCTCCGGTGGGCGTCTGACCACTCAGGGTGACGGGTTCGGAGCCCTCGAATCGCTGCGCGAACGCGCCGTTGTAGTTCGAGTAGGGGCGCATGTTGTGGCTCATCACCTTGAGGAAGAGCTCTTCGAGCAGCTCGCATGCTTCCTCGCGCGTGATGCAGCCGGCCGCCAGGTCGTCTTCGTAGTAGGATCCGAGCAGCTGGTCCAGCCGGCCGGGGGCGTGCACGTTGAACGGCATGGCCAGCTCGATCGCCGTCTTGACCGTCCAGTAGGCCTGGACCGCCTGGCGGAAGCTGCGGGCCGGATGCAGGGGCGCGATCCGGCAGTCCTGATGGATCCTTTCGAGCTCGGCGCGACGGACCGGATCTGTGGTGTCCTCGAGCTCTTGGTGCACGCGGCCGGCGAGGCGTTCGGCAAAGACGATGACGCCCTCGAGAGCGATTTCGAGCGAGCGGAGAAAGTCGCGTTCCTTCCCATTGGGCGGCGGCTTCGCCGCGAGCGCGGCGCGCGCTTCGGCGCGCATCGCCAAGAGCCCCTTGCGCACCGGCGTCTCGTGGTCCAGCACCAGGTGACCCTGCCAGGTACCCATGGCCGCGGCGGTCGAGATGATGGTCTCGTTGCGCGAATTGGTGGGCGGAAGCGAGGCGGTGAAGCTCAGCAGGTCACCGCCGTAGGTGCCGGCTTCTTGCAGCGCCTCGGGCAGCAGGTCCGCGATCGTGCGCCCTTCCCAGAAGCGAAGCAGCTCGCGCTGGAGCACGCGCCGGTCTTCCGGATCGATGCGGTAGGGATTCACCTTGCGCCTGTCGATCGTCTCGAGACCGATGCTGGGCATCGCAGCGCCAAACGCCTTGAGCTGCTTCAGGCGGTGGTAGAGCGCCAGTGGCCCCACGCGACGCAGCATGAACGCGAAGAACTTGAGATTCGCCTTCGCCTGGAACCAGAGCATCGAGAGCCGGCTGCACTCGATGGAGAAGACGCGGTTGAAGAGCCCTCTCTCGATATCCAGCGGGATGCCGATCGGGTTCTCGGTCCAGGCGCCCGCGATCCGGTCGTCGGGGTCCACCTGGTGGTACATGCGCTCGTAGACGTGCCTCATCGCCAGCGCCACGCGGATGCCCGGCGCCAGGCCGCTCTCCTCGGTCGAGCGCCAGTGCTCCGTGTAGTACTTTGCCCGCTCGATCGAGACGACCGGCGTCTCCTTCAGCAGCCGCCGTCGCAGCCGCAGGATCCGGTCGCTGACCGGCCGCTCCTCCCGATCGGCTTCGGGTCGAGAGGCCGCTTCGATCCTGTGCGGCGCGTCGGGCACGCCGTGGGCGATGGCCGTTTCAGCTGCCATATCGGGAGTTTACCCGAGGGCGCGAGGTTCTGGCCAGTTCGGGCCGCTTCTCGACGGCGGACACATCGCGATCCCTTCTTCTCGAAGCAGCTGGCTCCTTGCCGGTAGCTGATTGCCGATCAGGTGCCCGGGGCCCGCCACATCGGGCGGGTCAGCCCCGCTTCCACCAGGGAGAGCATGTGCGGATAGATCTCGCGCCACCGCTCGTAGGCCTCGCGGTAGACGGCATGGCGCTGGGTATCCGGCTCGTAGGTCGCTGCCCAGCGCACGAAGCGCTCGCAGACCTGACTCAAGCTGTCGTACATCCCGACCCCCAGAGCGGCGTAGGCCGCTGTACCGAGAGCGGTCGCCTCCTGCACCGCGGGAGTGCGCACCGGGGTGTCGAGCGTATCGGCGATGATCTGCGCCCAGAGCGGGCTCTTGGCCGCCCCGCCGCTGAAGGCGATCTCGCGGGGCCAGGTTCCCCACACATCGGCGATGTTCTCGAGCTCGCCCAGCGTCTGGTAGGCGGCGTTCTCCAGCATCGCCCGGTAGAGCGTGATCTTGTTGTGGCGATCGGGGCTCAGGATGTCGAAGCCGAGGAAGGCGGGCGCTGCATGCACCCAGTGGCTGTTGTTCCCGACGTTCGACAGGATGACCTGCACGCCGTGCGAGCCGGGCGGAACGCGCTCGGCCTGCTGGTTCATCAGGTCGTAGGGGTCGGTGCGCTGCTCTCTTGCGCGGGCGATCTCGTCCTGACAGAAGGCGTCGCGGAACCAGCGCACCGCCAGCCCCGTGTAGAAGCTGCAGGACTCGATGATCCACTGGCCCGGCTCGGCGTGGCAGTTGGTGCGGACGCGCCGCTCCGGGTCGAGGAGGGGCTGGTCGGACATGATGGCGGGGAGCCAGAAGCTCCCTGCGACCAGTCCCGCGTCTCCGGGTGCGATGACCTGGGTGCCGACGTATCCGCTCTGGGTATCCGCAGCTCCCATGATGACCGGGGTGCCCGCTGCCAGCCCCGTCTCCTCGGCCGCGCGGGCCGATACGACTCCAACCTGGGTGCCCGGGTCGCAGACCTGGGGTAGCTGATCGCTGCGCAGCCCGGCCAGATCGGCCAGGGTCTCCGACCACTGCCGCGCCGTGATGTCGAACATGCCCGAGCTGGATGCGACCGAAGGCTCGCTGCAATACTCGCCACTCAATCGATGCAGGACCCAGTCGGAGAGCATGGTCATCATCGCCACGCTCTCGAAGTCCCTGGGCCGGTGGGCGCCGAGCCAGCGCATCCGGGCCAGGGCGTGGTTGCTCGGCCAATCACCTTGGATCGAGTAGACCTTGGGACCCCAGCCCTGGTCGAGCAGTGCGACGGTCTCTGCGTTGGCCCTCGCATCGATGTTGGGTACCGCAAAGATCACTTCGCCCGCTCCGTCGAAGCACACGATCCCCTGCCGCATGCTGGTGCTGCTCACGGCGGCGATCTGGTCGGCCCGGATTCCCGCCCGGTCGATCGACTGACGGATGCCGTCGCGCAGCAGCTGCCAGTTGGCGGTGCAGTCGAAGTCCAGCGCGCCCTCGTGGGCCGGGTCTTCTGGATGCGTCCACTCGCGCTGCGCGACGGCGACCTGCTCGCCGGATCCGCTGAAGATCAGGCTTCGCCCGCTGCCGGTGCCTACGTCCACCACGAGCAGGCAAGGTTCCGAAGTCACTTCCCGACTCCCCAGGCGGCATCGAACGCCTTCTCGAAGCGGGCGTGCTCCTCCGGCGCCATGTCGCGCAAGGGTGGACGAAGGCCGCCCACGGGCATGCCCCGCAGCGCCAGTCCGGCCTTGTACCCGGAGAGCGGTGGCCCCATCTTGAGGACGCCCAGCAGCTGGTTCAGTCGCTTCTGTGCATCCTGCGCCTTCTGGGGATTGCCCGCCACGAAGGCTCGAGCCGTGTCGACCACCGCTTCCGGGAAGACGTTGCTGGCCGCCGACACCACACCCACTGCACCGGACGCCATCCCGGGCAGCAGCACGCTGTCACTGCCGACCAGAACCGCGAATCCGGGCGGCGCCAGAGCCAGAAACTTCTGCAGCAACACCAGGTCCTTGCTGCTGTCCTTGATCCCCGCGAAGTTGGGGGTTTTCTCCAGCAGCGCCGACACCACGGCTGGGGTGATGTGATTTCGCGTGTTGCCGGGGATATTGTAGAGATAGATGGGCGTATCGGACGCCGCCGCCGCAACCGCTGCGAAGTGCGCAACCATCGCCGCCTGATCGACGTCGAAGAAGAACGGGCTGAGCGCGACGATGCCGTTCACGCCGGCCCGCACCGCCTGCTCGGTCAACGCGATGCTGTCGGCGGTGCTGGCGCAGCCCACCTGGGCCAGGACACTCGTCCCGTCGCCGGCCGCCGCTACGGTGGCCTCTGCGAGGAGCCCGTGCTCTTCGCGAGAGAGCAGCAGCCCCTCGCCCGTCGTCCCACCCACGAAGAGCGCGTCGACACCCCGCTCGACCAGCCACGAAGCCAGCCGTCCGGTGGCTTCGACGTCGAGCTTTCCTTCCGCATCGAAGGGAGTCGCCATTGCCGTGACGGTTCCATGGATCATCGATCGTCCTCGAGTGTGTTCAGCACTTCGGGGTTGGCGACGGAGTTCGCCTGATCGACGTTCCCCGTCAGGATGGCGACGGCATTGCGGGCGGATTGCAGCGCGGTGCGCAGCGCCGCTTCGCGCGTGTTTCCACCCAGGTGTGGTGTCAGCACCACCTCCTCCATCTCCCAGAGAGGGCCGGGCGCAGGAGGCTCGGGCGAGAAGGCGTCGAGTCCCGCCCCTCCCAGATGCCCCGACTCCAGGGCTTCGACCAGCGCGGCCTCGTCGACCAGCTCGCCGCGCGCCGTGTTGATCAATACCGCGCCGGGCTTCATCGCGGCCAGCGCCTCCCGGTCGATGAGATCGGCTGTCTCCGTCGTCACGGGAAGGTGCAACGACAATACGTCGCTGCTGCGCAGAACGGTCTCCCAGTCGGCCGCATCGATCCCGTGCTCCCGGCAGAAGGCCGCATCGAGGTAGGGGTCGTACGCCTGCACGGTCATGCCAAACGCCAGCGCGCGCAGTGCGACCTTCTTGCCGATTGCGCCGAGACCGACCAACCCCAGGCGCTGGCCGCGCAGCTCGCGCCCGCGCTTTCGGCTCCAATCTCCCTGGCGCAATGTGCGGTCGTGCTGCGGAATCCGCCGCGCCTGCGCCAGCATCAGCGCCAGGCTCAGATCGGCCACCGAGTCCGCATTGGTGCCCGGGGTGCGGGTGACGACCACCCCGTGGCGCGTGGCCGCCTCCACGTCGATGCGATCCAGCCCGACCCCGTTCATCGAGATCACCCGCAGCTGATCGGTCGTCTCCATGGCTCGCTGGGTCACCTCGTCCATACCGCAGATGAGGGCTGCGATGCCGGGCAATCGCTCGATCAGCTGTGGCTCGTTCAGCGCCTGATCCAGACCCGAGGTGACCGCCTCGAGCCCCGCCTCGTGCAGGGTGTCCCAGTGCGCCCCCTTCATCCTCTGAAAGGTGCGGGTGGTGATCAGAACGCGTCGCTGTGAGAGAATGGAAGCCGACATCGAGCTAGACCTCGATCCGCACGTGCTTGACCAGGAGATACTCGTCCAGCGCGTGTCGAGAGAGCTCCAGGCCCATCCCGCTGTGCTTCCAGCCGGGATAGGGCGCCTCGAGGGTCGAGCCGACGATGTTGTTGATGCACACGGTGCCGCTCTTGATGCCGAGGGACAGGGCGCGCGCGCTGGCGAGAGAGCCCGTGTAGGCGTAGGAGACCAGCCCGAAATCGGTGCTGTTCGCGAGCCGGATGGCATCCTCGATGCCATCGAAGGGCGCGATACCCACGACCGGCCCGAAGGTTTCCTCCTGCATCACCAGCATGTCCAGCGTACAGTCGGCCAGACCGGTCGGCTCGTAGTAGAGCTTGGTCTGGTACTCCGGACCCTCGGGGTGCTTGCCGCCACAGAGCAGGCGAGCCCCCTTCTCCAGGGCATCTTCGATGTGACTGGTGGCCTTGTCGATTCCCGCCTGGTTCAGCATCGGGCCGAGATCGACAGTCGGGTTCTCGAGTCCGTTCCCGATGCGGAGCTTCTGGGACGCCTCGGCGAGGGCAGCCAGGTATTCCTCGTAGATGGATGCCTCGACGAAGATGCGGTTCACCGCGTTGCAGATCTGACCCATGTTGCGGAACGATCGCTGCACCCCCGCCTTGACCGCCGCGTCAAAGTCGGCGTCGGCACAGACGACGAGCGGACTGTGGCCGCCCAGCTCCAGTGACACCCGCTTGAGGGTCCCGGCTGCGCACGCCATGATTTTCTGACCGATCGACACTGTGCCGGTGAAGGCGACTTTTCGCACCAGCGGGTGTTCGACCAGCGCCATGCCGACCATCGAGCCGGGTCCCGTGACGGCGTTGATCACGCCATCCGGAAGGCCCGCTTCCTGGATGCAGCGCAGGTATTCGAGCGCGGCCGTCGGCGTCTCCGAGGCGGGCTTGGCGACCAGCGTGCAGCCGGTCGCCAGCGCCGGTCCCACCTTCCATGCGATCAGCGACACGGGGTAGTTCCACGGCGCGATCGCCGCGCAGACGCCGATCGGCTCCCGGAGGACCAGGCTCGTCACCTCGGGCACTCCGACAGGAGCCACCTCGCCCTCGACGCGCAGCCCCTCCTCGGCGAAGAAGTCCAGCACCTCGGCGCTGTGCTCGACCTCCTTGCGGGAGTCCTGCAGCGGCTTGCCCATCTCGATGGTCAGCAGACGGCTGATCTCCTCCACCTGCTCGCGGACGCGATCGGCCGCGCCATGCATCAGGCGGGCCCGCTCCTTCGCCGCCGTCCCCGCCCAGCCGGCAAAGCTGCGGTCGGCGGCCTGCACCGCCCGGTCGACGTCCGCCCGGTCGGACCGTGCGACACGCGCCGTCACCTCTCCCGTGGCCGGGTTCATCACCTCGATCGTCTCACCGCTCGCCGGAGGCACCCATGCACCACCGATCAGATTGTCGAATTGCTGGAGCGTCTCTTGCATCGACGGATTCTCCTCGTGCCCCTGCTCAGGCAGACCTGTCCCTTCGAGGGATGATCACCGGTTGACCTCGCTCGTCCCGAACCACGCGCGCCCAGAAGCCCTCTTCGGCGATCGAGTCGTAGTCGTGCCCCGAATCGGCCGGGTAGAGCGCAAAGAGGACCAGTGGCTCGTCACCGGTGTTGACCGAACGATGCGCCCACCCCGGTGGGACGTAGACGCTGATCCCCCGCTCGTACCCCTTGACGTCGGTTTTGCCACTCCTGGTCTGCATCAGCAGAACGCCTCGGCCGCGCAGGCACAGATAGACCTCGGAGCAGAGCCCGTTGGCGTGGTAGTGCCCCTTGGTCATGTAGTACTCGCCGTCGATGGTGCCGGGGTAGAGAATGGAGATGTTCTGGACGATCTCCCCCTGCTCCGCGGGCACCTCCCGTTCGAAATACTCGTAGATCAAGGGATCGTCACCTTCCGGGACGGTTTGGTAGTAGCCGGCCATGTCGCTGCCGTGACGGACCGAGTGGCGCTCGTAGGTGGACATGAGCCCGGAGTCCAGATCGATCCGGGTCGCGAACGGTTTCGGATTCGACAAAGGATCTCTCCTAGCGTCGGAGCTCGTTGCTGTCGGAAAGCCGTCGCACCAGGCGATAGCGATGGACGTCGGCGCGGAAGTAGCTCAGGCTCGTGCACATCACTCGGTGGTCGGCACTGCACACCAGCTCATCCAATACCAGGAGAGGGACACGCGGCGGGAGATCGAGCAGCTCGCCGATCTCTCTCCCCGCCAGCTCGCTCGAGATCTGGGTGTCGGAGTAGCTCACGCGCAGGCCACTGTGTCGTTGCAGCAGTGCGAAGAAGGAACCGCGGAACTCCGCAAGGGGCGGGTCGCCCAGCAGGTCCTTGGGACATACGTGGACCGAGTACATGGCCGGAGAGCCGTCGAGCGTCCGCACGCGCTTCACGACCAGCTTCCGGCCGCCCGCGGGCGCGCGGAACCGCTCGGCCTCCTGACCCGACATCTCGCTTTCTGAGACGTCGAGGTAGCTGGTTCCCGCCTGGTGGCCGGAGCGCGCCATCATCTCCGTGAAGCTGACCAGCGACTCGAGCCCCGCTTCGACCAGCGGCACGTCGCGGACGAAGGTCCCGATCCCCACCTGCCGGGTGATCTGCCCCTCCTCCTCCAGGATCCGCAGCGCCTCCCGGACGGTGGGGCGGCTGACGTTGAGCTGGTCGGCGAGCTGGCGCTCGGAAGGGAGTCTGCTGCCGGGCTGGTGTTCGCCTCGTTTGACCAGAGCGAGGATCGCGTCCCGGGCCTGCAGCGGTCGGGGGCGGCTGTCTTCGGGAATGGGTCTCACACCGATCGCCCTGCGAAGGATTGGTCAGACCGGTTTGACCAATATGGCGTAGGTTTTATGGCTCTTGGGGTGTCTTGTCAAGACGGCGCAGAAACTCCACGACCAGAATCGCCAGCTCTTCACCCTTGTCCTCTTGCAGGAAATGGCCGGCGCCTTCGATGGTCACGTGAGGCTGGCCTCGCGCCCCAGGAACCTGGGATTGAAAGGTCGCCTCGATACCCCGGGTGATCGGATCGCCATCGCTGAATGCCGTCAGCAAGGGGCGCTGCCAGTGGCGAAGGACCTCCCAGGCCTTTGCGTTGGCGGGCACGGCCGGATCCCCCGGATCGATCGGGACCAGAGAGGGCATGATGCGTGCTCCGGCCAGGTATCGACGTGACGGGAACGGGGCTTCGTAGGCCGCGAGGACCTCCGGCGACAATTCGGTCACGGTGCCGGCGTTGACGATTCGACCCGGTGGGAAGATTGGCGTCCAGCGGGAAAAGAAGCGCCAGAGCAGGAACGGCAGGGGCGCGGAGCTCTCAGCGGTGGGCAATGGCAGACCTGTGTTGGCGACGACAATCGCGCTGAATCGGTCCGGAGCTTCCGCAAGGACGCGCAGACCCACCAGACCACCCCAATCCTGGCCGAACAGGGTGGCCTCTCGCAGGTCGATCCGATCGACGAGCTCCGACATCACGTCTACCTGCATCTGGTAGGAGTAGTCCTCGATTCGCAGGTACTTGTCCGAGCGGCCGAAGCCGACCAGGTCTGGCGCAATGGCCCGGTAGCCCGCCTCGGTAATGACCGGGATCATCTTGCGATACAGGTAGCTCCAGCTGGGCTCGCCGTGCAGAAGCAGAACGGGCATCGCGTTCCTGGGGCCCTCATCGACATAGTGGATGCGCAGTCCCGTGATCTCGATGTAGTGCGGCTCGTAATCGAACCCGTAGAGGCTCTCGAATCGTTCGTCGGGGGTGCGGATGATCTCTCCGGGTTCACCCGAGCCGCAGGCAGCGAGCAAGAGCAGAGATGCCACTGCGCTCCCGGCCGCTCGTCTCATCGCCATCCTCCTCGCGGATCCGTGTCGCTGCCGCGCGACCTCCGGGCTCTCACCGGCAGCTGGCGGGAAGCCTAACGCACCGGAACGCCCTGGTGTCGTTCGGGGTGTTCTCATTCGCTCCGAAGCCTATATACTCGACCGGAAGGGGGACGAAATCATGGCGAGTATCTGGGACCGCATGTTCCGCGCTGCCAAGCTGGACGTCCAGCTCTACGAAGAAGTCGAGGCCGACACCGGCGCGACGACGCAGGCCACGATCGTCGTGGTTCTCGCGTCGCTTGCCGCCGGCATCGGAACCCTGGGGAGCGGTGGCGTGTCTGGAATCGTCACCGGTACCATCGTGGCTCTGGTCGGCTGGCTGGTCTGGGCCTTACTCACCTTGCTCATCGGGACCCGACTGCTCCCCGAGCCGCAGACGAGTGCGGACTACGGCGAGCTGCTGCGCACCATCGGCTTCGCCAGCGCGCCCGGGGTGATTCGGGTGTTCGGGATCGTCCCGGGTCTCGCCGCGCCCCTCTTCTTGATCGGCGGAATCTGGATGCTCGTCGCCATGGTGATCGCAGTCCGTCAGGCGCTCGACTACAGAAGCACCGGGCGAGCGGTCGGGGTCTGCCTGATCGGCTGGCTGGTCCAGGTCGTGATCCTGATTCTCGCCGGTCCGCTGATCGGTCTCGGATAGACGCGATCGACGCCGATCGTTCGTCGCCCAACCCGGGTCGGGCTCCTATGGACAGGCGCCGAGCGTCAAGCGTCTGCCCACCTGCTCGATGAACGTCCTCTCGGTGGCCGCAGTCCCGAGCTGGTGAGAAATGCAGGCTAGGGAGCCGCTGGCGGACAGCTCCCGTTGAGATTCTGGTCGTCCGCCCGGTCGCAGTCCAGGTCCAGGTCGTCGAAGGCGTTCATCTTCAGGCACGCCACACAGCGCGCCGCCGCGATCGCGCAGTCCTCGACCTCGGCCAGAGCGTCATCCGCGCAGGCGCCTGGGAAGATCGTGCTCGGGAGGGCCTGAAGCGAGGCGCACTTGTTCTCGACCTTCTTTACGAGCTGCTCTTCCTTCTTCGCGATCCCATCGTTCGAAGTGAGGACCGCGGCCAGGGCCGTTTCGAGCGCCGCTGCAGAGTTGACCGCCGGCTCCTTGATGGCCTTCTTCTTGGCCTTGTTGAGCTCCTTGAGGACGGTGTCTTCGAGCCTGTCGGCTCGGTTGAGCAGTTCCTTCTGGCACCTGGCCGTGTCTTTGTCGAAGGCGTTCGTAAGGAGGTCGCCGTCGTCGATCGGATCGCCGAAAATGGCGTGGATCAGGTCCAGAGGCCCGGCCACTGCTGCATTGTTCACGGTCGCCGCATCGGTGTAGGCGAAGAGCGGGGGCGGGTTGAGCGGAACACACAGCTCCTCGTCGTCCGCCACTGTCTTGTCCTCGGCCTTCAGCACCTTGTCCTTTCTGTCGGCCGTCGTGCATGCCTCGAAGCTCAACGTGAGCCTCTCCTTCTGGTGGTCTCTCAGGCAGTTCTCGTTTTCCTTGAGCTGCTTCGTGTCGACCTTCTGACCGTTCTTGTTCATCGCGTTGACACACCTCTGCTGATCCGCGGACAGTGGAGGCGCGGGGGTTGCCGTCGGGGTCGGCACGGCCGTAGGTATCGCTGTGGGCACCGGAGTGGGTGCCGGCGTTGGAGCCGCCGTGGGGCCTGCCGTTGGAGTCGGGGCGGCCGTAGGTATCGCTGTGGGCACCGGAGTGGGTGCCGGCGTTGGAGCCGCCGTGGGGCCTGCCGTTGGAGTCGGGGCGGCCGTAGGTATCGCTGTGGGCACCGGAGTGGGTGCCGGCGTTGGAGCCGCCGTGGGGGTTGCCGTCGGAGTCGGGGCGGCGGTAGGTATCGCTGTGGGCACCGGAGTGGGTGCCGGTGTTGGAGCCGCCGAGGGGGTTGCCGTCGGAGTCGGGGCGGCGGTAGGTGTCGCTGTGGGCGCCGGAGTGGGTGCCGGTGTTGGAGCCGCCGAGGGGGTTGCCGTCGGAGTCGGGGCGGCGGTAGGTGTCGCTGTGGGCGCCGGAGTGGGTGTCGGTGTTGGAGCCGCCGAGGGGGTTGGCGTGGCCGTAGGTGTAGCCGTGAGCACCGGAGTGGGTGTCGGCGTCGGACTGGGCGTCGCTGCCGGGCAAGAGTAGGAGGCGAAATTGACGGCGTTGACCATCAGTTGCAGCGCATTGGGTTCGATCGTGGAGGTGTAGTAGGTCATGCCGTGGTTCAAGTGGACGACTGTGCCCCCTGCCTCGGTGCTGTAGGAGAGCAGAGGAATGCCGAGGTAGGATCGGATCAAGACGATCGTACCGGGATTCGGCTCAACCAGGCTCGAGTTAGCGCCGTCGGTCCAGCTTAACGGCACCCCATCCGTGAGCACATGGGTACCGGTCACCAACCAGGTGAGATCGTCGTCGTAGTCACAGTCGGGGGTGGAGGTCACTGGCAGGAGGTCGGCGATGGCTCCGGTCTTGTCCTCCCGGCACACGTCGTACGCGGTCAACTCTGTCATGACCAGGCCGCAGCCCCTGGCCACGAAGGACTGGATCGCCGAGGACGCAGCCTCCTCGAGCTCCTCTCCGTAGCCGTCGCCGTCGAGGAGCACGACGACGTCGAAGTCGTCCACGTCCGGCGTCACCCCATCCCACTCGTAGTAGTACTCGATCGAGGTAACGGTGTGGCCGGCCGCCTCCAGCGCGGCCTGCACCTGGTCCTCGGCGTCACCGTCGCCGAGGAGCAGGACGCGCGCCGAGGTGTTGATGGGCGCGGGGTCGGGTTGTGACGCTGCGTCATCCGGATTCGACTCGCCTGCCCCCGGCTCGTACGCACCGTTTCTGTTCGCGTCCTCGATCCCGTCGGGGGCGCCATCGCCATCCGAGTCGGAGTTGGTGGGATCGGTCGTCGAGCCGGGATCGGCATCGGGAATGAAGTAGCCGGCGGAGAGGTCTGTGTCCGTCGTTTCGGGTGCCGTCAGTCCCTGTTCCGTACAGTCGAGGATCCCGTCATCGTCCGTATCGGGGTCCAGAGGATCGGTTTCACCCGGGTCGACCACGCCGTTGTTGTTGAGGTCCTCGCTGAAGCCGTGCCCGTCGACCAGCCCGTCGTCGTCGCTGTCCATGTCGAACTTGTTGGTGCCGAAGTAGTCCTCGACGACGTCCGGGAGTCCATCTCCGTCCGTGTCGACAAGAGGTCCCCCGCTGTGATCGATGCTCCCGGGCGCGTACGCCATCGAGTAGCTCGTCGTGCCGTCGTAGGAGCCGGCAAACGCACCAATACTTCCGCAGTAGTACGGGGGGTTGCACCAGTTGGAGCACGGACCCCAGGTCAGCACGGTATCGGCGTATGCGAACAGGTTGACGCGAAACAGCACGCGCGACCCGACCTTGCTGTTGCTTGTATCGCCTCCGATGAACTGGACCTCTCCGCAGGTCTGCGGCGCGTCGCAGTAGATCGTGTGCGCGCAGACGTCGTTGAAGGACTGTGCAAGGATCTGGGTCGGCATGAAATCGCCGCTCGATACGCTGGCCACCGTCATCTTGGTGTTGTCGAATCTCAGCACGACGGCGAGCCGTCCCAACATCACCTTGGAATCTGCCCAGACGTCGACGGTGCAGAGCTTTCCTGCTTCGCAGAAGGCCGTGTTGTATCTGATCGTGACGTCTGCGGCTGACGCCGGGGGAGGAGCAAACGTCAGCATTGCCGCTGCAAGTGATACCAACACGCACAGGCTCTTCATCGTCCGCCTCCTCGTCCGCCGGATCCAGTCCACGGGAGTTCCACATGCAGTGAGTAACGCGGCCAGTCTATCAGGTGACGCCTGGCTTCGGGTGGAAACCTGGAGAATCAGCGCATCGATCGAACGAGAAAATCGACTCGCAGTCAAGTTCGAGCTTCGTCCCGCGGTCGCGAATCTCCACGGACTCCCCGCTTCATCGTGGCCGCTCGAGAGCAAGCCGATTCCGCGAATTTCGGAGGGAAGCTGCTTCCTCGTTGCCGGTCGTTCGAGCGAGAGCTCCAGTGAGCGATTCGGGCTAGGCGGCGGTGTCCACCCGTCTCGCCAGATACACCGCCACCAGATAGAGGGCTAGCGCTGAGACGACCAGGATGGCCGGGCCGGGCGGCGTCGGAGCAAAGAGGGACGCCGCGTGGAAGACCACCAGAAAGCCGAGCAACCAGAAGAAGGGAGTGCGGCTGGCGCGGGGAAGGGCGGTCGAGTGCACCAGGACGGCCGCGCAGCCCAGGAGCAGACCGAGCTCCAGCAGGAAGGCCGTCACCGGTTGGTTCCAAAGCGCAAGGCCGACATGGTGCGAGTTACCCCAAAGGGGCAGGTCGGGACGATGGACCAGAAAGTCGAGGAGCCAATGCGAGGTCGCTGCCAGCGCCAGAACCAGCGCGGGTCGGATCTCGTGGAGCCAGGCACGCGCGGCAAGAAAGACGCCGATCCCCAACAGCAGGGTGGATGGAACGCTGTGGGAGTAGGGGATGTAGTACAAGTCGAGCGGATTCGAGGGGAGCGACGCGTCGAAACGAACCCGCTCGACGCCGGCAAGGACGAAGATTCCCCAGGCGACGTCGACGAGCTGAACCGCGAGGACCAGCGACCAGAGAGGCACGCGTCGAGAAGCAGCCTTGGCCAGGAAGGCGGCGCTGTAGTGTCCGGCTAGCATGAGAAGAGCCTCTGGTTGTTGGCCGCGTCCTCACGGCGGGTCAGGGCTCGCTTCGAGCGAGAAACGTCCGGACTGCCCAGACGTGGCTTTCGTACCGGAACCAGCGGCACGCTTCGTCGACGTGTACCCATGACAGCTGGTACTCACCCGGCTGAGAGGTCGGACCCTGGAATCGTGCCTCGAAGAATCGGTGGTGCGCGCCGGGGTGCCGAGGAAGAACGGTGCATCGATCCAGCCTGTATTCATCACCGGGTCGCGTGGCGAGGACGCCGACTTCCGCTCCGGCGCTCGGCCATCCCGGCGGAAGCTACCACGGACGGATTGGCCCGCGCCATCTCGCTGACCTGCGCTGCTTGCTCGCCGGTGGCTCCTGAGGTCGCTGAGGCCTGATTCGCGACTGCCTCCGGCACGCCGGATCCGCCGCCCTGCGACGGGAGGGCGCCCGGCGCCCAGGGGGAGGAAAATCGCGGGCGGAATGATTCTGACGTCTCGCTCGGCCCCGAATGGGGGTAGAATAAGGGGTCGATCGGGAGCCCCCTTGCTGCAGAACATGCGTCAACTAATCGTCCTCCGTGACATCGACGAGGAGCTCGCAACCGTTGGCAGCGACCTGGCCCGGATCCCCGAAGAGCGCGAGGCCATCGAACGCGAACTCGTTGCGGCCCGGGAGACCCTCGCGCAAACCAAGGAGTCGCTCGAAAGCGACGAGGTGGAAGAGCGGCGTCTCGAGGGGAAGATGCGCGAGCAGGAGGCGCTGCTCCAGCGCCTCAATGCCCAGAGCGCCCAGGTCACCTCGCCCCACGCCTACGAGGCTCTGCAGCACGAGCTCGAGCGCGCGGGCACGGCGAGCTCCGAGTTCGAGACTCGGGCACTCGAGCTGATGGAGTCCATCGACCAGCTCCGAGGGGAGGTGTCCGCGGCCGAGGATCGCCTGCAACGGGCCCAGGAGCGAGCACCCACCCAGCTCGACGAGCTGTCGGAGCGCGAGAAACGATTGACGGCAGAGCGCGAAGCGCTGCTCGAGCGGAGGGAGAAGTCCGGCCAGCGCCTCGACGCGAGCCTCCTCGCTCACTACGAGCGCGTTGTGCAGCAGCGGCGCCCGGCTGTCGGCATTGCCGACGGAGAAATCTGCTCCGAATGTCGCATCGCACTTCCGACGATGCGGGCCAGCGAAATCCAGAGGGCCCAGAAGGTTCACGCCTGCAGCGGCTGCCGCCGCCTCCTGGTGTCCGCCCAGGCCCTCCACGAATGACGTCGCAGTCCCTTGCGATCCGCCCGGTGAAACCCCCAGTCCGCATTTCACACCAGCCTGCTAGCTTCGCGATCGTATGCCCCCCGAGGATTCGATCGTCATCTCCCCATACGAGCCCGCCTGGCCCGGCCTTTTCGAAGCTGAGGCGAAACGGATCGGCGGAGCGCTGGGCTCCGCTGCGGAGCGGATCGATCACGTCGGGTCCACCGCCGTTCCCGGCCTCGCCGCAAAGCCGGTGATCGACATCCAGGTGTCGGTTCGCGTCCTCCATCCCCTGGGGCCGCATCTCCCGCCCCTGGTCGCGCTGGGCTACACCCATGTTCCGCACCCTGACGACGCGACCTGTCCCTTTTTGCATCGGCCCTCGGACTGGCCTCATTCGCATCACATTCATCTCTGCGAAGCCGACGGCCAGGAGGAACGCCGCAGCCTCGCCTTTCGGGATTTCCTTCGCGAGCATCCGGAAGCAGCTGCGGCGTATGCGGCCGAGAAACGTCGACTGGCGTCGGGATTCAGCTCTTCCAGCTTCGAGTCACGCAATGCCTACGCGGAGGCCAAGTCGGCCTTCATCGAGCCGATCATCGAGCGCGCACTCCTCCTCGGCTACCCGCGAAGTTGAACCGCCGACGGTCGTACGGCTAGCCGGCGTAGCGACTGCTGCGAGCCAGCGCCTCTGGAACATCGAGAAGATTCAGCAGCTCCGCGAAGATGCTGGGATCCTCTGCGGCAGCGATTCGGCCTCCCTCTCGCAGCTCCCTCATCGCATCGCGAAGCGCTCGATAGGCGACGGCCAGCGTCCCCGTGTGAATCATCACCTTGAAGCCCCGGCTCTCGATCTCATCGGTCGGGCACAGCTGGCCGTTGTACAAGCGCGGTAGGTCCGAAAGTCGGTGGGCGTACTCGTCGAGGTCGTTGAGCGTCCGAATTCCGTCCACGAAGACCAGATCCGCGCCCGCCTCGAAGTAGCTTCGCGCTCTCTCCTCTGCGCCACCCCAACCCTCGGCCTGCAAGGCATCGGTTCGGGCGATGATCACGAAGTTCGGATCGCGTCTTCCATCACAGGCTGCGCGCACTTTCTGGACCATCTCATCGAGGGGTATCACCTGCTTTCCCTCGAGAAATCCACAGCGTTTCGGCCAGATCTGGTCCTCGATGTGGATCGACGCGGCCCCCGCTTCCTCGAATTCCTCGATGGTGCGGATCACGTTGAGCGGATTTCCGTAGCCGGTATCGGCGTCGCAGATCACGGGAATCTCGACGGCGCGGCAGATCCGCCGCGCGTTCGCCACCATCTCGCTCATGGTCAGAAGCCCGAGGTCGGGCATGCCGTGGGAGGCCGCCGTACCGAAGCCCGTCATGTAGACGGCGCTGAAGCCGGACTTCTGGGCGATTCTCGCCTGCAGCCCATCGTAGACGAAGGGCGCGACCACGAGGCCAGGTTGAGTCAAAGCGTTGCGAAACCGCTCGCGGACCACTGTCATGGAAATCTCCCGGTTGACTAGAGGATAATCCGAATCGTGACCCTGTCAGCGCCGCTCGAGCCGCGTGTCCATGGTCCGCGTGTCATGGTAACCTTCCCGTGGCGGAGCGGAGCTGATGCCTCGGCGCTACATCTTGTGGGATCACGACGGCGTCCTCGTCGATACCGAGCGGTGGTACTTCGTCGCCACCCGCGACGTGCTGGAAGGAGTCGGTGTCGAGCTCTCGCAGGAGACCTACCTCGAGTACATGGCGCGTGGTCAGCCCTGCTGGGATCTCTGCCGCGCCAGGGGAATGTCCGACGACGAGATCTCTCGATACCGCGGGCTTCGCAATTCGATCTACCAGGAGCACCTCCGGACCCAGTCGATCGAAGTCGACGGGGTGACCGATGTTCTCTCGACCCTGTCGCGCTCCTTCGAGATGGCGGTGGTCACCACCGCCCGGAGAGAGGATTTCGAGCTGATTCACCGGTCGAGAGATCTTCTCGGGTTCTTCCGGTTCGTGCTGACGGTCGAAGACTACCGGCGTCCCAAACCACAGCCGGATCCCTACCTCGCCGGGCTCGAGCGCTTCGGCGCCCGGCCGGACCAGGCCGTCGCCATCGAGGATTCCGCCCGCGGCCTTGGTTCGACTCTAGAGGCGGGTCTCGACTGCATCGTGGTGCGGACTCCGTTCACGGCGTCGCAAGATTTCAGTGGCGCCTGGCGGGTGGTGGACTCCATCCGGCAGGTGCCGGAAATCCTCACCTAGCCTGACGCGTCGGATCCCTACTGCGGCTCTTCGAGCCTGGCCGAGACGTAGGCCGAGAGACCCCGCACGTTCTCATCCACTTCGGGATGGTGGCGAATCGGCGGAAAGGCTCGCTGGCGGCAATCCAGCCGCTCGCAGAGGCGGCAGCCCGGCCCGATCGGAACGATCGTCATCCGATTCTCGAGATCGACGCCATCCGCGTACACCAGCTCTCGGGCGTGAGCGACTTCGCAGCCGAGCCCTACGGCGAAACGGCTCGCGGGGACGTGATAGCCCCCGCCTCCCTTTCGCAGGGACCGGGCAATGCAGAAGTAGGTGCGGCCATCGGGCTGGCGGGAGACCTGGGTGCGGATCAGGCCGGGAGTCGTGAAGGCTTCGTGGACGTTCCAGCGTGGACAGGCTCCACCGTATCGGGCGAGACTGATTCCCGAGCCGTTGAAGCGCTTCGAGATGTTTCCCGCCATGTCCACCCGGACCAGGTGAAAGGGAACGCCCTTGGAGGTCGGAGAATTCAGGTTGGTGAGGCGGTGGCAGATCTGCTCGAAGCTGGCTTCGAAGCGCTCTTCGAGGAGTTCGATGTCGTAGCGAAGCGACCTGGCGGCAGCCAGGAAAAGCTCGTAGGGCATCATGACCGCTCCGGCGAAGTAGTTGGCCAGAGCCACGCGGCAAAGCGCCTCGGAGTCCGGCGTCGAGAGGGTCGCGTCTCGCATCAGCTCATCGAAGATCTCGCGCTGGGTGAGCAGTCCGATCTGATGAGCCAGCTGGAAGATCCGACTGCTCACGGGAATCATCTCCGAGAGGAGGAGGCGCCTGGTCTCCGGATCGAAACGCCGAACGGCGCCCTTGCTGGCATGGGTGGGGACGACGCGGACCTCGACGCCCAATGATTCGGTCAGGTGTCTCGCGAGGTACCGGTGAAGGTCCCCGGCTGTCGGATTTTCTTCTTCGCGCAGCTGCTCCGCGGCGGCTTCGAGCTCCGGGAAGAAGTTCATCCTCTCCTGCAGGAAGTCGGTGATCTCCTCGGCGGGCAGGTGGACGACTTCCGTACTCGAGAGCAGCCCTCTGTCGGAGACCCGCTCCGCAAGCGTATTGGCATCATCCTGCGCTCGCCGGTAGCCGCGATACAGGGCAACGACGGCCCGAGCGACCACCGCACCGGTCGCGACCAGGTCCTGCAGATCTGCTGGCTTCACCTCGTGTCCCTCGAAGAGCGCGTCCCCGAAGACCTCGGTGAGATCGGCCAGCAGGTGCGCCCGATCGCCCTCTGCAAAATCCTGCAGATTGATCTCGAAGAGCTGACCGAGCTTGAGGAGCAGCGGGACCGTGACGGCCCGCTGGTTGTGCTCGATCAGATTCAGATAGCTGGCGGAGATCCCCAGCCGGCCCGCCAGATCGACCTGCGTGAGTCCATGCCGGAGGCGCAGCTTTCGCACCTTGTTTCCCAGTCGCGGCTTCTCGGCCATCTTCGGCGTCTCCGAAATTTACAGACTTTACTACATCACTTCATTGACTTGATCGATAGTTTACAGACCTACCTATCTAAATCTACAGGTTTTATTGAATTTACACCATTGAAAGTGAAAACTATGGCGCCTGCTGACTCAAGATGGAGGCAGCTGGAGTTCCCCGATGGCAGACCCCCTCCAGAGCCGAAAGATCAGCCAGGACCGAGCGGCGGCGCCCGAGACGGAGCGCTGGAAGCCGGGAGTGGTGGAGTCGACCGGGCTCCACGAGGCCGTGAGGTACCCGGGAACGCTGCAGGCCATGGACGGCAGCTCGGCCGTTGTCGCCATGGAGACCGCGGCCTCCGAAGCGGCGGGGGTATACCCGATCACCCCCTCCACGCAGATGGGCGAGGGGTGGGCCGATGCCGTTGCCAAGGGCAAGACGAATGTCCACGGGCGGCAGCTGATCTTCTTCGAGCCGGAAGGCGAGCACGCCGCCGCGGCGGTGGCCGCCGGAATGAGCTTGGTGGGCCTGCGATCGGCGAACTTCTCGGCGGGGCAGGGCGTCGCGTACATGCACGAGTCGCTGTACGCGGCGGTGGGCAAGCGACTGACCTACGTCCTGAACATCGCCTGCCGGGCGATCACGAAGCAGTCCCTCAACATCCACTGCGGTCATGACGACTACCATTCCGTCGATGACACCGGCTTCTTCCAGCTCTTCGCCAAGAACGTCCAGGAGGTCGCGGACCTCAACCTGATCGCGCACCGCATCGCCGAGCTGTCGCTCAACCCGGGGATCTGCGCCCAGGATGGCTTCTTGACCAGCCACGTGATCGAGTCGCTGCGCCTCCCGGAGCCGCAGCTGATCGCGGAGTTCCTGGGCGATCCGGAGGATCTGATCGACTCACCGACGCCCGCGCAGCGCCTGGTCTTTGGCGAGCGACGTCGCCGCATCCCGGAGCTCTTCGACCTGGACAACCCGGCGGTGTTCGGCCCGGTGCAGAACCAGGACAGCTACGCGCAGGGCGTCGCCGCCCAGCGCCCCTTCTACTTCGATCACATCGTGGAGCTCGCCGAGCAGGCCTTCGCGGAATTTTCCGAGCTCACCGGTCGCCGCTACGCGCGCGCTTCGGGCTACCGCATGGAAGATGCGGAGTACGTGATCGTCGGTCAGGGATCGCTGGTTCCGAACGCCGAGGCGGTCTGTGATCACCTGCGAGATGCCCGAGGTATCAAGGCGGGTGTGGTCAACCTGACCATGTTTCGGCCTTTTCCCAGCGATCTCATCGCCCGGCTCTTGCGCGGCAAGCGCGGCGTGGTCGTCCTGGAGCGCGTCGACCAGCCCCTGGCGGTCGACCCGCCGCTACTGCGGGAAATCCGGGTGGCTCTTTCCAAGGCCGTCGAGAATGGCCGCGCGGATGTCGGGGCTGGCATTGGCAATCGGCGGATGCCCCACCCCGGACTGCCCTCTCTCCAGCCCGGTGAGGTTCCCGACTTCTACTCCGGCTGCTACGGGCTGGGCAGCCGCGACACCCAGCCCGGCGACCTGATCGCCGCCGTGGAGCAGATGCTTCCCGACGGACAGGGAAGGCGTCAGTTCTACCTCGGTATCGACTTCTCGCGCCGGGGGACGGGATCGCCGGCGGTCGAGAGCTGGCAGCAAAAGGTGAGTGAGGCCTATCCCCACCTGGCCGAGCTCGCCCTCGAGCGGGCCGAGAGCGAGAATCTTCTCCCCGAGGGCTCCCTCGCCTTGCGAATCCATTCCGTTGGCGGGTGGGGCGCGATCACAGTCGGCAAGAGCGTCAGCCACACCCTGTTCCAGCTGCTCGGACTCCACGTCAAGTCGAATCCGAAGTACGGCTCGGAGAAGAAGGGGCAGCCGACGACCTTCTTCGCCGTCTTTGCCCGCGAGCCCATCCGGCTGAACTGCGCCCTCACCAGCGTCGACGTGGTGCTGTCGCCGGACCCGAACGTCTTCAATCACTCCAACCCGCTGGCCGGGCTCCGCCAGGGTGGTGTCTTCATCATCCAGAGCAGTCAGCCGCCGCCGGCGCTGTGGCAGAGCTTCCCTTCCTGGGCTCGGGAGAAGATCCGCCGCCAGGGTCTCCGGGTCTTCTACCTGGATGGGTTCGCGATCGCCCAGGACGAGGCCTCCGATCCCGATCTTCGCTTCCGAATGCAGGGCGCAGCCTTCCAGGGGGCCTTCTTCCGGGCCTCGCCGCTCCTCGAGCGCGAGCAGCTGTGCGAAGACAAGCTCTTCGAGGGCATCCGGGGCCAGCTGCAGAAGAGCTTCGGCCGCCGAGGTCAGCAGATCGTCGAGGACAACTTCCGGGTGATCCGGCGCGGCTTCGACGAGATTCGCGAGCTCGATTGGGCCTCGCTCGGGACGGAGGCCGAGACGAGGGAAGCGGTCGTCTCCGAGCTACCGGCTTCCCTGCACGAGCCGCGGGCCGAGTCGGCGATCGGCGACCGACGCCGCTTCTTCGAGCAGGTCTGCTCGAAGTACCGCTCCGGAGCGGATCCGGTTGCCGATCCGTTCGCGGCGCTCAGCGCCATTCCCGCCGCCACCGGCGTCTTCCGTGACATGAGCGACATCCGGATGGAGGTACCGAAGTTCGTCGCCGAGAAGTGCACGGGTTGTGGACACTGCTGGGTCCAGTGCCCGGACGCGGCCATCCCGGGGTTGGTGACGGAGATCGAGGGGCTGCTGGAGGCCGCAGTCGAATTCGGAAGCCAGGGGCGCAGCCTCGATCAGATTCGCCCGCTGCTCGATTCACTGACCGCCGAGGTCCGGAAGCGGCTCGAGGAGGATCCCTCCAGTTCCTTCGACGACGCGCTGCGAAGGGCGTACGCAAGCGTGGCCCTCCGCTATCCGCTTGATCCCGATCAACGCAACCGGCTGGACGACGAGTTCGGACGCCTGGTCGCCGTGCTCGCCGACTTCCCCGTCGCGAAGACCGCTCCCTTCTACACCGTGCCCGAGGCCCGAGAGAAGGGCAGCGGTGGTCTGCTTTCGATCACCGTCAATCCGAACGCGTGCAAGGGGTGCAACCTCTGCGTAGCCGTATGCCCGGACGGTGCCCTCGTCACCGTCAAGCAGGACGAGAAGATGGACGAGCGGTTGCGGAAGGCCTGGGCCTTCTGGAACCGGCTTCCCGACACGCCCGACCACTTCGTCAACGTGCGCGACTACCAGAAGGGCATCGGGGTGCTCCAGACCTTGCTGCTCAAGAAGCGGAACTACGGCGCCATGGTGGGGGGAGACGGCGCCTGCAACGGATGCGGCGAGAAGACCGCCATGCATCTGATCGTGGCCGCAGTGGAAGCATCCATGCGGGAGCGCGTCGAACCCTTCATGGAGCGACTCGGCGCTCTCACCGGAAGGCTGGAGGAGAAGGTAGGCGGCCTCCTGATCTCGAATGCGGACATCGATGCAGTGGAGCGGGACGCGAGCGTGCGCCTGGAGGTGGCCCTCGATGACCGGAGTCGATCGCGCCTGAACAGGTTGCTACGTCTGGTCGAACAGCTGAAGGACCTCCGCTGGCGCTATACCAGCGGACCCACCGGAAAGGGTCGCGCTTCTCTCGCGATGACGAACGCCACCGGTTGCTCCTCGGTCTGGGCCAGCACCTATCCGTACAATCCCTACCCCTTCCCCTGGGTGAATCACCTCTTCCAGGACGCCCCGTCGATCGCCATCGGGATCTTCGAGGGCCAGATGCGGAAGATGGCGGACGCCTTCCGAGCGGTACGCGAGGCCGAACTCGAGGCCGAGGACGCCTACGATCCCGAGATCCACGATCCCTTCTTCACCGCCTTCGACTGGCAGGAGTTCACCGACGAGGAGTTTCTGCTCTGCCCTCCGATCTTCGCAGTCGGCGGCGATGGCGCGATGCTCGACATCGGCTTCCAGAACCTGTCGCGGATGCTGGCATCGGGCAAGCCACTTCGCGCGATCGTGCTCGACACGCAGGTCTACTCGAATACGGGTGGCCAGGCCTGCACTGCAGGCTTCTCGGGGCAGGTCTCCGACATGGCGACCTACGGCGCCGCGCAGCACGGCAAGGAGGAGACGAGAAAGGAGCTCGCGCTGATCGCCATCGCGCACCGCACCAGCTTCGTCCTGCAGAGCTCTCAAGCATCGCACTCGCACCTGCTCTCGGGCGTTCTTCGCGGTCTCGCCTCCAGACGTCCGGCGGTCTTCAGCATCTACACCCCCTGCCCATCCGAGCACGGGATCGCCGACGAGGGGTCCGCACGGGCCGCCCGCCTGGCCCTCGAGAGCCGGGCGTTCCCCTTCCTCGTCTACGATCCGGACGCCGGGCCAGCCCTCGCCGATCGCCTGGACCTCGATGGGAACCCCGCGCGCTCGGATCGCTGGCCGATCCACGAACTCTCGTATCGGGACCCGAGCGGTGAGCAGAAGAAGATGGAACTTCCTTTGACGATTGCCGACTGGGCTGCATCGGAGGCTCGCTTCGCCCGGCACTTCTCCAGGGTGGATCGCTGCTCCTGGGACGAGAAGATGGTGCCGTTCCACGAGTACCTCGAGCTTTCGGAAGCGGACCGGAATGGCAAGGCGCCCTTCGTCTACACGCTCGATTCGAAGCAGCAGCTGGATCGGCGGGTCGCATCCAAGGAGATCGTTCAGCTCGCCGAAGAGCGGCTCGGTCTGTGGTCCGACCTCAAGGAGATGGCCGGTATCGAGGTGGCTCCGAAAGTGCGCGAAGGGCTGGCCGCGGATGCGCAGCGGGAGTATCAGGAGCGCGAGAGCGCGTTGCGCGCCCAATACGAGGCGAAGCTCTCGGAGCAGACCGATCTGGCCGCCAAGCGCATCGTCACCGGCCTCTTCTCCGAGGCAGTCGCTTCTCGGGCCGCTGCAGCGAGCCCGAGCCACCGGGAATCCTGACGCCTGGCGCCTCCTCCGGCGTTTTCCCGTTACAATCACGGGCTCGGAACACTGGAGGAGAAGCCAGCCCATGAGTCATTCCTGCTTCGAAGTCGAGGTAGAGGAGAACGTCGCTCATCTCCGGATGTGCCGGCCCGAGGCGCTCAACAGCTTGAACCGCGAGTTCTGGCGAGAGCTTCCCGAGATCGTTCGGGAGCTCGACGACGCGGGGGCGGCCCGCGTCCTGGTGCTCTCCTCCACGGGACGCCACTTCACCGCCGGCCTTGATTTCGAGCTCCTCTCCTCGGAGCTCGGCACAGACGACGGGGTGGCCGGTCGATCCAGGGTGGGCCTGCGGGAGATGATCCTGCAGCTTCAGGATTCGCTCTCCTGTCTCGAGCGGGCGCGGATGCCGGTGATCGCCGCGGTACAGGGCGGGTGTGTCGGTGGGGGCGTCGACATGATCACCGCGTGCGACATGCGCTACTGCAGCGAAGACGCCTTCTTCTGCATCCAGGAGATCAACATCGGAATCACCGCCGACGTCGGAACACTCCAGCGTCTGCCCAAGATCATTCCCGCCGGAATGGCGCGCGAGCTCGCCTACACCGGCCGCCGTCTTCCGGCCCGGCGGGCCCGGGAGATCGGGCTGGTGAACGAGGTCTACCCGACCCAGGAAGCCATGCTCGCCGGCGTGATGGAGATCGCTCGCGAGATCGCCGGGCACTCGCCCCTCGCGGTCTCGGGATCCAAGGAGATGCTCAACTACGCCCGCGACCACAGCGTCGAAGAGGCTCTCAACTACATCGCGACCTGGCAGGCGGGGATGTTCCATCCCCAGGACGTCAAAGAGGCCTTCGGAGCCAAGCAGGAGAAGCGCAAGCCGACCTTCCAGGATCTGCTGCCAGTGCGCAAGGTGTTCTGATCCGTGCGCCGTCTCCGCTCAGCCCTCGGGTCATAGAGGCCGCTCGCGCTCCCTCCGCTCGCGGCGGCGCTCAAGCTCGGCGAGCGTCTCCTCGTGCCGCGCCCGGGTGATCGGGAACCGCAGGAAGAGGATGGCGGCGCCGGTGCTGAAGACGATCGGTATGGCGCAGAACATGATGAGGATGCCGCGCTGTGCGTCCGCGTCCTGCTGGACGGCGCCACTCACGTAGCCAAAGAAGGCGAGACCGATGCCGGAAAGCCCGATGGCGAGCGACCGCGCGAGCTTGCGGAGCAGGCTCAGCATCCCGAAGTAGGCGCCGTCCTTTCGCGTGTGGGTCCGCACCTCGTCGTCGTCGATGATGTCCGGGACGATCGCCATCGCCATCACGGTGCGCACGCCCAGGCCGACGCCGGCGAAGTAGAAGCTCGCGTAGGCCCACCAGAGGCCGATCTGCGGGACAAAGAGCATGGCGCAAAGGCCGATCGCACCCATGAAAGTGCCCACGGCGAGCATGCGTCCCTTCTCGAAGTGCACCGCGACCCGCATCCACACGGGAATCGACAGAGCTGCCATCGCCATGTATCCGAGCAGAATGAACTTCGGGTGGGGATCGCCCAGGCCCCACCACTCCTCGATGGTGTAGAGCGCCAGCGTCGCGGTCAGCCCGTCGGCGATCTGTCCGACGATGAAGGCCGCGGTATACACGAGAAAGGGACGATTGCGAAGAGCGTCCGCGAAATCGCCGAACAGGGTGTCTCGAGGCGGCGGGTGGACACCGCTCCGCTCGCGGGTGCCGAAGAACGAGATCACCGTAACGGCCACGATGTAGACAGCCAGCCAGTTGGAGATCCGTCCGTGCGCCTCTCCCCGGGCGATGCGGGCGATCTCCGCCACGGCCTCTCCGCGGAGACCCCTCGCCGTCGCCTCGGCGGTGGCGACGTCCACCGCGTGCTCCAGCATGGTGAACATCAGGACTCCACCGAGGAGCAGACCGAGTGTTGCGAAGCCTTGACGCCAACCCATCAGGGAGATGCGCTCTCTGTGCGTCGAAGTCATCTCGCTGCCGTAGGCCGCGTGGGGAACCTCGACCATGGTGCACCCCACCCAGTAGAGAATGTTGGTGATCAGCAGCCACGCGAACAGCTGCGTCTGCGACCACTCGGGGCGCGCCGAGAACATCCCGATCATGCTGATCGCGAGGGGGAGCGAGCCGAGCAGGAACCAGGGGCGGCGACGACCCCACCGACTTCGGGTCCGATCCGAGACGTAGCCCATGACCGGATCGCTCACCGCATCGAAGGCCTTGCCGACCAGGAGCGCGACACCCGCCCACATGGCGTCGAGGCCGGTGTAGTTGGTGTAGTACTTGAGAAGAAAGACGGCGATGATGTAGTCGAGCGAGCCGATTCCGAGGCTCGCCGAGGCGTACAGCGCTTTGCGCAGCGCCGTCATGGGAGACCCGGCCGCTTTCGTCCTACTGCGCCTCGCGCGGGACCAGGCGCATGATCTTGGGGTTCTTCCCGCGGATTGGACTGAGGATCCAATCCGAGAACCCGTGCTTCGCCCGGAGCGCGGCCTTTACCGCGTCGCGCTCGGTCGGATCCGTGACGAACTCGACCCGTAGCGGTAGCTCGGTCTCTCCGATTCGAAGCGTGAGTTCCGGATTCCGCTCGAGGTTGTCGCCCCAACCGGTCTTCCCGGTTCGGATGTAGCCCTGCCCATCGACGACGGCCAGCCAGACCTTGGTCACGCGGGCGGAGCCATCCTCGTTGGTGGTGACTACCTCGACCGTCCCCTCCTCGGCGTAACGATCCCACTGGACCGCGTCGCCGCCCTCCGCGCCGGCAACCGGCGCGATCAGGATGAACGCGGTCAGCACGAGAATCGCCTGAAAATGGGCTCTCACGTTGCACCTCCCGAACCATCATGCCGCCGCGCGCTCCGGGAACGGCGGCGCAATCCTAGTCGATCTCGTCGACGGCGAGGGGAAACTTCGAGAGCTCCTCGCAGCCTTCCTTGGAGAGCACGATCGGGTTTTCGTAGCGGAAGCCGATGTTCTCCTCCGGACACGCGTACTGGAGGGCGCAGATCAACACCTCGTTCTCCTGGTAGACGTGCTCCGGATTGGTCCAGTATGGGATCGGGCCGTTGTTGAGGCCGATGCGCCACTCGTCACCCAGCATCCCGATCCCGTGCTCGAAGCCCGGCAGCATGTGGGAGGCGAAGCCCCTCTCCTCGGCGAAGCCCAGCATGTCCTTGGCGAGGCCACCGGGGGTGATTCCGGCGCGGTAGGAGTCCAGGGTGAGCCGGGTGATGTCGACGAAGTTGTTGGCATGCCAGCGCTGCCGCTCCGTCACGGGACCGATCAGGTAGTTGTGGGCGTGATCTCCCAGCCCCAGCCGGAACGTGGCGTGGAGGTCCACCATCAGCGGCTCGCCGGGGAGAATCTCCCGGCGGGAGGCGGGCGTACAGGCGCCGAGGGCGAGGCCGGTCCGATAGCCGCTCGCGATCTCGTTACCCCCGGTGAACGACCACTCCCACTCGCTGCCCGCCTTCCGCATGGCGTGCGCGGCGATTCCGGCGATCTCCGTCTCCGTCATCCCGCGGTAGCCGCCATCCCGGATCGCTTCGAGGACGGCCTGGTGTCCGGCGTCCACTTGCCTGGAAGCTTCCCGGAAGCGGTTGATGGTGCCCTCGTCCTTGACCAGGGCGAGCTTGTCGACCAGGGTGTGTGCGTTCACGAGCTCCGCGTCCGGGAGCATCGCGGCGAAGCGCTGGTACTCGTAGTGGGTCAGGTTGCCTTCCGGCAGGTAGTTGGACATTCCGTCCTCGATTCCCACCTTCCCCTTGCCGCCTCCGGGCAGCTCCCGGATGAAACGCGAGATCTGCTCGATCTGATCCATTCCTGCCATGGGGGCGAAGCCCTGAACCTGCTCCGGATCGAGCCAGGAGTCGTCGGCCACGCGGGCGGCGTCGATCGCGAAGGTGAAGGCCGTCGGCAACCCCTCCCGCGGAATCACCACGAAGCTTCGCCAGGGGCAGAAGGCATCCAGTGTCCAGGAGATGGTTCGGAGCCTCGACCCCAGGTAGACGTCGAGTCTCTCCTTCTCCATCTCCCTTTGAATGGATTGGATGCGCTGCGGGAAGTCGATGAAATAGGGGTCCCGTTCCGCTGTGCTCGTCGCCATCGCTGCTTTCCTCGTCGGTGTCTCGAATCGAAGTGATCACTCTCGCCGGTCGGGCGTCTGCGCCCCATCATACCCCACCCGGCTTCGGTGGTGTCAGGGGAGCAGGTGAAGCTCCAGGAAGGAGGGCGCTTCGGCCGCGTGGTGGATCCGCTGCTGGGCGACTCTCGCTTCGGTCGTGTGGGCCGGATTCCCCGAGAGGTTGGGATGCGCATCGAAGCGAGGGAAGTTCGAGCTGGAGATTTCCAGTCGCAGCCGGTCTCCCGCGGGAATCTCCGTGCTCGCGCTCCAGAGATCGATCTCGAGAGGGCTCGGTTCGGAGGAGGTGCTCTCGACCCGTCGAATTCCCTCGCAGAGGTTGAGCGCGGGACGGCGCGAGTCGGCGGGGACGTGGACGAGCTTTCCGCTGAAGTCCGTAGCGGGTGCATCGGTCGAGGCGAAGAGGTGGAGCCGAACCGGCCCCGCGATCTCTAGGGGTCTCGAAAACGGTGCCGTTTCGTAGAAGAGGATGTCAGGGCGCCCCTCGAGCGGGCGTTGATCCTGGGGACCGCAGCGCGGCCCGAGAAAGGTGCCGCCCCGCGTCGGAACCGGATCCGCCGGGTCGTAGCGGTAGCGATCCGGCTCCTCGTCTCCTCCCGGCGCCTCGCGATCCAGTCGCCCCCCGCTGCGGATGTAGAAGCGCTCCTTCGTCGCCTGCGGCGGCGGCCAGTCGTCTTCCTCGACCCACCGATCCGTTCCCTGCACGTAGCGCCGCACTCGGGCGCGAACCAGATCGATTCCGCGCAGATGATGATCCAGGAAGCCGAGACTGCTGCTCAGAATCCGTGCGATCCCCGCCTTCTTCCAGCCCAGGCGACGCGCCGAGATCGCGTAGGTGCCGTGGGCAAAGGGTCCGAGGTCGAGCCAGGTCGAGTCGCGCCGCGCGAAGTAATCGGCAGTCTGGACCCCACAGAAGATGTCGTAGGTTCCGGCCACCGAGAGCGTGGGAATCCGACTTCTCTCGAGCGCTTCTGGAAGGTTGATCTTGTTCCAGTAGTCGTCGAGATGGGGATGATCGGTCCAGTCCTCGAAGAAGCGCGCTGGTCTCCCCAGCGCACGCGTCGCCGCGCGCATCGGTCGCTTGCGCGACGCCGCGGGCAGGCGCCGTTCGGAGACGCGGACGCTGCGCCTCTCTCCGTTTCCCGCCGCCCAGCGCAGTGCCGAGATCAGGGAGAACGCGCCACCCGGGTAGAAGAAGCCGTGGAAGTCCGTACTGGTCACGATGGGTACGATGGCCTTGAGGAATGGGGGAGCGCTCGCTGCCACCGCCCATTGGGTGTAGCCGAAGTAGGACCCTCCCCACATGGCGAGGCGGCCGTCGAACCAGGGCTGCTTGCCGATCCAATCGAGTGAGACCGCCCCGTCCTCGCGCTCGTGCACGAACGGGTAGAAGGTACCCTGGCTTCCGTAGCGGCCACGAGTGTCCTGGAGCACCACCTGATATCCGCGTTCGGCGAAGAGGCGGGCGGCCAGCCGCGCCATCGGGAACGGAAACACCCAGCCGATCCCGTAGGGGGTGCGAATCAGGATGGTTGGATGAGGCCCCGGTTCCCTCGGACCGATCCGCAGGGTTCGCAGGCCGACCCCGTCGCCCATCCTCACCGACGTCTCCTCGAGGACGCGCGGACGGTTCTCCGGCGTTCGAATCCCGAGCCTGCGAGAAATCCAACCCATCACGTCACCATACCATCCTCTGCATCGTCTGGTGGGCCGCCTCTCCGAGCCGCTCCCCGTCCATGGGTGATATGCTGGGTGCCCTACCTGCTTGAAGGAGTTCCCCGATGATCCTCGATCAGTTCAAGCTCACCGACAAAGTCGCCATCGTCACCGGCGGCGGTCGAGGAATCGGCCGCGGCATCGCCCTGGGCTTCGCCGAAGCCGGAGCCCACGTGGTGGTTGCCGCGCGGAGAGCCGAGACCCTCGAGGAGGTCGCGGCGGAGATCCGGGGCCTGGGGAGGCGCGCCCTGGCGGTGCCGTGTGACGTCACGGTCTCGAGCCAGCTGGACAACCTGGTCGCCGAGACCGTGCGCGAGTTCGACGGCGTCGATCTCCTCGTGAACAACGCCGGCGGCACTCCGCCGACACCGGTCCTGCAGCTGACCGACGAGGCCTTCGAGGCGGCGTTCCACTTCAATGTCACCTCCGCGCTGAATCTCAGCCGGCAGGTCATCCCCTACATGCTGAAGCGAAAAGACGGCGCCATCTTGAACATCTCGTCGGCTCTCTCCTACATGGTCGAGTCGGGCTTCACCGCCTACGGAACCGCCAAGGCAGCGCTCTCCCACATGACGAGAATGATGGCTCACGAGTTCGCACCCCACGTGCGCGTGAACGCCCTCGCCGTGGGGGCGACGCTCACCGATGCCCTCTCGCCCTTCGTGGCTTCCGGCGACCTCAAGGAGCAGATGGAAGCGCTCACGCCGATGGGTCGCCTCGGCACCACCGAAGACATCGCCCAGGCGGCGCTCTATCTCGCTTCGCCCGCAGCGAGCTGGGTGACCGGCAAGATCCTGGAGGTCGACGGAGGCACCATCGCCTCCAACTGGCCGATCAAGATTCCGGCCTTCTGATCTGCACGGGGACACCCCGCCTCCCCCCCCCAGGGGCCACCCTGGCGATCAGGGCTTCTCCGACATCGAGTGCGGGTGGTGCGGCGTCGGCAATCCGCGCCGCTCTTGGATCTCGGGGTGCGTGGAATTTCCCGGGCGACACGCGTGGGTCTCCTGGTGCACAATGCTGCCGCCAGGCTGGAAGGGGGCCGATATGCCGTGGTGGGGATGGATCGTACTCGGGGCGGTGTTGCTCGGATCCGAGACCTTGGTGACCACCGAGTTCTATCTGGTCCTGCTGGGCGCCGCTGCCCTGACAATGGGGCTCCTGGGACTGGCTGGCTTCGAAGGGCCGATCTGGAGCCAGTGGGTGCAGTTCGGAGTCCTGTCCGTGTTCTTCCTCGTCGCCTTCCGACGCCGGGTGTGGGCTCGGCTGATGGAGCGCCAGGAGAATCCGGAAGAGCACCTGATCGACGAAGTCGTGGTCACCGAAGAAGCGATTCCACCCGGCGGGACCGGTCGCGCTCAGCTTCGCGGCTCGTACTGGACGGTCCACAATGACGGAGAGACTCCCCTCGATGCGGGGGCGCGCGCCCGTGTGAACCGGGTGGAGGGACTCACCCTCCACGTGGAGAGCGAATCCCAAGCCGAGCCCGTTTGATTCTCACGGAGGAGATTGGATGGAAACCCTGATCGCCGCACTGGTCGTCGTGGCCGTGGTCGTCTTCGTGATCGCCAAGACCGCCGTCGTGGTTCCCCAGCAGAGCGCCTTCGTGGTCGAGAATCTCGGCAAGTACAGCCGTACGCTACAAGCGGGCTTTCATATCCTGATCCCCTTCATCGAACGCCCGGCCTACAAGCACACCCTGAAGGAGCAGGCCGTCGACGTTCCCGAGCAGGTCTGCATCACCCGGGACAACGTCCAGGTGGGGGTGGACGCGGTTCTCTACCTTCAGGTCCTCGACGCGCACCGGGCTTCCTACGGAATCGGGGACTACCTCTTCGCAATCTCCCAGCTGGCTCAGACCACGCTCCGGAGCGAGGTGGGCAAGATCGATCTGGACCGCACCTTCGTCGAACGCGCCAACATCAACGCCTCGCTGGTGAGCGAGCTCGACAAGGCCTCCAATCCGTGGGGGGTGAAGGTGTTGCGCTACGAGATCCGCAACATCAATCCCCCTTCGGATGTGATCACGGCGATGGAGAAGCAGATGCGTGCCGAGCGCGAGAAGCGCGCTGTGATCCTCACCTCCGAGGGCGAGCGTGACGCAAAGATCAACTCAGCCGACGGCGAGAAGCAGAGGGTGATCAAGGAGAGCGAGGCCGCCAAGCTGAGACAGATCAACGAGGCCGAGGGCCAGGCCGAGGCGATCCTCACCGTGGCCCGCGCCACTGCCCAGGGGCTGCGGGAGGTGGCGGAGTCGCTGTGCGTGGAGGGCGGCGAGGCGGCCATGCAGCTTCGGATCGCCGAGCAGTACGTGGACCAGTTCGGACGTCTGGCTCAGACGGGAAACACCTTCGTGGTGCCCGCCAATCTGACCGATCTCGCCTCGATGATCGCCCTGGCGGGTGGGGCGCTGCGCGCATCCGCGGGCAGCGGTTCCGGCGCGACGCCCGGAAGCGGCTGAGCCGCTCCCTCCCCCGACCTGCGTTCTTCGCGTATCATCGTTTCGTGATGTCCGATTCCGCGACCGATCTGCTGGCGTTCATCGACCGCTCGCCCACTCCCTATCACGCAGTCGCCGAAAGTGTCCGTCGCCTGGAAGCGGCCGGCTTTCGTGCCGCCTCGGAGACGGAGGTCTGGGAGCTCGCTCCGGGCGATCGCCGTTACGTGGTGCGCAACGAGGGCTCCCTGGCGGCGCTTCAGGTCGGCGAGGTCACGCCCGCCGAGGCCGGGTTCCGCATCATCGGGGCCCACACCGATTCGCCCAATCTGCGCGTCAAGCCGAAGGCCGATCTGCAGGCGCACGGCTACCGCCAGCTCCCCGTCGAGCCCTATGGCGCGCTGCTGCTGCACACCTGGCTGGATCGGGATCTCTCGCTCGCGGGCAGGGTGAGCTTCGTCGGCAATGATGGGTTGCAGACACGTCTCGTCGATTTCGAGCGACCGCTGCTGCGCATCCCCAACCTGGCGATCCATCTCCAACGCGAGATCGGTCAGGAGGGGCTCAAGCTGAATCCGCAGCAGCACCTGGTGCCGCTGATGGGACTGGAGGATGCACCACCGCTCCCCGAGCTCTTGACCACGGAGCTGCGCGCGGGAGGTCTCGCCGAGGTCGATGCCACGGAGATTCGCGCCTACGACCTGATGACGTACGACACGCAGCGCGCCTGTCTGGCGGGGAGTCGCGGTGAGTTCATCCACGCTTCGCGGCTCGACAATCTGGCCTCCTGCCACGCCGGTGTGTCGGCGCTGCTGGCCGCTGCGTCCGGGCCCCTGCCGCCCTTCACCCGCATCATCGTCCTCTACGATCACGAGGAGGTGGGAAGCCGCAGCGCCCAGGGCGCGGGGGGAACCTTTCTCGCCTCGGCTCTCGAGCGGGTGGTGAGCGGATTCAAGAGCGGCGAGCCCCAGGACCTTGCGCGGGCCATCGCGCGCTCGACGCTGATCTCGGCGGACATGGCTCACGCCGTCCATCCGAACCACAGCGATCGCCACGAGCCCGGACACCGTCCGGTGATCGGAAGGGGACCGGTGATCAAGGTGAACTCCGGCCAGGCGTACGCGAGTGACTCCGCGACCGCCGGGCTCTTCGCCACCCTCTGCGACCGCGTCGGTGTCGAGCCCCAGCACTTCGTGACGCGGAGCGATCTGGCCTGCGGGTCGACGATCGGTCCGATCACCGCCACGCGCGTCGGGCTGCGCACCGTGGACGTCGGCAATCCGATGCTCTCGATGCACTCCTGCCGCGAGATGGCCGGAACGGCGGACGTGGAGCCGATGATCGACGTGCTGACGGCGTTCTTCGATGGGTAGCCCGAACTTCGAGGCCTTCGAACGGAAGATGCGCGACGAGGGACTTCCCGAGATCGCGATCCAGACCTTCCGGCACTACTACGAGCAGCTGGTCGCGGGTGACGAAGGCATGCTCTCCCGGGCGGAGATCGATCCCATCGATGAGGTGCCCAGCGCCGAATCTCTCACCGGAACCGGTGAGGCGGGAAAGGCTGCTCTCGGACATTCGGTGGTGATCAAGCTGAACGGCGGCCTCGGCACTTCGATGGGAATGACCCGGGCCAAGTCCCTCTTGACCGTGAAGGGCGAACTCACCTTTCTCGACTTGATCTGTCGTCAGGTTCTCTACCTGCGCGAGCGGTTCGACTGCGCGATTCCCCTGCTGCTGATGAACAGCTTCCGGACTCGCCAGGACTCGCTGGCGGTTCTCTCACGCTACGGGGATCTCGGAGCCGGCCTTGGCGCCGATTTCCTGCAGCACAAGGTGCCAAAGATTCGCGCCGACGATCTCTCGCCGATCGACTGGCCCGAGGCGCCGGAGCTCGAGTGGTGTCCGCCCGGCCACGGTGACATCTACACGGCGCTGGTCACCTCGGGGATGCTCGAGGCGCTCCTGGAGCGCGGCTTCAGGTACGCCTTCGTTTCGAACTCCGACAACCTCGGCGCGGTTCTCGATCTCGACATCCTGGGCTGGTTTGCCTCGGAGGGGGCACCGTTCGCCATGGAGGTGAAGGATCGGACCGAGGCCGACCGAAAGGGCGGGCACCTGGCGAGGACCAAGCAGGGGGGACTCACCCTTCGCGAGATCGCCCAGTGCCCGGAGGAGGAGCGAGAGAGCTTCGAGGACATTCAGCTCTACCGCTACTTCAACACCAACAATCTCTGGGTGAACCTCGAATCCCTGAAGAGCGCTCTCGCCGAGCGCGAGTCGGTGCTGGGCCTTCCGATGATCCGGAACGACAAGACCGTCGACCCCACCGACTCTTCCTCGCCGAGCGTGATCCAGCTCGAGACGGCGATGGGCGCGGCGATCTCCGTCTTCCCCGGTGCCCGCGCGATCCGCGTCCCCGCGCACCGCTTCGCGCCGGTGAAGACCACCAACGACCTGATGCGCATCTGGTCCGACGCCTACCTTCTCTCCGACGACCATCGCATCGTTCCCGCAGCGGAGAGATCCGCCGAGAATCTCCTCATCGATCTCGATCCCGCCTTCTACAAGCGCATCGACGATTTCACCGAGCGGCTTCCCCACGGCGCTCCTTCCCTGGTGCGGTGCCGGCGTCTGACCGTGCGCGGCGATTTCCGCTTCGGGAAGGGTGTCTCGATTTCGGGAGAGGTCGATCTGGTGAATCAGAGCGACGCGCCGAGACGAATCCCCGACGGCGAGGCGCTGGGCTGACGCGGTCGCCGGGCCCCGGCGCCGAGAGGGGAAGGCGTCTGGTGAGGCGGAGCGGAGCGGTTACACTTGGTGCCCATGTCGGAACCCCCCACATCTAGTCTGTTGCGCAGAGAGATCGCGAATCTGCCCGTGTCCGATCTGGCTCGGGATTTCGGGACACCGACCTACGTCTACGACAAGGACCGGATCGTCGAGAAGATTGCCGACCTCCGGGGATTCGACGTGATTCGCTACGCGGTCAAGGCGAACTCCAATCTGGCCATCCTGGATCTCTGCCGTCGCCAGGGGGTCCTGGCCGATGTGGTGAGCGCCGGGGAAGCGCACCGGGCCATGGCGGTGGGCTATCTCCCCAGCGGCGATCCACCGCCCATCGTCTACACCGCCGACATCTTCGACCGCGACTCCCTCGACGCGGTTCTCGAGCACGGAATCCACGTCAACTGCGGCTCGCCGGACATGATCGACCAGTACGGCGAGCGGGCGCCGGGGCGGGACATCACGCTGCGTATCAACCCGGGCTTCGGCCACGGGCACAGCCAGAAGACCAACACCGGCGGGGAGCACTCGAAGCACGGAATCTGGTACGAGGACCTCGAGGCATGCGTGCGCCGGGCCGAGCGTCACTCTCTGCGGATCACTGGCATCCACGCTCATATCGGCTCGGGAGCGGATCTCGAGCACCTCGCACTGGTCGCCCACGCAGTCGAGAGCTTTGCCCGCAGCACCGGCCCGGCGGTGACGATGATCAGCGCCGGCGGGGGTCTTCCCGTCCCCTATCACCCCGATGATCCGGTCATCGGCCTGGCGGGCTATCTCCGCACCTGGGATGCCAGCCGGAAGCGTCTCGAAGACGACTTCGGCCACGCGGTGCGGCTCGAGATCGAGCCGGGTCGCTACCTCGTCGCCGAGTCCGGGTACCTGGTGACGGAGATTCGCGCGCTCAAGAAGATGGGGAAGAACCTCTTCTACCTGGTGGACGCCGGATTCAACAATCTTGCCCGTCCCGTTCTCTACGGTGCCTACCATCCCATGTCGATCGTCCCCTCCGACGAGGGCGATCGCCGCGCGATGGAGGTGGTGGTGGGTGGACCGCTGTGCGAGTCCGGCGACATCTTTACCCAGGAGGCGGGCGGCTACGTTCGCACCCAGCGTCTTCCGGAAGCGAAGGTGGGCGAGCTCCTGGTGATCGGATGCGCCGGCGCCTATGGCTTCAGCATGAGCTCGAACTACAATTCGAAGCCCCACGCCGCCGAGGTGCTCGTCAGCGGCGGCAAGGCCCACCTGGTGAGGGCCCGTCAATCCCTGGACGATCTGGTCCGCGGCGAGTCGATTCCGCCTTCCGACTGAGTCCCGGCTAGATGTCGCCGGGGATGCGGGACAGGCGTCGAGCCATGTCGCGTATCACGCGGAGACCGATGGCCGGGTTGGAGGTGACGAAGCGTTCCAGCTCTGCGGCGTTGAGAACGCAGACCCAGACCGTTCCGAGAGCGGTCATGGTGGCGGTGCGCTCGAGGCCCGTCAGCGCGGCGACCTCTCCGAGAAAGGTTCCCTCCCGGCTCAGCAGGGCGATCTCCAGGCCCGCCCGGGAGACTTGCACCGTTCCGCGCAGCAGCAGGAACGCGTAATACGACCGCTCGCCTTCGGAGCAGAGCGGCTCCCCGTCTTCGAACTTCACGAAGTATCGGTCGAAGCCCCGCCCCCGGCAGATCGAGAGCATCAGGGGATCGACGAGACCCTCGATCAACTCCTCGACCTCCGCGTCGTCCACCTTGCTGCGCCGCCTGGCGGCCGTGGTGTCGGCTTCGAACCCGGTGCCACTCACGATGGCCTGGACGCGGGCGAGCACCTCGTCGACGCTGCCGGGGCGCTTGTCCGGATCGATCTGCAACATGCTCATGACCACGTCTTCGAGCTCGCTAGAGAAAGACGTTCGCGACTCGGAGATGGGCGGCAAGCCGAAGCTCTCCCCCTCGGAGCCGTCTCGGATCAGGTGCTGATGCTCCGCGAGATTGAATCCGGTGGCCATGGAGTAGGCGGTGGCGCCGACACCCCAGAGATCCGTGCGCAGGTCGTACTTCGAAAACTCGCCGTCGCGTTGCTCCGGGGCCCGGTAGCCGGGGGTCCCGACGCTCATCGGAATCATCCCCCGATTCATCCGGGATGCCTGGGAGACGCCGAAATCGGTGAGGACATAGCCTCCGTTGCCGTCCAGGAGCACATTGGCCGGCTTGATGTCGAGGTGGAGAACGGATGCCTTGTGGGCGGCGCTCAGGGCGGAGAGCAGATCCGCCAGCATTCGCCAGACCGCCTCTTCCCCGACGACGCGCTGAGACGAGATCACGTCCTTCAGGTTTCCCGACGGGAAGTACTCCATCACGACGAAGACGTAGTCTCCGGCGACGGACCAGTCGTAGACGCGTGGGATCCGGTCGTGCTGCATGGCGAGGAGGGCCGAGAGCTCGCGCTTCAGCAGATTCACCGGGCTCTGGCGCTGGGGTGCGCCCACGATCTTCACAGCCACCCGCTCGGGTGGAACGTCGTCGCGCCATGCGTCCGCATCGAGGCAGCGTGCGAAGAAGACCGAGCCGAATCCCCCCTTGCCCATCCGCTTCATCAATCGGTAGCGGAAACGCCCGCGGAGCTCGGTGCCGAAGGCCGCCCCCTCGCTGTCGGCTCGCCCGGGCGGGGGCTCGCTCAGCCTTCCCGTCGCGGGTCCGTCCAGCTGTGAACGACTCCGCACCTCCGCCAGCTCTTCGGGAGCGGCCGGCTCGGTCCAACTCTCGCTTGCGCTGCTTACGCCCGACGTCCCCACGACTCCCCTCGTTCAGGGGAGTAGCAGCGGAAGAACTGGCGCTGGCCTTGAATAGGCCCCCCGGGGTGCATCCCTAACCGGCATTTCTCACCAGGTCGCAGCTACTGCGGGTGAGAAGTGCAGGCTGGCCTTGCCCCATGCCCGGGTGCCGGGTTATAGAAGCGTGGCAAATCTCTTGCTGGAGGAAGAACCCACGTGGGAACCGACGTGACCCTTTTGCGCGACATGTGTAAGCGGACGCTGATTCGCACCGATCTCTCGGAGCTGGGCCGGCGCGTCGAGGGCAAGGTCCGGGACAACTACGTCGGCGAGGGTCGGCGGACCATCGTGGTGACCGACCGGGTGAGCTGCTTCGACGTGGTCGTCGGCACCATCCCGCTGAAGGGCCAGGTCCTCAACCAGCTCGCGGCTTTCTGGTTCGAGAAGACCAAGGATCTGGTGCCCAACCACCTGCTCTCGGTCCCCGACCCCAACGTGTCCGTGGTCCGGGAATGCGAGATCCTGCCCGTCGAATTCGTCTACCGGGGCTACCTCACCGGAGTCACCTCCACCTCGATCTGGTACGCCTACAGCCGTGGCGCCGAGGAGTACTGCGGTCACAAGCTCCCGAAGGGGCTCCGCAAGCACCAGAAGCTGCCCGAGCCGCTGCTCACGCCGACCAGCAAGGCGCCGAAAGGGGGCCACGACGAGCTCACCTCCCGGGCCCGGATCATCGAGCGTGGAATCATGAGCGAGGAGCGCTTTGACGCCGTCGCGAAGCTGGGTGCCAGCCTGTTCGCTGCCGGACAGGCGTGGGCCGAGAGCCGGGGGCTGATCTTGGTCGATACGAAGTACGAGATGGGGGTCACCCCCGACGGTGAGGTGATCGTCGCCGACGAGATCCACACGCCCGACTCCTCTCGCTACTGGTACCGGGACACCTACGAGCAGGCGATGAGCCAGGAGCGCGATCCCCAGGCGCTGGACAAGGAGTACGTGCGCCGCTGGCTGGCCGATCAGGACTATCTGGGCGACGGGGAGCCCCCCGCGCTCACCGACGAGGTCCGCTGTGAGGCGGCGCGCCGCTACATCGAGGCCTACGAGCGCATCACCGGCTCCGATTTCGTTCCCGACCTGGAGCCTGCCGAGGCGCGGATTCGCCGGAACCTCGGCATCTAGCCGGGGCGCGGGCTTACCTCGCTACCGGCTTCGCGAGTGATCCGGGCTGGCCGGAGGAATTCTGCTTCGAGGTGAGCAAAGGGTTGGGTCCTTCCGCCACGGTGATCTTCCCGCGGCGCAGGGTCTTCTGGCCAGGGCGTTTCGGGACAATCCCCTGAACCGCGCCGTCATCGGACGGCCAGCCCGGGGGCGTCTGCGTGCCAACCTCCACGGAATGAGGGCTCACCTTCCGCAGGCCGAAAGGCACGGTCTGCTGCTCTCGGCGCGCACGGAAGACAGGCTGGTCGGAGTGCTGAGCTCGACTCCGCCCGGCGCCTATCCCCTGCCGCCGCCGAGCATGGCCGTGAGGCTCCGCTGCCTGCTAGGCCAGGGGCTCCGGGTGGCGAATCGCTGGGCGTGGGTCTACGAGCTTCTCCGCGATCACCATCCCGCGGATCGGCACTGGTATCTCGGGACACTCGGGGTGGAGCCCGAGCTCTGGGGCCAGGGAATCGGCACCGAGTTGCTCTCGACCTGGCTCCAGATGGTTGACGACGACCGCACACCTGCTTATCTGGAGACTGACGCGGCCGGCAACCTCCGCTTCTACGAGCGAGCCGGCTTCGAAGTCGTCGAGGAAATCTGGGCCCTCGGGGTGAGGATCTGGACGATGCGCCGCCCGGCGGTGGGTGCTGGGTAGCCCCAGCGTAGGAACGCGGGAAAGTCGGTGGAGAGGCTCTGACCATGGCCAGCGGCGAAAAGGGGGACCTCTACGGGGTCCTCGGTGTGCCTCGTGACGCCGACGCGAAGGCCATCAAGAAGGCCTACCGGAAGCTCGCGCGCCAGTACCACCCGGACGTGAATCCAGGCGACGCGGCTGCCGAGGAGCGCTTCAAGCGCATCTCCGAGGCCAATGCAGTGCTCTCGGACCAGGAGAAGCGCCGCAACTACGACGAGTTCGGGGAGGTCTCCCTGGGAGGGGGCTTCGACGCGGACGCCGCCCGGAGGGCGCGGGAGGCCTTCGGCGCCCGCTTTGGCACCGGCGGTCGGGCCGAGGGCTTTTCCGGCTTCGGCGGCCAGAGCTTCGACTTCGGCAATCTGGAGGATCTCCTGGGGCAAAGGTTTGGCAGCCGCGGAGGAAGGCGGGGACGGGCCCGGCAGCTGCGCGGCGAGGACATCCAAGCCTCCATGGAGCTCGATTTCCTCGAGGCTGCCCGCGGCGGAGAGAAGAGGCTCACCATTACGCGGCCGAATCCGTCCGGCGCCCCGATCACCGAGACGGTCACCGTCCGTATTCCCCCGGGGGTTGGAGATGGAGGGCGAATCCGCCTGCCTCAGAAGGGCTCACCCGGGCTGGCGGGAGGCCCCCCTGGTGACCTCTGGGCCACCATCCGGATTCGGCCCCATCCGGTCTTCCGCCGGGAGGGCCGCAGCCTCTACCTGGAGGTGCCCATCAGCATCCGAGAGGCGATTCGGGGCGCGAAGATCGAGATTCCCACATTGGAGGGCCGGGCGACGCTCACGGTCCCCCCCGGAACCGACAGTGGGCGCAAGCTCCGTCTGCGCGGGAAGGGGATCGCCGATCCGGGTGGGGGATCGCCGGGCGACCTCTACGTCACCGTCCAGATTCGCGTCCCCCGCGACCTCAGTGACGAGGTTCAGGAGCGGGTCGACGAGCTGGCTGCATTCGATCCGCCCGATCTCCGCGAGGAGCTCTTCAAATGAGTCCCAGAACCCGCATCGAGGAGGTGCTGCGCTTCCTCGGAGTCGACGATCCGGATCTCATCCCGCAGCTGCGCAGCGAAGGGCTCTTCGAGCGGGACGAGCTCGAGCCCTACGAGGCCGAAGAGCTTCGGGTGGCGGCGCTGCTGGTCGAGGAGCTCGGCGTGAATCCAGCCGGCGTGGAGGTCGCTCTGCACCTGCGCCGTCGGCTGATCGTCCTTCAAAGCCGCGTCACCCGGGTGATGGAGCACCTGGCGGACGAGGAGCCGTAGCTCAGCAATGCGGGTGCGGGCGGGGCCCGCTTCAGTCCCCGCTCTCGATCTCCCTGGTCTTCTCGGCCACCCAGGCCTTGAACTCGGGGCCGTCCCAGGCGCGGTGGTCGCCGCGGCGATAGGCCTGGGCGTTGCGGTGGTAGATCAGGGCGTTCAGCCGGTTCTCGCCGCTGCTGTCGCGTTCCCGGATCACCTTGCCGGGGACGCCCGCCACGATCGAGCCCGGTGAAACCAGGGTACCCTCGGTCACCACCGCCCCGGGCGCCACGATCGAGCCCCTTCCGATCACGGCGCCGTTCATCACCACTGCGCCGATCCCAATCAGACAATCGTCCTCGATGGTCGCGCCGTGGATCGTGGCGTGGTGGGTGATCGAGCAATTTTCACCAATCAGTGTCGGTTCGTCGTAGCCCACGTGAATCATGACGAAGTCCTGGAGGTTGCTCATTCGGCCAATGCGCGCCTCGAGACACTCGGCGCGAATCACGCAGTGGGGCCAGATGGAGGAATCGGCCTCCACCGTGATCTTTCCGTACAGCTCCGCGCTCGCTGCGATCCAGGCACTATGGTGAATCGACTGCATGACTTCTCCCCGCCGTCTTCTCGATCTGTCGCACCCGATAGCCCCTCTCCTCGAGAAGCGCGGGTACGGACGCTTCACCGACCGTGTGGGCGGCGCCGATCACCACGAACCACTCGCCACCCCGATCGATGAGTTCGGCGATTCCCCGGGCCATCTTCTGGTTCCGCTCCAGATACATGGTCCTGTAGAACACTCGGGCTTCCTCGTCATCATCAGGCCCGATCAGGGCGAGCTCAGCGAGCCGCTCGGTGTCGCCGCGCAGCCAGGCCTCGACGATGGCGTCGGTCGTGTCGCGGAGAATGTCGCCCTCGCCGACGAGCCCGCGCAGGATCTCCTCCTGGAGTTCCAGAGGCATGCCGTCGAAGAGGGCCATCTGCTCCTCCGGCGTCTCGAGACCGAGGGTCTCCATTCGCGTTCCGGCCCACTCGATGAGCTGGGACTCGACCCCCTCTTCCTTGGAGAGACCACCGCTTTGGATGGCGAGACTGGACAGCGAGATGATCGCGACCCAGGGCTTGAACGGGTCGAGGCCTGTGATCGAGTAGCCACTTCTCTCCAGTGCGTCGGCCAGGGCGTGGTAGATATCGGGGGAGATCACGTCCGACAGCGTCTCGCCTTCCGGTAGCCGCCCCATTTCCTCGAGGAGCGCGGTCATCCTCTCGGAGGTGACTTCTTCGGGATCGAGCTCCATCACCAGAGCATCCGACTCTTCGAAGGCTTGCTGGATTGCCGGGTCGAAGCGGAAGTCCGGCCGGCCGAAGTGGATCGAGCCGAGCAGGTGGGCCTTGCCCCCTGCTCCGGTCGGACTTTCCACCTTCCAGAAGCAGAGCCGGCCGGTCTCGCGAGCGCCGTGATCGGGGAGTCTGCCCGTCGCACAGGCGAGAGCGAGGGCCGCTGCGACGATCGCGAGCGGGGCGGCGAGGCGTTGCCTTCGCGGCCTCAAGGGACCTCCACGCCGCCCCGGCGGATCACCTCGGAGTAGAAGCGCGCGCTCGCCTTGGGAATTCGCTCCTGAGTCTCGTAGTCGGTCCACACCACGCCGAAACGGCGGCTGTAACCGAGGGCCCACTCGAAGTTGTCGAGGAAGGACCACACGTAGTAGCCACCCACGTCGACTCCGTCGCCGATCGCCTCGGCGAGACCCGCGAGGAAGCCGCGCAGCAGCTCCAGCCGCGGCTGGTCGTCGATCCGTCCGTTCACCGGCGGCGTGTTGTCGCAGACGCCGTTCTCGGTAATGTAGATCCTGGGTCCGCCATACTCCTTGGAGACGAAGCGGACGAAGTCACCGAGAGCGTGGGGGGCCGCCTCGTAGCCCATGTCGGTGAGCGGGAGGGTGGCCGGCGCGTAGCGGTAGCCCACGCCTCGATTCGGGTCGGCCAACACCCGGTTGCGCGAGTAGAGATTCACGCCGAGGAAGTCGGTTTCTGACGCGATCAGCTCCAGATCTCCGTCCTGCACCGGAAAGGGCGCCCCTTGTTCCTCGTGGTAGCGCTGTACGGTCTCGGGATAGCCGCGCCCGTAGACGGGATCGTGGTAGAGGCGGGTGTGGAAATCGCGTGCGAGCTCCGTGGCCCTGGCGGTCTCGGGCGCGTCGTCGTCGGGCTCGAAGCTGGTATTGGCGTGGGTGATTCCGATCTCGCCCCGCTTGCCCGCGGCGCGGAAGGCCTGCACCGCCAGGCCGTGGGAGAGCAGCAGGTGGTGGATGACGCGCGCGGTGATGCCGAGGTCGCGGATCCCCGGCGCCAGCAGTCCGACCCTGTGACCCAGATCCGCGGTGATGCGCGCCTCGTTGTGGGTGATCCAGCGGGGGATGCGGTCACCGAGACGCTGGTAGAGGAGGGTTCCGTAGTCGGCGAAGCGGTAGGCCGTATCGCGGTTGGCCCAGCCGCCCAGATCCTGGAGGGCCTGGGGCAGGTCCCAATGGTACAGGGTGGCGCAGGGCTGGATGCCCGCGGCCAGCAGCTCGTCCACGAGCCGCGAGTAGAAGTCGATTCCCTTCTCGTTCACGTCGCCGAATCCGAACGGCAGGACCCGGGGCCAGGAGACCGAGAAGCGATAGGTCTGAAGGCCGAGCTCGGCCATCAGTGCCACGTCCTCCCGGTAGCGGTGGTAGTGATCGCAGGCGACGTCCCCGGTGTCCCCTCCGAGGACCCGTCCCGGCTGCTGGCAGGCGACGTCCCAGATGGAGAGTCCCTTGCCGTCCTCACGGGCGGCGCCTTCGATCTGATAGGCGGCCGTGGCCGCGCCCCACTCGAAGGACTCCGGAAACGAGATGAAAGGCATCGGTGGCCACTCCTCTTGCTGTCGGCGGCTATCATAGTCGGATGCTGCGGGGCAGCTATCCCATAGAGGGGTGGCCCCGCGGGGGTGCCTTGCGCCCGGAGGGGCGCCTCTCTAACCTCCCTCGTTCGCCAGTACCGGAGTGCAGCAGCCATGGCCAAGACATCCCAGGTCCTTCGCGACAAGCGGCGCGCAAAGCTGATCGCGAAGTACGCCGAGAGGCGCGCCGAGCTTCGCGCGAGGCTCAAGGACCCCAACGTCTCCATGGAGGAAAAATTCGACATCCAGGCCGCGTTCGCCCGGCTGCCGAGAAACTCCTGTCCGACCCGTCTCACCCGCCGCTGCCGGCTGACGGGACGTGCCCGGAGCGTGTACCAGAAATTCGGGCTCTCGCGAATCGCACTCCGCGAGATGACGCTGTCCGGTGAGCTTCCGGGCATGCGGAAGTCCAGCTGGTAGGAAGATCGCAGGGCCATGAAGAAGGACATCCACCCCGACTACCACAAGGTCCTCTTCGTCGACACGGCGACGGGGAACGAGTGGGTCAGCCGCTCCACCATCACCTCCGACAAGACCAAGGAGGTCGACGGTGAGGAGCTACCGGTGGTCCGCCTCGAGATCTCCGCGGAGAGTCATCCGTTCTGGACGGGTCAAGAGCGCGAGATCGACTCCGAGGGTCGCGTCGACCGCTTCCGCAAGCGCTACGGCCAGTCGATCCGCAAGAAGTAGCGAGCGGGTGAGGAAGCTGGGTTAGCGCAGCCCTATTTCGAGTGGGCTCGCTGGATGCTGCGCTTGAGCCGCCGTGCCCGGGGCGGGAGCTTGGCGTCGTCCGTGGCGAGCAGAAACGCGTCCAGTCCGCCGCGCTTCTGGACGCTGCGGAGCGTGCTGGTCGCGATCCGCAGCGAGAGCTTGCGCCCCAGGGCTTCGCTGGCCAGCGTCACGTTCTGCAGGTTCGGCTCGAAGCGCCGCTTGGTCTTGGTGTTCGAGTGGGCGACGTTGTTTCCCGCTACCACGCCCTTGCCGGTGAGATCGCATATCCTGGACATGGTTCGCCCTCGAGGCTCGCGGAGACCCGGCGACCGGGTCTCCAGAGACTGGCCTAGATAGCGAGAGCGCACCCTGGGGTCAAGCAGCGCGTCGTCAGGGCGTGGGCGGGGGCCCTCAGCTGTCGAGGATCACGATCGCCTGTCCCGGCGTCGTGTCCTTGCCCTCCTCGTTGGTCGCCCGGAGCTCGAGCTCGGCCAGCTTCTCGCCGTTTTCCTCCCACTTCCGCTTCACCGTACCGCCAAGGACGAACTCCTTGTCCGGGAAGTCCATGCCGCGGTACTGGCAGGAGAGCTTGCGGATCCTGCCCGCGTGACCGAGCCAGTTCGAGACCAGCTCGCCCAGACAGGCGTACTTGAAACGTCCGTGGACGATGATCGACCCCAGTGCCTTGGCCTGCGGGAAGGCGTAATCGTGGTGCAGGGGGTTGAAGTCGCCGCCTCCCGCGGCGTACTTCACCAGCTGGGTCACTCCCGGCTTCTTGCGCAGCTCGGGGAGTGTGTCGCCTTCCTGAATGCCGTCCCATTTGAGTGCCATGTTTCTTCCTCCCGCCGAGCTAATAGAAGATCGCCTGACCGCGTTGGATCGCGACGACCTTTCCATCCTGATTCGTGTAGGTGGTCTCCGTGGTGCTGATCAGCATCTTGCCGAGCGATCGGCTCTGGCGGACATCCAGCCCCGCGAGCTTGGAGACCACCGTGAGTGTGTCGCCGGCGCAGAGATCGCCGAAGTACTCGGTCTCGGTTCCGCCGTCCAGGAGACCCGTAAGACCGTGCTCCACTCTGGGAGCGCCGTGGATCGGACCGCTGAAGGTGTCGCTGGACTGCCCGGGGATGAAGACCGGCGTCCCCAGATAGGTCGGTGGAGCTGGGAGGTTTCGGTAGCCCGCCGCCTTGGCGGCGTCGACGTCGAAGTAGACCGGGTCCGTGTAGCCGACCCCACGCGCGAAGCCGCGGACGCTGGTGGTGGTGAGCTCGTAGGTCCAAGGCGGGCTCTCCTCGCCGATCAGGCTTCGCATCTCCTCGGTGATCTCGAATTCCTCGGCCATCTGCGTACTTCCTCATCTGTGGGCGCCGGGGCTCCGCGCCGACGGTTCGCTCCGAAGCCGGTCTCACCCGACGAGCGAGCCCAGCCGTTCGTGCACACCATAGCCGAACAGGAACCGAACCCTCAGGAGTTCCCCAGCCACGGCGCCGAGAAGAACCAGTCCAGGGCCTCGGGCTGGAACTCGCTCGATGGCCAGTGGCGTCCGCCCTCATCGACCCGGAAGTCCACCGCGTATCCCATCCCCTCCAGCCTCTCGCGCATCGGAATCGCGACCCGTTCGAAGGGGAAGAGCTGATCGTGGGTTCCGTACTCGAGCAGCACCGAGGGCTTCGGATCCTCCGCCGAAACACCCGCCGGATCGAGGACGAGGAAGCCCGCCGCCCAGCCCATCACGGCGCGGAAGATGCCCGGGTTGGAGAGACCGACGGAGAGGGCGTAGCTGGCCCCGTCGGAGTAGCCGATCAGGCCCTGGCGGTCGGGGTCCACGGGATAGCGCCGGTAGATCAGGTCGTAGGCCCACTCCAGAAAGTCGAGATCCGGCCGGTCGTCCGCCGCGATCAGATCCCAGGTCGGATGATGGGAGCGGGGAATCAGAAACAGGGCGTTGCGCGCCTCGGGCTCCTCCCGGTAGGCCTTGACCAGCATCTCCTCCCGGCGACCGGCGCCGTGGAGAACGGTGATGAGCGGGTAGCGCCGCTCCGGATCGATCCGCTCGGGAGTCAGCAGGATGGCGCGACGGGGCCCGTCCTCGACCCGGACATGACCCGTCGGTGACGCCTCCTCCCGGGGCTCCGGCGTCTTGTGCTGGATCGCCAGCCTCAGCGTCTCCACCCGGTGGATGATGGCAGATCCGACCAGACCCGGCCCTGACGACCGTCCGGGAAATCTACAGCTCGAACTCCGCGACGACGGGCGTGTGGTCGGACGGGCGTTCGAGCTTTCGGGGCTCCTTGTCGATGCGGCAGGCTGCGCAGGTCTCTGCGAGGGATTTCGAGCCGAGGACCAGGTCGATACGCAGGCCGTGATTGCGGCGAAAGCCGAGCCTCCGGTAGTCCCACCAGCTGAAGAGCCGCTCCTCCTGGTCGAAGAGTCGGAAGAGGTCGACGAGACCCAGGTCGAGGAGCCCGCCGAGGGCGGCCCGCTCGGGATCGCTGCAGAGGACTTTGCCCCGCCACTCCTCGGGATCGTGGACGTCCCGGTCCTCCGGAGCGATGTTGAAGTCGCCGAGCACGACGAGGCGGGGGTGGCGGGAGAGCTCGGCCGCCAGGTAGAGCCGGAGCTTCTCCAGCCAGTCGAGCTTGTAGGCGTACTTCTCCGAGCCCACTTCCTGCCCGTTCGGGACGTAGACGTTGAGCACGCGAATGCCGTCGATCGTCGAGGCGAGGATCCGGCGCTGGGGGTCGTCGAGCCCGGGCAGCGCGGTGGCGATTTCCTCGCCGGCTGCGAGGCTCAGCGTCGCCACCCCGTTGTAGGTCTTCTGTCCCGCGAAGGCGGCCCGGTAGCCCGCTGTCTCGATCTGCTCCAAGGGAAAGCTCTCGTCGACGGTCTTGGTCTCCTGGAGTGCGAGGACATCCGGCTTCTCGGCGGCCAGCCAGTCGAGAACGTGGCCGAGCCTGACCTTGAGCGAGTTGACGTTCCAGGTGGCGATCTTCGTCATGGGGACCTCGAGGGGCGATGGTAGAGATTCCCGCGCTCGGCGGATAGAAGCGTGGTGAACCGAGCGGGCTGTTGGCTCGGCGTCGCCCGAGGTAGCATGTTCCGGCGAGGAGCAGTTCCCGCGCCTTCGATGAAACGCCTCGATTCCCGCAATCTCGCGCTACTCGCCGTGTTCGTGCCGGCCTTCGCGGTGGTCTTCGCGCTGCACGTACAGCAGGTCTTCACCCGCGCGCTGGCCGAACCGGGCTTCTACGTGTTCAACCCGAAGGCGCCGGACGTCTACCCGCGCGTGGGCGGATTCCGCCGCGAGCAGGCCGGCGGCTCGGAAGCCATCCGGATCGGCGATCGCCTGCTGCGGGTGGAAGGGATGGATCTCCGCGGTGTCGGGCACATCGGCTTCGACGCCATCGCGATCCACGAGGCCGGGCCGGATGGACGCTTCGAGGTGCAGCTCGAGCGCGACGGGGCGGTTCACTCGGCAATCGTCTCTCTTGCACGGGCCCCGGTTCCCTGGGCGCGGATCCCCGTGCTCCTGAGCACCGCGTGCCTCGCCATCGCAGTACTCCTGGGGGCGCCCGCGAGCTCCCAACCTCGGCTCTTCTTCGTCGCGGCGATGACCCTGCTGCTCGAGCAGACGCCGTTCCACGGCGGCTCGCTCGAGCAGACGATCGCCTCCAAGATGATGCACTACGTCCTGGTCGCGATTGCCCCCGCCCTGGTGGTGCGCTGGGCCGTCGGCTTTCCGCCCGAGGCGCCGGTTCCCGGGCGGCTGGCGCGGACGCTGCCCTGGCTGCTGATTCCGCTCTTCGCGTTCCTCCGCGCCAACTACTTCCTGGGAGGTCCGCTCCCGGGAAACCTCGCCCCGGTGGCCTCGCTGGTGGCCGACGGCCTGGTGGTGGTGGTGACCCTCGGCGTGCTGACCCGCAACTACCTGCGCTCCGATCCCATCGGCCGCCGTCGCCTCAAGTGGGTGCTCTACGGCGGGTACGTCGGCTTCCTTCCCCTCGCGTTCGTGATCATCTTCCTGTCGGGAACGCTCGAGCCTCGCGCGTACAGTCTCGTCTTCGCCCTGAGCGTCCTCCCCACCGTGGTCGTGCCGCTTGGCATCCTGATCGCCGTCGTCCGTCAGCAACTGCTCGACGTGGACCGCCTGATCAGTGCGACGGCGTCGTACACCGCCATCGCCATCGTGTTGATCGGGGCCACGCTCACCCTCATCCCGCGGCTCGCCCAGGCGGCGAGTCAGGTCCTGGGCCTCGACCTCGCCTTGGGTCAGGGCCTTCTGACACTGGTGCTGGCGGCGGTGGTGGTTCCAGCGCACCGGCGGGTGCAGCCGCGGATCGATCGGTACTTCTTTCCCGAGCGCCACTCCCTCGAGACGGGGATGCAGCGGCTCCTCACCGAGCTCTCGGACTGCGAAGGGCCCGAGGAGCTCGCCGGTCGGATCGGCGAGCAGCTCGCCGATCTCTTGCGCCCCGAAAGCTGCGTGATCTACACCCGCGCGGAGACCTCCTTCGTTCCGGTCTTCGTCCAGGGCCGTCACGCGGCCGCCGAGCTGGATCGCCGGGGGCCGTTGGTGGCGGTGCTCTCGCTGCGCAAGGAGCCGGTGGTGGGCCAGCCGACGGCGGGCGGGGGCAGTCGACAGAAGCTCCCCCCCTTCGAGCGCGCCGTGCTCGAGGAGCTCGGGGTCGCGGTGGTGGCCCCGGTGCGGGTCGGCGACGAGCTGGCCGCCCTGCTGGCGCTCGGTCCCAAGCGATCCGGTGACGTCTACACCGCGACCGACCTGGCCTGGATCTCCGCCGTGGCCGAGCGAATGGCCGCCGAGCTCCACCGCTTCGACGCGGAGCGCCTGATCGAGCGCGGCCGCGAGCTCCAGGCGGCCTACCGCCGCTACGTCCCCGGGGCCGTGGCTGAGCAGATCGAGACCGGCGCTGCCCTCGAAGCCGGCGAGCGGGAGGTCACCGTTCTCTTCGTGGACATCCGCGGCTACACCCAGTTCGCCGAGCGGAGGGAGGCGGTCGAGATCTTCTCCACCGTCAACCGCTATACCCAGCTGGTTTCGCGCATCGTGCGCGACAACGGCGGTACCGTCGTCGAGTTCAACGGTGACGGGATGATGGCGGTGTTCGGTGCGCCGCGGACCCTCGAGCAGAAGGAACGCGCGGCCGTCAACACCGCTACCGAGATTCTCGCCGGGCTCCAGGATGGCTTCGCCGCGGACGACGAGCCGATCGCAGTGGGAATCGGCGCGGCCACCGGACCCGCCTTCGTCGGGAGCATCCAGGCTGCCGACCGCATGATCTGGAGCGCCCTCGGGAACACCACCAACCTGGCCGCGCGGCTCCAGGCGCTGACCCGCGAGCTGGACGTCGCCGCGGTGATCGACGAGGCGACCTGGCGCGCCGCGGGTCCGCGCAAGAGCAGCTTCGAGCGTCGGGACGCTGTGCGCATCCGCGGGTTGAACGAGCGGAGGGACGTCTTCGTCGCCAGCGCTTCTTGAAGCGGCGCTCCTATCCCACGGCGCTGATCCGGTAGGCGAAGCGATGGGTTCCCGCGCGGATCCGGTAGCGGGGCAGGGTGTCCGGGCCACAGCTCCCGGTGCCGAGCCCGCGATGCATGCCATCGAGATTCAAGATCACCTCGGGGCGGGGCTCAAGCTCGTTGGTGTGATGGGCGCGGAAGAGGTCGTCACCTGTGAAGTGGCTGGCGGAGAACTGGAGCCGTCCGGCGGCGGTGATGCAGAGCCCGGCTCCCCCGGTGTTCACCAGGCGCAGCCAGCCCACGTCGCAGCGACCGCCGTGCTCCTGGGGAACGATGTAGGGGACGTACATATCGGCCACCGCTGCGCTGTAGCGCCCCACGGCGGCGCCGGCCTTTCGATCCGGGTAGTTCTCTTGGGGTCCGCGACCGAACCAGGTCAGCCGATCGAGACCGGGCTGGAGGGCGAGCGTCACGCCCACCCGTGGCAGGTCGGCCAGCTTTGGCGGGACCCGGACGCTGTTCTCGACCTCGATCTCGCCCCAGGGCAGCACCCGGTAGGCGTGCCGGTGCTCCAGACCACTCTCGGTCCGTTGCCGGATCACGACGCTGGCCGATCCGTCCCGGGACCGGCTCACCCGAGTGCTCACCGTCTCCAGTCGCAGATCCTGGAGACCCGCTTCCAGCCATCGCCCCAGGGGCCTTCCCAGCTGGTGCTTCCAGGCCTTGATGCCGTCGTTGTCGGTGGGAGCGCGCCAGACGTTGAGGCGCGGCCCGGAGATCAGAAGCTCCTGGTCCTCGAAGCGCAGGGAGGTGATCTGGCCCGCCTCCTTGTCCACCTCGAGGTGCAGGGCCTCGCCCGAGATCTCTGCCCGCGCCCCGTTCTCGGTGACTTCGAGTGAGCCTTCCGGCCGGCGCGCGCGGCGCTTCGGCGCCCGGTAGGGCATCGCCAGCTGCTCCCATGCGAGTTCCAGGCCCCGCGGCGACCAGGGGGTTTCGCGAGCGGTATGGAAGCGCACGGTGAGGAAGCACTCCTGGCCCGGCTCCAGGGCCGGCTTGCGCAGCGGCAGCGTCAGATCCTCCCACTCGCCGGGTGCAGTCGTGAGCCTCGGTAGCCGTCCCTTCTGAATGACGTCGCCTTCCACGCAGAGCTCGAAGCTCCCGCGGAGCCAGCCGAGATCTCGGAAGTCCTGTCGGTTGGTGATCCGGATCCTCCCCTCTCGCAGGTTCCGCGCCTCGATCTTCACCGGCTGGGCGAGCTTCTTGAACTCGAACATGGCAGGGTGCGGGGTGCGGTCGGGCCATACCAGGCCGTTGATGCAGAAGTCCCCGTCGTTGGGTTGGTCGCCGAAGTCCCCGCCGTAGGCCCAGTACTCCCGTCCCTTCTCGTCCACCTTGCGCAGCCCCTGATCGACCCAGTCCCAGATGAAGCCACCCTGCAGGCCGTGGTGCGATTCGATCGCCTCCCAGTAGTCCGAGAGGCTGCCGTTGCTGTTCCCCATGGCGTGGGAGTACTCGCACATGATCAGCGGCCGCTCGCCGCGACTGGACTTCGCCCAGCGGACGATCTCCTCGATCTCCGGGTACATCGGACAGATCACGTCGGTGGTCGGGTGATTCCGGTGCCAGTCCGACTCCAACGCGCCCTCATAGTGCAGGGGGCGGGAGGGGTCGTAGCCGCGGATCCAGCCACCCAGGGCCTCGAGGTTCGCGCCGCAGCCGCTCTCGTTCCCGAGCGACCAGAGGATGATGCAGGCGTGGTTCTTGTCCCGCTGCACCATGCGCATGCCCCGGTCGAGGAAGGCGGCAGCGAAGCGGGGCTCGTGACAGAGGTTGGCCAGGTGTGCGTGGCTCTCGATGTTGGCCTCGTCGACCACGTAGAGGCCGTATTCGTCGCAGAGCTGGTACCAAAGGGGATCGTTGGGATAGTGAGAGGTGCGCACCGCGTTGAAGTTGAACTGCTTCATCAGGAGGATGTCGGCGAGCATCGATTCCCGCGTGAGGGTCTTTCCCGTGGTGTCGTCGTGCTCGTGCCGGTTGACTCCCTTGATCAGCACCGGGCGGCCGTTCACGAGCAGCTCGCGCCCGCGGATCTCGACCTTGCGGAAACCGATTCTGCAGCTCACCGCTTCGCGGCACTCGCCCTCGGCGTCGATCAGGGAGACCACGACCCGGTACAGGGAGGGGACCTCCGACGACCACTGGCGGGGAGATCGAATCTTCTTCAGAAACTCCGCCCGCCGGCCGCGGAAGAGGTAGGGATTGCCTCCTGTGGGTACCCGTTCCTCGAGCGGCTTACGAAAGACGTCGCGGCCGCGGCTGTCGAGGAGGCGGACGCGGATCCGCCATCCAGCGCTTCCAGCGTCAGAAAAGCCGACCTTCGCATCGACCTTCAAGAGACCATCCCGGTACTCGTCGTCCAGATCGCCGACGGCGAAGACGTCGGCGATGTAGGTCGGCCCGGTCGAGTAGAGGTAGACGTCCCGATAGATTCCGGCCATGAACCAGTGGTCCTGGTCTTCGAGGAAGGTTCCGTCGGACCACCGGATCACCATGGCTGCGACGAGATTCTCTCCCGGCTCGACGAATTTCGTCACGTCGAACTCGGCGGCGAGCCGCGAGTCCTTGCTCATGCCCACGGGATGTCCGTTCACGTAGACGTAGAGCACACTCTCGGCGCCGCCGAAGTGGAGCACCACCCGACGCCCCTCCCAGCTCTCGGGAATCTGAAAGCGCCGCCGGTAGAGCCCGGTGGGGTTCTGCTTCGGAACCGTCGGAGGTGGCTCGGGAAAAGGCATCTGCACATTGGTGTAATGAGGGCGGTCGTAGCCCTCGAGGGTCCAGTTGCTGGGAACCGGAATCCCGGACCAGCTCTCGTCGTCGAAGTCGCGGGAGAAGAAGTCTTCGGGGCTCGCCTCCGGCTGCGGACAGAGCGTGAACTTCCAGTCGCCGTTCAACGACTGGAACCAGGGCGAGCACTCGGAGTCGCTCGCCACCGCCGCCTCGGGGTCCGGAAAGGGGACCAGCGGGCTGCGGGAAGGAAGCCTTCCCATTCCAACGCACTCGGGAGTCTCCCAGGTCCGCCTCTCCGCTCCACCGAAGCCGTACATCGCCGTCCCTCCCTCTGTGGCTGCGACCATAGCGGAAGATCCGAGGAGAACGGTGCGCGCATCTTCAGGACCCATGATGTGCTCGGACAGAGCCGCCACCGCCTGCTACGTTCCGCAGCCAATCTTGGCGAGGAGCAGATCATGACGGACATCCCCCTTCCGGCCGTGGCGCTGGCCGCGGTTCCCGGTCGCCGCAAGGCGACCCTCGAGATCGCCAAAGAGATCGAGCGGCGCGGCTTCTCCGGCATCTACTGCGCCACCTACGGCGACGGCGTGGGGCTCTGCGAGGCCGTGGCACTGGTGACCGAGCGGATTCCCTTTGGCACCGCCATCGCCAACATCTACACCCGGCACGTCTCCGAGTACGCGATGACCGCCTCGCTGATCCACGAAATCTCCGACGGGCGCTTCCACTTCGGGGTGGGAGTGAGCCATGTCCCCTTCCTGGCGCGGCTCGGTCTCGAGGGCGGCAAGCCCCTCGGCGAGATGCGCCGCTTCGTCGAGGAGCTCCGTGCGGTGCCCCGCGCCGGCGAGCTCCCGCCGCTGGTGGTGGCGGGCCTGCGCAAGAAGATGGTCGCGCTCTCCGCCGAGATCGGGGAGGGCGTAGTCTTCGCCAACGCCTCGCGGTCCCACATGCCCGAGTCGCTGACGGCGCTTCCGGACGAGAAGCGCGACGATCCGGACTTCTTCATCGGCAACATGATTCCCACCTGCATCTCCGACGACCGCAAGGCCGCCGCGGCCGTCAATCGAAAGACGCTCTCCGGCTACATGATGCTCCCCAACTACCGAAACTACTACAAGGAAGCCGGCTACGTGGAGGAGATGGAGGCGGTCGAGAAGGCACTGAAGAGCCGCGAGCGCGACAGGATTCCCTCGCTGCTGAGCGATCGCTGGCTGGCGGACTGCACTCTTTTCGGCACGGCCGCCGAGGTCCGCGAGGGTGTCGAGGCCTGGTACGAGGCGGGAGTCCATACGCCGATGCTGGTTCCCTCCTCGGCAGCGGGCAACCAGATGAAGGCCTTCGAGGAGCTCTTCGCAATCTTCTGACGCCGGACGCGGCTTTCTATTCGGTCGATTCGCTCTCGGGCGGGTCGTCCGGGTCGGGCTCGGGCTCCGCGCAGGCGCCGGGATGGCGACCCGCGACCTCGGAGTCCGCGCAGGCGCTGCAGGCGTTGGGGTAGGTCTTGCGTTCGTCATCGTAGCTGTGACCGCAGACCGGGATGTACTCCATGGTGCAGGCCTGGGGTCGGGGCTCCGCGCAGGCGGTGACGGGCGGCTCCTCCACAGCGTCTTCGGACTTCTGGGGGGACGACGCGCAGGCCAGACCGACGATGCCGATCAGAGCGAGACATCAGCGTCAGGGCTTTCCAGTTCATTTCACGGACTCCTCTGGCAGACCGGCCTACTCCATACGTGAAACCCGGTGGCGAGGACGGTCATCGGTGACGTTGTGTTTCCGTAATTCCTCGATCAAGTTTTCGGTGGTAAGGCCGGAGCACAATCTGAGTAGCTCTTCCACTGTGGACCGAGCCACGCCCCGCACGATTCTACGCCAAGCGTGGCTGCGCTGACAGCAAATTCACGAATGCCGAAAAATCTCGCCGATCTTTGATCCTGTGCACGCATGCTGGAGACGGTTCCATCGGATCGGATCCGTTGACGCAAGAGCTGTTGATTGGCGAGTGGTAGAGCCTGTATAAGAACGCAATGCGAAGCTCGGTCGGGTGGCTCGGCTCTCTGCTTGTGCTGGCGTTGGCGAGCGTCGCGCTCCCGGCGGAGCAGAACGAGGAGGCTCTCGAGGCGGAGGTGAGGCGCCTGCGTTCGGCGGCGTTTCAACTCCTGCTCGAGCGAAGCATACGCGTACTACGCGTGAGCGAGCCGGTGCGTATCCATGGCCGCGAGCTCTGCGGGGGCAAGGTGAGCCCGGTTCTCGGTGTGATCGCTGCGAGCGAGGAGGAACTGCCGCGCTTCTTCCGCGAGACCGCGAGGCGAGACTTCGAGGTGGGAGAGGAGGTGCGCCTCTTGTGGGTGGAGCCCGGATATCCAGCCGCTGAAGCGGGTCTCCAGGTGGGTGACCTCATTCTCGACGTCGACGGCAAGCGCCTGCGAACAGCAAGAGGCCTTTACAGCCGCCATTCGGGTCGAATCGGCCCTCACCTGACCATGCGAGTAGAGAGAGACGATCGCGTCTTCGAGACCCGGATTTCCGTGCGACTCGGTTGTTTCGCTGCCGCCACCGTTCTTGGAGCGGACTACGCCAATGCATTCATGAGCGGCGGGCGAGTCGTCATGACGACTGGGATGCTGCGTTTCGCGGAGAGCGACGACGAGATTGCACTAGTCCTCGGTCACGAGATCGCGCACTACATACTGAGCCACCCGAGCAGCAGACCGCTCTACGAGGCCGACGCGGACTACATGGGATGCTATCTGGCGGCTCGGGCGGGATTCGACATCTCCGTGGCGCCGCGTCTGTGGGAGAGATTCGGGCGGTTCCAGCCGTTCAGCCTCGACGAGGATCTGTGGACGCACCCTGGATCCCCGGAGCGCGCTCTCGCCCTCGAGGCCACGATCGAGGAGATCCGCTCCAAGCAGCTGGCAGGAGAAGCCCTGTTGCCGAGGCGCTCTCCATGAAGGCCAGGTTCCTCGCCGCAGTCGTGATGCTGCCGGTCCTGGTCGGCTGCGTGGCTCGGCTGGCTCCGCCCGAACCCGACGAGGAGCAGGCAGAGGGTGCGCGCGAGGTCTACACGACAGCGGCCGTGAACGACTTCAGTGAAATGGTCGAGCGCGTGTTGCGGGTGAGCGGACGGCTGCGAACGGCCGGGGCTCCGCTCTGCGGTGACCGGGTAGCACCACTGCTCGGTATCGACGTGGAACGGGGGATCGCCATGTCCCAGCTTCCACATTTCTGGAAGGTCTACCTGGAGACCTTTGCCGTGGGCAAGGCAGTCACGGTAACGGTGGTCGACCCCGCATCGCCTGCGGCGCGCGCTGGCGTGCACAGTGGAGACCGGATCGTGGCAGTTCACGGGAGGCGGGCGAGGAAGGCGCCCGACGTCTTCGAAATCCTTCGCGATGAGCCCGATCGCCCGCCGGACCTGCGGCTCGAACGCGACGGAGAGACCCTGGAGGTCGAGATCGAGCGGGTCCCCGCTTGCGCGTACGAGGTATGGGTGGACTGGACCTCGGAAATCATCACCAGCCGAAAGGAGCACGACCACGCCGCGGTGTCGGTTGGAATGATCCGCTTCGTAGAGAACGACGACGAACTTGCAGTGGTGATCGGCCACGAGTTGGCTCATCGCATTCTCGGTGGGCGCCATCCCTCCTATCCCAAGAAGGAGGTGCGGGCGGACGAGATCGGCCTCTACCTGGTTGCGCGCGCCGGTTTTGATGAAAACGTTGCACCCGCATTCTGGGAGCGCTTTGCCCTCGAGAAGCCGTGGATGATTCGCTGGGAGCCCGACACGAAGCGCGTCAAGGAGCCGCGTCACGCCCGCGTCGCCGAGCGGCTGCTGGCCATGCGCGCGGTTCTCGAAAGGATCGCCCAGCTGCGCGCGGAAGGTCGACCCCTCCTGCTGCCTGTCGCGGGAGCGGACCCGATCGGACGTCGCTCCGAAGACGGACAGGTAGAGGGTTGTCCTACTCGATCCGCAAACGCACCTCGGCTCCGTTGGCGCGGATCTCGGGGACGTACATGGCCTGGCCGATCAGGGGCAGTGCGTGGAATGCCCCCGGTGTCTGGGCGCGCAGCTCGTAGCGGATCTCCCAGCTTCCCTCGGGCAGCTGGTCGATGAAGAGGGCCAGCTTGCGGTCGCGAAGCTCCGCGTAGACCGGCCGCTCGTCGCTTCCGTCGGGGCGCCGCGCGCGCAGTGTCTCGCCGCTCTGGACGGCGACGGCCTCGAAGCCGGCCGGCTTCAGATCCTCGAACATCAGATATTCGAAGTGGTTCTTCGCCTCGATGCTGAGAGTGGTCTCGATGCGCGCTCCGCTTCGCACCCGGTCTCCGTCTCCGACGGGGACGCGATCGTAGACCGGCCCGGCGAGCAGCGTCGGCTGCGGCGCCAGCCTCCGGTACTCCCGGGCGACAGCAAGGCGCTCACCCGCCTTCGTGATCGGCTCCTCCAGACTGAAGAAGCGCGCCTCGGCGGCGAAGTAGAGGGGGCTCTCGCCCCGGGTTCTCGAGATGCGGATCTGGTTCTCGCCGTCGCGGAGATGGGACGGGTCGACCTGGATGCGGCTCGGCGCGCGCAGCACGTCGGCCGGTGTGAACGAACGCTCGGCGAGGAGCCGGTCGTTGACGAAGACCGCCACGTCCAGATCCGCCTCGAGCTCACCGCTCTGGCGCAGGTAGTCGTTCAGCGCCAGCAGCACGATCGCCGTGTCGCGGGTGCTCTTCCACTGGGCGCCACGCCGGTTCTCGATCAGCCAGGCGGCTGCGGGCTCGACCAGCGGATGCTCGGGAGCCACGGCGAGAAGTGCCCGCAGCGCGAAGGCTGTCGCCTCGACACCTCCTTCGGACCAACGCCCTTGGATTCCGGCCTCCCCCCAGTGGGCGCGCGTGACCGGAGCTCCCTCCGTCTTCACGCCGTTCTCGAGGTTGCGGACCAGGATCTCCGCTCTCTTTCTCTCTCCGAAGGCGTGAGCCGATAGGGTGAGGAGCGCTCGGGAGTAGACGTTCAGCTGCTCTCGATGCTCGAAGAGATTCTCGAAGGCGGCTTTCTCGAAGTCCGAAGGGCGATGCGCCGGGCGGGAGGCGCGGTGAGCCGCGAGGGCGTGGAGCATCCACGCCTGGGTGTCGAGCTCGTCCTCCTTTTCGACGAGGGTGCGCTCCAGGTAGCGGAGGCTTCGCTCCAGCATCCCGTGGTCGACGGCGACATCGGCATCCCGCGCCAGGACCAGGCCCCAGACTGCGTAGGCGGTCATGAAGGGATCGCTCGCTCCGGGCTTCCACCAGCCGAAGCCACCGTCTCCGTGCTGTAGGTCGGCCAGACGGGCGAGCCCACGGCGAACCACCGCGTCGAGCTCGTCCAGATCCCGGGAACCATCTGGATGGGTCCGAGGAGCGTGCTCCGGCTCGATCCCGCCGAAGACCCGGCCCACCACGTCCTCCCTGCCCAGGCCCAGCTCCGCCAGCGTCCTGGCGGTGACGACCGCCGGGAGAAACCGGCTCATGGTCTGCTCGGTGCAGCCGTAGGGGTACTCGATCAGGTAGGGAAGGGCGTCGAGCATGGCCACTGCCAGGCTCGGCGCCAGCAGGATCTCGAGCCGGGTGGAACGCCGGCGCTCCGGAAGGGTGACGCCCGCGCGCAGCTCGGCTCCGCGCAGCTTGCCGGCCGCGGTCTCGAGCTTCTCGATGCCGTGTGCGTAGATGGGGAGGGAGCGGTGCATCGCGTCGGAATGGCCTCCCCCCCGCACGCTCACTTCGAGGCTCGCCTCGCCGGCCTCTCGCGCGCTCGCCGTCCACTCCACCTGGCCCTCGCCGTGGGCCGGAATCGAGAGGCTGTCCGAGCCCCCCTCGCTGTCGAGTCCCGAGACGACGAGCGAGGGGATCACCGCGAGCTTCTGGTCGGTGTGGTTGTGGATCGAGGCGGAGAGGGTGGCCACGTCGCCCACCACCAGGAAGCGCGGCGTCTCGAGGCGGACCAGCAGCGGCTTCCGGGTGCGAACCGCGGTCTCTGCGATGCCCACCCGGGTGCGCCGGTCTGCCGCCCGCGCCGTGGCGCGCCATCCGGTGAGCGAATCGGGGAAGGCCACCTCGATGCGCGCTTCACCGAGATCGTCGGTTACCAGATCCGGGACCCAGAGCGCCGTCGAGCGAAAGTCGTGACGGACCTGCACGGCGTCCGGCTCCACCGCGCTCGCGGACGGTGCCTCCGCATCGGCGACGACGGACCCCAGTGCCCGCAGCTCTTGCTGCGCCTCGGGCTGACCCCCTCGCCCCTTGGTGAGACGACCGATGTCGATGTTTCTGCGAACCCCCGGAGACTGAACCACCCAGCGAGATGGCTCGCCCTCCAGCCCCGCAGCGAAGGCCATCCGATCCAGGCTCGTCCCGGACTGGACCCGCTGCGGGCGCTTGCGGCCGTGAAAGAAGGCGCGGGGATCTTCCGCCAGCTCGCCCTGGATGGCGAAGACCGACTCGTCGGCGACAGCGAGGGCGATCTCTGCGGAGACGGGCTGCCCTTCCGCGTCGCGGCTCGTGACCGTGAAGAGTCCCTTCTCCCCGGGGCGGTACTCCTCCCGATCCGCCTCGACGCGGACCTCGAGGATCTGGCGGGTCGGAGGGACGGAGAGCTCTTTCCGGTCCGCTTCCACTCTGAGATCTCCCACGCTCGTTGCGGCCAGGAACACGTTGGGAACGAAGTGCTCCTCCACCTCGATCTCGATCAGCCGGTCGTGTCCGTCGAGATCGACGACTCGCAGGTCGTAGAGCTCCTCCCCTTCCACGCTGAAGAGTACGAAGCGATCCGGCGAAGTGGCGTGGAGCAGCACGGGGAGCGGACGCCCCACCTCCACCGCGCCCGGGTCGACCAGGATCTCGACGCCGGCTCCCTGATAGTGGAGATCGCGCGTCCGCTCCGAGGCCGCAAACACGAAGGCCTCCGCGCGAACCGGCACCTCTCCCTCCGCCTCGCTTACCCAGACGATCCGGTAATAGCCCTCCTCCTGCACCTCGAAGCGCAGCTCCGCAGCGCCGTTCTCACCCGTTCGCAGCTCTCGCTTCGACACGAGCTCTGGCTCGTAGCCCTGGAAGCGGAGTCGCCAGGGCCGCTCGCCCCGGCGCTGGGGAGGCGGAAAGCTGACCAGCTCCGCGCGGAGCTTCGCCAACCCCTCGCCGCTCACCTCGCGACCTGCCGGATCCAGCCAGATCTCCCGCCAACGCTCGCGGGTGATCGTCACCTGTCCCTCGATGGCCACCGGCTGCTCGTTGGCATCCTGGGCGCGGACGCCGACGCGGGAGATGTCTCCCGTGCGGTGGACGCGGCGCTCCGGATGCAGGAAGACGAACCAGGGCCTGCGGGTCACCCGGAGCGAGCCCCGCCCGATGATCTCGCGCCGGGACGAGTCTACGACCCGGGCCTCGACGGTGAGCTCGGAATCGCTCCGCGCGAAGCGGGTGGTGTCGATGCGAAGCCGGGCGATGCCTTCGGCATCCGTCACCAGCGAGTGCCGCCCGATGGTCCGGCCCCCCTGGAATCCCGGCGAGGGCCGCCGGCTCTGCTCCATCCACGCGTGGGGAAGGGGTGGCGACCAGTCCGGGTGATAGTCGCGTTGCTGGACGATCGCCTCGACCCGTGCGCCCGCGACCGGTCCCCCGAAGTAGTATCTGGCGCGGATTTCCACCTCGACCGGCTCTCCGCTGCGGTGCGAGCCGCGCTTCCCGCCTACCGCCGCAACCTCCACCCGGTACTCGGGCAGCTTGTACTCCTCCAGGCGAAAGAGGATTGCTGATCCGAGGGTTCGATTGCGCTTCTCCTCGGTGAAGATCACCCGGTAGGGTCCGAGGACCATGCTCGCGTCGAGCGCCAGCTCGCCGAAACCGCTTCCGAAGTCGTTCAGGAGCAGGCTTCCCTCGTTCACGCGGGTGCCGCGCGGATCCTCGATCCGGTAGCCGATCCGGTCTCCCGCGGGCGTGGTGTAGCGTCCGTCCGCGTCGACCCGCGCCAAGGCCTTCCACTCGACGGTCTCGCCGGGGCGGTAGGCCGGGCGATCCGTGAAGGCGTAGATCCGCCAGTCTTCCCGCTGCGGATCACGGCCCGGGGCAACGATCTGCGCCACCGCCTGTCGCGCCCCGCTGCGCGCCACCACCAGTGTCGCGACGCTGGTTTCGGGGTGCGTGCGCCTCGCCAGGGCGAGCCCGTTGGCTCCAGTGGTGGCCTCGACGGAGTGGGTGGTGCGCTTCTCGCCGGAGCCGCGCCAGGTCCAGAACACCACCGCTCCGCCCGCGAGCGGCTCGCCGGAGTGGGCGTCGCAGAGGAACGCCGCGAGCTTCTCCCCGGAGGCCTTCACCACCAGGGCTACGTCGGAGACCAACAGCAGTGCGCGCGCGCTCAGCTTGGCCGACTTCGCCACCACCAGGTAGGCGCCGACCTCGAGGGATTCCTCCAGTCGGATTTCCTCCCTGCGCTGGAGGTGGTCGCCCTCCGAGTCCAGCTCCAGCGACCAGGAGCGGACCGGCCTGCTCCCGTCGACGCGGACTCCCTCGATCCAATCCCGGAGCTCGCTCCTCTGCCCGAGGTCGAGGGCCTTGTCCAGCTGGACCGGGTGAAGCGCGAGGTCCACCTCCTCCAGGTTGCGGGCGATCAGGTCGAAGGCGATCTCCGAGCCGGGCAAGAACACATTCGACACCATCACCTGAAGCTGAGGCGAGGTGAGCTCCGCGATCGCCCGCTGGGCTTGCGGCCAGTAGCGCGTCTCGCCCTCGCCGAATTCTGCGACCAGGCGGCGGTAGAGCACCAGCGCCCGCTGCGGGTCGGGCCGGTAGCCCTCGCCTCCGTGCTCGTCGATGACCGGTCGCCCGTGACCGGAGAGCCACTCGGCGTACTGGTAGAGCGCGTCGTCGTACCAGGGGGCGTCGCGGTCCACTCGGAGCGCCGCCTCGAAGGCGGCGGGGATCCGCTGCTGGAGCGTCCAGTCGCCCTGGCTTCGCAGGCTGGTCGCGAGGAGGTAATTGAGGTGCGCCCGCTCGCGATCGCTTCGCGCCAGCGAGCGGGCGTTCTCGAGTACTTCCAGCGGGAGTCTGCCGCCGTGGAGGAGGTAGGGCTCCGGGCTCGAACCCTCCGGCTGGGTGATCCGCTCCACCAGCGCGAGGTAGCGCTCCCGGGCCTGCTCCAGGTTTCGGGATTCCGCCCATCCCCGAAGCGCCTCCTCATAGTGGGGCCAGGCCTGATGCCACTGTCGCCCCTGCGCTGGGACCCACCAGGAGTCGCCGAGTGACTCCTGGATCTCCATCCAAAGCGGGCGGGGGGCGGACTCGAGCAGGGCCGACAGCTCTCCTTGCGCCTCTTCGCTCCCGCCCTCGGGATCCATCCGCCAGCGGGTATCCGCCAGCCGGAAGGCCACCCAGCGTCGCTCTTCGATTGCGGGCGGGTGGCTCTCCGCATAGAGGGAATGAGACCGCGCGTAGGACTTCTCCGCGTAGAGTCGCTCTGCCTCCTCCTTGACGGACGCGTAGTCCCGGGCTCCTCCAGAGGCCGCACCGACCAGAAGAGCCATCGCCAGAAGCGCCATCCATCGCAGCCGGGTCGAAGACACGGTGACCTCCTCGGTTTTCCGTCCTCGAGAGGTGAGACCCTGGACGGCGGGGGACTGTTTCCAGAGGATCCGCCACATTCGCCCAAACTGCTGTAAACGATCAGTAAAACAGGACGGATCGGGCAGCGTCGGCGGCTTCTTCGGCCGGATGCGACGCCTCCTCGTCAGCGCTCCAGGGCCCGGCGCGTCGGGTCCGAGAGAGGCACCGACTGGGCCAGCCGCACCGGAGTGATGGAGACGAAGCCCCTTGCGTCGGTCTCGAGATCCGTTCCCTCGAGCTCGTGCACGCGGCTGAAGCCACCGGAGAAGTCGTGGAGGTAGAGCCCCTCGCTCTGGCGCCGGAACAAGCTGTCGTATCCCACCTTGGCGAGTGTGGTCACCAAACGCGGGGTCTTCACGTCCGCGGTCTCCGGAATGTTCACGGTCAGGAGGTCGGCCTCCTCGGGGAATCCCACCCTGCGCAGGTCACCCACGATCTCCGCGGCGATCGTCGACATCCGCGCCCAGAGCGGGCCCGACTCGGCGGACCAGGCCTTCTTTGCCCAGGCGTTGTGCCCGCGGCTCACCCCGGCGGAGAAGGCAACGGTCGGCAGACCGGCGATCCAGCCCTCGCAGGCGGCTCCCACGGTGCCGCTGGAGAGAAAGAAGGCGAGGCCGTGGTTGAAGCCCACGTTGATCCCCGAGACCACCATGTCGGGCTTCTCTTCGAAGAGCGAGTGAACGCCCAGCTGGGTGCAGTCGGCCGGGAATCCGCCCACGGAGTGGATCTCCACGCCGTCCCTCTCGACGAGCTCGACCCGGATCTCCTGCCAGCGGCTGATCGCCTTTCCGATCCAGCTGCGTTCCCGGCTGGGAGCGACGGCGCGCACCGGCCACCGCTCCGCGAGTGCCCGCACCAGTGCGGGGAGGGCGGGGGAGTCGATGCCGTCGTCGTTGGTGACGAGGATGAAGCTCACCCCGCCTTCCCTCCGGGGTGAGGGGGTGTCCACCCGTGGTCGAGAGCGATGGAAAAGGCGTCGCGGGCCGAAGTCATCAGATTCTTCTTGAATTCAGACGGAAGACTCCGCTCAAATGGGCCGGAAGCTGCGTAGGGTAGCGCCGGGTGTCGCGGAGGTCGCGTTGCTGGTGCCGTTGGACCCTGCGAAAGCGATCCTGAGGAGGGGTTCCATGGCCCGAAAATTCGCACGAATCTTGCTCGTGACGCTCGTTGGAGTCGCTCTCGGCGGACTCGTGGCTTGTGGCGATTCCGGTCCCGCTGAGAAGGCTGAGCAGGCTGCAGAAAAGATGGGCGAGGCCGCCTCGGAGATGGGCGACGCCGCGATGGACATGATGGAGACGGAGACGGAGAAAGAGAAAGAGAAGAACCAGTAGTCGGCCGCCGCTGGATCGGGACGCTCGCCGTCACCCGGTGACGGCGCGGTGTCCCCGCCGCAGTGCGACCCGGTGAGAAACGCAGGCTAGACTGGTTCCATGTCTCTCACACTCGCCGAACGTCTGGGCTTCGATGCCACCGATCGGATCGCCGTGGTGCACGCCGACGACATCGGAATGTGTCACGCGGCGAACCTCGGGGCCTTCCAGGTTCTGCGCGCCGGTCCCGCGACCTGCGGCAGCATCATGGTGCCGTGTCCGTGGTTTCAGGAGGCCGTGGAGCTCGCGAAAGCGGGACCCGACTTCGATCTGGGCGTGCATCTCACGCTGAACGCCGAGTGGCCCCACTATCGGTGGGGACCCGTCGCGGGGCGCTCTGCGGTGCCCTCGCTGCTGGACGACCAGGGATTCCTGCCCCGTACCTCCCTCGAGATCGTGAAGCGTGCGAAGCCCGAGGAGGTGGAGGTCGAGCTTCGCGCTCAGGTCGAGATGGCACTCGAAGCGGGGATCGACGTGACCCACCTCGACAGCCACATGGGCACTGTCTTCTTTCCCCCCTTCCTGGAGATCTACAAGAAGCTGGCCGCGGAGTTTCGAGTCCCCGTCTTCGCCGTCCGCCCGGATCCGGAGGCGCTCGCAGCCAGGGGTCTGCAGGGGGCGACGGAGATCCTGAACTGGCTGGTCGGATCGCTCGAGTCCGAAGGCTTCCCGATCCTCGACGGCTTCGACACCGCCTCCCTCGACTTCGCCGAGGGCAAGGGCCTCAAGCACAACCGCAAGCGGATCCAGGGACTGGGGAAGGGCATCAACTACCTGATCTGTCACCCCGCCCGCGGCGGCGAGGAGCTCTCCAGCATCACGCCGGACTCGGCGCACCAGCGCGACTTCGAGCGCGGCTTCTACGGGGGCGAGGAGGGAGCCCGGGTCTTCGAGGCTGCGGGCGTGAAGCGGATCGGCATGCGCCCGCTCCGCGACCTGCTGCGGAGCTGAGCAGGGCCGAGTCAGAGGCGGCGGTTGAAAGGTGAGGGGTGGGCGTCCAGTCGGGCGTCGGTCACGTCGTAGTCGGCCTCGGCGGGAATTCGCAGCACCGGGCCCGCGTCCGTCTGCTCGATTCGAGGCATCACCGTCACGATGTCTGCCGTCTTCGCCGTCGCCAGGGCTTCGTCCACCCGGTGGCTCCTGGCCAGCTTCATCAGGTTGAGACGGGTGGGGAAGACGATGGTGCAACGGCCGGCGTCGGCGTCGGCGAGGGCGGCGGAGGGCGTGGTCCAGGTCGAATCCACCGACTCCCCTCCGTCGTGGAGAGCCACCTGATCGGGCGGTGCGGCGACCAGGAAGAAATGGGTGTCGAAGCGCTTGGGCGCGAGCTCGGGCGTGATCCAGTGGGCGAAGCGGACCAGGAGATCACAGGCGAGTCTGAGGTCCTCGGCGTCGATGATCTCGCGCAAGGTGGTCTGCCCGCGGTTCAGGGCGTCGCGGTGCCGGCCTTCGATCTCGCGCAGGTGCTCGCCGCTGACAAGATCGCCCGAGGAACCGAGCCGGGCCAGCAGAATCCCGCTCTCCTCGAAGGTCTCACGAATCGCTGCGATCAGGACGGCGAGCTCGTCGTCGGAATCGGGCGCTCCGTCGCATTTCTCGCGAAGGGTGGGCTCCAGGTCGGCTGGATCGACCTTGCCCCCGGGAAAGACCAGGGCGCCCATGGCGAAATCGACCTGGTGATGGCGCTGCACCATGAAGACTTCGAGATCCCGGCTTCCATCCCGTAGCAGCAGGATGGTGGCCGAGGGGATCGCAGGGACCGGTTCGCGCTTCGTCTGGGTCATCGTTTCTTCGCAGCCTTGGTCATCATGGCCCTCCGGCCAGTGCCTGTCGAGAAACGCAGGCTAGCATCTCCGATGCCCAATCTTGAATGAGGGTGCCCTTTGGCCATCGTCGCAGCCTTGCTCGTTGCGATCGCGATCGGTCTCCCGGCGGAAGCAGCGCCGCCCGGAGAGGCCAGCGCCGTCGCCGAATGGCCGTCCTACGGAGGCGATCCCGGGGGATCCCGCTATACACCGATCGACGACATCAGCGCGGAGAACCTCTCGCAGCTGGAGATCGCCTGGACCTATCGGACAGGTGACGTTGCCGACGGCAGGGGGAAGTTCGAGGAGACGAGCGCCTTCGAGCTCACCCCGCTCATGGTGGATGGCAGCCTCTTCGCTTGCACGCCCTTCAACCGGGTGATCGCCCTCGATCCCGAGACGGGGGCGGAGCGCTGGAGCTTCGATCCCGGTCTCGATCTCACCGCCAACTACGCGAATCAGTTCGTCTGCCGCGGTGTGGCGACCTGGCTGGATCCGGATCGCGGAGCTTCCGACCCCTGTCAGCGCCGCATCTTCACCGCCACCAACGACGCTCGCCTGTTCGCCCTCGACGCAGCGAGCGGTGCGCGCTGCGCGGACTTCGGTGACGCCGGGGAGGTCGACCTCAACCCGGGCGTGGGAGAGCAGCTCTGGAAGGGTGAGTACCAGGTCACCTCACCCCCTGCGGTCGCGGGGAATCTCGTCGTAGTGGGATCCGCGGTGGGCGACAACCAACGGGTCGACGCGCCCAGTGGGGTGGTGCGCGCCTTCGACGCGCGCAGCGGCGCGCTTCGCTGGGCCTGGGACCTCTCGCCGCCGGAAGGCGGTGGCGGAGCCGGACGCTCCAAGGAGACCGGCTACATGCTCGGCACGCCCAACGTCTGGGCACAGCTCTCAGTCGACGAGGCGCGCGGCCTCGTCTTCGTCCCCACCGGGAACCCGTCACCCGACTACTGGGGCGGCCGCCGCTTCGGCATCGACTACTACGGAAGCTCGGTGGTGGCGCTGCGCGCCTCCAGCGGCGAAGTGGTCTGGAGATTCCAGACGGTTCACCACGACCTCTGGGACTACGACGTTTCGTCACAGCCGACACTGACCACACTGGTGCGGGGCGCGAAGTCCGTTCCCGCCGTGATCCAAGCCACGAAGATGGGACTTCTCTTCATCCTCCACAGGGAGACCGGCGCGCCGCTGTTCGGGGTGGAGGAGCGTCCGGTGCCCCAGGGGGGCGCTCCCGGAGAGATCCTCTCACCCACCCAGCCCTTCCCAGTAAAGCCCCCGCCCCTGGTTCCCCACAGCTTGCCATCAGAAGACGCCTGGGGGATCACGCCCTTTGATCGCCGCAGCTGCCGCAAGAAGTTCGAGGCGCTGCGCAACGATGGCATCTACACCCCGCCGACGCTCCAGGGGAGCCTGATGTATCCGGGGAATGCTGGGGGCTCCAACTGGGGGAGTGTGGCGGTGGATCCGGAGCGACAGATCCTGATCGCCAACGTCTCGGACTTTCCGTTCGCCGTCACACTGCTGCCCGAAGAGAGCTACGAGCAGGCGCGCCGCGAGAACCCCGGCGTCGAGATCTCACCCCAGAAGGGAACGCCCTACGCCATGCGCCGCGAGGTCGTACTCTCTCCGCTGGGCGTCCCCTGCAACCCCCCACCGTGGGGAACGCTGGCCGCGGTGGATCTCGGCAGTGGCGAGATCCGCTGGCAGGTGCCGCTCGGCACGATTCGCGACATCGCGCCGATTCCCCTCCCCGTCAAGCTGGGCACGCCCAATATCGGGGGTCCGCTGGTGACGGCGAGTGGCCTCGTCTTCATCGGTGCCGCCATGGACGACTACCTGCGCGCCTTCGACATCGACAGCGGTGAAGAACTCTGGAAGAGCCGGCTTCCCGCCGGCGGGCAGGCGACACCGATGAGCTACCGGGTACGCCCGGGCGGCAGGCAGTTCGTCGTGATCGCCGCCGGCGGTCACGGGAGGGGCGGCACGCGGCTCGGAGACTTCATCGTCGCCTTCGCCCTGCGAGACTAGAGGCGAAGCGAGCGATGAGGATCGAACCGCTCTTCACCGAGGCCGAGATCGAGGCGCGCATCCGCGAGCTCTCGGCGCGCATCTACCGCGACTACGCGGACTCGCCGCTGATCATCGTTTGCATTGCCGAGGGGGCCCTTCGCTTCGTGGATGCCCTGGTCGAGGCGGTCGAGCCCCGGGGCCTTCGCCCCGAGCGGCTCACCGTGAGCGCCCGTCGCACGGAGGGGACGGCGCTCGGACCCGTCCAGGTGGACGCCTTCGACGCCGAGAGCCTCGAGGATCGGGATGTGCTGGTGGTCGACGACATCGCGGACGAGGGAACCACATTGCGCGCGGTTCTCGACCTGGTCTCCATGGCGGAGCCCCGCTCGGTCAAGACCGCCGTCCTGGTCGACAAGCGCGAGCGCCGCACCGAGTCGCTGGCTCTCGACTACGTGGGCTTCGAGGTGGAGAGCGGATGGGTGATCGGCTACGGGATGGACGTGGACGGCGAGTACCGGGACCTCGACTGGATCGGCGTTCTCAGGGACGACCGCTTCTGAGCCTTTGAAAGATGCGGGCTACCCCATCTCCCGCAGGCGGGCAAAGGTGTAGATCCCCCAGCTGTGGCCGTCGCTCCACTCGATCTGGATCGCGTACCGCCCGACCCCCTCGATCTTCACGGGTTGGACGTCGAGCGGCACCGTCGAGGGATCGAGGCGACGCTCCCCGGTCCACTCGTTGATGCACTGTGCACAGGCGCAGGCGAGCCGCAGATCGCGAACGTCGTATCGGCTCTCGTGGCCGTCGGCCCAGACGATGACGAGCTCGCGGGCCCCCTTTTGCCGGATCTGTCGAGGTGTGATGGCGGCGGTGGCTGCAGGACCGGACATGTCCAGGAGAGTAGCGGGGCCGGCGGATTCCACCGGGAGGCTGCGCTAGCCTCCGCCTCCCATGGGAGAACCTGATTCCGACGCCATCGCGATCCTGGGAGGAACCGGAGACCAGGGCCTCGGTCTCGCCCTGCGCTTCGTCAAGGCCGGTCGCCCGGTGGTGATCGGATCCCGGGTGGAGGAGCGAGCCCTCGCCGCGGCCGAGCAGATCCGCCAGGCCGTCCCGGGCGCCGAGGTGAGCGGGTTCGAGAACTCCGTCGCCACGCCCAAGGCGGAGATCGTGATTCTGTCGGTGCCCTTCGAACACATGGCCAGCACCGTGAAGTCGATCCGGGAAGCCCTGTCACCGGGTCAGATCGTGGTCTCGATGGGGGTGCCCCTGGCCACGGCCGTCGGCGACGGCGCCATGCGTACCGTGGGAATCTGGCAGGGGTCCTGTGCCGAGATGGTGGCGGCGCGGGTCCCGAAGGGGGTCGAGGTGGTCTCGGCATTCCAGAATGTGTCCGCCCATCGCCTCCAGCACCTGGAGGATTCCGTCGATTGCGACGTGCTGATCTCCGGTGCCAAGAAGGCGAGGCAGACGGTGATGGGGCTCTGCGAGCTGGTTCCCGGTCTTCGTGCGGTGGATGGCGGGCCTCTCGACAATGCGCGGATCGTCGAGGCGATCACCGCGCTGCTGATCGGTCTCAACATCCGCTACAAGGTCCCGGAGGGCCTGGGCTTCCGGATCACCGGCCTGCCGGAGTAAGGGGCCGCGGAGCACAGGGCCGAGACCGCGCCAGCTTTCGCAATCGAGGGAGCCGAGATGGACCTACAGGCCGAAGCCAACGGTAACTTCGCCCGGCACATCGAGCAGAACTCCTATCCCGGGCGCGGTCTGGTTCTGGGCCGTGCTTCCGACGGCGCCGCCTGGCTCCAGGTCTACTGGATCATGGGGCGCAGCCCCAACAGCCGAAATCGGATCTTCGAGGCAGAGGGAGCCACCCTGCGCACGGCGCCCCACGATCCGGCGACGCTTCGCGATCCCTCTCTCGTCATCTACGAGGCCATGCTCGAGCTCCCCGGTGTCCACATCGTGAGCAACGGGGACCAGACCCGGACGATTCGCGACGAGATCGCTTCCGGCGGAAGCTTCGAGTCGGCCCTCCAGAAGCGGGAGCGCGAGCCCGACGCTCCGAACTACACCCCGCGCATCAGCGGCCTGACCGATCTGCGGGAAGGGGAGGCCGTGCTCGCACTCAGCATCCTGAAGGCCAATCCCGCCGATCCGGATCGCACCGATCGCACCACCTTCCGTCCCGCCCCGCCGCCTCCAGGCCTCGGTCTCGCCCTCACCACCTATCAGGGTGACGGCGATCCGCTTCCCCCCTTCCGTGGAGAGCCGCTCTGGCTGCCTCTGGAAGGCGATCCCGAGGCGGTGGCCGACCGCTACTGGGACGGTCTCGACGCGGACAATCGCGTGGCCCTCGCGGTCAAGAGCATCCCCGCGAGCAGCGGCGCGGCGGAGATCTTCCTGCGCAACCGCTTCGCCCGCGACTGAGCTCCGGAACCCCGCACGTCCGTGCGCGCTTGGGCGCGGCGAGGAGCGCGGTGTGCCCCTCGCCGCACCTCCCCCCCGATCAGCGCGCTACCGCCTGCACCACGTATCGAAGCGGTCCACCCGGCAGGGTGGCGTCGAAGGGAAAGCAGGTGATGAGCGTGAGGATCGGCTCCACCGCCGGCTCGAGCGCCGAGACATCGCTCTGGTGGACCACCGCCGCTCCCTCGACCTGGTAGCGGCGGACCGCACCATCCGGCGTCTCGAGCCAGAGAAGATCGCCCGCACCGAGATCCTCGAGGAATGCGAAGTGGGTGTCCCGGTGTCCGGCCAGGACGCTATTGCCCGTCGATCCCGGCGGCGCGGTGCCGGCGACGTGAGCCGGTCCCCAGGCCAGGTTCCGGCCACTCGCTCCGGCCAGCACGAAGAGATCGTCTCCCTGCTCGGCGATGCGCAGCCGCGCCAGTGGCCAGGTGTCGGCCCAGGGCCACGGAGGGGCCTCCTCTTCGCCGCGCTGGATGCGCTCCCAGGAACGTTCCATCAGGCGCTGGGCCAGCTCGGCCTTGGCGGGAATCCACAGGCCCTGTCCGAGGAGCGTCACTCCTGCCAGGAGCAGGGCGGAAAATGCGAGACGCCTCACCTGGCGCGCCTCGGAGCGAGGGCCCGCATCAGTGCCGCACCCATCAGCGCGAGAATACCGAGCAACTGGAGCAGGGGCGCCGGCGTCGCCGTGCCCGGAAGCGTTCCGAACACCTTCTCGTGACTCCAACCCGCCGGGAGGTTGACCGGAAGCGGACGCGTCTTGGCTGTTGCTCCCGGCGGCGCGGTGGGTGTCACGTCCACCGCCACCAGACTGGTGTACTTCGACACCAGGTGGTGACGGATGCCGAGCTCGGTGATCTCCCGCCGCACTGCGTCGGCATCGGCGCCCTCGGCGAGGCTGTCCACCAGCGCTGCGATCTTCCTTCGCGCCCAGAGCTTGTCGATTCCCGTCTCCTGCGCTCCGCCCACCAGGCCGAAGCGCAGCTCCCAGTGGTCGCGGTCCCTCTGGCCGGACACCACCACGTCTCCGCCCGGCTCCGGCAGCCTGGCGACGACCAGAATCGGCTCTCCCAGATAGAGGTCGGGGATTGGCTCGGGCCAGGACTCGGCGCGGGAATCGCCCCAGGCGACGCGAATCTCGTGGAGCACCGGGCTCTCGAGCTTCGCGAACAGCTCCCTCATCCTGGCGGAGGTCTCCTGCGGGCTTCCGATGTGAGTGAAGGTCCCACGGCCGAACTGGGCGGCCTTCCGCATGAAGTGGGAGTTGGGCGCGGATCCGATCCCCACCGTGAACAGCCGGCTGGCTCCGAGGTGCTGCTTCACGTAGGAGAAGAGCTGGGCGGCGTTGCCGACGTTTCCGTCGGTGATGAAGATGACCTGGCGGACGGCGCCCCCGGCCTCGGAGGCCCCGAGCGCCGCGCGGAGCGCGGGAAGCATCTGGGTTCCGCCCTCGGCACCGAGACGCTTCACGTAGTGCTGCGCCTCCTCGAGGGCGCTCCGGTGGGCACGGACACTGGTCGGGAAGAGCGCCTCGGTCGCAGAGTTGAACTGGATCACATTGAACCAGTCGTCGGGCTGCAGCCGATCCAGAGCCAGGAGCAGTGCACTGCGCGCCTGCTCGATGGAGGTTCCGTGCATCGACCCCGAGGTGTCGATCACGAAGATCGTCTCCCGCGACATCCGCGAGCGCGGGGCGTCCTCGCCCTGAGGTGGCATCACCATCAGCAGCGCGTGGTGATCTCCACCCCGCTCCTCGGTGAAGAGAGCCGCACGCGGAAGCTGTGCGGCCTCGGGCTGCCACTCCAGGACAAAATCGCGGTCGGCGGCGACGGTCCCTTCTTCGAGCTCGACGAGCCAGCGCGATGCCTCACGCTTCTCGAGCCGGATCGGATGGGAGGGACTGCCGACGCGAGAGAGCGGAACTCCGGCGTCCAGATCGACGCGGATCCGAACTGGGTTTATGGGGCCCTGGTCGGGATGGATGACCGGCGGCGTGATTCGCGCGGCGTCGGGTACCTGAGGGGTATTGCGTCCCCAGCCGGTTCCGTCGAATCCGTCGATACCCTCGGCCCCGGGGATGAAGCGCGGACCGACCACCATCGGAAAGCGGAGCTCGAATCGTCCTCCCTGGTAGCGCAGGTCCTCCTGATACTCGATGGCGATCTCGACGTCCTCTTCGGGTCCGATGTTCGCCACCGAGGTGGTGAAGATGTTGGGGCGCTCCTGCTCGACGAGGGAGGCCTTCTTTCCCTGGGCCTTTGCCTCGGTGTAGACCCGCTTCGCCTCCTCGCGCTCCTTGATCTTCCCCTCGATGATCCGCTCGCCCACGACCATGCGAAGGCCGTCGACGGCGGCGGTGTCCGGAAGCGGGAAGACGTATACGCCCTCCAGCCACTCCTGGGTCGGATTGTGAAAGCGCTGGGTGACGGTGGCCCGGGCGAGCAGTCCGGCCACGCGGATGCGCACCTCGGTCTCGAGAACCGGGGCGGGCAGGAACACCCCTTCGCGCTCCGTCCGCAGCAGCAGACTGCCCTGCTCCGCGTCCCCCAGGCGCATCGGTGGACCGAAGTCGAAGTGGGATTCCCCGGCTGCTCCGCGGGCCATCAAGGTCAGCAGCAGGAAGTAGGTCGCCACCAGTGCCGCAACGCGAGTGCTCATCGTCTGCCTCCAGCTTCGTGACTTTGCCAATGCTGGCGCAGCCCTCTGGCCTGGCGCGGGCGGCAATCGGGCAATCCGGTGAAAGATCGTGGCGAGATCGTGGCAACGCCGATTTCGGCTCCCGACTGGGCCATACTCTCGGCCAGCTTCTGGGCCGGTTGGCCAAGGTGGGAAGTCGATGCCGAAGTCCACTCCGGTTCGCTCCATCGCGATCGTCGATGACGAGGCGACGATCCGGGAAACCGTGGAGTACGCGCTGGCTCGGGAGGGCTACCGGACCTGCGTTCACGCGAATGGAGTGGACGCCTGGGCGTCCTTTCAGAAGGCTCTTCCGGATCTGGTCATCCTCGACATCCTGATGCCCCGCATGGATGGGCTCGAGCTCTGCCGCAGACTGCGGGGACTCTCGGACTCGCTGCCGATCATCTTTCTGACCTCTCGCGACGAGGAGTTCGACCGCGTGCTGGGCCTCGAGCTGGGTGCCGACGACTACCTCTGCAAGCCCTTCTCGATGCGCGAGCTGATTACCCGGGTGAAGGTCCTGTTTCGCCGGACGGCCCTTCGCCAGGAGGCTGCGCCGACCCGGGAGGAGGCGTTGCTCCGGATCGGCGATCTCTGCCTGGATCAAAACCGCTACCAGGTGTTCTGGGGCGATGCGGAGGTGACGCTCACCGTGACGGAGTTCCGAATTCTGGCAGCCCTGGCGAAGCATCCCGGTCACGTCCGGAGCCGCGCCCAGCTGCTGGAGGAGGGGTATCCCGACGATACCTACGTGAGCGAGCGAACCATCGACAGCCACATCAAGCGGCTGAGACGCAAGTTCGAGCAGCTGGCGCCGGGCGTGGAGTTGATCGAGACCGTCTACGGGCTCGGCTACCGCTACGGTGGGAAATAGCCGCCGAGCGATGCCGAGATTCGCCGCCGTTGCAGGACTCGCCTCGCGGATCTCGGTCCGCATGCTCGCGTTCAATCTGCTCCTGGTTTTTCTTCCCGCTGCTGGATTCCTCTACCTCGACGTCTATGAGACCCAGCTGCTGCGCGCCCAGGAGCACTCGATGGTGCAGCAGGGTCGAATCCTGGCCGCCGCCCTCTCCGAGCGGAAAGGGGTCGGTTCCGATGACGCCGAGGACATCCTGCTCGAGATGGGTCAACGGATCACCGCGCGGATCCGCGTCCTCGATGCCGAGGGCCGGCTGCTGGCCGATTCGAGCCTGCTGGGCCCGCGCCGCGAGCCCGGCGACGATGCGGGCGCCGAGCTGTCCGGTGTCCGTTCACGCTGGCTCTACCGGCTGGGCGCGGGGATCTTCCGTCTCCACGACCGCTTCTTTGGCGGATCCGCTTCCGAATCCGTGAGCCGGGATTTCTACTCGCCGGAAGCGCCCTTCCAGGGCGCCGAGGTGAAGGCGGCCCTGGCGGGACGTTACGGGGCCGCCACGCGGATCAGCCCCGGTCAGCGCTCCGTGACCCTCTACAGCGCGATTCCGGTCCGGCGCGGCGGTGCGGTGGTGGGAGTCGCCCTGGTCTCCCAGTCCACCCTGCGCCTGCTGCAAGACCTCTACGAGGTGAGGCTCGCGATCTTCCAGGTCTTCCTCGCCTCGGTGGTGGTGGCGGTGGTGCTGAGTCTCCTGGTCTCGACCACCATCGCACGCCCCCTGCGCCGACTCCAGAGGGAGGCGAGCGCCGTGCTGGATCGCCGCGGTCGGATCACGGGGCGCTTTCGTGGCTCGGCCCGCCGCGATGAGATCGGCGATCTGGCGCGCGCTTTGGAGGAGCTCTTCCAGCGCCTGGAGCAGCGCATCGGCTTCATCGAATCCTTCGCCGCAGACCTCACCCACACTTTCAAGAATCCCCTCGCCTCGATCCGAAGTGCGACCCAGATGCTCTCCGAGTCGGAGGATGCCGCCGACCGGGAGCGCTTCCTCCGAATGGTCGAGCAGGCCGTGGCGCGGCTGGAACGCCTGCTCTCCACGGTGCGCGAGATCAGCTTGCTCGACTCGCAGATGGAAGAGGAGCGAAGGACCGAGGTGCGGCTCGGCGAGATTCTCTCGGAGCTGGTGGAGGGGTTCCGGCTTCGCGGGACGGGCATGCTGACCTACGAGATCGAGCTTCCCGATCAGGAGATCTGCGTCGCCGCCTCTCCCGAACGCCTGGTCCGGGTCTTCGAGAACGTCCTCGACAACGCCCGGAGCTTCTCACCAGAGAGCGGGACCGTGTGGGTGCGACTCGAGCGGCGGGCCGGCGAGGCCCTGGTGGCGATCCGAGACCAGGGGCCGGGAATTCCCGAGCAGCACCTGGACCGGCTCTTCGCTCGCTTCTTCACCTTCCGGGACGAAGCGGGGGAGGAGTCCGGTCCGGGCGCTCCCGCCGTGGATTCGGAGCACACCGGTCTCGGCCTCGCGATCGCTCGTGCGATCATCGACGGCTACGGCGGAAGCATCGCGGCGCGGAATTCCACCGAGGGGGGTGCGATCTTCGAGATCCGGCTCGACGCATTGCGCTAGCGCAATGCGTCATACCCTGGAAATCCAGCCAGTTAGCGATCTATCGGGGGCAGGGCTGCCGAGGTGGGTGGGAGGCCGGGCAGATCGGCGTTTCCAGGAATCCTTGAAACACGAGCACTTGTGGTTGAGTGCCCGTCTGAACCCCATATTTTGTGTTTTTTTTGTTGACGGACTCTCGCTCCGCGGGTATCACGAAAAGACGGGGATGAAAATCCCTCCGGCGGCCTGGGGGGGTTCGTAAACAGGCGGTTGTCGGAGGGAAGCGGGCTTGCGGTGGGAAGGAGGACCTGCCCTGGCTCGGGGGCCCCGGGGGATCCCCGGGGCCTCTCTCTTCTCTGGAATTCGCTTCGGTGCGCGAAGCCGCTCCTGATTGAGAACGCTCGAGACCATCTTGACACGTGAGGGGGAAGCACGTGAGCGCCACTGGTGACCGTACCGGAGACACGATCGAGGCCCGAAGCGCCAGTGTCGCTTCGACGGCGGGAGCTCACCTGCCGCTGACTCCGGTGGTCCGTGCTCGGAAGAGGGCGAAGACGCCCAGGGGCGTGGCGGTTCCGCGCCATTTCACCAGCGAGGGAATCGATCCCCTCGGGGCGGTGGAATGGGAGCTCCGCACCGCGACCATCGGAAACGAGAGTGGCGAGGTCATTTTCGAGCAGGTGGACTGCGAGGTTCCCGCGGGCTGGTCTCAGCTGGCCACCAACGTGGTGGTGTCGAAGTACTTCCGAGGACACCTGAACACACCCGAGCGCGAGTCGAGCGTCAAGCAGCTGATCGGGCGGGTGGTCGGTCGGATTCACGAATGGGGTGCCAAGTCCGGCTACTTCCGCACGCCGGCCGATGGCGACGTGTTCAAGGCCGAGCTGACCCATCTGCTGGTGAACCAGCAGATGGCCTTCAACAGTCCGGTCTGGTTCAACATCGGGGTGAAGGACGCGCCCCAGCAGGCCAGCGCCTGTTTCATCAACTCGGTTGACGACACCATGGAATCGATCATGGACCTCGCCAAGACCGAGGCGATGCTCTTCAAGGGTGGCTCCGGAACCGGCTCCAACCTGTCGAAGATCCGCTCGTCCCGGGAGACACTGGGGGGCGGCGGTACCGCCTCGGGCCCGGTCTCCTTCATGAAGGGCTTCGATTCCTTCGCCGGCGTGGTGAAGTCGGGTGGCAAGACCCGCCGCGCCGCGAAGATGGTCATCCTGAACGCAGATCACCCGGACATCCGGGAGTTCATCCACTGCAAGGCGGACGAGGAGAAGAAGGCCTGGGCGCTGATCGAGGCCGGCTACGAAGGCGGCTTCAACGTGCCAGGAGGCGCCTATGATTCGGTCTTCTTCCAGAACGCGAACCACTCCGTCCGCGTGACGGACGCCTTCATGCAGGCCACCCTGAACGATCTGTCCTGGAACACCCGCTCCGTCACCACCGGTGAGGTGATGGATGTCCACCAGGCGCGGGATCTGCTGGATGAAATCGCCGAGAGTGCCCACCTGTGCGGCGATCCCGGAGTGCAGTACGACACCACCATCAACAAGTGGAATCCGGTCAAGAAGTCCGGGCGGATCAACGCGAGCAATCCCTGCTCCGAATACATGTTCCTGGACGACACCGCCTGCAATCTGGCCAGCCTGAACTTGATGCAGTTCCTGGGCGAGGACGGAAGCTTCGACGTCGCCTCCTTCAAGCGGGCCGCTTCCCTCACCATTCTCGCCCAGGAGATCCTGGTCGATCACACCGACTACCCGACGCCGGCGATCGCCAGGAACAGCCACCTGTATCGATCCCTCGGCCTTGGCTACGCGAACCTGGGCGCCTTGCTGATGGCACAGGGCCTTCCTTACGACAGTGGCCAGGGGCGCAATCTGGCGGCGACGATCACCTCGGTCATGTGCGGCGAAGCCTACCGCACCAGCGCCGAGATCGCCGAGGCCATGGGGCCTTTCCCGCGCTTTCGCGTCAATCGGAATTCCTTCCTCGAGGTGATCGGGATGCACAAGGAGGCGGCGGACTCGATTTCGCCGGCCGGAGTGCAGCAGGATCTCTGGGAGGCATCGCGCCAGGTCTGGGAGGATGCTCTCCGGCTCGGGAGGAAGCACGGCTACAAGAACGCCCAGGTCACCGTGCTCGCTCCTACCGGAACCATCGCGTTCATGATGGACTGCGACACCACCGGTGTGGAGCCGGACATCGCGCTGGTCAAGTACAAGAAGCTCGTCGGGGGCGGGATGCTCAAGATCGTCAACAACACGGTCCCGATGGCGCTTCGAAGGCTCGGCTACCGCGAAGACCAGGTCTGCGAGATCGTCTCCTACATCGACGACAACGAGACCATCGAGGGCGTCTCGGCCCTGAAGGACGCGCACCTGCCGGTCTTCGATTGCGCCTTCCGTCCCTCGAGAGGAAGGCGTTCCATTCACTGGATGGGTCACATCCGCATGATGGGCGCGGTTCAGCCCTTCCTCTCGGGCGCGATCAGCAAGACCGTGAACCTTCCCAGCGAGGCTACGGTCGAGGACGTGAGAGCCGCCTACGTGGAGGGCTGGAAGTTCGGGCTCAAGGCCCTGGCGGTCTACCGGGATGGGAGCAAGCGCACCCAGCCGCTCAACGCCGGGAAGGACACCGCCGGTGGCAAAGTCGTCTCTCTCGAGGACCGACGTCCGATCCGCCGCAAGCTCCCCGACGAGCGCGAAGCCGTCACCCACAAGTTCTCGATCTCGGGACACGAGGGTTACCTGACCGTCGGCCTCTACGAGGAGAGAGTCCCCGGAGAGATCTTCCTTCGGATGGCCAAAGAGGGCAGCACCATCTCTGGCCTGATGGACACCATCGCCACGATGACTTCCATCGCCCTCCAGTACGGGGTGCCCCTCAAGACCTTGGTGGACAAGTTCAGCCACACCCGTTTCGAGCCGGCGGGTTTCACCAACAACAAAGAGATCCCGATGGCCAAGTCGGTCACCGACTACGTCTTCCGTTATCTCGGGAACCGCTTCCTCAGGGATGAGGCTCGGGTGGAGGACGAGCAGGAGACCGAAGCCGAGGCCACCGGTCTCGCGGTGGTGGCGGGTGGCTCCGGATCGCGCGGCAGCGCCGGTAGCAGCCGGACCTTCCACAACCAGGCCGATTCGCCGCCCTGTCCCAACTGTGGCGCGATCACCGTCCGGAGCGGCACTTGCTACAAGTGCCCGAATTGCGGCGAGACGACCGGCTGTAGCTAGCGGGCTGGCCTCCTCGGGCAGCGTCTTGGCTTTCGGACGCCTGCCTTTCAGCTACTTTGAGGCGAGGAGGAGGCCATGGAACGATTGCTCACCGGATGCGCCCTGCTGGCTGCCCTGCTCCTGCTCGGGTGCATCAATATCAACGTTGGAGCCGGTCGCAGGGCCGAGCTGGTCGAGAGGGTCGTCTACGGCACCAAGGGGCCGAAGATCCTGCTGATCGACATCGACGGGATGATCTCGGATCTCGCGGCACCGCGAGCCCTGGGCTTCGGCGAGCGCGAGAGCATGGTCTCCCGAGTGCGGGCGCAGCTCGACCGGGCGGAAGAGGACGGCGACATCCGGGCGATCATCCTGCGCATCAACAGTCCCGGGGGAACGGCGTCCGCCAGCGAGATCGTGTACAGCGAGATTCGCCGCTTCAAGGAAGAGCAGGAGATCCCGGTGATCGCTCAGCTGATGGGCGTCGCGGCCTCCGGCGGCTACTACCTGGCCATGTCCGCGGATACGGTTCGCGCTCTGCCCACTACGATCACCGGCTCGATCGGTGTGATCTTCTCGGGAGTCAGCGTGTCGGGCCTGATGGAGAAGATCGGGGTCGAGAACCAGACGCTGACGACCGGGCCCTACAAGGACGCGGGCTCGTCGCTGCGGCGGATGACCGATGGAGAGCGGGCTCAGCTCAGCAGCGTTCTCGACGGTCTCTACGCGCGTTTTCTCGAGGTGGTGGAGAGGGGGAGGCCGGATCTTTCCAGCGAGGAGGTCCGCGCTCTTGCCGACGGGCGGATCTTCAGCGCAGTCCAGGCCGAGGCGAACGGGCTGATCGACGGCGTCGGAGATCTCCCCGGTGCGGTGGACCTGGCCGAGAAAAGGGCTGGGATCGAGACCTCGCGGGTGGTTGCGTACGGACGCCCCGACGAGTGGCGGGAGAACCTCTACTCGATGAGCGCCCTACCGGAGCCGACCGCGTCTCCCTGGGCCATCCTGAGCCCCGTCAGCGAGCCGGGCTTTCTCTATCTCTGGTGGCCCGGGGCACGCCTGCGCTGAGCTTGGTGGGGACGTCGACCGCTGGGGCTAGTACACCCAGCGTCCGTCCTGGAAGCGGAATATCTCGGTCACGGGTACGGTCGAGGCGATCCGGCAGCGCGTGGCGTGTTGGTCGCTGCAGGTGAAGAGCTGCTCCGTGTAGCGCAGCAGGCCGACGAAGGGCGCCTTCGGGTACCCGGTCTGCTTGATTTCGATCTTGAAGTCGCCGCCGTAGCCCTTGTAGGTAATCGGGTTTCGCGCGTCGGAGGGGCGGATCTGGAGGTTCGTCCGGTTGCGAGTCTCGACCCGCTCCATCTTGTCCATCCAGCTCGTGGCGAAGCTCTTGAAGGAGCGCAGGGTACGCTGGTGGGTGTCGTCCCCGGAGATCGCGGTCGGCGGACCGGCCAGGGCGAGACTCGAGGACAGCAGAAGGCAGGCGGCGATTGTGAGAAGTTGAAGCTGCATGGCACCACTCCAGATGTTCGGACGATCCCTGCTGCGGAAGCATCCCGCAAGCGAAAAGGGGAGAAATCGGGTGCTCCGCATCTCTTCTCGACCAGCGAGGTCGATGGCCTGGGTTTGATCTTCGTCCCGGTTGCGTGTCTTGCTTAGTGATGACGATCACAAAATTAGCCGAATCGTTGGGGTTCGGCCCCGCAGAGGCCTCTCTTGCCTTCCAGCGACCGGCGGGAGCGGCTTCCCGAGGAGACCTCCGGCGGTTATCGTTCGCGCCCGGTGAGTGCGGAGATCCCTCCCAGCCGGTTCGTTGACTTGCTGCTGCCCGCCGTCCGGCACGCAGCGGTGATCGCCCGCGCCCTCGAGGGGCGGGTGGCGAATCGGCCCAAGGAACGCGAAGCCACTCCGGTGAAGGCTGCCCTCACCGCGGCCGATTCCGCCGCGCAAGAGGCGATTCTCGTGCCGCTCCTCGAGCACGTCCCCGGCGTGGGGCTGCACGCCGAGGAAGATACGCCGAGTGTCGCGGAGTTCCCGGTGAGGGAGAAGCGCTTCGTGGTCGTGGACCCCATCGACAGCACCCTACATTCCTATCTGGAGGGCGCGGGACCCTACAGCGTCATGGTGGGGCTCTGCGTGGAAGGGCGCTTCGATGCCGCCCTGGTCGCCCTGCCGAGGGAGGGACTCCTGTTCGACGGTGTTCGGGGCAGCGGGTCCCGAATGGCCCGGACGCGCGCAGAGCCCCGGCCACGGCGCGCGGAGGCGATCGGTTCGCGGGTGCTGGTCTCCCACGAGACACCTCCGTCCGTTCAGGATCGCCTCCGAGAGCGGGGCTTCGAGGTGGTGTTCGGCAGCGGCGGTGCAATCTCCGTCGCGCCCCTGATCCCCGGCGTTCGGGCAGGGCTCCGCCTGACCGAACCACCCGGTGACATCAGCATCCGGGGCCGGATCGGTCTGCTCATCTCCTCCGAGGCCGGCGCGCTGATGGAGAGCGAGAGGGGAGAGCGGTTCCCCTCACGAATCGAGGAGCCGGCCCGGGCCCTGCTCCTCGCGGCCAGCGAAGAGGACATGGACCACCTCCGCTACGCCCTCGCCGCCACTCCGCTCTGAACTTCGTTCGCCTACGGCTCACTGCGCGCGCTTCGCGCTTGCGCTCTGAACTCCGTTCGCCCGCGGCTCGAAAGCCGCGCTCGTTACATCCGGGTGTAGTCGGGACCCTCGCCGCCTTGCGGTGTCGTCCACGTGATGACCTGGTACGGATCGGCGATGTCGCAGGTCTTGCAGTGGACGCAGTTCTCGTGGTGGATGAAGAGTTTCTTCTTGCCCGGATTCGCGTCGTCGTCGACCATCTCGTAGACGGCCGCCGGGCAGAAGGATTCGCAGGGGTTTCCGTACTCCTCGGTGCAGACGTCTCGACATAGATCCGTGTCGGACACCACCAGGTGCGGGGGCTGGTCGGATTCGTGCCGGGTTCCGCTGAACTGGACCAGGGTCTCCTTGTCGAAGGTGAGAACCCGGTCGAATTCGAACTTCTCCTTCACCCGCTTGTCTGCCGGGAGCTCCGAGAGCTTCTTGGTCGCCTCGTGGCCCGCCTCGAACTCGAGCTTGTCGACGAGCCCTCGTCCGTTGGTCAGATACATGCGGAAGGGCTCGTTCAACATGAAGAACGCAAACCCCTTGCACCAGGATCCGTGGAAGTTGCGATCCTTGAAGTGCTCCTCGTAAGCCCAGCTCTGCCTGTAACGCTCCGCGTAGCCGCCCAGCGTGGTGGACGTGTAGTCGTCCTTGGCGACGGCATCGACGATCGTCTCCGCTGCCAGCATCCCCGTCTTGATGGCCAGGTGGATCCCGGCGAGCTTCACAGCGTTGCACATGCCGGCGGCGTCGCCGATCAACATGGCGCCGTCCACGTAGAGCTTCGGCTGTGCGTAGAGACCGCCGATCGGGATGGTCTTGGCCCCATAGCGGATCAGCTCCGCACCGTCGAGCAGGTCGCGCATGAAGGGATGCGTCTTGAACTTCTGCGCAGCCAGGTGCGGATCGTGGAACGGACTCTCGGCTTCGAGCGCCTTCACCATTCCGTAGGAGATCAGGTTGTCCTTCATGTCGTAGAGCCACATTCCACCGAAGGAGTGCTTCAGCTCCTCGACCACCATTCCGTGGATCACCCGTCCGGGCTGGTGCTTCTCGGGCTTGACCCGCCAGATCTCCTTGACGCCGGTCTCGAAGACCTGGGGCCGCTCGCCCTCCAGGTCGAATTTCTGGATGAGCTGCTTGGCGAGACTCCCGCGCACGCCCTCGCCGAGCACGGTGACCTTGGCGAGAATGTCCATACCCGGCTGGAAGTTGCTCTTGGGCTGGCCATCCTTGTCGATGCCCATGTCGCCCATGCGCACCCCGATGACGCGGTTTCCTTCGGTGAGAATCTCGGCACCGGAGAAGCCCGGGTAGATCTCGATGCCCGCGGCCTCGCACCTCTCGGCGAGCCACTTCACCACGTTGTTCAGCGAGACCACGTGATAGCCGCGCTTTCGAAAGTTTGGGAGATTCATCGGACTCTTGATCGCCCGATTCTTCGTGAAGATGTAGGTCATGGCGTCGGTGCAGATGTGTTCGGTGGGGAAGCCCTGCTCCGTAAAGTCCGGCACCAGCTCGGCGATGCCCTTCGGGTTCATCACCGCACCCGAGAGGATGTGCTCGCCGATGGTCTCGCTCTTCTCGATGATCAGCACCGTCGGCGGCTCGATCGGCGAACCGCCCTCGGAGGCGGCGCGTTCGTTGTAGGCCTCCACCTGGCTCGTCAGGTGGAGAGCCGATGCGAGCGTCGCGGGACCCGCACCGACGTACAGGACATCGACCTCCATGCTCTCGCGTTCGACCGGCTGGTTCATCTCGGAGACCTCCACAGGCGGGCAAAATTGCGACCCGAGGGTAGGGGACGGATGCCGCGGGTCAACCGAACCCCCCGGGGTCCGCGCGCGTCTCGGGGGCGGATCTTCCCGGGTGCCGAGCAGCGTTGACCCACCTGGGGCCGTCCATTAGACTGCCGCCCCCCGAAATCGGAGGAGGGTAGGTCATGGCAACGATGATCACTGAAGAGTGCATCAACTGCGGTGTCTGCGAGCCTGAGTGCCCGAACGAAGCGATCAGCGAGGGCGAAGAGACCTTCGTGATCGATCCCTCCCTCTGTACCGAGTGCGTGGGTTTCCACGACACCGAACAGTGCGCGGAGGTTTGTCCGGTGGATTGCTGCGTTCCCGATCCGAACAACGTGGAGCAGGAAGAAGCTCTCTTCGAGCGCGCCAAGCAGATCCACCCCGACAAGGCGGGGGAGCTCGTCCTGTCTGCGGAGACATCGCGATTCCAGAAGGGCTGAGTTCCAGCCTGAATCCATTCCCCGGCGCTGCCCTCTCCGAGCCACTTCCCCGCGCGATCCGGTCAGCGAGCCGCCGGAGGCCCTCACCGGGTTCGCGCGCCTCGGCACCCTCGAGCTCGCCGGCCCCGCCTCCCGGGGATCGATGCGAACAGGAACGCACGTCCAGAGCGTTTCGGTGGGGCTCCACACCCGCGTCTCGCCCTCGCCGGTGTCCGAACGGGGCAGTTTGGGACTCTGCCGTGGCCGGCCTCTGTCGAGCGCGGAGGTCTGGTCTCCGCCGTTAGACCTCGCGCTCCGGTGAACAGCAAGCTGTAGTCCGATCGACCGCACGTGTATGATGGGGATATGCGCTCGATCGAGTCGGACCTGGTCTACATCGTCCGGGACTTCCTGATCGTCCACGGGATGTTCCGCGACGTGGCGGCGCGATACTGGTCGGGTGATCTCGGTTTCGAGCAGGTGCAGGCCCTCGTCGGCGAAACCGAGGAGAGCGCGCTCTTCCGCTTGAAGGAGCGCTGTCACTCCCTCTTCCGAGCGGACACCGGGGGGGAGGAGGTGAGGGTTCGCCCGGAGGCCCTCTTCGATCTCGCGGTCGGCTCGCTCTTCCACGAGGCGATGAAGTTTCGCGAGAGCTTCTACCAGCGCGACGTCTACGGCCCCAAGGTCCGGGCTCTGCGCTCCGCACCGGAGCCGGAGGTGGGTCTCCTGTTTCGCGAGTTCGAGCGGATCTTCGATGGCGTCCGGGCGCGGCTGGACGAATCCCTCCAGGAGGCCGAGATCCTTCTTCTGCAGACCGCAGGTCAGTTTCGAGTTCTTCTCGAGGCCCACGCGGCGAACGGCTTCGTGACCCGTTACTTGGTCGAGCACGGAGACCTGGTCGCCGAGGTGTTCCCCGACGGACTGGACGCGCTGCTGGAGCAGGTTCACGGCTCGCCCGGAATCGCCTATGTCCGAGCAGCGCACTCCTACCTGAAGAGCGGGTTCTTCGACGAAGCGCGCCGCGCCCTCGTCGAGGCGATGGACCGCGACGGCTCCCGTGTGCAGCTCTCGCGGTTGCTCGCCTATGCCGAAGGCATGCAAGCCTACCTGGAGGGGCGTTACGGAGAAGCTCTCGAAAGCCTCTCGAAGTGGGTGGACGCCGCTCCCCCAAGGGAAGAGGAGCGCTTTGCGGACCTCGCCTTCGCGGCGGTCTCCCGGGTGGGACAGCTGGTCGACAAGGAGAGCGGCGAGACCCTCCGGGTGGCAGCGGCAGATCTGTCCCAACGGATCCGCTGCTATTCCTCACAAGCTCGGACCGGGAAGTCCGACTAGCATAAGCTAGGAATCGTCATCCGGGGTCGGGTGCCGCAGCACGCCCCGCGATATCAGCCGTCGCACCTCTTCCCGCCGCCAGGCGACGGCGCTCTGGGTGAAGATGTCGTCGACCCCCAGCACCTGGGCCCCGAACTCGCCGGTCGCGTAGTGGAAGACGCAGACGCCGAGCAGGCTCTGGAAGAGGTTCCGCGAGGAGAGCTTGGCGAAGACGTTCGCATCGATACCCTCGCGGTAGAAGGCGAGCAGCCTGCCCACGACCCGCTCGATCAGCGGTCGCAACGCCACCCCGTCGATCTCCACCCGATCGACGAAGATGCGGATCAGTATCTGTGAGTAGTTGCGCTGCTCGGAGAGCAAGTCGTTCAGCGCATCACCGAGTCGCCCGAGCCGGCTCGCCGGCGATTCGGGCCTGTCGATCGCCTTGGATACGGTGTGGTCGAAGGCTTCGAGCATGCGCACGAGGACGGCCTCGTAGAGCGCCGCCTTGCTCGGGTAGTAGTGGTAGAGAGCGGTCTTCTGGACGCCGACCTGCTGCGCGATGTGCTGGAGGTGGGCCCCGGCAAAGCCGTCTCGCGCGAACTCCCGCTCGGCGACGTCGAGGATCTTGTGGCGCGTGTCAGCGCCTCGGCGGCTGGGTCCCATTCTTGCTACCCCTTTCCAGGGATCTTCCCAAGGCATTCGGGGTGGGGGTGTCGAACTCCTCAGCCAACCACCGGCTCGGGCTTGTCTCGAGTGTACACCCATCCGGCGATCCCGAACACGATGAGGCCGAGCCCGATCAGCTGCGGCTCGGTCAGGCCCAGGGCCACCTTCGGATTCACGCGCACGAACTCGATGAAGAAGCGCCCCAGGCCGTTCCAGGCGAGGTATTCGCCGAAGAGGAAGTGGCTGCGCTTCCGTCTCCGCCAGAGAATCGCGGCGCCCAGCAGCAGCCAGGCGATCTCGTAGAGCTGGGTCGGGTGGACCGGATCGAGGGTGGGAGGCGTTCCCTTGGGGAAGGCGATGCCCCAGGGCAGATCGGTGACCCGCCCGTAGTCGTCGCCGACCAGGAAGCAGCCGACACGGCCAAAGGCCTGACCGAGCAGGGCTGCCACTGAGACACAACTGGAAACGATGCGGATCGGGATCCCATGGATCCAACAGCCGGCACTCACCGCGAGGGTTCCGCCGATCAGTCCGCCGTACCAGGTAATGCCAGCTCGGGAGAAGAGCAGATCGGTGAAGGGAATCCCCGTGCGCACGCTCTCGTCGACGGCGAAGTAGAGCTTTGCGCCGAGGACTCCGCCGCCTATGGCGTAGAGCATGAGCGTGGAGGAGAGCTCCGGATCGAGGCCGTACTCGCGGAGGCGGACTGCCGTGTTCCACGCCGCCACCAGGAACCCCGCGGCGAGCATCACGCCGAAGGTGCTGATCGGGAAGCCGAACGGCTCCCAGAGGATGGGGTACATGGTGCCTCCGCGCGGATCGCGAAGCTACGGGACCCACCGTAGGAGGGCAAGCGCCGCTCGCTTGCAGTGAGCCGTAGGCGAACGAAGTTCACGAGGCAAGCGAAGATCGAGACGCTCGGCTAGCAGCAGGGGAGGGTGAGGTGGAAGCTGGCCCCTTGGTCGGGTCTGCTATCGACCCAGACGCGCCCGCCGTGTGTCTCGACGATCTTCTTGACGATCGCAAGGCCGATTCCCGTGCCCCGGCGACCGTCCTTGCGAGGACCGAGACTCTGGAAGATCTCGAAGATACGGTCGTGCTGGGCGGGATCGATTCCCTTGCCGTTGTCGCTCACGGTGATCTGGTGGCCGTCCTGGAGCGACTTCACCTCCACCCGGATCCGCGGCTGCTCGACTTTTCCCATGTGGTCGAGGGCATTGCCGACCAGATTCGAGAAGAGTTGGTAGAGCCGCGTGCGATTGCACATCAGGAGAGGGGGGCTCTCGGGAAGCTCGAGGGAGGCGCCCTCTTGATCGAGTCGGGGCTTGAACTCCGCGTACAGCGGAGCGAGCACGGTTCGGGGATCGATCAGGGACTTGTCCGCCTCGGTTCGCCCGATCCGCGAGAGCTCCAGGAGGTCGTGGATCAAGCTCTCCATGGTGCGGCCGGCCTGCTCGATCCGATCCAGGAAATGCCGGCCCTTCTCGTCGATACGGGCCCCGTAATCCTCACGTAACAGGCGCGAGAAGCCCAACAGGGAGACCAGAGGCGAGCGCAGGTCATGAGACACCGCGTCGACGTAGTGCTCGAGCTGGGCGTTGGAGCGCGCCAGGTCTTCCTCGGTCCGGCGCCGCTCGGTGACGTCGCGAAGGTAGGCCACGGCGCCCATCTCGGTTCCATCGCGCAAGCGCAGCAGGCTCGCCGAGACCGAGACACAGATCACGGTACCGTCCCGGCGGCGCAGCTCGAGATCCTGACCCCGAACCGGGTGTGTCGGGCGCAACGCATCCCGGATCTGGTCGAGGCTCTCGCGATGGTGGACATACGAGTCCACGGGCTTGCCGACGACTTCCGCCCGGGGATGGCCCAGCAGTTGCTCTGCGGCCGGATTGGCGTAGACGATCAGGCGATTGCGGCCGACGACGACGACACCATCCGGTGAGCTGTCCAGGATCGTCTCGAGGCAATCGAAGGAGTGGGGAAACTGCCCGTCGGTCGTCTGTGCGTTGGTCTCGGGACGCGCGATCGTGATGGTTGCCCAGGAGGCGTCCGCATCGCCGAGGCGGGCTGCCGACAGCTTGACGGGAATCGTTTTGCCGCCCGGGCCGCGAAGGGGGACGGATTCGTTCGCCAGGTGGCCGACCCGGGTGAGTGTCGTGGCGAGTCGTTCCCCCTCTGACTGAACGACCACCATCTCGATCCAGGGGCGACCCCGGAGCCGCTCGGGATCGCCACAGATCGCGGAGAGCCCATCACTCATCCAGACCACCCGCCCCTCGTCATCGACGAGGGCCATGGAGTCGTGAAGACGGGCCAAACCCCGAATCAGCGGCAGCACTGAACGTCGATCAAACGTAGACGCGATTTCGTGACGGGGGTTCATGAAGTCCGGCGCAACCTCGAATCTCTCAGGGGGCTCCAGGGGCGCTGCAATCCGATGCTCCCATGCCACTCAGCCACTTCGCTCGGCAACTTGTTCGGCGCTCGGTGGTCTGGATGTCCGTCGAGCACCGCGCCCCATCCCAAACAGGCAATGTGATCCTACCAGAGTTCGAAACTGGGGGTCAAATGGAACACATCAGCTCTTCGGCGAAGAGCTGTGTCACCGATCTGGGCCCATCGGCACTCACATGTGGGATTGTGGACTCATCCAAACGGGCCCCCTGGGGTCCCCCTGGGAAACTGGGAATGATCATCTCTTTGGCGACTGGCTGGTTGATCCGATACGCTCCTCACACCCGCGCGAGCGGGACCGAGACCCCCCCACCCCATCGACGTCATCGAGGTACTCGGTCTGACGACCCGGCAGGAGCCGGGCGGGAGAGTTCATGGGCGGGGCCCGCCGGAAGGAGGCTCGTGTGAGCGAGAGCGTGGGCAAGGCACGTGTCTGGCTGCTGGCCTTGGTGGCTGCCGCGCTGGTGATCGATGGCCCCGCCCCGGTCTCCCAGGCGCCCGCGAGCAGCTTCGAGGGGTCTGCCGGCCTGGACGCGCCTGCGGTGGCGCTCCTCCTCTCCGGTGTGAACCCCAGTCTCTCGGAGCCGGAGCTGCATCGAATCGGGACCGCGGTGATCCGGTACAGCGGGAAATACGGCCTCGACCCGGACCTGGTGACCGCGATTCTCCTGGTGGAGAGCAGCGCGCGTCCCTGGGCCCGGAGCCCGAAGGGAGCGCTCGGCTTGATGCAGGTGATGCCCGCCATGATGCGTCCGATGGGCATTGCGGGGAACCTCTCGACCATCGAGACCAATATCGAGGCGGGATGCGTGATTCTGGCCGGAAACATCCGCCGCCTCGGCGAGGAGGACGGCATCTCGGCCTATTTCTGGGGCTCCGAGATTCGCGGTGTCGCCTACCTGAGCCGCGTTCAGGCGGCTCGTGCCCGGGTCCGCCGGGAGCTCCGCTCCTAGCCCGCATTTCTCACCAGCTCGCTACTGCGGCCGCCGATAGCACTACAGATTCGCGACCTTCTCCCTCCGGCCGCCTCGACGTACTGCCAAGTACGCCTTCGGCCCCCTCCGGTCCGAGGGCCGCGAATCTGCGGCACTCTCGGCGCCCTCGCTACGCGAGCTGGTGAGAAAAGCGGGCTAGCACGGCAACTCCGTCCCCGTTGGTTGACGCTAGGGGCTGCCGGTGGTTAGGGTCACGCGCGGTGACAGTGGTGCGTCGAACCGAGTCCCACTTCCGGGGATGCGATGGGCTGGGTCTATTCCGCCGCGCTTGGCTGCCGGCGGAGCCGCGGCACACCCTTGCCGTGGTGCACGGCTACGCGGAACACAGCGGTCGTTACGAAGGCTTCGGTGCCTGGTTCGCGGCGCGCGGGTTCGCCGTCCACGCCTACGACCAGCGCGGTCACGGGCGCTCCCAGGGGAGGCGCTGTTACGTCGGAGCGTTCCGGGAGTACCTGGACGATCTCGATCGCTTCCTCGAGATCGTGCGCGAAGAGCATTCCGAGATCCCGATCACGCTCGTCGGCCACAGCATGGGGGGGTTGATCACGGTCGCCTATCTGGTCGAACGCCGCCCGCCGATCCACAGCGCCGTCACCTCCGGTGCCGGTCTTGCCCTTGGCGAAGGAATCTCCTGGCTTCGGGTGAAGATGGCCCTGACTCTTCGCCACCTGCTTCCCCGCCTTTCGATGCGCCGCCCGCTCGATCCGGATGGGCTCTCCAGGGATCCCGAGGTCATCAAGGCCTATCTCGAAGATCCGCTGGTATCTCGCGGCATGACCACTTCTCTGGCTGCGGAGCTGCTCGGTGCCGTTCCGCGAACCGCTGCAAGAGCGGCGGAGGTGGCGGTGCCGCTCTTCATGCTCCACGGCGAGGAAGATCCCCTCTGCCCGGCCGAGGGAAGCCGCGCTTTCTTCGACGGGGTGGCGATCGAGGGGAGCGATCTGCGTATCTATCCGAAGCTGCGCCACGAAATCTTCAACGAGCCCGAGCGCGAACAGGTGTACATGGACATCCTCGACTGGCTGGGGGGGATTCCGGCATGAACGAATCAGGAGCGGGGCGCCATGGCTGAGAACGGGCTCACCCATCTGGACGAGCGAGGGCAGGCCCGCATGGTGGATGTAGGTGAGAAGCGGGTCACCGAGCGCGTCTGCGTGGCTCGGGGCGAGGTGCGGATGGCCGCCGCGACTCTTCAGCGCATCGCCGACGGCGAGATGCCCAAGGGCGACGTCCTGGCCACGGCGCGCCTCGCGGGGATCCAAGCCTGCAAACGCACCGATGAGTGGATTCCTCTGGCACACCCCGTCCCGGTGGATTCGGTCGAACTGGAGCTGCGTCCGGATCCTTCCGCCGCGCGGGTGCGGATCGAGGCCAGGGTCCGGGCCCACGCGCGCACCGGTGTGGAGATGGAGGCTCTGGTGGCGGTGGCGGCGGCGGGTCTCACCATCTACGACATGTGCAAGGCCGTCGACCGGGGCATGACGGTCGAGGCGATCCGGCTGGTGAGCAAGACCGGTGGGAAGAGTGGCAGGTGGCGACGCCCCGGGGAAGAAGTGAGCGAAACCGAATAATTGAGCCGTCGCCGAGGTCTTTCGGAGGAGTCGCGAAGATCCGGAACCCGCGGCCGCCCCGTGGGTTCAAACTCCGACGTGGCATCGGTGGCTCAAGAGATCCTGGAGCGAGGTTCCGTCCTGAGGAGTCGAGGCGAGGCCGCCGTTGGCGCAGTCGATCCCGACGGCGAGCTGGTCGAGCGCTGGCGCGCCGGTGACGAGGTCGCCTTCGAAACACTGGTTCGCCGCCACGAGCGGCGGGTCTTCGGACTGGCGGTGCGCATGCTGGGAAGCCGCGAAGAGGCCGAAGATGTCGCCCAGGAGGTCTTCCTGAACCTCCACCGCAGCGGCCATCGCTTCCGCCAGGAGGCCCGCTTCTCGACCTTCGTCTACCGCGTCGCGGTGAACGCCGCGCTGAACCGCCGACGCGCTCTCGGGCGTCGGCGGGCGCGGCTCGAGGGCCTGATTCAGCGGCAGGCCGGCGGCGACGATCTTCCCTACACACCGCGGGACCCCGAGGATTCCATCCTGGGAAGCGAACTCCGCGCGCGGCTCCAGAGAGAGATTCTGGAGCTCGCCGACACGCTGCGGGCTCCACTGGTCCTGCACGATATCGAGGGAGTTCCCTACGCGGAGATCGCGAGCATTCTTGGAGTTGCGGAGGGCACGGTGAAGTCTCGCATCCACCGGGCCCGGCGGGCGATACGCCGCAGGCTCGGAAACCTGAGCGAGCGAGAGGAGCCGTAGCGATGGACCACGAGGAGCTGCGCGAGCGGTTGAGTGCCTATCTCGAGGCGGATCTCGATCCGAACGAGCGGGCTCGGATCGAGGAGCACCTCGACGGCTGTCCCGACTGCCGTCGAGAGTACCGAGAGCTCCGCCACACGGTGGACCTGTTACGCGGATTGCCCGCACCCGATTCGCCGCCGGATCTGGCCGACCGGGTGATCGCACGGCTTCGTGCGGGCGAGGGGCGTCCAGGCCTGGTGGCGCGATGCCAGGCCTGGGTCGAGGGCGTTGCCGGAGTCCTCTGGTCGACACCGGTCGCCGCCGTAGCCGTCGTGCTGACGGCGCTGGTGATCGTGCGCGGACTGGGCGTTCCCCTCGAAATCCCGGGCTGGAGTCACTCGGAGGCCGTCCCGCCGATCGAGATCGCGGCGGAGGGACCCGCACGACCTCCCGCCCGAGGGGACCGTCCCCTCGGTACCTCGGCAGAGCCCAACCCGGCCGAGGTCGTCGCACCGCTGTTGGCCTGTCGTCGCGCCGGTGGTCCGGCGCGGCGCGAGGTGGGTCGCGGTGACCCCTGCGAGCACTGGGACAGCTGGATGGTGGGCCTCGGCATGCGCGATGCTCCGGCCTTCGTGGTCGAGGTCGAAGCGGTCCCGGCATCCGCTCGCGAGCGGGTGCTCGGACGCATCGGAGATTTCGCGGTCCGGTCCGGGTCGGCCCCACTGTTGGCTGGCACCCTTCGCTCCGCGGGAGATCCGAGGGCGGCGAAGCTCGCCAACCGAATCGAACGCACCAGCATCGTCTCGACCCGCTGAGCGAAGCAGCGCAGGTCGGCTACTCTCGATGACGGCCTCGGCCCGATCGAAATGAGGAACGTGCGCGCCCTGCATCGTCGAATCGCCGTTACCGGCTCACTGCTGCTTCTTGCAGCCATGGCGTGGTCAACGGCGGAGGCGGCCGAGACCGTGGTCCTGAAGCCGGACCGCCCGGCGAGCTGGCATCCCTCGAGGATGTTCTCCTTCCTGCGCCCCCGGCACAACTATGGCGAGCGCAGCATCGAGATCGAGACGATCCCCAGCGGCGCGACCATCGATCTCTTCTACATTCGCGCCAACTTTCAAAAACGCTACGAGCAGACCGAATCGCCGGCCAAGGTGATCCTGCCGAACCGAGCCGAGGCCGGACCGCGGGATGCCGTGACGATTCGCGCCTTCGCCGAGGGCTATCGGCAGAAGGAGGTCAGCATTCGCGTGGCGTCGGGGCAGGACGAGGCCTTGCTCGAGCTCGAACCGCTTCCCAACAGCCTGGTGGCGGTATCCCACACCTACTTTGCCGGGCGCGCCTCACTGGCCTTTCTCACCAAGGAGCCCCTCGCGGTGCGCATCCAGGACCGGGACCAGAGCTTCAGCGTGATCCTCGCCGAGACGGCCAAGGGATCCGAGCTTCGCGACAGTCTAGACGGGATTCGCAGCCCGCTCATCGAGTCGGTCGAATCGCTCCAGCTCGGAGAGGATCTCCTGGTCCAGGTGAAGACTCCCCCCGGCCAGAACGGTGTCCAGCTTCGCGCGCGGCAATCCCGTGAGGAGCTGCGCGATCTCTATGTCTACTCGGTCGACATGATTCCAGCGGACGGCGGCGTCGAGCTGGTGGCCCGCGCGCGGCAGATCCTGGCCGGAATCAAGGCCGAAGACGTCGGCGGCTGCGCCACCGCCTTCGACTCGAGCCTGCGCAGAGCCTTGGATCCGGCAGCCCTCTCGCGGGCGCTGGCGCCCAAGGGCGCCTTCACGGATCCCTACCTGCGGGCGGCGATGAAGCGCCTCGGCGAGGTCGCTCCAGGCCGTCGCATCGCGATGATCGACGGTTCGGCCTTCAATCCGGCCAACCCCATCGAGCTCGCGGCGGCCATGAGTCAGGCCGCAGAGGCGCGTGGCTATCTGGCATTGCTGCGGACCTTCGTGAATGGCTTCGAGGCCGGTGAGCATCGCCGCGAGACTTTGCACAGCCTCTTGGCTCCCGAGATCGGATCCGCTGGTTTTGGCGAGATCCTGGAAGAAGCCGAGGCTGCGGAACGGTCTTGTGCCCGCGGCAGCTGACTAGCCCGCACCTCTCCCCCAGCGGTCCCGGCGGAGGCAACCATGCCGAGCCGCTCTTTATCCAACCCGTCGGTGACCGATGGGCCCCGCGAACGTCTCGATGCACTGGGGCCCACGGCCCTGAGTGACGCGGAGCTTCTCGCGCTCCTTCTGCGTACGGGAGGGCCGGGCCGGGCTGCCCTCAGCCTGGCGGCGGATCTCCTGGAGCGGCACGACGGCGTCGCGGGGCTGGCGCGGACGGCGTCGGCGGAGCTCAGACAGACCGCGGGTGTGGGTCCCGCCAAGAGCGCCTCGCTGCTGGCGGCCCTCGAGCTCGGTCGCCGGCTGGCCACCCGGCGGCTGCGGACCGGAGATGCGATCCGCGGGCCGGCCGACGTGCACAGGCACTTCCACGCTCGTCTCCGCGATACACCCCAGGAGCGCTTTCTGGTACTGCTGCTGGATGGGCGCCACCGCGTGCTGAGGGAGGTCATGACCTCTCAGGGAACCCTGACCGCGAGCCTGGTGCACCCGCGCGAGGTGTTCCGCCCGGCTCTTCGCGAGGCGGCGGCGGCCGTCATTCTCGTGCACAATCACCCCAGCGGGGATCCCACCCCGAGCCGGGAGGACCGTGAGGTGACCGAGCGCCTGGTCCATGTCGGCGAGATCCTGGGCGTTCCCGTCCTGGACCACGTGATCGTCGCAGAGCGGGGCTACGTGAGTCTTCGCGAGGATGGGGGCCTCTCCGGCGGCCCGGCGAGCGCCTCCCAGACTGAGCGCTCAGCGGGCTAATGCCCCTTTGACATCCGGTCGATAAGGGATCCGATGCCGGAAGGAGAGGCCGACCTGGTCCAGACCACCGTGGAGCGGCGGGTGTCGCCGCGGGCCACCGTCACGGTGCGCATCGACTACGCGACGGTCGACGCGATGTTCTCGGAGTTCACTCGGAACATCAACGAGGGCGGTCTCTTCATCGAGAGCGAAACACTCCTGCCTCTCGACGAGCAGGTTCAGCTGAAGTTCCAGTTGCCCGGGGTCGATGACCCCTTCAAGGTGAGCGGTCGGGTCGCCTGGGTCAGAGAAGCCGGAATCGACGGGCCTCCCGGAATGGGCGTCGAGTTCGAGAAACTGGATGCCGACGCCCGCCTGCGAATCGACGAGATCGTCCAGGCGCTTCGCGTCGATCGTCAGCGGAGCTGACCGGCTCTCCGCTCCACGTCCGATGGACGGCGCTCACTGCTCGCGCCTGCGGTGCTGAGGGCTCGCCCGGCGGCTAGAACGGGATGTCGTCGCCCGGCGGCGGGCCGTCATCGCCGGACTCCGGCGCGCCCGGACCGGGGTCGCCGCTTCCACTACCTCCGCCCTGGCCAGCGCCACTTCCGCGCGGGCCACCCAGGAACTGGACGTTCACTGCCACGACCTCGGTGGTCTTTTGCTTCTGGCCTTCGCGGTTCTCCCACTCCCGGGTCTGGAGCCGTCCTTCGATGTAGACGGTGCGCCCCTTCGACAGATATTGCGCGCAGAGCTCCGCGGTTCGCCCCCACGCCACGACGCGATGCCACTCGGTTCGCTCCTCGCGTCCGCCCTCGCGCTTGCTCCAGCTCTCCGTTGTCGCGAGCGTAAAGTTCGCGACCGCCTGCCCGCTCTGTGTGTAGCGGAGCTCGGGATCACGTCCGAGATTTCCAATCAGGATGACCTTGTTGACACCTGCAGCCATTGGGGGGCTCTCCGTCGACTCGACGTCGAAATTCAAGGGGTGGATTCGCCATCATCCCGCCATCTTCGACATCCGTCAACCCGGGATTCGACGGCTTCGACTCGTCGAAGCCGGTTCGTTGACGCCGGTTCACGAAGGCGCCTCGGTTCGCAGCGGCTGGCGAACAGCTGAACCTCGTCTTCTTCCCGGAGGGGACCCATAAACCCAAGGAAGAGCTCCAGCAGAGACCGGGAGGATCCGCTGCTTGACGCGCCGGGACCGGCGCCGGTACCCTCGACCCGCAGCCTGTCCCGGGGGTGAGGGACGCCGCCACATGGCCAAGCGATCCGCCAAAGCGCGTCGCGTCGAAGCGAGAGCGTTCGCACTCGCCGACGTTGGATTCGAGATCTTCGGTCTCGTTTTGATCGCACTCGGTCTGCTCGCCGCCCTGTCCTTGCTCACCTACTCGCCGGAGGATCCGGCATTCCGCATCGTACCTGTCGACAACGGCGCCGGTGTCGTCGGTGCGAGCATTGCTGCGGTGTTGGTGAGTGCCATGGGCATCGGTGCGGTGGTGCCGGTGCTGGGGTCCCTCGTCCTCGGCGTTCACTTCTTGATGGGTCGCGGAATGCCCTCGCTGGCCTCGCGCTTCTGGATCGGCGTAGCGTGTCTCCTGGTGGCCCTGACGACGCTGCCCCCGCTGCTCGAGTCCGTCTGGCCCGCCCAGTTCGACTCCTCGGCAGGCGGGCGTCTCGGTGGGTTCCTCGCCGACGCCGAGCGGGGCCTGCTGAGCGGGCCCGGGGCGCTGATCCTGAATGGCTTGCTCCTGCTGGTCGGTGTCCTGGGAACGATCGGAGTCGCGCCTGGCGAGGCTCTAGCGGCGCTGGGGCGCGGTGTGGTGGCGGCGGGCCGCCTGACGGCCCGGGGCAGCGTGCTGCTGGGTCGGATTCTCCGCCAGATCTTCATGGGCCTCGCGGCCGTGGCGGAGCGCACCGGCCAGGTCTTCGCGGTCTGGAGGGAGAAGCGGGTACGGCGTGCCCGGATCGCCGCGATGCGCCGCTCGGATGGGGACGAAGCGCCGGAGTCCGAGGAAATCCAGCTGCGCCGGGGGCGCACCATTTCTCCCCGGCTTCGTCCCAAGGTAAAGAGAGGCGCGCCGCACATCGTCGATCACCGCGAGGGCGCCCGCCAGACCGAGCCAGTGCAGGAGGCCTTTGCCTTCTCCGAGAGCACCACCGCCGGACCCTACCGCCGACCGGATACCGCGATCTTCCAGGAGCCGCCGGCCGGCTCGCGGAGCTGGGACCGGGACAGTCTGATCATGAACTCCCGGATCCTCGAGAAGAAGCTTCAGGACTTCGGTGTCTCCGGACGCGTGGTGACCGTCCATCCGGGGCCGGTCATCACCATGTACGAGTTCGAGCCGGCGCCCGGCGTCAAAGTCAACCGCATCACCAGCCTCTCGGATGATCTCGCGTTGGCACTCCGCGCGCTCTCGATTCGCATCATCGCGCCGATCCCCGGCAAGCCCGTCGTCGGCATCGAAGTTCCCAACGCGGAACGCGACGTGGTCTACATCCGCGACCTGATCGAATCCAGGTCTCTTCGCTCCAGCGCCTCGATGCTCACCCTCCCCCTCGGCAAGGACATCTTCGGCAATCCCGTGGAGGCGGATCTGGCCGCCATGCCCCATCTCCTGGTCGCGGGCGCGACGGGAACCGGCAAGAGCGTGTTCCTGAACTCGCTGCTCTGCTCGATACTCGCTCGCGCGACACCCGACGAGGTCAAGCTCCTGCTCGTGGATCCAAAGCTCCTCGAGCTCTCGGTCTACGAGGGTATTCCGCACCTGATCGCCGACGTGGTGACCAATCCAAAGCGGGCCGCGGCGGCCCTGCGCGGCGTCGTCATCAAGATGGAAGAGCGTTACCAGATGATGGCGGCGCTCGGGGTCCGCGACATCGCCCAGTTCAACCGACGCGTCGACGAGGAGATCGAGGCGGGAAACAAGACTTTTCGCACCAGACCCAGGTCCGGGGAGGAAGAGGGCTTCGAGATCGGCTACCGGCGCCTTCCCTATATCCTGGTGGTGATCGACGAGTTGGCGGATCTGATGGTGGTCTCTGCGCGGGACGTGGAGGAGTCGCTTCAGCGGCTGGCTCAGATGGCGCGGGCCGCGGGCATTCACCTCGTGCTGGCGACTCAGCGACCGAGCGTCGACGTGCTCACGGGCATCATCAAGGCGAACTTCCCGGCGCGCATCTCCTTCCAGGTCTCGTCCCGGGTCGACTCGCGAACCATTCTCGACCAGAGCGGGGCGGAGCACCTCCTCGGCCAGGGCGACATGCTCTTTCTGCCTCCGGGCACCTCGAAGCTCCAGCGTCTGCACGGCTCCTTCGTTTCCGAACGCGAGGTGGCCAAGCTGGCGGAATTCCTGCGCGCCCAGGGGACGCCGAAATTCGACGAGGATCTGGTGCGTCTCGAGGCGGAGAGCGTAGCCACGGAGTCCCGTCCGGAGGACACGGACGAGCACTACGATCGCGCTCTCGCGATCGTGGCCGAGTCGCGGAACGCATCCATCTCCTATCTCCAGCGTCGGCTGAAGGTGGGATACAACCGGGCGGCGCGAATGATCGAGCAGATGGAAGAGGAAGGCGTGGTCGGTCCCCAGGAGGGAACCAAGCCCCGCGAAGTCTACGTAGACGCCATCGGGGTCGAAGATGTCTGAGATTCGTAGGCCGCGAACGCGCCGAGCCATGTCCGCTGCCTGGGTGGTCGGAGTCGCCCTCCTGCTGGTGGGAGGGTCCGCCGCCGCGTCGGCGGGCGGTGAGGAGGAGAAGTCCCCCGGCTGTGCCGAGGAGGTGGCGCTTCGGGTCCAGGGGCACTACGAGGGAGTCCGCGACCTCCAGGCGGAGTTCTCCCAGTCGACCCACAATGCGGTGTTGGGAGATGTGCCCGGTGCCGAGATTCCCGCCCGAGGTCGGGTGGTCTTCGCCAAGCCGGGACGGATGCGATGGGTCTACGAGAGTCCGGAGCCCAGTCTGGTGGTGAGCGACGGCGAGACGCTCTGGATCTACGATCCGACGCTGAAAGAGGTGCAGGTGCTGTCCGTCGATGCGGGCTTTCTCTCGGGCACCGCAATCCAGTTTCTCCTGGGCGAGGGCCAGATCCTGGAGTCCTTCGACGTCAGCGCGGAATCCTGCGAAGGGGACGAGGTCTCCCTGGATCTGCGGCCGAAGCAGATGGCCAGCTACGAGCGGCTGAGGCTGCGTGTCGAGAGGGCCAGCGGTGCCATCCTCGGGACCGCGGTGTTCGACCTCTTCGGCAACCGGACGGACGTCGTGTTCGAGAAGATGCAGCGAAACCGCGCCCCGGATCAGTCCCTGTTCCGCTTCGAGCCGTCGGAGGACGATCGCGTTCTCACGCTTCCGAAGCAGGAGTGAGCGGCGATCCGGCATCTCCTCCTGCACCACGCCGACGTCCCGCGGGGTGCCCAGCTCTGCGCGTTTTCGGGATATGAGCGGGGCCAATACTCTCCGCTACAGGGGTGCCGCAAAGTTCGGCGGGCAGTCGATTCCTGTCATCGATACGGTGGTCCCTCGACGAAGGTGTCAAAATTGCGGCAACTCACCGGAAGAATCGCATCGCGAAGCGGCACCCCGCACGCAGAAAATCGCACTAAGCCATTGATTCCATACGGGCACGCACGGTCGGCGTTCCCGGCGATCGCGACAGACCTGCCCGAGTGGTTGATGGCATTCGCCCACGAGCTCGGATCGCGCGCTGGATCGTCGCAAAGACGCGCGATTCGGCGGGGATTTGCCGATCCTGGGCGGTTGACATGGCAGGGTCGTCTGATAGACTCGAAGAGTCGAAAAAGATTTAAAAAACGGGGGGTTCGGCGTTCTCTACAGTGCAGCTCGAAGTCGCCTGTCGGCTCTGTCCCACGCGAATTGGGCACCGCAGATCGAGGCCGGGAGTCTCCTTGCGGCACGGGCGGGAGGTTGCTTTGGAGCTCGATCTTGAATTCGGATCTCCCTCCCCCAGAAGCGCGAACCGCGATTGCGTCTGGCGAGGTGTAGTGACTTCAGCGGCTGCACCTGGAGGCGTGAGGGTTTCTGTCTTTCCTCGAGCCATGCTGACGCGCAGGCACGGCATAGCCCTTGCAGTGGAGTCGGTTGCTTCCACCCTGAAGGTGGGGGCGTGAACCGGGAGAGGGCCTCATGAACGAGTTCGATTCGGAGTCCGGCAGGAAAGGTTTTGTACGGGATGTGATGCGCCGCATCTCGTCCACCGGATTGCAGGGAGCCGACGAACCCGATTCGGAGCGTGGACGGGTCATGAGACGATCGATTCAAGAGGAAATCGACGATCTGCGGGAAGCGATGCGATTCTTTGGGGGGGATTCGGCAGAGTTCCGGCGCCGGCTCGACCGGGTGCTCGCGGAGTACGAGGCGCTCCGGCGGCGCTATCACCTCACACGAGATCAGCTCAGCGACGCGGAACGTCAGAACGAGAAGCTGGTGGCCATCCTCCAGGAGGCGAAGCAGCAGATCGAGCTCCTGAAGGAAGAAGTCGACAAGCTCTGTGCGCCTCCCAACAGCTACGGTGTCTTCCAGCGAGCCAACAAGGATGGAACCGCCGAGATCCTCGTCGACCACAAGCGAATGCGGGTCAACGTCCACCCGAGTCTCGATACTTCCCATATCCAGGAAGGCCAGCTGGTGGTTCTGAACGAGGCCTTCAACGTGGTCGAGGCGTCCGGTTTCACCTCCCGTGGCGAGATCGCGTCGATCGTCGACATGCTCGGCGACGGACGCGCCGTCGTCCTCGGTCACACCGATGACGAGCAAGTGGTGACCCTCGCATCGCCCCTGCGCGAGGAACGACTCAAGGTCGGCGACAACGTGCTCGTCGACCCGCGCACCCAGTACGCATTCGAGAAGATGCCGAGGTCCGCCGTGGAGGAGGTGGCCCTGGAAGAGGTGCCGGATGTCACCTACGACCGGATCGGAGGTCTCGACGAACAGGTCGAAATCCTGCGAGACGCGATCGAGCTCCCCTACAACTATCCGGGCGTCTTCAAGGAGCACCAACTCTCACCGCCCAAGGGCATTCTGCTCTACGGTCCTCCCGGCTGCGGGAAGACCCTGATCGCGAAGGCCGTGGCGAACAGTCTGGCCAAGAGCATCCAGGAGCGCACCGGTAACGAGACTCCCGCCTACTTCCTCAACGTGAAGGGGCCGGAGCTGCTCAACAAGTACGTCGGTGAAACGGAGCACAAGATCCGCGAGGTCTTCAAACGAGCCAGAGAGAAGGCGAACGAGGATGTTCCGGTGGTCATCTTCTTCGACGAGATGGACTCGCTCTTCCGCATGCGAGGATCCGGCATCTCCTCGGACATGGAGGCCACGGTCGTCGCCCAGTTCCTGTCGGAGATCGACGGTGTCGAATCGCTGAAGAACGTGATCGTGATCGGTGCCAGCAATCGTCAGGATCTGATCGACCCGGCAGTGCTGCGCCCCGGACGCCTCGACCTCAAGGTCAAGGTGAACCGACCGGATCGTGAGGCGGCCGTCGAGATCTTCACCAAGTACCTGACCAATGATCTGCCCTTCCACCTGGAGTCCGAGGAGCGGTACGGCAGCGATCCCGCGAAGATCGTCGAGGGAATGATCGGAGACACGATCGAGGAGATGTACTCGACGAACGATGACAACAAGTTCCTCGAGGTCACCTACGCCAAGGGCGAGCGCGAGATCTTCTATTTCAAGGACTTTGCCAGCGGAGCCATGATCGAGAACATCGTCGCCCGCGCCAAGAAGAAGGCCGTGAAGCGCTTCATCGATCACGAGGAGCGCGGCATCAAGCTGGACGATCTGTGCGACGCAGTGCGCGACGAGTTCAAGGAGAACGAGGACCTTCCGAATACGACGAACGCCGACGACTGGGCGCGCATCTCCGGCCGGAAGGGCGAGCGCATCATCAATGTCAGGACCCTCATCACCGGGATCAGCCGCAAGGAGCGAACGATCGAAAACGTCGACTCCGGTCAGTACCTCTAACGAACTGTACCGGTAGCGCGGAGGAGGTGGCGGGAAGCTCTCCCTCCGGAAATGCGGCGTGCCCGACGACCCGCGGAGGATGGATGGCGATTCCGAAGGTGATGGGGACGGAGATCGAGTACGGGATCACCGTCAAGAACGACCGTGATTTCGATCCGATTTCGAGCTGCGTCCTCCTCGTCAACGCCTACCGCGAGGAACACGCGGGCAAGATCCTCTGGGACTACGATCAGGAGAATCCCCTCGCGGACGCGCGAGGCTTCCAGGTCGATGGGGAGAAATACACTCCCAACCAGCAGGAGAACATCGCCCGCAACAAGACCCTGGAAAACGGCGCGCGGTACTACGTCGATCACGCCCATCCCGAGTACTCCTGTCCCGAGGTGACCAATCCCTACGATCTCGTCGTGCACGAAAAGGCAGGCGAGAGAATCGTGGAGTTCTCCCGCCGCGAGGCCAATACCTTGCTTTCCGGCGGCGCCCAGATGCTGATCTACAAGAACAACAGCGATCGGAAGGGCAACAGCTACGGGTGTCACGAGAACTACCTGATGGACCGTCGCACCTCCTTCAAGCAGATTGCCGAGCACCTGATGTCCTTCTTCGTGTCGCGCCAGGTCTACAGCGGCGCGGGAAAGGTCGGCACGGAGAATCGCGCCCAGCCGTGTGATTTCCAGCTCTCGCAACGGGCGGATTTCTTCGAGACCGAGATCGCACTCGACACGATGGTCAAGCGGCCGATCATCAACACTCGGGACGAGCCCCACGCCGACCGCGAGAAGTACCGCCGCCTCCACGTGATCGTGGGCGACGCGAACATGAGCGAATACACGATCTACCTCCGAAACGGCGTGACGGCGATCGTGCTCTCGATGATCGAGGACGGCACCATCACCAGGGACCTGACCCTTCAAGATCCCGTCCGGTCCATCAAGGAGGTCTCCCACGATTCCAGCTGCACCGCAGAGATCGAGCTCCAGAACGGCAAGCGAATGACCGCGGTGCAGATGCAACGCTCGTTTCTCGAGATGGCGGAGAGCTACGCGAGCACCCGGGAGACCGAGAGCTGGACCCGGGACGTACTCGACAAGTGGGCCTTCGTGCTGGATGCCCTCGAGCGGGATCCACGCGAGCTCTCCGGCAAGATCGACTGGGTGATCAAGAAAGTGATGATCGAGCACTTCATGGAGCGCAAGGGGATCGACTGGGAATCGCCGCGGGTCCAGATGCTGGATCTCCAGTACCACGACCTGCGCCCGGACAAGGGTTTGTACTATCTTCTGGAGAGGCAAGGGCAGGTCGAACGGATCGTGACCGACCGGGAGATCACGAAGGCGATCACGGAGCCCCCGGAGGATACGAGGGCCTATTTCCGCGGTCAGTGCCTCAAGAGGTACGGAGAAGAAGTGTTCGGAGTCAACTGGGATTCGATCTCGTTCGGGATCGGCGAAGATCCAATCAAGCGGGTTCTGATGGCTGAACCTCTCAAGGGGTCGAGAGCGCATGTCGAGGAGTTGCTGGAGCAGTCGAAGACTGCTGCCGACCTCGTCAAGAACCTTCGAGCCTGAAGCTTCGGCCTGGAGAAAGCGAAATGATGCGAAAGACGGCGACTCCGGCGAATCCCCTCGACGCCGAGCTTCTCTCGTTTGCGACGGCTGCGGAATCGTCACAAAAGCAGAAGTCCAAGGGTGGCGGTACTGGCGGAAAGGGAGAATCGGGGGAGGGGCCCCAGAAGCTCGCCAAGAAGGGTGAGAAGCTCAAGGAAGAGATGGACGCGCTGGTGGATGAGATCGACGAGGTCCTCGAAGAGAACGCGGAAGAGTTCGTGAAGAATTACGTTCAGCGCGGGGGCGAGTGAAATCTGCCGGAGTCCGTCGACCAGAGGCCAGCAAGAGGAGGGGAGGTCTGGTGCGGTTCCGGGATGGCTACAACGGCTCCAGCTTCATGGAGCTGCTGGATATCGAATATCCGCATCTCACGCCCAACTGGGATCGACTGTTTGCCGCCGCGGCGGGGGAGCTTCCCCCCGTAGCGCACGGCACGACGGTGATCGGTCTACGCTTCGCGGAGGGATCGATGGTGGCGGGCGATCGCCTCGCCACCATGGACTACCGCGTCGCCTCGCGTGACATCGAGAAGGTCTTCGCAACCGACGACTACTCGCTGATGGCCATTGCCGGCGCGGCCGGGCCGGCCATGGAGATGGCGCGCCTCCTCGGCATCCAGTTCGAGCACCACGAGAAGATCGAGGGCGAGCCCCTCGAGCTCGAGGGCAAGGCGAACACCCTCGCCCACCTGATCAAACAGAATCTGCCCGCGGCCATGCAGGGTCTGGTGGTGGTTCCGATCTTTGCCGGCTTCGACCGCCGGCGACGGGTGGGCCGGCTCTGGAGATACGAGGTGACCGGGGGGCGCTACGAGGAGAAGGAGTACGACAGCGTGGGTTCCGGCGCTCTCTTCGCCCGTGAGTCGCTCAAGAAGAGCTTCCGGCCGGGAGCCAGCCGCGACGAGGCCGTGGCCATGGTGCTGGAGGCCCTCGCCGACGCCGCCGACGAGGATCGGGGCACCGGCGGGGTGGACGCGGTGCGCGGGATCTACCCACGGGTGAAGACCTGTACCTCCGAGGGAATCGGGGAGATCTCCGATACGCAGGTCGCCGAGATCCATCAGTCCATCATCGACGGCCGTCGGCGTCCAACGGAGTAGTCATGGCATTCCCGTACTACGTGAATCCGGAGCAGATGACCCAGGACAAGGCCGAGTTCGCCCGCAAGGGCATCGCTCGCGGCAAGTCCATCGTCACCCTCGAGTACGACGTCGGGATCCTCCTGCTCGCCGAAAACCCGTTCAAGCTCTCGAAGATCGGCGAGATCTACGACCGCATCGCATTCGCAGGTGTGGGCAAGTTCAGCGAGTTCGATCGCCTGCGGAAGATGGGAATCCAGTGGGCCGACGTGGAGGGCTACCGCTTCAGCCGCGACGACGTGCGCGGCAAGGCCCTGGCCAACCTCTACTCCCAGGCGATCGGGGAGGAGTTCAATCGCTCCATCAAGCCCTTCGAGGTGGAGATCGTGGTGGCGGAGGTGGGAGATCCCCAGTTCGCGGGCCACGAGGCGAATGCCCTCTACCAGGTGGGCTTCGACGGAACCATCCAGGACCAGAGCGGCTTTTGCGTGATCGGTGGGAGTGACGACCCCCTGCGGAGCCACATGACGGCCAACTTCCGCCCCGGAATGCCCCTGGGGGACGCTCTCCGTCTGGGCCGGGATGCCCTCCAGCGGGCCGAGAACGGCAGCCCGGAGCTGGCGCCGGAAAGCCTCGAGGCCTGTCTCCTGGAGAGCAGTCAGCGGAGAGGTCGAAAGTTCAGGCGGCTGTCTGCCGAAGACGTCAGGGGACTACTGGGAGCCTAGGCCCCCCGCAAGCGATCGAGAGTGTCTTGCAGAAGCGAATCTACGGAGTCGAGACCGAGTACGGCATCATCTTCACGCCCGAAGGGCGGAAGACGCTTCCGGTCGAGAAGGCGATTCGCTTCCTGTTCGAGAAGCTGATCACGACCGAACACTTCCTGAACGTGTTTCTCGAGAACGGGGCGCGCTTCTACCAGGACACCGGCTGCCACCCCGAGTACGCCACGCCGGAGTGCGCCTCACCCCGGCAGCTCATCGTGTTCGACAAGGCGGGCGAGCGCATCCTCGAAGATCTCCAGGGCTACGCCGAGGAGAAGATCCGCGAGGAGAGGATCGCCGGGAAGCTCTCCATCTTCAAGAACAACACCGACTTCGTCGGCAACAGCTACGGCTGCCACGAGAACTACCTCGTGGATCGCGATGTCGATTTCTACTACCTGGCCGAGCAGCTCATCCCCTTCCTGGTGACTCGCCAGATCTACACCGGCGCGGGGAAGGTCTTTCAGACCCAGGACGGGGTCCACTACTGCATCAGCCAGCGCGCCCAGCACATCTACCAGAAGATTTCGGGTACCACTACGAACGATCGCTCCATCATCAACACCCGAGACGAACCGCACGCCGACCGGGAGAAGTACCGGCGCCTCCACGTCATCGTGGGTGACTCGAACATGTCGGAATACACGAACTTCGTGAAGATCGGCTCGTGTACCGCCGTTCTCCAGATGATCGAGGACAACTACATCAACAAGGACTTCACGCTCCGGAATCCGGTCAAGGCGATCAAGGACATCTCCTACGACACGACCTGCAAGCGAAAGCTGCGTCTCGACAACGGTCGCGAGTACTCACCGATCGAAATCCAGCGGGAGTACTGCGAGATGGCGCAGAAGTACGTCGAACAGTATCCGGTGAGCGACGAGATCCGAGAAGCCGTCGAAATGTGGCAGTACGTGCTCGACTGTCTCGATACCGAACCGGACAAGCTCTCGGGGAAGATCGATTGGCTCATCAAGCGGAACATGATCGAATCCTTCATCGAGAAGAGGGGCTCTCGCTGGAGCGATCCACGGGTCTTCATGCTCGACCTGCAGTATCACGACATCCGCTTGAACCGGGGCCTCTACTACCTCCTGGAGCGAAAGGGAGCGGTCGATCGGGTCCTGAACGACGATGAGATCATCAAGGCCAAGACGGAGCCCCCGATGGACACGCGCGCCCGAATGCGCGGCGAGTTCATCAAGCTGGCACGGCAGAACGGCATCCAGTACGACCTCGACTGGTCGAACATCCGCCTGGGCAACCTCCTGAACGTGCGTGTGATCTGCAACAATCCCTTTGAGACGGATACGGAGAAGGTGGCGGAGCTGGTCCGCACCATTCAGAAGACCAACCTGCGCAAGACCAGCCTCTCGAAGCTCGTGATACAATCCTAGGCATGCCCGACCAAGACCCCCGACTCGAAGTGGTCTCCGAGAAGCCCGAGGTCTCTCCCGATCCCGAGGAGAGCACCGCGCCGGAGCGACGGGGCCGAAACCCGCTGCTCTGGATCCTGGCCGGGGCCCTCGTGCTCTGCGCCCTGGGCTGGCTCTTCCAGGCGCGGGAGGCCCGGGAGCTGGAGGCGTCCCTGGAGGCGACCCGGACCGCTCTCGGCCAGGCGCAGGCCGAGTTGCGTGCGTACGACCTGCATCTCTCCGAGGTCGGCGATCAGCTCGGTGTAATTGGGGAGCAACTCGACTCTCTCCAGGCCCTGGTGGCGGAGGGCCCTAGCCCCTCCCAGGAGCCCTGAACCGTCCAGCCGGTCGCTCCTTTCCGGCCCTCCTCGCCACCTTTCTCGCCACCGCTGGCCCTGGTCCGGGCCCCGCGTGCTCCCACTCAACTTCTGGGTCCCGCCGCCGATACATGAGGGGAAGGCGCTACTTGCGCCCCGCGAGCTCTACGTAAGAGGCGGCGCCATGATCTTTGATTCGATCGCAGGAATTTTCTCGAGTGACCTGGCCATCGATCTCGGGACGGCCAACACGCTGGTCTACGTGCGCGGAAAAGGGCTGATCTGCTCCGAGCCCAGCGTCGTGGCCGTTGCCAAGGACGCGAACGGGCGCGACGAGAAGGTTCTCGCGGTCGGTCACGAGGCCAAGGAGATGCTCGGCCGGACGCCGGGAGGCATCCGGGCGATTCGCCCCATCAAGGATGGCGTGATCGCCGACTTCGAGATCACCGAGGCGATGCTCCGCTATTTTATCCAGCGCGCCCACAACCGGCGCAAGCTGGTCCGGCCGCGCATCGTGATCTGCGTGCCGCCCTGCATCACCAGCGTGGAGAAGCGCGCGGTGCGCGAGTCCGCCCTCTCGGCGGGCGCCCGCGAGGTCTTCCTGATCGAGGAGCCGATGGCGGCAGCCATCGGGGCGGGCCTGGACGTCACCGCGCCCACGGGCAACATGGTCGTGGACGTCGGCGGCGGCACCACGGACGTCGCCGTGATCTCGCTCTCGGGCATCGTCACCTCGCGCTCGATCCGCTGCGGTGGCGACGCCATGGACGAGGCGGTCATCAACTACGTGAAGCGCAAGTACAACATGCTGATCGGTGAGCGCTCCGCCGAAGGGGTGAAGATGACCATCGCCGCCGCCTCGCCCACCAGCAAGACGGCCACCATGGAGATCAAGGGACGCGACCTGGTCGCCGGCATCCCCAAGGTCGTGGTGACGACCAGCGACGAGATCCGCGAAGCTCTGATCGAGCCGATCGGACAGATCGTGGAGACCGTTCACCTCACCCTGGAGCGAACACCGCCCGAGTTGGCCGCCGACATCGTCGACCGCGGAATCATGCTCGTGGGCGGCGGATCGCTGCTCACGGATCTCGACCAGGTGCTGCGCCAGGAGACCAAGCTTCCCATCCTGCGGAGCGAGGATCCCTTTACCGCTGTCGTCCACGGCGCCGGTCGCGCCCTCGACAACCTCGACCTGCTAAGAGAGGTTGCGATCACCTGAGCGGGGCTCTTCGCCCGTGTTTCCTGTCGCGTCGCGCCGAGGCCGTTGCAGGGCTCAAGGCGGGCTGGTCCGGCTGCGTCTCCTCTTCTGGAAGCGGTCGACTGCGGCCGAGTGTTCTGCGTAGCTGCTCGAGAACTCGTGGGTTCCGTCGTTCCGCGAGACGAAGTAGAGGTAGCTCGAGCTGGCGGGGGCGACCGCGGCGCGCAAGGCGGCGGCGCCGGGATTCGCAATGGGACCCGGCGGCAGACCTGGGATCTGGTAGGTGTTGTACGGGTTTCCGGCGTCCTCGAGATCGGCGCGGCGGAGGTTTCCGTCGAAGGAGGGGATGCCGTAGATGACGGTCGGATCCGTCTCCAGCCGCATTCCGCGCCGCAGTCGGTTGTGGAAGACCGCCGCGATCAGGGAGCGCTCTTCGGGCACCCCGGTCTCCTTCTCGACGATCGAGGCCAGGGTGACGGTCTCCAGCATGGAGAAGCCGAGGGCCTCGCTTCCGGGCGCGATCTCCGGCCAGATGTCGTGGAACTGGGCCACCATGGCGCGAGCGATCTCCGCCGCCGGGAGCCCCCGGGCCAGCTGATAGGTCTCCGGGAAGAGGTAGCCTTCCAGGGACTCGCCCTCGACGTCGAGCTCGTTCACCAGCTCCTGGCTTCGTACGGCGGTGAGGAACTCGCCCGAATCGGCCAGGCCCTTCTCCTCGAGTCGCTCCGCGATCTCGACCGCTGTGAGACCTTCCGGAATCACGATCCGGTAGGTTCGGACCCGACCCTCGGCGATGTTCTCCAGAATCTCGCCGGTGGTGAGATGCGGTGAGAGATCGTACTCGCCAGCTCGGAGCTCCCCCGCCAGGCCTCGCCAGCGCGCCAGCGTCTCGAAGGCCCATGCGTGGCGGACGAGGCGCTCGCGCTCGAGATCCCGCGCGACCGCGCCGAGGCTCGAGCCCGGTGGCACCCGGAAGTCGACGCTTCGCTCCCTCGCGGCGATGGGCGAGAGGGAGCGCACCAGGAAGACGCCCGCCCCGATCGCCAGCACGGCGAGCAGGAGCGGGAGAGTCAGCAGAAGGCGGCGAGCGTTCACCCCCCGCCCTCGCGTTCCAGATAGGTGCGCAGCAGAATCGTGGCCGCGACCGAGTCGATCACCGCGCGCTTCTTCTTTCCCTTGCGACCCGTTGCCCGGAGGGCCCGTTCCGCTTCCTTCGTCGTCCAACGCTCGTCCATGGTATCGACAGGGAGACCGAGCTCTCCGGCGAGACGGTCCGCGAACGCTCGTGCGGCTTCGGCCTGGGGACCCGACCTCCCGTCCATGTGGATGGGCAGTCCCACGACGATCCGCTCGACCTGGCGTTCTTCGACGATGCGGCGGATGGCGGCGAGATCACGCTCGAACCCTCGGCTCTCCAACGTGCCGGCTGGGAGCGCGACCTTCCCGCCGGGGTCCGAGACCGCCAGGCCGATTCGCTTGCTGCCGTGATCGATACCCAGTGTGCACGCCACTTCGCTGGATGCTAGCCCGGATCACTGGTGAAGCTCGAAGCGAGCGTCACCAGTGATCCGGACTCACTCAGTAGCCTGCGAGGACCTGCGCACGTCGGTCGAGGGCGGTCTGGGCGGTACGCCGCAGCTGGCCGTCGCGACTTCGCGCGGCCTGAGCCAGTGCGCCCACCGCTTCATCCCCCGGAATCCGTCCCAGTGCGCTCGCGGCGGCCACCTTGAGTTCGCGCAAGCGCCTGCGTTTGAGAATGCTCTTGCTCAGGAGGAGCTCTGCCAGTGCACCGGTTGCCTCGGGGCGGGCCAGCCGGCCCAGGGCGCGAATCGCCTCGCGTGCGCACTCGATCTCGCGAGACTGGATTGCCTCGCGCATCGCGTGCAGCAGGGGGTCCACGGCGTGTGGGTTCGCCGAGGTGGCGAGACAATCGGCGGCGAGGGCGGGAACACCGTCGATGTCGCTAGTCAGCACTGAGATCAGCACCTCGATGGCGCTCGGGTCCCCGATCCGCACCAACGCCTTGCCGGCCTCCTCGCGGAGCACCGGGTTCTCGCCCACCAGGATTTCTCCCAGCCGGGGAACCGCGCCGGGGTTCTGGCTCTCGCCCGCAATCCGGATCGCGCTCTTGGCGCGCCCGGGCTCACCGTCCTTCATGACCTCGAGCAGTGCGGGCAGGGTCTTTTCGCCCATCGCGATCAGGATCGCGTGGAGTCGCCCGCGCCGACCCGTATCGGACTCCCCCTCCACCGCCTCGAGCAGCGCGGGGACGACTTCTTCTCCCAGCTGGAGCAGCACCTGAGTCGCCCGGACGCTCGCCAGCGCGCCCGGTGCACAGGCCCGATCGATCAGATCCTCGAGACGGTTGCCCTTGGCGAGGCTGGAGAAAGACTCGGCAGCCAGCTCCGCCAGGCCCGCCGGTCGCTTGGCGTCGTCGCCCGCGTGCCGCGCCAGCTCGAGAATCACCCGGTAGCTGTCGTCGAGGCGTCCCTTCTCGGAGAGCCGTTCGGCGATGCTCACCAGCTGACCCGAGATTTCCGCGTACTTGCCGAGATCTTCGCAGTCATCCATTTCCAGCAGCAGATTGGCCAGCTCGGCGCCCTGGGCATCCGGGATCGCGCGCTCGGGGACCGGCTCATCCTCCCCCTGGTTCGGGCAGGGTTCCGGGGCCGTCGGAGTCTCGCGAGGCTCGCCAGCGCGCGCGCCGTCGGACGGCGGGTCGGGGGCGTCATCGGACAGCCCGAGATCCCGCGCCGGCGAGGGGCTCCCCACCTTCTCGACCCGCTCCGGGGTTGGCGCCGCGGTGTCGCGCGCGACGGGCAATTCCTTCGTTGGCTTCGGCTTCTTCGCCTCGAGCTTCGGAGGTTTTCCGTTCACCACGATCCCAGCGGGCACCCGGGCGTAGAGGGCGCGCTCGAATCCACCGTTCGCGTCGATGACGGTGCGATCGCTGGCGAGAAGCTCGACGAAGGCAGCGAGAGCCTCCGCATCGATATCCATCTCGAAGCGAACGCGACGCAAGCCCCTGGCGTAGCACTCGGCAGCGAGGCCCCCGAGCTCGCGGCGCGTGATCGCGGAGCGGGGACGGGATGACCAGAAGCCGGTCGGGCCGACCTCCAGCTCGAGTGCGCCATGGCGCTTAAGGTCGCCCTGCCAGGCGCGAAATCCGCGTCGGAAGAGCGAGGTCAGCTTCGGGTCCCCAGGCTCGTAGAATGCGCGGCCCTTCACCACCCGCCCCAGCTCTACGAGGAGCGTGGCGAGATCGGACGCCGAGCGCCCGTCCTTCGCCGGTTCTGGTTGGTATAAATCGGCCGAGTTCATGCAAAGCTCCCTGGGGTGCTCCCCTGCCCCTGATCGGCGCGCCTTCCCGCTCTCTTGATTGCAGTGAGATGGGACTTCGTCGCGATTTCGGGGGGATTTCACTCGCACGGGAGTGCCAACGGGAGTACTGTTTCCCCAGCCGTCCGGTTCCCCCCACAGAGGCGGCCCGCATCCTCCCGGTCCCGGGCAGAATCGCCATCGCAAGGCTCCAACACCCTGAAACCAAAGCGGAATCGATGCCCGCACAGCGCTTTGCGCGCTTCTTGGCGTTGTCCGTGGCCAGTGCCGGTGGGGCCGGCTATCTGCCCGTTGCGCCTGGAACCTGGGGTTCGGCTCTCGCGGTGGTGATTTTCGTGTTATTTTCGCCGGTGGGACTCTGGCAATTCGGCGTGACCCTGGTGGCGCTGTTCTTCCTGGGGACCTGGGCCGCGGACGCTGCGGAGCGGATCCTCGGGCGCAAGGATGACCGGCGAATCGTGATCGACGAGGTGGGGGGACAGCTGGTGACATTGGCGCCGCTCCTGGTCCTGGGATCTTCCCGATCTCTGCCCGCTCTTGTGACCGGATTCGTCCTGTTTCGGTGCTTTGATATCTGGAAGCCGGGGCCGGTCCGGTGGGCGGAACGGCGCTTCGCGGGTGGAGTCGGTGTGATGATGGACGACCTCGTCGCAGGAGTGCTCTCAGCAGTCGTGCTGGGGGCGGCGGTCGCGGTGCTCTGGTGAGGGCCGAGATTCTCACCATTGGCGACGAGCTCTTGCGCGGCGAGATCGTCGACTCCAACAAGGCCTTCCTCTCCGACCGGCTCTTCGGTCTCGACATCGAGACCCGCTTCCACGTCTCGGTCGGTGACGATCCGGCGGACATGGAAGACGCCTTCCGTCGCGCCGCGGATCGAAGCGACATCGCTCTCGTCTCCGGGGGGCTCGGGCCGACGCGCGACGACCTGACGATCGAGGTGCTGGCCGGCGCCTTCGGACGCAGCCTCGTGGTGGATCAAGCCTCACTCGAGGCGATCAAGGCATTCTTTGCCCGCTTCGGCCGGGAGATGGCGCCGAACAACGCAAAGCAGGCGAGCTTTCCGCAGGGCGCCGAGGTGCTTCCCAATCCGATCGGAACGGCGCCCGGCTGTCTGCTCGAAGAAACCGGGACCCTGTTCTTCTGCATGCCTGGCGTGCCCCGCGAGCTCCATCAGATGATGGACGAGCAGGTTCTCCCGCGGATTGCCGAGCGCCTGGCGGGCGTCGAGGGTCGCCTTGTCGTCCGAACCGCCCTGCTGCGCACCTTCGGCATCGGCGAATCGAATCTCGACGCCGATCTCACTGACATCGCTCGGGAGGACGGCGTGAGCCTCAGCTTCCGCACGGCGTTCCCCGACAACTATCTTCGCCCGGTGGCCCGCGGCGCCACCGCCTTCGAAGCCGAGACGAAGCTGGCTCGGGTCTGCGATGCGATCCGCCAGCGGCTCGGTCCCCTCGTCTACGGCAGCGACGCCGAGACCATGGAGGAGGTGGTGGGCAGGCTCCTGCGCGAGCAGGGCAAGACCCTGGCGGTGGCAGAGTCCTGCACGGGGGGCCTCGTCGGCGAACGCATCACCGAAGTGCCCGGCTCCTCCGATTACTTCCTCGGCGGCGTGATCGCCTACTCGGACCGGGTGAAGGCTGCGCTCCTGGGTGTTCCAGAGCTGATCCTGCGGGAGCACGGTGCGGTCTCCGAGCCCGTGGCGCTCGCCATGGCGGCGGGAGTCCGCGAGCGATTCGGCGCAGACCTGGCCGTTTCCACCACCGGCATCGCGGGGCCCGGCGGTGGTAGCGATGCCAAGCCGGTGGGATTGGTGTGGGTGGGCTTCTCCGACGGTGACGAGAACACCGCCCAGGTCTTCGAGTTTCCCCTGGATCGCTCCCGTCACCGCATGGCGACGGCACAGGTCGCCCTCGATTGGATCCGGCGATCCCTGCTCGGCGAGGAGCGGGTGGCGCTCCGCTACCTCCGGAAGTCCCGATGAGCGAGAACCTGCGGACCTTCTTTGCCGTGACGCTGTCGAAAGAGGCGCGCGAGGCGGCTGCGCAGCTGGCGGGCCGGCTGCGCGGATCGGAGAGAGGGGAGGGCGTTCGCTGGGTTCGCCCCGAAGGCTATCACTTGACCCTGCGATTTCTCGGCAACGTCACCCGCGATGCCGTCGCCGAGCTGGCGGAGCGCGTGACCGAAGAGGTCGCCCCGCTGGCCCCTTTCGCGATTCAGCTCGGCGGCGCGCTGGTCTTTCCCTCTCCGCGGAACCCCCGGGTCATCGCGCTCGCCGTCGAGCCGGAGGCGCTCCTCGCCTTTCTGGCGGAGCGGGTCGAGCACGGTGTGGTGGCCGTGGGGCTCAAAGCGGAGCGGCGCCGCTTTCGGGCACATCTCACCCTGGGACGCGTTCGCAATCGGCGCTTTCCGTCCGTCGACGGAGAGGCCTCGATCGATTGCCCGGCGTTCCCCGTCGACGAGATCGTGCTCTTTCAGAGCGATCTACAGCGCACCGGTGCCGTCTACACCCCCCTGGAGCGCATCGCACTGCGAGGACGCAGCCCTTCCGAGGGCGTGCGCAGCGAGCCAGGCGCGAGCGAAGGCGGGATCCCCCGACCGGTCCCCGCACGCACCGACTCACCCTGAATTCAATCATTCCAAGGAGAACTCATGGCGACGAACGAACGAAGCGCGAACCGCGGAGACGGGAAGAAGAAGGCCATCCAGATGGCGGTCTCGACCATCGAGAAGCAGTTTGGAAAGGGCGCCATCCTCACCATGAACGAGGCAGCCATCAACCGGGAGGTCGGCGTCTTCTCGAGCGGCTCGGTGAGCCTGGATCTGGCTCTCGGCATCGGCGGCTATCCGCGGGGACGCGTGGTGGAGATCTACGGCCCCGAGGCCAGCGGCAAGACCACCCTCACCCTGCACGGGGTGGCAGAAGTCCAGAAGCTCGGCGGCGTGGCGGCCTTCATCGATGCCGAGCACGCCCTGGACGTCGGCTACGCTCGCCGACTCGGTGTGCAGGTGGAGGAGCTCCTGGTCTCCCAGCCCGACACCGGGGAGCAGGCCCTGGAGATCGCCGACGTGTTGCTCCGCTCCGGCGCCGTCGACGTGGTGGTGATCGACTCGGTGGCGGCGCTGGTGCCCCGCGCCGAGATCGAGGGAGAGATGGGTGACACCCACGTGGGTCTCCAGGCGCGTCTGATGAGCCAGGCGCTTCGCAAGCTCACCGGTACGGTGTCCAAGTCCAACGCCACGGTGATGTTCATCAACCAGATCCGCATGAAGATCGGCGTCATGTTCGGCAACCCGGAGACGACCAGTGGGGGCAACGCCCTCAAGTTCTACGCCTCCATGCGCCTCGACGTGCGTCGCATCGCCGCCATCAAGGATGGCGACGAGGTGGTGGGCAACCGGACTCGCGTCAAGGTGGTGAAGAACAAGGTGGCCCCCCCCTTCCGGCAGGCGGAGTTCGACATCCTCTACAACCAAGGGATCTCCCGGGAGGGGGATCTCATCGATCTCGGCGTGACCTGCGGCGTCGTGGAGAAGAGCGGCTCCTGGTACTCGTACCAGGACGATCGCATCGGCCAGGGTCGCGAGAACGCCCGGCGCTTCCTGATCGAGAATCCGGAGATCCGCGAGCGCCTCGCCGACGCGGTCTACTCGGCCAATGGACTCAAGCGGCAGGTGCTCGTGAAGGAGGAGGAGAGCGCCGCGGAGGCCCCGGACGAGGGTTAGCTCGACAGGCCCCCTCAGCCCTTCCCCGGTCCAGAAGCGAGACCCGGGCGAGCCCCCGTGGGGATTCCCGGGAATGGGCAGGGTCTTCTCAAGAAGACCGTTCAAACGGTCGAAATATCTTCGGACGCACGCAGGTCGAGACCACCGAGAAGGACCCGAGCGATGGAGCTGAACGAGATCCTCAAGATCGCCCTCAAGGGCGGGGCCTCGGACATTCACCTGAAGAGCGGGCTTCCCACCATGTTTCGCGTGGACGGAGCTCTGGTTCCGCTCAAGAACGGCGAACGCCTGCTCCCCGAGGAGATGCAGAACACCGCGTTTTCCCTGATGAATCCGGTGCAGAAAGCGCGCTTCGAGGAGGCCCGGGAGTGCGACCTGGCCTACGGCATTCCGGGACTCGGCCGGTTTCGTGTGAACATCTTTCAGCAGCGCGGCACCATCGGGATCGTCTTCCGCGTGATTCCCTTCGGCGTCAAGACGATCGAGCAGCTCGTCCTGCCCCGGGTGATCGAGAGAATCGCCATGGAGAACCGCGGGCTGGTGCTGGTCACCGGCACCACCGGCTCCGGTAAGTCGACCAGCCTCGCGGCGATGATCGATCACATCAACTCGAACCGGACCTGTCACATCATGACGATCGAGGATCCGATCGAGTTTCTGATCCGCGACCGCCGTTCCCTGGTGAACCAGCGCGAAATCGGCGTGGACACCCAGAGCTTTGCCAACGCGCTGCGCGCGGCCCTGCGGCAGGATCCCGACGTGATTCTCGTCGGTGAGATGCGCGACTTCGAAACCATCGAGACCGCCATCACCGCGGCCGAGACCGGGCACCTGGTGATGAGCACCCTCCACACCCTCGACGCCACCGAAACCATCAACCGGATCATCTCCGTGTTCCCGCCCTACCAGCAGAAGCAGGTTCGTCTCCAGCTGAGCTCGATCCTGAAGGCGGTGATCTCCCAGCGCCTGGTGCCCCGAGCCGACGGCAGAGGCCGGGTCCCCGCCCTCGAGGTGATGGTCTCCACGGCCCGGATCCGCGAGTGCATCAGCGACAAGGAGCGCACCAAGGAGCTTCCCGACGCCATCGCCAAGGGCTTCACCACCTACGGCATGCAGACATTCGACCAGAGCTTGATGCACCTGGTAAAGCAGGAGCTGGTGACCTACGAGGAGGCGCTCAAGCACGTCTCCAACCCGGACGACTTCGCACTCCGCTTCCGCGGCATCGCCTCCACCTCCGACGGCACCTGGGACGACTTCGAGGGCAAGGAGGAGGACGCGAAGCCCGACGAGGAGATCGACGAGGGCTCCAGCGACTCGGGCGCCGACTTCATCGAGCGCTTCTAGTCCTCCTCTCGCGTCGGCGCCGAACTGCCCCGGCTCCCGCCGGGAGCTTGGGGCCGTTCCGCCCCGACTACGCTGCCCGGTGAGAAATACCTAGAATCTTCCTGTATCTTCGGACACTTACCTGTGCAGGGAGTCTTTCCGATGGCAGCCGTACCGCGCTCGGCGAAGGAGGTTCGAGAAGCCTTCCTGAGCTTCTTCGAGGGCAAGGTGCACCGGCGCCTGCCCAGTGCGTCTCTCGTCCCCGAAGGCGATGCGACGTTGCTCTTCGTGAACGCGGGGATGGTTCCCTTCAAGCGGCTCTTCCTCGGCGAGGAGATCCGTGACTACGTCCGGGCCACCACCTCCCAGAAGTGCATGCGCGTCTCCGGGAAGCACAACGACCTCGAGGAAGTCGGCCGGAGCCGACGACACCACACCTTCTTCGAAATGCTCGGAAACTTCTCCTTCGGCGACTACTTCAAGGTCGAAGCGATTCGATTCGCCTGGGAGCTCGTCACCGAAGTCTACGGACTCGAGAAGGAACAGCTGGTCGCGAGCGTCTTCCGGGAGGACGACGAGGCCGCCGAGATCTGGGAGAAGGAGATCGGCCTGCCCGCCGACAAGGTCTTTCGCCTCGACGAGGACGAGAACTTCTGGGCCATGGGTGACACCGGTCCGTGTGGCCCCTGCTCCGAGATCCACCTGGACCGCGGGCCCACCGGGCAGTGCACGAGTGCGGTCTGCGATCCCTCCTGCGAGTGCGGGCGCTGGCTCGAGTTCTGGAACCTGGTCTTCATGCAATTCAGCCGCGATGACTCGGGCGAGATGACGCCGCTTCCCAAGCCCTCCGTAGACACCGGGGCAGGCCTGGAGAGGGTCGTCTCGATTCTCCAGGGCGTTTCGAGCAACTACGAAACCGATCTCTTCGCCGGGATCCTCGCCCGCGCCCAGGATCTCTCGGGGGTCTCTCTCGGAGAGGATCCGGAGAAGGACGTCTCTCTCCGAGTGGTCGCCGACCACGCCCGCGCCGTGGCCTTCCTGATCGGCGATGGCCTGCTGCCGGCGAACGAGGGGCGCGGCTACGTGCTGCGCCGGATCCTGCGCCGGGCGGCGCGTCACGGGGTGTTGCTCGGCCTGGATCGCCCCTTCCTGTACTCGGTGGCCGATGTGGTGATCGACGAGATGGGCGGAGCCTTTCCGGAGCTGGCGGAGCGCCGCGCCTACGTCACCGATCGGATCCGGCGCGAGGAGGAACGCTTTCTCGAGACGCTCGCCAAGGGGCTCGCGCTGCTGGAGAGCGAGATTCGCGAGGTCAAAGAGCGGGGTGGCGCGGCTCTCCCCGGCACCGTCGTCTTCAAGCTCTTCGACACCTACGGATTTCCGGTGGATCTCACCGAGGACATCCTCAACAGCCACGATCTCGGGACCGACGACGAGGGCTTCGAGACAGCCATGGCCGAGCAGCGCGCGCGTTCACGCGAGGCATGGAAGGGGACCGGCGACGCCGCCGTCGGGGAGGTGCACGGGCGTATCGCCGCAGACGTGACCACGAGCTTCTGCGGCTACGACAGCCTCGAGACGAGCTCGGAGATCCGCGCGCTGCTGGTCGGAGGGAAGAGCGTCGAGAGCGCAGAAGAAGGAAGCGAAGTCGAGGTGGTGGTCGCGGAGACGCCCTTCTACGCCGAGAGCGGCGGGCAGGTGGGAGACCGCGGCGCGATCTCCACAGCGGGTGGACAGGTCGAGGTCACCGATACCCAGAAGCCGGCGGGCGACCTGATCTCGCACTCGGGAAAGGTGGTCTCGGGCACGGTTCAGGTCGGCGAAATCGCGGAGCTCTCGGTCGACGCCGACGCCCGCTCGGCGACGGTGCGCAACCACTCCGGCACGCATCTGCTGCACGCGGCGCTGCGTCAGGTGATCGGGCCCCAGGCCATGCAGAAGGGTTCCCTCGTGGCGCCCGACCGTCTGCGCTTCGACTTCACGCACGACACGCCGCTTTCGGAAGAGCAGATCGACCGCATCGAGACGCTGGCGAATCAATGGATCGAGTCGAACGCCGCGGCCGAGGTCAGCGAGCTCTCCTTCCAGGATGCGATCAAGGCCGGTGCCATCGCGATCTTCGAGGAGAAGTACGGGGATCGGGTACGCGTGGTCTCGTTCGGAGACGTCTCGACGGAGCTCTGCGGCGGCACCCACGCCCGCGCGACCGGCGACATTGGACTCCTCAAGATTCTCTCCGAGACCGGGATCGCTGCGGGGGTGCGGCGAATCGAGGCGCTCACCGGCATCGGAGCGCTCCAGCACCTTCGCGAGCAGGAACGCATCCTTCGTCGGATCGGAGAGATTCTCAAGGTGCCGGTGGAGGAGACGGTCCGCCGCGTCGAGAGGCTACTGGAGGAACGCAGGACAGCGGATCGCCAGCTCACCGCACTGCGCAAGGGTCAGCGCGGCGCCGCGGCCTCGGACCTGGTTTCGCAGGCCAGGGACGTGAACGGCACCAAGGTCATTGCCACTCGAGCCGAGGGAGTGAAGGGGAAGGACCTCCGCGCCATGGTCGACGACCTGCGCGACAAGCTCCGGAGCGGAGTGGTGCTGCTGGCGTCGGAGTCCGACGGAAAGGTCTCCCTGGCTCTCGGCGTGACGCCCGACCTGAAGGACAAGCTCAGGGCCGGGGATCTGGTTCGCGAGGTGGCCGCCGTGGTCGGCGGGAAGGGTGGCGGGCGGCCCGACTTCGCCCAGGCCGGCGGAAACGATCCCAGGCGGATCGACGAAGCCTTCGACAAGCTCTTCTCGCTGGTAGAAGCAGGCGGCGCGTGACGCCCGGCTTCGCCCCCGATCCCTTCGCGCCGGCGAGGCGGCGCACCCGAGAGGTTCGCGTCGGGGAAGTGGGAATCGGCGGTTCGAATCCGATCCGCATCCAGTCGATGACCAACACCGATCCCTCCGATGCGATCGCCACCGCCGCCCAGGTCGAGGCTCTGGCGCGGGCGGGCTGCGAGATCGTTCGCCTCGCCACCCCGTCGGTGCGCGACGCCGCGATGCTCGGCGCGATCCGCAGAGAGCTCGAGAAGCGCGGTGTCGCGGTTCCATTGGTGGCCGATATCCACTTCACCCCGAACGCCGCGATGATCGCCGCCGAACACGTCGAGAAGGTCCGCATCAATCCGGGGAACTACGCCGACAGGAAGCGTTTCGAAATCCGCGAGTACAGCGAAGACCAGTACCGAGAGGAGCTCGAGCGTGTGGCGGAGCGCTTCCGCCCCCTGGTCAGACGATGCAAGGAGCTCGGAAGGGCCATGCGCATCGGGACCAATCACGGCTCGCTCTCGGACCGCATCATGAATCGCTACGGCGACACGCCGCTCGGAATGGTCGAGAGCGCCCTCGAGTTTCTGGCGGTCTGCGAGGACGAGGGGTTCTTCGACGTGGTCTTCAGCATGAAGGCGAGCAACCCCCAGGTCACCATCCACGCCTATCGGCTGCTTGCCGCGCGGCTCGCGGAGGGCGCGCCCGGCCAGGCCAGCTACCCGATGCACATCGGTGTCACCGAGGCAGGCGATGGCCAGGACGGTCGGGTGAAGAGCGCCATCGGCATCGGCGCCCTCCTCGAGGATGGGATCGGCGACACGATTCGCGTCTCCCTCACAGAGGACCCGGTGAAGGAGATTCCCGTCGCGCGCCGCCTGGCGCGCCGCTACGACGAGCGGAAGGACCTCGCGCTGCCGATCCTGGATCCGGGCGGGTTCTTCGCGGCCGATCCCTATCGGTACGAACGGCGATCGACCGGCTCGGTCGCATCGGTGGGCGGCGAAAACGCGGTTCGCGTCGAGGTGGATCTGGGACCCATCGCCGAGGACGTTCGGGAAGCCGCCCGGCAGGTCGAGCTCTCTCTAGGGCGGCTCGGCGATCTCGAATGCGAGGGACTGCTCATGGACGTTGCCGACGCTGCGGGGGCGAACCGGGCCACGGCCTTCGCCGATCTCCTCACTGCTGCGGGTGTCGCGATTCCGCTCGCGATTCGCGTCCCCCCGGCCCTGGTTCCGGCTGTCGCGGACGCCGCCGCGCGCGTGGTGGTGCGGATCGAGGCGCCGCTCGCTGCCGACCAGCTGCGCGCGATCGGCCGGGTCGGCTGCCCGGTGGAGTGGAACTTCCACCTGGAAGGGGAGCCCCTTCTGGAGGCGCTGGACGAGGCCGTCGCCAGCGGCTGTGAGAGACGCTTCGTTTCGGTGGAGTCCGACCTTCCGGTTCACGGGGCGCGGCTGCTCGCAGCTCGACTCGAGGCGCGAAGCAAGGGGAGCGTTCCCATCGTGCTCCACCACCGCGCCGATCCTTCGCTGGATCCAGAGACCGCCCTGCTGCGCGCGGCCGTGGATCTGGGTGCACTTCTTTGCGATGGGATCGGCGACCTGGTTTCGCTGGGCGGCTTTGGCGCCCTGGACCGCGACGTCTCGCTGGCCTACCGCATTCTCCAGGGTGCGCGCCTTCGCACATCGTGGACGGAATTCATCTCCTGCCCCTCCTGCGGACGCACGCTGTTCGATCTCGAGGAGACCACCGCCCGCGTCAAGGAACGCACCGGGCATCTCCCGGGCCTGAAGATCGCAGTGATGGGCTGCATCGTGAACGGCCTTGGGGAGATGGCCGATGCGGACTTCGGCTACGTGGGTTCCGGCCCCGGCAAGGTGAACCTCTACGTGGGGCGCGAATGCGTCGTCCGCAGCGTTCCGGAGCGAGAAGCCCCCGACCGCCTGGTCGAGCTGATCCGAGACCACGGGCGATGGGTGGATCCGGTCTAGCCTGCCTTCCTCACCGGTTCGCTGAGCTTTGGAGCTGGGGAACGCATCGGCCTGGTCTGCTGTACCAGGCGCTCGGCGCTCTCGAAGACGGCGAGGGTCCGGGAATCGGCGAGATGCGGGCGATCTCGACCCACCAGAGCGATTCCCAACAGCATCAGAATCACGATCACCAGGGATGCCTCCGCGGCCCCCAGCACGCCCCCTGCCAGTCGATCGGCGAAGCCAAGCCCCGCCCAGCGGGCGCCCCTGCGGAGGACTCGCCCCACCCCTGCCACGAGCAAGACGACGGCGATGGCGATCACCGCCCCGGCGACGACCCGGGCCGTCAGGGAGCCGATCTCGAACGGAAGGTTGAGGAGCATCCAATCCGCAGCTGGCGCGGCTCCGAACCGAACTGCAATGCAGGCGGCGGCGAGGGCGCCCAGGGAGAAGACCTCGCGGATCAGGCCGATGAACAGACCCCGCAGCACCGCCACGGTCAGGACCGCCAGTGCGGCCACGTCGACGGGTGAGATTGGCTCCACCTTGTTCCCCCCCGCCGCCATTCTACCCGATCGCTGTGCTCACGAAATTGGGTCCGAGCTCCGCGTGCCACTCCCGGGGCGGAGAGGGATCTGCTGCGCCCTGGTGACTGTGAACGGTGGGTCACGAATCAGCGGGGGCCCAATTTCGTGAGCACAACGGATACACTTCGCGGGATGCCGGATGCCATCGTGATCGGGGGCGGCCACAACGGATTGACCGCCGCCGCCTATCTAGCCAGGGCCGGATTGAAGACAGTGGTCTTCGAGCGCCGCGAGCTGGTGGGCGGGACCTGTGTGACCGAGGAGCTCTGGCCCGGCTTCCGGGTCTCTCGCGCTGCCTACGTGGCGGGACTCCTGCGGCCGGCAATGCTGCGCGAGCTTGGACTCGCCGCACGGGGGCTCCGGCTGCTGGCGCGAAATCCCTCCTCCTTCACGCCGATCCCCGGTGAACGCGGTCTTCTGCTGGGGCCGGATCGGGAGTCCTGCCGCGCCGAGATCCGTCAGTTCTCGCACAGCGATGCCGACCGCTTCGGTGACTACGAGCGCATGCTCGACCGCGCCGCCGCTGCGATCGAGCCCCTGCTCGATGTGCCGCCCCCAGATCCGGCCCGTCTGCACCTCCGAGACGTTCCACCGCTCCTCCGCCTGCTGCGGAGGGCCATCTCGCTGCGCCGCGATCTTCCTCGGGTTCTCGCCTTGCTGCTGGGGCCGGCTCGCTCGACCCTCGAGAGCTGGTTCGAGAGTGAACCGCTCCGCGCCACCCTCGCTACCGACGCGATCATCGGCGCCTGGGCCTCCCCATCCACGCCGGGTACGGGCTACGTGCTCTTCCACCACGTGATGGGCGAGACCCATGGCGATCGGGGTGTGTGGGCCTATGTCGAGGGTGGCATGGGAAGACTCTCCGAGCTGCTCGCCGACGCGGCCCGCGAAGCCGGCGCCGAGATTCGAACCGGAAGCTCCATCGCTTCGGTGATGGTCGAAGGTGGCGGCGCGCGTGGTGTGACTCTCGAGAATGGCACGGTCGTCGAGGCGCGGGTGGTGCTCTCCAGCGCGGATCCCCATCGCACCTTCGTCGATCTGATCGCTCCCGAGCACTTGCCGGATGAGCTGCTGCGGGGGATTCAGAGCCTCGATTTCCGCAGCCCCGTCGCGAAGATCAACCTCGCCCTGGACCGCCTGCCAAGATTCGTTGGCCGGTCGGGAGCCGCGGCCGGGCCGGAGCACGTCGGCACCATCCACATCGGCGCTTCCAGTCTCGATGACCTGGACCGTTCCTTCGAGGCCGCCTGCCGCGGCGAGATTCCCCAGCGGCCCATGGTCGAGCTCACCCTCCCTTCGACGCTCGATCGCTCCCTCGCGCCGGAGGGCAAGCACCTCGGCTCGATGTTCGTCCAGCACGTCCCCTACCGGCTCGCGGAATCGAGCTGGGAGGTGGAGCGGGATCGTCTCGCCGATCGGGTCTTCGACCTCGTGGACGAGGTGGCGCCGGGCTTCTCCGAGAGCGTACTACACCGGGAGGTGCTGGGTCCGCCGGATCTGGAGCGGATCTTCGCGCTCCGCGGCGGCAACATCTTTCACGGTGCCATGAGCCTGGACCGTCTCGGCTTCATGCGCCCGCTGCCCGGCTGCGCCCGCTATCAGACCCCGATCCGGAATCTCTACCTGTGTGGTGCGGGCACCCACCCGGGAGGCGGCGTGATGGGCGCCTGCGGGCGAAACGCGGCCGGAGAGGTGGTGAGAGAGCTGTCCCGAGTTTCGCGTTAGCGGGGACGGAGTTGCCTTTTGCCTTTTCTCACAGAAGACGAAACCTCTCCCATTGATCGGGAAAAGGGGAAAGGCAACTCCGTCCCCGCTAGCTACAGCTCGGTGGCGTCGTCCCCCGCCTGCACCATGCGGAGGTACATTCGCGCGTCTTCGCGTGAGGGATCTCGCTCGAGGACCGACTCCCACTCTTCCAGGGCCCGCGGGGTCCGGCCCAGCGTGTAGTAGGTCAAGCCGAGCTGCACCGCGGACTCGAGGTAGTCCGAATGCGTTCGCAGCACTCGCTTGAACTCGCCAATGGCGTGATTCGGGAGGCCGGCCTCGCGCAGCGCGATTCCGAGTCGATGGCGGATGTCGTGGAAGCCGGGACAGCGATCCAGGGCCTTGCGATAGGCCTCGATGGCCTCGCGGAGCTCTCCGGCCTCGCGGTAGGCATCTCCCAACACGGCGTGCAGGTTCGCCAGCTTGCCGCGGGTGGTGGCGTCGAGGTTGCCCGCATCCGAGCCGATCGAGGGACTCAGCTGCGCGGCGAGCTCCCGACTGCGCTCGAAGAGGCCGCGTCGTTCGTAGACACTCACCAGCGCAGCGACAGCCTCGGCATAGCTCGGGTTGATTTCGAGAGCGCGCTCGAGGCTGCTGGTGGCGGCCTCCAGGTCGCCCCCTCGCTCGTGGACGAGTCCCACCATGTAGTGAACGTCCGCAAAACGGGGACAGCTCTCGAGCAGAACGGTGAGGGTCTCGAGAGCACCCCGATCGTCACCGGCCTCGAAGCGCTGACGACCGATGCGATACGATTCCCGTTCTTCTCGGTTCATCCGACCGTATTGCTGCATGGCTCACCCCTCGGTACGCGATGGATCGCCGCACCGGGAACCGGCGGCTCGGACTCCGTGTCGGGGGGATTCAGTTCGAAGCTGGAATGTAGTCCTCAGCGGCGGCGGCCACCTCACTACCGTCATAGTTCTCCATGATCACCTGAAAGATCCGGGCGGCCTCGTCGTTCAGGTTCATTTCTCGGTAGCAAAGCCCAAGCCTGAAGAGTGCCTCCGCGTCCAGCCCGAGTCCGGGGTATTCGTTCAGCACCGAGCGGTAGCGATCCGCTGCGCTGCGGTACTCGGACCGCTTCATGTAGAAGTTGCCGATGTTCATGACACTGGTTCCGAGTCGGGTGCGAAGCACGCGCCAGAGCTCGTCGGCTTCGTCGCTCTCGACCGCCTGGGGATAGCCGCTGCGGAGACGCTCGAGCTGGACCAGAGCCTGTCGCGTCGCCGTCTGATCGCGGTTGGCCGGTCGGGACTGATAGTAGTAGGAGAGGGCGGAGCGAAGGATCGTATACGGGACTCTCTCGTGGTCCGGATGCAGCTCGGAGAAGTCGCGATAGTACGAGAGCGCCTCTTCCCAGAGCTTCTGATCGAAATAGGCGTCCGCGATGCGAAGCTCTGCCAAGGTCGCGTAGTCGCTGTAGGGATAGTTGTCGATGATGTCCTGGAATGTGTCGATGGCGCCCTGGCGGTCCCGCAGGTCGATGAACCAGAAGTGGATGCCACCCTTCTCCAGCTTGGCCACGCCTTCCGCGTAGAGAACCTCGGCGGACGGGACCTCGCCGAACTCCTCGGCATCGGGCGGGCCGCTGGCACACGCCATGGCGAGCGTCATCAAGAGAACGGATATCGCTTGAACGAGAGTACGCACGACGACCCCCCGGTTGCTCCCAGACAGATCCGAAACAGATCGGAAACGTCGTTTTCCGACTCCCGGGCAGGCTACCCGAACCTCGAAGCCGGTGTCAATTTGCTACGGTCGCAGCTCGCAAACGCTGGGGGGCTCGGGATGGCCTACGATCATACGCGCAAGCTGAGGTTCGATCGCCGGCTGCTGCGCCGGCGCGGCTGGGTCGATCCGAAGGAGTTGGAGAAGGAGCTCGCCGACCTTCCCGACGTTTCCGACAAGGCCCTGCCCGTGGGTGAGGACGAGGGGTCTTCTCAGGAGCCCGAAAAACCGCCCTCGCAGGAAGACAACTCACTGAATTGAAAGAGTTTTTCGAGAGGAGAGGGCGGTGATCAAGGCCACCTTCGGGAGGCGCATGGACGCCGCGCTGGAGAGATTCTTCCCCTTTCTGTTCAGCCGTCCCCTGAATCCGAACCTGCTCTCGGTGCTGGGCGTTCTGATCTCGCTCTGCGGTGCCGTGAGCTTTGCCCGGGGCGCACTTCCGCTGGGCGGCGTCCTGCTCCTGGTGGGGGGATTCTTCGACGTGCTGGACGGGGCGGTGGCGCGCCACAATGGCACCAGCAGCTCCTTCGGTGCGTTTCTCGATTCGACTCTCGACCGGATCGTCGACATGGCGATTCTGCTGGGAATCCTGATGCACTACGCCAAGGCTGGCGACCTCCCCCTGGCGCTCCTGGCCGGCCTCGCCTCCATCGCCACGGTCCTGGTCTCCTACACGAAGGCCCGGGCCGAGTCCATCCTCTCGGACTTCAACGGGGGCATCATGGAGCGTTTCGAGCGCGTGGTGCTTCTGGTGATCGGCGCTCTCAGCGGCTACCTGCCGCTATTCTTGGGGATCGTGGCAGCCGGCTCCGCCATCACGGCCATCCAGCGCGTGGCGATGGCCTACCGTGAAATGGCGCAGGTCGATGCGGACACCCAAGGGGAGGAGACCTAGATGGGAAATCAAGAAGAGGCGAAGGGCCCGGGCTTTACCATCGTCGACAAGCGCGGTGTGGACGAAGAGCCCGGCGCGGATGAGCAGGCGCCCCCGGAGCGGCCCTCGAAGCGGTCCCTGCCCAAAGTCGACTTTGGCACCTTCGTCATCTCTCTCGGGACCTCGGCTCTGTATCACATGGGAATGGTTCCGGATCCCGAGACCGGGAAGCCGCCAGAACCGAACCTTCCCGTCGCCCGGCAGACCATCGATACGGTGGAGATGCTGCAGGACAAGACCCAGGGGAACCTGAGCGACGAGGAGTCCTCCCTGATCAAGAACCTGCTCACCGAGCTCCGCATGCGCTACCTGGAGGCGGCGAAATAGCCGGGTGCGGCTCTCGGCTCCGGCCAAGGTCAACCTCGGCCTGCGCATTCTGGGGTGCCGGGAGGACGGATACCATCTCCTGGAGAGCCTGTTCGTCCCCATCGATCTCGCCGATCGGGTCGAGATCGCGCTCTCCGACAGCACCTCTTCCGTAGAGCTTCGGATCGAGGGCGATGCCCCCGATGTGCCCGCCGACGGATCCAACCTGGCCGTCCGAGCGGCGGTCGCGTTTCTCGAGGCGGCGGGCATCGAGGCGGGTCTGCGGCTGACCCTGGAGAAGCGGATCCCGGTGGCGGCTGGCCTGGGAGGGGGCTCCAGCGACGCCGCTGCAGTCCTCCGGGGCCTGTCCCAGATCCATCCCGGCGTCATCTCTCCGCAGAGGCTCCGCGAGCTGGCCCTCGGCCTCGGGGCCGACATCCCCTTCTTCCTGGATCCGAGGCCGGCCCTGGTGACAGGGGTCGGCGAGGAGATCGAGCCGATCCCCGGGATTCCGGTGCTTTCGCTGCTCCTCGTGCACCCCGGAGTTGCCCTCGCGACATCCGACGTCTATCGCGCCTACGACGCCTTCGGGGCTTCGTTGACGCCCGTTCGAGCAGGCTCTACGATGCCCGGGATTTCAGCGCTTCGGGAAGGCGGCGATCACGCGCTGGCGGAGCTTCTGGAGAACGACCTCGAGCAGGCGGCTGCTCGGCTCTGCCCCCGCATTGGTCCGCTCCGGGAGACCATCGAGGGCAGCGGCGCCCTCGCGGTCGGCATGTCGGGGAGCGGCCCGACGTTTTTCGGAATCTTTCGCGATACAATCGCCGCAGGTCGGGCTCGCGACCGGTTGAACCTCGCCCCTCCGGTCCGGACCTGGCTCGCGAATACGAAAGGATCCCGCTAAGGCAAGTGGAGCCGGGGAAGGCCCCCCGGCAGCGACGTGGCGAGTTCTGGGGCGTCGCCAAATGGTAAGGCAGCGGCCTTTGGAGCCGCCATTTGCAGGTTCGAGTCCTGCCGCCCCAGCCATCTCAAGCACGAGGTTAGACTCAGGGTCACGCTATGCGGCACATCATGCTCTTCGCGGGGAACTCCAACATTGCCCTCGCCGAGAATGTCGCCATCCATCTCGGCGTCTCGCTCGGGAAGGCGGAGGTCGGCACCTTCAGCGACGGGGAGTGCTGCGTCGAGATCCAGGAGAACGTGCGGGGCATGGACTGCTTCGTCCTGCAGTCGACCTGCGCGCCGGCCAACACCCACCTGATGGAAATGCTGATCATGGTGGATGCCCTGCGCCGCTCCTCGGCTCGTCGCATCACTGCTGTGATCCCCTACTACGGCTACGGTCGCCAGGATCGCAAGGTCCAGGCCCGAGCCCCCATTACGGCGAAGCTGGTTGCGGACCTGATCACGGCAGCGGGGACGGATCGGGTCCTCTGCCTGGAGCTCCACGCCGGACAGATCCAGGGTTTCTTCAACCTGCCAGTCGACAACCTCTACGCCACGCCGGTCCTGCTGGCCGCGATCCGCGAACGCATCGGAAGCGAGGCGACGGTGATCTCTCCCGACGCCGGGGGGGTGGAGCGCGCCAGAGCCTACGCCAAGCGCCTCGACACCTCGCTGGCCATCATCGACAAGCGGCGCGAGAAGGTCAACGTGTCCGAGGTGATGAACATCATCGGCGAAGTCGAGGATCGGATCTGCGTGATGGTGGACGACATGGCGGATACCGCCGGAACCATCACGGAGGCGGCGCGCGCCCTGGTGGCGGCGGGTGCCCGAGAAGTGTACGCACTGGCGACCCATCCGGTGCTCTCGGGGCCGGCCATCAAGCGCATCGAGGAGTCACCCATCAAGGAAATGATCGTCACGGATTCGATCGCGCTGCGCGACGACGCTCGGGATTGCGGGAAGCTCAAGGTAGTGACCGTCGCCCGACTGCTGGCCGAGGCGATCCGCCGCATCAACAACGAGGAGAGCATCAGCTCTCTGTTCATCTAGACCGAGGAGAGAAGACCGTGGCAGTGAACGCCCTCGTTGCGGAAGTCCGCGACGCGACCGGAAAGGGTGTCTCGAGAAGGCTCCGAGCGGCTGGACGTATCCCGGCGGTGGTGTACGGCAAGGGAGCGGAGTCGAAGGCGATCTCCATCGATCCGAGCGCTCTGCAGCGCCTGCTTCAGGGCAGCGGTGCGGGTATGAACACCCTGATCGAGCTCAGCGTGGACGGCACCACGCGGACCGTGCTGGTGAAGGAGCTTCAGCGCGACCCCGTGCGTGGCCGTCCCCTTCACACCGACTTCTATCTGGTCGACCTGGACCAGACGGTCGAGGTATCGGTTCCCGTCCGCCTGGTGGGCCGGGCGCCGGGCGTCGAGCTCGGCGGCATCCTCGACCATCCCCTCCGCGAGATCGAGCTCGAGTGTCTGCCGCGGGCGATTCCGGAGAGTGTGGACGTGGACGTGAGCGCGCTCCAGGTCGGTGATTCCATCCACGTTCGCGACCTCGAGCTGCCCGAGGGGGCGTCCGTGCGAACGGATGGCGATCTGGCCGTCGCATCGGTCGTCGCACCGGTGGTCGTGGAGGAGCCGGTGGCCGAGGAGCCCGGAGAGGGCGAAGAGGTCGAAGGGGCCGAGGGCGCTGAAGAAGCCGAGGCATCCCCGGAGGGGTCGGCCGAGAGCAAGGAGGGCGGCGAGTAGCGCCGCGCCCGCGGTGAAGCTGATCGTCGGCCTCGGCAACCCGGGGCGCCGCTATCGCGGAACCCGACACAACGTCGGCTTTCGGGTAGTGGAGCGCTTCGCCTCGCGGCTGGGAATCCCGCTGGAGCAGTCGAGGTTCGAGAGCCGCTTCGGGCGAGGTACCGTCCAGGGAATCGACGTGGGTCTGCTCGAGCCGCAGACCTTCATGAACGACTCGGGCAAAGCGGTCGCGGCAGCGCTCGGCTTCTTGCCGGTCCACGAGGTCTCCAGCGATCTGCTGGTCGTCTACGACGACGCCGACCTGCCGCTGGGCCGCCTGCGCCTGCGCGCCCGGGGTGGGGACGGTGGCCATCTCGGGCTTCGAGACGTGATCGCGTCGATCGGCACCCAGGAGCTGCCTCGCCTCCGCTTCGGGATCGGCCGTCCGTGCGACTCTAAGGAAACCGTTGCCCACGTGCTCCAGGAATTCTCGAATGCGGAGAGCGATGCTCTGGCCGAGGCCCTGGGCCGGGCGTCCGCAGCGGTGGAGGCCTTCGTGGTCGAAGGCATCGTACCGGCCATGGACCGGTTCAATGCGTCGCCTGCAGCCGAGGCCGCGACCCGGGAAGAGGGTGGGAACGCCTGAATGGGCCTTCCGTCCGGTTCCAATTGACCCCCAATTGTCTGGTAATTGACTGGTATAAATCTGGGATATATTCGCAAATTTGTCCCATTTCGTACCGATTGACTGGTGATTGACCCAGCGATATTCTGACTACATCATGCAGCTGCAGATCGAGAGGAGCGAGGCGCCGGGCGCCCGGAGCGCAGTCCCCGTCTACCGGCAGATAGCCGGGCAGATCCGGGAGCGGGTGGAATCGGGAGCGCTGGTGCAGGGAGACCGGCTCCCCCCGATCCGCGACCTGGCTCGCGACCTCGGCGTCAATCGCGACACGGTGGCCCTGGCCTACGAGGCCCTGGCGTCCGAGGGGGTCGTCGAGAGCCGGGTGGGTCGGGGGACCTTCGTGCGAGGGGTGCGGCCGCGTGGTCCCGGTCCCTCCGGCCCCGTCGAGCTCCAGTTCTCGGCGGCGGCCGAGCGGCTCCTCGATTTCGAGCGCTCCCTTCCCCAGTTCGGTGTCCCCAGCGACACCATTCCCCTCCACTCCCTGGTACCGGATCCCTCGATGTTTCCGGTGGAGGCCTTTCGCCGGGCCGTCAACCGGGCCTTCGCCGACCTCGGCGCTTCACTGCTGGCCTACGGAGGCCCGCAGGGCTTCGCCGGGCTCCGAGAGGTGCTGGCCGACCGCTTTAGCGGCTTCGGAGTGATCGTGGGTCCCGATTCGGTGGTGCTCTCCAGCGGAGCGAGCCAGGGGATCTCGCTGGCGATGCGGCTCTTCGCCGAGAGCGGAGATGCGGTGGCGATCGAGGCCCCCACCTACCACAACGCCCTGGCGACCATGATCGGTCTCGACCTCAAGGCGGCCCCGGTGCCCATGCGCCCGACCGGACCCGACCTGGACGCACTCGACCGGCAGCTCTCGCGGCCGGAGGTGAAGGCCTTCTACACCATTCCGACCTTCCACAACCCGATGGGTATCTCGACATCCGTGGCCCACCGCAGGGACCTGCTCGCCATCGCGAAGCGGCACGGGAAGCCCGTGATCGAGGATGCGTACGAGATGGATCTGCGCTTCGCCGGGCGTGCGATTCCGTCGCTGGCGGCTCTCGACGAGACCGGGCTGGTGGTGCAGCTCACCTCTTTCTCCAAGTCCCTGTTTCCCGGGGTGCGAGCCGGGGCCCTGGTGGCGCGAGGGCGTGCCGTCGACGCGCTCCTCGTCCTCAAGCACGCCACCGATCTCGGCGGAACCCTTCCTCTCCAGGCGGCGCTCGCGGACTTCGTGCGCAGCGGGGCCTACGACCGGTACCTGGTGGCCCTGCGCAAGCGGCTTCGCCGGCGCCGGGACGCCATGATCGAGACCCTGGGCGCCGAGATGCCCGAGGGAGTGAGCTGGACGACCCCCGAGGGCGGGTACCAGATCTGGCTGGAGCTTCCTGAGCCCCTCGATTCCCTGGATCTCCACGCCGAAGCCATGCGCGCCGGGGTGCTCTTCGCCCCGGGCTATCAGTTTCATCACGACGGACGATCCTCACGCGGGCTTCGCCTCACCATCGCCCTGGCCGAGGAGACGGCGATTCGGCGAGGTGTGGTGACACTGGCCCGCCTGGTTCGAGAACGGATGGCGGCGGGCACCGCGTCGGCGCGCGTCGCCTCGGTTCACATGTGATCCTACACCGCACTGAAGGAGGTACACCGATGACGGATCAGAGCACTGGCAACGGAGGGGGACGCGAGCGCACGGGCGCTGACTCCTACGAGATCAAGGTCGGCCTGGCCGAGATGTTGAAGGGTGGGGTGATCATGGATGTCACCACGCCCGAGCAGGCGAAGATCGCCGAGGAGGCGGGAGCCGTGGCGGTGATGGCCCTGGAGCGCGTGCCCGCCGACATCCGAAGGGACGGTGGGGTTGCGCGGATGTGTTCGATCGAGGTGATCGAAGGGATCCAACGGACGGTCTCGATTCCGGTGATGGCGAAAGTCCGCATCGGTCACTTCGCCGAGGCGCGGGTCCTCGAGGCTCTGGGGGTGGACTTCATCGACGAGAGCGAGGTTCTGACGCCGGCGGACGAGGCATACCACGTGGACAAGCACGAGTTCCGCTCTCCCTTCGTGTGCGGGGCACGGGATCTGGGCGAGGCGCTGCGCCGCATCGCCGAGGGCGCGGCCATGATCCGCACCAAGGGCGAGGCCGGGAGCGGCAACATCGTCGAGGCGGTGCGCCATCTGCGCGGGGTCTGCGGCGGCATCAGCGCCCTCGGAGCGCTCCGCCCCGAGGAGCTGGCGACCCGCGCCAAGGAGCTTCAGGCACCCGTCGAGCTGGTGCGCCGGGTGGCCGCGGACGGGAAGCTCCCGGTTCCGAACTTCGCCGCCGGGGGCATCGCGACGCCGGCCGACGCCGTCCTCTGCATGAGTCTCGGTGCCGAGTCGGTCTTCGTGGGCTCGGGGATCTTCAAGAGCGCGGACCCCCCGGCTCGGGCGAAGGCGATCGTCCACGCCACCACCCATTGGCAGGAGCCCGAGGAGGTCCTGAACGCCTCACGCGGTCTCAGTGATGCGATGGAAGGGATCGAAATGGCGACCCTCGCCGAGAGCGAACGGCTGGCCAACCGCGGCTGGTAGGGGCTCTCGGGGCTGGCAAGAGATGCAGGCTAGGACCCGGATCGGGATTCTGGCGATCCAAGGAGATGTCCAGGCCCATGGTCGCTCGGTGGAGCGGTTGGGCTGCGAGGCGGTTCCGGTGCTCAGGGGGAAGGATCTCCAGAGCCTGGACGGTCTGATTCTCCCGGGTGGAGAGAGCACCACCATCGCCAAGGGACTCGATCGGTTGGCGCTCTACCAGCCCCTTCGGGAGGCCGCCCAGGGCGGCCTCCCGATGCTCGGGACCTGCGCTGGGGCGATCCTCATGGGCCGTCAGGTCGAGGAGGACCGGCACCCGGTTGAATCGCTGGGGCTCCTGGACGTGGTGTCGGTTCGCAACGCCTACGGCACCCAAGTGGACTCCTTCGCCGCCGAGGTGGATCCGGGTGCCGCCCCAGGGCTCGAGGGCCTCCGCTGCGTCTTCATTCGGGCTCCCCAGCTGCGAGATCCGGGAAGTGAGGTCGAGGTGCTCGCCCGTGTCGACGGATCGCCCGTCCTGGTCCGACAGGGAAGGCTGCTCGCCGCGACCTTCCACCCCGAGCTCACCGACGACCTCCGCGTCCACTCCTTGCTGTTAGCCCACCACTCGAGGCACGCCGTAGGCGTGCCGTGCGGGCAGGGCGGCTCTGCCGGCCGCTAACCCGCCAGACGGGACGTTGGCTGAGCTCCGGGGTTCTGCTAACTCTTCTCTCTCCGACAGCGCCGGCTCACGGCTATCAGATTCACCTCAGTCCCCGCACGGCGGGCTCCTCCCGCGGGAGTCCGGCAGCAGACGGGGGCTCGGACGCAGTGAGCGTCCGTTCACGGGGAGACGCATTGCGGGAATACGAGACGACTTTCATCATTCAGCCTGAGATCTCCGATGAGGGGTGCCAGGATCTGCTCGCCCGGCTCGACGGGATCCTGGAGCGCGAAGGCGCGATCCGGCTGCTCCACGACGACCAGGGCAAGCGCAAGCTGGCCTACGAGATCCGCAAGTTCCAGAAGGGTCGCTACGTCACCACCTATTACCTGGATCAGGGTGCGGCGGTGGCACCCCTCGAGCGCACTTTGCGCCTGGAGGAGTCGGTGCTGCGCTTCCTTACCGTCCAGGTGACGGACAGGGTCGAGGACATCGAGCAGCGCAAACAGGTCGCCGCCGAGGAAGAACGGATCCGGGCCGAGCGCGCCAGGGAGCGTGCGGAGCGAGAGGCCGAGGAAGAGCAGGCGCGCCAGGAGGCCGCCAAGCTGGCGAGCGAGGCCTTGGCCGAGCGCGCTGCCGACGACGACGACGACCTCGACGATGAATCCGACGAGTTCGAAGGGGTAGACGAGGACGAGGAAGAGCCGGAGCTCGAGGACTCCGCGATCGAGAACGGAGGTGAGCGATGAGCGCGGGATTCGGCGGTGATCGGCCTCCGCGGCCCGACCGGGGAGACCGGGGCGACCGGGGAGACCGGGGCGACCGGGGAGACCGGGGCGACCGGGGGGAGCGCGGGGAGCGACGAGAGCGCGGACCCATGTCACCCAAGGGGCGCCTCCGCGCCAGGGCGCGTAAGAAGGCCCGCAAGGCTCTCAAGAAAAAGGGCGGGTTTCTTCGCAAGAAGGTCTGTCGCTTCTGCTCCGATCAGAAGCTCACCATCGACTACAGGGATCCCAGGGGGCTGCGGTACTTCATCACCGAGACCGGGAAGGTGATTCCGCAGCGCATCTCCGGAAACTGCGCGAAGCATCAACGCGAGGTCACCACCGCCATCAAGCGGGGGCGGCAGCTGGCCCTGATGCCGTACTCGTCGCAGCACGTGAGCTGAGGGGGAAGCGATGGGCCAGGTGAAGCTGATTCTTCGGGAAGATGTTCCGAAGCTCGGTCATGCCGGCGAGGTCGTCAGCGTAAAGCCCGGCTACGCGCGCAACTTCCTCTTGCCCCAGGGCAAGGCGGCGCTCGCCAGCGAGGCGAAAGTGAACGAGCTCGAGCACCACAAGCGTCTGATCGCCGACAAGGTGGCACGGGATCTGAAGGACCTCAACGCGGCGCGGGATCGCCTCGAGCAGCTCCAGCTGGAGGTGCAAGCCCAGGCCGGCGAGGAGGGAAGGCTCTTCGGTTCCGTGACGGCCATTCAGATCGCGGAGCTGATTGGCGAGAAAGGCATCGAGATCGATCGGCGAAAGATCGATCTCGCCGAGCCGATCAAGGAGGTTGGCGACCACAGCGTGCCGATCCGGCTGCATCGCGAGATCATCGCCAATGTCAAGTTGAAGGTGACCGCCGCGGAGTGATAAAAGGGGAGTCGCTTCACTTCAAGTGATGGGGGGGTGGCAGGGACGACCCTGCGAGCCAGCGAATCTTCCATGGCAAAGTCCGGGCCGGAGCGGGTTGGCGCCGTCGAGGAAGCCGTGGGCGGACGCGTTCCGCCCCACGACCTCGCGGCGGAGAAGGCGGTCCTCTCTGCCCTGCTGATCGACAACAGCGCCTTCGACGAAGTCTGCGCGGAGGTCAAGGCGGAAGACTTCTATCACCCCGCCCACCAGATCGTCTACAAGACGATGGTCGCGATCCACGATGACGAGAAGCCCGTCGATCTGATCACGCTCTCCAGCGACCTCAACGCCCAGAAGCGCCTCGACGCCATCGGCGGCACCGTCTACCTGGGCGAGATCGCCGACTTCGAAGCCACGGCCGCCAATGTCGTGCACCACGCGCAGATCGTTCGCGACAAAGCGGTGAAGCGGCACCTGATCCGGGTCGCCAGCGAGATCGTCGAGGTCGGCTACGAGGAGACCGAGGAGGCGGAGCGACTGCTCGACCTCGCCGAGTCGAAGATCTTCGACATCAGCAAGGAGAAGAGTCGTACCCGCTTCACCAGCGTCCACGACGAGATGCCCGGCACCTTCGACTACGTCGAGGCGATCATGAATCGCGGCGGTGAGCTCACCGGGCTCCCCACGGGCTTCCGGGACGTGGACGAGATCACCGGCGGCCTCCAGCCCGGAGAGCTGATCATCATTGCCGCGCGGCCCTCCATGGGGAAGACCGCCCTGGCGCTGAACATCGCGCGCAACGCCGCCCTGGATTACGGCAAGAAGGTCGCGGTCTTCTCTCTGGAAATGACCACCCGCTCGCTGATCCTGCGTCTGCTGGCCTCGGAGGCGGAGATCGACTTCTCCACGTTGCGCAAGGGTTTCCTGGCCAACTCCGCGTACCGCCGCCTTACCGAGGCGGGAGATCGGCTCTCCCGAGCGGAGATCTGGATCGACGACAGCGGGATCGTCACGATCCTCGAGATCAAGGCCAAGTGCCGGCGCCTGAAGGCCGAGCGGGGTCTCGACCTGGTGATGCTCGACTATCTGCAGCTCGCCAGCGCGGACGGTCGCAGGGACCGAAAGGATCTCGAGATCGCCGAGATCAGCCGCGGGCTCAAAGCCCTGGCCAAGGAGCTCCAGCTTCCGGTGGTGGCGCTCTCTCAGTTGAATCGCGGGCCGGAGCAGCGGGATCCCGACAAGCGGCGGCCGATCCTGGGCGACCTGCGAGAGTCCGGCGCCATCGAGCAGGACGCCGACGTGATCGCGTTCATCTACCGCGACGTCATCTACAACAAGGAGACCGAGGATCCGAAGCTGGCCGAGCTGGAGATCGCCAAGCAGCGGAACGGTCCCACGGGGAAGCTGAATCTCCACTTCGAGGGGCGGTATGCGCGCTTCGAGAATCGAAGCGATCGACCCGACGGAGCGGCGCAGCCGCCCGGCGGCTTCGCCCCCCCCCGCGAGGCGGGATTCGACGGGGATCACGTCGATGGCGGCCCCTTCGACGACGAGCCCCCGTTCTAGGTGCCGGCTCTTCGCAAAGCCCGCGCCCTTTCGCCCGGCGCCACCATCGGCATCGCGGCTCCCGCCTTCGCGGTGGACCCGGAGACCGTCGAGGTGGGCGAGGCCCAGCTTCGGGAGGTCGGCTTCCACACCGTACGTCGGGGGGATCTCACCGATCGCTGCGGGTACCTGGCGGGCGACGATCGCCGGCGGGTCCGCGAGTTCATGGATCTGGTCGACGACGATGGCGTCGACGCCATTCTCTGCGCCCGCGGCGGCTATGGCTGCCACCGCATCGTCGCGGATCTGGACCCACTTCGCGTCCGCGCCGCTGCCAAGCCCCTGATCGGGTTCAGCGACATCACCACGCTGTTCCTCTGGCAGCGCAGGAGCGCCGGCCTGGTGGGATTCCACGCTCCGATGCTCGAGCGGCGGGAGGGAATGCTTCCCGAAGAGCTGGATTCGCTGGTCCGCGTTCTCAGCGGTGGTCTCGCGCCGGTGCTGGAGGGAGAGGCCCGCGGCGGCGGTCGCGGAGAGGGCCGCCTCGTCGGTGGCTCGCTCACATTGCTGGCGGCGAGCCTCGGGACGCCGTGGGAGGTGAACACCCGCGGTGCGATCCTGCTCTTCGAGGATGTCCACGAGAAGCCCTACGTCCTCGACCGCCTGCTCCAGCAGCTCCGGGCCGCGGGAAAGCTCGAGGATCTCGCCGGTGTGGGAGTGGGGCACCTGCTCGATTGTGTCGATCCGGTGCGGGAGACGCCCAGCGCCGAGGAGGTGGTTCTCGAAGCGCTGGCTCCCCTCGGAATTCCGCTCGTTCTCGGCCTGCCATTCGGCCACGGTCGCCCCAATCTGGCCTGGCCGTTCGGGGTGCGAGGTGCTCTCGACGGTGAGCGCGGAGTGCTCGAGATCCTCGAAGCCGGGGTGAGGCGGGGATGAGACACAGTGTGATTCGACGCAAGCTCCGCCGCGTCGACCGCGCCCTCGACAAGGCGATCGATGCCGCAGAGATTCCCGGTGCGGTCGTCCTGGCCGAGATGCGTCGAGAGGGCGAGCTCCTCGAGCACGCGTCGGTGCGGGGGCTGGCCGTGGTCCGACCGGAGCGCATCCCCATGGCCCGGGAGACGATCTTCGATCTCGCCTCCCTGACCAAGGTCTTGGCCACCACCACGGCGATCCTGATGCTCTGCCGGGACGGCGCCGTCGCTCTCGACGATCCGGCTGCAAAATATCTCCCCCACTTCGGCGAGATGAAGAAGGACGAGGTCACACTGCGTCATCTGCTGACCCACTCTTCGGGCCTCAGACCCTGGCGCGCCTTCCACGAGCCGCTGCTCGAACGCGAGCGCAAGAAGGGCGAGCGCATCATCGGAACGACGGCCGCCAAGGAGTGGATCATCGAGAGCATCTGCCGTTCCGCCCTGGTTCACGAGTGCGGCTCGGCCGCGGTCTACGGCGATCTCGACTTCATCATCCTGGGCGCCGTGGTCGAGGCGGTCTCCCAGCAGCCCCTGGACGTCTTCTGCCGGGAGCGGATCTTTGGTCCGCTGGGGCTCGCCCAGACGGTCTTCGTCCCGAGCCCGGAGGGAGGAGGCCTTCCGCACGACGCGGTGCGAAGGGGCTTCGCTGCCACCGAGAACTGCCCCTGGCGCGGTCGCATCATCTGGGGCGAGGTCCACGATCCCAATGCATCGGTGATGGGGGGGGTCGCCGGTCACGCAGGGCTCTTTGCACCCGCCGATGAGGTGCTGCAATTTGCGCGGGTCGTCCTCGACGCGTGGCACGGGCGGAGCGATGCCTTTCCCCGGGATCTTCTGCGGCTGTTTCTGACCAGGCAGAATCTGCCCGAGAAGTCGGACTGGGCGCTGGGGTGGGACACCCCGACGCCCGGGACCTCCTCTTCGGGTCGCCTCTTCTCGAGCAACTCCGTCGGCCATCTGGGGTTCACGGGAACTTCCCTCTGGATTGATCTCGACCGGGAAGCCATCGTCGTGATGCTCACCAACCGCGTTCACCTGGTCGCGAAGAAGAGCAACTTCACACTGCGCCCGGTGATTCACGACCTGATCATCGAGGCGTTCTCGGCGTAACACTGACGGTCCGGACATCGCCATGCGGCACGTACACTTCATCGCCATCGCCGGTACCGGCATGGGGTCCCTCGCCGGGCTCCTGAAGAGCCGGGGTCTCGAAGTCACCGGCTCCGATTCCGACGTGTATCCGCCCATGAGCACGGCACTCGAGGCCTGGGGCGTTCCGGTCGCGAAGGGCTTCCGGCCCGAGAACTGCCTTTCGCGGCCGCCGGATCTGGTGGTGATCGGCAACGCCGTGCGCGCCGACAATCCGGAGGCGCGGGCGGCCATCGAAGCCGGATTGCCCTACCTCTCCTTTCCCGACGCACTCTACCAGCACGCGATCCAGGGGAAGCACTCCGTGGTGGTGGCCGGTACCCACGGAAAGACCACCACCGGCAGCATCATCGCCACACTCCTCTTCGAAACAGGCCGCGATCCCTCCATGCTGATCGGAGGCATCACCGCCAACTTCGACGGAAGCTTCCGCGACGGCACCGGCCCCGACTTCGTGGTCGAGGGGGACGAATACGACACGGCGTTCTTCGACAAGACTCCCAAGTTTCTCCACTACCACGCCCAGACTCTGGTGATCACCTCGGTGGAGTTCGATCACGCAGACATCTACCGGGATCTGGATCATGTGAGAGGCGTGTTCCGAAAGCTCGTCCAGTCGATGCCCCCCGACGGCGCGGTGATCGCCGCCGTCGGAGAGCCCAACGTCGCCGATGTGGTGGCCGGGGCGCCCTGCCGCGTGATCGGATACGCCGTCGATGGAGATGGAAACGCGGAGGTCTGCGCCCGCGCGCTCCAGCCGAGCCAGACGGGGACGCGCTTCGAGCTGGTCCGCGACGGGGTGGTGGTGGCGCGCCCCGAGGCGTCCTTCCACGGCCGGCACAATGTGGCGAATGCTCTGGCGGCGATCGCGGTGCTCGAGTCCCGAGGTGTGCCGATTGGGGAGATCGTCGCGGCACTTCCCCGCTACGCGGGGGTGAAACGCCGCCAGGAGGTGCGAGGCGAAGCCGGCGGTGTCACCGTGATCGACGATTTCGCCCACCACCCGACCGCAGTGCGCGAGACTCTCGCGGCGATGCGCACCCGCTACCCCGGACGCCGGGTGATCGCGGTCTTCGAGCCGCGATCCAATACAAGCCGGCGCACCGTCTTCCAGAGCGACTACGCGAGGGCCTTCGGCGATGCGGATCAGGTCGTCGTCGCCGAGGTCCAGGACACGCCGATCTACAGCGCCACCGGCGAAGTCACCGAGCGCTTCTCCGCCCAGCGGCTGGCCTCCGATCTTCGCGCCCAGGGGGGGCAGGCCGTGGCGATCGACGGCGTCGACGCCATCGTCGACCACCTGTTCCGAGTGCGCGCGACCGGCGACGTGATCGTCACCCTGAGCAACGGCGCCTTCGGCGCCATCTGGGAGAAGCTACTCGACCGACTCGGCGCGGTAGCGCTGGAAACGGATCCCGTCTGACCAGTGATTCTCGCTCAGGCCCGCCTTTCGCTTGAGTTCGGCGAGGAACTTCTTCGGCTCCGTGAGGGATTCCCAGACGCTGGGGAGGAAAGTCGCCCGATGCGGACCGTCCTGAAGGATGAGGCCGTCGATCCCCGGCTGCAGCTTCGAGAGGAGCTCGGCCTCTGATTGACAAGGCAGGGGCTCCGGGGGCGTCAGGATCGACAGATGGAGGTCGAGCCCTGCCCGCTCCTCCTCCTCCGTCAACGGTTGGAAGCGGGAATCGCGGAAGGCCGACGCGAAGGCGTTGTGGGCCACGTCCTCGACGAGGGCTCGCGTGGCGTCGAGGGAGCCCACACACCCGCGCAGTCGCCCGGAGCGCCGAAGCGTCACGAAGCAGGCGCCGGGCTCGCGCAGCCGCGGCGAGAAACGATCCGGATCCACCTGAAGGGGGGATCCGTGCTCGAGACCATGACGGATCGATGCGCGGGCGATCCCGAGAAGTGCCTCGCGGTCTTCGGTGCTCTCCAGGGGAAGCGGCTGGGTCTGTCTCATGCCACACTCCCTAGCAGTGGAGTCCATCGTCCCGACCCGATTCTGGCACCGTCTCCCGGACGGGAAGGTGCAGTGCGACGTCTGCCCGCGCGCTTGCCAGCTGAACGGGGATCAGCGCGGGCTCTGCTTCGTCCGCGCGCGCCGCAATGACGCAATCGTTCTCACCAGCTATGGACGATCGAGCGGTTACTGCGTCGATCCCATCGAGAAGAAGCCTCTCAACCATTTCCTCCCCGGCACCCCCGTGCTCTCCTTCGGCACCGCGGGATGCAACTTGACCTGCAAGTTCTGCCAGAATTGGGACATCAGCAAGTCCCGGGAGATGGACACCCTGGCCGACGAAGCCCCGCCGGAGCTGATCGCCAAGGCTGCCCGGCAGCTCGGCTGCGACAGCGTCGCCTTCACCTACAACGATCCGGTGATCTTCCTCGAGTACGCCGTGGATACCGCCCGGGCCTGCCGCGAGGTCGGGATCCGTTCGGTGGCGGTGACCGCTGGCTACATCAGCGAGGGGGCCCGGGAGGTGTTCTTCTCGGCCATCGATGCGGCGAACGTGGACCTGAAGGGATTCTCGGAGAGATTCTACAAGGGCCTTTGCAGCGCCGAGCTCGCCCCGGTGCTGGAGACCCTCATCTATCTGAAGCACGAGACCGACGTATGGCTGGAGATCACCACGCTCCTCATCCCCGGGGAGAACGACTCCGACTCCGAGCTCTCCGATCTCTCCGCCTGGGTCGTCTCGAACCTCGGCACCGAGGTGCCGCTCCACTTCACCGCCTTCCACCCCGATTTCCGGATGCGAGACCGGGCGGCGACGCCACCAGAGACGCTCCGACGCGCTCGCGAGATCGCCAAGCGCCACGGCATCCACCACGTCTACACCGGGAACGTGCACGACGAGGAGGGTCAGAGCACCTACTGCCACGCCTGTGGCGAGCGGCTGATCGGGCGCGACTGGTACACGATCACCGCCTGGAATCTCCGAAACGAAGGTGCCTGCGGCTCCTGCGGAGCGCCCTGTGCCGGGATCTTCCGGGAGGAGCCGGGGAGCTGGGGCGCCCGGCGGCGTCCGGTCCGGCTTCGAGCCTACGCCCGCCAGGGGGCCGAATGAGAAGGTGGTCGGATCGGATCTGGATCGCAGAGGCACCGTTGCGCTTCTACGGTGTTCCCTTCGGTACCCGGATGACCGTGGTGCGGCTGGAGGACGGGGGACTCCTGGTCCACTCGCCGCTGGATCCGGTGCCTTCGCTGCGTGCCGAGATCGACGCCCTCGGACCGGTCCGCTACGTCGTCTCGCCGAACAAACTTCATCATCTCTTCCTGGGTGGCTTCCTCCAGGCCTACCCGTCTGCCCGGCTGTTCGCTCCGCCTGGACTGCCGTCGAAGCGGCGGGATCTCCACGCCGACGGCGTGCTCGAAGACGCAGCGGATCCGGCCTGGGCCGCCGATCTGGACCAGACCATCGTGCGCGGGAGCCGGGTGATGGAGGAGGTGGTGTTCTTTCACGCCGCCAGCCGCACCCTGATCGTCGCAGACCTCTGCGAACACTTCGGTTCCTGGAGCCCCCGCCTCACGCGATTGGTGGCACGGGTCGCCAACATGTACGCCAAGCCGCGTATGCCCCCGGACTGGCAGCTCTCCTTCCGCAACCGCGATGCCACCCGCGCGTCCTTCGAGCGCATCCTCTCCTGGGATTTCGACCGCGTCATTCTCGCCCACGGCGCTTTGATCGAGCGCGATGCCCGCGAGATCTTCGACCGCGCCTACGCCTGGGCCGTCCGATAGCGGGCGTCCCCGTGCTCAGACGGGGAGGCCAACGGCGCGCATCAGCTCGAGGGCGTTGCTCTTCTCGACGACTCCGGGGCGAATCCGGTAGTCGAAGGCGATCTTGCCGTCCTCCAGGTGATCCTCGAAGTGGACATTGGCGGCGCGAGGAGCGAGTGCATCGGCAATTCGGGCGAGCGCGAGATCGTGGGTCGTCACCAGTCCCACCGCGCCTCGCTCCAAGAGGCCCTGCACAACGGCCTCGGCGCCGATGCCGCGGTCGTGGGAGTTGGTGCCGTGGAAGATTTCGTCCAGGAGAAAGAGCGTGGAGCCGGGGGTCTCGGCCAACGCCATCACCTGGCGCATCCGGGTGATCTCCGCGTAGAAGTGGGAGGTTCCCTCCCGGAGGGAATCTCGGATGCAGATCGACGCGCCGATCGCCAGCGGCGAGAGGCGGAGGTGAGCGGCGCAGACCGGAGCTCCCGCGTGGGCCAGCACCGCGTTGGTGCCCAGGGTGCGCAGCAGGGTGCTCTTGCCCGACATGTTGGAGCCGCTCACCACCAGTACCCGAAGCTCGTCGCCGAGCCGGATGTCGTTGCGGACGCAAAGAGCGGGAGGGATCAGCGGGTGACCGATGGCTCGCGCCTCGAAGCAGGATCCGGCGTCGGCGATTTCCGGGAACGGATGGCCCGGATGTTCGTAGGCGTAGCCGGCCAGGGCGCAGAGAGCCTCGAGCTCGCCCACGGCGTCGATCCAGCGTCCCAGGCTCGGTCCGCAGACCGAGCGCCAGCGCTCGATCGCCAGTGCCAGCTGGGTCGTCCAGAGGAGCAGCAGAGCGACGGGGAGGAAGATCTGGTTACGCCGCGCGTCCAGGAGCTCGATGCGCCGGTGGAGACTCGCGATCCGCCGCGACGGGGGAACGCCCTGGGTATCGAGCGCGGCGCGCAGCTCGACGAGCAGCGGGGCGTGGAAGTGCTCTTGCTCCAGACGAGCGAGGAGCTCTGCGAAGAGGTCCAGATCGCGTCCTGGGGCGTCCACGGTGCCGATGACACGCCGCACCCTCCTGCGGAGGGGCATTGCGTAGCCGGCCTCGATGGCGACCGCCAACAGAACCGGGATCAGGCCGCTCGAGCCCAGGAACCAGCCGAGAAGGGCAGCCAGGGTGCACGACACCAGCAGCGGAGCTGCGATCCGGTGTCCGGGTGAGAGCAGAATCGGCTGCCCGTTGCCCCAGCTGCGGAGCTCCTCCGGGTGCAGGCCGACGCGGACGTCGCTGCCGAGAAGCGCCAGGTCTTCCCGGAGATCGATTCGCTGGCGGAGTTCTTCCACGGCGGCCTGTCGGGCCCGGATGCGGTCGGGGGCCGCCGGCTCCCGCAGCCAGGAGGCCAGGCTCTGCTCCCCGGCGCGTGTCCTCGCGGTACACAGCAGCTCGAAGAGGGAGCCCTGTCCGAAGAGATCCAGGTCCTCGGCGTAGGGATGTCGCGCGTCGCGGAACCCCTCGCCCGGCTCGCCGCTTCCCGCCCAGCGGTGCTCGAGGCGCGCGAGGGCGCGCTCGTAGTAGGCGACCGCCTGGTTCGCCCGCTCGCGGGAGCGGATGACGCGCTCATGGATCGGCAGCAAGGTGACGAAGACGGTGATCGGAAGGGCGAGCCATCCGATGCCCAGGGTCTTTGCGCCGAACGCGAACCAGGCCGCTGCAGCGATGGCCGCGAAGACCGCCAGGCGGAGGTTCGAAATCCCGCGGTCGAGCCTGCGCCAGCGCGCCGCAGCTTCACTCCGGTGTTGGAGCCGCAGCGAGTACTCGGTCTGGGGATCGTCACGCGGAGGTGTTGCGGTGTCTTCGCTCACGGGAAGCCCAACAGCCCTGCACCCCGGCCCACCCTCTCGGCACGACGCAGTGCGGTGGCCACGAACTTGCGGCCGAGGGCCACGGCGTCGGACAGGTCGTCGCCCCGGGCGAGGCCGGCGGCGATCGCCGAAGAGAGTGCACAGCCGGTTCCGTGTACGGGGCCGGTATCGATGCGGTCGCCGCGGAGCCACTCGAGCGTGGTGCCGCCCGGCCCGGTGCGGGCCAGTAGATCGTCCGGCGGTCCCTGCCGGTGTCCGCCCTTCAGGAGAGCTGCCCCCGCGCCCAGCTGCTCCAAGAAGAAGCGGGCGGCTGCCTCCACCCCGGCGTCTCCCGAGACGTCGATGCCCGTGAGTGCCTCGGCCTCGGGGAGATTGGGAGTCACCAGCGTGGCGCGGGCGATCAGGCACTCGAGTGAGCCCCATGCTCTTCGCTCGAGGAGCGGCTGACCGTCGCTCGCCACCAGGACCGGATCGATCACGATCGGGGGGAGGGCTTCGCCGCGGGCCTCCACCGTCTCGAGTCCGAGAGCCACCGAGCGGAGCACGTCGTCGCTCGCCAGCATGCCGATCTTGATGGCATCGGGGACGAAGTCCTCCAGGAGCCGCCGTATCTGATTCAGCACCACCGATGGAAATGCCGGCAGCACCTGGTGCACCTTCACGGTGTCCTGAACGGTCAAGGCGGTCACCACACCGGCGCCGTGCACCCCGAGGGAGCGGAACACCTGCAGATCGAGCTGCAGGCCCGCACCCCCGGTCGGATCCGAGCCGGCGATGGCGAGAGCGGTGTGCATCGCCTGGGATGGTAAGATCCGCGCTGACATTTCGCATCCGCTGTTTCTGGCGGAGAAATCGAGAGGATGATGCTCGCGGCTCCGAAACCCGACCGAATTCACTCACCTGCCGTTTGTTGCGCACGCCCGCTCTTTCGATCTTCGCTCCCTTCCGGGTCGCTGCGCCCGCCTCCGGCGCTTGCAGTGCTTGCGGCTTACCGCGTTTGCCGCGCGGCGCTTGTGCTGCTGCTGCTGGCCGCGCCGGTGGTGGCCCAGGAGGCCTCAGACACCTGGTACGCCGAGCGAATCATCAGCGGCGATACGCCGCCCATCGTGGAGCACCTCTGGTCGAAGGGGCCGAAGCTCCGGGCGGAGACGGTGGTCGGGGGTCAGCCGATCCTCACCCTGGTCAACGGCGAGCGGTACATCACCATCGATCGACTCACGAGGACCGGCGTCTCGATCCAGCGCAGACCCGATGCGATTCGTGAAGATGCGGAGCGCGGCCGTCCCTTCGGCAACGAGGGGAGCATCCTCCAGGCGGCGGGCGGCGAAAAGGTCTCGACAGAGAAAGTCGGCGGCCGTCCATGCGAGCTGTACCGGCTAACCAACAAAGAGGGGCGGCAGGAGGCCTGTGTGTCGCGGGACGAGTCCCGGCTGCCCCTGCAGGTCAAGATCTGGCGGCGCAAGAGCGGCAAACAAGCGCTGACGCGCTACCTGGACTGGGTCAGCGGACTCCCGCTACCCGACGAGTTCTTCGAGCCCGACGCCTCTGTGAAGCTCGAGCAGGTGAGCTATGACGACTATGTCCGTCGGGCCGGGAAGGAGCAGATCGGACCCGCCCCTCCCTTCTTCCGGGGGCTGCTGCACGGCACCAATTGAGTGGTCCGCTCAGATCTCGATGGCGACCTCGGCGCCGCTGCGCTCGGCGGAGCGATACGCCGCGTCGATCACCGCCTGGCAGAGGAGCGCCTCCCGCTGGTTGGCCGCGGCGGAGGCGGGCTCTCGCACCGCGTCGGCAAAGGCGTCGAGCACGCCGGGGAACCAGCTGGCGTGGTAGGAGTCGTCGGGGGCGTCCCGCTCCGAGGGCCAGGGCTGCTCGGGCTCACCGCGCGCCGCGACCACCACGCCGCCGTTCTCGACGCGGAGGGTTCCCGACTCGCCGCGAATCGTGACGAGGGTGCGGCGGCGGGGAGCCGCCCAGGTGAGCCGCAGTACGGCTCGGGCTCCGCCTCGGTAGCCGACGAGTACCCGTGCCGTGTCCTCCACCGAGTACGCCCTCCAGCGGCGGCGCTCGGTCGTCGCTTGCACGCTGCGCGGATCGCATCCTCCCAGTAGAGCCCGTGCCAGGTAGAGCTGGTGCCAGCCGTGATCGACGAGGATGCCCCCTCCCGCGATCTTCCCGTCGAGGCGCCAGGATCGGGCGCCGCCCGCGGGCTCGGTACGCTCGGTCACGAACTCCACCTCGTCGGGTGCCCCGATGGCACCCTTCTCGAGGGCCTCTCGCGCCGCACGGAACACCGGCGCGTGGTGCCAGTTGTGGATCACCGTGAGGGCGACTTCGCCGCGGCGGGCGGCGCGCTCGACGCGAAGGGCTTCCTCGATGCTCAGTGCGAGAGGCTTCTCCACCAGCACGTGCAGGCCCGCGCCGGCGGCTCGCTCGATCGCCTCCAGATGCTCCGACGGGGGCGTGGCGATGTCCACGAAGTCCAGGCGTTCGGAGCTCAGGCACGCCGCGAGGTCGGAGTAGAGGCCGAAGCGGCCGCTCGAGGTGCGGGCCGCCCGATCGCGAGCAGCCTGCTCCGGATCGACCACGGCGCAGATCTCGAAGCGCCGATCGCGCAGGAAGCCGGGCAGGTGCCCGTGCTCCGCCACCCCCCCAAAGCCGACCAGAGCTCCCCGAAGGACCGAACTCATCGCCGCGTCAGGGTCCGAGATCAGCGAAGACCGACTCCAGGATGTCGAGGCCGGCTTCGGCCTCCTGCTCGGTAACGACGAGGGGCGGATTGATGCGCACCCGAGGGCCGTAGGCCATCAGGAGCAGGCCGCGCTCGACGCAGGTCTGGTAGATGCGCTGCATGATCGCGACGGGAAGCGGCTCCTTCGTCTCGCGGTCGGCGACCATGTCCATGCCCAGTAGCAGCCCGCGCCCACGGACATCCCCAATGAAGTGGAACCGCTCCTGCATGCGCCGGAGCCGCTCGAGCATGAGTTCGCCCACCTGGCGCGCGTTGCTTACCAGCTCCTCTTCGAGCAGCGTCTCCACTGTGGCGAGGGCCGCTGCAGCAGCCAGCGGGTTTCCGCCCACCGAGGAGGAGGACGACGACGGCTTCGCCCAGGGATTGGACTGGGCGAGAGTGTCGGTCGTCACCACGCCGGTCACCGGGTAGCCGCCCCCGAATCCCTTTCCGACGGTGAGAATGTCGGGGAGGGTATCGGTGTGCTCGAAGGCGAACATAGTACCGGTGCGGCCGAACCCGGTGATCATCTCGTCCACGATCAACAGCGCGTCGAGCTCGCGGGCCATCTCCTGGATGGCGGGAAGCCAATCGGCCGGGGGTACGACGTTTCCTGAGGTCCCCTGGATCGGCTCGACCAGGATCGCGGCCAGCGATCCTACCGACGCCGCCTCGATCTGTTGGCGGGCCACGTCCACACAGGCCAGGCCGCAGCCGGGGTGCCGCAGCTTGAGCGGACAGCGGTAGCAGTCGGCGTAGGGCACGAGGTGGGTGCCCGGCGCCAGCGGTCCCCAGCCGCGCTTGAAGGGGTCGCCGACCAGCGGCAGCACACCCCCGGTCTTGCCGTGGAAGCCACCCCAGAAGGCTACGACCTCGAACTTCCCGGTGTAGGCCTTGGCCAGCCGGAGCGCCGCTTCCACCGCCTCAGAGCCGCCGGAGTACAGCTGGATCCGGCGCAGGGATTCCGGAAGGATCGACGCGAGCAGCTTGAGCAGGGCGAGGCGCGTCTCACTCGCGAAAGAGCCCACCGAAAGCTTCGACGCCTGGGCGCTGATGGCAGCGGCCCAGCGCGGATGGCTGTGGCCCAGGCTGGCCACACCGACTCCTGCCATGAAGTCGAGATACTCGCGGCCGTCGGCGTCCTCGAGCACGCAGCCCTGGCCCGCGCTCATGGCGATACCGGCGAGGCTGGCGAGACGCTGGATCCCCGGAGCCAGCCACTCCCCCTCCTCACGGACGATCTTCTGGGATTGGGGCCCCGGCCCGCGCTCCATCACGCGGCGGTTTATAGCACGAGGGGGGGAGGGCCGTCAGACGTCAGCGGGGCTCGTCCAGGCGGGTCAAGAGGTGCTCCGCGATCGCCGTGGCGGCCTCCGCGCGGCAGCGCGAGAAAGACGGCCAGTCGTTCACGTCCACCAACAGCACCTCCTCCCCCTCTCCCACCACCAGGTCGCCGCCGTAGATGGCGAGGCCGAGGGCTGCGGCGGCCCGCTCGGCCAGCTGCCGCCAGGCGGGCGTCGCAGGGCCGAGGTCGGCGCCGTCCTCGGCGTAGCTGCGGAAGAAGCGGGTGCCGCGCACTCCGTAGAACTTGACGGTCCGCCCAGGAACGTGCGCTTCGAGCACGGCACGGGCGACGCCGCGCTCCGCCAGCCGAGCCAGGGCATCCTGCACGGCTCCCTGGCCACGGAGGTGCACTACGTCCTCGGGTCGGGTGGCGTGGACGTCGCCCCGTTTCACCCAGACCCCCGTCTCAGCGCATGTCTCGGCCCAGGCCAAGGCCTCGGGCTCGGGATCCGCGCAGGCGACCAGATGGGCCTCGGGGCGCGGGAGCCCCGCGCGGGCCAGCAGGGGCAGCATCCGGGTGCGGTGGCAGGACAGGATGGCCGAGGGCTCGTGGACCACCGTCACGCCCGAAGCCGCCAGCCATCCCATCGTCTCGAGGGATTCGGGGCCCTGGCACATCGTGAACACCAGCCGTCCACCGGCGAACGCCTGGCGCGGTGCGTCCGCTGGCAGAATCCGGACCCGGGCGCCGGCCGTCTCGCAAGCCTTTGCCGTTTCGAGCAAGATCGCGCGGTCGGCCTCGAAGAATCGGCCCGGTGAGTAGACCGGCTCGCGAGATACGCCGATCAGGAGCGGGAGATCGGGCCGGCTCACGCGTCCCTCCAGAGAAGCTCTGCGGCAGCGAGGTCGTCGGGCTGATCCACGTCCACCACCACTCCGAGCGGCTGAGCTCGAAGCCGCAGTCCCGACCCAACCAGGCGCGCGAGGAGATCGCGCAGAGCCCCGAGCCCCTCGGCCCGGAGTGCCGATGCGAAGGCCCGCTCGGGCAGCAGGTAGAGCCCCGCTGTCGACCAGGGGCTGCCCTCGGCGCCCGGGCCGATGGCGAGGATCCGCCCCCCTGCCTCGAAGGTGACGCGAAGAGGTCGGTCCTCGTCGCGGCGATCGGTGACGCCGATCAGACCCTCGGGGGGATCCTCGGTGGAGACCTCCGTCAACTCGCGGGCCACGTCGCCGAAGCGGGATGCCGCACCCGGCTCGAAGATGCCGTCGACCATCGCCACCAGGGCGTGGCTCTCGTCGCGGAGACGGGGTGCCAGGAAGGCGAAGGTCTCGAAGCTCGAAGCCGTGGTGCGCTGCATCAGTTCGAAGGGGATCGGGGGAGCGTCATCCTGAAGCGCCGACCCCACCGCATCGGCGTCCCGATCGTTCACCGCGATCACCGCCTCCCGCGCGCCGGCCTCCGCGACAGCGGAGAGGGCGTGGGAGATCAGCATCCTGCCTCCTACGCGCACCAGCGCCTTGGGCGCGGTGATTCCCCCCGAGCGCAGTCGTTCTCCCAAGCCGGCTGCCAGGATTCCCGCCTTCACGGTTCCGCCTTCGGGTCCAGCTCGTCCACGCTACGGAGCACGGCGTGCACACCTTGCTGGTGTTCGTCATCCACGCTGGGGGGCTGATCGCCGTAAACCCAGACCGCCCGAAGGCCGGCTGCCAGGGCGGCCTCAATGTCCCGGTCGGCGCGGTCGCCCACCATCGCCACGCGCTCCCGAGGCAATCCCAGCCGAGTCAGGGCCGGCTCGAAGATGCGCGGATCGGGCTTCCAGAAACCGACCTGGCTCGAATCCACGATGGCGCGGAAGAAGGGCTCGAGCTCCGCCTCGGCCAGCAGCTGCCGGGTGTTGCCGCAGCCATTCGAGACCACCGCCAGGGGCAGTCGACTCGCCAGCCGCTCGAGAAGGCCGCGTCGACCGGACAGGGTCTCGGCTGTCTTGGCGACGAAGCGATCGCGCAGGCGAGCCGCCAGCTCGACCTCCGCGGCTCCCAGACATTCGAGCTGGGCGGAAACGTGGAGCTGGGCCATCTCCGCGAGCCCCAGCTCGGCGGCGCGAGGATGTCCCAGGACCGCGTGTTCGCCGGCTTCGAGTGCAGCCTCGAGGGAACCTGGCTCCCCTTTGGGCAGGCCCGCATCTTCGAGCAGCGTCCGAAATCGCTCTCCCCAAGGAGCGCCGTCCGCATCCAGTGTCCCGCCGAGGTCGAAGATCAGGCCTTCGATGGGTCCGATTTCAGATCCGGAGCCGGAGACGAGGAACAGGCGGCCGTCGGCCCAGCGAACCCCGCCGTGCCGGGGTTTCACGGCCCGCGTCCGCTGTCCAGCACCGGCGCGATGCCCCCCGAGGCCCTCTCCTTCCCCGCCGGGCGGCTCGCTGCCGCCGGCTCCGGTGGCCACTCCCGCAGCCGCAGCACGATCAGCAGCAGCGCGAAGAGATTGCTTCCCAGCGCGGCAGCCCAGACGAACCAGGACAGCTTGCCCAGTGCCGCGAGCACCAGAATGAGATAGGCGAAGTCCCGACTCACCAGGCTTTCGTAGGTATCGCGGATCGCCTCCTGACGGCCGCTCCGCGTAAGCCAGGCCGAGTACCAGAAGCCGGCCGCGGTGGCGAGGCCGAGACCGACCAGCGCGGCGCCCACCGTGGTGAGGAAGAGCGAAGTCGGCTCCGCCCGAAAGCTCGCGTAGCCGATCGCCAGGAAGACCGCGGCATTGACGATGTTGTCGCCGATCAGGTCGAGCCGCCCGCCCAGCTTGCTGGTGCGCAGGGAGAGCCGCGCCACCTCGCCGTCGCTACCGTCGAGGACCGTTGCGAAGATGAAGATCAAGGCGCCGAGCACCTGCAGGGGCCGGTCGGCCGAAGCCAGGAGCCCCGCTCCGACCAGCCCCACCAGCGTCGCCGCCAAAGTGACCAGGTTGGGATGCACGCCCCACCGCACCAACACCACCGAGATTCGCCTCGACAGGTGCCGGTCGAAATGACGGGCGAAGAACCCGTCGGTGGGCCGAATCAGCGACGCCAGCATCTCGCCCTCGACGCTGCGCGCATCGGCGGCGCTGCGGACGCGGCAGCAGTGCGCTTCACCGGTGTCGACCAGGCGCAGTCGCCCCTGGGCCCGGAAACGCTCGACGAGAGCGCCGAGGTCGTCGGCGTGCGTCGGCGCTGGTGTGTCGGCGGGCACCCGCAATGCGGCCGGAAGCTCGGCGCCTCCGGCTGGAGCAACGGCCAGTCCCGCGTCAGCCGCTCCGTCCGCCAGGGTCCGAACCGCCTCGGGCTCCAACAGCGCGTCGGTGGCGATCAGGAGCTGTGGAGTGCTCGCACCTGCCGGACCGGTGGCGATATCCGCCTTTGCCAGAGCGCGGCGAGTCCGTTCAGCTACAGAGATTCCAGCGAGTATCCAGCCTGGCTCGCCCTGCGCCGGCACGAATTTCGCCCTCATCGCGTCGCCTCCATCTCCCGCGTCTCCCCCCTCGTGTGCCTTTGGGAGCGTGGGAGCGCCTCGAAGGGGTCTGATAGCATCTCCGGCGCCGCGGGTCGCCATTTCAAGTCGCCTGCGTCTGAGGGGATTTGCACATGCTTCATTCCGTATTCTGTCGCCGGCTCCTCGCGACCGCCGTATCGTTCCTGGTGGTCATCGCGCTGCTGGGAGCCGCGCCCGCTACGGGTGCCGGGACCGAGCGCCTGAGGCTCGCCGTCGCGGTCTCCCGTGCCCTCGACGAGGGATACACGGCGCGGATCGCGCGGCTGACCACCGGTGGCGCCCGCGACGCCCACCTGGAGATGCGCGGCCGCTACCTGCCCCAGCTCTCCGTGACCAGCGCTGCGGGCTGGTCGAACCGGCGCAACGAGAAGCTGATCGCGCTCGACCAGAGCGGGCGGTTCCGGACCTACGACATCGCCTCGATGGGAGCGAGCGAGGGCTCTTTCAACGTCTTCCTCGAGCAGCTGCTCTTCGACCTCGAGCGGTGGAGGTTGATCGAGCGCGAGGAGATCGCCGCCGAGGTTGCCCAGGTGGCGGAGCTGCAGGAGCGCGAGGGCGTCGCCTACGACGTGACCCGCAAGTTCACGCAGGTGGTGCGGCTCCAGCGCCTGGAGGACGTGGCTCGGCGGCAGGTGGACGATGCGCGCTGGCTGGACGAGCAGGCGCGGAAGCTCTATGAAGTTGGCCAGGCGCTGGAGTCCGAGCGTGGGCTGGTGGCGCTTCATCTCGACGAGTCCGAGATCGTGGCGCGGATGCGAGAGTCCGAGGCCGACGACGCGCGGGCGGCGCTCTGGCTGGCCATTGCGGGCGGGACGAACGCCGAGATGCCGATCTCGGTGGCGGCGGAGAGTCTGCCCGAGCTCGGGACGATACCGATGGAGGGCGAGGAGATCGTGTCGAACTCTCCCGAACTCCGCGTCCTCGAGCTGCGCCGAAGGATGGAGGAGGCGAGCGTTTCCGCGGCGAGCGCCCGCAGGCTGCCGACGGTGGGCTTCCGGGCCGGCTACGCGTACTTCGGAACCGACGACCGCGCGGACCTCTACAAGGACGAAGTGAGGGTCGGACTGGCGATCGAGGTTCCCATCTTCGACGGCTTTCAGGCGAAGCACGGGATCGCCGCGGCCAGGAAGCGCGCGGAGATCGCGCGGCTGCGACACCGTTCGCTCCTCGAGCTCAAGAGCCTACGGGTGAGTGAGCTGGCGCGGCAGCTCGAGACCGCCAGCCTGCGACTGATGCTGGCGGACCGGCGGGAAGCCGCCGCGCGCGAGGAGCAGCGCCTGGTCGACCTGCGGCTGCAGGCGGGGCGCGAGAGGCTGAAGGAGGCCCTGACGGCCCGCGAGGAGGCCGCCCGTGACGCCGGCGCGGCGGCAGACGCGCGCTTCGCCCGCATCGATCTGTGGACCGAGCTGGAGTACGAGAAGGGGCGGCTGACCGATGCGATTCTCGGTGCCAGCGCCGGCCCGAGTGCGCCGTGAGTCGGGAACTCGTTTCGCCGTGCCGATGATCGCGATGCTCGAGCTGGATCGCCGACTGTGGGTCGGGATCGCACTCGCGATCCTCTTCCTCGGGTGGCTTACCTGCAGCCCCGCCGTGCAGGTGACCGCGATACGCGCACAGGAGAGCTCGCTCACGGCCCGCGTCATCACCAACGGCAAGGTCGAGCCCATCGAAGAGGCCGAGGTGCGCGCCCGCCTGGACGGGCGCATCGTCGAGATTCCGGAGCCGGGCACCGAGGTCGCCGAGGGGGACGTCGCGCTTCGCATCGACGCCGGGCCGGTCGCTGCCGAGCTGGCAAAGGCGCGCTCGGAGCGCCTCGCCGCGAAGGAGTCGCTGCGCGAGGCGCGCGCTACCCTGGCGCGGATCCGGGCGCGCGCAGCCGCCGACAGCAAGCTCTTCGAGGAGGGGGCGATCACGCCGGAACACCACGCCGAGAGCGTGGCGACGCTTGGGGACGCGCGAGCCAGGGTAGCGTTTCTGGAGGAGGAGGTACCACTGCGCGTGGCCTCCCTCGACCTGCGCATCGAGGAGCTCGAAGCCCAGCAGGCTTCGGCCGAGGTGCGGGCGCCCTTCGACGGTACCGTCTACCGCACCGTACGGCGCAAGGGCCAGGCGGTTCAGGTCGGTGACCCGATCCTCTGGATCGCCGACCTCGAGCGGCTGCGCGTGCGCGCGAACATCGACCAGGTCGACCTGGGTCGGGTGAAGGCGGGGCAGCGCGTGCGCATCACCTCCAACGCGTTTTCCGACCGGAGCTGGTCGGGGCTGGTGAGCGAGGTGACACCGCACGTGGTGGTGCGGGAGAGCCGCTCGATCTCCGAGGGTCTGGCCCGGGTGGAGCCGCCGACCGAGGGTCTGGTTCCCGGGATGAACGTCGACGTGGAGATCGTGGTGGCGGAGTCCGCGCGCGCGCTGCAGGTTCCCGCCGAGGCCGTGTTCAGAGAAGGTGGGACGCCCTTCGTCTTCCGCATACAGAGAGGCCGCGCGCGCAGGTCGCCCGTCACGCTCGGCCTCGAGACGGTCACCGCGGTCGAGGTCGTGGAAGGGCTGGAGCCGGACGATCGCGTCGTGGTGGGTCCACTGCGCGGCATCGAGGACGGCGATCGGGTCGAGGCGCGGATGCGCGATGACGGCGCAGGCTAGCGCAGCGGCCGCGATCCCCGAGATCCGGCTGCGTAACGTCTCCAAGACCTACCGCCGAAGCGGTGTCCCGGTCCCGGCACTGCACGGGATCGATATCGAGATCGCGCCGGGGGAGTTCGCGGCGATCATGGGCCCCTCGGGCTCGGGGAAGTCGACGCTCCTCCACATCCTGGGCCTCGTCGATACCGAGTACGAGGGGAGCTACGAGCTCGGCGGCCGCGTCGTCTCCGGGTTCTCCTCCGACGAGCTCTCGGGCTTGCGAAACGGCGAGATCGGCTTCGTCTTCCAGTCTTTTCACCTGCTCCCCCAGCTCACGGTTCTGGAGAACGCCGCCCTCCCCGCGCTCTACGCGCGCAATCGCCCACCCGAGGTGTGCCGCGACCAGGCCCGGGCGCGGGTCGAGGAAATGGGTCTCGGCGACCGAATGCTCCACCGACCTCACGAGCTCTCGATGGGCCAACGCCAGCGCGTGGCGATCGGCCGCGCACTCATCAACGAACCCCGGGTACTGCTCGCCGACGAGCCCACCGGCGCCCTCGACAGCAAGACCGCCGATGAGATCCTCGGGATCTTCAGCGAGCTCCACAGCCGGGGCTCCACGATCGTCCTCGTCACCCACAGCCGCGAGGTGGCTTCGGCCGCCGAGCGCGTGATCCTCGTCCGCGATGGCCAGATACACGACGGAATGGCTTAAGCTCCTGCTGCGCTTCGCGTGGGACAGCCTCGCCAGCCAGCGGGGGCGATCCGCGCTCACCATGCTCGGCATGGCGATCGGCACCGCGAGCGTGGTGGCAGTGGTATCGATCGGGCTGCTGGGCCGCGAGTACGTGGTCGGCCTGATCGAGGGCGTGGGCTCGAATCTGGTCTACGCCTACGGCAATGGAGACGGGATCAACCCCGAGGAAGTCAGCTTCACCGATGTCGAGGTGCTCGCCGACCGGATTCGGGGTGTGGCGGCGATCGCGCCGGTGCTGAACACCGACCAGATGGTCTCGATTCGCGGCCAGCCGCGCGCGCTCACCGTGCTCGGGGTCACCCCCTCCTACGTCCGCGTGCGCAACATCGTGGTCGAGTCGGGTCACTTTCTCAGCGAGCGCGACGATGCCAACGCCGAGAAAGTCTGCCTGCTGTCGGTCGAGCTGGCGCAGAAACTCTTTGCCGGAGCCCCGCCGCGGGATGCGACCCTCCGTCTCTTCGAGCTTCGCTTTCGCGTGATCGGTGTCTTCCGCGAAGGTGTGGAGAGCGCCGCCGCGGTGCAGAAGAGCGAGGTCTCGCGGCTCACGGCGCTGATCCCGTTCTCGACCTTCCGCAACGTATCCGGGGAGCGCGACATCGATGTGGTCTACCTCCAGGCGGAGAGCGCCGAGCGGGTGCCCGAAGTGGTGGCGCAGGTGCGAGAGGTGCTCGCCTCGCGCCACCGAAGCCTCGAGAGCTTCAATGTGGAGTCGCTGAATCGCTACCTCGAGCTGGCCAAGCAGGTCTCCGACGCCCTCACCCTGGTGTTGATCGCGATTGCCGGCGTCTCGCTCCTGGTGGGTGGCATCGGAATCATGAACATCATGCTGGTCACGGTGAGCGAGCGCACCCGCGACATCGGCATTCGCCTGGCCCTGGGAGCGCGCCGGCGGGACATCCTGCTCCAGTTCCTGGCGGAGTCCGGGATCCTGAGTGTGACGGGCGGAGTGCTCGGCGTGTTGATCGGGGTCGGTGTGCCCCTCTACGCGGGTTTCCTCTACGACATGCCGGTCCCGATCTCGGGGCTCAGTGTCGTGGTGGCCTTCGGCGTCTCGCTGGCGGTGGGTCTCTTCTTCGGGCTCTACCCGGCGCGCAAGGCGGCGGCCATGAACATCGTCGACTCCCTGGTCCATGAATGACCGACGCGAAGGCAGGTCAGCTGGGCCGCGGCCGTCCGAAGAAGCCGCCCGCCCAGATCAGGAAGGCCGCGACGTCCACCACGGGGAGCAACAGGAGGTCGGAGACGCGGAGGGCCAGGATCTGCCGGCGGCGCCAGAGACCGAACGCTTGCGCTCCCCACCACGAGAGTGGGAGCAGCCAGCCGGCAGCTCCGGCACCAGAGAAGGCGCCCAACGCCCCCAGCGCCAGGGCCGGGATGGACCCGTGTGTCACGATCTGGCCGAAATAGCCGAGCGGACGCTCGGCGCGCACCACCCGGGCCCAGCGGAGCTGGCGGCCTGCCGCGTCGCGCCAGCCCGTGCCCTCCACGTGGTGCTCGAGCATCAGCGGGACCAACTCCAGCCGGTAGCCCGCGCGCTCGATGTTCCGAGCCATCTCGTAGTCGTCCCCGCACACCTCCAGGAGCGCTTCCAGGCCGCCGGCCCGCTCCAATGCCTCGCGACGCACGCCGATGCTGGCACCGAGGGCGAAGTGCAGTCCCTCGACCTTGAGCGCCATGGCGACGCTCGGCAGGAAGTGGGTGTTGGTGATGAGCGCCTCGGTGCGGCTCGCCAGGCCCGGACCCGGGACACTGCGGTAGGGAAAGGTCACCAGACCCACGTCCGTCTCCTTGAACGGGACGACGGCGCGGTCGACGTAGTCGTCGGGGACACGCACGTCCGCGTCCGAGAAGAGCAGGATGTCCGCCTTCAGTCCCTCGGTCATCTGGATCAGGTTCGCCATCTTTCGGTTCAGACCGGCCGGGCCGGGGTCGATGCGCAGCTGGGTGGGCGGCCGCTTCGCCGCGGCGATGGCTTTTTCGACGATCCCTCGGGCCGGATCCCGGGGGTCCGTGAGACCCAGAACCACCCGGGTCTGGCTGAGACTCGCGGTGCTCCAGAGGCTCTCGAGGCAGCTCTCGAGCCACTGTCCTGCACCCCGTAGCGGGCGCAGCAAGACGACCTCGCCGCTCGGCGGAACCCCCTCGACGCCGCTCGCACGCGCTTCCGGGAGCGCGCTGACCAGCCGCACCGCCAGCGAGCGATAGACGGCGGCCGAGGCCAGCCAGATCACCAACGCGACGACTCCCAGGTCTACGTTCACGGGGCACCTCCGGGCTGCCCCTGGGCGGACTCGCGGCTGCTGGCCAGCCGGTAGCCCACCGCCTCTACGGCCGACCGCAGCTCCGGCGCACACAGGGCCTCGAGCTGGCGTCGACCGTGGTCGGTGTCTTGGTTGGGGTGGGTGTAGACCTCCAGCGTCGACACTCGAAGCCACGACAGCATCCGAAGCCACTCCTGGAGGTCGAGGCGGTCCGTGGCTCGCAGGCCGAAGACGCAATCCGGAGCGAATGCGGCGCCACGGCGGCGGAGTGCGCGGCGGTGATGCGCGGCCAGCAGACCGAAGATCGCGGCCACGATTTCCCCGAGCAGCGGATCCCCTTGCCGGCGCGCACGCCGGTCCTCTTCTACCAGGCGTACCCATGGGATCTTGTAGTCCTCCATGCAGCGCAGGAGGATGTCGAATACCACCGGGTGCATGTGGAGGTGGTGGTGGCCGTCGACGTGATCCAGGGGCAGACCGGTCTCCAGGTAGCGCTCCACCTGGGCGCGAATCTCCTTCTCGAGCTGTCCGCCGCGCCGGCGCCGCCAGATCCAGTAGACCATCCCGGTCCGCCCCGGCGAAGCGGGAAAGCGCCCGTCGGGGGTGACCAGGTCGGGAATCGCCTCGGGCGGAGATGCCGCGGTGGCGTCGCAGAGGGCGAGGTGGAGTCCGGTGGCAAGATGGGGACGCTCGCGGGCCAGCACCACGGCCTCGCTCGCACACTCGCCCGTGACCAGGAGGCTGGCGCCGGTGAGGATGCCCTCGTCGTAGGCGCGGACGATCGCGGAGTTGACCCCGAGGCTCGCGCCGAAATCGTCGCCGGTGACAAGCAGGCTGCGCATCATCTTGCTTCGGCCGCGCTCCCGTGGCGTCGCCGCGCCATGAAGGAGAAGAACTCCATACCTTCGCGGAGGCGGCGCTTCATCACCTGGCGATCGCGAAGCATGTCCCGAACGATCCGGAAGATCGGGCCCGGGCGGAAGTAGAAGGACCGATAGAAGTGCTCCAGGGCCTCGTGGATCGTCTCGATGTCGAGATCGGGATAGGAGAGCACGGCCTCCTGGATCCCGGCGCCCTGGACCAGCCCCTCGCCGGATGCGCCGGAAAGCCAGCCGTTCGCCACGGCCTGGCGATAGAGCTCGGTGCCCGGGTACGGCGCCGCCAGCGAGACCTGAAGGCTGTAGGGATCGACCTCCTTCGCAAACGCGAGGGTCTGCTCGATCGTCTCCCGAGTCTCGCCCGGCAGTCCCAGGACGAAGGTCCCGTGCATGAGGATGCCGAGCTTGTGGCAGTCCTCGGCGAACTTCCGGACCCGCTCGATCTTGGTGCCCTTGCGGATGTTGTTGAGGATCTGCTGGTTGCCCGACTCGAAACCCACCAGCAGTAGGCGCAGGCCGCCCTCCCGCATCACCCGGAGCGTCTCGTAGGGCACGTTGGCCTTGGCGTTGCACGACCAGGTGAGGCCCAGCTCGCCGAGCCCGCGCGCGATCTCCTCGGTGCGGGGGCGGTCGTCGGTGAAGGTGTCGTCGTCGAAGAAGAACTCCTTCACCTGCGGAAAGAGCTGCTTGGCGTGAGTCATCTCTGCCAGCACGTGCTCGACGCTGCGCGTGCGGTACAGGTGCCCGGAAATCGTCTGTGGCCAGAGGCAGAAGGTGCAGCGGCTCCGGCATCCGCGTCCCGTGTAGAGGGAGACGTACGGGTGCAACAGGTAGCCGATGTAGTAGCTCTCGATGGTCAGATCCCGGGCGTAGACGTCGGTGACGAAGGGAATCGCGTCGAGGTCCTGGATCGGCGGGAGGTCCGGATTGCGCTCGAAGCTCCCGTCGGGCCTGCGCCATACGATACCGGCCACCTCGGCGAGGGGGCGTCCCTCGGCCACTTCCTTCACCGCGTAATCGAACTCCCCGGTGGTCGCGAAGTCGGCCGCCGGCGCCGTCCGCAAGGTCTCCTCGGGCAGCACCATGGTGTGAGGTCCCACCAGCCCGATGCGCAGGCGAGGCTCGGCCTCGCGCAGGCGAGCCGCCGTCTTGGCGTCCTCGGGCAGGGAAGGCGTCGAGGTGTGGATGACGACGAGGTCGAACTCCGGGATCCGCTCGAGCACGTCCTCGAGAGTGAGGCCAGCCGGCGGGGCGTCGATCAACGCGCTATCCGGCACCAGGGCCGCGGCCTGGGCGAGCCAGGTGGGATACCAGAACGAGCGGATCTCACGCCGGGCCTGGTACCGCGACCCCGCCCCGCCATCGAAGCCCTGGTAGGAGGGCGGGTTCAAGAACAGCGTCTTCACGGGGGTGGAATCTACCGACCTGTGGGACGATTGGCCCGAAAACCGGAAAAAACCGGTGTCTGGCAGATTCTGGCTACCCGACGGGAGATGGGGCTCAACCGGTTGTTGTCGCGGCCCAACACAGTCAGACTCCGCGCCATGGAGCGCCGGCCTTCCCTCCGTCGAGCCTGGCTGCTCCTGATCCTCCTCACCCTGGTGCTCCGACTTCCGGCGATCGTCCACCCGATGACCCTCGACGACGAGGGCGGCTACGCCGTGGTGGCCCACGAGTTGCTGGAGGACGGTACGCTCTATCAGAGCGCGCTGGATCGTCGACCGCCGCTCCTCTTCTGGATCTACGCGGGTGTCTTCCGGGTGGTGGGCCCGTACAACTGGGTACCGTTCCACCTGTTCGGGGCGGCGTGGATCCTTCTGACCATGGCCGGGCTCTACGCCATCGCGCGCCAGCTCTTCTCCCGGGAGGCCGGACTCGCGGCGGCGCTCTTGTACTCCATCTGCACGGCGCGTCCCGACTGGGTGAACCTCGCCTTGAACGGCGAGTTGATGATGAACCTGCCCATCGTCTGGGCCTTCTTCCTCGCGCTGCGGCCGAGCTCTTCGCGGATCCGCCCGGAGCTGGCTGCGAGCGGCGTGCTGCTGGCGTCTGCCTTCCTGATCAAGCAGCCCGCCGCGATCGCGGTGGTGCCGGTGGCACTCTACCTCCTGCTGCCCTCGTATCGCGCGCGGCACGGCCTGCACCGGCGCCACGCGGTCGTCCAGGCCGGTCTGATGACCGCGAGCTACTTCCTCACCCTCGGGGTGGTGGCGCTCATCCTGCATCGGCAAGGAATCCTCGCCGATGCCTGGTACTGGACCTTCGACGACCACAAGGTAGTGCACGGTCCGTGGGACATCGTATTCTGGCAGCGCGGCGGCGTGGAGACGCTGGCGACTGCCGGCGCCTGGCATCCCCTGCTGGCCTGCTGCGTCGTCTCCATCCGCGACCGCGCCCGCCAGGCGGGCTACTGGCGGGGTCGCGAGCCGGAGTTCACTGCCCTGTTCCTCCTCCTCGGGTTCTCCCTGATCGGTGTCTGCGCCACGGGGCGCTTCTACTCCCACTATTTCTTTCAGCTGCTTTCCGCCCTGGTGCTGCTGGGCGCCCCGGTGCTCGCCGCCATCTGGACACGTGCGGTGGCGTACGACTTCCCCCTGCTTCGCCGCGGCGTGCTCGGCTTCCTGCTCGCGGGCACCGCCGTGGCTTTCCTGATCGTGAACACCGTCGGGCTCTGGCCCTGGCGAATACCGAGCCCGCTCAGCCAGTACGTCCGCCTTCACTCCGATCCGCAGGACAAGGTGTTCTTCTGGGGCCAGCGCGACTGGTTCTACGCCGAGGCGCAGCGGCGGCCGGCGTCGCGCTTCATCCTCTGCTTTCCGCTCACCGGCTACATCTTCGGGAGTCCCTCGGCCGACGATCCCGCCTACGACACCAGCGAGCGCATTCTGCCGGGCGCATGGGAGACGCTGGAGCGCGAGTTCGCCGAGCACCCGCCGCTCTTCTTCGTGGACACGAACCCGGGGACGGAGGCGAAGAAGTACCCACCGACGAACTACCCGTATCTGCGCCGGCTGCTGGCAGAGGAGTACCGGGAGGTCTTCGCAACGCCGGAGGGCGTCGCCTACCAGCGTATCGGCGGGGGGTAGAGACGCGGGGCCGGCCGGCTCCGCTTGACCAGCGCCGCGGCGTAGGCGATGGTGGAGGACGGGGTGACGTCACGCGGATGGTGGGCCTGGGATCCCAGGAAGAACTCTCAGGAAGAAAAGTCGGGAGCTCGGGAACCTGAGGAAGGGTGGAAGCCGGAGGCACTGGACGCGAACGGGTCGCGTTTCCAGTCGGTGGGTCACACTCTTCTCCCGCTCGAGCCGCGCCGCCCGGGTCGGGTGCCCGACAGCTTCATCATCCGGGGAATGGCAGCTGAGTGACTGACAGCCGCAAGAGATGGACGATTGACCGAAGCCGTGTCGCAGCCTTCGCCCTGCTCGGCGTCGTCACCGCCTACGGTGTCTACCAGTTCGCCGGCGGCGAGTGGCGGGTCGCTTTGGAGTACTGGCGGGGCAGACTCCACGTGCTGCCGCTGGTGCTCGCTCTGGCCACGCTCGACGTGGGCCTCGAGGCGTTTGCGGCCATGTGGGTGTACGAGCGCTTCGGCATCCGCGCCTTCGACGTCCGCGGAGCACTCGCCTCACTGGCGATTCGCGCCGGGCTGCTGCTCCCCGCCCAGCTCAACCGCCTGATCCGTCCCGACGGGTTCGTGCGCCTGGGGCGAGGCGATCTGGCCCGCTGTCTCGAAGCCGAGGGCGCGACTTTCGTGCTCGATACCCTCTCGGTGCTGGCCCTGATTGCGGGGCTCGTGGCCTGGCGCTGGAGCCCGATGGCCGGACCTGTAGCCGCCCTGGCAGTGGCACTGGTGGGTCTCAGCGTCGGGCGCTTCGCATCGGGGTGGTTGGAGGGTACGCGCTTCGCCCTGCCCGCCGAATTCTGGTGGCGGCCCTCGACGCTCGGGATCGTCGCCGTCGAGGCCAGCTGTTGGCTCGCCTACGGCGCCGCCTTCTGGGTGCTGGTACGCGGTCTTCCGGGGGGAGTCGGCGCGGTGGAGGCGATCCTCGGGAGCGCTCTGGCCTCGGTCCTTGGCGCCGTGAGCGGTTCCCCCGGGGGGGTCGGCGTCGTAGATGGTGTGCTCGGCGCCTCGCTGCACTGGATGGAAGTACCGGCGGAGCACATGGCACTGGTGGTGCTCGGGTTTCGCCTCGCCAGCTTCTGGCTGTGGATCCCCCTTGGCTGGATCGCGCTGGTGCTGACGCGCCGCGGGAGCACCAGCTCCTCCGTGGAGGTGGCGGCAGAGCCAGAGCTGGAGCCGCTGTAGCGAGAGTCAGCCGGAAGAATCGGCCCAGACGATGTTGGCGTCGGCGATGGCGGGCGCGCGGCTGGCGATGACCGCGAGCCTGCGCGCGACCGCTCCGGCCAGCTCCCGGAAGGCTTCAGCGGTGGCGCTCTCCGGAGCGTGGGTCACGATGGGCTTGCCCTCGTCTCCGCCTTCGACGACCTGCGGGTCGATGGGAATCTCCCCGAGGAAGTCGACGCCAAGCTCGTCCGCAGTGCGCTTCCCCCCGCCCTTGCCGAATATGTAGTACTTCCGGTCCGGCAGGTCCGGCGGGACGAAGTAGGACATGTTCTCGACGATGCCGAGCACCGGAACGTTTACCTTTTCGAACATCCGGAGACCCTTGCGCGCGTCGATCAGCGAGAGATCGTTCGCCGTCGTCACCACCACCGCGCCGGAGAGCGGTGCCTGCTGGGTGAGCGTGAGTGCCGCATCCCCGGTCCCGGGAGGCAGGTCGATTACCAGGTAGTCGAGCTCGCCCCAATCGACGTTGCCCAGGAACTGCCCGATCATTCCGTGGACCATCGGGCCCCGCCAGATCACCGGCGAGTCCTCGGTGAGCAGGAAGCCGATCGACATCAGCTTGAGGCCGTGGGCCTCGAGCGGGACGATCCACTCCTTCCCATCCCTCTTCTCTCCGTGCGGGTGATCCCAGACCCCCAGAAGGAGGGGAAGAGAGGGCCCGTAGACATCCGCATCCATCAGACCGACGCTGGCACCCGTTGCGCGAAGGGCCACCGCCAGGTTCACAGCGGTGGTGCTCTTGCCGACGCCGCCCTTTCCCGAGGCGACGGCGATGGTGTTCTTCACTCCGGGCAGGACCGCCTCCGCCGCGACGGCGCGTCCCCGCGTCGCGGCGCTCATCTCGACCTCGACGTCTTCGATGCCCTCGAGTGCGAGCACCCGTCCCCTGGCCTCGCGCTCGAACTCCGCCTTCACCGGACAGGCGGGTGTGGTGAGCTCGATGGTGAAGGAGACTTTGGATCCGTCGATGATGACGTGCTTGACGAAGCCGAGATCGACGATGCTCTTGCCCAGGTCGGGGTCGACGATCGGCTGCAGGGCTTCCAGGATCTGGGCGACGGAGGTCTGGCTCATTGGGATCTCCCTGACGGTTGGGGGGGTTGGGGGCTCGTCTCCAGCCATGTTCCCATCGCCATCTCGGCGCGGTGGAGGTCTCGCAGGGTGATTCGGCTGAGGACGCTGCGGACGGAGTCGTCCACCAGGCGCCAGATGCTGCGAATCGAGCAATCCGAGCCCCGTACGCACAGGGGGTGCTGTCCCGGATGACACTCGCAGAAGCGATCCGGGAAGAGCGAACCTCCCAGGACCTCGATGGCGTCCCAGACGCTGATTTCCTCCGGCTCCCGGGTCAACTGGTAGCCACCGGTGGCGCCGCGCCGGCTGCTCACCAGTCCCCCGCGGCGGAGCTCGCGTAGCAGCTTTGCCGTGTAGTCCGGCGAGAGCCCCTCCGCCTTCGCGATCTCCGGGATCGTGAGGGGGTGCGGACCGGCATGGCGGGACAGCTCGAGGAGACACCGCAGGCCGTATTCTTCCTGGGCCATGAGCTGCATCCGGCAGAGAATAGGAATCTGGACATATCCGTCAAGATTTCTCGGGATCGCCGGTTGGGGGGGGTGACGCGGCCGGGGAAGGCGGCACACTTCACCAGGAGTTCACCGGTTGAGGTGACAATCCAGCCCTGACGGATCTGGGGGGAGCAAGCTGCTTCGGATTCTCTACATCGAGGACGACCCGACCGCCCGGGAGTACATTCGCAAGGGACTCTCGGAGCAGGGCTATGCCGTCGCCGTGGCCGAGGATGCGAAGAGTGGTCTCGAACGCGCGCTTCGCGATCCCTTCGACCTGCTGATCCTGGATGTCATGCTCCCCGACTCGGATGGCTTCGAGATCCTTCGCTCGCTTCGCGCCAAGGGTGTGCACACATCGGCGCTCTTCCTCTCCGCCCGCGGTGACGTGGCGGACCGGATTCGGGGACTGAACCTGGGTGCCGATGACTACCTGGTGAAGCCATTCGCCTTTGCCGAACTCCTGGCGCGGATTCAGGCGGTCGCCCGGCGCAGCCTCGCGGAGCCCGACGACGGGCGTCTCACCGTGGCGGATCTCGTCCTCGACCTGCGGCGCCACGCGGTAGAGCGTTCCGGTCGGTCCATGGATCTCACACCGAAGGAGTTCGAACTTCTCGAGTACCTGCTCCGAAACACGGGACACGCGGTCTCCCGGGCCATGATCACCGAGCAGGTGTGGGGCTACGGCTTCGATACCTACTCGAATCTGATCGACGTGCACATCAATCACCTGCGCAAGAAGGTCGACCAGGATTTCGAGGCGAAGCTGATCCACACAGTGAAAGGGGTGGGTTACATGCTGGAAGACCGGAGCGAGGCCGGCGAGGGCGAGTGAGGCGATCCGTCTCGATCGGCACGCGTTGGACGCTGCGCTACACGGCGGCGCTCCTGGTCACCGTGTCGATCTTCGCGACCTATACCTACTCGCGGGTGGTGACGCGCACCGAGCGAGATGCGGAACTCCACCTGGAGCTTCAGGTAAAGCAGATCGCCGACGCGATCCGGGACACCTGGCCGAATGCACCCTCGGTGATCGACATCGTCGAGCGCAACATCGTCATCGCCGAGTCCGATCTCAGGCTCGGTATACAGATCTTCGACAGGAGGGGCCGGGTTCTGCTCAGCAGAGGTTCGCTGGCCGACCACGATCTCGGGCTCTCCGGCAAGCTCCGCAGCGGCGGCCGGCGAGTCTCTTACGAGGCCGACCTTGGTGAGAGCTACCCGTATCTGTTGATGGAGATGCCCGCGGGCGAAGCCTGCGTCCAAGGTGCACTCTACACCCGACGATTCGTACGCAACGCCAGGACCGTCCGTGACATCTACCTCTACTCGCTTCCGGTTCTCCTGCTCCTGACGGCGGCGCTCGGATCCTGGCTGGCGCGCGGGAGTCTTCGGCCCATCAAGGAGATCAACCGGACCGCCCGCCGCATCACCGGGACGCACCTCGAGGAGACGATTCCGACCACTGGGAACCGGGATGAGCTCGACGATCTGGCGCACACTTTGAACGAGATGATTGCCAGCATTCGCGCCAGCGTGAGGCGGATGCAGCGCTTCTCGGCCAACGCCGCCCACGAGCTTCGCACCCCCTTGAACGCCATGCGCAGCCGGATCGACGTGACCCTGGAGAAGCAGCGCGAGCCCGAGGAGTACCGGCGAATCCTGGGCGAGATGGCGGAGGAGGTGGAGTCGCTCTCGAACTCGGTACAAGCGATGCTGCGGCTGGCCCAGTCCGAGGCGGGGCTTCAGTCCGAGCAGCTGGTTCCCGTCGAGATCTCGTCGATTCTCGGAGAGGTGGTGGAGTTCTTCCAGCCGCTGGCGGCCGACGCAGAGGTGACTCTATCCCTCCAGCCCGCCGATCCCGTCACCGTACCGGGCGATCCCAGCTGGCTTCACCAGCTCTTCGCCAACCTGCTCCACAACGCCATCAAGTACACGCCCAGCGGCGGTCGGGTCGAGGTGGCGGTGGCGCCAGGCGAAGAAGACGAAGGTGAATGGGTGGAGGTGATCGTCCGCGACACCGGCATCGGGATCGATCCGGAGCAGGCGTCGAGGGTCTTCGAGCCCTTCCACCGAGCCGCTGCGCGGCCCGAGGCATCGGGAGTCGGGCTGGGTCTCCCCCTCGCCCGCGAGATCGCGCGGGCCCACGGCGGCGAGATCGTCCTGGAGAGCGAGCCCGGGAGCGGTTCCCGCTTCACCGTCAAGCTTCCCACCGTGCCTGCGGACGCGTGAAGATTCGGGACCCCTCTGGCCGGGACGCGACTGTCGTCCGCGTCTCGCCATGGTCCAGCGGAGCGATCGAATGACCTTCTTGACGCGCGCTGCATTCCTTCTCTACGCAATTGCCGTCCTCGCGGCGATCTGGGTTCAGGATCACTCCGGGGCGCTCCCCCTCGGGCTCTTCAACGAGGGTCGTCGTGTGTTCGAGGGACTCTCCGCCGCCTCCCTGGTACTCTTCGCGGCGATCGCCGCGCTGTTCGTCGCCGAGATGCTTCGCCGCAAGCCCATCCCACTGGCCGGCGCACTCCGCGGTCTGATCGCCTCCTTCCTGCTCCTGGAGCTTCTGCTCTTCGCCGCGGATGTGACTCTGGTATCGCGAGGACCCTCCTCGCGTCTGGGAGGTCCCTACCGGGAGTTCGAGTCCGCCTCGGGCGAGTGGGTGTGGGTGAAGAAGGCCCACGCCGGGTCTCCCTACGGCTTCCGGACCCCCTTGCCCTACGCGAAGCGCGCGGAGCACCTGCGTATCCTCTTTCTCGGGGATTCCTACACCGAGGGGAGTGGCAGCGCCCCCGCCTGCAACTACCCGGAGGTGGCGGCGCAGAGGCTGTCGGAGCGGATTGGCGCGCCCGTCGAAGCGATGAACGCCGGGATCGGTGGCTACGGCCCGGTGGATGCGCGCCACCTTCTCGATCACCTGACCGCCGCGGGCTACGGCTTCGATGCCATCGTCTACAGTGTCTTTCTGGAGAACGACTTCACCGACAACCTCCCCGCAACCGAGCGTCGCGTGGTCGCCGGGATCAACTTCCGATTCCCCGTCTCGTGGTTCCTGCGCGCCTTCCACCCCTTGAACTCCCGGACCTTTCGCTACCTGCTCTTCGTCGCTCGCACCAGCCGCCTGGATCACGGCATCCGTGAGCAGGTGCAACGCCGCGAAGGGAGCTGTCGGATCGAAAGCGAGAAGCAGACGGAGATCGGCGGTGCTCTACGCGCCATGGTGGAACGGCGACTCGAAGCGAACTACTCGCCGCAGGGATCGCGGGCAGCGACGGCGGTGATGTCGCAGGCGCTGGCCGGCCTGGAGGAGCGGGCGCGTCGGCTCGGGATCCCCTTCGTGCTCGTCGTCTTCCCGGATCGAATTCTGGCCGACGCCGATCTCCGGCGACTGCTGGGCCGCGACCTCGCCGCCGAGGGGTACGATCTCCAGCGCTTGCGTCGCTGGATCGAAGCCAACGTCGAAGGAGTGCCGGTTCTCGATACCACCGAGGTGCTGAGCGGCGGAGGTGAGCACTACCGGAGCGGCGATACCCATCTGAGCGATCTCGGGAACCTGGTGGCGGGCGAGTGGGTCGGGGAGAGGCTGGCGACGCTGCTCTTCCCCCCCGGGAAGGGGAGTAGGTAGGGAGATGGAGCGCGTGCTCACTGACAGGCTTCCGTTCCCGAAGCTCTGGCTCACGCTCGGCATCTTCGCTCTGGTGATGCTTGTCTACCTGGCCTGCCGGGCCCTGTTCGGAGGGGGCGGGACGTTCATCGGACCGGATCGCGATCCAGAGAGCCTGGCCGAGTTGCAGGTGCACGCGGTGATCGCGCTGCTGATCGGCTACATGCTGACGCATCAGCTCCGAGCGCGGAGCGAGCTGCAGCGCGATCTCGGTGCGCTTCGCCCCCTGCTCTCCGAAGGAGCGAAGGTCTCCACGGAGGAGATCTTCTCCTCCGTGGCTCGGCTGCCGGAGACGATCGTCACCCTCATCGGCGGGTTGTTCGGCGTCGCCATCATTCCCCTGTTTCGGGGTGATGCGGGCTTCCTGCCCGATCAGGCAGGCGGGGAGTTCGACGTCGTCTGGAGTGCTGCCGCGAACTTCGCGCTCTTTGCCATCATGGCTCGCCTCGCCTACACCGGGCTCTCCGTCGGCGCGCAGCTCGACGAGCGGGTCACGCGGAAGATCCGGATCGATCTCCTCGATCCTGGTCCCCTTGCCCCCTATGCGCGCAGGGGTCTGCGGTCCGCGATGTACTGGCTGCTGGGCAGCTCGATCGCGTCGCTTTTGTTCCTCCGATTCGGCTTCCTCTGGGCGCACGTCTTCATCCTGATCGGCACCATCAGCGTCGGTGTCTTCGCCATGCTCCAGTCCCTGAAGGGTGTGCACGGACGCCTCGAGGAGGAGAAGCGGCGTGAGCTCGCGGTGCTGCGCACGGCAATCCGAAGCGCGCGCGGGCAGGTCCTCGGCGAAGGCCCCGGCGCCGCCGATGCGGCGGTACGCCTGCCGGGGCTGCTCGCCATGGAGGCCCGCATCGAGGGTGTGAACACCTGGCCCTTCGACATCTCGACCTTTCTCCGCTTCTCGGCGCTCGGCGTGCTCGCCGTCGGCTCCTGGCTGGGCGGAGCCATCATCGAGCGGCTGCTCGGTCTCGCCGTCGATTGAGTCTCGAGCGGACTGCCGCCGGCTGTCCGGTCAGAGCAGGATGCCGGCCACGCAGCCGGTCATCATGGTGGCGAGGGTTCCGGCCAGGATCGAACGAAGCCCGAGCTGCGCTAGGTCGCCGCGGCGGCTGGGCGCCATGCCCCCGACACCGCCCAGCAGGATCGCCAGGGAGCCGAAGTTCGCGAATCCACAGAGCGCGTAGGAGGCGATCACGGTCGAGCGCGGAGAGAGCGCCCCCGCCTCGATCAGCACTCCCAGATCCCGGAAGGCGAGAAACTCGTTCAGAACCGTCTTTACCCCGAGGAGCGATCCCACCTGGACGGCCTCCGACCAGGGAATTCCCATCAAGAGTGCGAAGGGCGCGAAGAGGACACCGAGGATCCACTGGAGGGTCAAGTCGGGAAAGCCCAGCAGCCCCCCCACCCAGCCGACCAGTCCGTTCAACATGGCGATCAGCGCCACGAAGGCGATCAGCAGCGCTCCCACGTAGGCGGCCAGACGAAGCGCGGCGAGGGCGCCTTGGGAGGCCGCGTCGATCAGGTTGACGGAGGTGCGCTCCACTACCGCTTGACCGCCGCTGACAGTGACGGGGATCTCGGTCTCGGGAACCATCACCTTGGCGATCAGGATGCCCGCCGGCGCCGAGAGCAGGCTCGCCGTCACCAGGTGACCGGCGAAGTTTCCTTCTCCGAGCATCTTCGCGTAGGCCACCAGCACGGATCCCGCGATGGTGGCCATGCCGGTGGTCATCACCGCGAAGAGCTCGGAGCGGGTCATGCGCTCGATGTAGGGCCGCACCAGGAGCGGAGCCTCCGTCATGCCGACGAAGATGTTGGCCACCGCCGCCAGACTCTCGGCGCCCGAGAGGCCCATGGAGCGGGAGAGGATTCTCGCCAGCACGCCCACCACCCACTGGACGACGCCCAGGTGATAGAGGATGGCGAAGAGACTGCCCATGAAGATGATGATCGGGAGCACGTCGAAGATGAAAGAGAAGCCGAGCTCTTTGAGCGGCCCGACGACGAACGTCACACCCGCATCGGTGAAGCCGATGAACTGGGCGACGGCCCGGTTCACCGCCACGAAGAAGGCGCGTCCGAAGGCGGTCTCGAGGAGCAGGAGCGCGAGGGCCATCTGGAGGCCGAGCCCCCAGCCGACGACCCGCCAGGGGAAGATCCTGCGGTGGGAGGAGAAGACCCAGGCGGTCGCGATCAATCCGAAGAGACCGAGAGCGGAGACCAGGCGCAGCATCAGATCCGTCACCGCGCCGCCTCCTCGATGGCGTTCACCAGGGCGCGGGCCGCAGCGACGGGATCCTCTGCCGCCGCCACTGCCGAGATTACGGCGGCCCCGGCGGCGCCGGCACGGATCACCTCCGCCACACGGTCCAGGTCGATTCCGCCGATGGCGACCAGCGGAAGATATCCGGCCAGTGCGGCGATCTCACCCAGGGCCGCCAGCCCGCGGGCGTCATATGTGCTCTGCTTCGACGTGGTTCCGAAGACCGGGCCGAACGCCAGGTAGTCGATCGGCTCCTGGCAGGCGCGCTCCGCCTGGGAGGCGTCGTGGGTGGAGTGTCCGATCAGGAGCAGCTCGCGCGCCTCGGGGGGGATGCGGCCGGGCGGGAGGTCGTCCTGACCCAGGTGGACGCCGTCGGCTCGCGCGGCCAGCGCGAGATCGAAACGGTCGTTCACGATGAAGAGCGCGCCGGCTTCGCGGGTGATCGGCCGTATCGCGCGGCACCATGCCAATGCCTCCCGATCGATCGCGCCCTTGGCTCGCAGCTGCACCACCGCGGCGCCCCCCGCACAGGCGGCGCGGGCTTGTTCCACCGGATCGCGTTTCCAGCGCGGATCGTCGTCGGCGAGAACGTGAAGGCCGGCAAGCCGGCTCCTCTTTTTTTCTCTCTCTCCCGGCGTCAAGACCGGCCCGGCACGGAGATCTCCAGATCCGTGATCTTCTTGCGCAGTGTGTTGCGATTGATCCCCAGCAAGGCGGCCGCCTTGATCTGGTTGCCGTCGGTGTGTGCGAGCACCGCCTCCAGGAGCGGGCGCTCCACCCGCGCCAGAATCCGGTGGTAGAGTTCGCTCGGATCGGGATCGGCGAGGGCGGCTCTCACCTCCGAGGTGAGCAGCCCCTCCAGATCCGCAGCTCTCCCACTCCCCGGCTCGCGACCCTCGAGGAAGGCGAAGTCTTCCGGGGAGAGTATCTCACTGCCCGCCAGTACCAGGGCGCGCTTGATGGCGTTCTCGAGTTCGCGCACGTTGCCGGGCCATGGATGGGCGCGCAGGCGATCCAGGGCCTCCTCGGCGAGGAAATGAAGCTCGCCGGTGAGCTCCTCGCCATAGCGCTGGATGAAGTGCTCGGCGAGGACACCGACGTCCTCGGGTCGCTCGCGAAGAGGGGGCACGTGAATCGGGACGACGCGGAGGCGGTAGAGGAGGTCCTCCCGGAACCTCCCGGTCGCGACGGCCGTCTCCAGATCCCGGTGGGTGGCCGCCAGGATGCGCACGTCGACCTGCTCCGGGTGCCGTGCTCCCACCGAAGTCACCTCTCCGCTCTGGAGCACCCGGAGCAGCTTTGCCTGCAGCTCCAGGGGCATGTCGCCGATCTCGTCCAGAAACAGCGTTCCGCCGCGGGCTTCGCGGAAGCGTCCCGGTCGCGCCTCGACCGCTCCGGTAAAGGCGCCGCGCTCGTGACCGAAGAGCTCGCTCTCGAGCAGCTCGCGGGGGATGGCGGCGGCGTTCACCGCGACCAGGGGGTGGTCGGCCCGAGCGCTAGCGTTGTGGATGGCGTTGGCGATGAGTTCCTTTCCGGTGCCGCTCTCGCCGGTGATCAGCACCGCGACGTCACTCCGGGCCACGCGGCCGATGGTCTTGAAGACCTCGATCAGGGCGGGGCTTCGGGCTACCAGGCGCTCGCCCGGGACCCCGCGCCCGCTCACCTCGCGTCGAAGCCTGCGAATCTCGCTCTGGAGAGAACGGGTGCGAAGCGCCTTGGCGACGAGCGCCAGAACCTCCGCGGTGCCGAAGGGCTTCACCAGGTAGTCGAGGGCACCGCGCTTCATCGCCTCGACTGCGTTCTCGACGGTGTTCTGGGCAGTGATGATGACCACGGCGAGATCGTCTCCGAGTGCCCCGACGCGGTCCAGCAGCTCCAGACCCGTGAGCCCCGGCATGCGGATGTCGAAGAAGGCGACCTCGAAGCTTTCCCCGGCCAGGGCCTCCAGGGCGGCGTCGCCGGAATCCACGTCGACCACCTGGTGGCCCGCCGATTCCAGGGTCTCCCGCAGGACGAAGCGGATGGAAGGCTCGTCGTCGGCGACGAGCACGCGCGCGGCGTCGCTCATTTTTCTCTCCGCAGGGGCAATGTCACGCGAACCGTCGTTCCCTCGCCGGGTGTGCTCTCGAGGAGGAGCGTGCCTCCGTGCTGGGAGACCCAGTATTCGGCGACGGAAAGTCCGAGTCCGGTTCCCCCGGGTCGTTTGGTGAAGAAGGGAATCGTCGCCTGGCGGAGCTCCTCCTCGTCCATGCCCGGGCCGGTGTCCCGGATCCAGGTGGCCACGGTGGGGACCTTCTCTCCCGACTCGGTGAAGACGCGGTGATCGAGGGTCACACGCGTGATGAGAGTGAGGTGTCCGCCACCGCCCTCCATCGCCTGGAGGGCATTGCGGATCAGGTTGAGGAAGACCTGGACGAGTCGGTCGGAGTCGGCCAGCAGATCCGGGATGGAGGGATCGTAGGCGCGCTCGATGGTGCAGTGGCGGCTCAGCGGATCGTGGGCGAGAAGATCGAGCACCCGGTCGAGGATGCGGTGGAGGTTCGACGCGGCCAGCCGGAGTCGATCGCCGCGCGCGAACACCATGAAGTCGTCGACCAGATTGGCGATCCGGGTGGACTCCCTGACGATGAGATCGGCGGTCTCCCGGGTCTTGCCGTCCTCGGCCCGCAGGGAGAGAAGCTCCCCCGCGCCGCGAATCCCCCCGAGCGGATTCTTCACCTCGTGGGCCAGCCCGGCCGCAATGCGGCCGAAGAAGGCCAGGCGCTCCCGCTCGGCTTCGAACTGCTCGAGCCGTCGCTGGGCAGACCGGTCACGCAACACCAGCACGGCTCCGTCGAGCCCCCCGGATTCGTCGAAGAGGGGAGATGCCGCCACGTCGACCTTGAGATCCTCGTTGAAGCGACCTTGAATCTTCTGGCTGTTCTCGCTGCTGGAGATCCCGGTCGCGAGCACCTTGCGGCCGAGCCGCGCCAGCGCATGGCTCGGCCCGAGAAGGCGCTCCACCGGGGTTCCCACCGCCGCCTGGGCCGAGTGCTCGAGGATGCCGCAGGCGGCGCTGTTCAATTGCTCCACGACTCCCTCGGCGTCGATCACCACCACTCCTGCGAGGATCGCATCGAGTACGTCGCGAAGGTCGCGGGCCATCTCACCTGGCCTTTCGGGTACCGGTGAGTCGCTGGTCGCTCCCCACCTGCCTGAATTTTGGGCAGACTAGCCCGGATGATTCATGAGCGCTCTCGGCGGCCGCAGTAGCGACTTGGTGAGAATTGCAGGCTAGGGTGCTTCTCATGAAGGTTGGCATCTCCGTCGCCGAAGCCCAGCAGATCGTTCTCGATACTTGCCCCGTCCTCGGGTGCGAGACGGTCGCCAGCGTCGACGCCCAGGGGCGGGTGCTCGCGGTGCCCGTGATCTCGGGCCGCACCCTTCCGCCTGCGGATTGCTCGGCCATGGATGGCTATGCGGTGCGCGCGAAGGATCTCGCCGGGGCTTCGGAATCGACTCCGGTGGAGCTCCCGGTGGTCTACGAGGTCGCGGCAGGAGGGCAGGGGGCACGCCCCTTGGCAGCCGGGGAGGCGGCGCGAATCTTCACCGGAGCGCCGATTCCTCCCGGTGCGGACGCGGTGGTGATCCAGGAGGACACCTCCGCCCGAGGTGACAGGGTGGAGATTCCGATCGCCCCACAGCCGGGGGAAAACGTTCGCGAGGCTGGCGAGGACATTCGGCGCGGCGACGCGGTGCTGGAGGCCGGCACACTGCTGGGTCCGGCGCACCTCGGCATGCTGGCCTCTCTCGGCCGGTCGCTGGTCCAGGTGCACCAGCGCCCGACCGTGGCAATTCTCTCGGGCGGCGACGAGCTGGTGGATCCCGATGGAGACGCCGCTGGAGGCCGCATCGTCTCTTCGAATACCTACTCGCTGGCGGCTCTGTGCCGCGAGGTCGGAGCCGAGCCGATCAACCTGGGCATCGCCCGGGATACACCCGAGGACCTCGAGCGCCTGCTCCGCAACGGGCTGCGTGCGGATTTCCTGGTGAGCTCCGCGGGGGTTTCGGTAGGCGATCACGATTACGTGCGCCCGGTGCTCGAGAAGCTCGGCTGTCGGTTGCTCTTCTGGGGGGTTCTGATGAAGCCCGGCTATCCCCTCGCCTTCGGCCGCTTCGAGGAGAGGGATGGGCCGCTGGTCTTCGGCCTTCCCGGCAATCCCGTCTCGGCGATGGTGACCTTCGAGCAGTACATTCGCCCGGCCCTCCGCAAGGCCACCGGTCACAGCGCCTGGTTTCGCCCCGTCGTGCGGGCCAGGCTCACGGAGACACTCACCAAGAAGGCGGGACGACTGCACTTCGTGCGGGTGCAGCTCGCCGAGAAGAACGGCCGGATCGAGGCGAGGAGCACGGGGAACCAGAGCTCCGGCGTGCTGCGTTCGATGGCCCTCGCCGACGGGCTGATGGTGTTTCCCGCCGACGTCACCGAGATGAAGGCCGGTGTCGAGGTCTGCGTCCAGGTCCTCGACGAGCAGTTCTTCGCATCGACGGAGTCGGGTGTTTGAGTTCGGAGGGTCGCATCGCGAGCGTCTCTGCCGCCCTTCTCCTGGGTGGTGCCTCCTCGCGAATGGGTCGCGACAAGGCGCGGCTCCCCTTGGAGGGCGTCGCGGCCGCGACCCATCTCGCGACGATGCTGGGAGACCTCTTCGAGGAAGTGCTCCTGGTCGGCGGCGATCCGCCGCCGGACGCTCCGGGAAGGCCAGTTCCCGATCCCCCGGGCCCCCGTTGCGCGCTTCGCGGGCTGGTCGGCGCCCTCGAGGCGGCGACCACGGAACGGGTCCTGGTAGTCGCGACCGACCTGATGACGCTCTCGCCGCCGCTGCTGCTGGGGCTCCTGGTCTGGCCCGAGGCCGACGCGGTGGTCCCGCGGACCGGTGCGAAGGCCCATCCCCTCTGTGCACTGTATCGCCGTGAGCCGGTGCGCAGCGTGGCGCGGCAGCGCCTGGCCGCGGGCGAGCTCGCCTTGCTGGGGCTCCTCGAAGAAGTTCGCGTCAGCTACCTGGAGGGGGCGGATCTCCGCGCAGTGGATCCGGATGGTTCAGCGCTCTTCAACGCGAACACACCCGAGGAGCTCGAGCGGCTGAGCGATCGCCGGCAGAACCCGGTTCACTGAACGCGCGTCAGCTGCCCGCGCTCTGCGAAGCGCCGCGATACTTTCGCAACTCCGCGCTCGATCTTGCCACTGTCTTGGAGATCTTCTTCAGTGTCGTTCGTACGCTGCCGCGTGAACTCAGCTGGCCGATGAGAAACACAAGTTGGAGAACCATTCGGAAATCAAGCGAAGCGGCGTTCTCGGGAGATTCGTTTCCCTGCGCGGCTGGAACCGTGGTACAATTGAGTTGTTCTCGGAGACGGCGGCCTTGCGAATTTCCCCCGGAGCTGGCGACCGTTTCGGGAGCCGGCAACTCTGCCGACGCCCCGCGCTCCGCCCGATCCCATTCTACTGGACCGCGATTCATCGTTCCCTACAAGCCCCACCTCGATCAGAAGGAGGTGAAGCGACGTATCTTGGTGTACCGGCAGGACCTCTCCAATCCGGGCTAGCCAGGCCCCCCCTCGGAGCAGGTGCTCCGGCACCAATGGGATGACTGGAAACAGGCTGATCCCATACCCAGCTGCAAGCTCAACAGGCAGCTCGCGCAGTGATCGGGCCGGCCGAAGAACTTCGGCCGGCTCGATCCGCACTTCGCCCGGCGAAAGCGACGCGCCGTCTACGCGGAGCCGGTCCGCGCCAGGTGTTTCGCGATCAGCTCCCGAGTTTGCCCACTGAGCTGTTCCGCAGAGCCACCCTCGAAGTGCGCGGCCGGAATCTCTTCGAGGACGCTGATCCGGATCGGGTGGCGACCCTGAAGCACGAAGCCCCGCTTGGGAAGCGCATTGGCGGTGCCCTCGATCGCGATGGCCAGGATCGGGCGCCCGGTCTTTACGGCGATTTCGAAGGCCCCGGGCTTGAACGCCCGCATCTGCCCCGTCGGCGAGCGCGTTCCCTCCGGGAACATCATGATCGAGTTCCCCTCGCCGAGTGTCTTCTCGCAGGCATTCATCATCTCGATCACGCTGTTCCGATCTCCTCGCTTCAGCTTGATGTAGCGGTTCAGCGACATGTTCCAGCCGACGCAGGGAACGCGGAAGTTCTCGATCTTCGAGACCCACTTGAAGTGGGAGAAGAGCCGGAAGATCACCAGGATGTCGAGGAGCGAGAGGTGATTGGCGACCATCACGTAGGCTTCGTCGCGGCGGATCTTCTCCCGTCCTTCGATCGTCACCGGCCAGACTGGATTCAGCCAGGTGTAGAGGGAGGCCCAGAAGCAGGTGAACTTGTGGAGCAGGAATTTGCGCCGGTCGAAGGGCGAGGTGACCGCCCAGATCAGCACCGCGACCGGGAAGAGCAGGATCGAGGTCAAGGTCAGGAAGACCCAGAAGCCGAGCGAGAGGATTCGACGCAGCATGCCCCGATTCTATCCCGAATTCCGCATCGGTGAGAAGAGCGCAAGGCTACGGGCGGGTGCTCGAGCGAAGCTCGTCGAGCCGCTTCTGGATTCGCACCAGCTCGGCCTCGAGGGCTTCGATCTGGGGATCCGACGTCTCCACGTCGATCTGGCCCTGCTGCTCCGCGACGATGGGGGGGCGCCAGGTCTCCTGGGTGACATGGAGCGCCCAGGTGGTGATGGCCGCTGAAAGGATGGCCAGGGAGGTATAGACCCAGCGGCGCAACGCATGTCCCTCCGATCCGCGATGAGTGTCCAACAACTGCATGGTCGGAGGGTGACCCACGAAGTGAGCCCGAGAGTATGAACCGGTTCACAGCTGGGCGTGTTTTCTCGGTTCCGCCTTCGGCTCACCGAGCGGTGGTCTTTCCGAGCCTCGCTTCCACGAGTGCGAAGGGGTCGGACAAATTCCGCTCGCGCTGCCGCCGCTGCATGAGCTCAGGGCGCTGTGGCTTCGCCTTGCCCGGAAAACTGGTAGCGGTAGACCGTCTGATCCAGGTCTTCGACGGCGATGTCCGCTTCGCCGGAGCGGCGGAGGGTGGCGCGGAACGTCGTCGTAGTCTCGAGGTAGTGGGGAACCAGTGTGGAGGGCTCGGCGACCAGATAGGACGACTCCTCGATCTCGAAGTCCTCCAGTCCGCCGCGTCCGCCCGACGTCCCTGAGAGCGACCTCTCGTGCAGCGCCTCCTCGAGCCCGGTCAGCGCCTCGGGAAGCGGGCGCGAGCGAACCTCGATCTCGACGCAGTCGGCTTCGGTCATCTCTTCGCCGCAGGGAATCCGCCGGCCGACACCAAACTCAGTCGTGGAGAGAATCCGCACTCCGCCGAGCGCGGGCACCGCGACGTGTTCCTTCCTCTGGTAGCTCTCGCCCACCACCATGCTCGCCCCCGACCAGGCTCCGGCGAGCTTCTGCCAATGTTCCCGCGCAGCCGCCAGGAGGTTCTCCTCGGAGACACGGGTAGCGGCCAGCATCTTGGCCTCCGCGCTCTCGGGCGGCAGCTCTGCCAGCCGGTTCTCGAGCTTCCGCTGCGCTTCCTCGAGCAGGGGTTCGATCCCATCGAGTCGCACCAGTTGTCCCTCGTCGTTCACGACGAAGCTCGGGAACACGGCCATCAGCTGGCTCGCCAACGGCTCCGGGAGTTCCTCCAGCGGGTAGATCTGGCCGCTTTCGGGATCCTCCGCGCGGATCTCGCTCCGGCGGATCAAGCGCCCGTCCTGCGCTTCCTCCACGTCGATCCGGTAGGACATCCGGACGGTCGTGGAGCTGGGGCCGCGAGAACCGGTCGTTCGGGTGGAGCGCTCTGTCTCCACGGACGCCGTCAGACCGACGGGCCAGCCGAAGCGCAAAGCGGCGGTGTCGCGTTCACCGCTCCCCCCTGGCCCCGCGCAGCCCGCGATCCCAGCGAGCACGAGGAACGCGCAGAACGCGGCAGCGCGATGCCAGCAGCTCATGCGTCGCCACCCTTGTCCCAGCAGAAGACGCGCATCGGGGGGACGTTCAATAGCTCGGTCTGGATTCTCGCGGGGCCGAAGACCTGCCTGCCCAGCGTCTCGACGCGATCGCGAACCTGGTAGGCGATGAAGCGTCCCCCGGGAGCGAGGGCGTGGTGCACCGCCTGCAGGATCTCGATGCCCACACCCCGTGGCATGGTCGAGAAGGGAATCCCCGAGAGCACCACGTCGGGCGCCCCGAAAGCGCGCTCTTCGAGGATCTCGGAGATGCGCGCCGCGCTTCCCGTGTGGACGAAGAGACGTGAATCATGAACGGACTGTCGGATCACTCGTGCGAAGCGCCGGTTGATCTCGATCACCAGTAGCTGCGCATCGGGTCGCATTGCGCGCAGCACGGCGCGCGTGGTTCCACCCGTTCCCGGTCCCAGCTCGACCACGGTGCTGGCATCCCGGAACTCGGCACTCCGCACGATGCGCCGTTCCAGAAAGCGTGAGCTGGGGATGATCGAGCCCACCTCGCGAGGTCGCTTCAAGAAATCCTGAAGGAAGAGAACGCGCGGATCCAGCTCGGAAGAGCGTCTCGTGTCTGCTTTCATCCGAGGAGAGTAATGGTGGAGACGCATCTCCGCCCGCGATTCCCGCACCGCACGCGGATATCCCAACGGGAGAGTTCGGGGGCATCTCCCCCCGACCGGGTGGCGAGGCCGGGAGGAACTCCGGGAAACCGCTCCCCAGCGGTGGGCGTATCCCCTGCAATGCGTGTTCTCTTTTCGACGGCATTGATCTGGATTCTTCTCGCCTCTGGGGCGAACCCGAAGGCGCCGGAACGCAATGGGTCTTCCCTGCAGCCCGCCACCATCCCCATCGACGAGATCCTGAAGGGAGGTCCGCCTCGAGACGGGATTCCCGCCCTGGACCACCCTTCTTTCCTTCGCCCCGCCGAGGCGCCCTGGCAGGACGCCGACCTGGTGCTGGGTGTGGCGTGGAGCGGGGAGGTGCGCGCCTACCCGGCTCTCGAAGTGGTGCGTGCCGGCGGCGTGGTCGAGGAGCGATTCGACGGCCGTGCCGTCCGTGTGAGCTTCGATTCCGAGGGGCAGGTGTTTCGGGTCGTCGCGCCGGATTCGGTCGAGGTGGTGCAAGGCTACTGGTTTGCCTGGACGGCCTTTCACCCCGACACCAGCGTCTTCGTCTCCAACGCTCCCTGAGGGACCGGCAGGGCGAGTGGCGAGCCACCCGCCGCTCGGCGTCGTCTCACGACGCGTCGGTGGAGACGGCGCCCTCGCGGACCAGATCCATCAGAACCGGGACGATCTCGGGATCGAATTGCCTGCCCGCACCCGCCTCGATTCGACGCAGCGCTTCTTCGACCGGAACCGCACTCTTGTAGCTCGCCTCACTCGTCATGCTGTCGAAGGCTTCTGCGATGCCGATGATGCGCGACTCCAGAGGGATCTGGTTTCCAGCGATTCTCTCCGGGTAGCCCGTGCCGTCGAACCACTCGTGGTGGTGGAGCACGATCGGTGCGAGATCCTCCCAGAGCCGGATCGGCTTCAGCATCTGGTGGCCGATCGACGCATGGCGCCGGGTGGCCACCTTGTCCTCGGAGCGGACGTCGATCTTGAGCATTCCGATGTCGTGGAGCAGCGCGCCGAAGTGGAGCCGCTCCAGGTCCCGTCCCTCGAAGCCCAGCCTTCGTCCGATCCGATTCGACACGTGGGCCACCCGCCTCGCGTGGCCGGCCTGCGTATCCACATGCAGGTCGAGTGCGCCCATCAAGATCTCGGTCATGTGAACGAAGAAGTTGCGCTGCGAGTCGCGAAGGTCGGCGTTGTGGCGGGCGACTCCCGCAAGGGTGGCCAGGGTCGAGAGGCTGTTCAGGTGACTCTCGTCGAAGTCTTCGCCTTCCTCGGTCCTTGCGACCATCAGCGCGCCCACCGTCGCTTCCCCGTCGAGCAGCGGTACGATCGCCAGGGAATGGACCCCGAATCGGCCGGCGTCGGCTCCGGACCACAGCAGCGGTTGACCGTTTGCGAGGGCGGGCTCGATCACGGTCGCGAGCTCTGCGTCGATGCGTGGAAAGAGAGCCGCTGCCTCCTCACCAGCGCTGCCTGCCAGGGTGGCGGGCTCATCCTGCTTCTCCTTGGTCAGCACGAAGGCCGCCGGAGCGTTGCCGAGCCGCGCCGCGCAGGTGGCGATCGCGCGCAGGACCTCGTCTCCGTAGGGCGCGTCGGCGACCCAGCGCGCTGCCTCGAGCATCGTGGCCAGATGGCGGTTCTGCTCGTCGAGTCGTTTCAATGACTGGTGCGTGATTCGCTGCAAGACTAGGAACGAGCCGAGCGAGAGAGCTCCGATGGAGATGACCAGGCCGATCAGACCGAAGGCGACGGGTCCTTCCGGCATGGATGGGAGGACGTAGCGATGAACCACGTAGGCCAGGGCCGCGAGGGGAACTCCGGCGCCCAGCGCGAAGACCACCACCGCTGTACGGTCGAGTGTGTGGGAGAAGATCGATAGATCGCCGACCGTCTTGCTCATGGGCGGATCTCCTGGCTCTCCAGACGCAGATCGCTCGGGTGGGGTATCGGTTTTTCGGCGGAAGGGCTGAAGTGCGCGGATCGACCGCGCCCAGGAATTTCGCGGTCTTCGGAGCCCTGTCTGCACCTCTTTCCCCGCCTCCCCCGCGCTCTCGCGACACGACAGGGTGAGAAACGGGGGCCAGCCCTACACCAGATCCTTTGGGGTCGCGTAGGAAAGCAGGCGCCCGCTCCCTGGGGCGAGATCCCGCCAGCGCTCGAGATCGAATTCGCAAACCGCTGCGGCGGCGGTCGGAAACCGTGCCGCCAGACGGCGAAAGGAGGTTCGCTCCCCGCTACCCGGGAGGGCCTGCGCCAGCTCGGCGATGCCGGGGCTGTGGCCGATCAGCAGGACCGCGGATCGGCCGTCATCGACCTCCTGGAGCCTCGCCAGGAGCTGACCGCTGCTGGCCAGGTAGATCCGTTCCTCGACCACGAGCTCGGGGTGACCCGGCAGATGGGGGAGGAGAGCTTCCAGTGTCTGCCGGGTCCGCCGGGCCGATGAGCAGAGTACGAGGGACGGCTGGTATTGCTGTTGGGCGAAGTGGACGCCCATCACCGCGGCAGCCCGCTCACCCCGAGCAGCCAGGGGGCGGTCGTGGTCGTCGAGTCCCGGGCTTCCCCAATCGGATTTCGCGTGGCGCAGCAGATACAGGGTCTTCATCCGATCCTCTAGATCGTCTCGATGCAGCGGCTGCAGAGCCAGGCTCGGATCGGGCCCGCCTGCCCCCTCAGGCCCGCGTAGCCTTCCTCACCCTTTACGATCTCCAGCCTGCACCTGGTGCAGCTGACGTCGCGGTTCAAGACGACGCGGTTCCAGGCCTCCACCGGGGCGAGCGGGTCCGCCGCAGCTTCGCTCCGGGCACTCTCGGCGATCCGGCGGGCGCCGCGGGAGACCTCCTGGGCGAGAGCCACCGAGTCGGTGACGATCTGGTCGACGTCGGCGACCACGTCCTCCACCAGGTCAAGGGCGCCTCCAAGGATATCGCGAATCAGGTGGGAGACGCTGACGCCCTGCCTCCGAGCCTCCTTCTTCAGGGTGGACTCGAGGTCCCGGGGCACGCGGGTCTGGATCAGGCGGTCCTTCCGCGGTGAAGGCGGGGGAGGGTCGGTCATTGCGGTCCTTCGGGCCTTTCTGTATTACAATGTATTACAGAATATGACATCAAGGCGCCAGTGGAGGGGTTCCCGATGCAGAGTGAGACGCGAGACGAGTCCTGGATCGACCGCGTCGACGAGGTGGTGAACGGAATCGAGAATGCCGTCTGGGAGATCCGCAGCCTTGCCGACCAGGCGGTGGATCTGTGGATGTCGCTGGAGGGCGAGCTACCCCGGCTCACCCGCCTCGGCCGCGCCGGATGGATCCTCGGGCAGGTCACCTCGAGCTACCGGCTGCACGGAATCTGGACCGCCTTCCTCTCCCAGGAGGAGGCCGCGAAGGCGCTGTCTGCCCTCCACGCACGCAATGCCCGGCGCTTCTACGAGCTCAGCGTCCTTCATGGGGGCGCCTTCCTCAAGGTTGCCCAGGCACTCTCGGCCCGGCCGGACCTGCTCCCGGAGGTCTGGATCGACGAGCTCTCCAGCTTGCAGGATGCCGCGCCTCCGGTCGGCTTCGAGGAGATCCGCCGGGTCGTCGAGGCGGATCTGGGACGACCTCTCGCAGAGCTCTTCGGCCACTTCGAAGAGGAGGCGGTCGCTGCTGCGAGCATCGGCCAGGTCCACCGGGCGCTGACGCTCGACGGGCAGCCGGCGGCCGTCAAGGTTCAGCGGCCGGGGATCGCGGAGCTGATCGCCACGGACATCGATCTTCTCGAGACCGCCCTGGCCGGCATTCGGAGCATGCTCCCACCCACCGACTACGAGACGATCACCGCTGAGGTTCGGGCAATGGTCGAGGGGGAGATGGACTACCGGGAAGAGGCCCGGATGATGGAGCAGCTCGCCTGCTTCTTCGACGGGATCCCCGACATCATCGTTCCCCGGACGCTCCCCTCGCTCTGCGGCTCCAGGGTCCTGACCAGCACTCTCGCCGAGGGGCGAAAGATCACCGCCGTCCTCGACGAGCTCGCGGCGCAACGGGACGGGGGTGATGCGGACGCGGAACAGCGCCTCTCCCGGATCCTGGGTCTGGTCCTGGAGGCCTACGTGCGCCAGGTGCTGGAGGCGGGTGTCTTCCAGGCCGATCCGCATCCGGGGAATCTCCTGGTCACCGATCGCGACGAGATCGTTCTCCTCGACTTCGGGTGCACCAAGATCATGCCGCCCGGGAAGCGCGAAGGGTATCTCGCATTGATGCGCGCCTTCCTGAGCGGCGACCGCAGCGGAATGCTCCAATGCCTGGAGGACCTCGGCTTCGCCACGCGCAGTGGGGACCCGGAGACCCTGCTCAGCTTCGCCGAGACCCTGCTCAGTCAGTTTCGGGATGCCATGTTAAGCGGCGAACGATCGGCCTGGCTCAGTCGGGGCGAGCTCCTGGCTCGTGCCGGGGAGTTGCTGGAGACCGCCCAGCGGGACCCCGTCGTGCGGCTACCCGCGGAGTTCGTGATGCTGTCGCGGGTCTTCGGCGTGCTGGGTGGATTCTTTCACCACTACCGACCGCGAATCGACTACGCCCGGCACCTGGCGCCGGTGCTCGGTTCGCACTGAACGCCGCGGCGTCGAAACGAATGGAGAAGTTTCCCGTGAGGCTCAGGCCAGGTGTTTGGCGAGACGCTTGGCGAGGCTCAGCAGGGTAAGCGTGGGCGGCAATCCCCACGGGTCGGCGATCACCGAGCAGTCGCAGACGTAGAGACCCTCGTACTCGGTTTGCAGGTTCGCGTCGACGTGCTCCCCGATGCGGACCGACCCACCGGGATGGGCGGCGGTGACGCGGCTCTTGAAGATCTTCGTCGCACCCGCGTGGCGCAGGATCTCCTTCGAGCGCCGGTAGCCGCTCGCCAGCTTCTCGCGCTCGGCCGGCCCGAAGACCCGGCGCATCTTGCGGCTGCTCACGTGGCCGGCGATCTCGTCGCGGATCTTGACCATGATCGTGAGCGTGCTCGAGTGAGCGAAGAGCCGATCGGGGCGCAGCGCACTCAGCGCCAGCATCTGGTAGGTCTGCTTGGGAACCGGCAGGTCGGTCATCATGTAGCCTTCGTCCGGGAGGTGGATGCCCGCCGCCATCGGGAACTCCCCGACGTCCTGGATGCCTTCGGCGGTCCCGAAGACTGCGATCAGCGGATCGCAGAAGAAGCCCTGACCGATCGATCCGATTCCGCTCGCCTGCAGCAGCTGCGGTGAGCCGATGCCGCCGGCGGAGACGATGACGCGCGAGGCGAGAACCTCTTGCTCGGTTCCGTTTGCGGAGAACGCAACGCCTCGAGCGCGCTTGCCCTCCAGCAGCACCCGCCGAACCTCGGCCTGGGAGCGCACTTCGGCTCCGTGGAGGACCGCCTCGCGCAGGTAGTGACGCGAGTTCCAGCGCGCACGGTAGGGATAGTGGCCGGGCTGGCAGCGGTCCTGGAAGATCGCCTTGTCGAGCTTCTCCCACTCGTAGCCGAGCTCACGCGCGCTCCCCATGATCCGTTTCGCCACGGGTCCCAGCAGCTCGTCGGAAAGCTTTGCTATGGGCAGATCCTTTCGCACCTCCTCGACCTCGGCCGCGAGCTCGATCCCGTGCGACTGGAAGTAGTCGAGGGGCGGACACCACATGGTGCTGTAGAAGAGCATCGTGGTACCGCCGACGCCGATCCCCCGCGCCACGGGAACTCCGCGGCCGATGAACTTGAAGTCCACCTTCCCCCGCGGCTCGACGCGCGAGTCGGGGTCCGGCTCGCCTCTTCCCTGCTCGAGAACCAGGACCTTCTGGCCTCGAAGCGACAGCTCGCGGGCCAGTGTCCCGCCGGCCGCTCCGGAGCCGACAATGATGGTGTCGTAGCGGGTCGTCTCGGAGTGCGTCATGGCCCCACTCTAGCTCTCGCGGGGCGAACCGGTCACTCCGCGGCGGGGGCTACCACCTCGACCCGGTTCTCGATGTTCACGACGCCAGGCGTGTCTCTGGCGACCTCCTCGGCGCGCGCCCGGGCGTCCTCGTCGGGCACGGCTCCCTGGAGCGTAATGACGCCCTTCGTGACCTGCACCGAAACGGCCAGATCGTCGAGCTTCGGGTCGTCGAGGATGCGCCGCTGGACGCTCCGGAACAGCGTGGCGTCGGTCGCCTTGGCGCCGACCTGCGACTGCGCCTCGTGGAGCGCCTGCTCCCGGATCCGCAACTCGCTCTCCGCCGCCTCCAGCTCCTTCCGCGCATCGTCCACCACCTGCTGTCGGGCCTCGACCTCCTCGCGGGCCTCCTGCACGGCCTCTTGCTTCGCCAACACCGCGGCGGTTGCCTCCACGAGCTCCTGCTCCTGAGTGTCTCCTCCACAGCCGGCGGTTGCGAAGAGCAGGCTGCTCAGTGCAAACAGAACTACCAGCGAGAGAACGGGGGGATGGTGTCGCGACATTCGGATTCTCCTCAGCACTTCGCCGACGCTCGGCGTCGGCTTCATTCTTCCTGGTTTCTTTCTTGTATCACGATGGGTCGTTTGCGTCGATGGGTGCCGGGGCCGGCTCATGCTCCCCTCTGCACCTGCCTCGCGATCGTCTGCAGCTGCATGTTGCTGGTGCCCTCGTAGATCTTCCCGATCTTGGCATCGCGATAGCGCTTCTCGGCCGGGTACTCCTTGGTGTAGCCGACGCCGCCTGCCAGCTCGACGGCCGCGGAGGTCACCCGCTCCGCGACGTCGGAGCTGAACAGCTTGGCCATCGCCGCCTGAGTCAGGAACGGTTCGCCCGCATCCTTGAGTCGCGCGGCGTTGTAAACCATCAGCCGTGCCGCCTCGACCCCCGTCGCCATCTGCGCGAGCTCGAACTGCACGCCCTGGAATTCACCGATCGGCTTTCCGAATTGCTTGCGCTCGGCCGTGTAGGCGACCGCGTCGTCGAGGGCACCCTGGGCGGTGCCGACCATCTGGGCACCGATCCCGATGCGGCCCTCGTTGAGTGTTTCGATCGCGATCTTGTATCCCTTGCCGACCTCACCGACGACGTTTTCCTTCGGAACCCGCACCCCGTCGAGGATCAGCTCGCAGGTGGAGCTGGCGCGGATGCCGAGCTTGTCTTCCTTCTTGCCGACCTGGAAGCCCTCGAAGTCGCGCTCGACGATGAAGCTGGTGATCCCTCTGTAGCCCGCCTCGGGGTTCGCATTGGCCATGACCAGGAAGATCCCGGCCTCGCCCGCGTTGGTGATCCAGAGCTTGCGCCCGGTCAGAACGAAGTGATCGCCGTCCTCGACGGCTCGCGTCTGCAGGGCGAAGGCGTCGCTTCCCGCGGCCTCCTCGGAGAGCGCGTAGGCGGCCACGGTGTCGCTGGACATCTTTCGCAGCACGCGCTCCTGCAAGTCCTTGTTCGCGAAGCGCAACACGGCGTTGGCCACCAGCGTGTTCTGTACGTCGACCAGCACCCCGACCGCAGCATCGACGCGAGAGATCTCCTCGACCGCCAGCACGCTCAGGAAGAAGTTCCCGCCCGCGCCGCCCAGCTCATCGGGAGTCTCGATCGCCATCACGCCGAGGTCGAACAGCATGGGCAGGATCTCGGGGTCGTAGTGCCCCTGTTGATCCATCTTCGCGACGCGCGGCGCCAGCTCGTTTCGAGCGAACTCGCGGATGGTCTGCTGGAAGATCTGCTCCTCTTCGGAGAGCACGGTCAGCGGGGGGGCGGGGCTCATGAAATCCTCCTCTCGAGCTCGGCGACAGCTTTCCGGCGGGAACTCCGCCGTCTCGCCCATCGCGTCGGCGGCCGACCCATCATCCCCCGAGTCGAGGCGTGGGGGCCGGGGACGACCCGAAAGGATTAGACCTTTTCTGCCTACATGGCGATCCGTGCCGTCGCCTTGGATCGGAGCGCGATCGGCACTACTTCGATCACAAACGAACAAACGTTTGTTCGCTCTAGACCTCGACCACCTTGTTGCTGATCCGGCTGACCCGGTAGACGCCGCGGCGCGTCTGAATGTAGTAGAGGCTCGAGAGCTTCTCGCGGCGGATCCGACCGTCCGGCTCCACCCAGACCACTTCGTCACCGGTGGTGACCAGATGGCGGGTCTGCAGCGTCTCCTTTTCGTCGGGCGTCAAGGAGGCGATGATAGGGTCGTCTCGTAGCTCGTCAGCCTGTTCGGTCGTCATGGGCTAATCATAGCTTGGAGCCATGCCGAGACGAATCCAGACCTGCCTCCTTCTGACGGTTCTGCTCTCGTTCCTGGCGGGATGCGCGATCAATCCCGTCACGGGTCGGCGGGAGCTGGTGCTGATGTCATCCGAGCGCGAAGCCCAGCTCGGAGCGCAGACAGCGGCCCAGGTCGCCGAGGAGATGGGCCTGGTCGAATCCCCGGCGCTCACCACCTATGTCGAGGAGATCGGTCAAAGACTGGCGCGTCACTCTCCCAGACGCGACGTGGCCTACCGCTTCGCCGTCGTCGACATGGAGGAGCCCAACGCATTCGCACTTCCCGGCGGCTACGTCTACGTCTCCCGGGGACTGCTCGCCATCGCGAACTCGGAGGCCGAGCTGGCCAACGTGGTGGGGCACGAAATCGGCCACGTGGCGGCTCGTCACTCGGCGCAGCGGGAGACCCGCGCCATTGGCGCCGGGGTGCTGGCCGCCCTCGGCACCGCGGCGGCAGGAGCGGTGGGTGGAGCGGGCGCCGCCCAGGGCGCGGCCCAGATCGGTCAGGTGGCGGGCGCCGGGTGGATCGCCTCCTACGGCCGGGACCAGGAGCGCCAGGCCGATGAGGTCGGGCAGAAGCTGGCGGCGCAGGCAGGCTGGGATCCGGCGGCCATGGCCAGCTTCCTGAACACCCTCGGGCGCGCGGCCGCGCTTCAGTCCGGCGAGCGGCACCAGCCTAGCTTCCTCGACTCGCATCCCATGACCCGGGAGCGGGTTCGGAACACGGCGATCCGGGCGGACTCACTGCAGATGTCGCCAGCGGCTCCGATCGCCCCGACGCGCTCTGCCTTCTACGCGCAGCTGGCGAACCTGCTGATCGGACCCGATCCAGCCCTGGGGCTCTTTCGCGAGGAGAGCTTCCTGCACCCCGGTCTCGACTTCGCTCTCGACTTCCCACGCGGCTGGAAGACCGAGAACGCCACGACGGCCGTCGCCGCACAGTCTCCCCGGGGCGATGCGGTCCTGGTGCTCCAGACCCAGGGCGAGAGCGGAGATCCCAAACAGGCGGCGCAGCTCTTCGCCCAGAACAACCAGCTCCAGCTGGGGAAGGGCAAAGGCGAGCGGATCGGTGGATTTCCGGCCTATCGCACCCGGGTGGAGCTCCAGACCCAGCAGGGGCCGGCGCTGGCGGACTTGACCTGGGTCGCGCATCCGCGCGCGATGTTTCGCCTCCTGGGGATCTCGCCGTCCGGCAGCTTCGGCGACTACGCGGGGACCTTCCGCGACGTGGCCCGGAGCTTCCGTCCGCTCACCCGGGGCGAGCGCGACGGAATCACCGAGCTTCGGCTGCGCGTCGCCAAGGCTCGCGAGGGGGAGAGCCTGGCGGCTCTCTCGCGCCGCACCGGGAATGTCTGGAGCCTCGAGGAGACCGCCGTCGCCAACGATCGACCCATCGAGGGACGCCTCCGCGCGGGGGAGCCGGTGAAGATCGTGGTCAAGGCTCCCTATCGTCGCTGAACGATGCCAAGGAGGGCGAGTCATGAGGATTCGAAAGCTCGGACGCACCGGTCTCAAGGTGTCCAATCTCTGCCTGGGTGCGATGACCTTCGGACATCCGCAGTGGGGCTGTGACGAGCCGACCTCCAAGGCGATCGTGGACCGGTTCGTGGAGGCGGGCGGCAACTTCATCGATACCGCCGACGTCTACGTGGGCGGCGTGTCGGAGGAGATCACAGGACGCGCGATCCGGGACAAACGGCAGAGCCTGGTGCTGGCGACCAAGGTCGCCGGCCCGATGGGAGGCGGGCCCAACGATCTCGGCCTGTCGCGCAAGCACATCCTCGACGCCGTCGAGGCCAGTCTGCGGCGTCTCGGCACCGACTACATCGACCTCTACCAGGTGCACGCCTACGATCCCACCACTCCCCTCGACGAGACCCTGGGTGCCCTCGACGACTGCATTCGCTCCGGGAAGGTTCGCTACGCCGGGTGCTCCAACTACTCGGCGTGGCAGCTGATGAAGGCCAACGCCCTTGCCCGGGAGCTGGGAACCGCGCGCTTCGACTGCCTGCAGCCCCAGTACTCCCTGATCTGCCGCTTCATCGAGCGGGAGCACCTGCCGCTCTGCATCGAGGAGGGGATCGGCGTGATCCCCTGGAGCCCCCTGGCCGGTGGCCTGCTGACCGGGAAGATGAAGAAGGGCCAGGCGCCCCCCGACGGCTCCCGCGCCTCCGTCGACAACACGAACCAGGAGCGCTTCAGCTCCGAGAGGAATCTGGAGATCGCACGCGTGGTGACCGAGGTGGCCGGGACTCTGGGGAAGACTCCGAGCCAGGTGGCCCTCGCCTGGGTGATGTGTCAGGCGGGGGTGACCTCTCCCATCTTTGGCGCGCGCAGCATGGAACAGCTCGAGGACAACCTGGGCGCGGCAGATCTCGCACTGGATCAGGAATCCGTCGGGCGTCTCGAAGAGGTCTCGGCGCTCGACCTCGTCTACCCCTACGATTTTCACGTCCGGGTGCGCGAGATGATGGGCGAACAGCGTCTGGAGAGCTGAGGCGAAGATGCGGTGCCATCGGCGGCCGCAGTAGCGAGCTGGTGAGAAATGCAGGCTAACGTCCGGCTCGGTCCCTGGGAGCGCATGGCCCTCCACACGGGGAGGCTTCTGACCATCGCCGTAGTCCTGGTGTTGCTGTTTCAGTCGTGCGCCACCAGGCCTCCCCGGAACGCCGACGATCTGTGTCAGATCTTCCACGAGAAGAGCGAATGGTACGAAGGTGTGAGGCGTTCCTTCCAGCGCTGGGGAGTGCCCGAGTCGGTGCAGATGGCCTTCGTGCACCAGGAGAGTCGTTTCCGCGCCGACGCCCGACCCGGTTGGCGGCGGGTGCTCTGGATCTTCCCGGTCGGACGGCGCTCTTCCGCCTACGGCTACGGCCAGGTCAAGGATGGCACCTGGGGCGACTACATCCGCGCCACCGGACACCGCGGCGCCGACCGCGACGACTTCGCCGACGTGGCCGACTTCATCGGCTGGTACGGCGACCTGATCCACCGGCGCACCGGGGTGGAGAAGCACGACGCCCACAATCTGTACCTCGCCTACCACGAGGGGCCGGGCGGTTTCGCGCGAGGTACTCACCGGGAAAAGCCCTGGCTCCTCGGGGTGGCAAGCAAGGTCGAAGCGCGCGCCCGGCTCTACAAAGCCCAGTATCTCGGCTGCCGGGAACGCCTTTAGCGGGGACGTTCCTGCGTAACTGCCTTCTTGCATGGCAAGAAGGCAGTTACGCAGGAACGTCCCCGCTAGGCCTCCTGAGCGCTGCCAGTCGCGCGCGATAACCGAGTCCGCCGAGTCCACGCAGATCGCCGGCCAATGTGTAGAGCGTGGGCACCAGCAGCAGCGTGACCAAGGTCGAGAGGGCGAGTCCCCAGCCCAGGGCCAGGGACATGGGACTCACCACGGCGTCGTAGCCGCCGAGGCCGTAGGCGGTCGGCATCACGCCACCGAGGGTGGTGAGGCTGGTGACCAGAACCGGTCGGAGCCGCGCTACCACCGCGTCGATGATGGCCTCCCGCCGGGCGCGCGGGTCGTCGCCATCGACGCTGAGGAGCTGGCGGTGGATCGAGTCCACCATCACGATCGCCGCATTCACGACGACGCCGGCCAGGCCAATGGCTCCCATCATGGCCAGGAGGGAGAGCGGCTTACCGTGCAGGAAGAAGGTCAGCACCACCGCGGCCGCGGAGAAGGGAACTACGGCCACCACGAAGGCCGCCTCGAGGAAAGAGCCGAGCATCAGGGTGATGACCACGGTGATTCCAATCACGGCGAGGATCGCTGCGACGCCGAGGTCGGCGGTGACCTCGCGGGTGTCTTCCGCCTCGCCTCCGTTGTAGATGCGCAGGTCGGGAATGCTCGCGTAGCGCGGGACCAGCTCGCTCTCGATGCGCGCCGCCATCGAAAGCGCCGTGTGATGGCTCCCGGGCACGAAGCTCGCCGACACCGTGGCGGTGCGCTGGCCCTCCCGGTGGTAGATCGCCGAGACTCCCGGCAAGTCCACCGGCTTCACCACGTCGCGGAGCCGCACCAGCTCGCCTCGGCTCGCTCGGACCGGCGTCTCGAGAAGCGCGTCGATGGAGCGGCGGGCGGAGGGGTCGAACATCACCCGGATGTCGGTGGTGTCGTCGAGGTCGCGGTGCTCCGAGGCGACCAGGCCGAAGAAGGCGGCCTTCAGGGTGAGGCCCACGTCCTCGGCGTCGAGCCCGCGAAGCGCGAGCTTCTGGTAGTCGAGGTTCAGGTCCAGCTGCGGCGTGCCTGGCCGCTCGTCGATCTCCAGATTGGTGACGCCCTCGATAGCCCGCAGCCACTCGGCCACCTCCAGGGCTGTGCCCCGCCGCACCTGGTTGTCGTTGGACTCGACGTGGACCGTGACGGGCAGCCCGTGGACCGGGCCGATCATGTCGGCCTCGTAGACGATCTCGACCGAGTCCGGGACCGCGAGGGTCCGCTCCAGCTCCTGGATCCACTCGGCGCTGGTGCGCTCGCGTCCGATGTTGTGGAAGAGCGCACTGATCAGCGCCTCGTTCTCCGCGGCGCCGCGTTCCCGGTCCGTCGCAAAGCGGCCGGTCTCCTTGTGGCCCACGCGTGCAGTCACGGCGACCAGGTCCTCTCCGATCAACCCGGGAAGCTGTCGCTCGATAGACGCCACCGCCGCCTCCGTCTGCTCCAGCGGCGTTCCCAACGGAGTGGTCACCTTGATGTGGAGGGCGTCGGAGTCGTCCTGGGGGAACATCACGAAGCCGGTCCGAGGCACCAGTCCGAGCATGATCCCCAGGAAGACTGCCAGCGCGACGCCGATCACCAGGGCGCGGTGATGGAGAACCAGGCCGAGCAGGCGGCGGTAGCGGGCCTCGAGCCGGACCATGAAGGCCCTCTTCGGCGCCGCCTTGCCGCCGGTTCGCTCCCCGGAGAGGTGGGAGGGCAGGATGAAGAAGGCGCCGAGAAGCGCGATCAGCAGCGCCAGCACCACTACGGCGGGAATGTTCCAGGCCACCTTGCCGGGGAGTCCGCCGATCGCCCACATCGGCAGAAAGGCGAGCACCGTGGTCACCGCCGCCGCGGTCACGGGACGCGCCACCTCGGAGGTGCCCTCGACGGCGGCCTCGTTGCGGTCGAGACCTTCCTGTCGCTTGACGGTGATCCTCTCGGCGACGACCACCGCGTTGTCCACCAGCATCCCCAGCACCACCACGAAGCCGGCCAGCGAGATGATGTTGACTGTGATGCCGGCGTGGGGCATCAACGCCAGGACGCCGAGGAAGACCAGTGGGATCTGCACCATCACCCAGATGCCCGCGGCCGGTGTCAGGAAGCCGAACAGGACGATGGCCACCAGCACCACGCCGATCATCCCGTTGTTGGCCATCAATTCGAGGCGGTTTCGGGTCTCGAAGGACTCGTCGTCCACCAGGGCGTAGTGCACGCCCGGAGGAAGCGGCGTGGCTTCGACCACGCGCCGCACCGCGTCCACGCATTCGAGAATGTCCGCGGTCTCCCGCTTGCGGACCACCACCGATACGCCCGGCTCGGCGTTGGTGTGGGCGAGGAGGCCGGTGTCCACCCGGCCCGATTCGATGCGCGCCACGTCGCGCGCGCGCACCGCACCTCCGCCGGGCAGGAAGCGCAGCACCGTCTCGCCGACCTCTTCCGGTCTCTCGTAGCGGCTCCACAGCACGACCTGGCGGCGGTCGCGATCGGTCTCCAGCATCCCGCCGGTGCTCGAGACATTGCGGCGCTCCACGGCGCGCACCACCTCCAGCAGCGTGACGCCGTGCTCCCGGGCGCGCTCGGGATCGACCAGCACCCGGACCTCGGGGTCCTGCAGACCCACCAGCGTGACCTGGGAAACCGTGTCGAGTGGTCGAATCCGCCGCTCCAGGAGCTTTGCCGAGCGGACCACCGCCTCGATCGGTCCGGAGAGGGCGATTTCGAGCACCGGGAGCTTGCCGGGGTTCATTCGCGAGATCACCGGGTCTTCGTCCATCTCCGGTGGGAAGTCGTTGATGGCGTCGATGGCCTGGCGGATGTCCTGCTCGGCTTCCCTTATCTGCGCTTCGTCGAAGTCCTCGTAGAGCTCGACGACGGTGTTGGAGAGATTGTCGCTGATCACGGTGTAGAAGGACTTGACGCCATCTACCTCCTCGATGGCCTCCTCGACGGGGATGGTCACCTTGGTCTCGACGTCGCGGGCGGCGGCACCGGGCAGGACGGCATTCACCACGATCATCGGCATGCTGACGTTGGGCATGCCCTCGCGGGCGGTGCGGGTGGCCGTGGCGTAGCCGACCACGACCAATGTGGCCACCATCACGTGGACCACCAGGTGACGCTCGGCGAAGTAACGGATCAGGCGATCCACGTTCTAGCCTTCCGAGGGAGCGCCAACGAAGGAGGTCTTCTCGACCAGAACCGGGGCGCCGTCGCGCAGGGCGAAGAGGCCGTCGATCACCACCTCCTCGCCGACCGACACCCCCTCCAGCACTTCGACCTTCTCCGCATTGCTGTGGCCGATCCGCACCGGCCGCGCTACGGCGCGCGGCTCGCCGCTGCTCTGCTCGACCACGAAGACCGCAACGCCGGCCTCGCTTCGAAGCAGCGCGGCTCGCGGCACCACGGGGTAGCGCCGACCCGCCTCCACGGGAAGCGCCACTTGGGCCACCATGCCCTCGCGCAGCAGTCCATCGGGGCTGTCGAGCCAGAGCTCGACCGTGTAGGTACCGCTCGCCGGGTCGGCGATGCGGCCGACGCTGCGGATCTCCGCCTCGACGGCGATTCCACCCAGCTCTTCCAGGATCACGGGCGCGGGCGTCCCCGACGTCAGTCCGGCGGCCTCGGTGCCGGTGACGCCGGCGTGGATCCGCGCCCGGGAGAAATCCACCAGAGTGGCCAGCGGCCTGCCGGGGCTCACGTGATCGCCCACGTCCACCTGCACCTCCTCCACGCTGCCCGCAAAGGGGGCCCGCACCGTGGCATCCGCCAGGTTCCGCTTTGCGGTGCGCAGGGCGACGCGGGCCAGGCTCTCTGCGCTCTTGGCTCGATCCACGGCGAAGCGTTGGGCGTCGTGGCGACTCTGGCTGATGGCGTCGTCGCCCAGCAGCCGGTCGCCGCGCCCGAGCTCGCGACTCGCCTCGGCGAGATCGATCTCCCGGGTCCGAAGCGTCGCCTCCGCCTGCTCCACGGCCAGACGCAGACGGGTGGCGTCGAGCTCGATCAGGGCTTGCCCGGCCTCGACGACTTCCCCCGGCTCCACGTGTCTCTCCACCACCCGCCCGGTGGCCTCCGCGGCGATGCTGGCTCGGTGGAACGCGTGCACCACGCCGGAGACGGTGCCGGATCGTTCGATGCTCTCTTCGACCACCGGGGCGACTCGCACGCGCACCGCGGTGCGAAGCGGCGAGCCCTTCGCCGGCGCCTGCTCCCCTCCCTGGCCGCTGGCCTGTGGCTCGTCGCAGCCGGTCAGCCACGCGAGCAGCCCGGCGATCACCACGGCGGCGAGGGCGGGAACGCAGCTCGGAGTTCGATGCTTCACGCCAGGACCCTGTCCTTTCCGGGCGCGCGCAGGGTCTCGAGGCCGACCTGAATCTTGTCCAGAAGACGCAGAAACTGCCTTCGCTCCTTCTCGGAGAGCCCGTTCGCCACGGCGGAGAGTCGCGGGGCGTAGGCGGGAATCAGCCGGGCGATGAAGGCCCTTCCGCCCTCCGTCAGCTTGAGGGCGATCCGGCGCCTGTCGGTGGAATGGGCCTGCCGCTCGACCAGGCCTTCCTCCTCGAGACCGTCGAGGAGCCCCGTCACAGTCGCCCGGGTCACCGCCGCTCGCCGCGCCAGGTCCGACGGCGTGAGCTCGGATTCCGAATGGCGGTGCAGGATCATCAGCAGGGAGAAGCGGCCGATCGATAGGCCGAACTGATGGCGAAGGTTGGCTTCGACGGCGTCGGCGAGGGTGTCTGCGACCTCGAGAGTCCGCATCGCCGTGAAGATGGCGGTCGGCTCGACCCCGAGGATGTCCTTGGTGAGCTCGCGGATCTCGGCGAAGCTGGGCAGATCGCGGGGGCAGAACACACGCGCCTCGTCTGATGAGGAACCATACAATAAGGGACCTAATCAAATTCCGCCAGACCGCGGAGCTGTCGCGCCCCATGGCCCCGCACCACGCCGAGCCGGGAGCTCACCCGGCCTTGCGCGAAGGGGTTCGCCGCCGGAAATTCTGGGGCGGGGGGACCACGTGAGCGGCGGAACCGCCATGACCACGACCGAGATCAGCCTCGTCTTCGTCCTCACCCTGGTTGGCCTCGCGCTGCTGGCCTTCGGCGGTGCCCGGATCTGCCACTCGTCGCCTCCGGATTGGGAGGCCCTGCGCGAGGAGATGGTGAAGCACCAGATCCAGGCGCGCGGCGTGGAGAATCCGCGTGTCCTCGGGGCGATGCGCAGCGTTCCGCGCCATCGATTCGTTCCGGAGGCGGCTCGTCGGAGCGCCTATCAGGACCGGCCGCTCCCGATCGGTCACCGTCAGACGATCTCCCAGCCCTACATCGTCGCGGTGATGACCGAGCTTCTCGATCCGCAGCCCGGCGACAAGGTGTTGGAGATCGGGACCGGCTCCGGCTATCAGGCTGCGGTCCTTTCGGGACTGGTCGAGAAGATCTACAGCATCGAGATCATCCCGGAGCTGGCGGAGAGGGCGCGAACCGCGCTCGCCGCCGGCGGCTACCAGAACGTCCAGGTGATCACCGGCGACGGCTACGCGGGCCTCCCGGACCAGGCGCCCTTCGACGGGATCATCGTGACCGCCGCACCCGAGAAGGTGCCCGAGCCGCTCATCGAACAGCTCGCCGTCGGTGGACGTCTGGTGATCCCGGTGGGTGGATGGAGTCAGGATCTCCGCGTCCTCGAGCGCACCGAGGAGGGAATCCGGACGACCAAGCTCTTCCCGGTCCGCTTCGTGCCGCTGACCCGATCCGAGGATTAGCCTGCATTTCTCACCAGCTCGCTACTGCGGGCGCCGATAGCACCGCACCTTCGCGACCTTCTCCCTCCGGCCGCCTCGACGTACTGCCCAGTATGCCTTCGCCGCCCTCCGGTCCGAGGGCCGCGAATCTGCGGCACTCTCGGCGCCCTCGCTACGCGACCTGGTGAGAAAAGCAGTCTAGAGCTCAGAGAAGTCCATCCCAGAGCCTGCGCTCCGAGGCGTTCGGATCGTCGAGGATCCCGATCCGGTCACCGAACTCCATGGTGGCGCGCCGGGATGTCTCGAAGACGGGCCAGTGCTCGATTCCCGGGTGGTTCGGCTCTCCGCGGTGTGCGAAGGCGATCCACGCATCGTGCATCGCCTTCGCGAGCCGCGTCGGTGGACTGCCCTTGCCGAGAAAAGCCTCCACTCCTCCGCGCGCGAGGTTGTTGAAGACGAAGGGAATCTCGAGGGCGTGGCAGGCTCCCAGACGGCCGTCGAAGGCGCGCGACGCCCAGGTGAACAAATAGAGATAGGTGCGCTCCTGATGGGCGCTCTGGGCTTCCGCGAGGCGGATGGCGGGGATTCGAAAGGTCTGGTCGGTGAGAAACGCAGAGAACAGGTCATCCTCGCTGGCTTCGGGCCGACTGGATGCGTAGGTGTCGAGCGCTCTTGCGTCCGCTCCGAAGACGCGGTCCAGCCAGCTGACGAGCTTCGCGCGGTCGAGCTTGGGCGGGTTCGCGAACAGGAAGAGGTGCTGCTCGTCGAGGTTGGTCCCGGTGAGGAGCGCGACGTCGGCCGCGGCGCCCTCCCTCACCGCCTCGATAGGGGGCTTCGGCAGGACTTCTCCGTCGACCACCGGCTGGAACGCCAGTCCCAGGGGCACCTTCTTCCCATCGCCGATCGCGCCGCGGCCGCTCGCAAGCTGGAGGATCGTCGACGTCTGAGCTTCGAGGATCCTCTCCACCGGAAGCCGGTGCAGCTCGTCGACGTCCGAGACGCCCGCCTTCTCGGAGAACAGCTCCGCGACCCGCGCCGCGGCATCCCGGGAAAGCGAGTTGTGGCAGGCCCCGCTCTGGGGAATCGCCCGGTGGAAGAGCCCCCTTGCCGCGGGTGCGCCCAGCAGCGTTCCCACGCTCATGCCACCGGCGGATTCGCCAAAGATCGTCACATTGTCGGGGTCTCCGCCGAAGCAGCGGATGTTGTCGCGGACCCACTCGAGGGCGGCGATCTGGTCGAGGATGCCGTTGTTCCCCGATCGGGACAGCTCGTCGCGTTGCTCGGCGAGATACAGAAAGCCCAGAGCGCCGAGCCGGTAGTTGATGCTGACCACGACGAGGTCACCCCTCCGAGCGAAGGATGCGCCGTTGTACCAGGGCGTAGCGGAGGCTCCGGTGAGAAACGCTCCCCCGTGGATCCAGACCATCACCGGGCGCGCGGCGTCGTCGAGCGCGGGTGTGGCGACGTTCAGTGTGAGGCAGTCCTCGTCCCAGTCGAGATTCAACGCATCCAGGAACCCCCCGAGCGGGGAGGGCACCTGGGGTGCCACCTTTCCGAAACGCTTCGCCGGGCGTAGTCCCTCCCACCCCGGATGAGGGCGGGGCGGGAGAAATCGCGCCTCACCGGTGGGTGGGGTCGCGTAGGGGATTCCTGCGAAGAGAAGGACCCCTTCCTTCTCCCGGCCTTCCACCCGACCCTGGCGAGTGCGTGCGATCGCTTCCATGAGAGCCTCCATCCTCGACAGTCAACGAACGGCGCCATTCGTCGGCACACTGCACGATTCTCGAGCGATTTACCACGGTGTCAAAGGGGTCGAGTGAGATGCCGGGGCAATCGAATGCCCCCAGGGGCAACCAGGACTGGATCGATAGAGAATCGTTGCGGTGCATTCTTTCCTCATCCCAGTACCTCCTTCCGCCGATGCGACCTTTGATGCGAAACGTCTATTTCAGAGCCTGCTCCGCGCGTGCGATTCCCCGGACGGCGTCGCTGTGGCTGGTATGCGCGATTCTGCTGCTGGCTCCAGTGGCCTCAGCCGCTCCCATCATCAACTGGGACATCCTGGGGTCGGATGGAAATACGGCGAGTGCGGTGGGCCTGTTGCCTGAGGTGAGCGGGGCGGATCTCACGCCGGTGAACGTGACGCCCTGGCCCGGTGGCTACTGCTGCTTCACCGCCGCCGCCGACTGGGGGACCAGCGCAGCGGCGCCCGATCTCACCCGGTACTACGAGTTCTCGGTCACCGCAGACCCGGGATACTGGATCGTCTACGAGGACATCACGCTTTCCCTGTTCCGAGGCATCCAGGCAGGGAACCACGGCGCCGAGCTCTGGCAGCTCCGCGCCAGCTACGACGGCTACGCGAGCAGCCTGGCTGCCTTCAACATCTCTACGTCGGCGGCCGACGAGCAGGTCCTGTTCAGCAACGCGAACATCTCCGCCCTCGGAACGCGGCCGGGCACTGTTACATTCCGCCTCTACGGCTACGACTACACCGCCCCTACCGACTACTCCGGCTTTGGGAACCATCCGGGTCCAACACCTCTCACGGGCACCGGATCCGACCTGATCGTGGGCGGGCAGCTCGTGCCCGAGCCCGTCACCCTGGCCCAGCTGGGCCTCGGTCTCGCCATGCTCGCCTTCGCAGGCCGCAGGCGCTAGCCCACTTCTTCCCGCCAGCTCGCGTACCGGCACATCAGGAGCGAGCTACGGCGCCTGCCTTCTCGATCTTCGCTCGGCCAGTCTCGTCGACTCCGCTCGCCTACGGCGCTTGCATTGCCACCCACGCCTTGGGGGTGCTTCCCCCGCCTCCCTGAGGATTTCGAAAAACCCTTCAAGTTCGACATTTGCCTGCCCGATATGCGTGCTCATGCGCACGCAACTCATACGCAACTCCGGATCGGCTGCGATCTCCCGGCTCGCCGGGGCCGCGGCGGCTCTTCTGATCGTCCTCGGGCCCATCGCCACGGCCCGGGCGATTTCCCTCTCGGAGCTCGTCCCTGCCGGCCAGCTGCCAGGCGCTACGCTGGTGTGGAGCGGCGTCGTGGTGTCCGTTCGCGCGGATCTGGTCGCCATCTCCCGCGTCCACGAGCCGGATTTCGGGACCGCCGGCCTCACCGTGATGGGGCCGTTTGCGGCGGCCGACGGTGAGAGCAGTGGCATGGTGATCGGCTGGACTGCGACGGCGAGAGATCCCGCCTATCTCTTCAGCGTCACCGCGCTCTTCCCCAAGGGCGTCGGCAGCTGGAGTGCCGGTGACGAGATTCCCCGGGCCCTCCCGAATCTCGGCGTCGTCCCAGGCGGCAATCTTTCGGTCTTCGATACCGGCGCCGTCGACGTGATCTCCTGGAACTTCCTGGAGATGAGCTGCGCGTTGCTGGCGCTCAGCGTGGACGACTATCTTCGCCTGAAGAGCGTTCTCGAACCGGGGGACTTCGACCCGAACGCGCGCGTTCCGGGGATCGACGAGCAGGTCCGCGCCGTCCCCGATCCGGCGACCTCCCTGCTGATGGGCCAGGGGCTCCTGGTCCTCGCGCTGATGGCCCGCATCTCTCACCGGGCTCCCTGAATCGAGGCTGGGGCGGCGCTGGCAGGGCCTCGCGTGTCGGCGTCGAAAACGGCGCGGCTGCCCGGCCGGTAGCGAAGGATCTTCCGGCTCATCAACGGTTCGAAGCCGTGCAGCAAGGCGACCTGTTCGAAGAGGTCCTCTCGCTCGACCAGCGCCAACAGCTCCGGGTGCCTCTTGGGCAGCCGGATCAGGCGGCCCAGGTTGACGTACAGGGGCCGGCCCTCACGGTCGGCCCGCTCGAGCCAGGCCCGCAGCTCCTCCGTCGTCTCGACGATGTGCACCCGAGGGTCGTAGTAATCGGGTGGGTCGGAGAAGGAGACCGTGATGGACTGTTCCTGGCCCGGGTCGAAGGGATCGAGCGTGCCCCGGGTGAGCAGGACCGATTCCTTGTACGGCTGAACCGAGCGCGTGCGCAGCGCCGTTCGCGGCGCCGCCGTCCAGCTCACCAGGCCCAAGAGATAGACACCGCACAGGACGACAGTGAGCGCCGCCGAGAGCGCTGGGGGCCGGGCCCAACGGAAGACCGATGTGCCTCCCAGTGCGACCAGCGCTGCAAACGACGGCAGAACGAAGACCAGATACCAGTTGTGCATGTGATGGCCGCGCAGGTAGCCGACCCACCAGGTGAGTGGCCCCGGAGCCAGGAGCAAGAGGGCGACCCAGCGGCGATAGTTGCCCTCTCGCAGCAGCCGGAGGGTTCCTAGCAAGAGGAGCGCGGCGGTGGTGGCGACGGCCGCGTAGAAGAGCCAAGGTGTCTGCGCCGCGAGATCCGCGAGCTCGGGGTAGACGGGATCGAATCCGTGCCGGCGATGCGTCCAGGGCATCCCGGAGAGGAAGTAGGCCAGAGTCGTCTTGATCCACCGGCTGCCGAGGTCGCGAGCCCCCTTTCGCTCCAGCCATTCGATCAGCTGGGCGACGTTTCCCGCCATCAGCAGTGCCCACAGCATTGCGCCGAACAGGTTCACGCTGAACCAGCGCACTCCCTGCTGCGCACGCGTCTGGCCGCGGTGTCGGGTCAGGATGGTGCCCAGGGCGAGCAGGTTGGTGAGGACGAGCAGATAGACCGCCGCCGGAAAGGCCCAGAGCAGCACGAACTGGACGCCCCCGAAGGCCGCCCAGCGGCGCCAGCTGCCGTGGTAGAGGGCGTCGAGCAAGACAGCCCACACCAGCGGAACCAGGGCGAACACCAGCGAATAGCCGCGCGCCTCGCTCGCGTACCGCAGGTGCCAGGGATGGAGCGCCAGAAACCAGGCGCCGAACACGCCCGCCCAGGGAAATCCCATCCGCCACAGGAAGTACGCCAGCGACGCCAGCGAGGCCATTCCGAACAGGAAGGCGGGCAGGCGGACTGCGAAGTCGTCCACCCGGCGATCCTCTCCTGGGGTCACAGCGGACCAGACCGTGTGAAGGATCCGCGCGATCAGGTTGTGGACGATGTGGTTGTTGGGCGATCGGTAGCTGAAGAACGTGTCGCGCAGATCGGATTTCCGGAAGCGGAGCTCCCCTTCGTCGTTCACGTAATAGGCGCCCGCGATGGCGGTGCGCACGCTGGTCTCTTCGTCGTCCCAGAGGCTCTGGTCGAGCCGCGGGTAGGCCAGGCTCGCACTGGTAGCGATCGCCAGCGCCACCAGGACCCAGCCGATCGGGTGGAGTCTCGAATCGGGCCGGGCGAACTCGGCGCAGCGCGGGGCAGCTCCCGGTGCGCGCCAGAGGCGATGGAAACGCAGGAGAAGCCCCAGGATGAACGCGTTGGCCGCCGCGACCCAGTAGGCGTAGCTCACCCAGTAGTCGATCGGCCGGATCCGCTTTCCCTTCTGGACGCGCTCCGCGATTCCGTCTTGCCAGGGGTTGTCTCCGAAGACGAGGTAGACGATCAGAAGCACCAGGAGAAGCCAGAGCACGTCCCTGGTGCGCGAACCCGAAGGATCGGCGGCGCGCCGCTCGCGCCAGCGCTCCAGCAGACGGGCTTTCGACTCACCCATCACGCACCGCCAGGCACGAGTCGCCGCCTCGGCCCCCAATCAACGATCCGATGGCGCACGCCGACCACGGTAGCCCAGCCACGACTTCCGGTGTACGCGCTCGTGGGGGCCCTTGGGGGTTCAGCCGGTGTTCCGGCGGGATCGCTCGCGCTTCTTGAGGACCATGCGGTAGGCGCCCACGGCGAAGTCCTTGGCGCTCTTCAGCTCCCAGGCCGACGGCGGGGGCCCTTGCTTGGAGGAGCCGGGCTCGCGGGCCGACCGTAGGGGCTCGGGCTGGCAGGAGTTGAACTCTCGGGCCGCTTGCTCGGCGCGCTCCCCTTCTTCCATCTGGGCGATCGCGCAGCGGAAGACATACGCCATCTCCGTGTTGGAGTTCGGGTCGGCCGGAAAGACGAAGAAGCCTGCGCGCGGAGAGCTGAAGGAGCTCGACCACCCCGCCATCTTCTCGCCATCGACGAATTCGATCCACACCTTCTTCTCCGGACCGACTCGCTGCTCGAAGGATCGTTTGTCCACACAGCTGGGATCTCGCCCGAGCGTCTTGATGAAGAAGATGGCCTTCAGGTTCTCGATGGGAACCCGCACCGGAGCCACACCGCTCTCCTCCTGGACGTGGAAGAAGTCGCGGTTGGGACGGAAGTCGAAGGTCAATCCCTTGATGATGGCCTTGTCGAGGCAACGCACCGCGACCAGCCTGCCCAGCTCGTTCATTCCCGGCTCCTCCGGTGGGATGCCAACGGAGGATCGGCGCTCCGGGACGCGCGCTTGAGAGTCGTCTAGCCAGGGCTGGTTGGGGACGGATTCATCTTCGGATGGCCAGCCACCATTTCATCGTGTCGGTGACCAGATCGGCCTGCTCGTGATGCGCCCAGTGGCCGGTACCGGGAAGCGTGACGAGTGTCCAGTCCTTCTCGACCTGGTTCCAGCTGTCGTTGAGCGCTCCGGGCAGCAAGGCCCAGTCGTCGAGCCCGTGGAACTGGAGCACCGGGCACTGAACCTTGGGGAGACCCGCGGCATCTTCCGAGTAGGGTTCGCGAGGATAGTTGCGCCGGTAGTAGTTCATCATGGCGTCGAAGCTCGAGTTCTCGAAGGCGGTCTGGTACTTCGCCTCGAGATCGGCGTCACCGCGAGCCACCAGTTTCGCGAGCGTGGCCGCGTCCAGGCTCTCGTGCGAGTCCGGCTGCTGGAAGTTCCGGGCGTACTGCGAATTGGCGTGCTGTTGCGGATTGTCCCGCAGCTCCCGCACCAGGTTCTGGATGTGCGGCAGGTTCACGATGATGAGCCTTTCGGTCATGGCGGGCATCATCGCCGCGAAGCCCCAGGCGATGGCGCCACCCCAGTCGTGCCCGACGATGACGGCCTTCTCGCGACCCTCGTTCCGGATCACCGCAGCGACATCTCCGACCAGCAGCGCCATGTCGTAGTGCTCGACGCCTTTGGGCTTGTCGCTCTGGTTGTAGCCGCGCGTATCGAGAGCGACGACGGTGTATTCGCCGGCGAGACCCCGCATCTGGTGATGCCACGAGTACCAGAAATCCGGAAACCCGTGGATGAACACCACCAGCGGTCCCTTCCCCGCCTTGGCGTAGTGAATCTTGACTCCGCCGCTGTCGACGGTTTCGTGGCTGACCTCGCTCATCCAGTCTCCTCCGGCGTGGCTCCTGCTGCAGGCGGCCAGCCCTGTTGGGTGTCTCTTCCGCGTTTGAAGCGAAAGTCACATCTCTCTGCACCCTCGGCAATGGTCGTGTTTCGAATCAAACCGGTGCCGAAGGCCTCGCTCAACGGATAGTCCGACAGGCACATGTACGGCGCCAGCTCTTCGGCTCCCTCCGCGCGGAAGAACTTGACGATTCCGCATTCGGTAAAGTCGATCCCCCAGTCGAATGCTTCTCCGTCACCCTCCACGAAGTGGAAGACCCAATCATCGGGGTAGATCCGTTCTTGCGATTCCAGTGCGGCTCTGCGCATCGGCCGCTGTCCGAATCCGCTCATCTGGTAGAACCCGATGGCACGGGTGAGGAGCCTTGGATAGGAGGTGGCCATGGCCTCTACGGTCCGGTAGAGAACCTTCCCGATTTCTTCCACGGTCTTTCCGCGCTTCTTCATGGCGCGATACAGCGCCAGCCCCATCGACGCCTGAATCAGCTCGTCGGTCAGCTCGTTGCTGTCTCCGCCGATGTACGGGATCTCGGGAATCAGCGTTTCGAACTCCTGGCGTGCATCCGCATCGATCGCAGCCGAGAAGTCCTCTCCATAGGAGGCAGTCAAGACCTTGCTGGTGTGCTCTCGGAGCTCGTCGAAGCCATCCAGAAGCTCTGTCTTGCGAGAGGTGTAGTAGTCGTCTTGCGCTTCGCCGCTGCCTTCGGAACGCCGAGAGCTCCGCGGCGAGCAGCTGCAGAGCAGCACGGCACCGACCGCCACAGCCGAATCCCTCAGGAACTCGCGCCGCTGCAGTCCAGGGTCTGCTTCTCCCATCCGGATCTCCTCCATGGAATCGGTTCCCGGTCGTCAGTCGTCACCGCGCTCGATGCGCAAGGTGCGCAGGCGGTTGAGGACGCCGCCGATCTCGAAGCGCCGCGGGCGGGCGAAGTTGCCGGGATGTCGTTCGCCGCGGCGGAAGGGATCCAGGGCTTCGAGGCCTTCCTCGTCGAGGGTGCTCTCCACCGCATCCATCACCTGGCCGAGCGTCGCTCCCTCACCCATGAAACGCTCCCGGGCCAGCTCGATCGCGTAGCCCACCGCGCGGGTCTGGCTGACGTCGGCGAGCTGTTCCAGCCCCCGCAGGTCGATGCGCTCGGTCCCGAAGACGAGCAGGTCGACGGCCTTCGCATCGATCTTCACCTCGCGTCGCCCGCGCGATGGGTCGAGGCTCTCCGCGACGGGAACGCGACGGGTCGCCGCGGCCAGGGGACGCCGCGTCTCGATGCGGCGCCGCGTCTGATGCGATGCGGCGATCGACTTCGCCTCTGCGGTCACGTCGGCGGGTAGGTACTCCCGCATCTCGATCACGGTATCGGCGACGTCGAAATAGTCGCCACAGCCACCCATCACCAGCACGGTGGAGACGCCCAGTCGCTCGTAGAGCTCGCGCACCCTGTCCACGAAGGGCGTGATGGGCTCGTGGTCTTCGTGCACCAGGGCCTGCATGCGCGCGTCCCGGACCATGAAGTTGGTGGCCGAGGTGTCCTCGTCCAGCAGCAGCGTGGTCGCGCCGAGCTCGAGGGCCTCGACGATGTTGGCCGCCTGGCTGGTGCTTCCGCTCGCGTCGTCGCTGGCGAAGCTCCTGGTGCTGCGTCCCTGCGGGAGGTCATCGATGAAGCTGCTGATGTCGCAGGCCTCGACGCGACGGCCGTCCTCGGCACGGATCTTCACCGCGCCGGGTTCGGCGACGACGAGCTCCCTGCCGTCGCCGGGGACGTGGGGATGGACACCGCGCTCGAGCGCGCGCAGCAGTGTAGACTTTCCGTGATAGCCCCCTCCGACGATCAGCGTCACTCCCCGGGGAATTCCGAGTCCCGAGATCCGGGTAGAATCCGGGTCTTGCGAATCGACGGGATGGGGAAGCTCGAAGCTCACGCGCAGGGCTTCCGGAGCGCGGAACCGCACCGACCCCTCGCCCATCGGTCGGTCGCTGGCGCCGCTCTCGCGAGGGAGTACCGAAGAGTCGGCGACGAAGGCGACGAGCCCACGGTCGGGGAGCTGCTCCCGAATCCACTCCTGGTTCTCCACGCAGAGGACGAAGTGAGTCGCACTCTCTCGGGGAAGTCGCTCCCAGAGGAGTCCCTCGTCGACGATCCGCGGCAGCTCGTCACACAGAAGAGCTTCGGCTTCGTCTCCCAGCACCCGGCGGCCGGCTGCGGGGAGTCCGACCTGGAGCCGCGCCTCGACCCACTGCGGGTCGATCGCCACCGCCGTTCTCTCCAGCACCTCCTGCCCTCCAGCGTCGATGAAGATCAGTCCGCTCTTTCCCGAGCCGCGCCGGCCTCGGGCTCTTCGGTGGATGCTGGCCGCCACCCGCCGCGCCAGGAAGTCCGCAAGGGCGGTACGGCGCACGGGTTTCGCGAAGAGCTCTTGCGGGAGGGACGCCCACTCCTGGGGGAAGCGCGCTCGAACCAGGGACGGCGCCGCGAAGGGGTCGCCCTGCACGTGGTCGACGTGGAGCTCGAGATCGCCGATCCGGTAGCTCCCGCGGATCTCCTTGTACGCCTTGTAGCCTCGCCCGTGGATGCGACGCAGGCTGCGGCGAAGCTCTTCCTCGCTAGTCGGCATCTCTCACCCGTCCGCTGCTGCCGTCGCCGTCGGCACCGCGTCTTCGCGGCGTTCGCTCTCCGGTCAGCCAGCGCCGTAGTGCCGGTGCAGCCCGGGTCTGGAACTCCAGGTTCAAGTCGAACTTCTCGAGAGCCTGGCGGACGGCTCGCGCTCCGGTGGGTACCGGGTTGGCGCGGAAAAAGGCGGCGACGTCCCTTCGGGCGGCGCGGGATCCGAGATGCGGAGTCGCCTCGATGGGGCGCGTGATCAGCATCGGCGGCATCCGGCGACGCAGCGCGGCCCAGCGCCTCTTGATGAAGTCCCAGGTCTGCTCGCCCGCCGCCCGGTTGCCGAGCATCCGACTTAGCAGAATTGCGACATCCTGGGTGCCGACGGCATCCGTGAGCGAGAGAGACAAGGCTCGCCTCACCAGGTCGGGCTCCTGAAACTCGCCGAGGGCCATCAGGAAGCGTCGCCGCTCCTGGGGTGTGCCTGCAGTCTTTGCAGCCCCGAGGAATCCCCCGAAGAGGCTCGCGTCTCCCCGCCGGGCCGCCAGGCTGACCACCGCGTCGGCCAGATTCGGATCGAGGGAACGCCGATCGTCCAGGTAGGCGCCGCAGCGCTCCATCGCCGCCTGCAGCACCGGCTCGGACTCTGCGACCTCCCCCACCAGCGCCAGCAGGGCGGCGCGCCTCAGCCTGATCTGGTCGTCTTCGCCCCCGGCGGGGTCCCAGCCCAGTGTGGCGAAGGCGTCGCCGAACTCCTCGACGATTCGGCGCATCAGCGCCGCCTCCGTCTCGTCTCCCAGCGGCGAGGCGATCTGTCGGCGGGTGAAGCCGAGCGGAGTGCGCAGTGTCATCAGGACATCGGGATCCCTCTCTTCGCCAAATGCCATGGCGAAATCGAGAAAGGCGTCGAGCTTGGCCCGGCCCGCGCGCACGATCGCCCATTGGTGTGCCAGCAAGCCCATCCGCTCGACGGCACTCAGGGCCTCGAGCTCCTCCGCCAGCACGCGCAGCTCTTCCGGATCGTGGAGGGGACGGAAGAACCCGCCCTCGTCGGCATTCCCGTAGATGAAGCGGAGCGGCTCGCCCTCGAGTACCAGCTCGTCCCGAACCCGGCGAATCAGGCGGCGCTCGGTGCCGGTTCCACGCCGCCCGGCCCGCGCGACCCGTCCAACCCAGGGGATCGGCCAGCGGGAAGGCTGCTCCTTTCGGGCCGAGCCCCGCTTCGCCGCATTCCGGCTCGCTGGATGCGCCTCGAAGCGTTCCTGGCGGAAACGCAGCAGCGTCTCGCCTTCTCTTTCGATGCGCCGGATTCGCAGCAGCGGGAATCCCTGCTGCTCGATCCAGGCGCGCACGATGGGCTCCACCTCCTGATCCGAGACCTCCGAAAGAGCGCGCCAGAGATCCGCGGCCACGGTGTTCGATTCCCGGTGCCGTCGCAGGTAGGCGCGCACGCCGGCGCGGAAGGTCTCGGCGCCGAGATAGCGCTCGATCATCCGCACCACCGAGGCGCCCTTCTCGTAGGTGATCAGGTCGAAGTTCTGTGTGGCTTCGTCCGGGCTCCGCACCTCGGTGTAGATGGGATGGGAGTGCTGGAGAGCGTCCAGGCCGAGGGCGGCCGAGCGGTGATGCTGGAAGTCCTGCCACATCCTCCACTCCGGCTTCCATCCGTCGACGACGTGAAAGGCCATCCAGGTCGCGAAGGCCTCGTTCAGCCAGAGATCGTTCCACCAGGCCATCGTGACCAGGTCGCCGTACCACATGTGGGCCAGCTCGTGGCAGATCACCTCTGCCACTCGCTTCTTCTCCTGGAGGGTGACGGTCTCGGGATCGACCAGCAGCAGGGTCTCTCGGAAGAAGACGGCGCCCGCGTTCTCCATGGCTCCGGCCTCGAAGTCGGGGACCGCCACCAGGTCGAGCTTCTGGTAGGGGTAGGCGAGATCGAAGTAGGTCTCGAGGCGCGCCAGGGTCTCCCGCGCGGTCTCCAGGGCAAAGGCGGTGAGCGCTCCCTTCCCGGGTGCGTGCCAGACGCGAATCTCCGTCTCGCCGCAGTGAGTGGGCTGGGAAGCCTCGAGCTCTCCCACCGCCAGAGCCAGGAGGTAGGTGGAGAGCGGGGGCGTCGGTCGGAATTGCACCCGTTTGCGGCCGCCGCCCAGCGGCTCGATCTTTGCCACCGGGCTGTTCGAGAGGACGGTGTTGCCCGTCGCCGTCGTCACCGAGATCTGGAACCGGGCCTTCATGGCCGGCTCGTCGAAGCAGGGGAAGAAGCGGCGCGCGTCGGCTGCTTCGAGCTGGGTGAAGGCGTAGCGGCGCTGGTCCGAGCTGGCGGCGTAGAGGCCGCGCAGGTCGCTCCTCAGCTTGCCCGCGAAGGCAAGCCGCAGTGTCACGTCACCGGCGGGAATCGGCCGGTCGAAGCTCACCTCCACCGTCTCGCGCTCGGGGTGGAAATCGATTCTGCCGCGCAGGTTGCCCTCCGCGGTCTCGAGGCGCGCCCGGGACACTCGCAACTCGGCAGCGTGGAGCTCGATCGAGCGGCGTCGCCGCCCGAGGCGCAGGCGGAGCGCGACTTCGCCCTTGAAGACCTTGCCCTTCGCCGGATCCAGCTCCAGCTGGAGCTCCACATCTTGCGGGCGGACGTCGGCAGCCAGCCGGTGGGCCTTCCCAGCACGGCGCGGCGTCGCCCCCGATCTCCGCCGGGGCTTCGAAGAACGCTTTCGCCCGGGGCTCCGGCCTCGCTCGCTGGTGGTCGCTCTTCGTTTTCGGGTCACGCTCTTGCGCCTGGCCGACACGTTCTTCTCCTGCTCCGAACCCGCTCTGCAGGGCGAAGCATAGCGACGGCGGCCCCCCGCCCCCCGGCTCGGCGGTTCGCGCTGTCCCCGGGAGGGTATACTCTCCGACCATGAGCGGTGTTCGCGAGCCGGCGGTGGCCGGCCTCTTCTACCCGGCGGCGGCCGACGAGCTGCGGACGACGATCGAGGAATATCTCGCCAAGGCGCCGGCTGCCGGTGGCTCGCCCAAGGCCCTGATCGCACCCCACGCGGGATACGTCTACTCGGGTCCAGTGGCCGCTACCGCCTACGCCAGCCTCGCCGAGGCGCGGGAGGAGGTGCGGCGGGTCGTCCTCCTCGGCCCTGCTCACCGGATGGCCCTGGCTGGAATGGCGATTTCATCCGCCACGGCCTTCTCGACACCCCTCGGCGAGGTTCCCGTGGATGCCGAGGCCTTCGAGATCGCCAGGCAGGTTCCGAACGTGCGCGTATTCGACCCTCCCTTCGAAGACGAGCACAGCCTGGAGGTGCAGCTTCCCTTCCTCCAGGTGATTCTCGAGAACTTTCGGGTGCTTCCCGTCCTGGTGGGTCAGACCCCCCCGGAATCCGTGGCCGCTCTGATCGACGCGCTCTGGGGCGGGGACGAGACCCGCATCATCGTGAGTTCGGATCTCAGCCACTACCACGACTACGAGAAGGCCCAGCAGCTGGATCAGCACACCGCCGAGCTGGTGGAGACGCTCCAGCTCGAGGAGCTGACCTCGGAGCACGCTTGCGGGTGCCACCCGCTGCGTGGTCTGCTCGAGGTGGCGCGCGCCAAAGGACTGCTGGTGCACGCCGTCGATCTGCGCAACTCCGGCGACACCGCCGGTCCGCGCAGCCGTGTGGTGGGCTACGGGTCCTTCCTGGTCGGCTGATCCGCGAACCGCTCGAAGCGGTCGCCAAGCTCGCCGGCGAAGCGCGCGAAGCGAGCCACCTCCTCACCTGGGAGATCCGACCAGATCGCCCGGATGGCCCGACGTCGATCGTCCCGCAGCTGCTCGATGGCGCGGCGCCCCTCGCCGGTGAGCTCGTAGTGGCGCCGTCGCCCATCCTTATTTGAGATCGCAGCCCGGATCAGTCCCTTGCCGAGAAGCTGACGGAGGGTCTTGGAGATCGCCGCCGGCGTGCACTCCCTCTCGCGGGCAAAGAGGGAGGGCAGGAAGTGCTCGGTGGAGATCTCCTCCAGGACTCTCCACTGCTGCACAGTCAGGCCCACGCCCCGGGCGAGCTGAACGCGGCGTCCCTGGAAGAGATCCGCGAGCCGCCCGAGGCTTCCGATCGCGGTCTCGATCTGCTCGCTCTGACTTTCCATCGCAGATATTATTAACTATAGTTAATAATATCGCAAGGCAAGGAGTTGGCGAATGGACCTCAAACGATCCGTCGAGAAGCAGTTCGCCGCGGTGGCCGCCAATTACGCCAGCCACCCGGTGATGTCGAGCGGTCCCGAGCTCGGTCGCATGGTGGAGCTCGGGGTGCGCAGTGGAACCGAGCGCGTCCTCGACCTCGGCTGCGGTGCCGGGCACACGGCTCTCGCCTTTGCGCCGCGCGTGGCAGAGGTGGTCGCGGTCGATCTCGCCGAGACCATGCTGGTCGAGGGCCGCCGCCTGGCCTCCGAGCGCGGGATCGAAAACGTCGACTTCCGCCTCGGGGACGTCGAGCAGCTCGCCCTCCCGGATTCGAGCTTCGACGTGGTGACCTCGCGGTTCAGCGCGCACCACTATCCCGCCCCCACCCGGGCGCTGGCCGAGGTGGTGCGGGTGCTCCGCCCCGGCGGCACCTTTCTGCTGGTGGATTCGGTGGCTCCGGAAGCCCCCGGCTGCGACAGCTTTCTGAATACCATGGAGGTGCTTCGCGATCCTTCCCACGTGCGGGACCACCGCGTCTCGGAGTGGGAGGCGATGTTCGCGGCCGCCGGACTGAAGGCGGTGGTGCACGAACGCTGGGGGCTCGAGCTCGACTTCGATTCCTGGGTCGAGCGCATCGGAACCCCCGTCCCGGAGATCGAAATGCTGCGGCGCCTGATGGATCGCTCGCCGGCAGAGGCCCGGGAAGCTCTCGCCATCGGGAGACCCGGTCCCTACGACTTCTCGATGCCCGTGGCTCTTCTCCAGGGAACCTGAAGCGAGCGGGGACGTTCCTGCGTAACTGCGTTCTTGCGTAGCAGGAACGTCCCTGCGGCGGTACCGCTGAGTTAAGCTGCGCCAATGGATCAGAACGCGCGGGAGCACTGGTCGAGCCAGCTGGGCTTCACCCTCGCCGCCGTCGGCTCTGCGGTGGGTCTCGGCAACATGTGGCGGTTCTCGTACATGACCGCCGAGAACGGCGGCGCCGCCTTCGTGGTGCTCTACGTGGCGATGACCCTCTTCATCGGGCTCCCGGTGATGCTGGCCGAGCTCACCGTGGGGCGCAGCTCGCGCAGGAGCCCCATCCAGGCGCTGGTGTACTTCGGTGGGCCGTCCTGGAAGCCCTTGGGCGCGCTCTTCGTCACCGCCGGCGTGGTGATCCTCGGCTACTACAGCGTGATTGCCGGTTGGACGGTTCGCTACGCCTTCGAGGGCCTCGCCGGCGGATTCGCCCCGGACTCGGCCGCGCATTTCGATGCCATCGCGACGGGCACACCGGCGGTGCTCTGGCACCTCGGCTTCATGGCGGTGACGGCGCTGGTGGTCTCCCGGGGGATCCGCTCCGGGATCGAGCGTGTCTCACTGATCCTGATGCCGCTGCTCGCGGTGCTGGTGATCGGACTGGCGATCTATGCCGCCACCCTCGATGGTGCGACGGCGGGCTACGCCTACTACCTCCAGACCGACTTCCAGGAGATCCTCTCCTTCGACGTGCTGAAGGACGCCGCCTCACAGGCCTTCTTCAGCTTGAGCCTCGGCATGGGCGCGATTCTCACCTACGCCAGCTACCTCTCCCGTGAGCACCACCTGCCGGACGAGTCGTTGATGATCGCCGTCTCGGACTTCGGTGTGGCGTTCGTAGCGGGGCTGGTGGTCTTTCCGCTGCTCTTCGCTCTCGGGCTGGAGGCAGATGTCGTTGCGAGCACCGTCGGCGCGCTCTTCATCACGCTTCCCAAGGCTTTCGCCAGCATGGGGCCGGCCGGTCAGGTGATCGGAGTGCTCTTCTTCCTCGCCCTGGTCGTGGGCGCACTTACCTCGGCGATCTCGCTCCTGGAGGTGGTGGTCGCCTCGGTGATCGACGGAATTGGCTGGGCCCGCACCCGGGCGGCCTGGCTCTCCGCGGCCGCGATCGCGCTGCTGGGCATTCCCTCCGCGCTCTCTCAGGACGTTCTCGGCCTGATGGACCAGATCGGGGCCAACGTCTTCCTGCCGCTCGGTGCTCTGCTCCTCTCCCTGATGGTCGGGTGGGGCCGGAGGGACGCAGTCGCGGAAGTGAGCGTGGGAGCGGAGGGGGTTCGCTGGTTCTTTCTGTGGCGGGGCCTGCTCCGCTTCGTCGTTCCAGCAGTGCTCGCCGTGGTCCTCGTCCTGGCCCTCGGCGACACCTGGAATGCGATCGCGGGGCTGTTCGCCTCTCCGGGCTAGCCGATCAGGCCCGAGAGGCGGGCATGAACCAGGGCCTGCACGGCGTCCACGCGCCGGATCGCCTCGCGCAGCTGGCCGGCGAATGCGCGGCGCCTCGCCTTGAGCTCCTCTCCGCCCGGCTTCGTGAGCCCGCGGTTCCTCGCCAGCTTGAGTGCGGTCGCGAACAGCACCTTCGAGACCGACTCGGCGCTCTTGATGTGACGTTGCAGGGTGTACTGCTTCCCGAGCGCCAGGCAATCGTTCAGGAAGCTGGCTTCGTCGAGGGGCTCGGCGGGGTCTCGCCTCTCCAAGGCATCGCCCACCACCCGGTAGGCTTCGAGGAAGGGCCGAAGGATGCGATGCGCGCTGAAAGGTCGGATCCGAGGCAGCAGGCCGGCGATCGCGTCCGCACCGGCCTCGAGTCGTTCCTCCCACTTGGGATCGTGGAGGGAGAGCTCCTGGCGAATTTCCGCCAGGAAGCTCTCCTTCTCCGCGAAGAAGAACTCGAACTTGAGGAGATCCCGCAGTCGCAGCGCCTCCTCCCAGAACTCGGTGGCGCGATCGGCTACGTCCTGCTCGGTGGCACGCAGCAGGGCGAGCTCGGCGATGGCGCCGTTCACGAAGTAGTGGATCACCGTGTTGCGGTAGTAGGCGGCTGACAGGTGCTGATCCGGCGAGATCGCGTACACCGCCTCGGGACCCTCGTCGTAGCGGGTGAGCACGCCGTTGTCCACCAGCTGGTCGAGGGTGCGCCGCACACCGTCGGCGGTGTCGAGGTCGATCTCCTGGGTGGTGGTGAGGTGGCGTTTGCGCACGTAGCCCACCAGGTTCCGCAGCGCGTCGATCATCTCCTCGACGCTCAGCGCCCGGTCGCCCCGGCCCAGCATGGCGAGCGTCACCAGGGAGATCGGCGTGATGGGCGTGGCCCGGTTGATGCGAACGCACACCTCGAAGGCGAGCTTCTGGAGCGAGAGACTCTCCTCGTCGGCGTTGGGCTCGGCCTCGGGATCGGGCGGGCCGATGGCCTTGCTGAGCGAAACCGGCTCGCCGAAGCGGATATGGATGTCGCCGTAGCGCCTGCGGAGCCGGCGCAGGATGCGCAGGAACCAGCCGAAGCTCTCGGCCTGCTTGGCCGCGCCACGCTGCTCCGCGGTGTAGTCGCCGACGTCGGAGATCTGATCGTAGGCAATCGAAACCGGGATCAGGTAGACATCCTCGCTCTTGCCGCGCCGGTAGGCGTCGACCACGTAGGCCAGCAGCCCGAAGTGCGGTGGGAGAAGCTTTCCAGGGCGGGAGCGGCCGCCCTCGAGGTACCACTCCAGCGAGAAGCGTTTCTCGATCAGGTAGTCGATGTAGTGGTGGAGGACGAACTTGTAGACCGCGTTGTCCTTGAAGCTGCGCCGGATGAAGAAGACCCCGCTGCGCCGCACCAGCGGGCCGAGCGGGAAGAAGTTCATGTTGATTCCGCCGGCGGTGTGGGTGGGCGGCAATCCGTTCTCGTGGAGCATGGATTGGAGCACCGCGTGGTCGAGATTGGACTTGTGGGTGGGCAGGAAGCAGACCGGGTGCTGCTGGGCGAGGGCGCTCAGCTCCTCGAGCTCCTCGCGGTTGTACTGGAGCACGTCGCCGTAGCCGCGTGAGTACATCAGGCGCCAGAGTTGCACCACCAGGTCGATCACGAAGGGGCTCTGGCTGGCGGCGATCTCCCGCAGGTAACGCGCCGCCTCCTTGGCGACTCGGGACTCCTTGCGTCCGAGCCGCCGGGCGAGCCGGGTCACACCGCCCCGAAAGGCCGGGCGGGAGAGGATGTCCTCGTCGACGAAGCGGGCCACCTTGTAGCGGTTGCCGCGTAGCTGCCGCTCCCCCCGTTCCAGAGCCAGCACCGCCTGTCGGGCCACGAACTCGGCGATCCCCACCGTGTCGCCGACATCGGAGCCGACGGCCTTTCGCCAGCGATCCCGGAGCTCGGAGGCGGGTGCGGGCTCGCCGGCCACGATGCGGCAGCGGTCCGGCGCGGTGTGCAGCAGCCAGCGCGCGCGGAGCGAATCCGGGTCCCGCGGATCCCCGAGCTTGAGGACGTCCGAGAGACGGGCCGAACGCTTGCCCTGCCACTCCCTGGCCAGCCACACCACCCGCAGAGGCGCCAGGATCGGGTCTTCTCCGGCGGCGAGTGCGGCCTCGAGCTTCGGGTCGGGACTTCGACGGCGGCGACGGCGGGAGGAGGGGATTCTGAAGATCTCGACCTCAGCCTTGTCGGCGCGCTCGGGCAGGTTTCGCTCTACCCAGGCTCGAAGCAGGCGTTCCTCGAGACCGCTCGCCGCATCGAGGAGGAAGAGGGTTCTCTCCCCGCCCAGGCTCGGCCAGCAGGGCTCGTCGATTCGAGGTGTCTGGATCGCGGAAGTCATCCGTCAAGGATTGTATCCCAGTGGGAGGCGTCTCGTGACGGGATTCGCCGGCTGCGTCACGGTGACAGGCCCTCCCGGCACCGCTTCGACGCGCTGCGTCTTGCTGCGCGTCAGAACACGCGTGCGCGGCGGTGGTAGGGCCCTTCAGCGCGTCTCGGCCGGGCTCTCCATGCTCAAGAAGTCCACCGCCAGGTTTGCCATGGCGCGGACTCCCAGAACCAGGGCGTTCTCGTCCACCCGGAAGAGCGGGGAGTGATTCGGCGCGGCCTCCCGCTCGGCGACGTCCGGGGAGCGCGCTCCCAGCCAGAAATACAGGCCCGGCGCCTTCTGGCTCAGAAAGGAGAAGTCCTCGGCGCCGGTGCGGGGGAGCCCCCTCAGCAGCCGGTCCGACCCGGCGACGCGCCGGAGTGTCGGCTCCATGCGCGCGGTCAGCTGCGGGTCGTTGTAGGTGACGGGATAGCCGATGGCGATTGCCACCTCGGCGCTGGCGCCGGCGCTCTCGGCGATCTTGGTCGCCGTGGTTCGGATGCGCTGGTGGAGGTCCGGCTGCATCGACGGCTCCAGAGTGCGAATGGTTCCGAGAAGCTCGACCTCCTCGGGAATAATGTTGTGGCGCACGCCCCCGTGGATGGCGCCGATGGAGACCACCGAGGGGAGCCGCGCGTCCATCTGCCGGCCCGGCAAGGCCTGCAGCGCCAGCACGATGCGCGAGGCCACCGCGATCGGATCGACCCCCAGCCAGGGGTAGGCGGCGTGGGTCTGCTTGCCCCGCACCAGGATCTCGAGCTTGTCCGAGCCGGCCATGGCGCCGCCCGACCGATAGGCGATCTCGCCAGCCCGGTACTGGGGGACGACGTGGAGACCGAAGATTGCCTCGGGCTTCGGGTCCTCGAGAGCGCCCTCCTCGATCATCAGACGCGCGCCTCCCTTCTCCCCGGGTGGCGCCCCCTCCTCGGCGGGCTGGAAGAGGAAGAGCACGCTTCCGGGAATCCGCTCCCGCACGCCAGTCAACACCTCGGCGACGCCCAGGAGGATCGCGGTGTGGGCGTCGTGACCGCAGGCGTGCATCACCCCGACCTCGCGGTCGAGATAGGTGGTGCGTACCTTCGAGGCGAAGGGCAGGTCCACCTCCTCGGTGACCGGCAGCGCGTCCATGTCGGCGCGCAGCGCCACCACGCCGCCGGGGAGTCCTCCCCGCAGCAGACCCACCACGCCGGTGTGGGCGATCTCTCTCCGGACCTCGATGCCCAGTGCTTCGAGGTGATCCGCCACCAGCTTGGCGGTCAGGAACTCGCGGTTCGAGAGCTCCGGATGCTGGTGGAGGTCGCGGCGCCACGCGATCACCGCCGGCTCGACCTTCGCCGCCAGGCGGTCGATCTCGGTCTCGAGCCCCTCGGCGTTGGCCGCGCGCGAGATCGGCGCGGTGGCGAGGATCGATGCGAGCAGTGCGAGGGCGAGCTTTCTCACGGTGGACTCCCTGCGGCGGCCTCCGGTCCGGGGGGGTATGCTGGCCGTCCGCGCCTTCGCGCCGACCCCCGGAGGTTTCCGCCATGTTCGAACAACCGCGCTGGCCGCGCGAGGCCTGGCTGCCGATTTGCACCGGTCTGCTGTGGCTCTGGTGCGCGGCGAGCTTCGGCATCGTGGGATTCCTGTTCTCGCTGCTCCCGGGCTGTCTGCTCCTGGCCTCCGGCTTCTCCACGCTGATCTATCCGGGGGATCGCCGGATTCCCCAGTACACCGCTCTCGGCGGGCTGTTGGGCATCCCCCTGGCGGTCCCCGCGATCTTCGTGGCCGGCCCGCTGATCGGACTCAGCCTCATCCTGCTCTCCGCCGCATCCCTGGTGGCGGCCGGCGCCATCGCGATCCGTCAGGAGAGGCACCCGCAGGAGGTGCCGATGCCGGCGACGGGACTGGCGCTCTCGGCCCAGGTCGCGGTGGACGAGGCGCTGCTCGCCACCGTCTCGCTCGCCCAGCCGATGCCGCTCGCCGGAGATCACGGCCGGGTTCGCAGCGAGGTGCGCGAGGCTCGCCAGTTCTTCGATGATCGCGGCTGGATCGAGAAGCCCGCCGACTACCACCGCACCCCGCCTGTGCTCACCGACCCGCTCCTGCGCCCGGCGCGCAGCCGGAAGCTCGAATACGAGCGGCTCAGCTTTCCGAGTGAGTACGAGCCCCATCCGGAGGAGCCCGGACGAGATCGCTGGCTCTCCTACCTGCCGAACCGCACCGCCCACGCCTGGGTGCTGCGCCACGAATCGGCCTCCCGGCCCTGGCTGGTCTGCATTCACGGCTACCAGATGGGGACGCCACTCTGGGACCTCGCCGCCTTCCGCGCCGGGCACCTTCACCACCGCCTGGGACTCAACCTGGTCCTCCCGGTTCTCCCGCTTCACGGTCCGCGCAAGATCGGTCGCGTGAGTGGCGATGGCTACCTGGTCGCCGACTTTCTCGACACGATTCACGCCGAGGCCCAGGCGATGTGGGACATCCGCCGCATCCTCTCCTGGGTCCGCGGGCAGGGGGGGAGCCGGATCGGAGTCCACGGCCTCTCCCTCGGTGGCTACAACACCGCGCTGCTGGCCAGTCTCGATGGCGACCTGGCCTGCGCGATTCCCGGGATCCCCGCCACCGACTTCTCCAGGCTGGTATGGCGCCACGGACCCCGGCTGCAGATCCGCTACGCCGAGGACCAGGGGCTGCTCCGAGACGAAGTGACCGAGACGACGCGGGTCATCTCACCCCTCGTGCTCGAGCCGAAGGTGCCGAAGGAGCATCGCTACATCTTCGGCGGTGTGGCCGATCAACTGGTTCCGCCGGATCAGGTGCGGGACCTCTGGCGCCACTGGGACCGCCCGCGCATCGCCTGGTATCAGGGCGGACACGTGAGCTTCCGGCTTCATCAGCAGGTGAGCCAGATCCTCGACGACGCCTTGCGGGAGTGCGGGCTGGTCGCTGCCTGAGCCCAGGGATCGAAGTATGGGAGTCGTCAAGTACCTCGCCGCCGCGGGACTGCTGATCGTCGTCGCACTGCTGGTGATCGCTCTCGGCTGGCGGGCTCTGATGCAGGGCAAGGTGAAGCGAGCGACCGCCATCCCCACCCCGGGCGGAATCGATTCTCTCGAGAAGGTGACCCTCGGTGGTGTCGATCAGTGGTTGTTGATCCGGGGCTGGGATCGATCGAATCCGGTTCTGCTTCACCTTCACGGGGGGCCCGGCTCCGCGGACATCTCGATCGCGCGGTTCTTCGACACCGAGCTGATCCAGCACTTCACGGTCGTCCACTGGGATCAGCGAGGTGCGGGAAAGTCGTTCAGCCCCGACATCCCCCCCGAGACCATGACGCGGGAGCAGTTCGTCGAAGACATCCGGGAACTCGCGGAAATGCTCAGGAAGCGATTCGACGTCCCGAGGATCTATCTGGTCGGGCATTCCTGGGGGAGCGAGATCGGAGCCCTTGCCGCCTCACGGTATCCGGAGCTGTTTCACGCCTACGTGGGCGTCGCCCAGGTGGTCGAAGAATCCGAGCAGGAGCGCATCTCGTATCAATTCGTCCTCGACAAGGCCGTCGGGGACGGAAACCAGAAGGCGATTCGGGAGCTGGAAGGAATCGGTCCGCCGCCCTACGACGATGTTTCGGAGCTTCTGGTCCAGCGGAGATGGCTCGAACGGTTCGGCGGTGTCTCCCGCAGCAAAGAGACCGAGATGCGGGCCCTGATCAAGCGTGCGCTCTCCTCCCCCGACTACTCGCTGTGTGACGCGGTCCGGTTCTTCCGCGGGCAATCGTTCTCCTCGGGTCAGATGTGGCGCGAGAGTCGCGAGACGAATCTCTTCGAGCAGGCTCCCAGAATCACGGTTCCCGTCTACTTCTTCACCGGTCGCCACGACTACAACAGTCCCTTCGAAGAAGCCGAGCGCTACTATCGGGCGCTCGACGCGCCCCGAGGCAAGCACTTCATCTGGTTCGAGAACGCCGCCCACATGATTCCCTACGAAGCTCCCGACGAGTACGCCGACGCGCTCATCCACCGTGTGCTGAAGGAGACCCGGTGAGAAGCGCGGGATCGCTACTCTTCCGCTGACTCGATCTTGGCGTCGAAGGCCTCCGCCTCCGGGAGCGACACCACGCCGTCGTCGTCGGTGTCGGCGGCCTCGTAGTCGCCGAAGCGCGCGTTCTCGTACTCGCGAAGCGTGAGCTTGTCGTCCTCATCGGCGTCGGCCGCTTCGAAGACTCCGGGCTCCACTTCCTCGAGCTCCTTCTCCGTCAGTGTGCCGTCCTTGTCGTCGTCGGCGAGGTAGTAGATCTCGATGATCAGGATCTGGAACTCCCCGCGGTCGATGACACCGTCGTCGTTCTTGTCGACGGCATCGTGCGCCGCCGCCTCGTCGTCGACCTGTTCGTCGGCACGTGCCGCTCCCGGAAGCACTGCGACGCCCAGGGTCAGGACCAGGGTGATGAAGAGAGTCCATCCGAAGCGCATCTGTGATCTCCTTCGATGGCGTTCGTGGAGGTGAGCCGACCGCGATGCGGTCACTGCTGAACCTGCCAGCTTCCGTCGGGCTGCCGGCACGCGGTGCCGTAGGCTTGATGCGTTTCCCCGGCGACCACGATCGTCTGCTGGAACTCGCGGCAGTAGGCCCCGGCCCCGGTCTGGTAGGTCCGGGTCGGAGTGAAGGTGCCGTAGTTTCCCGTATCCGGATTCTGCCAGCTGCTGGCCTGACCGGTGCGAGCGGTCTCGAGCGACAGCTGGGCCTGGCGCATCGCGAGCTCCTTGTCGCGCTGATCGAGGGAATTGCCGATCGCGCCGCCGATCAGCCCACCCGCCAGGACGCCGCCGATGATTCCGGCGGTGCCTCCGCCGGCGGCCGCTGCGAGGAGTCCGCCGGCGGCGCTGCCCAGGAGCGCCCCGCCCGTGGTCTTGGGCGCGCCCCCGGCCGTGGCGCACGCCAGCGGTCCGGAGCCGACCAGGGCGAGGAGAACGAGGATGGCCATGCTTCGTCGGTTCATGAGAGTCCTTCCTCTCGAGGGATTTTTCTTGGTGGGACGCCGCCGCCCGCAGGATCTCCGCAACGGGGGAGCCGTAATCTCGACCCTGCGTAGCGAAGGTACAGGATCAGCCGCAACTGGGGAAACCCCATGGTACCCTCTCGCGCGTGAGGCATCTTCGGCGCGACGGACTGCTCCTCGGCCTGGTCTTCGCCTGCGGGCTCGCCGCCTTTGGCCCGCCCGCAGCGGCCGAGCCCGACGAGGCCGCCCAGGCGGAGATCGCAGCGCTGCTCACCGCCGTTGGCACCGCGGGCTGCACCTTCATCCGCAACGGTGAGCCGGGCGACGCGGCCAGCGCCAAAGCCCACCTCGAGCGCAAGTACCGGTATGCTCGCAAGAAGCTGGACAGCGCCGAGGCCTTCATCGAGCGGGTCGCGTCGCAGAGCTCGATGACTGGCCGGCCCTACCTCGTGGAGTGTCCCGGCAAGCCACAGCAGCCGACGCGGGAGTGGCTCTTCGATCGCCTGGCCGAGATCCGCGGATCGTAGGAGCAATCTCCGGCTTCAATCGCAGATCTCGAGATTGATGCTCGGCTCCTCCTCGCCCCAGTCCACCGCCTCTTCGTGCACGACCTTGCCGTTCATCATCGTGGCCAGGACATTGGTCTCCGCGATCTCATCCGGCGTGCTCTCGAACGGGTTTCGGTCGAGGACGATCAAATCGGCACGCTTGCCCACCTCGATCGAGCCGATGTATTCCTCGGCATCGATCAGATAGGCCGCGTCGATCGTGTAGGCGCGGATAGCATCTTCGAGTGTCAGCCGCTCGCTTTCAGGCGGAAGTGATGCCGTCTGGCCCGGGTTGCTGCGCGTCATCGCGATCGACATCTGCAGGAAGGGGTTCAAGGGAGCGGTCGGCCAGTCGGCGCTCAGGCCCACCCGTACGCCCATGTCCAGGAACGACTTCATCGGCATGACTTTGCTGTAACGCTCTTGACCCAGTCGAGCCAGGAGAATCTCCGACGGTATCGCGTTCTCTGCCGCGAATGTGTTGACCGAGACGTCGAGCTGCCTGAAGCGCGGCTTGTCCTGTTCTGTGACGAGCATCGTGTGGCCCATGCTCAAGCGCGTCTCCTCGAGACCGGCTTCCCGAACCGCCTGCATGCCGTCGAGCATTGCGCGGTTCGTCCAGTCGCCAATGGCATGCGCGTGGATGTTGTATCCGGCCTCGGCGGCCGCGAGCATCGACGAGCTGAGCTCTTCGGGGTCAAGCGACACCAGGCCGCGCGTATCCGGCGCATCCGAATAGGGCCCCAGCAGGCCGGCCGTACGCCCTTCGAAGGCGCCGTCGCCGTGAACTTTCAGCGTGTTGACGTTGAAGAGCTCCGACGAGTACATCGGACCAAACTTCTCGAGGGCCTCCAAAGCTCCCTTGATGTGCCGTGGGCGCTGGATCATGGTGGCACACACCATGCGGACGGTGAGCCGGCCTTGCTGCTCGAGCTCGGAGACCGCTGAAAACACCGCCTCTTCGGTTCCCGGCACTTGGGCGACCTCATAGCTGGCCGTCACGCCGAGCTTCGACATCTGGCGAAGAACACCGTCCGCCTGCTCCAGCACGGCTTCCTTCTTGATGAGGTCGAGTGCGCCGATCATGTAGAACACCGCCGCCGAGGAGGCCACGTAGCCATTGGGCGTACCGTCCTCCTCACGGCCAAAAGAGTCGATCGGATCCGGCTTGCCTTTGACGATGCCTGCCGCCTCCAGAGCCTTGGTATTGGCCCAGCCTCCGTGACCGGATGCGGCGATCATCAGGAAGGGGCGGTCCGCGATGATCGCATCGATGTCTTGCCGATAGATTTCGACGGTTCCTTCAAAGGCGCCGCCGAACGAGAAGAAGGGGCCGTCCGGATGGGTGGCCAGGTACTTCTTGACGTTCTCGAGCATGATTCTGGCATCCCGTGACATCTCCATCGTCAGTCCGGACGAAAGAGCCATGAGCATCGTCGCGTGCTCATGGGTCGCGACGATTCCGGGCATCGTCATCTTGCCTCGCAGGTCGGCGACGATCGTTTCCTTGTCGATGAAGGCTCTGGCGCCCTTGTTGTCGCCCACGTAGACGATGTTCTTCCCCTCTATCGCCAGGGCCTCGGCCCAGGGCTGTGACGTGTCGGAAGTGTAGATCTTGCCATTCCGTAGGACGTAGTCGGCTTCCGCCCATGCGGAGCTCGCGATCAAGGCCACGGTGATCGCTTTGAAGACCGTCATCAGTTGCTTCATGGTGTCTCTCCGGCTTCCCCATGCGTCGTGCCCGACGACGGCATCTGGGCGGTCTCGAGGTCCGAACCTCTAGCCAGTGTAGGTCTCGGCGACGTCCACGGTCAACGCGGTTTGATTGAGAGATCTCAGGTTCTGGCTTACTCTCGGCCAATCGGATCGGCCTGCCGCCATGAACCCGTCCCGCTGTTCTGTGTTGCTGACCGTGGCGACGACCTGGTTGCTGGCATGCGTCGCGATCGTTCTCGCTGGGTGCACGGAGCCGGAGTCGAGCGGCGGCGACGCACGAGAGGAAGAGGTCCCCTCCGCTTCCGAGCAGGCGATCGAGGACCAGTCTCCGCCGGAGGGGCCCGGGAAGATCCGCCGGGCCTGGTTCGGCGATCTCGACGAGATGCCCAAGAGACGACGCCTCCACGCCGTGGTCACCTTCAGCGACACCAACTGCAGCTACTACGAGAGCCTCCGATCGCTCAACAGAAAGTTCGAGGAGCAGGGGATTGCGCCGGTAACGCTGACGCCGGCGAGATCGCCTGAGCGTTTCGCAAGGACAGCCCCAAGCTCAAGCAGTTCGTCGATCGCTGGATCCGGACGAAATACAGGAAGGGGACGCTCACGGGCAACATCCTGTTCAGGTGGTATCTCCGCAGCACCCAATGGGTGGAGAGATCTCTGTCCGATGAGCACGAGCGGGAGTGTTTCGCTCTCGCCGCCTACAATGCCGGGCCCATGAGAGTGGCGCAGCTTCGGAACGGAGCCATCGAGATGGGACTCGATCCCAACCAATGGTTCAACAACGTCGAGGAGGTGGCGGCCAAGAAGATCGGGCGGGAGACGGTCCAGTACGTCAGCAACATCTTCAAGTACTACCACGCCTATCGGCGGGTCGCGGCCGAGTACGAGAGGAAGGGCTGGTTGTAGCCTTCATCTCTTTCCGGGGCGGTGAGCTCTGCCCACGGGCAAACGCGGGACGTTCGTCTGGAACCGGTCCGGAGTCCTTCACTCGCCCCGGTAGATGCACCCGCTCGTGCAGGTCTCGGCGATGGATACCTGGCTGAGGTGGGGCAGGCGGGGTGCCACCTCCCTCCAGATCCACCGCGCCAGGATCTCGGTGGTGGGATTTTCCAGGCCGTCGATCTCGTTCAGGTAGTGGTGATCCAGCCGGTCGAGAGTGGGGAGGAAGGCCTCCGCGATGTCGGCGAAGTCGGTGACCCAGCCGTACTCCTCGTCGACCGGTGCGTCCAGGTGGAGCGTCACCTGGTAGGAGTGGCCGTGGAGCCGGTAGCACTTGTGGTCCTTGGGCACGAGGGGGAGACGGTGCGCTGCCTCGAATCGGAATGACTTGAAGATCTCCATCGCGTCGAGCTCCCTCGTGGAGAACCCGTTTCGGAGGGATCTCCACGCAACTGCCCGTAGTGTACCACTGAGACGAGGAGGTCGGTCACGGCACCCGTAGATCCCCACCCTGTTTGTCATCAAGGGCAGGGTGGGATCCGCCGATACGCCGGGGAACCGGAAGCTTGCGCAACGTTTCGGGGGAGGTGCGCCGCATGAAACAGATCCTGGTCGTGCTCATCCTGGTGGGCGCATGCTTCGGTGCGTACAAGCTCCTGTCACCCCCCGTGAAGGCTCCGGAGCTCAGCTTCGAGACTGCGGCGGGCCAGGCGCTGGGTTGGAGGGATCTGCGCGGGGGCAAGCGGCATCTGCTGGCGGTCTTCCTGCTTCCGAATTGCTCTCTGAGCGAGTACTCCGCCGAGCTCGTACGTGACCTCCACGGGCAGTACGGGGACTCGGTCGCCTTCGTAGGGCTCGCCTTCGGCACAGCCCCGGTCGCCGACCGGATAAAGCGGGATCAGGCGCTCGGATTCCCGGTCGTTGGCCTTCGCGCCGTCACCGATCCCTTTGCCGGCCAGGAGTTCTTCGATGCGGTTCGCAAGGCCTACGGTGGCTCCTCGGGTGTCTACGGCGGGACCATCATCCTGCTGAACGACCAGAACGAGATGCTCTTCGGCCTCTCCCAGGGAGACGTGAGAGAGCTCCCCGACCGCCTCGCCGCGCTCTGACGACCCGCGGCGGGAGCGCGACGCGCCCTGCGGGCTACCGAGGTGGACCGAGCAGCCCGGGATGAATCCACTCCCGATTGGCCGCTGCCAGTCGGTCCCACATCTCGGGGATCCGATCCCGATCCATGTTCTCGAGCAGGGGATCGCGCTCCAGGGCGCCGATCATGAGCTGACGATCGCCGGATATGCTGGCCTCGACGACGTCCTCGATGATCCGCGCGTGCAGCGCCAGGTGTTCCTGAAGCGGGTCGGGGAGGGGCAGGGCGGTGACCGGATGTGGACCGCTGCCGTCGTAGGTGCACATGCTCTCGATCACCGCTCCCTCCGGCACGCCCGGCAGCCCCGCGCCGCGGTAAGGAAGATTGGATACGTCGTAGAAGGGCCGATCCAGCGTCATCGCCCTGATGATCCTGGATGCAGCCTCTTCCGAAACCCTGAGATCGATTTCCGCCCTCCCGGCGAGACGCTGGTTGACGGCTTGGCGGGCGAAACCGCGCCAGTCCACCAGCCGGCTCTGGATGGTGGTGAGCATCACGCCGTAGTCCGCGCCCAGGTTCGTGCTTCGGTTCACGAACTCGGCGAAGAACTCGGCGTTGTGCCGATCGCCGCTATAGGGCCACACACCGTGCCGCAGGAAGAGGACCATCTTGACGTTCTCGTGCCTGAGCTCCGGTGTCTCCGAATCGTAGAGGCGCTTGCTCCCCGCATCGATGCCTCTCTCCTCGATGAAGCGTCGAAGTCTCGGCAGGGCATCCTCGTCTCCAATCGTCAGCCTCTGCATCCAGCTGCAATGGTTGATTCCCAGCACGCCGATCTCCAGAGTCTCCCTCCACCTGCGGTAGTCGAAGCCCAGCCAGCCGGACAGCGTCGCCAGTCCACCGTAGAGCTCGTGGCAGAGGCCGACGGCGTTGACGCTCGTCTCACGGGTGATCGCGCGTGTCAGCGCAGAGAGCGGATTGCTCAGGTTCAGCAGCCACGCGTCCGGCGCGGCGTGGTTCTCGATGTCCCTGGCAATGCTCAGGAAGGCGGAGACGTTCCGCGCAGTCCGGATTGCGCCACCGATGCTGACGGTGTCGCCCACCGGCTGATGGATGCCGTACTCGTAGGGAATCTCGAGGTCCGCTTGCATGGCCTCGAGAGAGCCGACGGCGAGACTGGTGATCACGAAATCGGCAGCTGCGATGGCCTCCCGCTGGTCGGTGGTGCTCTGGATCCGGACCCTGCCGCCGGTTCTGGCCGCGACCATCTCCGCCAGCCGATGCGCCTTCTCGAGATTGACCTCGTCGATGTCCTCGAGGACCAGCACCGGCCTGCGCTCGGCGAGGTCGGCGTCTTCCGAGAGCACCACGACGATGTCTCGCATCAGGGTGAATCCCCACTGCGGGCTGGCCGCACCGATCAGCACGATCTTGAGATCCACGTTCGCCGCTCCTCTTGCCGAGGATAAGCGATCTACGGGCCAGATGGTCAATCAGCCTCTGAGTGCCTAAATTCCGAAGACCTGCCCGGACGCAGCCGGCCGGACCGGACGGAGGATCAAGCGACGATGAGGATGCACCGTCTCGTTTTCGTGGTAGCTCTGCTCACGGTCATTGCCGCGGCCGGTGCTGGGCGAGAAGCTCTGGCCAGCGAAGAAGGCGAAGGTGGTGAGGCCGGCGAGCCCCTGGAGTTCTCCCATCCTCTGTTCAGCAACACTCCTCAGCCCGAGAGGGTGGTGCGGTTCTATTATGACTACTTCAACCAGCCGCGACACGAACACGAGCCCGGGGCCGACCGACACACACTGACAGCGGGGATGGAATACGCCCCGATCCGCTCGTTCAGCGTCGAGCTTCTCGTCCCCTGGACGTTTCTCAACCCGGACGAACACTCGAGCACAAATCGCCTCGACAACCTGGAGCTCGTGGGCAAGTACGCCAGCTTCGCCTTCCAGGAGCACGGTCTCATGCTCGGAGGAGGATTGGCCCTGGATCTGCCCACTGGAAACGAGGACAAGGGAATCGGCTCCAGCCACACCGTCTTGATCGAGCCCTTCCTGGACTTCGGCTACAAGCTGAATCGGTTCGAGCTCATCGGATTCGCCAACTTCGGATTTCCCGTCAACGAGCACGATGAGGACGAAGCCGACCTCGAGCTGAGCTGGAATCTCTCCTTCCTCTATCTCATCACGGATCGGTTCCACTACCTGGTGGAATTCGACGGCGAGCACGATTTCGGCGGCGAGAGGGACGGCTTCAACATGGTCAACGTCTCTCCGGGCATCAAGTACCAGGTGCTGAAGAACAGGAAGCTCTATCTCGGTGCCTCGGTGCGGCTGCCTCTGACTTCTGACAAGGAATTCTACGTATCGCCCCGCCTCAGCGTTTTCTACCACTTCTGACCGGCGAGCAGCTCCCGCGGTGTTCTTCGCGGGCGCAAGCGGATTCGACGCACGATGAGAAGACTCAAGGCCGCAGCCACACATACGACCCTCCTCGGACTCCTGGTGGCGGCGCTGTTCTTCCTCTCGCTGGGGCCTCCGGTCGCTGAATCGGACCGGACCCGGGTGGTGATCACGGACGCCGACGTCGCGCACGTGCGCGCCAGGTGGATCCGGACCTGGAACCGGCCACCCACGGCTGAGGAGCTGCAGAGCGCGCTGCAGCGTTACGTGCGGGAGGAAATCCTGTATCGCGAGGCGCTGGCGAAGGGGTTGGATCGCGGCGACCCCACCGTCAAGCTCACGCTGGTTCGGAAGCTCTCGATGATGGCCAGCGGGCTGGCCGACCAGCGGGAGATCACCGACGAGGAGATCGAGGCCTATTTTGCCCTCCGGAAGGAGCGCTACCGGATTCCGCAGCGGACCAGTCTGAGGCAGGTCTTCGTGAACCGCGATCAGCGCGGCGAGGCGGCAGAGGGCCACGCCCTCGAGATCCTCGCCGCGCTGAGGAAAGGCCGGCCGCAACCGCAGGAGCTCCCGGCATTCGGTGATCCACTGATGCTCGACCAGAGCTTCACCGATGCGGCCGACCAGGATCTGGTCCGGACCTTCGGTGGCCCCTTTGTCGACGCCGTTGCTGCCCTCGCGCCCGGCGAGTGGCAGGGACCGGTGGCGTCCGGCTACGGACTGCACCTGGTCCTGGTGGTCGACCGCACGCCATCGAGGCTTCCGGAGTGGCAGCAGGTCCGGGCACGCATCCTGGAGGACATACGGTACGAGGCCCGCCGAGCGGCGGAGGATCAGTTCTTTCAGGAGGTGGCCTCCGGGTACCGGGTGTCCTACGACGAGGGTGCCGGGGCGGTGCTGACGCGCGGAGCCGAGAAAGAATAGAAGAGCAATCTCCGATGTGGATGACCGCGCAGCCAGCGCATCCCTCCCTTCCGCTACGCGAGGGGCTTCGTCGCCGCCCATGAAGCGGGTGATGACATGCCTGGTCGTGCTGCTTGCCTGGGTCGGCGCCTGGCCGAGCTGGGCGCATCTCGGCACGCCGGCTTCTCTGGTCATCCAGGAGACGTCGCTTCACCAGTTCACCGTCGAGTTCAAGCTCCCCATTCTGGAGGGCCGCGTCCTCAGGGCCAAGCCGGTGCTTCCCGATGTCTGCGTGCTTCAGGGGGAGCCGGCGGTGCGGTCCACGGCCAGCACCGTGATGCGTTCCTGGGAGATGGAATGTGAACCCGGCGCACTGGTCGGCACGCCGCTGGGAGTCACTGGGCTGCTGGGCACCGCACAGGATGTGCAATTGACCGTCGCCTTCCTCGACGGCCGGACACACGTCGCCACATTGCGTCCCACCCAGTCTTTCTACGTCCTTCCACCTCCCCCATTGCTGCTCGAGCTGACAAGGCACGCGGGACGCGAGGGGATCCGCCGGATCGTGCGCAATCCGGAGCTGGTCTTGCTGGTCGTTGGAGCGGTGTTTTCCGGGATGCGATGGCACGCACTCCTGATCGGCATCCTCGCCTTTGCGCTCGCCCACGGCGCGGGGCAGCTGCTCGGCGAGCGGGCGGGTATGGTGGTGACGCCCTTCTTGCCGCGGGCGCTCGCCGCCTGGACCGCCTGGCTGGTGGCCGTCGTTGCGATGCGACGCAAACCCGGCGGGCCGCCTTCATCGGGGCGCTGGGGCTGGCTGGCCGTGGCGCTGATCGGTGTGCTCGCCGGTGGAAGTCTGACGGAGACCCTTCTCCCGCCGGGCCTCTCGCGTCCGCAACAACAGCTGGGCCTGGCGCTCCTCTCGCTGGGCCTGGCGCTGGGCGCCGGCTTGGTCGCCCTCGCCGCGCGACAGCTCCGCGCGGCGGCGGAAAGTGCCCTGCCTGCGGCCTCGCACCGCTTCGAGATCCTGGCTCTCCACGCTACCGGCGTGATCGCGCTGGGATGGGGCACCTATCAGGCCAGCGCGATCGCGATCGTCGGGACCGTTTCTCCGTCGGTTCCCCTGGTGTCGCTGGCGATCTGCGCCGTGCTCGCTTTCTGGTGCAGGCAGCAGGGCGCTACGGACACGCAGCGCACCCTTCTGACCCTGCTCGGTGGCGTCGCCTTCGCGGCCGCGGCGCTGGTAGCTCATCGAGCCGGGCTCTCGGTGAATACGGTCTGGGTGCTCGGATCGCTTGCGCTGATGGGGGCGCTGGTCGCCTGGGGCCGTCCCTCACCACGATGGGTGACGATCCCGTTGCTGGTGACGGTGGCGCTGGTCCACGGTGCGCACGCCGCCGCAATGCTACTCGACGCCGGATCTTCACGGCCCGTCGACCTGGTGGCCATGCTGGTGTTGCTGGCCCTCGTCCCGTTCGGCTGTTTTGCCGCCCCGGACCGCCCCGGCGTGGCGGCGGTTCTCACGCCGGCGCGCGCGGCGGGGGTGGTGGCTCTGGTCGTGGCCCTGCTGTTCCGGGGATCCGAGTACTGGGAATGGGTGGCGGGGCCGCTCGCCGCAGAGGCGACGATGGGACTGATCCGGATTCCGGTGCTGGCGGGGATCCTGCTGCTTTGGTGCCTGGTGGCGGTTCCGCGCAAGCCGCGCTTCGATGGGGAGGCGAAGAGAGGACTCTCCTGGCCGCGGTGGGCACTGCTCCTCGGTCTGGCCATCTTCCTGGTTCCCCACGGCATGCTGCGGTTCAGCAATCCCTTCTTTACGCCGAGTCCGCCCTCCGCCGCCGCTGCGAAGCGTATTCTCTCGACGGTGCTCTCGGACATCTACCAGGCCTTCAACCTGCCCGATGAGGGCGATGCCTTCGATGCCCTGGCCACGAGCATCTCCCAGGAGTTGATCGCCGACGTCTACCTGGACAGCCGGCGGCGTCTCACTGCCGGCACACGGAAGGGAGCGGAGGTGCACATCAACGACGTCGGCGTGATCTTCGTGGGCGACGCCATACCGGGCGGGGCCGACGGCGACTCGTTCACCTATCCTTGCCAGTGGTTCGTCACCGCACGGGTGACCCACTGGCAGCACACCCACGATCGCCGCAACACCTACGCGGGAGAGCTCACCATCCGCGTCGAGGACAACCGCTGGAAGATCGCCCGTCTCGACCTCGAGAGCGAAGAGCGTGAGGTCTTGTCCTGGAAGAGCTCATAGGGAAAGGAGACCGCCTCGTGACTCGATCTCGCAATGTCTGGGTTCTCAGCTACGTGCTGCTCATTCTGCTGGTCCTCTCCGGCTGTGCTTCATCCAGCCCCGAGACTCCGGGGGCACTGACCCGCATCGTCGAGAGCGGTGTGATCCGCGTGGGGATGACCGGGGAGCAGCCGCCGCTCACCATGCTGTCGCGCGATGGCGACTTCCTGGGACTGGATGTCGCGCTGATGCGGGTCCTCGCCCGCAGCATGGGTGTCGAGGCGCGTTTCGTTCAGATCGACTTTGAGAACCTCCTCGATGCCCTCGACGCAGATGAGGTCGACGTGGTGATGTCGGGAATGACGATCACCCCCCGACGCGTCGAGCGCGCCACCTTCATCGGCCCCTACTTCACCTCCGGCAAGACCCTGCTGACCCGGTCCGAGGAGCTGGCCGCCATCGAGATTCCCGAGGACCTGGACAAGCCGGAGCTGCGCTTCGCCGCGCTTCGGGGCTCCACCAGCGAGGAGTTCGCGCGCAGCTCCCTCTCCAGCGCGCAGTTGGTGCTCACGGCGGGGCTCGATCAGGCGGTCCAGAAGGTCGGGAGCGGCGAGGTCGATGCCCTGGTCGCGGATCGCGAGACCTGTTTCTTCGCCGTGCTGCGCTACCCCGACCAGGGGCTGATCGCGTCTCCCGCGACCTTCACTCTGGAGCCAATGGGAATTGCGGTGCCCCTGGACGCGCCACGGCTCGCCAACCTCTTGCGCACCTACTTCACCGCGCTCGCGGAGTCGGGAGCGCTCGAGAAGGCGCAGGCGGTCTGGTTCAAGGACCCCTCCTGGGTGAAGAGCCTGCGCTAGGGTTTCGTTTGGGCTAGGGCGTGTACCAGATCGGCGAGGTGTAGGCGCGTTCCTGAGTGGTCATTGGCGCCTCCTCGGGCATCTTCACGCCGTAGCGGACCGCGTCGTAAGCCGTCCAACGCGGCGTCGGGATCTCGATCACCCGGGCGTAGTAGAAGGCCCGCTCTTTGGCGTCGAACTCCGGGTCCTTCCAGACCGCGATCAGCTCGGGATCGCCGATCGTGTTGGTCCAGGTGGCCGTCTTCGGGTCGACGGTGTTGCCCACCGGGGGCAGCTTGCCGTCGGCGCCGGGCTTGCGGCTCTGGGCGTCGCCCCACGCCACGTCGTGGACCTTCTCGTGCCGCTCGCCCTCTGCGTCTACCCAGCCCTTGATGATCTGGATCCGGTCGAGGTTGCCCCTGTAGGGATCCTTGAGGGCCGCGACCAGGAAGGTCGACGCCTTGCCGGCCGGGGCCTGCGTGAGGTCACCGCCCATCGGCACGCCCTTAGCGTAGCCCGCGCGCGCCGGGAGCCGGGTGCGGGCGTCGCCGGGCTCGAAGTCCCATCCTCCGAAGAAGCGCACCGTCATCCGCGACCCGGTGGTGGCGTAGACCTCCTTGCGCATCATGGCATCCCAGATCGCCTCGCGGGAGTTCTCGGCAGCCCAGACCCCCGCGTACCCGGAAGAAACCTGCTCCCAGCCCCAGAACGTCAGACTCCCGTCAGGGGCGGCGACGGCGGGGTGTTCGGCTCGAGCCGGGCCCGGCTCGGTGCCGGAGTGCTTGCCGAAGAAGTTCTCCTCGGCGGCGGTGGAGAGGGAGGTGTGCGAGTCGGTGGAGCCGATCATTCCGAACTTGAAGGGGTTGACCCCGAGTTGCCGTTCGAGCTGGAGTCCGATCTCGAGCGCCGAGCGCCCGTACTCGTACTGGAGCATCTCCTCCGTCTTCGCCTCGCTCAGGTTCAGGTTGCCCTTGTCCCAGGTCTCGTAGTCGGCGAACTCGTCGTCGGGCGACAGCAGGGGATGGGTCTCGCCGTCACCCTTGATCTGGGTGACCTCGCAGACGGGCTCCCAGCGCTGCCTCCGTTCGGCGTAGGCTCGTGTCAGCGGTTCGCCGTCGAAGTCCACCAGAGCAAACATCATGCCGTTCGAGAGGTTCCCGTTGTGGGGGATGGCGAGGAGCTTGCCACCGGTCTTGGCTTCGTAGGCCGTCATCACCTGCCAGAGGTCCTCGGGGTCGAGGCTCTCGTCCGCGGTGAAGGGCAGGGTCTGCGAGGCCTTGTCCCCGCCGTCGCGGTAGATCACCACCCGGTGGAGGTTGTTGCCGGGGGGCGCCAGCGAGGTCCACTCGTAGCCGATCAAGGTTGAGAAGACCCCGGGCTCGTTGTACCGCTCGGCCGCCGCGATGACGTCCTCCCAGACCGGTCCACGCAGGGCCGGGTCGTTGAAGTCAAAGGGGACAGCACCCCTGGAGAAGAGGTCGATCATCTCGAGGGTCGCAGCGACCGCCGACTGGCCGCCCTCGTTGATCATCTTGTTCCAGCGCCGGGCGGCCTCATGCTTCATCAACTCGGGATCGCCTTCTCGCAGCCTAGGGAACAGGCCGTAGCCGTCCGAGTGGTCGGCAATCACCAGGAAGTCGAGAGGACGTGACAGCACGACAGGTTGCCCAGTGGCCGAGACCACCTCCTCGCCACGGGCGAAACGGTAGGCCTCGTCGAGACCCAGGCGGTTGCCGAAGGCGGCGGCGTCCACGGAGAGCGTGGTGTGGAGATGGGTGTCGCCCCAGAAAACCTGCGTCGGATAGGCGCGTCCGGCGTAGGGCGAGTAGCTCTTCGCGGACGACGTCTCTGCCGTCTTCTCCTCGGCTCCGGCCGGGGCCGTGATGAGCAGACAGGTTCCGAGATAGGCCGTCAAGACCGGATGACGCATGATTTCCTCCTCGCGCGGCAGCGCCTCTTGGCTGAAACCCAGGGTAATCCAAGCTGCTCCCTCCGGACAGCGCCGGTCGAGATTCTCCCCGGCTTCGCCCGCTGCTGGACAAGCGCCTCCCTCACGACCCATACTTGCAGGCAAAGAGCTGAACGCAGAGAGGGCATTTCCAGCCGAGGGTACCGAGAAAGGAGCACTTCATGGGTGAGCCATTCGAACGAACGCTTGCGATTGTGAACGGCATGATGGAGCCGATGGCCGGGCTCGTAAGGGGGGACTCGACTCCTCCGTTTGGGGACTACGGTCACCTCGTCGCCGCCGCGATCGAGCACGACGTTGCGCACTACCGGGACATCGCGGCGGCCATGGCGGACGAGAATCGGAAGGTGGCCATGTTTGAGTTCGGCCTGGTTCCGCAGCTCTTCTATGCCTTCGACTGCGCCGCGCTCTGCCTGGAGTTCTTTCCCTCTTTCTATTCCGGCACCGATATGAGCATGATGTACGAGTTTCTCGAAGCCGCGGAGGAGGCGGGTGTATCCTCCGATACCTGCTCGACCGACCGCTTCATCGTTGGAGCCACGCTGAAGGGAGAGCTGCCCACCAATTCGTTCTTCGTCACTTCCTCCTCCCCTTGCGACGGAACCCGGATCGCCTACCCGATCATGCAGAAGATTCTCGACTGCCCGATGCTGTTTCTCGACGCTCCGTTTCGCAACGACCGGGAAGCGGTCAGGTACTACGCAGGTCAGCTGAAGGATCAGCTGATTCCGTTCGTGGAGAAACACACGGGACGGAAGTTCGACATCGATCGTCTCCGCGAGGTGATCGTCGAGTCGAACAAGGCCTACGAGCTGCTGATCGACACCGGCGAGACCTATCGCGTCAAACCGGCGCCACACCACGGGATGCTCAGGTCGGTGCCCTATCAGCTGTTCATGACGGGCGCCGGGCGTCCCCGGACCACGGAGACACTGAGCCTCTTCTGCGAGGATCTCACCCGGAGGGTCCGGGAGGGCCGCACCGAGGGGCCGTTCCCCGAGAAGCACCGCGTGATGTGGGTCCACGTCCCCCCGACCTACGACTTTGAGCTCTTCTCCTGGATGGAGGAGAAGTTCGGAGCGACCTTGGTGGTCAGCTCGCTCTCCAGCACCAGCGTTCTGGATCCGATCGACCCCAGCAGCCTGGAAACCATGCTGGAGGGATTGGCCTGGCAGGGCCTCGACATGACCATGTCGTTCATGCGCTACGAGAGCGCCGCCTTCATCGATTTCACGTTGAACGCGTACGATCAGTACGGCTGCGACTGCATCATCACCACCCAGCACGTCGGCTGCCAGAGCATCTGCGGTGCGCGGGGGCTGATCCGGGAGGCGTGCCGCGAACGGGAGATTCCGCTGCTCTTCATCGAGTTCGACTACAACGACGACCGGGTACTGGCTCGAGAGCAGATGCGCGCCCAGATCGAAGACTTCTTCGACACGGTGATGGAGTAGAGAGGCATCAGACATGGAGAAGAGGCGCAACGTACTGCGAGAGCTGATCGACGAAGGCAAGCCCAGCATCGGCACCCACGTGCACAGCATGTGGCCCGGCATCGCAGAGGTGATCGGTCACGCCGGCACCATGGACTACATCGAGTTCTCCGGCGAATACGCGCCCTACGATCTCTTCTCCCTGGAGAACTTCGGGCGCGCCATCGACCTCTTCCCCGAGATGACGTCGATGATCAAGATCGACCAGGAGCCGAGAACCTACATCTCGGTTCGGGCGATCGGCTCGGGGATCCAGAACCTTCTCTTTACCGACGTCCGCAATGTCGCAGACGCGAAGGAATGCGTCAGGGCCGCGCGCGCGGAGACCCCCGAGGAGGGAGGGGTGGTGGGAGTCGGTATGAGGAGGGACGTGGGCTACGTGCTCGGGGCCGGCTCGGCCGCCTACGTGCAGCAGCTGCGCGAGGGTGTGGTGGCCCTGATGATCGAGAAGGCGGGTGCGATCGAGAATCTGGAGGAGATCCTCTCCGTCGAGGGTGTGGACATGATCCAGTTCGGCCCGGCGGACTATGCGATGAGCATCGGCAAGCCAGGTCAGTTCGGCGACCCGGCAGTGAAGGGCGCCCACGAGCGAGCCATCGCCGAGGCCATGAAGAGGGGGATCCGGCCCCGCGTCGAGCTGGCCAGCTTCGAGCAGGCCAAGCCCTGGATCGACATGGGCATCAAGGATTTCTGCGTCGGCTGGGACGTTCGTGTCATCTACCAGTTCTGCCGCCGGGAGGGCGAAGAGCTGGCCAAGCTTCTGGGCCGCTGATCGTCAGTCGGGCCGAATCGCTTCGATCAACTTCATCCAGTGTCTTTCGAAGATGTCGTAGGCTTCGGCTCGCTCGACCGGCGTGGCTTCGATCTTCGCCCCGAATACCATGTTCCGGTGCTCTTCTCTGGACAACGCCGGCCACGGCGGCTGGTCTTCCAGGTTCGGATCCCCCGTCCTGGCGAACTGTGTCCAATAGTCGCCCATGGCCTGCACGATGACCTGATCCTGCTCGTTGGTCGGAAACAGGGGAACGCTCTTGCCGAAGACGAAGGCGATCTCGGCGCCGTGAAACGCGCCAGCGGTCTGGCTCCGGGAGGGAGGCACCCGAGTGAAGAAGTAGAGGTAGGCCGGCTGACCCACAGCTGCCATCTGCTTCGCGTAGAACCTGGCCGGGGCGCCGAATCGACTGTCGCCATAGACGGCGGAGGTGGCGTCGAAGACGGAGGCGTCGTCGGCCGCGGGATACAGCTCATGGATCTTCTCCGCGTCCGCCCCCAGAGCGTCGCGCAAGTACCAAGGATATTCGTCCGCGGTCTTCGGTCCGGGTGAGCTGCCGTAGAGCGTCGCGTTCCCGAGGCTGTAGAGAATCGAGCCTTCGTCGGAGTTGCTACCGACCAGCAGGGGAACCGGCGCCTGGTCTCCGTCGAGAAAGGCCTCCATGACGCTCTTGGGCAGCACATATCCGTCGATGGTCGGATAGGTGTAGGTGCCGACTTCGGGGAACTTCTGGAGCGCCGCGTACAGCTGGTCCAGGGACATCGCGCGGAGTCCTCTGATCCGGTCTTCGTCTCCTTCGACGGCTTTCTCCGCGAAGGCTTCCCCCGCAGCTTCCGCGCTCAGGAAGCTCAACACCGGGCGGTCGAGATGGATCAGCAGTCCGCCGGTAGAGGCGCTCTGCATGATGGCCCGATGCACGAGTCCGCGCGCCAGCGGTGAGGTCATCATGTGGGCGACGGACTCACCGCCGGCGGATTCGCCGAAGATCGTCACGTTGTCTGGATCGCCCCCGAAGGCGGCGATGTTGTCGCGCACCCAGCGGAGCGCCGCGATCTGATCGAGGGTCCCGTAGTTGCCGGAGACGCCGTGCTTCGACTCCGCGCTGAGAGCGGGATGGGCGAAGTATCCGATCAGACCGAGGCGATAGTTCAAATTGACGAGGACGACGCCTCTCTGCGTCACGGGGTCGCTCTGGTAGAAACTGGTCGACCCGCTCCCGCTCTGATGTCCGCCGCCGTGAATCCACACCATGACCGGCTGCTTCTCGGCCCCGCCCAGATTCCCGGTCCTCACATTCAGGTAGAGGCAGTCCTCGCTCTGGGCTTCTTTGGACACGACGCCCACCGCGAGCTTGAAGAGCGTTCTGCGGAACCATCCCATCCCCTGCCCGTCGACCATCCGCCCCAGGAAATCGTTCAGGTTGTCATTCCCCTGTGGACAGATGGCCTGAAATTCAGTCGCGTCGCGAATCTCTTCCCAGGGCAGGATGGGCAGGGGCGGCTTCCAGCGCAGTTCGCCCACCGGCGGCGCCGCATAGGGGATTCCCTTGAAGACGGCTATCTCGCCGTCGGCCTCGAAAGAACCTTGTATCTCGCCGCCTTCGACCGCTACGATCGGCCCGGGCTCGGCTGCAGCGCTTCCGCACGCGAGCAGGCAGAGAGAGACAGCGAGTGAGACGATGGTGACGCGCAAGGCACCCCTCCATTCTTTGGTGATTCTTCGGTGGTTCCTCGATGATTCCTTGGTGGCAGGCTCTCCCCGAGCAGCCCAGTCGGCGATTTCGGCCCTAGTCTAGGGGGATGATCCAGGGTGTTCCACGGCTGGAAGATGGTGGGAGCGCTCTCCGTGGTGCTGTTCTTCGGCGCTGCGGGGCTGATGTACGTCTTTCCGGTCTTCATCGAGTCGTTCCAGGCCGAGTTCGGCTGGAGCCTCACCCAGATCTCGAGCGGCGCGGCGATGCTGGCGATCGTGATGGGCTTCTCGAATCCGGTGGTGGGAGCCTTGTTCGCGCGCTTCGGGGCGCGCAGGACCATGCTGGTCTCCGCCTCGCTGCTGGCCCTGTCGACACTCGGCTACGCGCTCGTGGTCAACCTGTGGATGCTCTACGGGCTCCTGATGCTCTCGGGCTTCGCCATCGCCGGCGCGACGATTCTCCCTGCGCAGACGCTGATCATCAATTGGTTCGATCGCCTCCGCGGACGGGCCATGGGACTGACCATGGTGGGCATCGGTGCGGGCGGACTCGTGCTCCCCCCGGTCAACGAGTTCCTGATTCGGCTCCTGGGATGGCGCCTCACCTGGGGCTGCTCGTTCGCCATTCTGGCGATGGTCGTGATCCCCTTGATCGCCATCTACGTACGCACCCGGCCCCAGGATCTTGGCCTGCTTCCCGACGGGGCGGACCCGAGTGACGGGGCCGAGAGCGAATCCGCACCGATCAGCGGGCTCACGGCGAGAAGCGCAATCGCCACCCTGAGCTTCTGGCTGCTGGTGTCGGTCTTCCTGCTCCAGCTGACCGGCGTCTCGGCGCTCAACTTCCACTTCGTCCCCTTCGCCATCAAGCAGCTGGAGTTCACGCCCCAGCAGGCGGCCTTCTTCTATGGATTTGCCGTGGGCTTCAGCATCATCGGCCGGCTCCTGTTCGGCTGGCTGGGGGACCGCTGGCACCCGACGGTTCTCCTGGTGATCTCCCTCCTGCTGCTGGCGGTGGGTCCCGCCGTGCTCGAGGTGCTGTTCGTCCGCCTCGGCCTGCGCGAAATCGAGCTGCTGTGGCTCTACGCGGCTCCCTTCGGAACCGGGATCGGCGCCAACGCCGTGATCATGCCAATCCTGGTCGGGCGCTGCTTCGGTGAGCTGCAGTTCAGCAAGATCATGGGATTCCTGATGGGTGGCTTCGCGGTCGGCATCATCATCGGCATCCCCATCTCGGGCTGGATCTACGACACCACCGGGAGCTACGAGCTGGTGCTGCTCGCCTGCCTGGTGGGACTGTGTGTGGCCACATCGCTCGCGGTGCTGATACGCCCCGAGCGGCATCACCCGGAGTTCGTGACCGCGTGACACCGCCCCTGGAGAGATGAGACCCATGAACTGGAAACGCACTCTCGAGGCTCTTCAACCGATATGGATCGTCGGTCTGCTCGCAGCATGCGGACCCGCGCCGGCGGACCTGGTCCTCCAGAACGGAAGAGTCGTCACTGTGGACGATGCGACTCCCGAAGCCGAGGCCATCGCCGTCACGGGCGATCGAATCCTTGCCGTTGGTAGCAGCAAGGAGATGGCTGCCTACGTCGGAGACGCGACCGAGGTGATCGACCTGGAGGGCCGGTTGGCGATTCCCGGATTCATCGAAGGCCACGGCCACTTTGCCTACCTCGGATTCGCAAAGATGTCGCTCGACCTGACCCGGGCCGCCAGCTGGGAGGAGATCGTCGCCCTGGTCGCCGAAGCCGCTCGAGATGCCGAGCCCGGCGAGTGGATCATCGGCAGAGGCTGGCACCAGGAGAAGTGGGACAGGCCGCCGCAACCCGCGGTCGAGGGATTGCCGCTTCACGAGAGCCTGACCCTGGTCTCGCCAGCGAACCCTGTCTTCCTTACTCATGCCAGCGGCCATGCCTCGTTCGCAAACGCACTGGCGTTGGAGCGGGCCGGGATCACTCCCGAAACGGCGGATCCACCGGGTGGAGAGATCCTTCGCGACGAAGGCGGCAATCCCACCGGCGCCTTGCGGGAGACGGCTCAGCGGCCGGTCCGCAAGGCCATCGAAGAGGCGCGGGCGAGCAGGCCTCCCGAGGAAGTCATGGCCGAGGCGCTCCAAGGGGTGGATCTCGCTGGCCAGGAGGCGCTGGCCCATGGAGTCACCAGCTTCCACGACGCCGGTGCTTCCTTCGAGACGATCGACCTCTTCAAGCAGCTGGCGGCGAACGGCGGACTGCCGATCCGGCTCTACGTGATGGTCCGCTTCGCCAGCAACGAAGAGATGGCGGCGAAGCTGCCGGAGTACCGGATGATCGGCTTCGGGAATCACTTCCTGACGGTGCGTTCCATCAAGCGGCAGATCGACGGTGCGTTGGGACCCCACGGCGCCTGGCTCCTGGAGCCCTACGAGGATCTGGAGAGCACGGGCCTCAACCTGGAGACGGTCGAGGACATCGAGGGCACCGCGGCGATTGCGATCGAGCAGGGTTTCCAGGTCAATACGCACGCGATCGGCGACCGCGCCAATCGGGAGGTTCTGGATCTCTATCAGCGCACCTTCGAGGCGCACCCCGACAAGACCGACTTGCGCTGGCGCATCGAGCACGCCCAGCACCTGCATCCGGACGACATCGGACGCTTCGCAGAGCTGGGAGTGATCGCCGCGATGCAGGGGATTCACTGTACCTCGGATGGCCCCTGGGTTTACAGGCGGCTGGGCGCTCGGCGCGCCCAAGAAGGCGCGTATGTGTGGCGGAAGCTGATGGCGACCGGCGCCGTCGTCACCAACGGAACCGACGTCCCCGTCGAGGAGATCGATCCGATCGCCAGCTTCCACGCTTCCGTCTCGCGGAGGATGAAGGACGGCAAGGTCTTCTTTCCCGATCAGCGGATGACGCGAGAGGAGGCGCTCCGGACCTACACGATCCACAACGCCTACGCCGCCTTCGAAGAGGACATCAAGGGATCACTCACTCCCGGCAAGCTCGCGGACATCGTCGTGCTCTCACGGGACATCATGACGATTCCGGAAGCCGAGATTCCCAGCACCACCGTGGACTACACGATTCTCGGGGGCCGCATCGCCTACACCGGAGAGATGGAGCGCTAGCGCGACGAGTACGCTTTCCCGAATCACCGCTACGGAGGAAATGAGATGGAACCGTTCAACGGATTGGGCATGCAGATGGGCAACCTGGCGCGGATCTCGAACGCGCAGACGCGCTCGATCAGCCCCGAGAACCTGACGGGGGCCAAGGGCCAGGGCGGTATGGCCACCGAGGGAACGGGGGCGGTCTGCGCCCGAGACCTGGGCCAGGGCTGGAAGATCTCTCCTTCGGTGGTGGTGCAGCCCGGCCAGACCTTCGAGATGGCGGACATCGAGGGGCCGGGAGCCATCCAGCAGATCTGGCTGACACCCACCGGCAACTGGCGATACAGCATCCTGCGCATCTACTGGGACGACCAGGAGATCCCCTCCGTCGAGTGTCCGGTGGGCGACTTCTTCGGGATGGGCTGGGGTGAGTACGCGCAGCTGTCCTCGCTGGCGGTCTGCGTCAACCCGGGCAGCGCCTTCAACTGCTACTGGGAAATGCCCTTCCGCAAGCGCTGTCGGATCACGCTGACCAACCTGGCCGACGACGGGATGCTGCTGTACTACCAGATCAACTACACACTGACCGACGTACCCGACGACACCGGCTACTTCCACGCCCAGTTCCGGCGGGTCAATCCGCTGCCGTACAAGGAGGTGTATACCATCCTGGATGGCGTGCGCGGCCAGGGGCAATACGTGGGCACCTACATGGCGTGGGGGGTGAACAACAGCGGATGGTGGGGAGAAGGCGAGATCAAGTTCTACCTGGACGGCGATCAGGCATTCCCGACCATCTGCGGCACCGGCACCGAGGATTACTTCTGCGGCTCCTACAACTTCGAAAACCGGGAAACGCGGCAGTACCAGGAGTTCACTACGCCTTACGTGGGTCTGCACCAGGTGATCCGCCCGGACGGTGTGTATCGCTCGCAGACGCGGTTCGGACTGTACCGCTGGCACATCACCGATCCGATCCGGATGCAGCAGGACCTTCGGGTCACCATCCAGGCCCTGGGATGGCGTCGCGATCGCCTGAACCGCAGGTACCTGCCACTGCAGGACGACATCGCGTCGGTGGCCTACTGGTACCAGACCCTGCCGACGGCGCCCTTCCCGGAGCTTCCGGATCGCGATGACCTGGAAGTGATCTGATGCCGGGACCGCTCCACGGATATCGGGTGATCGATTGCACGACCACGGTCACCGGGCCCTTCGCGTCGATGATCCTCGGAGATCAGGGGGCCGACGTGATCAAGATCGAGGCTCCCGGAATCGGCGATGTGGTGCGGCTGCTGGGGACGGCGCGCGGTGGCATCTCGGCGCTCTTCGCTCTGCTGAACCGCAGCAAGCGGTCGGTGGTGCTGAACCTGCGCGAAGAGCGCGGCCGCGATCTCCTGCGGCGGCTGGTCGGCGCCGCCGACGTCTTCATCCAGAACTACCGTCCCGGCGTCGTCGAACGCCTCGGCATCGACGAGACCTCGCTGCGCCAGGTCCGCCAGGACCTGATCTACGTCTCCATCAGCGCCTTCGGTCCCGAGGGTCCGTATGCCCACAAGCCCGCCTATGACCACATCCTTCAGGGCATCGCGGGGGTCGCGGCCGTCCAGAAGGACTCGGAGTCGGGTCGGCCCCTGAACGTCCGCCATACGCTGTGCGACAAGGCCACGGCGCTGACGGCGGCACAGGGAATCACGGCGGCGCTGCTCGCGCGCGAGCGCGGTCTGGGCGGGCAGCACCTGCAGCTCAACATGCTCGACGCCTCGATCGCCTTTCTCTGGCCGGACGGCGGCGCGAACGCGACGATCCTCGAGGAGGACGTCTTCCTTGCGCCCACACTCGCTGCCTCGTATCGCGTGGACGAGGCGGCGGACGGCTACTACTGCGTCGCGGCGCTCACCGACGCCCAGACCCACGGTCTCTTCCGCGCGCTCGGACACCCGGAGCTATGCTCCGACCCTCGCTTCGAGACCCTGGCGGGACGGATTCGGCACATTCACGAGCTCCTGGGGCTGCTTGGTGTAGGGACATCCGACCCCCGGAACCGGTCCGAGGTCATCGCGGCGCTCGAGGCCGAGGACGTGCCGTGTGGTCCGGTCTACGGAAGCGTCGAGGAGGTTCCCGACGATCCCCAGGTTCGCGCCAACGGAACCTTCGTCGACACCGCACATCCGCAGCTGGGCCGGATGCGCGAGCCGCGACCGCCCCTGCGCTTCGACCGCACACCTGCCGCGATTCGAGGCCCCGCCCCGGCACACGGCGCGCACACCGACGCAGTGCTGCGCGAGCTCGGGCTCGGCGCGGCCGAGATCGAGGCGCTGCGCACCGACGGAGTGGTCGGCTAGAAGCAGCCCTCCTGCTGGGAGAAGCCTCACGGGAAAAGCCCCAGCTTCTTCGGATCCCAGCTGTATCCGTCTTCTTCCTTGAACCTGGCGTTGGCCCAGTCCGGCTCGGAGGTGGGCTTCAGGTTGTCGGCTCCCATGCCCCAGACGCGCTTGGCCTCCTTCACGTAGTGGATGTAGTTGCTCAGGGGAACATCCGGCGGGACCAGGTGGTCGCAGAACGGGATGAACCCGCCCCCCTCCACCGTCGGCGCGAGCCTCTCCACCTCCTCGGTGATGCCCCGCTTGCTCTTCGCCAGGATGCGCTTGTCGAAGCCGCCCATGAGCAGCAGATCCTTCCCGTACTGCTTGCGGTAGGCGACGGGATCCGCTCCCCAGGTGCCGACCTCGATCGGGAACATGCAGTTGACGCCGGCATCCAGCCACAGCGGGAGGAGCTTGTCGATCTTTCCGTCACAGTCGACGTAGATGATGTCGATGTCGTACTTGTGCAGCGTGTCGACGATGCGCCGGTAGTGCGGGACCATGACCTGCTCGAAGGTCCTGGGTGAGATCAGCGGCCCGCCGCTGTAACACATATCCTCCCACAGGTTGGCCGAATCCGGCCGCACGCCGTGCTCACCGCACACCCTCTCGATGACCGCGATGGCGACATCGGCCCAGGTCTCGACGATCTCCTCGAACAGCTTCGGATCGTCGTAGATGATCTCGGAGATCCGCTCCAGGCCGAACCAGTCGCGCTGTCTCCCGTAGAGCGAGCCCGCGTAGATGGAGATCGGGTAGTCCCGCTCGGGACTGGTCCACGCCTCGAGCCACCGACTCCAGCCGCCTTTGGAGCTGAAGCGCTCCGGCAGGTCGGGACGCATGCGCGGCTTGTAGTGCTCCTCCCAGCTCTGGCGGTCCTTGAGCAGGTGATCCAGGTGCCTGGGAATGGCGCCCATGATCTTGGCGCGCTCGACGAGCACGCCGTCCCGGCTTCGTGCGATCTCCGTCTCCCCCTTGTCTTCCAGGACCTCCTCCTCGAAGAACGGGCAGAGATCCACGATCCCGCCGCAGAGTCGCGTCCGGTCCATGCCAAAGAAGTCATCCGTCGAGCTCGCGCTCGCGACGGATTGCGGAAGGCCGTACTGCTTCCAGACCAGCAAGGTCTCTTCCCAGAAGCTGAAGTCCCGGATCGGACAGCGGTCCACCGGCCGGTAGTGCATGATGTTGTTGAAGCGTTCTCGGTCGTTCACGAAGTGCCTCTCTTTTTTCGGCTCCGAGGATAGGTGGTTCTCGGAGGACTTCCCATCTGCGGCGGGGCTTGCGCCGACCGCCGTGTTATCCTGCTCGCCACCCCGGCATTCACTCATCACCAGCTCCCCAGGAATGACTCGATGAAGAAGAACGCAGTCTCGCTGGACGAAATCTTCGCTCCCCGTGGAGTGGCGGTGGTCGGCGCCTCCGGACCGGGGAAGATGGGATTCTCCACCATCGTTCTGCAGGCACTCAAGGACGCCGACTTCCCCGCGATCTATCCGGTCAATCCGAAGTACGACGAGGTGATGGGCCTGCGCTGCTACCCGGATCTGGCGAGCATCCCCGGTGTCGTGGACCACGTGGTGGTGAACATCCCCGCGGAGTCGGCCCTCGCCTTGCTGGACGACTGCGCCGCCAAGGGCGTGCACTCCGTCCACTTCTTCACGCGCCGGCTTCGGCGAGAGCGGTCTTGCGAAGGGAGCGGAGCTGGAACGGGAAATGCTGCAGAAGGCTCGAGCTGGAGGCTTTCGCATCATCGGTCCCAACTGCGTTGGCTTGTACGTGCCCAAGAGCCGTCTCATGAACACGCTCGGAGTGCCTCTCGAGCCGGGCTCCATCGCCTTCATCTCGCAGAGCGGGGGCCATGCGAACAACCTGCCTGCGGATGGAGGCCCGAGGGGGCTGCGCTTCAGCAAGGTGGTGAGCTACGGGAACGCCCTGGATCTGGACGAGAACGAGCTCCTCACCTACCTGAGCCAGGATCCCGAGACCGACATCATCGCCATCTATATCGAAGGAGTCAGGGACGGCCGGCGCTTTCGCCAGGTGCTTCGCGAGGCGGCTGCAAGAAAGCCCGTCGTCATCTACAAGGGAGGGAGGACCGAGGCCGGCAAGCGGGCCGCGCTCGGCCACACGGCGAGTCTGACCAGCTCGGTCGCCATCTTCGAAGGACTCTGCCGGCAGACGAACACGATCCAGGTCGAGAGTCTCGATGAGATGGTCGACGTGCTGGTCGCGTTGCGCTTCGCCAGCCCCCTGCCACGAGGCAGAGGAGTCGCCCTGGCAGGCGCCGGTGGCGGCCCCAGCGTTCTGGCCAGCGACGAGATCGAGAAAGCCGGCCTGGAGCTGCCGCGCCTCTCTTCGGACACGCAGGCGGAGATGATGAAGCACCTGCCCGTGGCGGGGAGCATCTTGACCAACCCGGTGGACACTCCGAACCTGGCGACTCCGGAGGCCATCGCGACGGCCCTGCGAATCCTCAGCCGGGTTCCGGAGATCGACACGATCTTGTACCACCTCGGATTCCATCCGATCAGTCGCTGGGGCTTCGGCCGCTTCTCCTCTCCGGCGTTCCTGGACCCGCTGATCGCTTCGATCGCCGAGGTCCGGCAAGCCACCGGCAAGCCGGTCCTGATGGCGCTTCGGCCGCCGCTGGAACTGGAGGGGATGAAGGAGTTCCTCGCCGCCCAGGCGGCTCTGGTGGGGGCGGGAACGCCCGTCTTCCATTCGCTGGGCGAGGCGGCGAAGGCGATCTCCCGGGTGGTGCCCTGGGGCCAGGCTCGTCGGTAAAGCGGCACCAGCCAGAAGGGCGAGCCGGCCGGCGCGCGCCCCAACGGCTGTTGCATGGGGCGCGCGCGGCGGCAGGCTAGGGAAGGGTGAGGCTGAGGAAGAGCGTCGTGCCCTGCATGACCTCGACGAGCGAGCCGCTCGCCACCGGGAAGTCGAGCGGAAGCTCGTCCGGGTCGTTCATCTCCGGGTTGGCGTCGAAGCGGAGCTCGCCAGAGGTCCCGCCCAGGCCGTTGTCGGCGACGGTGAGCGTGCCGACCTCGGCGCCGTCGACGAACAGGCTGTAATCACCCACCAGGAGATCGCTGACCGCGACCCCGAAGATCGGATCGCAGCTCTCGTCCACTCCCGTCGTCACCTCTCCGGCACCGGCCGCCTGACCGGAATCCAGCAGCATGGGCGTGACGGTCTCCTCGCCCATTCCGCAGTCGTTCAGGTTGGGGATCTGCGCCAGCATCGGCCCGGAGAACACGACCACGTCGCTCTGCTTCACCTCGATGAGCTTGCGGCGTGGATCCATCGAGAGCATGCCCTTCTTGTTGTGAGGTTTGCTCTTGACTTTGCCCTTACCAGGGTGTGTGCGGAGGCTCACCTTGGCATTTCCAGCGGGGTTCGGGGTCACAGTCTCGATCAAGGCGCCGTCCACGTGGATCTCGTAGCTACCGGGTGCAACCTTCTGCAGCTGCAGGTCGAGCACTCCCTTTCCGTTGGGTCGCAGGTCGTAGCGAGCGCTTACGCTTCCCTCGGTCGTCTCAGCAGCCGGATCCAGCTCCGTCAGCTCCTTCACCTTGGTGTGGGGCGTGTCGTTCGCGACCTCGCCATAGAACCAGCAGGACATCACGTCCGCCGCCAGGACGACGTCGTAGATCGAGATCAGCTTTCCGCGCGGGTCGCTGGGCGGGTTCATCGCATCACCGGTCTGGAGCAGATCGATCTTCAGGTTCACCTGCCCGTTCGAGTCCGCCGTGAACGCCTCGATCAGCTCGCCGTCCAGCGGATCGGTCGCCTCGAGGTCACGCGCCCGGAGCTCGTAGCTCCCGCCGGGCACGAGTCCTTTCACGTGGACCCGCCAGGTCGCCTGCTTCTCGGTAAAGGTGGAGTGCAGCTTCCCGTCGTTGCGGCCTTTCCCGTTTCCGTTGCCGGGATTGCTGTCATCCACCAGCGGCACCTGGATCTTGCTTTCCTCCTTGGCTCCCGCGACGAGCGGAAGGCCGAGGGCCAGCAACAGGGCTGCCGAAACGGCAGTTAGCTTGGAGACGAACATAGGGGGACCTCCAGAAATACGTGGGTATTTCAATACGTTTTAGCCTATCGGTGTGTGAGATAGAGCACTTTAGGGATCTGATCGTCTCGATTCTGAGAATCTTCTTCCCCCGAGGGGAAACCAAGCTTGGCATCACCAGAGCCCCTGCCGGTGCTGCAGGACGCCTGTGAGGAGAGCCGCCGGTCAGTCTCGGATAGGCAGGCGACGATGCCGCGTTCCGGTCGCGGCGAAGACCGCGTTCACCAGAGCGGCGGGTGTCGGTGCGATCGCCGGCTCGCCCGCGCCCGACGGGAGATCGCCATCATGTTCCACCAGCGTGACCTCCACCTCCGGCGAGTCCTCCTGCCGGAGAACCGGGTAGGTCTCGAAGCTGTCGTTTGCGTTGGCGCCATCGCGGATCTCCGCGCGTTCCTGCAGCGCGACGCTGCATCCCCAGGCGATGTTGCCCTCGATCTGGGCGGTGACCTGACTGGGGTTGACGACGAGCCCGCAGTCGTGTGCGCACCATGCGCGCAGGGGCCGGATCCGGCCGTCTCCGAGGGCGACCTCCAGGACGATCGCCACGTAGGTCATCTCCTCGTAGACGGCGCAGGCCACTCCGCGGCCTCGCCCGGCGGCGACCGGCTCCCCCCAACGCGAGAGGAGTGCGACCTCGCGCAGGACGGCGGCGAGTCGTTCGCTCCCGGGACCGAGGTTGCGCAGCCGAAATTCGATGGCGTCGAGCCCCGCCATCCGCGCGAGCTCGTCCATCGCCACCTCGATCGCGGTCGTGTTGGGAGAGGCGCCGAGACCCCGCCACTGTCCGGTGTGGATGGGAATGCGGATGTCCGAAAAGCGCGTGCGCCGATCGGGGACGTGGTACGGGACGAGCGAGCCGCACCTGGTGCCCGGATCGCTCACCAGGTCCGCGATCCAGTGCAGGCGCCCTGGGATGGTTGCGGAGTCGAAGCCGATCGGACACGCCGTGAAGTCGTGGAGCCAGTGGGTGAGGCGTCCCTTGGCATCGACGCCCGCGTCGATAAAGTGGGAGAAGGGCGGCTGGAAGTAGTTGTCGCGGAATTCCTCCTCGCGCGACCATTGCACCCGCACCGGTCGCCCTACCGCCGATGACAGCCAGGCCGCCTCGAGGGTCGCCTGGCAGCGCTTGCGTCCGCCAAAGGCACCGCCCATTCGGAGGTTGTGCAGGGTCACCTCCTCGCGCCGCCGGCCGGTGACCTTCGCGACCAGCCCCTCCATGTACCAGGGATCCTGGGAGCCCGTCCACACCTCGACATTTCCGGGTGTGACCGACACCACGCCCGCGCGCGGCTCCATCGCGGCGTGCGCCCAGAACGGCGTGTCGTAGCGCCTCCGAAGCCGATGAACCGCTGCGTCCGCCGCACGCCGGGGATCTCCTTCCGAGTCGGCGGTGTGTTCGAAGTCGTCGCGCGCGAGGGCTCGCTCGACGTCGAGCTCGCGCTCCAGCTCGGCCTGTTCAACCGACACGCCGCCGTCCCACTCGAGCTCGACTGCCGCCACCGCGCGCTCCAGAACCGAGGGGTCTTCCGTCAGCACTCCCACCCGGTCCTCGCTCTGGTTCGCGATCACTGTGACCACGGCGTCGATGTCCTTCGCGGCTTCGAGATTCGCCTTCGCGAGCGCGGCGCCCGGACGGGGAGGGCGAACCACTCGGCCGTAGAGCATGCCCGGAACCATCATGTCGCGGCTGTAGAGCTCGCGCCCGGTCACGATTGCCTCCAGGTCGACCGGTGTCTCGGAGCGGCCGATGCACGCGTGCTCTCGCGAGCGATCCACCGCGTAACGCGGCGAAGGGCGGCCGATCTCCCGATCCGCTGTGATGATGCTCGCCTGGTCGCCAGCCAGCTCTGCATGGGCAACTCGCGCACCGTCGGACGAGACGAAGCCGCCCCTCGCGTCCCTGACCGAGGCCGCGTTCACGCCCAGGTGGAGCGCAGCGCGATCGCGCAGCGTTTCGCGGAGCAACGCGGCCGCGTGGGAGACGGGCTCGAAGCAGCTCTTCATGCTCCGGCTTCCCGCCGTGACCGTCACCGGCGGAATCTGATGAGTGTCGGGTGAGACGACCTCGATCGCCGCGAACTCGACGTTCAGCTCCTCGGCCACTACCTGCGCCAAACCGGTCCGAATCCCCTGTCCCATCTCGCTCTTCGGGCTGTAGAAGCGGATCCGCCCGTCGGGCAGGAGCTGGAGCCAGCTCGGAGCGTCGTCGGCATCGGGCGTGCCGAAGGTGGGCAGGGTGGGGAGAGAGCAAGCCGTGAGGATCGTAGTTCCCCCGGCAAACCAGCCGGTGCGGATCAGAAACTCGCGCCGAGAAAAGCTCGGACCCGCCTCAGCCACGGCGAGCCTCCTCGGCGGCGCGGCGAATGGCGCGCCGGATACGGGGGTAGGTGCCACACCGGCAGAGGTTTCCCGACAAGGCGCTCCGGATCTCCGAATCCTGTGGGTCGGGGCTGCGAGCCAGCAACGCGGCTGCGCTCATGATCTGGCCTGGCTGGCAGTAGCCGCACTGCGGCACGGCCAGTGCGATCCAGGCCTCCTGCACGGGGTGGAGGCGTCCGTCGCTCGGCGAACCGGCCAGACCCTCGATGGTGGTGACGCGCCTCCCGAGCGCCGCGCTCGCAGGGATCTGGCAGGAGCGGACTGCAGCGCCGTCCAGGTGGATCGTGCAGGCCCCGCAGAGTCCCCGGCCGCACCCGTATTTCGTTCCCCGAAGTCCCAGGTGGTCGCGCAGAACGTCGAGGAGACGCACCTCGTCGAGCTCTTCAGACAGCCTCACCCGCTTCCCGTTGATCTCGATTCCCTCGGCTCGCATTGCGCCCTCTCCGCGCTGATCTTCCGCCCGGAATCATACCGGGATTCCCCATGCAGGCCTTCTGCCTCGACGAGGAGCGCGCTCGAGCCATTGCAGAGCCGAGGCGATATCGAGCCGCTATCCTCGACGGATAATGAGTGGTGAATCACTTCGGTTCGGTGTCCTGGGTGCGGCGAAGATCACACCCGATGCCTTGATAAAACCCGCCGCTGGCTCGGCGCGCGCCGAGGTGGTGGCGATTGCGGCGCGCGACCCCGAGCGCGCCCGCGCTTTCGCCGAGGAGCACGGCATCGCGCAGGTCGATGCCAGCTACGAGGCGCTGATCCGCAATCCGGATGTCGACGCGGTCTACAATCCGCTTCCCGCGAGTCTTCACGCCGAGTGGACTCTGGAGGCACTCCGGCAGGGCAAGCACGTGCTCTGCGAGAAGCCCTTCGCATCCAACGCATCGGAGGCCGAGCAGATGGTCGCGGCGGCGAGAGAGAGCCGCCTGATTCTCCTCGAAGCCTTTCACTATCGCTATCACCCCCTCGCGGATCGGATCCTGGAAGTCGCCGCCAGCGGGGCGATCGGCGAGTTTCGCGAAATCGAAGCGGCGTTCTGCGTTCCGATTCCGGACACCGAGGACATTCGCTACGACCTCTCCCTCGGTGGCGGTGCCACCATGGACCTGGGCTGCTATCCGATTCATTGGTGCCGGCTGGTGACCGGGAGCGAGCCGACCGTGCTTCGCGCCGAAGCCCGAGAAGAGCCCTCCGGCATCGACGTCATCATGACCGCGGAGCTGCGCTTTCCCGAGGATGTCCGCTGCAAGGTGCACTGCTCGATGGCCGCCGACGTGGGGTTCCAGGCGTTCTTGCAGGTGACCGGAAGCAAAGGCGTGCTGCGCGCGGACAACCCGCTGGTGCCGCACTTCGGCCACAAGCTCCGCGTGACCATCGACGGAACCGAGAAGGCCGAGCAGATCGAGGGGCGAACCACCTACGATCATCAACTCGAAGCGTTCGTGGCAGCGGCTCTCGCTGGAGAGAAACAGCCCACGGGCGGCTTGGATGCCATCTCCAACATGCGCGTCATCGACGCCATCTACCGCGCGGCCGGAATGCAGCCGAGGGGAACCAGCGCGTAGTCCGCTTCCCAGCTCCTGCGCAGCTATCTGATGGAAAACAGGTAATTGTGTAGGAGAAACTGCTTGCGGAAGCCCAGCTGGGTGTAGAGAGGCTCTCCCATGGCGGAGGCCTGGAGGGTTGCGTATCTGAGCCCCTTCGCCCGCGCCTCATCGATCAGGTGCTGCATCATCCGTCGGGCGACTCCCTTTCTCCGAATCTCTGGCCTTGTACCGGCCATGTGGAAGCCCGCGACTCCGTGATGGGTGCAGAGGAGCGCCGTTCCAGCCACTCCTTCGGGGAGAAATCCGAGGTAGAGCGTGATCTCCGGGAGGTCGAACACGTTGTGCAGGACGGTGGGGCCCACCAGGTAGCCGAAGGACTCGGATGCAACCTGGCTCCAGAGTGAAGACTCGTCTGGGGTCTTCACGGCGACGATCTCCAGTGGTTCCTGACTCGGCACGGCGGAACCTCTCTCCAACTCGAGCGCCATCCCCGTCTGCGAGAACAGCAAGGAGAGCCCCTGCTTCTTCAGCCAGTCGCGGGAGAGCGCCGCCTGCTCCTCGGTCAGTACCAGAAGGATCGGCTCGTCCTTCCGAGTCAGATACCCGGCCGCCTTCTCCAAGGCAGCTCGCGTGTGCTCCTCGCCTTTCTCTCGGGTCAGCCAGAACCTGTTCGGCCAGGATGAGCCGTGGCAGTAGATCCTCGTGAAGCCTTGATGCGTCTCCAGCGCCTGGTTCGCATTGCCCACCGATTCCCAGAGGCTGAACAGGTTGGAGAGGCTGAGGCGCCTCAGCTCCTCTGCTTCGAATCGCTGCTGTGTCTTCATCCGCCTGGCTCCGGACGATTCTGAGGGCGTACCCTCAGCGCACCTCTTCGAGAAGGTCGACCGGTTCGCAGTCGAGGCCCGAGGCGATTCGACAGAGCGTCGAGTAGGGGATCGCTTCGTTTCCCTCCTCGACTCCCTCGAGCAGATTCGGAGAGATCGTCTCGCGCATGCCCGTCTCGCGCAGTGCGGCCTCGGCGATGGCCTCCAGCAGGTCGCGCCGGGACCAGCCGCGATCGCGCCGCAGTCGCCGGATCGCGAGACCGTCGGGCTGGATCGGCCGCCTGTCGTCGTACTCCCCACTCATGGTTTCTTCTTCCTGAGCCGGCATCGGCGAGAGATCGGGTCCGCGAGGGCGTAGCCCAAGACACCGATCTCGGCCAGAAACGAGGCACCCGCGACTTGCTATCCTCCCGAAATGCCGGGTGAGAGCGTCGACGTGCGCGCAGTGCTCTTCGACCTGGACGGCGTTCTGGTCGACAGCTACGAGGTCTGGTTCCACCTGCTGAACGGCGCGGCCAGCGATCTCGGCTATCCGCCCATCTCCTCCGAGGTCTTCCGGTCCGGCTGGGGTCAGGGCATCGAAGCCGACGTCGAGAAGTTCTTCCACCGCCACTCCATCGCGGAGATCGAGGCCTACTACGGCGATCACTTTCGCGATCACCTCGAGCATCTCGGCGTCGTGCCCGAGGTTCCCCGGGTCTTCGAGGCACTGCGGGAGCGCTCGCTCCGCACGGCGGTGATCACCAACACGCCCGCACCCGTGGCCTGGGACATGGTGAAGCGGGCCGGGGGCAGCCCCGATCTGCTGGTCGGCGGGACCGACGTTCCCCGTCCCAAGCCGGCCCCGGACATGGTGCTGCGCGCCTGCGAGCTGCTGGAGATCCCGGCGGGCGAGACCCTGGTGGTGGGAGACTCGCGCTACGACCGCGAGGCCGCTCGCGCGGCCGGAACCGTCTTCGCCGGCCTCGGGATCGAGGGCGACGTCCGCCTCGATCGGCTGGTCGACGTTCTCCGCATCACCGCGGCGACGCAAGGGCGGCAATCGTGTCCCTGACCAATCTCGAGATCAAGGCGCGCTGCGCAGACCTCGATGCGGTCCGCGAGCGAGCCCAGGCCATCGCGACCCGCCGCCTCGGCATCGATCGACAGACCGACACCTACTTCGTGACCCGGCGGGGGCGTCTCAAGCTGCGCGAGTCGTTGCTCTCGGGAGGGCAGCTGATTCCCTACCTCCGGCCCGACCAGCGAGGACCGAAGAACTCCGACTACGGTGTGATCCCGATCGAGGAGCCGGAGAGCGTGAAGGTGCTCCTGACCGAGATCCTGGGCGTCCATCGGGTGGTGCGGAAGGTTCGCGAGATCTGGCTCCACGAGAACGTGCGCATCCACCTGGATCAGGTGGAGGGGCTCGGGAGCTTCGTGGAGCTCGAGGCGGTCTACGACGGAGCGCCCGAGTCGCTGCCGACGCAGCAGAAAAGGGTCCACTTCTTGATGGATCGGCTGGGGATTGGCGAGGAAGACCTCGTCGACGTCTCCTACGAGGGTCTCCTCGACCAGTCGGCTGCCGCACCCGCCCCGGAGCAGTCCGTCAGCTGAACTGCGCCTTTCGGTACATGGTCACTACGGCCGCGCCGCCCAGGCCCAGGTTGTGCTGGAGGGCGATCTTCGCTCCCTCCACCTGGCGCTTGTCGGCCTCGCCGCGGAGCTGCCAGTTGAGTTCGGAACACTGAGCCAGCCCCGTGGCGCCGAGCGGGTGACCCTTGGAGATCAGACCGCCCGACGGGTTCACGACGACCTTTCCGCCGTAGGTCTGGGCGCCGGAGTCGACGAATTCACCTCCCTTGCCCTCGGGGCAGAGGCCCAGGGCTTCGTAGGTGATCAGCTCGTTGCAGCTGAAGCAGTCGTGAAGCTCGACCACGTCGACGTCCTCGGGCCCGAAACCGGACTGCTCGTAGACCTTTCGGGCGGCGGCCTTGCTCAGGTCGGCGCCGACGATCTTGATGCAGCTCTTCTCACTGAAGGTGGTCTCGAAATCGGTGGTCATGGCCTGGCCGAGAATCTCGACCGCCTTGGCCTGGAGCCCGTGCTTCTTGATGAAGTCCTCGCTGCAGAGGATCGCCGCGCCGGCGCCGTCCGAGGTCGGGCAGCACTGGAGCTTGGTGAGCGGGCCGTAGACGAGCTTGGCGTTCAAGATCTCCTCGAGGGTGTACTCGTCCTGGAACTGGGAGTACGGGTTGTTCACCGAGTGCTTGTGGTTCTTCCAGCCGATCTTGGCGAACTGCTCCTTGGTGGTGCCGTACTTCTCCATGTGCTCGAGGCCGGCGTTGCCGAACATCTGGGGGGCGCCAGGCGCCGTGGGCTCGAAGCCGCGCTGCTCGACCATCACCGCGAAGTGCTTGTCCATGGGGACGGTGCGGTCGGTGTACTTGATGCCGAGCGAGCCCCTCTCCATCTTCTCGAAGCCGAGGGCCATGGCGCAGTCGACCAGGCCGCCCTCCACGAACTGCTTGGCCATGAAGAGCGCCGTGGATCCCGTCGCGCAGTTGTTGTTCACGTTGTAGATGGGGATCCCGGTGAGACCGAGCTGGTAGATGGCGCGCTCCCCGCAGGTCGACTCGCCGTAGCAGTAGCCGACCATGGCCTGCTCGATGGCGTCATAGGGAATCCCGGCATCCTCCAGCGCCTTGGTGCCGGCCTCCGTGGCCATCTCCGGGTAGTCCCATTCCCTTCTGCCCGGCTTCTCGAACTTCGTCATGCCCACGCCGACGACGAATACCTTCCTGCCCATGTCCGCATCGCTCCTGTGTGTTCTCCGCTCCGACAGTCGCAGGGGTTCCGGCGCTCATGGGAGGGAATTGACTCCCGAGTCAATTAGCACAGGGGGGTGCGCCGGATCACCTGGGTCCCGGACCCGCCTGGAAAGGGGACCTCTTCACGGCTGGGAGGCCACCGGCTCCACGGCCTTGGCCGCAAACTCGACGATGCGCCGCTTCAGCTGTGGCCGCGGGTCGAAGAGGCGGGTTCCGTGTCCACCGGAGCGGTAGATCTCGAGGTCGTCGGCTCCCCGGTGCCTTGCGGCGACGATTCGCGCGCTCTCGACGGCCTGGCGATCGTCTTCCGCCGCGACGACCAGGAGGGGGCCCGGGAAGCTGCTGGCCGCCGCGAGGACGTCGACACCGAAGTAGTTGGTGCCCGGAGAGAGCAGTACCAGGGCCCGCACCCCCTCCATCTGCTCCGCCGAGAGCAGGGAGACGGAGCAGCCATAGGAGGCTCCGATCAGGACGATGCGATCCGTTGCGAGACCCTGCCGGGCCAGGTAGCGAGCCGCCGCCTTCACGTCGCGGACGCCATCGCGAACCAGCTTGCCGAAATCCGCCCGGGGGATGGCCGCCACGTCCACCCTCTCGCCGCGGCGCTGCTTGGACTCGCCGTGGGTCCGCTGATCGATCGCCAGCACCGTGAAGCCGGCCGCGGCCAGCTCGGGAACCAGGGGCGCCCAGGCGCTGCGATTCGACCGGTACATGTGCAGAAGAATGGCGACCGGCGCGTTGGCGTCGGCGGAAGAGGTGAGATCCCCCTTCAAAGTGAATCCGTCGCTGGTCTCGAAGGAGACCGGCAAGGAGAACGGCCTTCGCGTCTCCTCGGCGCTGGCGGCCACAGGAAGCGCGAGAACAAGGCACAGCCAGAGAGCTCTCACGGACACCTCGAACCTCCCTTATCCTGAAAATCCCCGTCATACTAGAGCCCCGAGCCAAAGGAGGGAAAGGTGGCGTCGATCTTCACCAGGATCATCAATGGAGAGCTTCCGGGGCGCTTCGTCTGGCGCGACGACCGGGCCGTGGCATTCCTCACCATCCAGCCGCTCAAGCCCGGGCACGCGCTGGTGGTGCCGATCGAGGAGGTGGATCACTGGCTGGATCTCGACCCCGATCTGGCCCGCCACCTGCTGGACGTGTCCCAGCTGGTGGGGAAGGCCATCGATCGGGCCTTCAAGCCGGCGAAGGTAGGCCTGATCATCGCCGGTCTCGAGGTGAGCCACGTGCACCTGCACGTGACGCCGATCCACGCGCTCCAGGATCTCAACTTCGCCAATGCGGATCCGAATCCCGATCCGGCGGAGATGGATGCCGCGGCGGAGAAGATCCGCGCAGCCCTCCGCGAGCTCGGCTGCACCGAGGTCGTCGACTCCTGACTGCCGCTACTCGATGTACCCCATCGAGCGCAGTCGTTCGATCAGATCGGGATCGGCTCCGGACGCTCGCTCTCCCTCCCAGTCCGGAAGACGCGGGAGCTCCGCAGCGTCCACGCGATGTGGGGGATGGGCGGCCAGGTACTCGGGCCGGATCCAGGGCTCCAGGAAGGCCCCCTCCAGGTCCTGGGGGATGGCGGCGTCGGCCAGGTAGGCGAGGAGTGGCGCCACCTCGAGCACCGAGACCCTCTCCCGCGCCGCCAGGTGCCGGATGGGAGCACCGGCCGCCAGCAGGATCCCGATCGGGTGATGGATGCCCGAGAACCCGTCGGCGGAGACGATCTCCGAGACCGGAAGCGTGGCGCCTGCGATCTCCACCGCAGCGTCGGGCCAGGCCGCCTCGAAGGCCTCGGTGTTCGGTCGCACCAGCAGGTAGGCGTGGGCGTTCGGGTCGAGCTGGACGTGGTAGAAGCGCCTCATGATCAGACGCACCACCCACTGCCGCAGGCGCGCGAAGAGTGGGCGCTCCGAGCCCGCGGGTCGCTCGATCATGTCGAGGACGTCCACCGTGTAGAGCGGCTCTCTGCCTCCGGTGCGTGCGCTCTCGAAGAGGCCGGTGAGCTGCTCCAGGACGGCGTCGCGGGCTTCGAAGGGACCGGAGTGGATGCGCAGGAGGATGAACGCGAACTGGCCCACGATGCGGAACCCGTCCCGCTCGGGAATCAGTCCCGCCCGGGCCAGGCTCGGTGCCAGGTTCGACGCCCAGACACGCCGGAGGCCTTCGTCGCCGGCTTTGAAGCCGTGATCCGAGATGACCAGGAGCGAGTCTTCGGGCCCCAGGGCCCCTGCGATCTCTCCGAGCGCACGGTCGATGCCGATCATCGTCTCTGGAATCAGTCGGGCGTACCGCTCCTCGGGAGCGGGGACGTCCTCCCCGAACTGCTCCGGAAAAGAGTCGTGCCAGAAGCGATGGGAGAGGCCGTCCACCGAGTAGAAGGTCACGGCTCCGACGTCCAGATCGAATGCCCCGGCCAGGGCGTTCCAGTGGGCGGCTTTCTTCGCGAGTTCCATCCGCGAGGTCTCCACGTAGTCCTCGCGGCTGGCGAGTCCCTCGAGCGAGTATCGGTATCCCGGAAGCCCCGCTCTCTCGAAGACGTCGGCCGGGGCGACGCTCTCGTCGCGGCGAAGCCAGCCCGGGATCACGAAGCCGCCGGGGAACGGCCGGGGCGGCCAGGTGACCAGGTAGTCGTAGGTCCCCACGCGCCTGTCCTGAACCGCCAGCCGTTCGAAGATCGTCGGGACTTGGATCGAGACCGACGTCTTGAGGAAATCGGTGACGCCGTGGGCGTCGGGGCTCCGGCCGGTGGCGATGGAGGTCCAGACGGTGGGCGAATTGAGCGGCTCGACGGTCTCGACTTCAGCGGTGATTCCCCTTTTCGCGATTGCCGCCAGAGTCGGAAGCTCGCCGGCAGCGAGGAGAGGATCGATCACGCTCCACGAAGCCCCGTCCACGCCGACGAGAACCACCCGCGCCGACACCGGGCTGGCGAGGAGCGAGGCCGCGCAGAGAAGCGCGCAGAGGCCGCGATTCATCGGTGGGTCACCTCCAGGATGCTCTCTGCATCGGAGCCGGTATGATCGCCGCATGGTAGGGCAACGGATCTGGCGCGTGGCGGCGGCCCTCGGGCTTCTCCTTCTGCTCTTCCCGGGCACGGGCCTGGCGGCGGAGCACGGCGCCGCGGCTGAGAGGGCCCCCACCGTGATCCTGCTCTCCTTCGACGGGGTGCGCCACGACTATCTGGATCGCGGCGGCCTTCCGGCCCTGGAGCGGATCGCGCGCACTGGCGCGCGCGCCAGGTCCCTGACGCCCGTCTTTCCCGCCAGCACCTTCCCCAGTCACGTGGCTCTCGCCACCGGTGCTCACACCGATCGCCACGGAATCGTCGGCAACCGCTTCCACGATCCGAAGCAGGGAGACTTCGACTACAGCAACGACGCGAGCTTCATCGAGGCCGAGCCGATCTGGGCCACAGCCGAGCGCCAGGGGGTGCGAACCGCCACCTTCTTCTGGGTGGGGTCGGAGACCGACTGGAATGGAGTCGGTGCCAGCTACCGCAGGGCTCCCTTCGACGCCGGAATCGGAGAGGCGGAGAAGGTCGACCAGATCCTGACATGGCTCGACCTCCCGGCAGAGGAGAGGCCCCGGCTGATCCTCTCCTGGTGGCATGGCGCCGACTCGGCCGGGCACCGCCACGGCCCCGACTCCAAGAAGACGACGGCCAATCTCCGCGGCCAGGACCGGCATCTCGCCCGGCTGCTCGAGGCCCTCGACCAGCGCCAGGCGTGGTCCCACACCACGCTCTTCGTGGTCAGCGACCACGGCATGATCAGCGTCAGCCAGGGCATCGACGCCATGGCTCCCCTCGAACAGGCGGGGATTCGCGCCAAGGCGATTCCCGGAGCCGCCTACGCCCTCGTCTATCTGGAGGATCCCTCCCAGCGCGAGGCGGCCGTCGCCGCGCTTTCCGCCGTGGAGGGAGTCCGAGCCTATCCGGCCGCAGCGGTGCCCGAAGGGCTCCGATTCCGGCACCCGACCCGAACCGGCGACTTGGTCGCCCTCACCGATCCGCCTCGGACCTTCGTCAAGCCCTGGAGCCAGGGGGCTGGATTGCTCCGGGTCTCGCGTCTGTTCGGCACGGCGGTGGGCGCCCACGGCTACGACCCCGGCGCCCACCCGGAGATGGGCGCGATCTTCCTCGCCGTAGGCCGGGGTGTCGGCGCGGGAGCGGTCCTCCCGACGGTCCGCGCCATCGACGTGGCCCCGACCATCACCCACCTCCTGGGAATCGATCCTCCCACCCACGCCGAGGGAAGCCCGATTCCGGGGATCGGGAGCGGCATCGCCAGAGACTGACCCTCCAGGGTGGCGACGAGCAGCTGGTGCGCAGGTGCCAGCGCCGTTGCGTCCCTCGGGAGATCGCGCGATCCTGCCACGCCATGGCACTCAAACGCATCATCCTACTGCTGTGCGCTGCAACCCTGGTCCTCGCCTGTGGCGGTGACGAGGAGACCGTCGAGATCGAAGGCGGGGAGCTCACCTTCGAGGCCGAGGGAGAGGGCGTTCGCATCTCCGGAGAGCAGGAGGGGGTGGGCGCGATCACGGGTCGATTCGGCGAGAACGCGGAGATCCCCGATGGATTTCCCGAGGATATTCCGGTCTATCCGGGTTCGGAGGTGATCGGCGGCATGGTCGCTGGCGCCGGGGGGATGGTCACGCTGCAGACCGGCGACGACGCCGAGAAGGTCGCCGCCTTCTACCGCGAGAAGCTCGTGAAAGAGGGTTGGAGCCTGTCTCCGGAGATGGATCTCGGCGCCCAACGGGTGCTTCCGATTCAGAAGGAAGGCCGCAACGGCGCGGTGCAAATCTCTCGCGAGGCGGATGCCACCACCATCGTCCTCACCGTCGGAATGGGTCCTGGGAGCTGAGCGCGTTAGAATCCCCATGGCTCGGACGCGCGTCGGGGGAGGACTGTGATGGAGGTGATCGGAATGAACGGGTTGATGGCGGGTGCGATCCTGCTGGTGGGCGTCGTTGTGGGTCTGCTACTCGGACGCCGTACCTCCGCGGCGCGGGCGCGGGCGCGCCAGCTCGAGGGTCAGCTGGAGCACCTGCAGAAAGAGCACGAGCGCACCCAGGCCGAGATCCAGGCGGGCAGGGCAGAGCTGGAGCAGGCCCAGGCCGAGATCCGGACGGGCAGGGACGCGCTCGAGAGCGCCCAGACCGAGATCCGGGAGGGCAGGGACGAGCTCCAGCGCACCCGCGAAGGTCTCGAGTCCTACCGCGGGAAGGTGACGGATCATTTCGTGGGCACCTCGGAGCGACTCCGCGAGCTCACTTTCCAGTACCGGGCGATCTACAACCACCTGGCCGAGGGAGCTGGGGAGCTCTGTCCCGAGGGCTTCCAGAAGCTCGACGGCGGCCTGGGTCTCGACGCGCTTCCCGAGGAGTCCGAGGCGCCCGAGTCCGAATCGCACTGAGAGGCGCCAGGGGTCGAACGTGAGGCGCCCGGCGGAGCATATCACGCCGGGCGCCGTCGCTCGCTTCTCCTTCGAGCCGCCTCGCTCCCTCGACGCCTTTCCGTAGGTTTTTCAACGGAAAGCCGGCACCTGTTGCCGTAGCCGGGTCTCGCGATCGACCCCGCGGGCGGAGCGACCGGCCCGCGCACCGATCAGCCTACACCCGTTGGTTTCGAAAAGTCAAGCAGTTTCGCGCGGGCCCAGGGGCAGCCTGGCGGAGTCCCAGGCGCCGGATTTCTCGTCTGGACTCGCCGACCGATCTCTCGGATCCGCGCAGTGTTCGGTGAATCTGCGAATGACCTCGGGGCTGGCGAGGCGAGCCGGTTGCCCTCTCCTCGCCGAGCCCGGGTCTCTCGTGCAGATGATCTCGCATAGGGCTGCATCGAGTCGCATCGAGCACGGCCCCGCGGTCCTAGACGGATTCTACATTCTAGAGTGTCAGGCCGTGGCCGGCGGGCGGGTCGCTACCTGGCTTGCGCTCAGCGGCCCGATACCAGTCCAACACCACCGTGGCCACGGCCAGCCACCTTCCCCTTTCCGAGCCAACGTCGCCCGCCCCTGGCACCAGCCAGACCGCCCCCTCCGTACCCCCCGCAAACGACCCCGGCATCGTGAACAATCAGCTCTCTCCCAGATTGCGAAATCTGGGAGGGTTCCCGGGGGCATGGATCGCTGGGTAGCGTGACGCAGGGGGTGATCGAATGGGATCCCGTCGCGTTTGACGGTACTCATTTGGGTGGGGTGATGGCCCAACCGGAATCCCTCTTCCGCGTTCGTGGGAGGCTCGTTCCTGCGTCATTTCTCGATCCGGAGCGGAGCCGGTAGACTTGGATTCATACTATGAGCCGTGAGGAGGGTGCATTTGCATTTAATGCAGCGACTGAGGCGGATTGCAGGCCTGCTCTTCGCCGCAATCCTTGCGCTGGTCGCGGTGCAACCGTCCGCGGCGCAACCCCGGGGCCCGAGCCCCCGGATTGGCGACCAAGTCCGGCAGCAGATCGCGTCTCTGCGAGCGGAGAAGGCGGCGCGCAGCCCGGCGCAGCGGAAGATCAGCTCGCGACTGCTCTACGCCTCGAAGATGCGACGGGGACGCGCCATCGCTCCCGGCATTCCGCTGCTCCGAAGCGGGGTAGAGGGAGAAGCCGACGGCAAGACCCTGGTGGACATCCGGGCGGACGTGAGTCCGGCCCTGCTGGACCGGATTCGGGCGCTCGGCGGGGTGGTAGCCAGTCACTTCGCGGAGTTCCGGGCGATTCGCGCACGTCTTTCTCTCGAGGAACTCGAAGCGCTGGCCGGGATGCCCGAGGTCGATTCCATCCGGCCCGCCGATCGGGCGATCACGCGCGCCATCGACGTCTCCGAGGGCGACGTCGCCCACCGGGCCGACGCGTCCCGAGCCTTCTTCGGAGTGGACGGAGCTGGCGTCGCGGTTGGCGTCCTCTCGGATGGGGTGGGCTCGCTCGCGGCGCTCCAGGGCTCCGGTGACCTGCCCCCGACGGTGACGGTCCTGCCGGGTCAGGCGGGCTCCGGCAGCGAGGGGACGGCGATGCTCGAGATCGTCCACGACCTGGCTCCGGGGGCCGACCTGCTCTTCGCCACCGCGTTCTCGGGCCAGGCCTCCTTCGCCGCCAACATCCTGGCCCTGCGTAGCGCCGGTGCGGACGTGATCGTCGACGACGTGGGCTACTTCGCGGAGGCGGTCTTCCAAGACGACGACGTGGCGGCCTCGGTCGACGCGGTGGTCGCGGATGGGGCGCTCTACTTCTCGTCGGCGGGCAACGGCGGCAACCTGAACGACGGCACCTCCGGGGTCTGGGAGGGCAACTTCGCGTTCACGGGAGCCACCTTCAACGGAGATCCCGCGCACGACTTCGGGGGCGGCATCGTCGCCAACGAGATCACGGTCGACTCGCCCTTCGTCTTCACGCTCCAGTGGTCGGATGCCCAGGGCGCGTCCGGAAACGACTACGACTTGTACCTGGTGGATCCGGATGTCACGACGATCCTGGACGCCTCCACCAACTTTCAGAGTGGCGTCGCTGACCCCTTCGAGATCATCGACTCGGGCAGCTTCAACGACTTGGGGAACCGACTGATCGTCGTCAGGTACTCCGGCGAAGACCGCTTCCTGCATCTGAATGCAAACCGCGGCCGGCTGGCGGTCGCCACGCAGGGTCAGACCAGCGGGCATTCCGCCGCCGAGGGAGCTCTGAGCGTGGCGGCGGTGGACGTCGCCGATGCCGGCGGAAGCGGCGGGGTCTTTGACGGAAGCGAATTCGTCGAGGCCTTCAGCTCGGACGGACCGCGGAGGATCTTCTACCGGGCCGACGGTAGCCCGATCACCCCCGGCGACTTCTCGTCCACCGGAGGGACGCTCCGCCAGAAGCCGGAGCTGACGGCCGCAGACTGCGTCAGCACCGCGACCCCGGGCTTTGGCGTCTTTTGCGGGACCTCGGCCGCCGCGCCCCACGCCGCCGCAGTCGCCGCGCTTCTGCTCGAGCTGGGAATCGGCACCGGCGTGACTCCGGCCCAGATCCGGGACGCCCTCGCCAACACCGCCCTCGACATCGAGGTGGCCGGAGTGGACCGCGACTCGGGGTCGGGCATAGTCGAAGCCTTCGAGGCGGCAGTCGCCGTCGATGGGAGCGGGTGCGAGAAACAGATCGATAATGACTGCGATGGCATCCCGGATGCCCTCGACAACTGCGTCGCGGTAGCGAACGGCCCGTCGGCCGGGATTTGCTACAGCAATGGCGTTCAGGTTGACACGGACGGGGACGGCTACGGCGATCCCTGCGATGGGGACTTCAACAACGACGCGGTGATCAACAGCAGCGATGTCGTCATCTTCCTCCCCGACCTCGGAACGGGAACACCCACACCGGGCCTCGGCACGGACATGAACTGCGACAGTGTGGTCAACAGCTCCGATGTTGTGTCGTTCGTGCCGCAGCTCCGATTGGGCTTACCTGGCCCGTAGGGTCTGCCCTGCGCGGGCACGATTCCCTGCCAGGGCGCCCTTGGAATCGCAGCAGCAGGGCGACGGCGCTCACTCCACTGAACACCAGGCTCACGAACAAACCGAGGCTGCGTCCGATTGCCTCGGGAGCTTTCCCGATTGCGACGGCTGATCCGCCTGCCGGAGCTTCCGGATGCGCTGCTCAGGTGTGTGGCACTTCTGGCCCATTCCATTCCTCCTTGCTTCAGGATCTTACCCGAACGCACTCACATTCGAGTTGGACCGATCTGAGGGGCCAAGGTCACTCGCTCTCCTCTTCTCCACGGGAATGCGCCGCGGTGAGTGCCTCAACCGAGGCTGGTCCGAAGTGCCGGTATGGATCTTCTGCTCCGAGGCCGACCCCAGCAACACCGAGCGTACTTGGCTCCGGCTCCGACGGCGGGCGCACAAGGACGGCATCCGCCCGCTCAAGCTCCATCACACTCGCCACACCTGGGCGGCTATGGCGCTGGAGGCGGGAAGAAGCGTCAGGTGGGTTGCTGACGCGCTAGGCCACGCGGACCCCGCTCTCACCTTCCGTGTCTACACCCACGCGATCCGCGCAGAGGAAGCCGATCTTTCCTTCGCGGACTTCGGGTGTGCTCCGGCGGGCGAAGCGGGGCTCGCCGACGGCTCCAAACGGCCCTTCTGTGAAGCGGCGCCCCGGGGTAGGGTCTGACTCAGCGACCGACGACGATGATGACGCGGCCGCAAGCGCGAGTGAATTCGCGGACTTCGCGGCAGAGGAAGCTGGTGGCCCAGGGCAGAATCGAACTGCCGACACCCGCATTTTCAGTGCGGTGCTCTACCAACTGAGCTACCGGGCCACGGGGCGGGAAATCTAGCCCCTCAGCGGGCGCGGGGCTAGGACTCGGGCACTCCTTCGTCCCACTCCGCGCTGGGCGCCTCGGCCGCCGGTCCCGGGGCGGATTTTCCGGTCGCCTCGCCGCCTTCGATTCGGATCGATGCGATCACGACGTTCTCGAGGGGGCGGTCCTTGGGGCCGTGGCGACCGTAGACGTCCCGCTCCACGGCGGCGATCCGATCGGCCACTTCCATCCCCTCGATCACGCGCCCGAAGAGTGAGTAGTTGCCGTCGAGGTGCGGAGTGTCGGCCACCACGATGAAGAACTGACAGCCCCCGCTCTTGGGTCTGCCCGTATTCGCCATCGAGACCATTCCGCGAGTGTGGGAGACCTCGCTGAACTCGTCCTCGATCTTGTAGCCGGGGTCGCCCCTTCCGTCGTCCCGCGGATCGCGGTTCCTCGTATTGGGGTCGCCACCCTGGATCATGAAGCCGGGAATCACCCGGTGGAAGGTGGTGCCGTCGTAGAACTTCTCGCTTGCCAGCTTGATGAAGTTCTCCACCGTAGCCGGTGCAATCTCGGGAATCAGCTCGAAGCGGATCTCTCCGAAGTTCTCGACGGAGAGGATCGCCACGGGTCGGGGAGCCTGCGCCGGCGGCGGCGGAACGACGGGTGCAGAGCCCGCCGTCTCCGGAGGCGGTTCGGGCACCTCGTCAGAGCCGCAGCCCGGCGCGACCGTCCAGCCCATCCACACCATCGCCACCAGTGCTGCAAACCGTAGAAATTGCGTTTTCATCTCTTCCCCCAGCTGAGAAGGCGCCGGAACCGATGTGGTAGCGTCCGACCAATGAGAATTCGACCGTCAGCCTTTCGGAGTTTAGTCCTCCTCCTGGTCGGCCTGTACATCGCGGGCGTCTCCGCCGGGGCGCGCGCGGCCGCGCCGGCACCGGTGATCGGGAAGCGCGGAATGGTGGTGAGCCCCCAGGCGGATGCCAGTGCCGCGGGCCTCGCCATGCTCGAGGCGGGCGGCAATGCGGTCGACGCAGCCGTCGCCACTGCCTTCGCTCTCGGTGTGAGCGATCCCCACCACTCCGGGATCGGCGGCGGTGGCTTCATCCTGATCCGGCTGGCCGACGGCAGGGCGATCGCCATCGACGCCCGGGAGACGGCGCCGGCGGCGGCCAGCGTGGACATGTACCGGCAGCCGGGTCTGCCCGAGCATGTTTCCCGGCTTGGGCCCCTCGCCGTCGCCACGCCGGGCCTGCTGAAGGGGCTGGCGTGGGCCCTGGCGGATTTCGGAACCAAGTCCCTCGCCGAAGTGCTGGAGCCTGCAATCCAGATTGCCGAGGAAGGATTCGCGGTCGGGCCTGGCCATGCGATCGCGGCGGGACTCTGGCGAGAGCTGGGTGCGGCGAAGCACTTCCCGGAGACGGCCGCGATCCAGCTTCCTCCCGACGCGGCTCCCGTCGAGCCCGGGTGGCGCCTGGTCCAGGCGGATCTGGGGAGGACGCTTCGTCTGATCGCCACCGAGGGCCCCGATGTGTTCTACCGGGGCAGCCTGGCCCGGGCGATCGCCGCGGCGGTGCGGGAACGGGGCGGAATCCTCACCCTCGAGGACCTGCAGAGCTACCAGGCCAAGCGGCGGGAGCCGATCCGCGGCAGCTACAGGGGCTACGAGATCCTCTCCTTTCCGCCCCCCTCCTCGGGGGGCATCGCCCTGGTCGAGATCGCCAACATCCTCGAGCCCTTCGATCTGGGCAAGCGCGGTGCCGGCTCTTCGGCGAGCCTGCACGTGATCGCCGAGGCCATGAAGCTCGCCTTCGCAGACCGCGCCGCCTACCTCGGGGATGCGGACTTCGTCGATGTGCCGATCGCGGAGCTGATCTCGAAGCCCTATGCGGATCGCCAGCGTGCCCGCATGCATACGGCCTGGTGGCGGCGGACGCCCTGGAACTGGGGCAAGAAGGAATCGGCGATCCTGGTCGAGGGTCCCGGGAACCCGTCCGGCGGCGGCGGAACCACCCATCTCTCGGTGACCGACGCGGAGGGGAACGCGGTGGCGATCACCCAGACCATCAATCTCCTGTTCGGCTCGGGGATCACCGTCCCCGGGACGGGAATCATCCTGAACGACGAGATGGACGACTTCTCGATTCGTCCCTTCGAGCCCAACGCCTTCGGTCTGGTCGATACGCGGGGCTCCAACGCCATCGCGCCGGGGAAACGTCCCCTCTCCAGCATGACACCGACCATCGTCGCGAAGGACGGCAAGCCCTTCATGGTGACGGGAAGCCCGGGGGGGCCGCGCATCATCACCGCGACGCTGCTGAGCATCCTCAACGTGGTGGACTACGGCATGGACGTCCAGGAAGCGGTGTCCGCACCGCGCTTCCATCACCAGTGGATCCCCGAACAGCTGCTGGTCGAGTACGCGGTGCCGCTGGACGTGATCGAGGCGCTTCGCAAGAGGGGACATCGGGTGGAGGTCTCGAAGCAGAACTGGTCCAGCGTCCAGGCGATCGTGCTGGATCCGGAGAGCGGGTGGCACCTGGGCGGGAGCGATCCGCGAAGCGACGGCGTCGCGCGGGGCTACTCGCCTTCGAGTCCCTGAGCGCTTCCCGGGCGGACGGCGGCGAGCGTGTAGGCCCCGAGATCGATGATCCGCCGGGCGACGCGGAGTACATCCTCTCGGGTGATTCGATGGATGCGATCGGGGTAGTCGCGGTCAGCGTCGGGGCCGAGTCCGTAGCGCGCGTCGAGAGCCACGTGGAGCGCGCGAGCCGAGCTTCGCTGCTGGTCGATGGCGAAGTTTCCGACCAGGAAGCGCTGGGCGCGGAGCAGTTCGTCGTCGGAAGGGGGCGACTCGGTGATCCTCCCCAGCTCCTCCAGCATCCCGCGCTTCGCCTCCTCGAACTTCTCCGCGGCCGTTGCGACGTGGGTGGCGAAGAACCCCACGGCGACGCCCTCCACGTTGAGTGCGCTCACCGAGTAGGCGAGGCCCTGTCGGTCGCGGAGCTCGCAGAAGAGGCGGCCTCCCTGACCGCCCAGGATCTGGGCGATCACCTCCAAGATCTCGCGATCCTCGTCCTGCACCGTGAGACCGCGGAACCCGATCACCAGGTGTGCCTGGGCGCGGTCCTTGTACTCCTCGGCGGTGCGGATCTCGCTCGGGGCTGGCTCCATCTCGGGCATGGTGGGGTCGAAGGGCTCGCCGTCGAGGGAGCCGAGCCGGCGGGCGAGATGGGCCGCCATGTCGTCCGGATCCACATCGCCGACCACGGCAATGACCAGATTGTCCGGACGCGCGAGCCGCGCGTGGTGGGCGATCAGGGCTTCGCGGCTGATCTCACGCACGGCATCGGATGTCCCCGGGATCGGGAGTCCGTAGGGATGAGTACGGAAGTGGGTCTTGCAGAAGAGATCGAAGACCCGCGCCGCCAGCCGGTCGTCGCGCCGTGCGATCACCGCCAGGGTGTCACGGCGCTCTCGTTCGATCTCCTCGACTCCAAACGACGGTGCGAGCATCACCTCGGCGAACAGGTCGAGCGCCGGCAGCAGCTTCTCGCTGGTTGCGTCCAGCGTCAGACCGATGCTGTTCCGCCCCGAAAAGCCGTCGATGTCGGCCGCCAGGGACTCCACCTGCCGTGCGAAGTCGGCGGCGGAGCGCGCTCGGGTGCCGCGCAGCCACATGCCCGCCAGGAAGTTGCTGATGCCGGCGGTCTCTGCCGTCTCGGCGAGCGACCCTCCGAGCATCACCGCGCGAATCGCCACCACCGGCACTTCGCGCCGCGGGACCACGTGGATCTGGATGCCGTTCTCGAGCTGGTAGGAGAGAATCCCCGAGAGTCGTTCACGGGTCGTGGGGCGGTGAAACGCGCGAGAGGCCTCGCCGATCCCACGGGCCACGGCCTCCTCGAGCGCGGTCGCGTCGATGCCGGGCTCGGCGCCGTCGGGCAGCACCGCGCCCACGGTGAGACGCTGGGGCGCCAGCCACTCCTTCGCCACGCGCTGTAGATCCTCGGTGGTGGCTGTTCGAATCCTCTCGAGATACTCCGCTTCGCAGCGGTGATCCCCGGCGATCAGGTGGAAGCTTCCGATCTTCCGCGCCAGCCCGGAGACGCTCTCGTGCTCCCAGTGCTGGCTGGCCAGAAAATTGGCCCGCGCCTTCTCGAGCTCGTCCTCGGCAACCGGTTCGGCCCGCAGCATCTCGGTCTCCCGCAGGACCGCCTCCACCGCAGCCAACGTGTTGGTCGGGTCGAGATCGGCCGCCGTCGCGAAGAGACCGGGATCCAGGGGCGTGTAGGAGGAGGCGTCGATCCGGTCGGCGAGTCCGAACTCCTCCTTCACGCGCTGCACCAGCCGACAGCTCTCGCCTTCGCCGAGGACGAAGGCGAGCAGGTCGAGAAGCGGTGCGTCGGGATGGCGGAATCCGACGGTGCTCCAGGAGAGGTCGAGACAGGCGCGCTCGAAAGGGCGCCGCAGGAGCGTCGTCCGCAGGGCGGTCTGCTCCGGCTCGGCCGGTCGGTTGCGGAAGGCCTTGCCGGGCTGCGCGTCTGCGAAGAGGGCGCGGACCTCCTCGAGGATACGCGCATTCTCGAAGTCTCCGACTGCCACCACCACGAGCTTGTCGGGCGTGTACCAGCGACGATAGAAGCTGGAGAGCTTCTCGTGGCTGAAGCTCGCGACGTCTTCCCGAGTGCCGAGAATCGGTCCCCGATAGGGGTGGACCTGGTAGGCCGTCCTGAAGAGCGCGTCCGAGAGCACGTGGTGGGGATCGTCCTCGGCAGAGCGGATCTCCTCCAGAACGACTTCGATCTCGCGATCGACCTCCTCGGGATCGAAGATCGAATGCTGAACCGAGTCCGCCAGCACCTCGAGCCCCACGCTCACCTCGGCGCTGGGCAGCGTCGCGTGGTAGCAGGTCACGTCGAAGGACGTATAGGCGTTGATGCGTCCGCCCACGCCCTCCACCGCAGCCGTGATCTCGCCGACCCCCCTGCGCTCCGTGCCTTTGAAGAGCATGTGTTCGTGGAAGTGTGCGAGTCCACCCTGGCCCGGCTCCTCGTCGGCGGATCCGACCGCGGCCCAGACCTGGACCTCGGCCACCGGCGCCACGTGGACCTCTCGCAGCAGAACGGTCAGCCCGTTCGCGAGTGTTTCGAGTTGAACCGGAGAAGAACTCAAAGCTGGGGGAAGGTACCCTTTCGGGGTGCCCGACCCCACCGTTGGTGTCTACGTCCACATCCCCTTCTGCGAGCGGGTCTGCCCCTACTGCAGCTTCGCCGTGATCCCCGCTCGCCCTCTCAGCAGCGAACGAGAGGACCGCTACCTGCGCGCGCTGCTCGCCGAGCTCCGTCTTCGGCGCGATGTCTTCGGGGAGCACAGCCTTGCGAGCCTCTATTTCGGAGGGGGTACGCCTTCCCTGCTGCGGCCGAGCTCGATCGCTCGGATCATCGGAGCCGTTGGCGAGTCCTTCACATCTCGGGGAAGGGTCGAGACGAGTCTCGAAGTGAATCCCAGCACCGTCGAGCGCTCGCGGCTTCCGGCCTTTCGAAAGGCCGGCGTCAACCGGCTCTCGGTGGGAGCCCAGTCCTTCGACGACCTGATCCTTCGCCGCCTCGGCCGCGCCCACCGCGCCTCGGAGGTCCACGCCACGCTGCGGGAGGCGCGCGCGGCGGGATTCACCAACCTGTCGATCGACTTGATCTTCGGCGTGCCGGGTCAGGATTCCGATGGGTTTCGCCGCGACGTGGAGAGCGCGATCGCCTTCGCACCCGAGCACGTCTCGGTCTACGGGCTCGCCGTCGAGGAAGGGACGCCCTACGCCACCGCCGTCGCGCGCGGTCGCCTCGCTCTGCCCGAAGAGGACGAGGTGGTGGGGATGATGCTCCACCTCCGCGAGCGACTCGAGCGGGCCGGAATCCACCAGTACGAGATCTCCAACTTCGCGCGGTCGGGGTTCGAGTCGGTGCACAACCGGCGCTACTGGGAGCGCCAACCGGTGCTGGGCCTGGGGGTGGGGGCCTGGTCGACCGACCCGTCGAGTCCGGAGGCGCCCCATGGGCTGCGACGGTCCAACCTCCGAGATCTCGACGCCTATCTGGAGCGGATCGAATCCGGCCTGGCGGGGGGCGACGGTCCCCCGGAGATCCTCGACGCCCGGACGGCCCGGGGCGAGGCTGCCTTTCTGGCATTGCGAACCACCCGCGGGCTCGCCGCGAGGTCGTTCGAGGCGGAGTTCGGCGTCGCCTTGCGAGATGCGTTCGGTCCTGCGATCGAGGAGCTGGCGGGCGTCGGGCTGCTCGAAGAGAATCGCCGCGGGGACTTACGGCTCACACCTGCAGGATGGCTTCTCGCGGACTCCGTCTTCGAGCGCTTCGTGTGAGCGGTGCGGCGCCGCTCACGTTGACGTCGGAACTGCGTTAGGTTACCCAATACCCGGCGATTTCATTAAGGTTTTTGGGGTGAGGGTCACGCCTACCGAAACGTTCCCCCGGCGTTCCCGCGAGGCTGTCCGAAGTGGCGGATCCCTTTCGGCGCGCCAGGGCCTGGTGCTCAGTGTCGTGGTATCCGCCTACGTGGGGGAGGCGAGCCCGGTCGGCTCCGAGATGATCTCGGTCCTGCTGCCCGTCAATCTCTCCCCCGCCAGCGTTCGCAACACGCTCGCCGAGCTGAGCCAGCTCGGCCTGGTCGAGAAGCCCCACGCCTCGGCCGGTCGGGTGCCGACCGACCTCGGTCTGCGGGTCTACGTGGATGAACTCCTGGATCTGCAGGGTCTCGCCGACTACGAGATCCGCACCCTCACCGGTAGCGTCGACGACGCCCGCGTGGGAGGGGTGGCCCACGTCGCCTCGCGGATCCTCTCGGAACGGACGCAGCAGCTCGGCTTCGTTCTGCCCCCGCGACTCGACCGCATGGTGCTGAAGCACGTGAGCTTCGTTCGCCTGTCCACGGACCGCGTGCTCGCCCTTCTCGTCTCTTCCGACGGCCGGGCCTACCAGAGGGTGATCGAGGAGCGTGGCGATGTGGATCAGCCGAAGCTCGACCGGATGGCGGCGGAGCTGAACGAGCGGATCTCGGGAAAGAGCCTGGCAGAAGTGCGGCGCTTCTTGATTCGAGAGACGGAGGCGCTTCGTGGCCACGCCGAGCGCCTGCTCGCCCGAGCGATCGATCTGGGAGCGGAGGCGGGCGCCGACCAGGTCCGCGACGAGGCGGATCTGGTGATCGCGACCCGGCTCGCACTGCTCGATCAGCCGGAGTTCCGCGATCCGGATCGCATCCGCCAGCTGTTCGGCGCGATCGAAGAAAAACAACGGCTGGTGGAGATCCTGGACCGGGTGCTGGAGGACCACGGGGTGAAGGTGGCCTTCGGCAACGAGGTGGAAGAGCCCGCCCTGCGCAACTGCGCGCTGGTGGCTGCGCCGTACGGGGATGAGCTCGCCCCCCTCGGTGTCCTCGGAGTCATCGGTCCCAGCCGCATGAACTACGCCCGCGTGATTCCCCTGGTGGAATTCCTGTCCCAGCTGTTGACAGAAAGGCTCCGCACGTGAGTTCGAGATCGGACGATCAGAAGCAGAAAGAGAAGGGGCGGAAAGGGACGTCCGAACCCTTGGCGGAGGAGCCCTCCGGAGGCTCGCTGAGTCCGAGTCCGGAGCTGGAGGAGGCGCTGCGCGAAGCCACCGAAGCCGTGGAGGCGCGCCAGGCGGAGCGCGAGGATGGCGAGGCCGAGGATGGCGAAGCCACCGAGCCCGAGGCCCTCCGGGGAGAGCTGGCCGCTCTCCAGGAGCGAATGATCCGCCTGCAGGCAGATTTCGACAATTTCCGCCGCCGGGCTCTCAAAGAACGCGAGGAAGCCCACCAGTACGGTCACGAGAATCTCGTCAAGGATCTGCTGGCATCTGTCGATAATCTGGATCGCGCCATCGAGCATGCGCGCAAGAGTGATGGCGGGGACTTCGAGAGCATGTTGCAGGGTGTTGAACTGGTGCAGCGGGAGCTTCTCGGAGCACTCGCAAACCATGGAGTGAGCGAGATCGAGGCCGGGAACGTGGCGTTCGATCCGAACGTGCACGAGGCGATGGCGCAAAGAGAAGACGACTCGGTGCCGGTGAACACCGTAATCGAGGTGTTCCAGAAGGGATATCGGCTCCGGGATCGACTGCTTCGACCCGCGCGGGTCGTCGTTTCGAAGCCAGCGGCTGGCGGCGACGAGGGAGAGGCGGAGGCCGAACAGGAGTAGAGCCAGAGCCGTTTCCCTGACGGTGACCGGCGCGAGAGAGGCACCATTCGATGGGGAAGGTCATCGGAATCGACCTCGGTACCACCAATTCCTGCGTTTCGGTGATGGAGGGTGGCGAGCCCCAGGTGATCCCCAATGCGGAAGGCGCGCGGACGACGCCGTCCATGGTGGCCTTCACGGAAAACGACGAGAAGCTCGTCGGCCAGATTGCGAAGCGCCAGGCGATCACCAATCCCGAGCGGACCATCTTCGCCCAGAAGCGTCTGATCGGCCGCAAGCAGGACACCGAGGAGGTGGTGCGTTTCGCGAGCGTCGCTCCCTTCACGATCGAGGCCGCCGAGAACGGCGACGCCTGGATCCGGGTCGGGGAGAGGCACTGCTCACCCGAGGAGATCTCGGCGATCGTCCTGGCCAAGATGAAGGAGATCGCGGCGGACTTCCTCGGCGAGCCGGTCACCGACGCGGTGATCACGATACCCGCCTATTTCAACGACGCGCAGCGCCAGGCCACCAAGGATGCCGGCAAGATCGCGGGCCTCAACGTGATGCGGATCATCAACGAGCCCACCGCGGCGGCCCTCGCATTCGGTCTCGATTCGGAAGGCAACAAGACCATCGCGGTGTTCGATCTCGGCGGGGGTACCTTCGATATCTCGATCCTCGAAATCGGCGACGGCGTCTTCGAGGTCAAGAGCACCAATGGTGACACCTTCCTGGGTGGGGAGGACTTCGACCAGCGCGTGGTGGGCTTCCTGATCGAGGAGTTTCAGAAGGAGGCGGGAATCGACCTGGCCCAAGACAAGATGGCGCTCCAGCGTCTCAGGGAGGCCGCCGAACGCGCGAAGCACGAGCTCTCCTCCACCACGCAGACCGACATCAACCTGCCGTTCATCAGCGCCGACGAGTCGGGGCCGAAACACCTGAACCTGACGCTCTCCCGCGAGAAGCTCGAGGCCCTGGTCGCGGACCTGACCGAGAAGGTGGTCGGGCCCTGTGAGACCGCCATCGCGGACGCCGGGCTCGAGCGGGAGCAGATCGACGAGGTGATCCTGGTCGGGGGCATGACGCGCATGCCACGGATCCAGGAGAAGGTGGCCGAGATCTTCGGCAGGAAGCCCCACAAGGGAGTCAACGCGGACGAGGTCGTCGCGATCGGAGCCGCGATCCAGGGCGGCGTTCTCAAGGGCGAGGTCGAGGAAGTCCTGCTTCTGGACGTGACGCCGCTTTCCCTCGGTGTGGAAACCCAGGGCGGCGTGTTCACCAGGATCATCGAGAAGAACACCACCATCCCGACCCGGAGAGGTCAGGTCTTCTCGACCACGGAGGACAATCAGAACGTGGTCCGCATCCACGTGCTCCAGGGAGAGCGCGAGATGGCGGAGGACAACAAGAGCCTGGGACGCTTCGAGCTGGTGGGGATTCCCCCTGCACCGCGGGGGGTGCCCCAGATCGAGGTCAGCTTCGAGATCGACACCGACGGCGTGGTGCACGTCTCGGCCAAGGACCTCGGCACTGGCAAGGGCCAGCAGATCCGGGTTTCCGCCTCCGGCGGCCTCTCCGAGAAGGAGATCCAGGATCTGGTCGACGAGGCGGAGCGTCACGCCACGACGGATCAGGATCGCCGCGAACTGGTGGATCTTCGCAACAAGGCCGACGGGCTGGCCTACTCCACGGAGCGGGCACTCGAGGAGTACGCCGAGCACGTCAGCGAGGCGGATCGCGAGGCCCTCCAGGCGGCGATCGAGAAGACCCGATCTGCCATCGAGTCGGCGGACGTGGCCGCTCTCCGCAGCGCCGTTGACGAACTGTCGGGCCTCTCCTACCAAATGACGGAGACATTGTACTCGACGCTGGGAGCGGATGGCGCCGAGTAGGCCCGACCGCCGCGTCGCCGGCGGCTGCTGGTTTCCCGCCCGAACCCCGGTGACCCGACTTCCGTGAGCAAACGTGACTACTACGAGGTCCTCGGCGTCTCCCGCGGCGCTGACGAAAGCGAGCTGAAGACGGCCTACCGCCGCCTCGCCCTCCAGTATCATCCCGATCGCAACCCCGACGACACCGAGGCCGAGGACAAGTTCAAGGAGGCGTCGGAGGCCTACGCTGTGCTCTCGGATCCTGAGAAGCGCAGCCGTTACGACCACTTCGGCTTCGACGGCGTGGGGGCCGGTGGCCCCGGAGGCTTCCCCGGCACCGACTTCGGCAACTTCGGCGACATCTTCAACGACCTCTTTGGCGACCTGTTCGGCGGCCGCACGGGAGGACAACGCCGCGGCCGGGGTCAGCGGGGTGCCGACCTCCGCTACAACTACGAGCTCGAGCTCTCCGAAGTGCTCGAGGGCACCGAAGCCTCGCTCCAGATCCCCAGGATGATGCGCTGTGAATCCTGCGAGGGCACCGGGGCCCGGGAGGGGACCAGCCCCCAGCGCTGCGAGCGCTGCGGGGGCAGCGGCCAGGCGATCTTCCAGCAGGGGTTGTTCCGGATCAGCCGCCCCTGCGACGCTTGCGCGGGCGAGGGCTGGGTGATTCGCGACCCCTGCCCGGGCTGCCGGGGTACCGGCCGAACCGAAGGACAGAAGACCATCAAGGTGGGAATTCCCCGCGGCGTCGAGGACGGGATGCGGCTACGCGTTCCGGGAGAGGGCGAGGCGGGCATCTCCGGTGGCCCGCCCGGGGATCTCTACGTGGTGATCTCGGTCCGGCCCCACCCGCTCTTCGTGCGGGACGGGTCGGAGCTGCATTGCGAGGTCCCGATTCCCTTTGCCCAGGCCGCCCTCGGTGCCGAGATCGAGGTGCCCACCCTCGACGGCAAGGTGAAGCTCCGCATCCCGGAAGGAACCCAATCCGGCAAGATCTTTCGTCTGCGCGGCAAGGGAATCACTACGCTGCGCTCGGGCGGGCGCGGGGACCAGCTGGTGCGCATCTTCGTCGAGGTTCCGACCAAGTTGACGGATCGGCAGCGGGAGCTCCTCGAGCAGTTCGCCCAGGAGAGCGACACGGAGGTGTCCCCGGTGACGCGCGGCTTCCTCGAGAAGCTCAAAGATCTCTTCGATTGATGATTCGAGCCGGTTTCGTCGCGCTCTTCGGATTGGTTCTCCTCGGCTGCGGGGGGATGCCGGGAGCGGTGGCGCCGGATCCCACCGCCGGGGAGCAGGGGGAGTACTCCCAGGCCCTCGCCGCCCTCGGCGTGGACCGCGCGAATGGCATCGAAGCTCTCGAGGTCTTCGTCGGGCGCCATCCGCGCAGTCATCTCGCCGACGATGCGGCCTTCCGTCTCGCCGAGGTGGCCCTGGAGGATGGGCGGGAGCGCGATGCGCTCCAGTACCTGACCTGGGTGATCCGACGCCATCCAAAGGGCGACCGCAGCGATGTCGCCCGAATCGAGCTCGCCAGACTCGAGCTCGCCCGCGGCCATCCGTCGGCGGCCTATCGCACTGCGCAGGAGATCCGACTCTCCTTGCTCGGGAGCGAGGAGCGCCGTCAGGCCCATCGGCTCCTGGCCGATCTGGCGGGGGAGAACGGCAAGCCCGAGGTCCAGCTTCGCTGGCTCTCCAAGGTCCGGGCCGACCAGGCCGACGAACAAGCCGCCGCTCGGATCGACGACGAGATCGAGCAGGTGCTGGTGGCCATGAACCCGGCGGAGCTGGAGGCGGCGGCGGAGCAGCTCGGCAAACGGGTGCCGGCGGCACGGGTGCGACTGCGCCAGGCCGAGCTCGCTCTTCGCGCCGGCGATTCCGCGGCGGCCGAGGCTGCGCTGGCCCAGGCATCTACCTTGCCCCTCACCGAGGCCGACGTGGCTCGCCTGACGGCCCTCGAGAACGCGCTGCGCGAAGGCGCGGGTGCGCGGTCCGGTCTCCTCGCCGAGGTCCCCAGCATCGAAGACGTCCAGCTGGAAGGCCAGCCGGACCCGACCACCACCTCCGGCACCCTCGGTGTGGTGCTGCCACTGAGCGGATCCTTCGCGGCCTACGGCGAGGAAAGCCTCCAAGGCATTCTTCTCGCGACCGGCGCCTTCGATGTGGCCGCTTCCGGAGCCAGATCCCAGATACGACTGCTGGTTCGCGATTCCGGCGGCAGCGCCGCCGGTGCGGCGCGCGGGGTGCGGTCCTTGGCCGAAGAGCCGGGACTTCTCGCCATCATCGGCCCGCTTCTGGCGAAGGAGGCGGAATCCGCTGCAGCGGCGGCGGAAAACCAGGCGGTACCTCTCGTCGCCCTGACCCGACGCGACGAGGTTGCCCGGGAGCGCCCCCACGTCATAAGGCTGGGCTCCAGCCCGCGCCTCGAGGCCGAGCTTCTGGCGGACTACGCGCTGCGCGAGCTCGGCAGTCAGCGCTTCGCCATCCTCTATCCCCGCGACAGCTACGGCATCGCCCTGCGAGGAGCCTTCTGGGACGCCGTCGAAACCGGGGGAGGCTCCGTGGTCGGTGTGGCTGCCTACGATCCGGAGGCGACGGATTTCGCCGAGCCGATTCGACGCATCATCGGCTACGAGTTTCTCAGTGGCGGTGAGCGCGGGGCCCTCGACGAGCGGAAGAAGCTCCTGAAGCGCGCCAATCGGATGCCGCCGGAGCGCGCGGCGGAGCTGCGCAAAGAGGCCGCGGAGATCACCGGACCCGGCGACCGGCCGCTGCCCCCCTTCATCGACTTCGACGCCCTCTTCATTCCCGACTCTCACGAGAACGCCTCCCTGATCGCGCCGCACCTCGCCTTTCACGAGGTTCGAGGGGTCCGGTTGCTGGGACCGAGTGGATGGAATGACCCCGACCTGGTGAGGATCGGCGGCAAGCACGTGGACGGCGCGATCTTCACCGGCGACTTCTATCCCGAGAGCTCCTATCCCTTCGTCGCCGAGTTCGTCCGGCGCTTCCGGCAGACGTTTGGAGGCGAGCCGAGCTTTCTGTCCGCTCAGGGATTCGATGCCGCGAATCTGCTCATGGTGCAGCTCACTCGCGGCCGACAGACGCGAGAAGAGGTGGTGGCGGGCTTGCTCGCCACCCGCGCCTACCCGGGCGTCTCGGGCGTCACCACCATTCGCCACGACGGAAACGCCGTCAAGCGCCCCTACCTGCTGGGCGTGAACCGTGGCGAGATCGTCTCCGTCGACGAGACCGGCGAGCCGCCCTTCCTGCGCGTTCCCGAGAAAGAGTCCCCCGAGGATCTCGACGCCGGCGAGCTGGAGGAGCGTTAGCGCGCTTTCCTTCCCAGGGCTTGCCTAAAGCCCGATCTCTCGATCGGCGGGCCGACTTGCACGTCTCAAGTCTGGCCCGGGCCCCGTCGAAACGCAGACAGATGACTGCGGAGAGTATGGAATTCGAGATCCCGGAAGAGATGCCGGTTCTCCCGCTGCGGGAGCTGGTCGTCTTCCCCTACATGGTGTTTCCGCTTTTCGTGGCGCGGGAGCGGTCGATCGCGGCGATCGAGGACGCGCTGGCCGGGGACCGGCTGGTGCTGCTGACCGCGCAGCGAAACCCCGAGATCGAGGATCCCGAGCCCGACGATCTGTACAGCGTCGGCACCGTGGCCATGGTGATGCGAATCCTGCGCCTGCCCGACAGTCGCGTGAAGGCTCTGGTCCAGGGACTCTGCAAGGCCCGAATCGAGTCCTTCGTGGAGAACGAGCCGGCGACCTGGGCCTCGGTGAGCACGCTCCCGGCGGATCACGAGGCCGACTGGTGTATCGAGGCCGAGGCGCTGATGCGCGCAGTTCGCACTCGCGTGGAGGACCTGCTGCCCCTCAAGAATCTGCCGCCCGAGGTCCTCTCGGTCACGACCAACGTGCACGAGCCGGGGCGATTGGCGGACCTGGTCGCATCGAATCTGCGGCTTCGCCTGGCGGAGGCCCAGGAGATTCTGGAGGTCATCGATCCCATCGCACGGCTTCGCCGGGTGGATTCGCTGCTGAAGCGCGAGCTCGAGGTCTCCACCATGCAGGCGGAGATCCAGTCGCTGGCCAAGGAGGAGATGAGCCGGGGCCAGCGCGAGCACTTCCTGCGCGAGCAGATGCGCGCGATCCAGTCGGAGCTCGGCGAGATCGATCCGAGGCTCGAGGAGATCGCGGAGCACCGCGCCAAGATCGAGGATGCCGGGCTTCCGCCCGAGGCTCTCGACGAATCGCTACGTCAGCTGCGGCGGCTCGAGCGCATGCATCCCGAGGGTCCCGAGGCCCAGGTGGTGCGCAGCTATCTCGAGTGGATGGTGGATCTCCCCTGGTCCAAATCCTCGCCGGACCAGCTGGATCTGGCCGATGCCCGCACCATCCTCGACGGAGATCACGCCCATCTGACGGGAATCAAGGAGCGGATTCTGGAGTTCCTGGGGGTGCGCAAGCTGCGCCACGACTCGCGCGGTCCGATCCTCTGCTTCGCCGGTCCACCCGGCGTGGGCAAGACCTCCCTGGGTCGTTCCGTGGCCCGTGCCATGGGACGCGAGTTTGCGCGCGTCTCCCTGGGCGGGATCCGGGACGAGGCGGAGATTCGCGGGCACCGCCGCACCTACGTGGGCGCGCTTCCGGGCCGGATCATCCAGGGGATCGTGCAAGCGGGCACGCGGAACCCCGTCTTCATGCTCGACGAGCTCGACAAGGTCGGCTCCGACTTTCGGGGGGATCCCTCTGCGGCGCTGCTCGAGGTGCTCGATCCGGAGCAGAACTCGAAATTCAGCGATCACTACCTGAATGTCGCCTTCGATCTCTCCGACGTGTTCTTCATCGCCACTGCCAACCTGCTGGACTCCATTCCCGGCCCCCTCCGCGATCGAATGGAGGTGATTCGGATCCCGGGCTACACGCCCGAGGAGAAGCTCGAGATCGCCCGCGCCTTCCTGATTCCCCGCCAGCTGGAGGAGAACGGGCTACCCGAGGGCAGGGTTCACTGGTCCGAAGCCGCCGTGCTCAAGATCGTGACGGACTACACCTTCGAAGCGGGGGTGCGGAATCTGGAGCGCCAGATCGCCTCGATCTGTCGCAAGGTGGCACGGCGCGCCGCCGAGGGCGACGAGACCACCGTCCGCGTTCACCATCGCACGCTCGAGGGCTATCTGGGGCCGCCGCTGCACGCGATCGAGAAGCCCGCCGCCAAGGGAGAGGTGGGGGTCGCAAACGGCCTGGCCTGGACCGAAGCGGGCGGCGACGTGCTGCGCCTGGAGGCGGCGATGACGAAGGGCCGCGGCCTGGTGTTGACCGGTCAGCTCGGCGACGTCATGAAAGAATCGGGTCAGGCGGCACTCACCTTCGCCCGCTGGCGGCTCGCGGATTTCGGGATCGACGAGCGGCTGCTCTCACGTCATCAGGTGCACGTCCACGTACCCGCCGGAGCGATTCCCAAAGACGGTCCCTCGGCTGGAATCACCATTGCCGTGGCCCTGTCCTCCCTCGCCACGGGGATTCCGGTGCGACCCGACGTGGCCATGACCGGCGAGGTGACGCTGCGCGGACGAGTGCTTCCGGTCGGCGGAGTTCGCGAGAAGGTCCTGGCGGCGCTCCGTTCCGGAATCTCGACCGTCATCCTGCCCGAACGAAACATGGCCGAGTTGAAGGAGATCCCCGGAGAGGTCGCGCAGAAGATCGACTTCATCGGCGTTTCTCACATGGACCAGGTGCTGAAGGCCGCCCTGGAGCGCATGCCCCCTCGCGGGAAGTCCAGGGTGAGGAGTGCGCCCGCCGCTTCCCCTCGTACGGGTGTGGCAGCCGCCAAGCCCGGCGACTGAGCGGTCTGCTCCCCGGAGAACGCTACCCTGCCGCTCATGCGGCTTCGGGACCTGGGCGAGTTCGAGTTGATCGATCGCATCCAGCGCCTCGCTGCGGAGGTGCAGGGGCGGGACGTGGTGCTCGGCATCGGAGACGATGCCGCGCTCCTGCGGCCGCGGCGCGGCGAAGATCTGGTCGTCACCAGCGATGCGATGGTGGAGGGGACCCACTTCCGCTGGGACGGCGAGACGCCGCGGATGCTGGGAAGGCGCGCCCTGGCGGCGAATCTCTCCGATCTGGCCGCGATGGGTTCGCGACCGATCGGCTTCACCTTCGCCCTGGCGGCACCGCCCTCCCTCGAGGTGCGGCGCGTCACCGGAGTCGTCCGCGGGATGCTGGACCTGGCCGACTCCTTCGCCTGCCCCCTGGTGGGGGGGAACGTGACCCGCGCCCGCGAGACCTCGATCAACATCACCGCGCTGGGGGGCGTTCACCCGGGCCGGGTTCTGATGCGGAGTGGGGCGCGCCCCGGTGATCGAATCCTGGTGACCGGCAAGCTGGGGATCTCGGCCCTGGAGCGGGCTCGGGGCCGGATCCGGACGGTCCCCACGCCGCGAGTGACGGAGGGTCGTGCCCTGGCCCGAATCGCCCGTGTGACCGCCTGCATCGACGTATCCGACGGCCTCCTGGCGGATCTGGATCACCTCCTCGAGGCCTCCGGCGTGGGTGCGGAGATCGACGCGCGCCGGGTGCCCACGCCCCGGGGATTCGAAGCTGCCTGCAGGCGTCTGAAACGGGATCCGCTCCGGCTGGCCCTCGGGGGCGGAGAGGACTACGAGCTGCTCTTCACGGTGAGTGGAAATACACCCAGCCCGGAAGCTCTGGAGCGCCGTCTGGGGACAGCGGTGACCGCGATCGGCCGGATTACCGAGCGTGGATTGCAGATCCACGGCTCTTCCGGAGTTCCCCGCGGCTGGAGGCACTTCTAGCCGCTGGCCCCCACCCAAGTCTCCGCCGCACTGTCGGGTTTTCGGGTTCTTCGTCAAGAACAGCATGCAGCGAACCGATAGGCTTGGCGTGCGCCTGTCGCTATCGCATAAGTTCATTCTTGGCTCGCTGGCTGTCTCGGCGGCGGTGGTGGGATTTCCTCTCGTCATCGAGGCTCTGGGCTACCCGGTCTCGCCCTGGGTGATGCCGTTCGTGGCGCTCGCCGCTGGTGGCTCTCTCGGCTTCGCCGTGTCCCGACAGCTGGTCCGAAACTACCACCCGATTCTCACCGCGACGGATCGCATCAGCCGGGGAGATCTTCGAGTCCAGATCCAGGTGCCTTCCGCCGGCCGTTTTCCGGATGAGACGCACGAGCTGTCCCACAGCATCGCCGAGATGCTGGAGAACCTTCGCGAGCTGGTCGGCCACGTGCAGGTCACCGCGGATCGGGTCTCTTCCTGCAGCCAGAGTCTGGTCCGCTCCGTCCAGGGAGTGAACACGGCCAGCGAGGAGATCTCCGCCACGGTGACGGACGTCTCGAAGGGTGCGGCGCACCAGCAGACCCTGGTCCAGGACGTGAACCGTCTGATCACCGACATCGCCTCGGCGATCGAGGTGAACGCCTCCCGGGCTCGCGAGGCCTTTGGCTTCGCCGCCGAGGCGAACCAGAAGGCCAACTCGGGTGTCGACGTCTCCCGACTCGCCATCGAGAAGATGCGCACGGTCTTCGAGCGGGTCGAGCAGTCCGGTGGCATGGTGTTCCAGCTCGAGGCCAAGACCCGCCACGTTCACCAGATCACCGAGATCATTACCAGTGTGGCGTCGCGGACGAATCTCCTCTCCCTGAACGCATCCATCGAGGCGGCGCGTGCCGGAGAGGCGGGCCGCGGCTTCGCCGTCGTCGCCGACGAGATCCGCAAGCTCGCCGAGAACGCGGCGCGCAGCGCCGACGAGATCGCCAAGCTGATCCACGAGATCGAGGAGGACACACAGCGCGTAGCGGACGAGATGCGTCAGTCGGGCCAGGTGATTACCGAGGGCCGCGAAGACGTGAACACCATCGCTCACTCCCTCGAGCAGATTCGCGGCGCCGTCGGCGAGGCTGCCACCCGGGCGGAGGAGATCTTCCAGGAGGCCGACAACCAGGCCCGGGATGCAGAGCGCATGGTGGAGTCCATGGCCCAGATCTCCGATGCGACCCGGGCCAATGCCGTGGCGGTCGACGAAGTGGCGGAGAACTCCCAGCGGCAACGCGCCGCGATGATGGAGGTGGTCGAGTCGACCGACGCGCTCACGACTCACTCGAGCGAGCTGCGGGCCGTGGCCCATCGCTTCCAGACCCGTGCCGAGGCGAAGTCCGGGGAGGCCGAGTGAAGGATCTCCCCGCATCTGCTTCCTCGGATCGCTTGCTGGTCTTCGAGGTCGGCGGAACGTTCTACGCACTGCCGATCGGCGACATCACCGAGGTGACCGAGGTGGCACGCATCGCCTCCGTGCCGAGCCTGCGCGCCTCCGTCGGCGGTGTCATGAACCATCACGGCGACGTGCTTCTCGTCGTCCACCGCGCGGCGCTCTTCGAGGTCGGAGAGGGATCGCTCTCCGAGCCCCAGAACGTGTTGGTTCTCGGCAAGAGCCTCGACGATCCCAGCCGCCTCGGTCTGCCCGTGGACGCCATCACCGGCCTGGTGGACGGTCCCGGTGGCATGGCCAACGGGACCGACGATGTGGTGGTGGATCGCCGTCCGCTCGGCGGCCGGCTCGTCAACGTTCTCGACCCGCAGCGCTTGTTGATGCGGGCCGTTCAGGTGATCGAAGAGTCGGTCGTAGGAGCCGACGCCATGCAGGGGGTTCAAACATGACGAGAGTTCTCATCGCCGACGACGCTTCCTTCATGCGGCAGATGATCCGGGACATCATCGAGCCGGAGGGCTTCGAGGTAGTTGGTGAAGCTTCCGACGGAGTCGAGGTCGTGGAGAAGTTCAAGGAGCTTCACCCCGACCTCGTGATGATGGACATCGTGATGCCCAAGCGGTCGGGGATCGACGCCGTGAAGGGGATCGTCGCGATGGATCCGACCGCCCAGGTCGTGATGTGCAGCGCACTGGGTCAGGAAACCCTGGTGATGGAGGCGATCCAGGCCGGGGCGAAGGACTTCATCGTGAAGCCGTTCAAGCCCGAGTGCGTGGTCGAAACACTCAAGAAAGCTCTCGAGAAGGAGAGCTGAGGGTGGATCTCGCCAAGTACCGGAACCTGTTTCTCGAGGAGGCGACGGAGCATCTCGCCGAGATGAGCCGCGCGCTGCTCGTCCTCGAGAAGACTCCGGACGATGGCGAAGCGATCGATCTGGTGTTCCGCATGGCGCACTCGATCAAGGGAATGGCGGGGTCGCTGGGCTACGACTCGATCACCGAGATCGCACACAAGCTCGAGGACCGGATGGATGCCTACCGGGCAGCCGGACGGATCGAGGTGGTCGAGGGGATCGCGATGCTCTTCCGCGGTCTGGACGGGCTCGAGCGCATGGTCGGCGTGGTTCGCGACACCGGTGAGCCGCCTCCGCCGGACTCGGAGCTGGCGAACGCGCTCTCTCCAGACACCGCGGGCGGCGCTGCTCCGGATGCCCTGGAGGAGCCAGAAAAAAAATCCCCGAGGCGCTCCCTGACGCCGCGCAGACGCGGCGTCTAGGGGCGCCCGCACCGCCGCCCTCGGTGCGGGTGCGCACCGATAGCCTGGACCGCTTCCTGAGCTCCGTCGGTGAGGTGATTCTCACCTCCCGACAGGTCCGCACCGTCGCCGAGACCGAGGGTCTCGCCAGCTCCGCCGATTTCGGAGCGGGCTTCGATCGCATGGACCGCGTCGTCGGCGACCTGCAGCGCCGCGCTCTCAGCTTGCGCACGGCACCGCTGCTCCGGGTGATGGACCCACTGCCTCGACTGGCCAGGGAGATCGCGATGGAGCTCGACAAGGTCGTGGAGGTGGAGCTTCGCGGTGCGGAGCTCGAGCTCGACCGCTCGATTCTCGATCGCCTCAACGATCCCCTGGTCCACCTGGTCCGCAACGCAGTCGACCACGGTCTGGAGTCGCCCTCGATCCGGAAGGAGGCCGGCAAGCCCCCCGCCGGACGCCTGGAGATCGACGCTCGCAGGGAGAAGGATTCGATTCGGATCTCCGTGACGGATGACGGCCGTGGCATCGACCTCGAGACCGTGCGGGCCCGCGCGGTCTCCGCTGGTCTCCTTCACGCGGACCTCGCCGAGGACCTGCCTCCCCAGGAGATCGCGCTCCTGGTGTTTCGTCCGGGTCTTTCCACGGCCCTGGAAGTCTCGGACTTCTCCGGCCGGGGTGTCGGGATGGATGCGGTCAAGGCCACCATCGAATCCCTCGGTGGCCGGGTCGAGATCGACTCCCGGCCGGGTCTCGGCACCACGACCTCGCTGGTGGTCCCGATCACCGCTGCCGTGCAGCGAGTGCTGCTCCTCGGGCTCGGGGAGGAGACCGTCGCGGTCCCGATCGCGAAGGTCGAGCGGGTCATCGAGGTCGAGGTGGCGGCCATCGAGGAGGCGGGGCGGGAATCATTCGTCCTGATCGACGACGAGCCGGTGCTGGTGGTGGATCTCGGGCAGCAGCTGGGGATGGGACCGCCCGAGGAGACGGACACCACACCGCTGGTCCTCGCCGAGGTGCGGGGGGAACGGGTCGCCCTGCGAGTCGAGCGACTCGCGGGGCAGCAGGAGATCTACGTCAAGTCGGTCCCCAGCCTGCTGGGCTGTGCGCGCGCCCTCGCCGGTCTCACCGTGCTGGGAGATGGCAACCCCATCTTCCTGCTGGATCTGAATCAGCTGATATGACGGAACTTGGTGCAGAGGTCCGGGAAGTGGACGTCGATCGCGTACGGGAGCTCACGAACATCGGAGCCGGCCACGCAGCCACTGCCTTCGCTCGACTGGTGGGACGGCCCTGCCAGATGTGCGTTCCCACGGTTCGACTGCTGCGCGCCGAATCCGCCTCGCTTCCCTTCGTCGTCAACGTGCGGGACGACGAGCGGCAAGGGATGACCGGAATCTTCTTCGAAATCGAAGGCGGCCTCGGCGGGATCGTGGCGATTCTGTTCTCGCCATCCTCGCGCGATCAGCTGGTGGAGCATCTGACGGGAACGCCCACCGATCAGGCCTCGCCGGCGGTCTCCCAATCTGCACTCCGGGAGTTCGGAAACATCCTGGCGTCTCACGTCGTCTCCCCGATGGCCGACGCGCTAGGGGTGGCGATCCTTCCCTCGATTCCGGTTCTCGCCATGGAGGATGCCCTGGAGGTCCTGGGGTCGCTGATCGGCCTTCGCCAGAAGGGTCGGCCGGCATTGCGGATCGAGACCGAGATCTCCGACCGCCGCAAGGACTTCCAGAGCCTTCTCGTCTTCGTTCCGGATTCCACCACCATCCTCAGCAGCGGGCGTCCCCCCACGCGATCCTGACATCTGATAAGGTCGAAGGCGTGGATCGAGATCGGCTACGTGCGCTTCTGCTCGCCGTTCAGAAGGGCGAGCTAGACACCGAGGGCGCCATCGAGGAGCTGGCGCGCCTGCCCTTCGTCGAAACACCCCACGCCCGCGTAGATACCCACCGCGCCCTCCGTCAGGGCCTCCCCGAGGTGATCTTCGGGCCGGGCAAGACGGCGGAGCAGATCGTCGGGATCGTTCGCGTCCTGCTCGGGGAGGAACAGACCGTCCTCGCTACCCGGGTGGAGGCCGAGATGGCGGAGGCGGTCCTTCGCGAGCTTCCCGAGGGCGAATACGACGCGGCCGCTCGCCTGCTCTGGTACGGCCCAGCGGAAGTGCCCATCGTCGGCAAGGGAACCATCGCCGTGGTGGCAGCCGGCACTTCCGATTCCCCGGTGTCGCTCGAGGCCGCGGGCGTCGCGACCCGCTTCGGCAACCAGGTGGAGACGCTCTTCGACGTCGGCGTGGCCGGCCTGCACCGTCTGCTCGCCTCGAGCGACACTCTGCGCAGAGCCCGGGTGCTGATCGTTGTGGCGGGCATGGAGGGCGCGCTTCCCTCGGTGGTGGGAGGCATGGTGGACAAGCCCGTGATCGCCGTTCCGACCAGCGTCGGCTACGGCGCCTCGTTCCACGGCATCAGCGCACTGCTGGGAATGCTGACCAGCTGCGCCTCCAACGTTGCCGTCGTCAACATCGACAACGGATTCGGCGCTGCCCACGTCGCCACACTGATCAACCGTCTATGAGTCGAAGGCGAGTGAAGTTCAAGAAGGGAACGACGGAGCGGATCCTGCACCTCGAGACCTTCTCGGGAATCGCGGGGAACATGTTCCTGGGCGCGATGCTCGACGCCGGTCTCCCGCGCGGGACCCTCGAGTCGGATCTCGCCGGTCTCGGTGTCGACTACCGCCTCCGCGTTCGAAAAGTGAAGCGCGGCCTGCTGAGCGCGCGCTACGTGGAAATCGGCATCCCCCGCCAGGCGTCGCGGAGACGCCCCCGCGGCAGCGGCCGCCGGTACCTGGAGATCCGCAATCTCCTGGATCGCGCGAAGCTCGCCGCACCCGTGCGCGAGAGGGCCCACGCGATCTTCGAGACGCTGGCCCGCGCCGAGGCGAAGGTCCACGCTGTGAAGGTCGAGGAAGTGCACTTCCACGAGCTGGGTGCAGTCGACGCGCTGGTGGACGTCACCGGAGCTGCGATCGCCCTGGAGCGGCTCGAGGTGAGCGCGGTGACCGCGACTCCTCCCGCCATCGGCCACGGAAGCGTGGAGACCCAGCACGGAAGACTCCCTCTTCCCTCTCCGGCGACCTTGGAGCTGCTGAAAGGGATTCCCACGGTGCCCGCCCACGTGGCCTGGGAGACGGTCACGCCCACCGGTGCCGCGATCCTGAAGACGGTGGTGGATGAGTTCCGCACTCTCCCGGCAATGACCGTGGAGGCGGTGGGGTACGGTGCCGGCGACGACCGCGAGGGTCCCATGCCCAACCTGCTGCGGGCGGTCCTGGGCCGCGGCGGCACCGCGGGCTGGGATCGCATCCTCTCGCTCGAGACCAATCTGGACGATCTGGTCCCCGAGCACTTCGATCACCTGATGGAGCGCCTCTTCGAGGTCGGCGCTCTCGACGTATCCATCCAACACGTGCAGATGAAGAAGAACCGCCCGGGCTTCCTGCTGCGCGTCCTCGCGCGTCCCTCGGATCGAACCGCGCTCTCGGGAGTCCTCTTCGCGGAGACCCCCGCCCTGGGCGTTCGCGCGGTCGAATGCGATCGCCTGGTCCTGGAGCGCGAGGTTCGCAGGGTGGACACTCCCTTCGGGCGGATCGCCGTGAAGATCGCCCGCGGCGAGCGCGGCAGGCTCGATGTCTCCGCCGAGTACGATGACTGCAAGCGAGCGGCGCGGCGCAGCGGGGCGCCGCTTCGCGACGTCATCCGAGCCGCCGAGGAGGCGGCACGGCGCTGACGGGGACGGTTTCGTCTATTTCCTTGAGAGAAGGCAAAAGGCAACTCCGTCCCCGGGTGTGGGGGAATCCCATCGTGACTGGTGACGCTCCTGCGTTGACAAGTACGACGGAGCCCTCCTACGATGAGAATACACCCGCCCGCGGAGGAGATGTCATGGGGGATCTACCGAACGCAGTGGTGAAGCGCCTTCTCGCCAAACACGGAGATGGATTGCGAGTCTCCGGGAGCGCCATCGAGCAGGCCGTCGCGGCGGCCGAGGATTACATCGGCCGGCTGGCGCGAGAGGCCCACGCATCGGCGATCGCAGACAAGCGCAAGACCATCATGGACAGCGATATCCAGAAAGCGCGCGAAAAGCTTACGTAGACGACAGCGTGCCGAGGTAGTCGATCAGCGTCGATTCGTTGTCGTCCGGGAACGAGTGGAAGCGGAGTCCGACCCCTGGTCTTCCAGACGGTGCGCCGCGGAGGCGGTAGAGCGATTCCACTTCCAGGCGCAGGGTTTCTCCGAGCTCGGGAAGGGTGAGTTCGCAACGCTCCAGCGTTCTCGCCGGGCTGTTCCGATCGGTGCAGACGAACATTCCCATGCGTCCGATCGCGGTGGTGAAGGAGCCATTCTGGGAGCCTCGCCAGTGAACGGCCAGGCGCCGTTGGTAGCGTTTGAAGCGGCGGTTCTTCGGCGTGTTCAGCATCCGAGCCAGAGTCGGTGCGATCCGGGAGGCCTCCAGCGGGTGCACGAGATAGCCGGCGGCACCCATCCGTCGAGACGCCTCGCGGCGGGGAGGGCGCATCCGGTCGTCCACCAGCACGATCGGAAGCCGCTGGATTCCCGCCAGCGTCTGGACGGCGGGAATCAGCTCGATGCCCTCGCACCGGCCGAGGTTCGTGTCCGAGAAGACCACCTCGAAGGATCTGGAGTCGAAAGCCGCCAGCGCCTCGGTGGCGGTATGGGCCCGCGCGACCTCGTAGCCCCGCACCCGCAACCCTTCGGCGAAGCTCAGATCCTTCGAGAGACGGGGCCCCACCAATAGGATCCGGTTGCGCCGGCCCTGGATCTCGTTCTTCGGTCGGCTGCGCTCTTCGGCCAGTACCAGGCGGCGCTGATCGGCGAGACGATCCTCGGCTCGCGCCAGCTCTTCCAGCCGGCCGGTGATGGCGATCTCCAGCTCCACCGCAGAGCCGTGACCCGGATCGACTGCAAAGAGGCGGTCTTCGATACGACGCAAGGGCTTCCTCGCAAGCGGGCCGCGCGCCGGGAGCACGACCTGTCCCGGTCGGTTGCAGCGGACCCGGGCGCTGTCGTCATCGACGCCGATGGCGAAGGCGAGTAGCGTGCCTCCCTGCTCCGACTCTGCCTCGACGCCGAGGCGTCGGAGCGATTCGCGGGCCTTGCGGAGGGCTTCGGTGCGCGCGGACCAACTGGCGCGGATCTTCTGCTCGATCTGGCTGGCGTCGGTGCATCCAGCGATGTTCACCAGCGGCAGTTGGAAGAACGGGGGGGGCTCCAGGCACTTGATCTGGCTGGGACCGACCGTCGCGAAGCGCACCCGCTCGAAGTAGCGCGGGCCTTCGAGGGTGGTGAAGGGAGCGGTGCCGAGCGGCAGGGAGGCGATGACCGAGCGGCGGCCCGGGAGGAACTCCGCCGTGATTCCCAGCCCCTCGAGTCGGCGAAGGACGAGCTTCTGGCCTCGCCGATCCTCGGCTTCTCCCATCGCCTCTCCCTCACCCGGATAGATCGCGCCACCGTTCGTTTCGGCTGGACGCAGGCGCTTCTTGAGAAGCCTGCGGACGCAAAAAACGCCCCGGAGCGCGGCCGCTCCGGGGCGTTTTTTCCATACGGCCCTGGCGGGAATTTGCCGCCCTGGGCGGGCGCCGCCTACATCATGCCGCCCATGCCGCCCATGCCGCCTCCGGGCATTCCACCGGGCATACCGCCCATGCCGCCGCCGGCGTCCTTCTCCGGCTTCTCGGCCACCGTCGCCTCGGTGGTCAGCAGCAGGGCGGCCACGCTGGCCGCGTTCTGCAGGGCGTAACGCACCACCTTGGTGGGATCGATCACGCCCGCCTTGACCAGGTCCTCGTACTCCTCGGTCGCCGCGTTGAAGCCAATGGCGCCCTTGGCGGACTTCACCTTGTCCACCACGATCGAGCCCTCGACTCCCGCGTTCTCGGCGATCCGACGCATCGGCTCCTCCACCGCACGACGCACGATCGAGACCCCCGCGGCCTGCTCCGGGCTCAGACTCTCCTCCAGCCCGTCGAGTGCAGCCTGGGCGCGAAGCAGCGCCACGCCGCCTCCCGCCACGATGCCCTCTTCCACCGCTGCGCGGGTCGCGTGCAGCGCATCCTCGACCCGGGCCTTCTTCTCCTTCATCTCCGTCTCGGTCGCCGCGCCGACCTTCACCACCGCGACGCCACCCACCAACTTGGCCAGACGCTCCTGAAGCTTCTCGCGGTCGTAATCGGAGGTGGTGTCCTCGATCTGGGCGCGAATCTCGCCCACCCGACCCTCGATGTCCTTCTTCGAGCCCGCGCCATCGATGATCGTGGTGTTGTCCTTGTCGATCACCACACGCTTGGCCTTGCCGAGATCCTTCAGCGTCACGTTCTCCAGCTTGAGACCCAGCTCCTCGGCGATCACCTGACCACCGGTCAGCACCGCCATGTCCTGAAGCATCGCCTTGCGGCGATCGCCAAAGCCCGGAGCCTTCACACACGCCGCGCTCAGCGTGCCGCGGATCTTGTTCACCACCAGCGTGGCCAGCGCCTCGCCTTCGATGTCCTCGGCCACGATCAGCAGCGGCTTGCCCTGACGCGCCACCTGCTCCAGCAGCGGCAGCAGGTCCTTCATGTTCGAGATCTTCTTCTCGTGAAGAAGAATCATCGCGTCCTCGAGCACGGTCTCCATGCGATCCGGATCCGTCACGAAGTAGGGCGAGAGATAACCGCGATCGAACTGCATGCCCTCGACCACCTCGAGAACCGAGTCCATCGACTTGGCTTCCTCGACGGTGATCACGCCCTCCTTGCCGACCTTCTCCATCGCCTCCGCGAGCATCTTGCCGATGGTCTCGTCGCTGTTCGCAGAGATGGCACCGACCTGGGCGATCTCCGCGGAGTCCCGCGTGGGCTTCGACTGCTTCTTCAGGTCCGCGGTGATCGCCTCCACGGCCTTCTCGATGCCGCGCTTCAGCTCCATCGGACTCATCCCGGCCACCACCAGCTTGCTGCCCTCGCGGAAGATCGCCTGGGCCAGCACCGTCGCCGTGGTCGTACCGTCACCCGCGACGTCCGAGGTCTTGCTCGCGACCTCCTTCACCATCTGGGCGCCCATGTTCTCGAACTTGTCCTCGAGCTCGATCTCCTTGGCGACGGTGACGCCGTCCTTGGTGACCGTGGGCGAGCCGAAGCTCTTCTCGAGGATCACGTTGCGGCCCTTCGGCCCCAGCGTGACGCGCACCGCATCGGCGAGTGCGTTCACACCCTTCAGGAGCTTGACGCGAGCCTCCTGATCGAACTTGATTTCCTTGGCCATCGACTACTCCAGGATCCCGAGGACGTCGTCCTCGCGAATGATCAAATGTTCTTCACCATCCAGGTTGACTTCGGTGCCCGAGTACTTGCTGAACAGCACCCTGTCGCCCTTCTTTACGTCGAGCGGCTGGACCTTGCCGTCCTCGTTCACCTTCCCGCCTCCAACGGCGATCACCTTCCCCTCTTGGGGCTTCTCTTTCGCCGTGTCCGGGATGATGATCCCGCCCTTGGTCTTCTCCTCTTCGTCGAGACGCTTGACCAGAATTCGGTCTTGAAGCGGACGGATCTTCATGAATCCGACACCTCCGATTGTTGCGATGATTCGTTGCGGATGGGCCGGCGCCAAAGAAGGCGCGGCCGATTGGCACTCGGACGTCCCGACTGCCAAAGCCCGCGCAATGTATCGCTGCTGTCCTTCCGGTCAACCCATTGACTTTCGCCCTGATTTCGCCGAATCTTTTCAGTGGGCGAAGAAACAGCGAAGGGGCGCAAAGCAGCAAAGAGGCGGAAAGGCGGACAGGGGTTTTGGCTCTCACACGGCGGCAGCGCGAAATCTACGATTTCATCCGCGACTACGTGACTTCGCGGGGCTACTCACCCAGTCTCGAGGAGATCGGGGCGCACTTCGGCCTCTCCTCGGTGGCCACGGTGCACAAGCACGTCCAGCACCTGGTGGAGAAGGGCTGGCTGCGAAAGGCCTGGAACCGCTCGCGCTCGGTCGAGCCCGTGGAATCGGATCCCTCGGGCTACGTCACCCTGCCGCTGCTGGGCCTGGTGGCGGCGGGCGCGCCCATCGAGGCCATCGAGGTGGAGGAGCGCGTCGCCGTGCCCCGCGAGATGGTCCGGCGACGAGAGGAGAGCTTCGCTCTGAGGGTGCGTGGCGACTCCATGATCGAGGAGCACATCTGCGACGGCGACACCATCGTGGTGGAGAGCCGGAGCGAGGCCCGCAACGGAGAGACGGTGGTGGCGCTGATCCGCGGCAGCGAGGCCACGCTCAAGAAATTCTACCGGCGCGGCGCCAAGGTCGTGCTCGAGCCCGCCAACCAGGCCCTCCGCCCCATCGAGGTTTCCGCGAGCGAGGTTCAGATCCGCGGAGTGGTCCGCGGCCTCCTCCGCGCCTACTGACTCTCCACGATCCCGATCGGGCGAGAACTGCGGCCGGTGCCTGCCGCGGCGGCTTCCGCTACTGTCCTTTCTCTTCAAAATCCAGAGGTTACGAACGTGCTTCGACTGACACGGGCAATCGAGTTCTCGGCCTCGCTCCGCTACCGCCGCGACGACCTGTCCGAGGAGGAGAATCGCCGCCGCTACGGCCCCCGGGCTTCCCAGCATGGACACAACTACCGGCTGGAGGTGACCGTCCGTGGCGAACCGGATCCGGCCAGCGGCATGGTCCTCGATCTGAAGGACCTGAACGATCTACTCGAGCGGGAGATCATGAGTCGTTTCGATCATCGGGACCTGAATCACGACACTCTGTACTTCGAGAAGCGCCTTCCGAGCCCCGAGAACCTCGCGACCGTGATCGCCGAGATCCTGCGCGAGGCCCTCGCTCCGGGACTGTTCGACCGGATCCGGCTGTATCAGGACCGGGATCTCTGGGTGGATGTGGTCGAGCCGTGATCACCGTGAGCCGTCGCTACCAGTTCGCCGCCGCCCACGTGCTTCGTCAACCCTCTCTTTCGGATGGCGACAACGAGCGCATCTACGGCAAGTGCGCGAACCCCAGGGGCCACGGACACGACTACGGGCTCGAAGTGACGATCACCGGGCCCGTGAGCCCGGACACCGGGCGAATCATCGAGCCCGAGCGCCTCGACGAGATCGTTCGCCAACGCGTTCTCGAGCGCTTCGATCACTCGATGCTGAACGAGGATCCCCTCTTCCAGGGGGTCGTGCCGACGGCGGAGAACATCGCGACGGTCGTGCACGAGCTGCTCGAGGGAGCGTTCGCAGGCCCCGAGGAAGCGCGGTTGCTGCACGTGCGCATCGTCGAGACGGGGCGCAACCACTTCGACTATGGGGAAATGCCATGACCGATGCGAGGAAGAAGCCGGCGAAGCGAGCCAAGGCCGAGGGGGTCTCCCGCCCTGAGGAGGATCCGATCGCGCCGATGGTGCAGGCGTTGCTGAGGGAGATCGGCGAGGACCCCACTCGCGATGGTCTCGAGCAGACCCCGAGCCGCGTGGCAAAGGCGTTTCGGTTCTTCACACAGGGGTACGAGCAGAATCCCCGGGAGGTCCTGAGCGAGGCGCTGTTCGACGTCTCCTACGACGAAATGGTGCTGGTGAAAGACATCGAGTTCTACAGTCTCTGCGAGCACCACATGCTTCCCTTCTTTGGACGCGCCCACGTGGCCTACATCCCCGACGGGAAGGTTCTCGGTCTCTCCAAGGTCGCGCGACTGGTAGAGATTTTCGCCCGCCGCCTCCAGGTCCAAGAGCGCCTCACCGTGGAGGTCGCAGAGACCATCGAGAAGGAGCTGAGTCCCCGCGGGGTAGCGGTGGTGATCGAGGCAATCCACCTCTGCATGATGATGCGCGGCGTACAGCAGCAGAACTCGTTCGCCATCACTAGCTCTCTCCGCGGTGTGTTTCAGAGCGACTCGAAGACCCGCTCTGAGTTCATGGAGCTGATTCGGCATCAAAGGCAGAGCTTCGCCTAGCTCGTCGTGGGTTTGTCGCGCCGCGTCACCAATTCCCCCCGGGGCCTGGATGGGGGTTTCACCGGGCGATTTTCAGGCCATTTTTTTTCGATGAAAACCGAGAAAAAAGACCTTGGCAAAGCTTCAGAACCGGCATATGCTCCGCTCCGATTGAGGGTTACGGTATACTTGACGTAACCCATTGCAGGTTGGAGCAGTTCGAAGCGGTTGGCGCAGTAATGGATTTGGTGGTGCTGCGTCGCGTCGCAAGTGAGGGTCCCACACGGGGCAAGGGCTTCCGCGAGAATTTGGGTTGAGGCGGAAGGCTGGCCTACGGAGGCCTCATTGCGGCGGTGCTGAGATTGGGGATCTGCTTCGACCGACAAGACGCCCCCTCGGTGTTGCCCGCAAGGCGGGTCGCCGTTGTATGCCCGAACAGAAATGAGGCTCCGGCTTCCGGCCGCCACAGGCAGCAGGGAGAGTGGTCCATCTGAGCGTCGAGAGGACACCCGGGGGGCAAGCGGCAAATGGCGTTGGTGCACTTGGGGTGACTTTGCGCACCGAGGCCGTCGCGAAAGTGGCCCGTACAAGACGGGACCCGCAGAGAGGGTCGGGAGACCCGCGGAATGGAGGATGAGAGGGGTGAGTTTGACGAGAGAACCCTCGAGTATGAAGAAGCCCGGCGATAGCTGGCGGCGCGTTGGTCGCCGGCGCGAGCTGGGTCTCTCGACCGACAAGCAGGCGGTCGCGAACCCGCGTGGCATCGGCGGCGTGAAGGTCGACCCGCGACGGCTGAACACCGCAGGCGAGAGCCAGCGCTCGAGCGAGCGCGGGGCGCTGGTGTCCTACTTCCGCGACATTGCGGACATCCCCACCCTCGGCAAGGAGGACGAGGTCCTTCTCGCCAAGGAGATCGAGGCCGCCACTCAGGCGTTCCGCCACGGCATGATGAACGTGCCCTGGACCGCAAAGGAGGCCGTTCGCATCTGGCTGGGTCTGAAGAGCGAGAATCGCGCGACGGGCAAGATGTGCGAATCCTTCGGCAGCGGGTCGCCCGAGGGCGAGGATCTCGGTGCCCGCATCGATACGATCCTCGGCAAGATCGAAGCGCTGTGGCGCAAGCGTGAAACAGCGCTAGAGGCTGGCAAGCCCGATGTAGTCGTCAAGCTCGAGCGGCGCATGGCCCGCCTGATTAAGGACGCGGATCTCTCCATGCAGCTCTTCGCGCGGATGCGCCGGAGCGTGCTCGAGTACCGGAAGCAGGTCGCGCGGGGAACGCGCCGAATTGCGGCTCTGGAGTCGCCGCGGCGTGCCCCTCGCACCACCGATGGCCGCAAGAAGCGCGCTGCCGAGCTCTCCAAATGGCGCGACTCCCGGGTCGAGCTCGAGCAAGAGATCGGGATGGAGGCGCAGGCCTTTCTGGATCTGGTCGGTGAGATCGAGGATGAGTGGGAGCGGCTCACCGAGGTGAAGAACCTCTTCGTCCAGCACAACCTGAAGCTGGTGGTCGCGATCGCCAAGGATTTCCGGAACATGGGCATTCCCTTCCAGGATCTGATCCAGGAGGGGAACATCGGTCTGATCCGTGCGGTCGAGAAGTTCGAGTATCACCGCGGTCACAAGTTCTCGACCTACGCGGTGTGGTGGATCCGCCAGGCGCTGATCCGCGCGATCCAGAACCACAGCCGGACCATCCGGATTCCGAGCCACGTGCACGACACGCTGCTCAAGTACTACCGGGCCTACAATGCCCTCGAGAAGAAGCTCGGGCGCGATCCGACCACCCGCGAGATCGCCGAGACGATGGGAATCGAGGTCGAGCGCGCGGAGCAGCTCCAACGGATGGTGCGAGAGCCCGTCAGTCTCGAGAAGGAAGTTCCGGGGACCGATTCCAAGAAGGTGAAGGATATCGTTGCGGATCAGAATTCGATCTCCCCGGTGAGTGGACTCGATCACGCGCGTCTCGAGCGCGCCTCCGACGACTCCATCGCTCAGCTCTGCGAGCGCGAGCGCAACATCCTGCGCTGGCGGTTCGGGCTGAAGGGTGAGCGGGAGCACACGCTGGAGGAGATCGGTGGCAAGCTCGGTCTGTCGCGGGAGCGGGTCCGTCAGCTCGAGGCCCGGGCGTTGGCCAAGCTGCGCAACTCCGAGAGCCGGGATCGCCTCGAAGCCTTCGTGTTCGAGTGGGAGGCGGGGGCCGCCTAGCACGCATGGCTCGGCAGAGCCGAGCCATGCGCGCAGTGAGCCGAAGGCGAACGAAGTTCAGAAGGCCGCGGTGCTCTATCTCTCCATCGGCTTCAGGCTGTAGAAGAGCTTGCCACGCTCGTCGAGAGAGTCACGGCTGGCCGTGATCCAGGCCTGCTCGAGCTCGGCCCTCCGCTCGACGGCCAGGCGCTCGCGCTCCCCGTCGACCAGGGCCTCGAGCTCCTCGGCAGTGGGCTCCGTGCGCCCCAGGAGCTGGATCAGCACGAACTCGCTGTCCTGGATGGTGAAGATCTCGGTGCTGCTGGGCTCCTCCTCGGTGAGCGCGAAGGCGGCGGTCACCAGCTCCGGTACGGCCCCTAGACCCGGCACGTAGCCGTCGGGACGGCGGCGGATCGGATCGGTCCGCTCGATGTTGAGCCCGGCTTCCCGGGCCGTCTCGAGCAGGGAGTTGCCCTCGCGGATCGCGGCGGCCAGCTCCTCTGCTCGGGCCCGGGCCAGTCCGATGGCCTCTTCCCGGCGAATCAGATCCCGGGCGATTTCGTCCCGGACTTCCTCGAAGGGCACGACCATGGCGGCCTGCCTCTCCTCCACGCGGATCAAGTGGAGACCGTGAGTCGTGCGGATCACCTCACTGGTCGCTCCGGGCTCGAGGGAAAAGGCGGCTTCCTCGAAGGGCGGAACCATGCGACCGCGCGGGAAGAACCCCAGGTCGCCGCCCTGGTCCTTGGAGCCCGTGTCCTCGCTCACCTCGAGGGCCACGTCCACGAAGTCGGCCCCTTCCCCGATGCGCTTCACGATTCCGTCCATCTTCTCTCGTGCGGCCGCCTCCGTCTCCGCGTCGGCGTCATCGGGCAGCCGAACCAGGATGTGCCGGGCTCTGACCTGCTCCGGGCGATCGTATTCTTCGGCTCGCTCGTCGTAGGCCGCCTGCACCCGCTCGGCATCGCTGGCCAGGAAGGCCTCGAGCTGGGTCTCGGAGACCTCCAGGTCCTCCGGCGGCACGCTCCCGTCGAAACGGACGAAGGCGATTCGTACCTCCTCCCGGCCATGGCGCAGCGCCTCCCGCGCCTCGGCCTCGGAGACGGCCACGCTTTCCGCCAGCAGACGGCCGATCTTCTGGACCAGGAGTTCGTCCCGCAGCGCCTCCTGAAAGCGCCGCACGCTTCCGTAATCGCGCTCGGCGTAGTTCGTGATCACCATCTGGTCCAGGCGACCCGACTCATCGACTGTGCCGGGGATCTGCCTCAAGTAGCGTCGGATTTCCTCGTCGCTGGCGCGAAGGCCCAATTCTTCGGCCGCGTCGGCCAGCAGCGCCATCCGCAGCAGGGTGCTGGCCGCCATCTCGTCGAGGAACTCGGCGTTGGTCGCGTCGAAGCCGTCTCCCAGTGCCCGGCGGTACTCGGCTTCCTGGCGCTGGCGGATGCGGTATACGTCGCGGGCCGTGAAACGGCGGCCATCCACGTCCACCACCGTGTCGGCTCCCCCAGTGCCGCGAAAGCCGCCGCCGATTCCCAGGTAGAGCACGAAGACCGCACCCACCGCCACGATCACCAGCCACATGATCCACTTCGAGCTTTCCCGCATGGTTCGGAGCATTCGGCCAGCCTCCAGTGAGGTGAAAGACCCCCTTTGCGTCCTAGCTCCGGTCTGGAACTGGAGACGAGGGTTCAGTGCGCAGGGTACGATCGGCCCTCCGACGGAGCAAGCGAATCGCGCCGATTTGGAGTTTCCTCGTTGATCGCCTCGCGGGGTGCTGATAGCATCCCCAATGGCGCTGTTACCAGTCTAAAGATTTCGTGAAATCGAGTACTTAGAGGGTCCCGCGCCATTATATAACGTTGTCCCACGAGCGCAGAAGGAGGCGCCGGTGGGCAGCGGTCGGGCCTACGCAAAGGAGTGGATGTGCCTCTGAAGCGAATCCTCGGATGGTTTTCGAGCGACCTCGCCATCGATCTCGGCACCGCGAACACGCTCGTGTTCGCCAAGGGCAAGGGCATCGTCGTCTCGGAGCCGAGTGTCGTCGCCGTCGTCAAGGATGGGCGCGGTCCCGACAAGGTCCGCGCCGTCGGCGAAGAAGCCAAGGAGATGCTGGGAAGGACGCCGGGCAACATCGTCGCGATTCGCCCGATGAAGGACGGTGTGATCGCGGACTTCGAGGTCACCGAGGCAATGCTTCGGCACTTCATCGCGCGCGTCCACAACCGCTCCTCGAATCTGGTTCGCCCGCGCATCGTGATCGCAGTGCCGTCGGGAATCACCTCGGTCGAGCAGCGCGCGGTGAAGGAGTCCGCCCTCTCTGCCGGAGCGCGCGAGGTCTACTTGATCGAGGAACCGATGGCGGCGGCCATCGGCGCCGGCCTACCCGTGACGGAGCCCTCGGGCAACATGATCGTCGACATCGGCGGCGGCACCACCGAGGTCGCGGTGATCTCTCTCTCCGGTGTCGTGTACGCGAATTCCGCGCGCGTCGGCGGCAACAAGATGGACGAGGCGATCATCAACTACGTCAAGCGCAAGTACAACCTGCTGATCGGTGAGCGAACCGCAGAGCTGATCAAGATCGCCATCGGAACCGCCTACGCGACCGAGGATCTCAACGTCATGGAGGTGAAGGGCCGCGACCTGGTGGCCGGTGTGCCGAAGACGCTCGAGATCAAGTCCGACGAGGTCATGGAGGCCCTGCAGGAGCCCGTCAACGCCGTCGTCGAGAGCGTCAAGGTGGCCCTGGAACGCACCCCTCCCGAGCTCGCCGCGGACATCGTAGACAAGGGCATCGTGATGGTGGGGGGCGGTGCCCTTCTCTCCAATCTGGACATTCTTCTCCGTGAGACGACGGGTCTGCCGGTGATGCTGGCGGAAGATCCGCTGACCGCGGTAGTGCTCGGCACCGGACGCTGTCTGGACGAGCTGCGCCTGCTCAGAGAAGTCACGATTCGAACCTAAACCAAGCCCCGCCGGCGCGGAGGTCATGCGCGACTTTCTCCGTCGGATTCGTCTCCCGCTCGCCTTTTCCGCGCTGCTGTTGCTGACGACCACGCTGATGGTGGTCGATCGGCGCACCATGGTGGAGGGAGGCAGCGACCACTCCTGGTTCTCGGGGATGCTCATCGAAATCGCCACCCCGATCCAGAAGCTGATCCGGCTGCCGGTGGATCTTCTTGGCGAGGCCTGGACGGACTACATCGCTCTGGTCGATCTCCGCCGTGACAACGAAAGGTTGCGCTCGCGCGTCGCGGCTCTGGAGGAGGAGACCCTGCAGTTCCGCGAGGCCCTGGTGGCCAGTGGAAACCTGGAGCGCATCGTGCAGATGCGGGAGAACTTCGAGGTGCCCCTGCTGCCCAGCGAGGTGGTGGGACAGGACGTCTTCCCCTGGTTCCGATCGATCTTGCTGGACCGAGGCCGCAACCACGAGGTGCTCTCCGGCATGCCAGTGGTCTCCGATCACGGCGTGGTGGGGCTGGTGACGGCGACCTCTCCCCACGCCTCGCGAGCAATGATGCTGCTCGATCGGCAGAGCGCCGTCGATGCGATCATTCAGCGCAGCCGCGCCCGGGGAATCGTCCGGGGAAAGGGCACCGGAGAGCTCGAATTCGTGTTCATGGTTCGGGGCGATGACGTTCAGCCGAAGGACGTGGTGATCACCTCGGGGGTGGGAGGCGTGTATCCGAAGGGCCTCCGGATCGGGACCATCGAAGCGGTGCAGACCGACGAGGCGCGCTTGCTGCACACGGCCTCGGTAAGGCCCTCCGTCGACTTCGGGCGCATCGAGCAGGTCTTCATCATGCTCCAGCGGGGGCCGACCATGGATCTGCTCTACTCGGGGGAGGGCGACGGGATCGGCGTGGACGGGAGCTCGGCGGAGGCGAAGCCATCGCCATGAGATCGATGCTCGCGATCTTCGCTCTGGGCGTCCTCGGGCTGATCGTCCAGACCGCTCTCCTGAATCTCCTTCCCGGCTGCTGGGTGCCGGATCTCGGACTCCTGATTCCCGTAATGGCGATCCTGGCGCTGCCACCAGTCGAGGGCCTGCTGCTGGCAGCGGCCCTCGGCCTCAGCGCGGGCATGTTCTCGAACGCGCTCCTCGGTCAGTACGCACTGATCCGGATCGTCGAGTTCGTGGTGACTCGGGTCCTGAACGCCCAGCTCGATCTCAAGCGGGCACTGCCCCTGGCGGTCTTTGCCTTCGCCATCACGATCTTCGACGCGGCGGGTGTCATCGGGATCACCTGGCTCTTCTTCGGTGTGTTTCCCATTCCACTCGGCGAGACGGGCAATCTCCTGGTCCGCGCCGGCGTGAACGCTGTCGTCGCGCCGATGCTGGTCGTCCCCCTGCGCGGCCTCGTCGAGCGGTTCACCGAGAGAGACGCCCGCCGTAGCCGGGAAGTACGTCTCGACACCAAGAGGCCGGTGCTCTGATGGTGAGTAAGCTCGGGAAGTCCGACACTCCCATCGAGGGACGGCTGCGCCTGATCGGCGCGTTGATCGTCGTCGTCTTCACGATCTTCGTCTTGCGCCTCTTCCAGCTCCAGATCGTCGAGGGCGAGACGCTTCGCAAGCGTTCCGAACAGAACTCGGTGCGCACGGTTCGCCTCGACGCGCCACGGGGCGATATCCTGGACCGCGAGGGCCGGGTTCTCGCCACCCACCGCCCCGCTTACGAGCTGCAGGTGATCCCGAGTGGCCTCAGCAAGCCGCGGACCACCTTCGCCGTGCTCGCACAGCTGCTCGAAACCGATTCCGCGCTGCTCGAGGAGCGAGTGGGAGTGCGCAAGGGCGCCGAACGGTTTCAGCCCGTCACGCTGGTCAATGACCTCGACTTCGATCGCCTGGCAAAGGTGGAGACCTACCGCTACGCGCTGCCCGGCGTCGTCACGGATGCGCAGCCGCGGCGGAACTACGTGGAGGGACCTCTGGCGGCCCACCTGATGGGGCTGATCGGTGAAATCGGCGGGGATCAGCTCGAGAGGAGGTCCCGCGAGGGCTACCGGCCCGGCGATACGATCGGACAGGCGGGTCTCGAGGCGCTTCTGGAGAGCCATCTACGGGGTCGCGCCGGTGGGCGCAACGTCGTCGTCGACGTGGCGGGCCGCGAGCTCGAGGTGCTCGACGAGGTGGCGCCGGTCCCCGGCGGCAAGGTCGTGCTGGCCCTGGATCTCGACCTCCAGCGGGAGGCCGAGGCCGCCTTCCTGGACGTCCCCGAAGGTGAGCCGGCCAAGATGGGTGCGGCGGTGGCGATGGACGTCAGGACCGGCGACCTGCTGGTGATGGTCTCACGTCCCTCCTACGACCCGAACGCCTTTGCCGGAGGCATCGACGTCGAGACCTGGAATGCGCTCACCAGCGACGAGTGGGAGCCTCTCCAGAACCGTGCGATCCAGAATCACTATCCTCCCGGCTCGATCCACAAGCCGATCCTCGCCGCCGCCATCCTCGCCGACGGGATCGTCACCCCCGCGACCCGCGTCTATTGTCCGGGATACTTTCGGCACGGGAAGCGCACCTACCGCTGCTGGAAGCGCGGGGGGCACGGCTCGGTGAATCTCCACGAGGCGATCAAGCAATCCTGTGACGTCTACTTCTATACCAACGGCGTCAAGCTGGGGATCGATCGGATGGCGCACTACGCCAGGTCCTTTGGTCTCGGACATCGCACCGGAATCCAGCTCGCCAACGAGGCGCCGGGCCTGATCCCGAGTACCGAGTGGAAGAAGCGGCGTTTCGGTGTGGTGTGGTATCCGGGGGAGACGGTCTCCGCTTCGATCGGTCAGGGGTACAATCTGTACACCCCGCTTCAGCTGGCGGTTGCCTACGCGGCGCTGGCGAATGGCGGAAAGGTGCTTCAGCCGCGGCTGCTGCTTCGCCTCGAGGCTCGGGACGGAACGGTGCTCGAGGAGTTCCCGCCCGAGGTCCGGAGCGAGGTTCCCATCGCGCCCCAATACCTGGCTGCGGTGCGCCGCGGACTCGAGGGCGTCGTCGAAGAACCCGGAGGAACCGGGCGCCGGGCACGGGTGCCGGGCGTCCGGGTCGCTGGCAAGACCGGCACGGCTCAGGTGGTGCGCCTCGAACACACCGAGGGGCTGAAGGAGGAGGAGATCCCGATTCGCTACCGGGACCACGGATGGTTCGGGGCCTTCGCCCCGGCCGACGCGCCCGAGATCGCGGTCGCCGTCTTCATCGAGCACGGGCTCCACGGCGCCAGCGCGGCAGCTCCGGTCGCCCAGCGGATCCTGGCCCGCTACTTCGAGAAGAAGCTCGAGATCGCCGAGCAGCTCGCGGTGTCCGGGTCCGCATCGGAGGCTGACGTTGCTCTCGATTGACCGACGTTCATTCCAGAACTTCGACTGGCTGCTGCTCTTCTTGATGCTGCTGCTGGTGGGGGTCGGGCTCGTGAACCTCTTCTCCGCCACCCAGGCAGGGACCGAGGGCGGGCTTCCCTCGGAGTTCCGTCGTCAGCTGATCGCGCTCGCGCTGGCCTCGATCGGGCTGACCGCTGCTCTGCTCGTCGACTACCGGCGCACGGAACGCCTGGCGATCCCGTTCTACCTGGCGACGCTGCTGCTCTGTGCATCGACCCTGGTTTTCGCCCCGGTGGTTCGGGGAAGCCGCTCCTGGCTGCTCTGGGGTCCGCTGAGCCTTCAGCCTGCCGAGCTCGCCAAGGTGGGTCTGGTGCTCGCCCTGGCCAGACACTTCCAGCACCACCCGGCCAGCGAGATCCGGCGGCTCCGGGATCTTCTCGTGCCCGGCCTGATCGTCGCAGCCCCGGCTGGCATCATCTTGGCCCAGGGTGACATGGGGGTGGCGGTGCTGACTGTCCTGATCGCCGTGACCTTCCTGCCGTTCGTGCAGATTCCAACCCGGGCCTGGGCGGTGGTGGCGGCGGGCGGGGTCGCAGCCCTGATGGGTCTTTGGAAGTTCGTGTTCAAGGACTACCAGCGTGACAGGATTCTCCAGGTCCTGGATCCCTCCCGGGATCCCCTGGCATCCGGCTACCAGGCCATCCAATCCAAGATCGCCATCGGCTCTGGCGGACTCTTTGGCAAGCCCTACATGGAGGGAACCCAGACCCAGCTTCAGTTCCTTCCAACCCAGCACTCCGATTTCATCTTCTCGGTGCTCGGAGAGGAATGGGGATTCGTCGGCTGTGTGGTGGTTCTCGGCCTCTACCTGGCCCTGCTGCTCTGGGGCCTGGTGATCGCGAGCAAGTCGAAGGACGGCTTCGGCGCCATGCTCGCGGTGGGGGTGGTGGGGATTCTCTTCTGGCCCGTCGCCATCAACGTGGCGATGGTGCTCGGGATCGCACCGGTGATCGGTGTACCCCTTCCGATCCTCTCCTACGGGGGGTCGCAGCTCCTGGCGAACATGATCGCGCTGGGCCTGCTGCTGAACGTCTCCATGCGCCGATACATGTTCTAGCCCGAGCTGGTATACATATTCCCATGCCCTCCCCCGCGGGTTCCCGGTCCAGAAAGCGCGTCGGTGCGTTCTTCGACGTGGACAAGACGCTGATCTCCGAGAATTCGGGGTCGCTCTACATGAAATACCGCTACCGGGAGGGCGAGATCGGCGGCTGGGAGCTGATGAAGGGGTTGGGAGCCTATCTCCGCTACAAGGTGGGTCTCCTCGACATCGCCGGCTGGACCCGGGACATGATGCAGCAGTTCAAGGGGGAGAGTGAACGCTCCCTGACCCGGACGGCAAAGGCCTGGATGGAGGCGGACGTGGTGCCGACCATCTACCCGGAGGCCGAGAAGCTGGTCGGAGACCACCTGGCGAAGGGTCACGTGGTGGCGATCGTGTCGGGAGCGACGAAGTTCGTGGTCGGGCCTCTCGCCGAACACCTCGGGATCAAGCATCTGCTCTACACCCGTCTCGAAGTCGAGAAGGGGCGCTTCACGGGCCGCGTGGTCGAGCCGATCTGCTTCGAGGACGGGAAGATCTACTGGCTCCACCAGCTGGTCGAGAGGCAGAACATCGACCTGGCAAAGAGCTACTTCTACACCGACTCGATCACCGACCTGCCGCTGCTCGATCTGGTCGGCCACCCGGTGGTGACCAACCCGGATCCGCGCCTCTACCGCGAGGCGGTGCGACGCCGTTGGCCGGTCCGTTTCTTCGAGCCCCCGGGAGACGCGAGCTAGACCAGGTTCTGGACCATCTCCTCGAAGGCGCTCTTGGGGCGGGCGCCGGTGATCTGGCCTACGACGGCGCCGTCCTTGAAGGCGAGCACGGTGGGGATCGATCGGATGCCGTACTTGCTGGGGATGATGGGGTTCTCGTCGATGTTCAACTTGACGATCTTCACCTTGTCGCCGTACTCCGCCGCGAGCTCCTTGACGATCGGTGCGATGGCTCGGCACGGCGCGCACCACTCCGCCCAGAAATCGATGATCGCGGGAGTCTCCGAGCTCAGCACCTCCGCATCGAAGCTCTCGTCCGTGACCTCCAACACCCCTGTTTCTGACATTGATGCCTCTCCCTGCGGGTCCAGCCTGGCCTCGCGGTTCGAATCTCTCCCGGTGCGATGCCAGTGTTTAACAGATGGCCGCGCTTTCGCCCCTTGAAGCCGGCCCCTCGTCCCCGGCCCTGCGGGCTCCGGATTCGCCGCGGGATCTCAATCGGAACGCACGTTGACGCTCCCGGGGCCTCTCGGTATCCTGAAATAGTCGCCGATGTTCCCGGTTTTGCTAGCTTTTCTTGCTCTTCCCCGGATTCCGAGAGGTGGCCATGAGCAAGCACCCCCACGAAGGGGACCCCGACGCGGTCGCACGCATCCGAGCTGCTCTCGAAGAGAGCGCCCGCGTGAAGCGCGAGCTGGCCCGGGATGCGGCCGCTGAGATCGCGCAAGCGGCCGAGTGGATCGCCGCGGCCTATCGCTCCGGCGGCAAGACGCTGCTCTTCGGTAACGGCGGCTCTGCCTCGGACGCTCAGCACATCGCTGCCGAGTTGACGGGTCGCCTGCGCCGGGACCGCCCCGCGCTCCCGGCCATCGCTCTCACCGCCAACACCTCGGACCTGACCGCGATCGGAAACGACTATGGCTTCGAGCACGTCTTCTCGCGGCTGATCGAAGCCCACGGAGAGGAGGGGGACGTGGCGATCGCCATCTCCACCTCCGGGAACTCGCCGAACCTTCTCACCGCCGTCGACGAGGCTCGGGCCCGCCGGATCCGCACCATCGCGCTGCTCGGCCGCGGAGGAGGAAAGCTGCTCGACCGCGTGGATCTGGCGCTGGTGGTGCCGTCGGACGACACCATGCGGATCCAGGAGTCACATATCGCGCTGGGCCACTCGATCGTCGAGGTGGCGGAGCTCCTGCTCTTTCCGGAGCTCTGCGGCGCGTGACTCGCCGCCTGCCGCAGATCGATCGCTCGAAGATCCGGACGGTTCCCGCCCGGCGCCGGGCGAGCAAGGTGCGTCGCACCGAGGAGGCGGTTCCGCACCGCCCGGGGGGCTCCCTGGGTGATTTTCTCGAGAATCTGCCGTCCATTCTGGGCGCCGCGGATCTGCGCGTGGCCATCGCTGCCACCGCCCGAGCCCGCCGCAACGGCAAGACGATCCTGTGGGGTTTTGGCGCGCATCTCATCAAGGTGGGCCTGGCGCCGATCGTCGTCGATCTGATGGAGCGCGGCTTCGTCGGTGGCCTGATGATGAACGGAGCCGGATGCGTACACGACCTGGAGCTCGCCATGATGGGACGCACCAGCGAGGATGTCGGGCCGGCCCTCGACGACGGCAGCTTCGGGATGGCGCGGGAGACCTCCGAGCTTCTGAACGGTGCGATCCGCGCGGGGGATGCGGAAGGTCTGGGGATGGGGGCGGCGGTCGGTCGCGAGATCCTTCACGGCCGCTTTCCCCACAAGGACCGCTCCATCCTCGCCTCCGCGGCGCGTCTGAAGATCCCGGTGACGATTCACGCCGCCATCGGGACCGACATCCACCACATGCATCCCAGCGCCGATGGCGCGGCCTTGGGAGCCACCAGCTATCGCGACTTCGAGACCCTGACCAGTCTGGTCGCGACGCTCCAGGGCGGTGTCCTCTTCAACATCGGTTCGGCCGTGATCCTGCCGGAGGCGTTCCTGAAGGCGCTGGCCCTGGCCCGCAACCTCGGATTCAAGGTGGAGAAGTTCACCACCGTCAACCTCGACTTCATTCGTCAGTACCGGCCGGCGGTGAACGTCGTGGAGCGTCCGACGCGCCTCGGCGGGCGGGGCATCTCTCTGGTGGGCCACCACGAGATCCTGGTTCCACTGCTGGCTGCCGGATTGATCGAGTCTTCCCAGGAGAGAGGAGAAACGGCGAAGTGACGGGCCGAATCGTCCTGCGGGAAGGTGACATCACCGACCAGGAAGTGGACGCGATCGTCAACGCGGCGAACAGCGATCTGATTCTCGGCGCCGGCGTGGCCGGCGCCATCCGCCAGAAGGGCGGGCCGACGATCCAGCAGGAGTGCGACCGGATCGGCCCGATCGCGGTGGGAGACGCGGCGGTCACGGGTGCCGGCAACCTGGTGGCTCGTTTCGTGGTCCACGCGGCCGGAATGCCGCCCGGCGGAGTTGCGACCGAGGAGAGCGTTCGTTCCTCCATGCGTCGCAGCCTGGAGCTGGCGCGGGAGAAGCAGTGTCGCACGGTGGCGGTGCCCGCGATTGGCGCTGGCATCGCCGGGTTCCCCTTGCAGCGTTGCGCCGAGATTCTTCTCGAGGAGGCCCGCGCGCATCTGAAAGCTGGCGGCTGCGTCGAAGAGATCCGGTTCGTTCTGTTCGGCGAGCCTACCTATCGTGTCTTCGAGATGGTCGACGATGCGGCCAAGGTGGCCGCGCAGATGGAAGCTCTCGACAAACGCTGATTCGCGCCGGTCCCGGCGCGAATCAGCGAACGCCATTGGAGGGAGTACGGGTGGTCTTCGAGTTCTACCAGCTGGCCGCAGCCATCTACCTGGTGGCGGCGGTGGCCGCGGCTCTCGGGTTCACACTCCCCTCCGAGCGCCTGAGCCGCGCCGCGGTGCTGGGCCTCGTTCTGGGTGTGGTCGTGCACGCCATGGCCTTCTGGCAGCTGCACGAGGGCGAGAGCACGCCACCGCTCACGGATCTCGCCTACGTGGTCCCCTTCGTGGTATGGATCTTGACCGTCTTCTACCTGTTGCTGATGATCCGGGTGCGCCTGATCGGGCTCGCCGTGGTGGTCGCGCCTCTGGCCTTCATCGGCGCCTTCGTGCAATTTCTGGGTGCCCCCGGGCCGCCGTCAGGAGCCCAGCCCGCGAGCCCGATCTGGTCCCACATCCACGTGTTGTTGGGCAGCGCTGGACTGGCGCTTCTGGCGGTCGCGGGCGCTGCCGGAGCCCTCTACCTCACGCACCACCGGACCATCAAGTCGAAGCGTCCCTCGGCGATCCGGCTTCCGCTGCCCTCTCTCGAGGCCCTCGACCGGGTGAATGCTCTCTCGCTGGTGGTCGGCTTCCTGCTGCTGAGCCTCGGGGTGGTGACGGGCGTGCTCTGGAGCCACGCGGTCGACGGTCGTCTCTGGCCGGCCACCATGCACGCGAACGCGACGCTCGCGGCCTGGCTGGTGTTGGCGGTCCTGGTCGCGGCGCGCTTTGGAGCGGGCCAGGGGGCGCGCCAGTCGGCGTTGAGCTCGATGGTGGGGTTCATCTTGATGCTCATCGCGGTCCTCGGTGCGGGGATGCTGGCGTGAACATCCTGCTTCTCGGCATGAATCATCGCACCGCGTCGCTCGATCTCCGCGAGCGCTACGCCGTGGATGACGTCGGGCCGCCGCTCACCAAGCTGGCCGCGGACGGCGACATCGAGGAGGCCGTGCTGCTCTCGACCTGCAACCGGGTGGAGGTAGTGGCGACGACCCGGCGCCCCGACGCCGCCCGCATCCGCCTGCGTTCCTTCGTCGCGCGGGAGCTCGCCAGCGGGAGCCAGGTGCCCGGCGATCGCGCCCTCGATGAGGCGCTCTACGAGTACAGCGAGGGCAACGCGGTGCGCCACGTGCTGCGCGTCGCCTGCTCGGTCGACTCCTTGGTGGTGGGCGAGCCGCAGATCCTCGGCCAGGTGAAGGATGCCTATCGGGCAGCGGTCGACTGCGGTGCCTGCGGGCCGATCCTCTCGCGCCTCTACCAGCGGGCCTTCTCGACGGCGAAGCGCGTGCGCAATGAGACCCGGATCGCCGAGCGTCCGGTCTCGGTGGCCCGGGTGGCGGTCGATCTCGCCAGGCAGATCTTCGAGTCCCTGGACGACAAGTCCGCCCTCCTGATCGGCGCGGGAGAGATGATCGAGCTCGCCCTCGAGACCCTTCGCGGAGAAGGCCTGGCGGCGATTCGCGTCGCCAACCGAACGCCCGCTCGGGCCGAGAACCTCGCCAGCCAGTTCGATGCCAGCGCCCACGGTCTGAGCGAGCTCCCCGAGATCCTGGCTCGTTCCGACATCGTGCTCACCTGCATTGCGGGAAGCGCTCCGATCATGACGGCGGAGAGTATCTCCCAGGCTCTTCGCGCCCGTCGGGGCCGGCCCATTTTCGTGATCGACATCGGCGTTCCGCGGAACGTGGATCCTGCGGTGAACGAACTCGACAACGTCTACCTCTACGATCTCGACGACATGTCGGGAGTGGCGCAAGAAAATGCCGCGGAGCGACGCCGCGAGGTCGTCCGCGCCGAGGCGATCGTCCTCGAAGAGCAGCAGCGTTTCGAGGGGTGGCTGGCGGCTCTCAGTGCGGTTCCGACCATCCGCAATCTCCGGGAGAACGCCGAGGCGGTGCGACTCCGCGAGCTGGATCGAGTGCTCTCGCGCCTCCACCTCGACGAGTCGCAGCAGGCGGGGGTGGACGCGCTCACCCGAGCGATCGTCAACAAGCTCCTCCACGTGCCGCTCTCCCGGCTTCGCAAGGAAGTGGATCGCGAGGAAGCACTGGTCTATACGGAAGCAGCACGCGCGCTCTTTGGCCTGGACCAAGACGGCGCGGTCGACACCGAGGACGACGACGCGTCTCCGAGTGAGAACGGCGAGTCATGAGCCGCCTCCGCATCGCAACCCGCGGGAGCCAGCTCGCGCTCGCCCAGTCCGGCTCGATCGCCCGGCGAATCGAGGAGAGCCTCGGTGTCGAGACCGAAATGGTCGAGATCCGGACCACCGGCGATCGGATCCAGAACGTCTCCCTGGCCAAGATCGGCGGCAAGGGCCTCTTCATCAAGGAAATCGAGGAGGCACTGCTCGAGGGCCGGGCGGATCTCGCGATCCACAGTGCCAAGGACCTGCCCGCGGCGATCGCGCCCGGCCTGGTCCTGGCCGCTTTTCCCGAGCGGGCCGATCCCAGGGACGCGCTGATCGGAGCCGGGGCCACCAGAAGTCTGGAGGAGCTTCCACGCGGAGCGCGGGTCGGTACCGGAAGTGTGCGACGGGGAAGCCAGCTTCGCGCCCTGCGTCCCGACCTCGAGATCGTTCCCCTGCGCGGCAATGTCGACACCCGGCTTCGCAAGCTCGAGGAGCGGGATCTGCACGCGGTGATCCTCGCCTGTGCGGGTCTCGACCGTCTCGGGCTCGGCGACCGTATCCACGAGCGGGTGAGCCCGGACCTGCTGCTTCCGGCGGTGGGTCAGGGAACCCTCGCCATCGAGGCGCGAGAGGGGGAACCGGTCGCCGGGGATCTGGAGGTCGTCGATCACCCCGGTACCCGTGCCGAGTTGACGGCGGAGCGCGCTTTCCTCTCGCGACTGGAGGGAGACTGCAGCGTTCCTCTCGCTGCGCTGGCAGAGCGAGCCTCCCCGGATCGGATCGTGCTGCGCGGGCTGGTCGCGAGCCCCGACGGCCAACGGATCGTCCGCGCCTCCGCGGAGGCGGCGGTTGCGGATGCCGCACTGGCGGGAAGCCGCGTCGCCGACGAGGTGCTCCGCGGGGGTGGCGCCTCGATTCTCCAGGCAATTCGAGCCGAGGCGATCGGGTGAGTCGGACAGGCTCCCTCGGCAGGGTCATCCTGGTCGGCGCGGGCCCCGGCGCGCCGGACCTGATCACCCTGCGCGGCGAGCGAGCCCTTCGCACCGCCGATGTGGTGGTCTACGACGCCCTCGCTCCTCCGGAGCTCCTGGAAGCCGCACCGGCCGGCGCCGAGAGGATCAACGTGGGCAAACGCGGTCACGATCCTCCCACCCTCTCCCAGGACGAGATCACAGCGCTCCTGATCGAGCTGGCGCGGGCGGGAAAGACCGTGGTGCGCCTCAAGGGAGGTGACCCCTTCGTCTTCGGGCGGGGCAGCGAGGAGGCCACTGCCTGCTTCGACGCGGGCATCCCGTTCGAGGTGATTCCCGGCGTGACTTCGTCGATTGCGGCCCTCGCCTATGCGGGGATCCCCGTGACGGACCGGAGACATGCGGCCTCCTTTGCGGTGGTGACTGGACACCGGGACCCGACCCGCGTGCGCGAGCAGATCCGCTGGGAAGGCCTGGCCGCGGCGGCGGACACCCTGGTGGTCCTGATGGGGATGAGCAACCTCGAGGAGATCGTCGGACACCTGCTCTCGGGCGGCAGAACGCCGGATACCCCCGCGGCGATAGTGATGCAGGGCACCACGCCGCGACAGCGCGTGGTGGAGGCGCCGCTCTCCGAGATCGTGAAGCGGGCTCGCGAGGCCGGCATCGGAGCTCCTGCCGCCGTGGTGGTCGGGGACGTGGTGCGCTTGCGAAAACCCCTCGCATGGTTCGAGCGGCTCCCGCTCTTTGGAAAGCGGGTCCTGGTCACCCGGACTGCGGAGCAATCGCCCTCCCTGCGGGATGCGCTTCAGGAAGCCGGGGCAGAGGCCGTGGTGATTCCGATGATCCGGATCGAGGCGATTCCCGCATCCCCGGAGATCGACGCCGCCTTCGCCGGGCTTGCGGAATACGACGTGCTCTTGCTGACGAGTGCGAACGCAGCCCGCCAGCTGGCGGCTCGCGCGGCGGAGCGAGGTGGCGACCTGGCGGGGCTTCGCGCGGAGGTCGTCTGCGTCGGTCCGGCCACGGCGGCGGCGGCCCTCGAGGTGGGCTTCCCGGTCCACAAGGTCCCGGTCAGCCGCTTCGATGCGGAGGGGATGCTCGATGAAATCCGGCGAGAGCTGTCGCCGGCGGGAAAGCGCTTCCTGCTTCCGCGCACCGAGAAGAGCCGCGAGATCCTTCCCGATGGACTGCGCGAGGCCGGTGCCCGGGTCGATACCGTCGCCGTGTATCGCACCGTCCCCGCGGATGTCGCCTGGGAGCAGCTCGGCGAGAGTCTGGTGCGAGGGGAGTTTCAGGTGTTGACCTTTGCCAGTCCCTCGGCGGTGCGGCATTTCTTCGGGGGACTCGACGCCGCTGCGCAGGAGGCTGCGGGCCGATGCACCGTCGCCGCCATCGGCCCGGTGACCGGCGACGCGCTGCGGGCCAAGGGAATCGAGCCGGACGTGGTACCCGAAAGAGCCGAAGCACGGGCGCTGGTCGAAGCGCTGGCACAACACGCCGCCCGCCACGGGCGGGACGCCGAGGGGCAGGGAGGAAGCCGATGACCTTTCCCAGAACCAGGCTGAGGCGATTGCGCCGGACCCAGACACTGCGGTCGATGGTCCGGGAGACGCGGCTCTCCCGGAAGGACTTGATCCTTCCCCTCTTCGTCGTCGAGGGCAGCGGGGTTCGGGATCCGGTGGCCTCGATGCCCGGCGTCTTCCGATACTCGGTCGACCAGGTCGTCTCCGAGGCCAAGGCGACTGCCGATCTGGGAATCCCCGCCGTCATCCTCTTCGGAATTCCGGCCGAGAAGGACGCTCGTGGTTCCGGCGCCGACGCGGGAGATGGGATCGTTCAGCGAGCGGTGGAGGCGATCAAGGCCGGCGCTCCGGATCTCTGTGTCGTGACCGATGTCTGTCTCTGCGAGTACACGGATCACGGTCACTGCGGGATCGTCGAGGACGGCGAGGTCTCGAATGATCCGTCCGTCGAGCGCCTGGCGTCGACGGCACTCTCGCACGCTCGCGCCGGTGCCGACGTCGTCGCTCCGTCAGACATGATGGACGGGCGGGTGGGAGCGATTCGCGCCGTTCTCGACGAGAGCGGCTTCGATCAGGTTGCGATTCTCGCCTACGCCGCGAAGTTCGCCAGCGCCTACTACGGGCCCTTCCGCGACGCTGCCGAGAGCACTCCAGCCTTCGGAGACCGACGCGCCTACCAGATGGATCCCTCCAACCGTCGCGAGGCGCTGCGCGAGATGCGCCTCGACCTCGCCGAGGGGGCGGATGCCCTGATGGTGAAGCCCGCGCTTCCCTACCTGGACATCCTCGCCGATGCCCGGCGCGAGTTCGACGTCCCGCTGGCCGCCTATCACGTCTCCGGCGAGTACTCGATGATTCACGCCGCTGCCGAGCGCGGCTGGATCGACGGCCCGCGCGCCATGGAGGAGGCGCTGGTCTCGATCAAGCGTGCTGGCGCCGACTTGATCCTTACCTACGCGGCCAAGGATCTGGCGCAGCGGTCGCTTCCCGAGGAGGGCCCGTGACCATCCACTACAAGGTCGTCGAGACCAGCGACGTGTGCGACGAGGAGCTCGAGAAGATCCTGAACGAGTGGACCGAGCAGGGATGGACCTTCGACACCATGCAGTTCGCCATGCGAGACTCGTCCAAACGTCCCGCGATGGCGTTCCTGACCTTCACCAGGGAGACCGGCGAAGGGTAGTCCGGTCACCAAAGCTCCGGAGGCTTCGACGGGCAGGACCAGGAGCCGCCGAGATCCCCCAGCTCCTCCTCTTCCTCCTCCTCGTACTCGTCCGTGTAAGGCGGGTTGTAGGCGCACTGGATCCAGCGAGGTGCGGAGAACTCGAGGATGTAGCTGGTGCCGAAGCTCTGGTAGATGAAGTCCTGCTGCGAGAGCAGGGCGAAGCCGATTCGCGGCCGGGGAATCTCTGTCAGATCGCCGCCGGTGACCAACTCTTCCAGGCTATCGGGATAGAGCGACTCTTTCTGGTAATGGCGCTCCAACGCGTCGATGATCGACTGCGCCTGGGCGTCGCGGGTGGTCGTGTAGTCGAGGCGGGTCAAGCTCTGTCCCACCAGCAGGGGCAACGCCACAAGCAGCCCGCCCAAGGCCCACGTCCGCGCCCGACCGGCGAGCGAGAAGGGGCGGCGGCTGGCGCTGAGCTTTGCGGAGATGGCGAAGATTGCCAACGCGATCGCGGCCGTGATGGCGAGGAGTTTCGGGGCCGCTCGGAAGGGCAGCAGGCCCTGACTGGCTCCCAACCAGAGGGCGATGGTAGGGATCGCCGCCACGAGCACGGCTGCGACGACGGAGAGGGCGATGAGGTTCCCCACTGTTCGCCCCAGGCTCCGGCTCACCAGCCAGAGCCCGATCGCCACTCCGACCAGTAGTACCGCAATGATGGATGCGAAGACCTCGAGTCCGAATACCTGGACCACCGGCCAGGGAGAGATCGCGAAGACCAGAGTGTCGTCGGTACCGGTCACGTTGCGCTCGAAGACCACGGCGGCGGCGAAGAGGGGGAGGTATAGGATCAGCCGCAAGGGCCAACTCTGGCGCTTCCAACTCTCGGCCAGAAGCGGCGCCGTGAGGGCGACACCCAGGCAGAGAGAGAACAGCACCACGCAGGCGCTCCATCGCCAGTGGAAGAAGCTCCACACGCCGGGAGCCTCCACGCCGTAATACACGAAAATGGCCACCGCGATCACCGAGGCCGTCGAGAGCATCCGGGCCACGGCCGAGCGGGTGGTGAAGAAGACTGCCGCCGCGGGGGCCAGGGCGGGGAGAGCCAGGAGCGCGAGCGCCGATCCCACGCTCTCCATGGCGGCGCCGCGACCGCTGGCCAGGAGCGCGGTGAGCAGGAACGTGTTGGGGTTGTACCAGTTGGATTCCAGGTTGCCGGGGATCGGGCCGACTCCCTTGTGGAGCAGTGCCGCGTACCCCAACAGCAGGGCTGTGAGAATCCATCCGGCGCTGGTCAGGGGTACCGATCTCTTTTCGGGTGTCGCTTCCTCGGTCGTCATTCGGACTTCTGAGACCCCCTTACGGAAAGCTTGACTCCGCGCCCACCTTTCTCGTCGCCGGACGGTACCAGGCGGATCGTCGCGCTCACCTCGATGCTGCGCCCCTCCAGCAGCCGATTCACCACCTCCACCGGATCGAGGGTGCTGAGTGCTCCGGCGAACTCCTTCGAGATCCGGTCGAGGAACTCCGCCCGGGTTCGCTCGCTCTGGGTCAGGATGAAGTCCATCAGGTCGCGGGGGACCGACTCACCGAGAGCCTTGCGCACTGCCTCCTCGGTGAGGAAGAATCCGGTGAAGCCGAGGGTCAGGCCGCGGCGCAGCAGATCCGGGAAGAAGCCGGCGGCGCCGTCATCCTCCCCTTCGACTGACGGGGAGGTACGCTTCCGCGTGGTCTTCTTCTTGGCCACAGAGTTCTTTTGCATGGCTGGTTCCGGATGATGGCGGATTTACGGGTTCGCGACATCATGGGCAAGAGTCTGGTCACGATCTCGGTCAGCGAACGGCTGTCGACGGTCGAGGATATCATGACGCTCGGTCACGTGCGCCACATGCCTGTCGTCCAGGGGGGGAAGCTGGTGGGGGTCGTGTCGGAGCGAGATCTTCTGCGCGCTTCCCTGTCGGTTCTCTCGGAGCACCAGGGCGCAGAACGGCGCGCCTTTCTCCATGTGGTGGAAATCGCACGGGTGATGTCCGCTCCACCCATCGTGATCGGCCCGGATGCGACCGTCGACGAAGCCGCCCTGGTGATGGCCGAGAAGAAGATCGGCTGCCTGCCCGTGGTCGAGAACGACCATCTCCTCGGCATGGTGACCGAGACCGACGTGCTCCGCTGCGTGGCAGGCGTCGGCTCCGAGGACGAGGACTAGCCCGCTACGCGGCGAGCTCGGGCCAGCGCTCCAGGATGTAGCGGGCGGTCCGGTCCGCCAGCGCCGCCGTGGTGATCTGGGGCGGAGCTCCCAGCGAGGTCGGGAACACGCTGGCGTCCGCCACGAAGAGGCCGGACACGTCGTGGCTCTCCCCAAATGCGTTCACCACGCTCTTCGACGGGTCGCTCCCCATGGCACAGGTCGACTGGGGATGGGTGGCGCTGATCGAAATCTCGCCCTCGCGGACGCCGCGCTCCTCGATCGCATCGAGAGCGTCCCCCGGCTCGAACTCCAGCGGATCCACCCAGTACGGTACCACGACTCGCCGAGCGCCCCCGGCGAAGAGCAGCTCCGCGCTGTGCACGAGCCCCTGGGCCAGCTGCCGTCGGTCCTCTTCTTCCAGTGAGTATCGGACCTCGGGGCGGGAGAGGCTGGGGCCGGGCCGCACGCTTCCGGAGCTCTGATCGTGGAGCAGCACCAGCAGGCCGGCGGTGTGGTCGAAGTGCTTCATGAAGCGGAAGTGATCGCTGCCGAAGCCGGGAAGGTTCGCCGCCGTGAGCGCCGGGAAGCCGGTGACCGGCATCAGGTAGTAACCCGAACGGGGATCCCGATCGAGATCGATGAACTGATCCACGAGGTAGCTCTGTGGGATGCCGCGGTAGGGTTGAAGCGACTCCTCGAAGATGCCCGCCAGCATGACCTGGGGATGCAGGTGCAGGTTCCTTCCCACCAGGCCGCTCGAGTTGGCGATCCCGCTTCGCAGCAGCAGGTCCGGGGACGCGATGGCGCCGGCGGCGAGCACCACCACCTTCGCGTCGATCTCGAAGCTCCTCCCCGGGCGGCCGGCTTCGTCGACGGCATGGCCTCGGACCCGCCGCACGCGGCCGCTCTCGATTTCGATCCGCTCCGCCCGAGCGCTCGCGAGAATGCGAGCCCCGGCTTCCTCGGCGCGGGGGACGTAGGTCACCAGCATCGACTGCTTGGCGCCGAAGAAGCAGCCCAGAATGCAGAATCCGCTCTGAACGCAGTTCTCGCGGTTGTGCTTCGCCACCAGGCCCGAGTAGCCGAGATTCTCGGCGCCGGCGCGAATCACGCGATTCATTGCATTGATCTCGTCCTCGCGGATCCGCTGCACCTTGAGCTGGTGCTCGACCCGTTCGAAGCAGGGTGCGAGAGCCTCGGGAGTCAGCGAGCCCAGGCCGAATTCCCGGCCCCAGAGGCGGAGAATCGGCTCCGGCGTCCGGAAGGAGTAGCAGAGGTTGTGAACGGTGGAGCCGCCGACGTTTCGCCCCTGGAGGATGATCACCGAGCCATCCACGGTCTGGCGCATTCCCGCCTCTTCGAAGAGGCGGGGCAGCATCTCCTCCTCGCGCTGCGTGAAATCCGGCGCCGTCCAGTGAGGACCTTGCTCGAGTACCACCACCGATCGGCCTCCGGTGGCGAGTTCCGCCGCGGCGACTGCGCCTCCGGCTCCAGAGCCGATCACGCAGACGTCGGTCCACTCGCGGAGATCCTCTTCGAGCTCACGCAGGTCGAGGCTCACGCGGGCGCCTCTTCGTCCAACCGGAACGGCCCCCGGTATCCGATCAGGGCCCATGTGGCGTCCTGGCTGTAGTAGCCCAGGTAGGAGAGATTGCGGAGCGCGTAGAAGGCCCGGCGCCGGAGGCCGAGGCGGCTGGTCATCCATGCGCGCAGGGAGGCGTCCTTTTCGGCATCGCCCATCTTCGAGAAGCGAGTCAGGTTGAAGTCGAAAAGAAGAGGTCCCCATTCCACCAGTCGCAGCAGGTTTGGCAGTACTCCGGAGACCCCCGGGTCGAGACCGGCGCAGATCCGGTCGATCACCTCGATGGCGCCGGTCTCGCGCACGGCCGGCGCGTCCGGCGCACCCGTCGCCACCATCCGCTCCACCACTCTGGTCAGGAGCTCTCTCTCCTGCTCGGAGAAGAAGGCGGTTTCGCCGCGGTTGTCCGCGACGGCACCGACCGCGGGAAGTCTCGCCAGTGCGGTGAGGGCCGTGCTGGCCGCCGCGAGACTCAGAAATCCGCGTCGCGTGGCACGCAGGGAGGGAGCGGGGTCCATCGAGTCAGCGACCCTCCCTCATTCGAAGAGCTGGCGCAAACTCGCAGGCAGCTCCGCCGGGTCGGGGGAGCGCGGTGCGCGCCGCTTCACGTCGACGCTGCTGAAGGTGTTCCAGAACAGGATCGGTCCCTCGCCCAGGGCACCGCGTCGGGCGCGCTCTCGGATCTCGGCGAGACATTTTCCGGTGTAAGTGGTTTCGAGATCGAGACCCGCATCGAGGGCCGCCTGGACAGCCTGCTCGGCCGCCGGTGTCGAAGCTCCGTAGCCGGGGCCGACCTGTCCCGGGGTCACCGGGAAGTCCTCGGGACCGAGCGCCAGCTCGGGAATCGAGGGATCCGCGCGGCGAAGCCTCCGCAACACCGCTCGGGCAGACCTCGCGAGCCGAGCCGGCGAAGGCGGCAGGATGTCGGTTACCAGGACACCGACCACTCGCGAGGGGATTTCCGCCAGACGCAGGCCCAGGGTGAGACCGGCGTAGGTTCCACCGGTTCCGACCGGCAGGTAGATCTCGGAAGGACTCTCGAGCACCCCGGCCTGGACCTGCTCGGCGAGCTCGAAGGCGGCGGAGACGAAGCCGAGCGTCCCCTCGACGCTGGATCCGCCGGCGGGCACGAGCGCTGCTCGCTCTCCCCGGAGCCGGGAGCGGAGGAGGATCCGGGTGCCCTGGAGGGCGGTTCCCGGAATGTTGCGGCTGTGGACCACCTCGGCGCCGTAGGCGATGAAGAGGAGCAGCGAATCGCGCACCTTCTCGGTCACGGGCTGATCCACCAGCAGCAGCGTGGTGGCCAGGCCCGCCTCCCGGCCCAGGATCGTGGTGGCGAGCCCGTGATTGGTCCCCAGGCCGCCGATGGTGACCAGTCGTCGCACCCCCCGCTCCAGACAGCTCCCGATCACGAACTCGAGCTTTCGCGGCTTGTTGCCTCCGTAGGTCGGGCAGGAGCGGTCGTCGCGCTTCACCAGCAGCTGCGGGCCCTCGAGCCCGGCGATCTGGAGGGGCTCCACGGGAGTTGGCCCAGACAGAAAGCCGCGGTGAGGGAGGCGGCCCTGGAGGGCCGGGAAACGCCGAAACAGAGCGGGCTGGACCGAGGACACAGTTGGGTATTGCACGTCCCCGAAGGGCCCGCAACCGGCCCCCCCAACTCCCATTTGACAGTTCCCGCGGGGCTTTCGTACTCTTGCCGCACTCGAAGGTTTTGCTTCGCGGTAAGGCACCGGAGAGAGTGGTGCGATTCTTGATGGGACCAGCGCCGGGACATCGTCTGTCCCGGCGTGGAGTGCCAAGAGGAGCCGAACGGCGGGTACCCGTTGGGCGGAGAAGGGAATGATCGAATCGATCTTGTTGGCAACCGATGGCTCCGATGCGGCGAGCGCCGCCGAACGGTACGGCGTTGCGCTGGCCGCGCGCCTGCGGGCGCGTTTGCAGGGCGTGACGGTCATCGAAGACCGCTCTCTTCTGGGTCTTCGTGCTGACACCCTCGGTGTCACGCCGCCCGCCTTGGATGGAGTCGAGACCTTCTTGAAGGCACGAGCGGAGGGCGCCTGCCGTCGCGTCGGCGAGTTGGCGCGTGCCCAGGGCATCGAGTGCGTGCCCGAGTCCGTGCGGGGCATCGCCGACGACCGGATCGTCGAGCGTGGACAGAACGTCGACTTGCTGGTGGTGGGCCGCGACGGCGAGCACGCCGCGTGTCGAACGGCTCTGATCGGATCGACGGTGGACGGGGTGCTGCGCAAGACCACCAAGCCGGCCATCGTCGTACCGGTGGGCGCCGAGTTTGGAGGGCCCATTCTGGTGGGCTTCGATGGCTCTCCTGGCTCGCGCATCGCTGCCAAGGTTGCCGTGGAGTTTGCGGGCCGAACCGAGCAGGCCATCCACGTCTTCGTGGACTCCAAGGACAAGGGGCGCGCCGCCGCTCGCTTCGAGGAGGTTCGGCGGCTGCTCGGCTCGCTCACCGTTTCGATCCGCGAGACTTCGTCCACGCTGGGCCGGCCGGACGTGAAGCTGGTCGATACAGCGCGCGGCGCCCGCGCGGGCCTGATCGTGATGGGGGCGTTCGGGCGCAACCGGATCAACGAGTACTTCCTCGGCAGCAACGCGGCGGCGGTCGTGCGAACCTCGCCGGTTGCCGTTCTGCTCGCGCGTTGAGTTCGTGACCGGAGGCCCGATCCGTATCGCCGAGCTGGCGGAGCGGCTCGGTGGCCGTCCCGTGGAAGGAGATCCCGATTTCCCGATTCAGGGGGTCGGGAGCCTCGCGGAAGGGGGACCGTCCGACCTGGGCTTCTTGCGCTCCGCGAAGCTCGCCGGTGCTCTCGAGGAGACGCGGGTCGGAGCGCTGATCGCTCCTCCGGACGTGGAGGTGGGCGGGCGTCCGGTGATCCGATCCTCGATGCCGAATCTGGACTTCGCGCGGGCGGCGGCCCTGATCGTTCCGGCCCCTCGTCCCGAGCCGGGTGTCCATCCCAGCGCATTCGTCGATCCCACCGCGAAGGTGGATCCCGAGGCATCGATCGGCGCCCAGGCGTCGGTGGGGGCGCGTACCGAGATCGGTCCGCGCACGGTGCTGCACCCGAACGTGACGCTCTGTGACGACGTGCGCGTCGGGGCCGACTGTCTGTTCCATCCCGGTGTCGTGGTGCGCGAGCGGTGCGCGATCGGAGATCGCGTGATCCTCCAGCCGGGCGTGTCGATCGGCGGCGATGGATTCGGCTACGAGTTCAACGAGCGCGGCGAGCACGAGAAGGTGCCGCAGCTCGGGAACGTCGTGCTCGAGGACGACGTGGAGATCGGCGCCAACTCCACCGTCGATCGCGCCCGCCTGGGTACGACCCGCATCGAGCGCGGCGTAAAGATCGACAACCTGGTACAGGTTGGACACAACTGTGTGATCGGTGCGCACTCCGCCATCGTGGCGCAATCGGGTCTCGGGGGGAGCACGCGCGTCGGCAAACGGGTCTTCATGATGGCGCAGTCGGGGAGTGCCGGTCAGCTCACGATCGGCGATGGATCCTTCATCGCCGGGCGGGCGGGAGTCACAAAGGACGTTCCCACGGGAAGCAGGGTGTGGGGGTTCCCGGCCGTGCTGGAGCACCGCTGGCATCGCTCCACCGTGCTGGTGCGGCGTCTGCCGGAGCTGTTGCGTCGCCTCCGCGCCCTCGAGCGGCACCTCGGGCTCGACCCGCAGGGCCGCCGACCTCGGAACGAGTGAGCGGGCTCGGCGGCGAATCACTGGCGGCGCTTCGCGCCCGAGCTGCGGCGCTGGATGGCGAGTCGGCTCTCACCGAGCTGGCGGAGGCGTTGCGGAGGGATTCCCGAGCGGGAGCGAGGGCGCTCGCGGATCGCTGTGAGCGGAGGGTCGAGGCACTCGGCAAGGAAAAGGCACGGCTCGCCCTTCTCTACGCATACCGACGACAACTCCACGAGCGCGGCGTCAGGCTGGTCGCCGGGGTGGACGAAGTCGGCGTGGGTCCCCTGGCGGGTCCGGTGGTCGCCGCCGCCGTGGTGCTTCCCGACGATCCGGAGCTGCCGGGCCTGGATGACTCGAAGAAGCTCAGTCGTGCCAAGCGGGAGCGCCTCGCCGAAGCGATTCGCTGCCAGGCTCTCGACTGGCAGGTGGGTGTGGCCTGGCCGGAGGAGATCGATCGGCTGAACATCTACCACGCCAGCCTGCTTTCGATGAGGCGCGCGGTGGAGGCTCTCTCGCCACACCCCGACCACGTTCTGGTGGACGCGCGCACGATTCCCGGGATCCGCACCCCTCAGACCCCCCTGGTGCGGGGGGACTCCCGGGACGCCTCCATTGCGGCGGCCTCGATCGTGGCGAAGGTGCACCGCGACGCGATCATGTTGCGGCTGGACGCCCGTTACCCGGCCTACGGCTTTGCCCGAAACATGGGCTATCCCACCCCCCAACACATGGAGGCGTTGGAGCGCGTGGGAGCATCGGCGGTGCACCGGCGCTCCTTTGCTCCCGTGGCGCGGGTGACCGGGGCTTGAGAGGAACGCCTTGCCGGGAATCGGCCCCACACCGGAGGACTTCGTCGTCGACGAAATTCCCCTGTATCGGCCGAGCGGGGAGGGGGAGCACACATTCGTCCGTGTAGAGAAGTGCCTCCGCAACACCGAGGGGGTGAGGCGGGAGCTCGCGCGCCTCGCCGGCGTACGGCCGGCAGAAGTGGGCTACGCCGGGCGCAAGGACCGGGTCGCCATTGCCAGACAGTGGTTTTCGGTTCCGCGGCTCGATCCCGAGCGCGCGCTGGCCCTGGAGTGCGAGGGGTTCAAGGTGCTCGAGGCGGTCCGCCATCCCCACAAGCTTCGCACCGGTCAGCTGCGTGGAAACCGCTTCGAATTGATGCTGCGCGACCTGTCCGAGCCCGAGCGCGTGACACCGGTGCTCGCCGAGATGGTGTCCCGGGGCATGCCCAATCGCTTCGGAGCACAGCGCTTTGGAAGAGACGCTGGAAACGCCGCGCGTGCCCGCGCCCTGCTGGATGGCGCTCCGGTCGCCGGGAGCCGGAGCCAGGCGCGCTTTCTGATCTCGGCACTGCAGGCCGAGGTCTTCAACGCGGTACTGGCCGCTCGGCTGCTTCCGCTCGATCATCTGGAAACGGGAGATGTCGCCTGGCTTCACGCTTCGGGTGCGTCGTTCCTGGTCGAGGACGCCGCGCGAGAGGCACCTCGCGCCTCGGCATTCGAGATCAGCGCCACGGGCCCCATCTTCGGAAGCCGCACCCTCGAACCCCGCGCCGGACCCCTGGAGCGGGAGCGCGCCGTCTACCGGGAGCTCGGCATCCCGTCTGCCGAGACGCTGCGCCTTCCGCGCGGAGTCCGGCTCCGGGGCGCCCGGCGGCCTCTTCGCGTCAGGCCCGAAGCGGCGAGCTCTGAGCTCGTGGGAGACCGGGCGGTGCGACTCTCCTTCGCGTTGCCGCCGGGAAGTTACGCAACCGTGCTCGTCGAGGAGTTGCTCGCCGGGCTTGGATGACAGGGGCCCTTCCCTCGCGTACTCTCCTCTACGTCGGGGGACGGGAGTGAAGAGCCATGCGAATCGCCAATGACGTCACCGAACTGATCGGTCGTACTCCCCTCGTGCGCCTGGGCAAGATCAAGGACGGGCTGTCGGCGGATCTGGTCGTCAAGCTCGAAAGCCAGAACCCGGCGGCCAGCGTCAAGGATCGCATCGGCCTCGCGATGATCGAAGCGGCCGAGCGCAGCGGCCAGATCGAGCCCGGAAAGACGGTGATCGTCGAGCCGACCAGCGGGAACACGGGCATTGCGCTTGCATTCGTCGCCGCGGTGAAGGGGTACCAGTGCGTGCTGGTGATGCCCGACACCATGAGCCCGGAGCGCCGCATCACACTGCGGGCCTTCGGTGCCAGGCTGGTGCTGACCGAGGGCGCCAAGGGCATGCGCGGCGCCATCGACAGGGCCAACGAAATCTGCGCCGAGCTGCCGAGCGCCTTCATACCTCAGCAGTTCATGAACCCGGCGAACCCGGAGGTCCACAGAAGAACCACCGCAGTCGAGATCTGGGAGGACACGGACGGCGAGGTCGACGCGTTGGTCGCCGGTGTCGGTACCGGTGGTACCCTGACCGGCTGCGCCCAGATGCTCAAAGCCAAGAAGCCGTCTTTCCAGGCGGTCGCGGTCGAGCCCGAAGCGAGCCCGGTGCTTTCGGGTGGATCCCCCGGGCCGCACAAGATCCAGGGGATCGGGGCCGGCTTCGTGCCGGAGGTGCTCGAGACCGACCTGCTCGACGATATCATCCAGGTCAGCAACGACGAAGCGTTTACGATGGCACGCCGACTGGCGAAAGAAGAGGGGATCCTGGTCGGGATCTCCTCCGGGGCGGCGGTTCAGGCGGCGGTCAAGTACGCAAAGAAGCCCGGCAACGAGAGCAAGCTCATCGTCGTGATCATTCCAAGCTTCGGCGAGCGCTATCTCGGCACCGATCTCTTTGCGCCGTATCGTTACGAGGGAAGTGACAAAATCTCCTCCTGAAGAAGGCACTCCCGCGAAACGCGAACAGAAGAAGGCGCTTCAGCGCCGAAGAATTCTGGACGCGGCGAGAGAGGTGTTCTTTCGGGACGGCTTCGTCAACGCAAACCTGGACGAGGTCGCCGCCATCGCGGAGGTCGCCAAAGGGACCCTCTACCGCCACTTCGACAGCAAGGCGGACCTCTACGTCGCGGTTCTCTCACACAACGGCCAGGTCTTCGAGGAGCGGATGCGAGAGGCTGCCGACCGGGGATCCGCCGCAGCGGACCAGATCCGCCAGGTCGGTCGCTTCTACTACGATCACTGGATGACGAACCGGGAGTACTTCCAGATCTTCTGGGCTCTGGACAACCAGGAGCTGATCGGCGAGCTCCCTCCCGGGGTGGTCGACGAGGTGACGAAGCTCTGGGAGAACTGTCTGCGGATCCTCGCCGACGTCATCGACGCGGGGGCGAAGGCGGGGGACTTCGCTCCCTGCGACCCGTGGGAAGTCGCCAACATCCTGTGGACGGTGGCGAATGGATTGATCCAGACCGAACACGTGGCGCCTCGCCGGCAGCTGCGTCGCCGCGAACTCGACCGGGTCTTCGACGACATGGTGGAGCTTTTTCTCCGGGGTATCGCCAGGGCCGCTTGACAGCCTCCCCACCATCGGAAATCCTTACCTGTGAGGAAGTGACTCAGGGTCACTTTTTTTGGGGGGAATGGGGGCCTCGGAATCGGAACGGTTCCGAAGGGCTGGGGGTGAAGAGGCAATGGACGCGACCCTGCAGGGTAGTCTGCGTCAGCTGGTCTCGAGCCAGCTGGGCGTAGAACTCGACGAAGTGGTGCAAGACGCGCGGATTCTGGATGACCTGGGGGCCGATTCCCTCGATGTGGTCGAGCTGGTGATGGCTCTCGAGGAGGCCTTCGACATCGTCGTTCCGGACGAGGACGTCGAGGGCATGCAGACCATCGGCGACGTCGAGACCTATCTGGCTGGACGCGTTTCCGCATAGCCCGCTGGTGAGAATGCGGGCTAGTCCCCGCGCAGGCCCGGGAGCACCCGCGCGTAGGCGCCGAGGCCCGTGGCGATGACGGCCAGAGCCAGGGCGACCTGGAGGCGCCCACCCTGCAGGGCGTTTCGCGTCGTGTCCCGGGCCCGGGCGAGTTCCTCGGGGGTGAGCTCCTCCGGCCCCGGAGCCAGACCGCGCGCCCCCTCCAGAAGGTCGGGAAGGGCGAAGAGTATCCCGAAGAGAAAGAAGAAGAACGCCAGGTAGAGGATCGTCAGTGTGAAGCGCGGCCGAAAGACCGGCCGGCTGCTGCGACGGGGAGGAGCGACGGGCATCGCCCTCCCAGGCTAGCATGTTCCATGCAGGCTAGGCTGAACGTGGGTTCGGACGGTGGACGACGCGAGCAAGCTTCCGAGACGACTCGTCATCATCGACGCTGCAAACTGTTTGTATCGCGCGTTCTTCGGGCTTCCTCCGCTGCGAGCGGCGGACGGCTTCCCCACCAACGCCGTCTTCGGCTTCGCGAAGATGCTCGCCAAGGTGATCCGGGAGGAGAAGCCCGACGCCGTCGTGGTCGTCTTCGATCCTCCCGGTGGCAGCTTCCGCAACCAGCTGCATCCGGAATACAAGGCGAACCGGGACGCGCAGCCGGAAGATCTATCGGCCCAGTTTCCCGTCGCCAGGGAGCTGGTGGAGGCTCACCGGATTTCCGTTCTCGAGGTCGCCGGCTTCGAGGCCGATGACGTGATTGCCACCCTGGTGAAGACGGCGCCCCCAGATACCGAGGTGGCGATCGTCTCTACGGACAAGGATCTGATGCAGCTCGTCGACGAGCGCGTCTCCCTCCTCGACACCGTGAAGGGAACCCGGATCGGCCCGGCCGAGGTCGAGGCGCGCTTCGGCGTTCCGCCGGGGCTTCTGCTCGATGCGCGCGCCCTCGCCGGTGACGCCAGCGACAACATTCCCGGCGTGCGGGGAATCGGTGAGAAGGGGGCCGCCCGCTTGATCTCGGAGTGGGGGGATCTCGAGACGCTTCTCGAGAATGCGGCGCAGGTCAAGGCCAAGAAGGCGAGGGAGGCCCTGCTCAGCCAGGCGGCGGAGGCGCGCCTCTCCAAGCTTCTGGCCACGCTTCGCGAGGATGTTCCGCTGGAGTGTCGGTTCGAATCCTTCTTGCTCGGCGGGCAGGACGACGAGACCCTGCGCACTCTCTACCGGCGCCTGGGCTTCACGCAGCTCCTCGAGAGCCTGGGATCCGAAGCAGGCGGAGACGATCGGCCGGCGGATCGAATCGCGGTCGAGATGGTGACCAGCCTCGCGGATCTGGAGGGGCTGGTTGCGCAGCTGGCCGAGCTGGACGGGATCGCCCTGCTGATGATTGGCGACGAGAAGAAGGGGGGCCTGGTGGAGGAGCCCGCCGGGCTCTGCTTCGCCCTGGCCGGCGATCGGGCGGCCTACCTTCCGATTGGCACGCCGACGCTCCTCCAGCGCGACTGCATCCCTTTCGAGGAGGCGATTCCGCTGCTGCGGCTTCTTTTCGAATCTCCCGGTTTCCCTCCCTGGCTGAGCCGTGACACCAAACAGATTCAGACCCTGCTCGGGGAGAGCGGAGTCCGAGCCAGGCTTCCCAGCTTCGACCTGGAGCTGGCCGCCTACCTGCTCGACCCGGCGGGTCCGCGCACGACCGAGACCCTGGCGAGCCAGCATCTCGGCCGCGCTCTCCAGACCTGGGACGAGGTGGCGGGGCGAGGCGCGAAGGCGACTTCGGCACGGGAGCTGGCCCCCGAGGTCGTGGCCGCGTGGGGAGCCGAGGAGGTCTGCGCGCTCCGCGAGCTGGCCCCGCGTCTGGCCGGGCGCCTGAGAGACGATGATCTGGAGCCGCTCTTCGAAGATGTGGAGCTTCCCCTGACCGCGGTTCTCTCGGGCATGGAGCGGGCGGGAGTCCGGGTCGAAGAGGCCGTCCTCGCCGACCTCTCCGACGAGTACGAGAGCGAGCTCTCTCGCATCGAGGGTCGGATTTTCGCTCTGGCCGGTGAGAGCTTCCAGGTGAACTCGCCCAAGCAGCTCCAGCGCATTCTCTTCGAGAAGCTCAAGCTGCCCGTCATCAAGAAGACCAAGACCGGCTACTCCACCGACGAGGGGGTGCTCGAGCAGCTCTCGGTTCACCACGAGCTGCCCTCCGAGGTGCTGGCCTTCCGCAGGCTCGCAAAGCTCAAGAGCACCTACGTCGATGCCCTGCCTCCCCTGGTGGATTCGGCCACGGGCCGGATCCATCCCACCTTCCACCAGTTCGGAGCGGCGACCGGGCGCCTCTCATCCTCGCACCCGAACGTGCAGAACATCCCGATCCGCAGCGAGGAAGGGATCCGCATCCGGGAAGCTTTCGTCCCCGCCGAGGGCCACCGACTGCTCTCGGCCGACTACTCCCAGGTGGAGCTCCGCATCCTCGCCCACTTCTCCCGGGACGAGAGCCTGATCGAGGCCTTTCGCTCCGGTGAGGACATCCACCAGCGGACCGCGGCCGAGGTATCGGGCATCGCGCCGGAGCAGGTGACGGCGGTGCAGCGGGAGCACGCCAAGGCGATCAATTTCGGGATCATCTACGGCTCCAGCGCCTTCGGTATCGCGAACCAGTTGGGCATCGCCCAGGCCGACGCCCAGAGCACGATCGATGCCTACTTCGCCCAGTACCGGGGGGTGCGCCGCTTCCTCGACGCCACGGTGGAGGCGGCAAAGAGCGACGGCTTCGTTCGGACCCTGCTCGGCCGCCGCCGTTATCTGCCCGATCTGGTCTCTCGCAACCGGGTGCTGCGTCAGGCCGCAGAGCGGATGGCGGTCAATACGGTGATCCAGGGCACCGCCGCCGATCTGATCAAGAAGGCGATGGTCGAGGTGGCCGAGGTTCTGGAGGACCAGAAGCTCTCGGCCCGGATGATCCTCCAGGTGCACGATGAGCTGGTCTTCGAAGTCTCCGAGTCCGAGGCGGGCCAGCTGGAGTCTCTGGTCCGGGACCGGATGGAGTCGGTCTACGCGCTGGAGGTTCCCCTCGTCGTGGAGGTCGGCCTCGGTTCGAACTGGCGAGAGGCGCATTGAGCCCCCAGGGGCCTCGAATAGAGGACCGGCGCCGCGCGTCCAACCCCGCGGGAGCACGGAGTGCCCATGGTGCGCAGCGGGGAGATGGGACGATCGCGAATTCGGGAGGAGCGATCGCGGCGCCGGATCTCGACGGCACCTCCGACGAGGAGGCGATCCGGGGAGTTCTCTCCGGGAATCGCGATGCCTTCGCGGTGCTCGTAGAGCGGTACCAGGGCCGGGCCTTTCGCCTCGCTCTGCGTGTACTGCGCGATGAAGAGTCCGCCCGGGATGCGGTCCAGGACGCCTTTCTGAAGGCTTACAGCGCCCTTTCCCGATTCCAGGGACGGTCGAGCTTCTACACCTGGCTGTATCGGCTGGTGATGAATCAATGCCTCGACATGAAGCGCCGCGACAAGTCCGATCGTCACGTGGAGTGGGAGGACGAGGGGACTGGCGAGGGCAGTGCGGATTCGCTGTTGCCGCCGGAGGTGGCCGGCGTGCGGTTTGCGCCGGCTGCCTCGATGATGCAAAAGCAGCTTCGCGAGCGAATCGCCGAGGCCATCGAACGTCTACCCGAAGGCCCCCGCGAGACCTTGCTCCTGCGCGAGGTGGACGGTCTCAGCTACGCGGAGATCGCCGAGGCCCAGAACATTCCCAAGGGAACGGTGATGAGCAGACTCCACTACGCGCGGAAGCAGCTTCAGACCTACCTGATCGAGATGGGAGTAGCGACCCGTGCGGATGCGCGGGCGGGAGAACAGTAGAAGTGAGCGCACGAGACAGAATCAGCGAGCGCCTCCAGGCCTACCACGATGGTGAGCTCCACCGTCTGGCCCGCTGGCGCCTCGAGCGCAGGCTGGTCCGAGATCTGGCTGCGAGGCAGGAGCTCTCCGCCTTGGAGGAGACAGGTCGGCTCCTCCGCGAGGTCGAGACCGAGAGCGCCGTACCGGACCTCTGGGAGGCGATCCGGCTGCGGCTGCCGGCTCTCGATGCCGAGCGAGCCGAGCTGGAGCAAGCTCGTGGCGGGGTGCGATCCCGTCTCTGGGCACTGTCTCCCTGGGTTGGCGTGGGCGTAGCGGCCGCGGCACTCGCATTGGCGATCGGAGTCGAATGGGGCGATGCTTCTGTTCCCGGATCCGTGCGCTGGATCGACTCCCGAGGCGATCCGTTGATGGTGCTTCAGGACGACAGCCAGGCGACGATCATCTGGGTGATCGAGGAAGAGCCCGGGGATCTCTCGGGGAGGTCGGGACGTGTGCTCATCTAGTCGACGCCGTCGGTGGCTGGTCGCGTTGCTGCTGGCGGCGTTGCTGCTGGCGATGCCGGTGGGTGCCGAGGACCCCCGGCCCATCGACTTCGAGGTCACGGTGGTCCACGTCTCCAGCGGGAAGGGCGGCGTCCAGGCCAACGACCGGGCTCGGCGGGTCGATCGCATCATCGGTCCGCAGCTCAAGTACGACTCGCTCCGGGTGCTCGACTTCAAGCGCCGGAAGGTACCCCTCAACCAGATCGGTAGCGTGACTCTGCCCGGCGGGAAGCACTTCCGCTTCCGGCCGATGGATCTCAACGATGAGGGGGTTCTGGTGGCCGTGGACGTGGAGCGGTCGGCCCAGGGCGATTTCCGGATTCCGAGGCGGAAGCCGTTCGTGTTCGGGGGGCAGCGCTACGAGGACGGCCAGCTGGTGATCCTTCTGGAGCCCGACTACTGAGACTCAGGCATCCCGCGGGGCAGAGAATCGGCAAATTTCTCGGAATCCCGCTGACACCTTTGGGCGGATCCGCCCACCTTAGGGTTGAAAGCCAAATATCCCCTTCCCAGGGAGGCCCGGGGCTGCTTCGCAGCTCCGGGCTTTTCCATTCCGGGTAGCTTCCAGATGACTCCCCGTGGGGGGGCTGCGGATTTCCCGCTCTGTTCGGAAACCGGCGTGATCGCTCCCGCCCACGGACGAGCGAGCATCGCTCACCGGGGCGTGCTTTATTCCACCGAAGCGGAACGGGTAGACTGCCCGCGGAGCATCCCCCGTCGCCGGGCAAGGCGGCGTTTCAGCAGAGGAAAGGCGGCGAGATGAGTATGCAGCTTCCCAAGCAGGGAATCGGGCGCGATGCGCTCTTCGAGGACATGCGCAAGCGGAAGGAGCAGGACGCCGACTGGCACGGCGCGCGGACCTTCAGCCTCATCTATCCCGTCAGCGACGAGGTGGACGGCATTCTCGCCGAGGCAAACGAGCTCTATATGTTCGAGAACGCGCTCAACCCCTTCCGTTTTCCGAGTCTTCGCCAGATGGAAATGGACGTGGTCTCGATGACGGCGGGGCTGCTGAATGCGCCGGAGGACGCCGACGGCTGCATGACCTCCGGCGGAACCGAGAGCATTCTGATGGCGGTAAAGTCGGCGCGGGATCGGGCGCGCGCGGAACGGGGGGTCACCGAGCCAGAGATGCTGGCTCCCGTGACTGCACACCCGGCCTTCGCGAAGGCCGCCAAGTACCTCGGGCTCAGTCACCGCCAGATTCCCATCGGTGAGGATCTGCGGGCGGACCTGAAGGCGGCCGAGAGCATGATCGGCGAGCAGACCGCGTTGGTGGTGGGATCTGCGCCGAACTATCCCTTCGGAACGGTCGATCCGATTCCCGAGCTGGCTGGACTCGCCGCCGAGCGGGGAATTTCCTTTCACACCGACTCGTGTCTAGGAGGCTTCCTGCTGCCCTTCCTGGAGCGGCTCGGTCATCCGGTTCCGCCCTTCGATTTTCGCGTGCCCGGTGTGACCACCATGTCCGCCGACGTCCACAAGTACGGCTACTGCACCAAGGGCGCCTCTGTCGTCCTCCACCGGGACGGATCTCATCTCAAGCAGTACCAGCTATTCGTCTACACCGACTGGCCCGGAGGGTTCTACGGCTCCTTCTCCATGGCGGGGGCGCGCCCGGCGGCACCGATCGCCGCGGCCTGGGCGATCCTGCGCTACCTGGGAGAGGATGGATACCTGCGGCTGGCGGCGGATCTCCTCGCCACCACCAAGAAGATCCGCTCCGCGATCGATGCGACCGAGGGACTCCGCGTGATCGGAGAGCCCGTGATGAGCGTCTTCTCCTTCACCGCAGACGAACTCGATATCGGCGCCGTCTGCGACGTGATGGATGACCGCGGCTGGAACATCGACCGACAGACGCCCCCGGACGCCCTCCACCTGATGCTGAGTCCCAAGCACGGCAGCGTGGCGGATCGTTTCATCGAGGACCTGCGCGAGGCCGTGAAGCAGCACGGCGAATCACGAGGCGTCGAGGCCCGCTACAGTTAGCCCGCATTTCTCACCAGCTCACTACTGCGGCCGCCGAGAGCACCACAGATTCGCGACCTTCTCCCTCCGGCCGCCTCGACGTACTACCAAGTACGCCTTCGGCCCCCTCCGGTCCGAGGGCCGCGAATCTGCGGCACTCTCGGCGCCCTCGCTACGCGACCTGGTGAGAAAAGCGGGCTAGCCACCGTAACCGGTTGGGACTCCGGCGCGTACCTGGTATGAGACACGGATCCATCCCCGCCGTTGGCTTCGGATCCGTGGTGTCCAGTAGCGCCTGGTTCTGACGCCGATCCCGGTTACGCTTGGCATCGTCGAGAGAACCGGGCGAGGTCGGATGGAAGCCGGGGCGCAAAAGCGGGAGGAGCGTACAGAGCGCTGGCGAGTCTGGATGGCGGTCGCCCAGCAGGGGGACGCCGACGCCTACCAGCGACTCCTGACCGAGCTGCTTCCCTTCGTCAGCGGCATCGTGCGGGGGCGCGTGGGCAGCGACCCGGCCGCGGAGGACATCGTGCAAGAGGTGCTGCTCTCGATCCACACCGCGCGACACACCTACCGACCCGAGCGACCTCTCGAGCCCTGGGTTCGCACCATCGCCCGAAACGCCGTGATCGACTGGGCCCGGAGGCAGGCACGCGCCCGGGGTCGCGAGTCCGGCGTGGATGCAGCAGACCTGGCGGCTCCGCATCTGGAGGGTCCCTCCGAGTCCCTGTCGCCCGGTGTGGAGCGTGCACTCGCCTCTCTTCCGGACGCTCAGAGACAGGCCGTCGTGATGCTGAAGCTCGAGGGTCTCACCGTGGCGGAAGCGGCGGAAAGGGTCGGAACCACTCCAGGTGCGCTCAAGCTACGCGCACATCGGGGCTATCGCGCACTGCGCGACCTGTTCGGGAGGGAGCTCCTGTGAGTGGCAGCCCTTCGGAGGCTTTGATCCGAGATCTGGCCCGGGATCTCGATCCCGTCCAGCCGATTCCGCGGATTCGAACCGTGATGACGGGGGTGATCGCTCTCTGGTTCGCGGTGGCCGCGATTGGTTTCACCGTGCTGGGGCTACGCCCGGATCCCGCTGACGCGATGATCGGTGTGCGCGGAGCCGCGGCCGTCTTCGCCGGGCTGGGGTTGGCGGGCCTCGGGGGCGTCGTCGCTGCACTCGCCATGGGTGTTCCGGGGCGCGAAGTCCTGGCGCGCGTTGCCCTGGCCCTCGCGATCCTCGGCATGCTGATTGCGGCAGGGGTCGGGGCGCTGCTGTTCGCGGTGAGTCCGGTGGCCGAAGTGCGAGTGTCCTGGACCGCGGATCTCGCCTGTCTCACCGTGGCCATCCTGGTCGGGCTTTTTCCCGCGGTGGGAGTGGTCTGGTTCGCCGGACTCGCCTTGCCCTTCCGTCCGGTCATCGTGGTGCTGGCGGCAGCGGCGGGGGCGGTGGCCCTCGGTGCCATCACCGCCGAGGCGAGTTGCACACACTCGGAGATGCGGCATCTCCTGGTGGCGCACGCGTTGGCGCCGGCGTTCGGCGTGGTGCTGCTGACCCTACCGCTGCTGGTGGCGCTGAAGCGATTCGGGCGCGCGCGTCAGGCGCGTCAGGGATTGGATTCGTCCTCTTCCTCACCGCTCGACGATTCCGAACCCAGGCCGTAACCCTCGAGGTCGTTCGCGCTGGCGACGTCCGAGTCGGATCGTTCCTTCTCTTTCTCCTTCACCCCGCGCGTCTCACGCTTCATCGCCGCCTTCTCAGCCTTCTTGCGCTCACGCTGGCGCTTGAGCACAGACATCTTGCTTTTCTTTGCCATGGCGTTTCCCGACACCTGCTGACCGCGTGGCCTGCATTCAGAGGTACCGCCTCGCCCGGGCGAGGGCGGTGTCTATCTCGCGGCGCGGTCCGTCTCCACCTGGCCCGATCGCCCGAGACCCTTCAGCGGATCCGGGTCGCCGGCACAGCGACGGAGATCGAACCCGCTAGTAGCGGTCGCGGCCTCCGCCACCGCGACCTCCGCCACCGCGCCCGCCGCCACCGCGCCCTCCGCCGCCTCCGCCACCTCCGCGGCGATCGTGCGCCTCGTCCACCCTGATGTTGCGGCCACCGAGGTCCTTGCCGTCCAGTGCCTGCCGGGCGGCATCGGCGCCGGAGTCCTCCATCTCGATGAACGCGAATCCGCGAGGGCGGCCGGTCTCGCGATCAGTGATCACGTTGACCGACTCGACGGTTCCGTGTTGTTCGAACACTTCTCTGAGCTCTGCTTCGGTGGCGCTGAAAGGCAGGTTTCCGACGTACAGCTTCTTCGTCAATTCGTTCTCTCCTCGCGACCGAAGGGGTGCCTTCCTCGGGCGCGAGAATCGCCGCAATCCAAGTCGGACCGTCCAACCATAGATCCCGTGCGAAACGGACAGTTGCCTCGCTCGGCTCGGCTCGAAGCCGGAGCTCGGGCTAGCCGGGCCAGGTAAGAAAGGCAGACCCGATTGGAAACACGAAGAGGACGGGAAGGACCCGAGTTCTGTGCGCCGATCAAAAGATGCCCCTCGGCGACAGCTTAACAAAGGAAACGAGCCGGTTGTGCCAGATTCGGCGTGTTGGAGCTTCATCCGGCCGTGGCTTATTCCCCACGTTTCTGGCTCCGATCGGGATGGCACCTTGGGGTTTCGTGAATCATCCGGGTTAAGCTGCCGGAATGCTTCGTCGCACAATCGTTGGACTGCTCGTCGCTGCGGTCTCGCTCGCCGTGGCCGTGATGGTCGTGGTCTGGGGAGTGGCCGGGGGCGGGTTCGGCAGCCATCGGGGTCCCGGAACCATCACCGAGACCGCCGTTCCCGCGGAGCTGGTCGCCGACCGCGCCGTCCGCCAGATCGAGGCCCAGGTCGCTCTGGGGGAGGGTGCGGGGGGTCCGGCCAAGCAGATTCTGTTCGGCGATCTCCACGCGCACACCACCTATTCGATCGACGCCTTTCTCTTCAGCCTTCCGATCCTGCAGGGGGAGGGCGCGCATCCGCCCGCGGACGCCTGTGACTTCGCCCGCTACTGCTCTGCCCTCGACTTCTGGAGCATCAACGATCACGCGGAACTCCTGACCCCTCTCCAGTGGGCGGAGACGCGAGAGTCGATCCGGCAGTGCAACCAGGTCGCGGGCGATCCCGAAGATCCGGACCTGGTCTCCTTCCTCGGCTGGGAGTGGACCCAGATGGCCGCCACCCCCGAGAGCCACTACGGCCACAAGAACGTCATCCTCCGCGATACCGACGACGAGGCCGTACCCGCCCGCCCGATCGGCTCCTTGCGCACCGCCGTCGATGCGTTCAGGAAGATGCCACTCGCGATCCGTCTACTGATGCCGATTCCCGATCTCCCGAACTTCGGCCCATACGCCGACTTCAACCGGTATCGAGCAGAGGTGTTGGAAGTACCGCTCTGTCCCGACGGAGTCGATGTCCATGAGCTGCCGAACGACTGCTTCGAGACCGCCGAGACGCCGCGTGTCCTCTTCGAGAAGCTGGGGCAGTGGGGCTTTGCGACCGTGGTGATTCCCCACGGCACCAGCTGGGGCATTCACGCTCCGCCGGACTCTTCGCTCTCCATACAGCTCGGTGATGGGCAGCACGATCCGGAGCTCCAGCGCCTCTTCGAGGTCTACTCGGGCCACGGGACCTCGGAGGTCTATCGCAGCTGGCGTCACCTCTCCGCGGGCGCAGACGGGGCGTCAGGCTGCCCGGAGCCGAGCGACGACTTCACTCCCTGCTGCTGGCGAGCCGGCGAGCTGATCCGGGAGCGCTGCTCCGGTGTCTCCGAGGCGGAGTGCGAAGCTCGGGTGCAAAGAGCCCGCGCCTTCTTCGTCGAGGCGGGGAGGGATCCGCGCCGCTTCGGTGTCGTGCCCGGTGCCACCCCCGAAGATTGGGGGGAGTGTGGGCAGCTCGAGGGCGGTTTCCTGCCGGCCTACATCTACCGGCCCCGGATGTCGGCCCAGTACGGTCTCGCCATCGGCGACTTCCGGGATTCCTCGGCGCCCGCTCGCTTTCGCTACGGGCTGATCGGATCCAGCGACAACCACAAGGCCCGGGCGGGGTCGGGCTACAAGGAGTTCGCCCGCAAGGCGATGGGCGATGCATGGGGTGGCAGAGAGGATGTTCTCGAAAGACTCGATCCAGGGATCGAGCCCTCGCCGCTCCCGGTGGCGGTGGAGGAGATACCCCAGGTGCTGGGTCTACTGCCGGAGCGGGGCGCCTCCTTCTACTTCACCGGCGGTCTGGTCGCGGTCCACGCAGAGGGGCGGAACCGCGAGGCCATCTGGCAAGGTCTCACGCGTCGCGAGGCCTACGGAACCTCGGGTGACCGGATTCTGCTCTGGTTCGATCTACAGAACGGAGAGGAGGGGGTGGTTCCGATGGGCGGGGAGGCGCGCCTCGCCCAGGTCCCTCGCTTCGAGGTCCGCGCCGTCGGCGCCCGCGAGCAGCTGCCCGGATGCCCCAAGCACACGGTGGCGAGCCTGGAGCCCGAGCGGCTCCAGCGGCTCTGCCTCGGCGAGTGCTACCACCCTGGAGATCGGAGGCGACTCATCACCCGCATCGAGGTGGTGAGAATCCGTCCTCAGGCTGATCCGGACGAGCCCCTCGACGGGCTGATCGAGGATCCCTGGAAGGTTCTCCCCTGTGAGCCGGATCCGGCCGGATGCAGCGTTGCCTTCGAGGATCCGGAGTTCCCTGGCATCGGGCGCGAGACCGTCTACTACGTTCGCGCCATCCAGGAGCCGACGCCTGCCGTGAACGGCGATCCCCTGCGATGCGAACGCGACGCCGAGGGAAACTGCCTGCGCCCCCGGCCCTGCTACGCCAGCGGGCTGCTCTTCGATCCCGACGACGATTGCCTTGCCCTCATTGAGGAGCGGGCCTGGTCCTCGCCGATCTTCCTCGACCCCCGGTAGTGCGGGTTCCTCGTCGCCGGCGGGGAGTGCCAGCGACCAGCAGAGAAGAATCGCGGCGATCGCCGCCGCGGCGAGGCTCCATTGGACCAGGGCGCCCGGTGGGCGGGAGAGGGCCAGTGCGACGAGGCCGCCGAGAACGCCTCCCGCCAGGAGTCCGAACACGTGTGCCCCGAAGTCCACGCGCTCGCCCGCTGATCCCAGCATCGCCAGGAGCGCGAGAGCCGCGGCGACGGGCGCCCAGGAGAGGCGGCCGCGGGTCCCGCGCCGCCGGCGTCGAACCAGTCCCACTCCGCCGAGAATCCCCACCGCGCCGAAGACGGCCGTCGAGGCTCCGACGGAGACGTGGAAGCCACCGCGAAACCAGGCGTTCAGGAGATTGCCGCTGGCGCCGGCGGCAAGCACCAGGGCGCAGCCCAGGCCCTGGCCCCAGCTTCGACACACCGCCGTCACGAAGAGCGCTCCAGCGATGGCGTTGGACATCACGTGGGCGAGGTCGGCGTGAAGGGTGAGCGCGGTGACGCAGCGCCAGACCTCTCCGAGAAGAATCCGCCGGGAATCCGCGCTGCCCCGTTCGAACCAGATCGCCTCCTCGCTCCAGGGACCGGTCACCAGGAAGAATGCCAGCAGCCCGACCGAGGCCGCGAACCCGGCGACCAGTTGACCGGAGACCACGGGCTCGGCGGGGGGAAGCTCCGGGCGCCGGTTCTCGCGCACATACGCGGCGAGGACTTGCAGCGCCCGTTCCTCCTGTTGCGCCGGGACGCGGAGAACGAAGCCACCCCGCTCGTGCACCACCGTCGGGGAGAGACCCTCGGCAACCAGCACCAGGGCCCACTCGTCGGCGAGTCTGCGGGTGGCTGCGACCCTGGGCCAGCCTTCCTCTTCCATCTCGGGTCAGTCGCCGCTACGGCGCGGGGTGGCGGCCACCTGCGCAAGGAGTGCGTCGTCGACATTCCCGCCGCTCAGCAGCACGCCGCATCGCCCGCGCCCTTCGCGGAGTGCGAGCGCCAGCGACGCAGCTCCCGAGGGCTCGAGGACCAGGCGCAGCTCGTGGAGCGCGAAGCGCATGGCGTCGAGCATCTCCGCATCCGAGACCAGCTCCACCCTCGAGAGGAGCTTCCTGAGCACCGTCCAGGTCCAGGCGCCGGGTGTTCGCACCCGCAGGCCGTCGGCAATGGTGCGCGGCGGTGGCACCTTTTGGCGTTCCCCCGCTGCAAGACTCAGCTGTGTGTCGTTGGCATCCTCCGGCTCGACACCGACGATCTCGGCGCTCGGCGCCAGCGCGTTCACGACCACCGCACAGCCGGACATCAAGCCGCCGCCGCTCACCGGAGCGTAGAAGCGGTCGATCGCACCGGCGTCCTCGAGTAGCTCCAGCGCCGCAGTACCCTGGCCGGCCGCGATGCGCGGGTCGTCGAAGGGCGGCACCGGAACCAGGCCGCGCTCTTCCGCCAGCTCCTCGGCGCGCTGCGCGCGCTCGTCGCTGTCCGGTCCGACGACGATCACCTCCGCGCCATCGGCCTCCGTGCGCTCCCGCTTCTTTCGCGGGGCGTCCGAGGGCATCACGATCACCGCGGGGATGCCGAGCACGGCAGCCGCCCGCGCGACGGCCTGAGCGTGGTTGCCCGACGAATGCGCCACCACTCCCGGGCAGCCCTCGGGAAGTTGGAGCATCCGGTTGAACGCCCCTCGGAGCTTGAAGGCCCCGGTGGGCTGGAGGGACTCGGGCTTCAGGAGCAGCTCGCAGTCTCCGCGCAGCGGGTAGCGGAGGAGCGGCGTGCGCACCACGTAGGGGGCGATCCGCTCTGCGGCCTCTCGGATCGCGTCGATGCGCAGCACGTCTTGCTCCAGCTCTGCTGACATGGAGACTCCCCCTGGTCGAGCTTCCGCTGGCTTCCTCCTCAGGCGGGATCGCGACCGGCTACGGCCAGTCTAGCCTGCGCCCGTTCGCCTCCAACGCGCTCAGATCAGTGCGAGGAGACGCTCGATGCAAGGACGGAGTCGACGGCACGCTCCAGGGGGTCGTCGCTGCGGAGCTTCTCTGCCAGCTCCCGGGCGCGATCCGCGAGGAACTCGTTCTCCAGACTGGCCGAGATCAGCGCGGCCAGCCTGGCTGCGGAGAGCTTCGAGCGGGGGAGTGGCGGGGGCGCGACGCCGACCAGGTGGGCGCGATGTCCCCAGTAGTGCTGATCCAGGAGGTGGGGAACGATGATCTGCGGGACCCCCGACCGGGCTGCCGTGGCGGTGGTTCCGGCGCCCCCGTGGTGGACGACCGCCGCGACCCTGGGAAAGAGGCTCGCGTGGGGGAGGGGGCCGGCGCGAAAGACGGAGTCGGGGAGGGCGCCATCGCCCAGGCCGGCCCAGCCCGTGGCGAGGACCGCCCTGCATCCCGCCCTCTCGATGGCGTCGAGCAACAGGCGCGTGGTTCCGGCGGGATCCGAGCCCATCATGCTGCCGAAGCCCAGGTACACCGGGGGCGGTCCGGCCTCGAGGAACGACTCGAGCTTCGGGGGCACGGGCGTCTCGTCCTTCGGGAGCAGGTAGCCGACCTGATCCACCTCCACGGGGAGGTCGTCGGGAATGGGGGCCAGCGCCGCGTCGGCCGCCAGGAGGGGGCGCTCGGTGGCCAGGTGGCGATAGCTGTCCGACACGGGGTCGAGGCCGAGAACCGCACGGTGGCGGTTGAGCTCACCCCGCAGCAGCCGGTCTTGAAGGCTGAGGAAGCCGCGCCACGCCAGTCGGTTCACCCAGCGCGGCAGCGACTGATTGGGCAGCAAGGCGGGCGGGTAGTCGGCGGAGCGAAGCAGGGCCGGGCAGTAGGCGACGAGGCGATAGGGGACCCCCATGGCCTCGGAGACGGAACGTCCGGCGAACTGGACCCCTGCTCCGATGATCATGTCGGCGCCAGCCGCGGCCCTGGGCAAGGCTTCGAACTGCTCTCTCAGGACCTGCTGAAAGAGCCGCTTCGCCTGCAGCGCCCAGACCGCGCCTCCGCGGTGGAGCGCATCGGCGTTCCCGGCGAGGAGGCTGTGGATGTCGGTACCCAGGGGCCGGAACTCGAGCCCCCGCTCCTCCACCAGCCGGCTCAGATCGGGAGGGGCGCAGACCACCGCCTGGTGGCCGCGCTCGACCAGGCGAGCCGCCAGGCCCACCATGGGCTGCACGTCTCCCCGTGAGCCCTCGGCCGCCAGCGCAAATCGCATCCAAGTCCCTCGTCTCGACAGTCATCCTGCACATCGATCGCCCCTGGCGTGGGCTTTAGCCCACAATTCCGGGCTCCGAAGATCAGCGGCGGCGCAGGACCCAGAAGACGACCATGGGGAGCGCCAGATCGTGCCAGAGTGACGGGCCGACGTGGCCCATGCTGAGCTCCCCTTGGATGAGCCAGGCGTGAAGATGAACCAGTGCGAAGTAGCCGTAGCTGAGGCCCGCGATTGCGAGATGAGCGCGAAGCCAGGCGATTCGCCCGAGCCCGGCGCTGGTGAGCAGCGCGACGCCCAGGCCCAAGGCCCAGGCTCCGTGCTGGGCGACGAGCGGAAAGCGACCGCCCCAGCCGAAGAGGTTCCCCAGCGCGGCGAAGCCCACGCAGAGGATCAGCCCCAACGCGACTCCGTGTAATGCCTGGGAACGCCGCCGCAGTCCTGCCCACGCGCCCACCAGAGCGAAGCTCAGCTGATAGCCGGCGATTTCGATGGCGAAGTGGCTGTCCTCCCATCCGTTGAGAGCCGCCGTGAACTCTCCCCGCATGATCTGGATGTATGCGACGACCAGAGAAAGCACGCCTGTCGCCGCCCCGAGCGTGACCACCAGGCGCTCGTGCCGCCGCCTGAACCCGGGTACCCAGAGCCAGAGTGCGATCGGAAGCAGAAGCAGCCCAAACTTCAGTGCAACCTGTGCACTGTATCGGGACGACCAGTTCTCGAGGATGAATTCGAGCGTCTGCAATCTCGACTCACGGGCATCGCACCATTGACGGCGAGTTCCGCCAAGCCGTGCGCGATTCTACAGAACTTCGCGACCGCCCTTACCGAAGCGGGGGTGCCCTCCGCGAGGCTGGTCGAGGAAGATGGGCGAGGACCAGGCGCGCTCCTTCACCGGCGCGAGACAATCCTCGTCGAAGGGCGTGCGGTAGTCGCCGAAGCAGGGAGTGGTGCGGATCACGTTGCCCTCGGCATCGAACTCGGCGCGCAGGTTCGCCCCGTTGACGGCCGGCGTCTCTTCCTGGATGGCCCGCGCGTAGTAGAGCACGTCGCGATCCGACTCTGCGTAGTCGGGATCCTCGAAGCGGACGACGCAGCCGTCGGCCCGTGGCTCGCACTCGAAGCGCTTCCACGGATCCTCGATCAGGTCACCCACATTCTCCCCGCTGTGCGCCTGGGGATGAATGCGAATCACCTCGATCGCGACGATGGGATGCCGCTCGTCGCTGGCGTGGTAGCACTCACCGCGGCACAGGCGCTCCAGGCGCTCGGGCGAGAGCCCCCGAATGCTCTCCTCCGGGCACCCGTCCTTCTGGACGAAGGCTCCCACCGCCCGCACCTCGAAGCGCGGGGTCTCGGCGAAGGGGAGGGACGATCCCATCGGCAGCGCGCCGCCGGGGCCGTTCAGGAGATCGAACCAGAGCAGGATGCGCGGGCCGCTGGTGCCGTAGACCTCGCGTCGCCCGAGAGCCTGCCAGATCGCCGCGCGGTTGCGTCCCTCCGCGTGCACGGCGACCAGCCCTCCCGGATGCAGGAAGCTCGCGATGCGCTCCGTATCGGTGCCCAGAAGACTGCGTTCCGTAGGAACCTGCTGGGGAACCTGGGGATCGACGTCTCCCGTCGCCTGGATGCGGCGGCGGGCCAGGTTGGCGTAGAAAGCGGAGCGAGGTCCCGTCGCCTCCGTCATCATGCGCCGCTGGTACTGCTTGTAACCGGTGCCTGGGCGGGCGGTGTGGACGTCGCTGGAGGCGATGAAGCCGTAGCGGAAGCGCAGCGGATCGCCGTCCGGACCGATCTCGTCGAAGTTGGACAGCGCCATGCTGTACTGCACGGACTCCCGCGGGCGGTAGCCGAAGGATGGCTTGAAGCAGTCGCGGCACTGTCCGCAGTCGAGCCAGTCCTCGCCGCGGGTGTCGGGAAAGACGAGATGGGGTGAGACGTTCGCCAGCAGCGCCAGGCGCTTCGCCTCCTCGACGCGCGCCTCGCACTCCTGCTCCGGAAGGTCTCCGCAGCGCTCCCGCATGATCTCTCCGGCCCGCCAGCAGCAGGGCAGGTACTCCGGGGTGGGAGCGGGGCAGACCGGAGCACCGTCCGGGCCCACCTCGAACTCGCGCCAGCTCCGGTACTCCTCGGAGTTGCCGTGCCCGGACATGATCTCGATCAGCCGCTGGCGCTCCGGATCGTGCTGGAGACGGGTGAGCTGCTTGTCCATCGAAGTCCCCGGCGGAGTGTAGAGACCCCAGGTCGTGCCGTGGGGAATCACCTGGGCGTCGTAGCCCCACTGCGCGAGCTTCTCGAAGAGCACCTCGGGGGTCGGCGCGTTCTCGTGGCAGTCCGCGGGAAGCTCGCGGGTGTTGACGCCCCGCTCGCACCGCTTCACTGCCGCGAGCTCGTCGAGCAGCCAGATGAAGTCGGCGTACTCACTCCAGTTGAGCGGATCGACGTAACGCGCGGCGCTCGCCAGCCCGAGGCCGGCAAAGAGCCCGGGTCCCTCGTCGGCGAGAGAGCTGATCGGCCGGATCGGGAGATCGTCGTCTCCGAGACCGGGGAAGATCACGTTCTTGTGTCCGTAGTGGCTCTCGGGCGTGGGTCCTACCTGGGTCCATTCGAAGCCCAGGAACGCCACCAGGTCGGGATCCGCCGGGTCGCCGCCGCGCTCGTCGCACTGGCGGACGCTCTCCTTCTCGAGCTCCCAGTGCAGGGGTGTGAGCCCCTCGGCGTGGTCCGTCAGGGCGAAGAAGTCGAGGGCCGAGCAGTAGCGGGCGAAGTCGCAGGCGTCGGCGGGCGGGTGCGCTCCCTCACCCGCCAGGAGCGGGAGCGAGAACATGAAGGCGTCGGTCGAGTAGGTGGTATGGACGTGGAGGTCGCCGAAGAGAATGCGCTTGGCGGGGAGCGCAGGCGCGGCTCCCGCGCGCTGCTCTGCCAGCCCCGCGACAGCCTCCTTCTGGGCGAGGGCTGCGGCTTGCAGAGCCGCCTCGGGGCGGCGCGCCCCCTCGATCTCTCCCGGCGGTCGGTCGCTGCCCCCGCAGGCCAGCACCCACAAGAACACGGCGATCGAGGCGAGAAAGATTCGGGGCGTCATCGGCAATCCCTTCTTGTGACTTCTTGAGGTGACCGAAGGCTACAGCCGCCGCTGGAGCATTGCACCATCCGGAAACTGGGTGGCCGTCAGGTGCCAGGCGACCAGCACTCCCTCGGTGATCCCCGGCCTGGGCGGCGACCACTTCGCCAGCCGGGCGGCGATCTCCTCGGCGCTGAGATCCGCGTCGAGGCGTTTCTTCTCACAGTCGATGCGGATCGGGTCGCCCTCCTCGAGGGCCGCGAGCGGCCCTCCCAGCTGTGCCTCCGGCGAGACGTAGCCAACGCAAAGCGCGCCTTCGGTGGCGCCGCTGAAGCGGGAGTCGGTGACCACGGCGACATCGGTGAGGCCCAGCGCGCCGAGCAGGAGCGGGACGCGAAAGTTCTCGCTGAAGCCGGGGCCGCCGCGCGGACCCTGGTAGCGAATCACCAGCACATCCCCGGATTGGATCTTGCCTCCGAAGATCGCGAACATCGCCTCCCGCTGGTTGGCGAACACCCTCGCCGGACCGGTGAAGCGCTGGTTCTGTCCGCCACTGATGGTGTAGCGGCACAGCGAGCCGTCTGGGGCCAGGTTTCCGCGCAGCACCTTGATCCCGCCGGTCGGATAGATCGGCCGCTCGGCGGGCAGGATGACCTCCTCGCGGCTCACCTCTGCGGCATCGACGAGATCGCCGAGAGGCGCGCCCGCGACGGTCGGACGCTCGAGGTGGAGCTTCTCCCGAATCCGCTTGAGGATTGCCATCACGCCTCCGGCCTCGTGGAGGTCCACGACCGTGAAGGGACCGCTGGGGCGGACCGGGCAGTAGTAGGGGGTGTCGTCGCTCAATCGGTCGAAGGTGTCGATGTCGATCTCGAGCTGCATCCACTTGGCCAGCGACAGCAGATGCAGGATGCCGTTGGTGCCGGCGGCGAGCGCCATGATCAGTCGCGCCGCATCCTCGATCGCTCCCGCCGTCACCAGGTCGCCGAAGCGAAGCCCTTCCTTCACCAGCTGGACGATGCGGAAACCCGTCTCCTTGGCCTGCCTGAGCTTCTCCATGTCGTTGCCCGGCGTGGTCGATGCGCCGGGAAGACAGAGGCCCATCACCTCGGTGGCCATCTGCACCGTGTTGGCCGTGGTCAGCTCCGGGCAGGCGCCACAGCCGGTCACCCAGCGGCCCTCCATCTCGTGCATCTGCTCGCGCATCTGCTCGGAGTCGATCTTTCCCGAGAGAACCTCGTTCACCAGGGTCAGCGCGACGTCGGTGGGGAAGGCCGTCGGCTGGCCGCGAAAGGTTCCCGGCCTCGCCGGGCCACCGGGAAGGAAGATGGTGGGCAGGTTCAGTCGGGCGGCGCCGAGCCAGTGCCCCGGTACGATCTTGTCGCAGGTGCCGATGCACACCAGACCCTGCGCGTTGTAGTTGCGCATCTGGATTTCGACGCTGTCGGCGATCGCGTCGCGCTGCGGCAGGTCGTAGAGCATCACCTCGTCGTCGGTTCCCATCTCGCGGCAGTGTCCGGCACAGGGCGCGATGGTCGAGAACTCGATCGGCACGCCACCGCCGAGCAGCACGCCCTGCTTGACGGCGTCACCGAGCTGCCGGAGATGCATGTGGCCGAGTCCCACGTCCTGCGGGCTGTTGGCGACCGCGATCGCGGGCCGTTCCAGCTCCGCATCCGTGTAGCCGCTGGCCTTCCAGAAGAAGCGGTCCGCTCGAAGCTCCGCGAACACCTCTGCCGACTTCGCCAGCCGCTCCGGGTCGATCTTCTCGAACTTCTTCATGTTCTCGCTTCCTCGATTCCGTCTTCGACGTATGGGGCGATCAGGGCGCGGGTGTCGACTCGGGCGCCGATCCGTGCGCACAGAAAGAAGGTCCCGGCGAGCTTGCGGTGCAGGAAGATCGTCTCGGGGGGTGGTGGGCGCATGAAGCCGTGCCGCACGACCAGATCGAAGCCGGCGTCGCGGGCGCGTGCGGCCAGCCGCGAGCTCTCGAAATCATACACTCCTGGGTGTCGAAGCGGCTCCCCGAGCAGGATGATCAGGTCCGTCAGGGCCTTCGCCCTTCCCTCGGACTCGTTTCCTCCCAGGTAGCCGATGGCGACGGCCGCCTGGCGGATCTCCTCGCGATCGCAGCTGATCATGGCGCGGCAGATCCGCCGGTAACTCTCCACGAACTCCCGGGGAAACTCCCTCGCCGCGCCGAAGTCGAGCAGCACGAGACGGCCCGAGTCGGGCTCGAAGAGATAGTTGGCGAAGTTGGGGTCGGTCTGCATGAAGCCGAACTCGAAGAGCTCGCGGAACATCAGCCGCTGCAGGTGTTCGCCCGTACGGTCGCGCAGGATCTGCGGATGATCGGGGCTGCGAAGATCTTCGATGGGACGCCCCCACGCGCGCTCCATGGCCAGGACTCGCTTCGTCGTCAAGTCTTCGTAGACGCGCGGGACGCGCACGGCGGAATCGTCGGCCACCAGGCTCCGGTAGCGCTTCATGTGCTCCGCCTCGCACTGGTAGTCGGCTTCCTGCCTGAGCTGGCGCTTCGCCTCGGCCACGATCCCCGAGATGTCGACCTCCACGGGCAGGATGCGCGTCATGCGCAGCAGACTGGCCAGGTTGTTCACGTCGCTGTCGATGCTGCGCGCTACGCCGGGGTACTGGATCTTGAGCGCGATGTCGCGGCCGTCGGCCGTGACGGCAGCGTGCACCTGTCCGATGGAGGCCGCGGCGAGGGGATCGAAATCGAATTCTCGGAAGCGCTCCTCCCAGCCCTTGCCGTAGGCGCGGCCGAGGGCGCGTCGCACCTGTGAAGCCGGCATCGTGTCCGCTGTGGCGCGCAACACGGAAAGCGCCTCGGCGAACTCGGGGGGCAGGAGATCGTCGCCCTCGAGGGAGAGCAGCTGACCGAGCTTCATGGCGGCGCCCCGCATCTGCGAGAGGCGGCGGGCCAGCTTCTTGGCGCGCGGTGCGGAGAGGAAGATGCTGGCCGCGTCCATTGGCCCCGCGCCCACCAGGCGCTTTGCCCCATCGGCGAGCCCGCCCGCCGCGAACTCGCCGGCCATCCAGCCCAGGCGAGCGAGGCGTTCCAGGCGCCCCGTGGGCACTCTGGTCTGACGGCGGCTCTTTCGACTCTCGGTCATCTGGAGAGCGTATCGGAACTGCCTGGATCCGGCGTCCGAACCGCTCTTCCCGCTCTTCTCATCAGCTGGCAAGCCTGGCAGAATGGCGGCTCTTCGGGGCCCAGCGGGGCTCTCGAGCTCCCGTCCCATCGGCGAATGGGGCGAATGGGCCAATCGGAGAAGGAGAGGCGGAGTTGTATCCGGGAACCCACGCGGCGGCGAATCCCGAGAAGCCGGCGCTGATCATGGGCCGGTCGGGAGAGATCGTCAGCTACGGCGAGCTCGAGGAGCGATCGTGTCAGCTGGCGCAGCTCCTCTGGGCGGCCGGTCTTCGCCCCGGTGGCCACCTGGCCATCTTCATGGAGAACCACCCTCGGTACCCGGAGGTCTACTGGGCTGCGTTCCGCTCCGGCCTCTACCTCACCACCGTGAACCGCCACCTCTCCGCCGAGGAGGCCGCCTACATCATCGACGACTCCGGTGCCGAGGTGCTGGTGACATCCCAGGCCCTGGCGGAGGTCGCATCCCTTCTGCCGCCTCGGATTCCGAAATGCAGGCTGCGGCTGATGATCGACGGAACCGTCCAGGGCTACGACGGCTACGAGGACGCGATCGCCGCCCATCCGGCCGAACCATTGGCGATGCAGCCGACGGGCGCCACGATGCTCTACAGCTCAGGCACCACCGGCCGGCCGAAGGGCATCAAGCGACCCCTCTCCGGCCGCAGAGTCGAGGAGGGGGAGCCGGTGACCCGGTTCCTCGCCGCTCTCTTTGGCTTCAACCAGGACACCGTCTACCTGTCTCCGGCTCCGATCTACCACTCGGCACCGCTGGGCTTCTCGATGGGCATCCTGGCCGAAGGGGCGACCCTGGTGATGATGGAGGAGTTCGATCCGCGAGAGGCGCTGCGCTGCATCGAGACCTATCGCTGCAACCACAGTCAGTGGGTTCCAACCATGTTCACGCGCATGCTGAAGCTCCCCGAAGAAGAGCGGGCGCGTTACGATGTCTCGAGCCTCGCGGGCGCCATCCACGCCGCCGCCCCCTGTCCGGTTCCGGTAAAGGAGCAGATGATCGAGTGGTGGGGGCCGATCTTCACCGAGTACTACGGCGGCACCGAGCTGAACGGCCTGACCTTCATCGACTCCCCGGCCTGGCTCGAGCACCGGGGCTCGGTCGGACGCGCGGTGATCGGAAGCATTCGCATCTGCGACGAGTCGGGGGCCGAGATGCCCACTGGCGAGGCGGGGATCATCTACTTCGAGCGCGACGCGATGCCCTTCGAGTATCACAACGAGCCCGAGAAGACGCGCGAGGCCCAGCACCCGCAGCATCCGAACTGGTCGACCATCGGCGACATGGGTTACCTGGACGAAGAGGAATTCCTCTACCTCACCGACCGCAAGGCCTTCATGATCATCTCGGGCGGGGTCAACATCTACCCGGCCGAGATCGAGAGCGTCCTCACCATGCATCCCCAGGTGCTCGACGTCGCCGTCTTCGGCGTCCCCAACGAAGAGTTCGGCGAGGAGGTCAAGGCCGTAGTGCAACCGGTGGACGGCGTGATCGGATCGCCGGAGCTGGCCCAGGAGCTGATCTCCTTCGCCCGCGAGCGCATCGCCCACTACAAGTGCCCCCGCTCCGTCGACTTCGAAGCCCAGCTGCCGCGTCTGGCCACGGGCAAGCTCTACAAGCGACTCTTGCGCGATCGCTACTGGAAGGGACACGAGACCCGGGTCGTGTAGCAGATCCTGAGGCGCCGTCTCACGGCTTTGGCGCGGCCCACTCGACGACCTCGTCGAGCCAGACCACACTCGGCGACCAGAAGAGCGCGTGGCCCCGGCCGGTCTGGAGAACCACCTCGGCGCTCTCGGTGAGCTCCGCCTTCTCGAAGGCGGCTCGGCAGCTTCCCGCCAGGCGGTCACTGGCGTCGTAGATCGACAGAAGGCGCCCGCGCAAGCGGGCGGCGCGCTCGGCGAGAAAGCGTTCGAAGCTGCGCCCGAAGCCGCTGCCCGGCTTGCCGCATCCGGCCATGATCACGAAGTTGAGCTTTTCTTCTTGCAGCTCAGTGGCCGCGGTCAGTGCGATGCTTCCACCCTTGGAGTGGCCGATCACCGTGACCTGCGGCGGCGGCACCCCTTTCTCGAGGAGGCGGCGGACCTCGGTCGCCACTTTCTTCGCGTAGGCCTCCACGTCGATCGGCCCGGTTCGGGCCTCGCTGATCACCACGAAGCCGCGCTCGGCGAAGGCCTGGACGATGGCCTGGTACTGGTAGCGGCCGTGGCTCGGGTGGGAGCGCTCCAGGCCCTGCTGCTCGATCCAGGCGCCGTGCAAGTAGAAGAGGTGCTTTCGAGCGGGATCGACGGCTTCCGGCAGGTCCGAGTGGATCTCGCCCGCGGCCCCCGCACTGCTCGAGCCCGCGGCGATGGAAAGGGAGAGGATCACGCCGAGGAGCGCAGAGTGGAGGAGCCGCATCAGAAGATCATCGCACACCGCGGGCAGCGGCCCCTTGACAGCGGCTCGATATGATTATATTTCGATAATCATGGAAACGTCGAGTGCTTCCTCGCCCCCGGTCCGGCCCGAGCCGCCGACCATCCCCTACGCGCAGACCACCATCGCCCTCGATGCCGGGCACTACGCCGATATCCACCGCGCCGTAGAAGTGCTGTTCCGGGTTGCGCACTCGGCGCCGTACCGGGCCGTCGTCGATCGCGGCGCCGACTCCCTGCGGACCCACGAGCCCGGAAATTTCGGCGTCATGATGGGGTACGACTTCCACATGGCAGAGGCCGGGCCCAGGCTGATCGAGGTCAATACCAACGCCGGGGGTGCGCTTCTGAACGGACTGCGCACCGCGGCGCTCTGCGATCCAGGCGAGCTCGCCGGTGCGTGCTCCGGGCTGCTCTCGGCAGCGGAGATGGGGGAGCGCGTCGTCGAGACCTTCCGTGCGGAGCTCCGGGCAGTCCGTGGTGGCGACGCGGTCTTGGGCAGCGTCGCAATCGTCGACGAGCGCCCCGAGGAGCAGTTCCTGCACCCGGAGTTCGAGCTGGTTCGCGAGCTCCTCGAACGCTCGGGGATCCGTGCGGAGATCGGCGACACCGCGGAGCTGAAGCGCACTGCATCGGGCCGGATCGAGCTGCGAGGGATGCCGGTCGATCTGGTCTACCTGCGCGACACCGACTTCGCTCTCGAGACGCCGCGGACGGTGTTGTTGCGCGCGGCGTATCTGGCCGGCGAGGTGGTGGTGACTCCCTCTCCGAGAGAGCACCACCTGCTCGCCGACAAGCGGCGCCTCGCTCTCTTCTCTTCGCGGGAGTCGCTGCTGAGCCTCGGCGTCGACTCCGAGGATGCCGTCTTTCTGGCGGAGGTGGTCCCCGAGACCCGGCTCCTCGGCGAGATGAGCTTCGACGAGGCCTGGAGCACGCGGAAGAGCTGGGTCTTCAAGCCCGCGGTCTCGTTCGGGAGTCGGGCCGTCTACCGCGGCGACAAGATCTCGAAGCGCAAGCTGCATGAGATTCATCCCGAGGAGCACTACCTCGCCCAGCGTCGCATCGAGCCCGGTGCGGTGCAGATCGCCGCCGCGGGGGGCCTGCAGACGATGAAGTTCGACGTGCGGGCCTACGCTTATCGCGATCAGCTGCTTTTCCTGGGGGCCCGCGTCTACCAGGGCCAGGTCACCAACTTCCGCAGCCCCGGTGGCGGCTTCTCGGCGATCTGCGTGCTGCCGGGGAGTTCCGAGAAGGGCGCTGGCTGATCCCCGCCTGGCGAGGTGACAGGGCCCCCGCCCGGAGACGCCGGGTCCCTGAGGGGTAACCTCCTGGGCGTCCCTCGAGAATTCATTGAATCCACCACCGTTATTCTAGACCGCGCTATTTTGTTGGAGTCGACTCCAGATTCGCTGGGTCGCATTCACGGGATGGAGATCTCCGGATGTCACAGGCCGATGGGGAAGGGCGGCGAGACCGGAGAAAGCGCGAGAATCACTCGCGGATCTACGACGCCGCCCGGCGGCTGTTTCTCGCCCAGGGCGTCGATGCCACCACCGTGGAGCAGATCGCTGCGACGGCAGACATCGCTCCCGCCACCTTCTTCAACCACTTCCCCAGCAAGCGGGCCGTCCTGAACGAGATGACCCGCGAGGTCTTCGCCTTCCTTGGCTTCGCGATCGAGCAGCAGCTGAAGGCCTCCGGAGGCACTCGGGAGCGTCTCGCCCGGCTCGCCGCGGAGGCTGCCGACGGGATCGGACAGTCGCGAGGACTGGCCCGCGAGGTGCTGCTCGAGCTGATCCGGAGCACCGCTCGTCCCGGCGACGTGCCGCCCTACCTGGAGCGCGTCCACGAGCCCTTCGCCGCGGTCATGGCAGAGGGCCAGGAGCAGGGGGAGGTCCGCACCGATCTCGATGCCCACTACCTGGCGGAGATGGCGGTGGGGATGTTCAACACGGCGATCACCAACTGGATCTCCGATCCCGATTATCCGGTCGAGGAACGCCTGCGCCTGACCGCCGCCTTCATCGGCGAGGCGATCGAGCCGCGCAGCGCTCTTCCGGAGCGCGACACCAATCACCCGGATTCCCGGTCTCGAGCCTCGAACCGGACATTCCAACCCTCGAAAAGGAGCAACCCGATGGGCATCGACGTGAACGTCGACTTTCTCGAAGCGGAGGCCTGGGACGAGAACATGCGCGATCGCATGCGCTGGCTGCGCGAGAACGATCCCGTCCACTGGTCGGAGCGGAGCCGCCTCTGGGTGGTCAGCAAGTTCGAGGACGTCAACTACGTCTCCAAGAACCACCCGATCTTCTGCTCCGGGGGAGGCGTCCGTCCGGGAAGCGTGGTCAAGCTTCCCCTGATCGACGAGGACGAGCCCCGGCACACCCAGCTTCGGCGGCTGATCAACAGGGGCTTCACGCCCCGCATGGTGCGCAAGCTGGAGACGGCCTTCCGCCAGATCGCCACCGAGACGATCGACAAGGTCGCCCCGAACGGCGAGTGCGACTTCGTCGACGACATCTCCGTGCCCATGCCGCTCCTGCTGATTGCCGAGATGATCGGCATTCGCAGGGAGGACCGGGAGAGCTTCCACCGCTGGTCCGACGATCTGATCGCCGGCGACGGAAACCGCGACAATCCGGAGATCATGAGAAACTCGGCCCAGGCCCTGCGCGAGTACGCGGACTACCTGAAGGAGATCTTCGCAGAGCGTCGCAAGCAGCCCCAGGACGACCTGGTGAGCATTCTGGTGGGCGCGAAGGATCAGGGCCTGATCGGTGAGAACAAGTACGAGATGGAGGTTGCGGCTCGCCCCATCAACACCTCGGCCATGGAAGAGATCGAGCGGAACCGTCAGCTCGCAGACGACGAGCTGGTGATGCTGATGGTGCTGCTGCTGGTCGCCGGAAACGAGACCACCCGCAACGGCATCTCGGGCGGGATGAGCCTGCTGATCGAGAACCCGGGAGAGCGCCAGAAGCTGATCGACGATCCCTCGCTGATCCCCGTGGCGGTGGAGGAGATGGTTCGCCTGGTCTCCCCGGTGCAGAGCTTCGCCCGCCACGCGACCCAGGACACCGAGCTCCGCGGCAAGAAGATCCGCAAGGGCGACATCGTGCTGATGCTGTATCCCTCCGGGAATCTCGATCCGGACGAGTTCGAAGACCCCGAGGTCTTCAAGATCGATCGCGATCCGCGCCACCTGGGCTTCGGCGTCGGCAATCACTTCTGCCTGGGCGCCAACCTCGCGCGCATGGAGATGCGCGTGGCCTTCGAGGAGCTGCTGCGGCGCCTGCCGGACATGGAGTACGCCGACGGGGGGCCGGAGATCCGGCCTTCTCCCCTGGTGCACACTTTCCTGCACATGCGGGTCAGGTACACCCCGGAGGCTTGAGTCGATCCGGAGTCGTCGGGTTCTGAAAATCCGGCCCCACGCCGATTGGAGGTCCGGTGCCCCCTGGCTCCGCGACCGGAGAAACCGTATGACGGCGCTCATACCACCCCTTACCCGGGACGCGCATAACTAGCCCCACCCGAGGTGAAGGGGTCCGGTTGTATCCGCGGCGAGGAGGCGGGTCATTTGCTCGTCTCATGAAGCGGCGGGTCCAGCTTTTCCCCACGGGGCACGATCGCATCACGATATTGGAAGGAGCGAGTCCGATGGCAACGATGACCAAGTCGAAGCGGCAGCTGGTGTGGGTGTATGACCTGAACAAGTGCATTGGCTGTCAGACCTGCTCCGTGGCCTGCAAGGTGCTGTGGACGCACGAGGAAGAGGGTGCGGAGCACCAGTGGTGGATGACGGTGAACACCCAGCCTGGGGCGGGGACGCCCAAGGACTGGGAGAAGATGGGTGGTGGATACGACGGTGGGAAGCTTCAGCTGGGGAAGCTTCCGACGGCGGAGGAGTTTGGAGGCGGCTGGGACTACAACTACGACGAGGTGCTTCGTGGGGGTCGAGGTCGCGAGGTGTACCTGCAGAAGACGGCGGGCAGCAAGAGCTGGGGGATGAACTGGGACGAGGACGAGGGAGGCGGAGAGTATCCGAACGCCTACTTCTTCTATCTGCCGCGGATGTGCAACCACTGCACCGAGCCGGCGTGTGTGGAGGCGTGTCCGAGTGGAGCGATGTTCAAGCGCGAGGAGGACGGTCTGGTGCTTCGCGACGAGGACATCTGTCAGGGTGCCCAGGACTGCGCACGGGCCTGTCCGTACAAGAAGATCTATTTCAACGCGACGGCGAAGGTGAGCCAGCACTGCATCGGCTGTTTCCCGCGGTTGGAGCAGGGGGTGGCTCCGGCCTGCGTGCGTCAGTGTCCGGGCCGGGCGGCGTTCGTGGGCTTCAAGGACGACGGGGGGAGCGCGGTGTTCAAGCTGGTGGAGAAGTGGAAGGTGGCGCTTCCGCTGCACCCGGAGTACGGGACGGAGGCGAACGTGTATTACGTGCCGCCGCTGGCGCCGGCGCCGCTTCGCGAGGACGGGAGCTTCGACGAGGGGTCGGAGCGGATTCCGCCCTCGTATCTGGAGGAGCTGTTCGGACCCGCGGTCCACGGTGCGATGGACGTGCTCCGCACGGAGCTGGACAAGAAGCGTCGCGGTCTGGACTCCGAGCTGATGGACCAGCTGATCCTGTACCGCTGGCAGGACTGCCTCGGACACCTGAGCCGCGATCCCGCAGACATCGTCTGGAAGTGATCCGCCGCCGGGGCCTCTGGGAAGGCTGGACGGGCCATCACCTGCTCGGGCCCCTCAAGGCCTGAGAAGGAGACTGCGCCATGCAGGGCATCACGTTCCACGGAGTCCACGACTTCCGCTACGGGCAGGCGAAGGAACCGGCTCTGGAGGCGGAGTCCGACGTCATCGTCGGGGTGACCCAGACCGCCATCTGCGGCTCGGATCTGCATCTCTGGCACGGGTCCCTGCCGGCCGCCGAGCCGGGCTTCGTGGTTGGACACGAGTGCGTGGGTGTGGTGGAGGAGGTCGGGCGCGGGGTGCAGACGCTCGCCAAGGGCGACCGCGTCTTCGTCTCCTGCACACTCGGCTGCGGCACCTGCGTCTCCTGCAGGCGGGGGCTCTACAGCGGCTGCAAGGTGACCACGGCCGGAGGGACGCGGAGCAACATCATGGGCTTCTCCGCCGCATTCCCCGGTGTCCAGGCTGAGAGGGTGCGTGTGCCCTTTGCCGACGCCAACGTGTTTCGGCTTCCGGACGGGGTGAGCTACGAGCAATCGCTGTTTCTGACCGACATCCTTCCCACTGCGGAAATGGTCGTCCAGTTCGCAGAGGTGAAGCCCGGCGACCGCGTGGTGATCTTCGGCTGCGGACCGGTCGGGAGCCTCGCCCAGCGCTGCGCCCAGATCTACGGCGCCGCCAGGGTGATCGCGGTCGACCTGGAGGACACGCGGCTCGCGCGGGCCAAGGAGCTTGGCTGCGACGTCATCAACCCCGAGAAGGAGAACCTCCTCGAGCGCGTGGCCGAGCTCACCGGCGGCGAGGGCGCCGACTCGGCCATCGAGGCGGTCGGCCGCCCCGAGCTGATCGGCCAGGCTTCCATGCTGGTGCGGCCGGGCGGGATCATCGCTGTCGCCGGCGTCATCGTGGCGCCGGTGGAGCTCCCCTGGGCGCTCTTCCTGATGAGAAATCTCAGCCTGCGCGCCGGCCTGGTGAATCCCCAGAACCACGTCGGCCCGCTGCTCTCGTTGATCGAGAGCGGACGGCTCGATCCCACCGAGATCATCACCCACCGGATGCCACTCTCGGAGGGGATTGCCGGCTACGAGATGTTCGCGGAGCGGCGCGCCGGCGTCCTCAAGGTCGTTCTGGAGACCTAGCCTGCGTATTTCACCGGGGAGCGGCGATGTGCTCGCCTTCGCCGGCGAGCGCCGCTTTCTGCTGCTCTTCCTGCCCATCGCCCTCGGCTTCGGGGGCCGCATGGCGCTCCCTGCCTTCAACGGACCGCTGGCAGGGTTCTTCACCGAGAACGGCTACCTGATCGGCTTGCTCCTGGCGGTGGGGCCGCTGGTCTCGGCGCTGGTGAACCCCTCCATCGGCCGCCTCTCGGATCGGACCTGGACGCGCTTCGGGCGACGCCTTCCCTACGTCCTGTTCGGGGTGCCGATCGCGACCCTGGCGCTGTTCGCCATCCCCTCGGCGCCGAGCTACGCGGTCCTGCTCGCGCTCTTTCTGCTGAATGCGCTGTTCATCTCGATCGCCGGCGTACCCCTCCTGTCGCTGATTCCCGACATGGTTGCCCCGGCGAGGCGCGGTCGCGCCATGGCGCTCTTCATGATCGCGGGTGGAATCGGAGCGATCGCGATCCAGATATCCGGGCGTTTCTTCTGGGAGACGCACTTCGAGCTGGTCTACTACCTGACCGCAGGACTCGCAGTCATCTGCATCCTTCCCCCGCTCTTCTTCATCCGCGAGCCCCGGCCCCGGGCCGAGGAGCTGGCGGAGGCTCGGGGCCGCGGTGGCACCTCGCTCCGCGTGGCGCTGGCGTCCCTCTCGCGCCGGGATCCAATCGCCCTGTTTCTCGCCTCCGCCTCCCTGCGCTATCTGGGCGTCGGGATCGCCATCAACTACTTCACGCTTTTCGCCGTGACCGACCTGGGTGTCGCGGTGGGCGACGCCGCCCTGGCGATCGGTGTCACCGGTGCGGTTCGCCTGGCCCTGGCGATCCCCTCGGGCCGGCTTGCCGATCGCTGGAGCCGCAAGCGTCTGCTGGTCGCAACCACCAGCGCGTCAGTGGCCGTGAACCTCGCGACCGCCCTGGCGGTCTGGAACCTGGCCGGCTTGTACGCCGTGCTCCTCGCAGGCGCCGTGGTGGGGACCCTCGACATGGTCGTGAGTGGCCCGCTCTTCATGGACCTGATGCCCGCGGACCGCCGCGGCGAGCTCACCGGGATCAACATGGTCCTGCAGAATGTCTTCCGGGCGCTGGGTGCGCTGCTGGGCGGAGCCGTCTTCGCCTGGTCCGGCAGCTATCGGCCGGGCTTCGCCGCGGTGGCACTCTTCTTTGCGGTGTCGGCAGTGATCCTGTCGTCGGTTCGCATCGCACCGGCGGCGGCTCAGCACGCGGGCTGAGGCCCACAGCCCGCCACCCGCAGCCGAACGCTCGCCGTTACTTGGCCTTTCCCGGCGACTCGTAGACGCAGGCATGACCACCGGAGCCGATGTGACAAGTCCGGCGCAGGTCGGGCTCTCCGAGCACGCGCTTGAATAGCTCCAGCTCGTAGTCGCACACCTCGGGGTGTTGCCCGGCCAGGTCGGAGAGAGGGCAATGGTGCTCCACCAGTCGCAGGCCGCCCTTGGCCTCCGAGCTGGGCGCGGGCTCGGAATTGCACAGGTAGCCTTCGGACTCGCGGATCTCGGCCAGGATCTTGAGCTTCTTGGACCAGGACCGCGCTCCCTTGAGCTGCTCCTGGTAGCGCTTGAGCAGGTCGCGGAGTCGGGCCTGGAGGAGCTTCTCGACGGCTTCGGGGCCACGGAGCTTTTCCAGGCGCGCCAGCAGATCCAACGCGACCTTGGCACTGGCCTGGGGAAAGACATCATCGGCGGCTTCGGTGAGGCGATAGAGTTTGGCCGGGCGGCCCACGGGGCGGCGCACGGAGCGCTGCGTGACCTTCCCATCGCGCTCCAGCGCCGCCAGGTGCTGGCGCACGGCGACGCCGGAGATGCCCAGTTGGCCCGCCAGAGACGCCACGTCCGTCTCTCCGGCGCGCTTGAGCAGCTCCATCAGCGTCATGCGCGTGCTGGTTCCCTCACCGGAAGAGAGCTGGGGGCGGGAGCCGGTGGCTCGACCTACAGGGGTCGAGGACCGCTCCTGCCCGGAGGCTCGTTCTCTCTTCGGGGATCCTGTCATCGGGCCTCCAAAATCTTCACCCGCCAGCTGCCCGCGCAGCCGCGGAGTGCCTCTCTCCGGCATCCGCCCTGGCCGCGCAGGAGTTGAGAAATTTGCTTAACATCAAGAATATACTCAATATTCTTGTTGATAAACAGCATCCGGCTCCGGAGCTCTCCAGATGGGTCGGGCGGACGGGGGAGAGAGTGGCGGGATGCCCGCAAGCCCCTCAGACGCTGTATCCGCCGTCCAGCACCAGCATCTGGCCGGTCAGGTAGCTGGCCAGGGGTCTCACCAGCTGCCGACTCTCCTCCGATGCACTCCAAAGCCGGCGAAGATCACCATCGCCGAGAGCACCAGCGCGGGCAAGAGCCTGGGCAAGGCGTCGAAAGCCGGTGCCCAGGCGACGACGGGTGCCGCTTGCGGTGCCAGAAGGATCGAGGGCAGCAGCAGCAGCCCCAGCGAGGCCATGGCGAGGGAGAGCAGGTGGTTCACGGAGTAGCGGCCCGAGAGGATGCGACCGCCGTTGTCCTTCAGAAACTCGATCGCGAAGCGGCCGATCCCGTAGGCCATCAGCGCCAGCGCCGAAGGTACACCGAGGGGCATCCCGAGGAAGAAGGCCGCGCTCACCGCCACCAGGATCCCGAGATCCAGGATGGCCTCGTAGAGGGCCGTCGGGTGGAGGCGCACGTGCTGGTGGTCCCCGACGCGCACTGCCTTCGCGAGGGGGTTGCGGTAGGTGATCGCGAGCCGCTGCCCCGTCGGCCGGCCGTAGCAGCAGCCGTAGGAGAGGCACCCGAGGCGCCCGAGGGCGTGGCCGATCGGCATCGCCAGGGCGAATGCGTCCACCAGCGCCAGCAGTGCGACGCCGGAGTGCCAGGAGAAGATGCCGAAGACGAGCGGAATCATCAGGAGCCCGCCCCAGGAGGCGAAGACCGGCCGGCGCAGCGCCTCCCTCGGCCTCTCGAGCAGCAGGCGGAAGTCGAGCAGCTGCGCGAGGAGCCACGATCCGCACACCACCAGGGTGCACGCGATCAGTGCGAGCGCTCCGAAAGCCTGGACGGAGACACCCTGACCGATCAGGATCACACCCATCCCGCCGAGGGTCAGGAAGGCGCCGAGAGCCGCAAAGAGGCCGAACGTCACGAAGACGAGGTCGCCGTATCGGAAGAGCACGACTTGATCGGCGAGCCAGTCGAGCGCTGCGCTCAGAGAATCGCTACGCCGGACCAGCCTTGCGGTGGGGTGTGCGCGGAGCGGCCCGTCGAGGTGACGGGTGAACGGGGTCGGTGCGCAAGCCTCTTCCGCGGCTCGCGAAGCGGGAGCAACCAACTGAGTCTCCTAGAAAGGGACACGCTGAGAGAAGGATGTCGGAAGCGGCACGCTCCCTGTTATGACCTGGATCATGCCCGGAAGCGCAGGCCGACGCCTGGCAACGATAATGGTAGCGGAACTAGGGTTTTTACCTTGCCGAAAGTCGTTGGGGGGCCGGAGCGATCGCCCGGAGGCAGGATTCCGACTCGGAAAGCCGACTTTCGCAGTCTTGATTCAGACCGCGGCCTGCCTCAGTTCCCGTCACCAAGGAGCAACTCCGGATTGCGGGCCTCGACCAGGCGGCGGATTCCGTCTCGCCAGTGGACCCGGGTTCGTCCCAGCATCTGGTGCATCCTGGTGAGATCCATGGTCAGGCTGCCGAGGGCGTGCTCGCTCGGCTGGAAGCGGGCCTCGAGGCCGGTGAGTTCGCCCAGGTACTCGCACCATTCCTCGATGCTGACGGCGTCGCTCCCGCCCCAGTTGACGGTGGTGGCCGGTACGTCGGCGACTTCCAACAACCTGGGCACCTGGGCGATGTAGTCGTCTTCGTGGATCGGGTTGTAGAGGTTGGGACTCTCCGGATGCACGGCAATCGGTTGCCCCGCCTTCATCATCATCAGGTGGAACCACGGCCAGCCGCCGCCCTCGCCGTAGGGGACGCTCATCCGTGCGATGCTGGTGGGAAGCTCCCACTGCCGCGCTGCAAAACGGACCACGGTTTCCGCGGCGATCTTGGAGATGCTGTAGGTGGGGAAGAGCGCGCGGTGGTTGTCACCGAGTGGATCGTTCTCTTTCAGCAGCTGGTGTCCCGCGTATTGATAGACGGCCCCCGATGAGCAGTGAAGGAAACCCTCGGCGTCACGACAGTGTGACATCAGACGGCCGACGCCTTCCGCGTTTGCCGCCAGGTCGTAGTCGAAATCACCGCTCTTCACGACGGCGAAATTGAGGACGTAGTCGTAGTTGCGGGGAAGGTCCTCCAAAGAGTCCCGGGCGAGATCGACGCTCAGCGGCTGCACTCCCACCGCTTCGATCCTCTCGCGATCCTCGGCTCTCTGGAAGCGGGCGATTCCGTGAACTTCGTTCTTCCGGGCGAGCTCACGGGCGAGCGGAAAGGCGACCTGGCTGGTCGGGCCGGTGATCAGGATCTTTCGTCCTTCGAGAAGAATGGGTGTCGTCGCCACAGCTCGCGCCCCTCCTCTCGGGACGCTAGCGTACGGCTTTTCCCTCTACCTCTACCTCTATCGCAGCGAGGGCTCGCCATGGAACGCTTCGCAGACAAGGTCGTGTTGATCACCGGTGGTGCCTCGGGAATCGGGCGTGCCACCGCGGAACGCTTCGCCGCAGAGGGTGCGCGAGTTGCCTGCACGGACGTCAATGTCGAAGGACTGGCCGAGACGGTGGCGCAGATCGAGAAGCTGGGGGGACAGGCCCTCGCGATCGAGTCCGACGCCGCCGACGCGGGCTCGGCTCGCGCCGCGGTCGCGACGTGCGTCGAGAAGCTGGGGAAGCCCAACGTCCTCTGCAACGTCGCTGGCGTCGGTGGATTCGCGCGCACCGAGGATCTCACCCTCGAGCGCTGGGAGCTCACCCTGGGCGTGAACCTGAGCGGCACCTTCTTCATGAGCCAGGCCTGCATTCCCTACCTTCTTGAGTGTCGGGGCAACATCGTCAACGTGGCGTCGCTCGCCGGTCTGATCGGGCAGGCCTATTCCGCCGCCTACTGCGCCTCCAAGTGGGGCGTGGTCGGCCTGACCAAAGCGCTGGCCGTCGAATACGTGAAGCAGGGTCTGCGAGTGAACTGTGTCTGCCCCGGCGGCGTCGCGACGCCGATTCTGGGCAACTTCGTCCCGCCGGAGAACGCCGATCAGGAGCTGGTCGGACGACTCTCACTGATGCGCGGCCTCATCGGGCCCGAAGAGGTCGCCGAGACGATCGCCTATCTCGCCTCCGACGCCGCCCGCTCCGTGACCGGCGTCGCGCTTCCCATCGACAAGGGCGTAGCCGCCGCCTGAGGAGGAGATCCTGGCGTCGTCGATGATGATAGACCCGCGGCCATGAGCCATCCCCAGCCCTTTCGGCATCTGCTGGCACCCGGAAGGATCGGCTCCCTCGAGCTGCGAAACCGCATCGTCATGTCGCCGATGGGATCGAATCTCGCCGAGAGGGATGGACACCTCGGCGAACGGATCAAGCGCTACTACGAGGCGCGCGCGCGGGGCGGCGTGGGGCTGATCATCGTCGGCGTCGGGGCGATCGCGTTTCCAGCGGGCGCGTGCAATCCGAACCAGATCGCGATCTCCGACGACGTCTACCTTCCGGGACTGACGGACCTCGCCGATCGAATTCACCAGCACGGGGCGAAGCTGGCCATCCAGCTCCAGCACGCCGGAAAGGTCGCCACCCAAGACATGGGTGCGGGGCGTCCTCTCTGGGTGCCCTCGGCGCTTCCACCCAAGGTGGGGGATCTCTTCGACGACCTGACACCGGAAGAAGTCGGAGGCGTTACCGAGTACTTCTCGCGGCCGGGCGCGAAGCTCCGCTTCCACGAGATGAGCAGGAGCGACATCGCGGAGCTCGTCGAGATGTTCGCGGACGCCGCCGATCGCGTCCGGCGCGCCGGGTTCGACGCCGTCGAGGTCCACGCCGCACACGGCTACATCGTCTCCTCCTTCCTCTCTCCCGCGACCAACAAGCGCGAAGACGAGTACGGGGGGCCGCTGGAAAACCGGGGCCGCCTGCTGGTGGAGGTGATACGGGCGGTCAAGGATCGGGTGGGGGCGGGTTTCCCGGTCTGGTGTCGCCTCGATGCCAGGGAGTTCCGCATCGAGAACGGGATCACCGTCGAGGACGGCCGGCGTGCCGCTGAGTTGGCCGAAGCGGCCGGCGCCGACGCGATTCACGTGAGCGCCTACGCCGATCCCACCTCGGGCGTCGCCTTCACCGATGCGCCGCTGGTCCACCAGGCCTGCGGATACGCGCCCCTGGCCGAGGGGATCAAGAGGCGCGTCCAGGTGCCAGTGATCGCCGTGGGACGGATCGAGCCCGAGGACGCCGAGGCGATCCTGAAGGCGGGCAAGGCCGACTTCGTCGCCATGGGGCGGAAGCTTCTCGCCGACCCCGAGCTCCCGGTCAAGCTCGCCGAAGGACGCCCCGAAGACGTGCGTCCCTGCATCTACTGCTACACCTGTGTGGGGAAGATCTTCCTCAACCAGAGCAACTGCTGCGCCGTGAATCCCGCCACCGGGCGCGAGGCCGAGTTCGAGATCGAGCCCGCGCAGACGCCGCGGCGCGTCCTCGTGGTGGGCGGAGGGCCCGCCGGCATGGAGGCCGCGCGGGTCGCCGCGCTGCGCGGACACCGGGTCACCCTCTGCGAGAAGAGCGAGCGCCTGGGAGGAACCCTTGTCTTCTCCTCCCTGGTCTACGAAGCGAACGGCAAGCTGGTCGAGTACCTGGAGCGCCAGGTCCGTCAGCTCCCCATCGATCTGCGGCTCGGCGAAGAAGTCACATCCCGATTCGCCCTGGACCAGAAGCCGGATGTGGTCCTGGTCGCCGCGGGTGCCGGGCACGGGGATTCGGCGATTCCGGGGGAGGATCGCCCCCACGTCCTCGCGGGAGGAGACCTTCGCGCTCTCCTGACCGGGAGCGACAAGCGCGTCGCCGAGGAGAAGCTCTCTCTGGGCCAGCGCGCCATCGTCGGCGTCGGCGGGCTGCTGGGTGTCGCCGACCACATCTCGCGCGCCCGCGCGCTCACCCGCCGATGGATGCCGATCGGGAAGCGGGTCGCCATCATCGGCGGTGGCCTGGTGGGAGTCGAGCTCGCCGAGTTTCTCTGCGAACGGGGGCGCGAGGTCTGCGTTCTCGAGGAGGGGAATACGCTGGGGGTGGAGATGGCGCTTCCCCGGCGCTGGCGGGCGCTCCACGAACTTCGCCAACACGGCGTCGCTCTGCTGACGGGGGTGAGCGTCGAGGAGATCACCGACGAGGGCGTGGTCTACAGCGCCGGGGACGGCGCGAGAAGCACCACTCTCGCCGACACGGTCATCCTCGCCACCCGTCCCGGCGAGAACCTCGACCTGGCCGAGGCCCTCGAAGAACTTGGCCTCGAGATCCACCGGCTCGGGGACTGCCAGGGCATCGGCTACATCGAGGGCGCGATGATGGACGCGGCGCGCATCGCGCGGGCGATCTAAAACGTCCCTGCTAGTGACCCTTTAGCAGCTCGTCGGTCGAGGTCAGCTTTCGCAGCCGGGCGGGGTCGACGGGAACCGAGCGGATGTCGTAGGACTCGCGCCGCCAGCCGGCACCGCCCCCCGGTACGTAGTAGAAGACGGCGGCCACGGGGTCGAATACGTGGGCGGGTTCGCCGCCGGGCCACTCCGGGTACGCCCCGCCCAGGTCGCTGCTGAAGCGATGCACCAGGATGCCCACGTCGAGCGGCAGGCCGTTCTCGCGTCGTGTGATCATGTAGAGGGGCTGCAGGGTCTGGTAGTCGATCCAGAGCACCACCGTGGCGACCCCGTCCACCGAGCGTCGCGCCTTTCCCTCGATCACCACCGCGTAGCGCAGATCCCAGCGATCGCTCGCTACCGAGAGACCGGAGGGGCCGAAGTTGCGGTTCTCAAGGATGGGGTAGCCCTCGTTGGTCACGTTCAGCGGCGCCAGCACCTCGCGCTCCGCGATCACCCGCCAGTCGTAGGCGTTGGGGCGGATCGCCAGACCAGTGAATCCGCGCCGGATGTCCTCGGTCGCCTGGATCGAGAGACCGGCGGTCGGATGGATCGACTCGAAATTCGTCATGCTTTCCCCGCCGCCCGAGGCAAAGGGGATCCCGCCCCCTCCCTCGTCGCCGCTGACCGTGTAGCGAGGGGTGAAGATCCCGTCGACCCAGGTGCTGGCCGACCGCCGGGGCTTGCGCATGGTGGGGACGTAGACAAAGGTGTTGTCGGCTTCCTTGTACTTGCGATCCGCCTTCTCGGGACGGATCTGGCGCCACGCCAGGTGACGGGCGTTGAAAGGCTCGTCGAAGCTTCCGCCGGCGATCCAGACGCTATTTTCGCCCTCGGAGATCCTGTAGCCGCTGGCGGCGAGGTCGGCGCGGTGGCCGGTGCGGATGTAGAAGAAGTCGCCGAGATAGGTCTGCGCGCTGCCGATGCGGCTGGGCAGATCGAAGAGGCGGAACTTCCCGACCGGTCCCGCGCCCATGTAGCGGTATTGGAAGTTCCAAGCCCACTTCGCGCCCGCGTCGGAATCCTCCGGGTCGATGCGGTCCTGCGGGAAGGGGATACCGGCCAGGTAGCCTTTCAGATCCCCCTTGCCCTCGATGCGCACCTGGTCGGCGAACTTCTCCGTGGCCTGGAGGTAGAAGTCCGGAATCTGGTAGCGCCGATGGCAGGTGCCGATCTCCATCCGCATGCCCTCGTAGAAGAACACCTCGCGGAAGTTCCAGATCTCCGGTGGCAGCAGGGACTCGAGGGCGAGAAGATCCATCAAGGAGAGCAGGGCCCCCTCGCGGATCGCCGGCGGGCCGGAGTCGCCCTCAATGACCGCGCTGGCGCCGCCGCTCCAGTCGGGGCAGCGCCCCTCCGGCGGGAGGTCCGCCGAAGCGCTGGTTGCCAGTAGCAGCAGCGCCGCGGCGAGCCAGGCCAACCGCTTCGTCAGCGCGGGTTTGGCTTCAGGCATGGGTCTCTTCGGCAACCTCCAAGTGTGCCAGTGTAACTCAGCACCCCCGCCCAGCACGATCGGGGCTGAATCACGGCGCCTGAGCGCCATCCGCGATCGGGACGAGATCTTCTTGAAGCTGCGCTACACATTCTGATGGCCCGGGTGGAAGGAACCGCATGCCCCGACGCTCGATCGGCTTTCCCCTCACCGTCGGAATCGTCCTCACCCTGATCGCCATCAGTCTGGCGGTAGGGTGGCAGATCCTCGTCGTCGCGGATCTCGAGCCCGTGACGCGAGGCCTCACCACGGTTCAGTGGCTTCTGATTGGCCTGGGCTCGCTGTTCTTCATCCTGATCATCGTCGGGCTGGTGCTGCTCTGCGCCTGGCTGGTGCGGGAGATGCGGGTGAACCAGCGCCAACAGGCCTTCCTCGACGCCGTGACCCACGAGATGAAGACGCCGCTGGCCTCGATGCGGCTGTTCCTCGAAACGCTGGGCCGCCACGACGTAACTCCGGAGCGGCGCAGGTCCTTTCTGGCGCGCATGGGGGAGGACGTGGAGCGACTGGAGCACACCGTCTCCCAGGTCCTCGCGGCGGCCCGGGCCGAAGGCACGGTCCGCCGGCCGCGGGGCGGGCCGGTCGATCTGGCCGCAGTGCTCACCGAGAGCATCCAGGCGATTCGAGACCGACACGACCTCGACGAGGACGCCATCCGGCTGGAGAAGGAGTCGTCGGTCACCGCCTCGGGAGACCCCGAAGAGCTTGGTGTGGTTTTTCGAAACCTGCTGGAGAACGCCGTCAAGTACTCCGAGCCGCCCGTCGAGGTGCGGGTGCGGCTCTCCTACAGCGGGGAAGAACGCGTCGAGGTCGAGATCGCCGACCGGGGCATCGGGATCGAGCGTCGGGAGCTGCGCAAAATCTTCCAACGCTTCTACCGTGTGGGTCGCGACGTCCAGCGCCACGCGTCCGGTCTCGGGCTGGGTCTCTTCATCGTGGGCAACCTGGTGCGCCGTCAGGGCGGTCGGGTGGTGGCGCGAAGCGAGGGCTCCGGGCGTGGCAGCCGCTTCGTCGTCACCCTGCGCGCCGGCGTGGCTGCGCCGTCGCGCGAGCCCCTGGAAGCGGCGCCCCGTCTCGGGGCGGGCTTCTAGGTGCCTCGTATCCTGATCGTCGAGGACGAGGCCCACCTCGCCGAGGGACTGGCTTTCAACCTGGAGGCCGAGGGGCACCAGGTGGAGATCGCTGGAGACGGTCGCTCCGCTGTCGCGAAGCTGGCCGAGGGCGGGTCGGCCTTCGACCTGGTGATTCTCGACTTGATGCTCCCGGAGATGAGCGGGTTCGAGGTGGCTCGCCGGACCCGCGCCTCGGGGAACTACGTGCCGATCCTGATCTTGACGGCGAAGGACGATTCCTCGGACCTGGTACGCGGCATCGAGGAGGGAGCGGACGACTATCTCACCAAGCCCTTCAAGCTCGACGAGCTGCTGGTCCGCGCCCGCGCCCTGCTGCGCCGCCGCCGCTGGGACGGCGCTGCGGAGGGGGAGGACGGGCTTCGGGAGTTCCGCTTCGGCGAGGTCACCGTCCGCTTCGATCGCTTCGAGGTGGAGACCCCGGGGGAGACCGTCCAGCTCACGACTCGGGAGCTCGGTCTGCTCCGTGCGCTGATCGAGAGAGAGGGGGAGGCCGTGCCCCGTGGAGAGCTCCTGGAGAGCGTTTGGGGGCTGCGGCCGGACACCAGAACCCGGGTCGTGGACAGCTTCATCGTTCGCCTGCGTCGCTACGTGGAGGAGGATCCCTCGCGGCCCCGACACATCATCTCGGTGCGGGGACACGGCTACCGCTTCGTTCGCTGATCGCCAAGGCTCTTGTGCAACCGGTACGGAGTCTGCCACTCTCCCCACATGTCGGATCCGCTGCAGATGCAGGTGCGACCCGAGCTGCAGGACCCGGTGCTGGTTCTCGCCTTCGAAGGCTGGAACGACGCCGGTGAGGCGGCCACGGGTGCGGTTCGCTACCTCGGCGAATCCTTTCAGATGGTCTCCCTGGCGAAGATCGATCCGGAGGAGTTCTACGACTTCACCGTGCAGCGCCCGCTGGTGCGACTCGACGAGGGTTCCGTCCGGCGCATCGAGTGGCCGAGCTTCGAGTTCCAGTTCGGCTCCCTGGCCTCGGGATGCGAGATCGTGATCGGTGTCGGCGCGGAGCCCCACCTCCGCTGGCGAACCTTCTGCGACCAGGTGATGCGCCTGGTCGGGGATCTCGGGGTGCGGCGGGTGGTGTTGCTCGGTGCCTTCCTGGCAGACGTGCTCTACTCGCGGCCAGTCCGAGTCACGGGCTTTGCGAGCGCGCCCGAGCTGATGGAACACTTCTCCATCGAGCCCACCGGCTACGAGGGACCCACCGGGATCGTCGGGGTGCTGGCCGGCCGGATGCGAGAGGCGGATCTCGAGACGGTCAGTCTCTGGGCGGGTCTTCCCCACTACATCGCCGCCACCCCCAACTCCCGAGGAGTCCTCGCCCTCGTCAGCAAATTGACCCAGGTTCTCGACTTCCGGGTCGACGAGGGACCGTTGCAGCGAGCCGCCGCGGAGTTCGAGGGGCAGATCGCCGAGATCGTGGCCTCGGATCCAGCCCTTGCCGAATACGTCAAGGATCTGAAGCGCCGGGAGTTCGCCCAGTAGCGTCGGTCGCTGAAGCGAGCCGGCGGGGCGTGCGGGCTCCTAGAGCTCGATCGACTCGTCGATCAGCATCACGGGGATGCCGTCGTCGACGGGGTAGAGCACCCGTTGGTCTTCGCGCACCAGGGCCTCGGTGAGCTCCTTCTCGACGGTCTCACCGCTTCGGTTGCGCAGCTCGCCCTTGCGGATCTTCTGGTTCAACTCCTCGAGGAGCTGGGCTGTCGCCAAAGCGACCGGCTGCTTCGTCTCGGGGCAAACCAGGATCTCCAGGAGTTCGGTGCTGACCGGCATCTTCGTTTTCGGATTTTACCAGCTCCCGAACCCAGCTGCACCGCGTCCACAAACTCGAAGCGTAAATACAGAACATCGTTTTGAAAAATTCGAAACGAGTCGCAAGGGTTGACGTCGGGAATTTGACGTTCTAATCAACGATCCTGCGCTCCTACGGAGCGTTGGAGTGGGGTTCCACCTGGACCCGTCCCGGCGGATCCCACAGCCCTGAAATCGGAGCAGTGCACTTCCCAAGAGCGGGGTCGAAGGGGCGCCTCTAAGCGCAGACCATCGCCTGCATCACCAGGGGGCTCCTCAGTCGACCGATGGGACCGTTCCCCCCTAGCAGACGCGCACTTCTGGCCCTGTCAACCGCCGCCGTCGCCCTGCTGCTGCTGTTTCAAGGCTCGCGCGATCCGGCCGGGGCGCTGGGCGGCGATGCGCTCGTCGCTGGGAGCGTCTGTGAGGCGCAGGAGCTGAAGGCGCTGAAGGAGGCGGAGCCGGATCTCGAGATCGAGATCCCCGCGGAGTTCGACAAGCTCTTTCCCTCACTCTCGGCCTGCCGGTCCCACCAGGTGGCCTGGGACCAGACGCTCCCAGGGCCGATTCAGCCGATTCCCTTCAGCCACGCCCATCACTCCGGCAGGTTCCAGCTGGACTGTCTCTACTGCCACTCCGGGAGCGATCGCCTGGCAATTGCGGGGATGCCGTCCGTCGAGAACTGTATGGCCTGTCACCAGAATTTTCCTCCCGAGTACAACAGCCTCGAGGGAATCCGGATCCTGTACCAGTACTGGGAAGACCAGCTCCCGATTCCCTGGGTCCAGATCCATCGCCTTCCGGAGCACGTCCAGTTCGCGCACAACCGTCACATGGCGGCGGTGGGTGTCACCTGCCAGAGCTGCCACGGGCTGGCCGAAACCATGGACAAGCTCTTCCTGGTCGCCGACACCCAATGGTGGCAGTACGGCCTGCCCACCAAGAAGCTGGAGATGGGTTGGTGTGTGATGTGCCACCGGACCAACAATGCGTCAACGGACTGTCTCCTCTGCCACTACTAGAGCATTGGAAACGAGGACGACCCTGAGATCCGAATGACTGAGATCGACCGTCGCGATTTTCTGAAGCTCGCCGGCGCAAGCGCCGCCGCCGCCGCGGCGGCTGGCTGCTCGGACCATGTGGAGAAGCTGATCCCCTACGTGGTCCAGCCCGAGCTGATCTCACCGGGAGTCCCTCTCTACTACGCCTCGACCTGCCGGGAATGTCCCACAGCCTGTGGGCTCCATGTCAAGACCCTCGACGGGCGGCCCGTCAAGCTCGAGGGAAATCCGGAGCACCCGATCAACCGGGGAGCGCTCTGCGCGCGGGGGCAGACCGCGATCGGTCGCCTCTACCACCCGGATCGCTTCCGGGGTCCGATGGTGCGGAACGGGTCGGATCAGCTCGAGCCGATCAGCTGGGACGCCGCCATCGAGTTGCTCTCCCTCGAAATCGCCAAAGCTCCGGGAGCGGTCCACGTGCTGGGAGGCGACCCCGGCGACACCGCCGGAAAGCTGATCGATCGCTTCGTCCGCGGCATTGGAGCCGCCGGCCGCACGGTCTACGAACCCTTTGCCTCCGAGGCATTGCGCGCGGCCACCCGCAACGTCTTCGGCGTGAACTCCCAGCCCTGGTTCGACCTCACCGACGCGGATCTGGTGGTGGACTTCGGAAACGAGATCCTCGACACCGGTCTCTCGCCAATGGAGCACCAGAGGCAGCTCGCCGCTGCGCGTGACATCGCCACCCACCCGGGCGGCGGTGCGCGATTCGTATACGTGGGTTCGCGGCTTTCCCAGACCGGATCGAATTCCGACGAGTGGCTGGCCGCGCGGCCCGGCAGCGAGGGGATTCTGGCACTGGCGCTGGCCCGGGTCGCGATCGAGAGCGGCGGGGGCACTGAGCAGCACCGGGAACTCCTGAGCGGGGCGCTGGCCGACGCAGAGGTCGGCGCCGTCGCGGAGAAGACCGACCTGTCCGCGGAGGCCATCGTCCGCCTCGGGAAGGCTCTGGCCAACGCTGGAAACCCCGTCGCCATCCCCCCGGGAGTCGCGGTTTCCACCCGACGGGCGATTGCCACGACCGCGGCGGTTCTGATCCTGAACGACGTCATCGGAGCCGTCGGTCGCTCGGTCAGGATCCCGCCCGAGAACGAACTCGGGCGCCCCGCCAGCTACCGCGATGTCCTCGCTCTGGTGAAGGCCATCGAGGACGGGAGGGTCGGTGTCCTCCTGGTGCACGACTCCAATCCCGTCTACTCGCTGCCCAAGGCGACCGGCTTCGAGGCAGCGCTGGCGAAGGTGCCGTTCGTGGTCTCCTTTGCCTCGATGGTGGACGAGACTGCCGAGCGAGCTCATCTGGTTCTGCCCGACCATACGCCGCTGGAGTCCTGGGGCGACCTGGCGCCGCGGGAGGGGGTCCGCTCCCTGATCCAGCCGACCATCCGGCCGCTCTGGGACACCCGGGCGATGGGAGACACACTCCTCGACACCGCCCGGGCCATGGGCGATGAGGTGGCCGCGAAGCTTCCGCCGGGCAGCTTCCGCACCGTGCTCGAGGAGGCCTGGTCCGGTACGGATCTCACCGCAGCACTCGCCCGCGGCGGCGAGTTTTCCGAGCCGGCGGCGGCCCCGGTCGCGCTGGCGGAGGGAGCCGGCCGTCTCGAGGTGGTGGAGCCGGTGTTCAGCGGCGAGGGCGAATTCGTGCTGCTGCCCTTCCCCCACTCCTTCCTGTACGACGGTCGGGGCGCGAACCTCCCCTGGCTCCAGGAGATCCCCGATCCGGTGCTGAGCATTGCCTGGGAGCCCTGGGCGGAGATCAGCCTCGATACCGCCGAGAGGCTGGGGCTCGAGCTCGGCGAGGTGGTGGCCATCGAGACCTCGGCGGGCCGCATCGAGGTTTCGGTCCATCCGCGCGGCGGCATCCGCGACGACGTGGTGGCGGTTCCCATCGGACAGGGTCACCGCGTCGGACGCTACGCCTCCCGCGCGGAAGACGGGCGGGAGGGTGAGGCCCGTGGCGCCAACGTGATCGAGATCCTTCCCGCCGGTGTCGACGAGAGCGGTGGGCGGGCCTGGCTGACCGAGAAGGCGCGCCTTCACAAGACCGGTCGCCACCAGCGTCTGCCGCTGCTTCAGTTCTCGGACAACAAGCGGGGTCGCCAGCTCGGCGAAGCCATCGCGCTCGCGGACCTCGCGGCAGCAGCGCACGGCGGGCAGGAGGGCCATGCCGAAGCCGAGCACCAGGGGAGCCACGAGATCCGCCAGGAGTTCCAGGCCTCGGCCGATGCCGCCGTGGCCAGTCTCTATCGCTGGGGATTGACGGTGGACCTCGACCGCTGCACCGGCTGCGCCGCCTGCGTGGCGGCCTGCTACCTGGAGAACAACATCCCCGTGGTGGGCGAAAAGGAGATCCGCCGGGTGCGCCCGATGTCCTGGCTCCGCATCGAGCGCTTCATCGGGGACGGCGAGCCGGAGCTGGTGGTGGGCCGCAATCATCCGGCGCGGAATCGCGAAAAACTCGGCGACGTCGACGTCCGGCACTCGCCGTTGATGTGCCAGCAGTGCGGGTCGGCTCCCTGCGAGTCGGTCTGTCCCGTCTACGCCACCTACCACAACGAGGAAGGCCTGAACGGGATGGTCTACAACCGCTGCGTCGGCACGCGGTACTGCGCCGCCAACTGCCCCTACAAGGTCCGCCGCTTCAACTACTTCGACAACGCGCTCACCAAGTGGCCCGACCCGATGCGCCTGGGGCTGAATCCCGACGTGACGGTGCGCTCCCAGGGGGTGATGGAGAAGTGCAGCTTCTGCATCCAGCGCATCCAGGCGGCCCGACAGATCGCCAAGGACGAGGCCCGTCCCATCCGGGATGGCGAGATCGTGATGGCGTGCCAGCAGGCGTGTCCGACCGGGGCCATCCAGTTCGGGAATCTCCGCGACCCGAACAGCGAGATCGTGAAGCAGAAGGCAAGCCAGCCGAAGCGCACCTACCACGCTCTACACATGCTGAACACCCGCCCCGCCGTGACCTACCTGGCCAAGGTCCTGCGCGAGCCGGCCGGGGGCTAGAAGACGATGACGCCGCCGCCTGCCATGTCCATAGCCGAGACGCTGCCCCCCGGAGCGGCGCCGGCCGGCGCCGGAGACTCCAGGATCAACCGCGACATCCTGGGGGTGATGGAGGGGGTGTCCCTGGGCTATTTCGGGCTGCTCGCCATCGTCGTGCTGGTGGTGGCCTGGGCCGCCGGCCTCTGGGCCCTTCAGGTCTACGAAGGGATCGGTCTCGCCGGCTACTCGGGTCCGATCTTCTGGGGCGTCTACATCGTCACCTTCGTGTTCTGGATCGGAATCGCCCACGCCGGCACTCTGATCTCGGCGATCCTCTACCTGTTCCGGGCCAAGTGGCGCAACTCCATCAACCGCGGCGCCGAGGCCATGACCGTTTTCGCGGTGCTGACCGCGGCGCAATTCCTGGGCATTCACGTTGGCCGCCTCTGGAAGGCCTACTTCATCCTCCCCTATCCCAATCAGCGCGGCCTCTGGGTCAACTTCAAGAGTCCGCTGCTGTGGGACACCTTCGCGATCTCGACCTACGCGACCATCTCGATCGTGTTTCTCTACATCGGCCTGATTCCGGATCTGGCCATCGCCCGGGATCGCAGCACCGGCTGGCGCAAGCTCCTCTACACGGCACTGGCACTGGGCTGGCAGGGAACCACGAGGCAGTGGAAGTCCCACTCCCGCTCGGTGCTCCACCTCTCGGGTCTCGCCACTCCGCTGGTGCTCTCCGTACATAGTGTCGTGTCATGGGACTTCGCCATGACCATCGTCCCCGGCTGGCACGCGACCATCTTCGCGCCCTACTTCGTGGCGGGCGCGATCTTCTCCGGAATGGCCATGGTCCTCACCGTGATGATTCCGGTCCGGCGCATCTACCGCCTCGAGTCCTACATCACCGAGTACCACTTCGACAACATGGCGAAGTTCCTGCTCCTGACCTCGTGGATCGTCTCCTACGCCTACATCACCGAGTACTTCATCGCCTGGTACAGCGGGGTCGAGGCCGAGCAGTCGGCCTTCTGGCTGCGGGCGTTCGGTCCCTACTGGATCTCCACCTGGGTGATGATCACCTGCAACGGCATCATCCCGCAGATCCTCTGGTTCAAGAAGATCCGGACCCACGTCCCGACGCTCTTCGTCGTCGCCACCTTCGTCAACATCGGGATGTGGTTCGAGCGCTACGTCATCATCATCACCGGCCTGTCCCGCGAGTACGATCCGGCAGTCTGGGGTGTGTACACCCCCACCTGGGTGGAGCTCTCGATGCTGGCCGGTGGCTTCGCCTTCTTCGCCACGCTCTTCATCATCTTCCTGAAGATCTTCCCGGTGATCGCGATCTCCGAGGTCAAGGAGCTGGCGATCCACGAGAGGGCCCACGCGGCCGAGGAGGCGCACTGATGCCGTCCCTGCTCGCCGTCTACGACAAGCCGGGTTCGGTGGCGGAGGCTGCGCATCGGCTCAAGAACCGCGGTTATGGCGAGCTCGAGGTCTACTCGCCGGCGCCGTTTCCGGAGCTCTACGACATCGTCGATGCCAGGCCGAGCCGGGTGCGCGCCTGGACGCTGGTCGGCGGCCTGGTGGGCGCGGTGCTCGGCTATGCGCTCACGATCTGGATGGCCAACGACTGGCAGCTCGTGATTGGCGGCAAGCCCTTCAGCTCGATTCCTCCATACACGGTGATCGCCTTCGAGCTGACCATCCTCTTCGGCGGTCTGATGACCCTGCTCGGCCTGCTCGTCGTCGCGAAGCTCCCCTCCGGCAGCTTCGGCAAGCACGCAAAGGCCTACAGCCCGCGCTTTTCGGCAGAGGAGTTCGGCTTGGTGGTCGGCTGCAAGGAGCGCGACGTGCTCGAGGTGGATGCCCTGCTGCGCGACGGCGAAGCCAAGGAGGTCACCCTTGTCGAGCCGTAGTCACAAGATTCGCGTCCGTGGGCTCTCGGTCATCTGCCTGCTCCTGCTCGCGAGCTCTCTCGGATGCTGGGAGCAGTGGTCGGCGGAGTGGTTCCCCCAGATGAAATGGCAGAAGGCGGTCCAACCCTTCGAGCGCGTCGCCTTCGAGGGCCGCGACGCGGCGTTCCTGCCGCCGGAAGGATCGGTGCCGGTTCACGGCTTCCAGCCGTCGATCGAACGTCTCGACATCGTCGCCGCCGACGCCCTGGTGAATCCGCGGGATCCCGCCGACTTCAAGTCCGTCGCGAACGGCGAGAAGATATACCGCGTCTACTGCCTGCCCTGTCACGGAGCGACGGGCATGGGCGACGGCCCGGTCAGCATGACCGGCGAGGTCATGGGTCCCTTCGCCGGCGTCTTCCCGCTGGTGGGCACGACCACGATACGAAGCGACGGCTACATCTACAACGTGATACGCATCGGCAACGGCGGCGCGCCGGGATTTCGCATGCCCAGCTACCACCGCGTCCCGCCCGTGGAGCGCTGGGACCTCGTGAACTACGTGCGATACCTGGACCAGAAGAAGGGTCAGCCTTGATCTCCGCACCCGCAGAGCAGGCCATCCGCCAGGGGTTGCCCAGGAAGGCGCTGGTGGTGAGCAGCGCGCTGATGGCGATCGGACTGGCGGCCTTCCTGATCGGCCTGTGGACGGACGCGGCCACCGCCTGGCGCGCCTACCACGTCAACTACCTCTACTTCGGTGGCCTGGCCCAAGCCGGCGTCGTCCTCGCGTCGATCTTCGTGATGGTCGGCGCGACCTGGCCCGGGCCCGTGCGGCAAATCACCGCGGGGCTCTCCGCCTGGGTGCCCGTCACCTTGGTCCTCGCGGCGATCGGCTTCTTCGGGCGCCACCACATCTATCCGTGGATCGACGAGCCGCTGCCGTGGAAGGCGGCGTGGCTGAACGAGAGCCGGATGTTCGCCACGGATCTCGGCGTCCTCGCCGTGCTCGCGCTGCTGAGCTACGCGTTCCTGAAGGCCTCGGCTCGACCGACGCTCCGCGGAGCGGCCGAGAACGCCACTGGCTTCACCAGGCTCATGATCGAGCGCTGGACCGCCGGTTGGCGCGGCGAAGAGGAGGAGCGGGCCGCCTCGGCAGCCAGGCTCCGCGTGCTGGCTCCCCTCATCTGCCTGACCTTTGCCTTCGGCTACAGCGTGATTGCCTTCGACCAGGTGATGTCGCTCTCGCCCGTCTGGTTCTCGAATCTGTTCGGCGCCTTCTACGCCTGGGGCGCCTTTCTGACCTGTGTCTCGGTGACGGCCCTCCTCGCCGTGGCGCACCGCAGGTACCCGGGACTCGAGGGGGAGATCACCAAGGACCGCCTCCATGACCTCGGCAAGATGGTCTTCGCCTTCTCGGTCTTCTGGATGTACCTGTTCTTCTCCCAGTACCTGGTCATCTGGTACGGGAATCTCCCCGAGGAGACGGTGTTCTTCCAGGCGCGCCTGGGCACCGAGTTCCTCCAATCCACCTGGTACTGGCAGGGCTGGTGGGCGCGGCTCGGCGAGCCCCACGTGAAGGTCACGCTGCTGGCCTGGGTCTGCGTCTGGGTGATCCCCTTCTGGCTCCTGCTGGGCCAGAAGCCAAAGCGGACCTGGTGGTTCCTGGCGGGGGTGGCGGTGATCTCGGCCTTCGGCTTCTGGCTGGAGCGGAACGTGCTGGTCTGGCCCTCCTGGGCCCCCGAAGACACCTTCGCCTTCCTCGGCTGGATCCAGATCGGAGTCGCTCTGGGCTTCCTGGGAGCGTTCTCGCTGACCTATCTCGTCTTCACGCGTGTCTTCCCAGCACTGGCGGTCCCCCGTCGCCGTTAGCCTGCATTTCTCACCAGACCGCGTAGCGAGCTGGCGAGAAACGCAGGCTAGACTCCGCACATGAGCGAGCCCACGGTCTCTCAGCTGGAAACCTTCCCGCTGCGTCGCGGCCGGCGACCTGTCGTCCTCCACGAGACCGGCTTTCGCCATCCCGGGGGTCTTTTGGCGGGGAGCGAGTTCTTTACCGCCTACCCGAGCATCACCCAGCTGTTCGTCACCGTTCGCGGTCTGCGGGTGGCGACCCGGAAGGGGATCTTCCTGCTGCGTCGGGACGCCTTCGCAAACCCGGACGGGTCGGAGCAGCTGATGCGCGCTCTCTACGCGCGAATTCTCGGGCAGCCGGGTGGCTCCCTGCAGCTGGCGCGGATGCAGCGGCTCAATCACTGGATGCTGGGCCCCAACCCGCGTTGGCTGAGTCGCGGTGTCTCCCTGGCCTGTGTCCTGGTGTTCGTCCTTCAGGTGCTCTACTTCCCCTGGGTCGAGCTGGCCGGGGCATTCAACGCCGACCTGGTCGAGCTGGGCGAGTGGTGGCGTCTGGTGACGGCCAATTTCCTGCATGCGGTTCCCGCCGCCTCCCGCTTCTTCTTCTCCTTTCACCTGATTCTCAACACGATCTGTCTGCTGGCACTCGGGCTGCTGGTGGAGCGCTCTCTGGGTTCGGGCCGGGCCGCCCTGGTGATGGCCGCGTCGGCCCTGGGTGCGATGGGGGGCAGCTACGTCGCAGGCTATCAGTGGGCGATCGGTGCATCGGGCATCGTGGCCGGGCTGGTGGGAGGCCTGATCTGGCTCGAGTTTCGCCGACCGGAGCAGATCCCGGCGATCTGGCGAATTCCCCGGCAGCTCTTCGTCGCCGCCGTGGGGGGCGAGACGGTGTTCCTCCTCTTCATCCCGGGGATCGCTCACGCTGCCCATCTGGGAGGCTTTCTCACCGGCGCACTGGTGACCGCCGCGCTCGCGCCAGCAGAGCTGGGGCCAGGGAAGTCGCCGCGCTGGCTGGCCCCTGCCTGCGCAGCGACCGCGTTCTGTGTGGGAGCGGCGGCCGTTGCGGCGGTCTGGCCGCTGCTCGCTCCCAGCTCCCCGTTGGCGGAGCGGCGCGCTGCTCACCTGCTCTCCGCCGACGTCGCGCCGCTCCATCTGAACAACGTGGCCTGGACCATTGTGACCGCGTCGGCTCCCTCGCCCGGCCTGGTCGACGTGGCGCTGCAGCTGGCCGAGCGCGCCGTCCAGGAGACCCTGCAGAGAGACCCCAACCTCCTCGACACCCTCGCCGAGGCCTACTTCGTGGCGGGGCGCCCCGAAGACGCCATCTACGCCATTGATGCGGCCATCTCCCTCGCCCCTGGCGTCGACTACTTCCGCGAGCAGCGCCGTCGCTTCACCGGCGAGCGAGATTCGGAGGACCGGCCCGACCCGCCCGCGGAGCCCTGGGAGCACCGGCCGCCGCCGCTGCCCCAGCCGCCGCCGCAGGAAGAGCCTGGGATCAGGGTGTGATCTCGTCGCCGTCTTTGGCAATCACCACTCGCCCGCCAAAATCCTCGCGAACGATGTTCTCGTACTGGAAGTCGTAAACCGGTGGCGGCCGCAGGCGAGTGAGCACCAGCGTTTCGACTCCCATCTCCCGGGCCAGCTCGCCGATGCTCTCGAGCTTCGGGTGGATCTCCGCCTCTCGGCGGAGAACGTCGGCCCGCTCGGCTCCGACCCCCTCCAGCGCGGCGGCCAGAGAGGCGCCGTAGACCGCCTCGTGGACGAGAAGGTCGGCCCCCCTGGCGAAGGCGACAAGGGATTCCGGCCCGAAGCCCACCGATGCCAGTACCACGGATCGGCTGTCGGCCTCGATCCGGTAGGCCAGCGCGGGGAAGCTCCCCCCCGGCAGATTCGCCACCCGGATTGCGAGCTCTCCCACCCCGAACTCGGCGCCGTCCTCGAGCTCCAGGACCTGGACCTCCACATTCTCCGGGCGCGCCCCCCACTCGGTGGCCGTCGCTTCGATGCCGCTCTGGTGGGCGCGCAGCAGCGCCTCCAGGGCAGCGCGGGTGCCAGGGGGACCCATCACGCGCAGCGGTTCGCTACTCGCGGCAAGCCACCGGGTGAGGATCAGGTCATCGAGGCCCACGGTGTTCTCGGGGAGCAGGCTGGTCAGCAGGACGGTGTTCGGCTGGTGGACGGGGATTTCCGCCGCGCGCAGCGCACCCGCGATTCCGCGCCCGGCATCGACGAGCAACACCTCGTCACCCTTCGCCACCGCTGTCGAGGGCCCCAGCCGCCAGTGGTTCTCGAACGTCCCACCGGTTCCCACGGTGATCACGGTGAGGGTGTCGAAGCTGCGGGGCTCGAGATCGGCGACTCCCGCCAGCACCTTCTCGAAGCGTTTCGAGACGACGGCGAAGACCCAGGTGACCCCGACGAGCAGGGCGAGTACCAGGAGGAGCATGGCCCGGGCGGTCACTGCGCGGAGACTGCCGTGTCGGTCCTCTCCGTGGCGGGGAAACCAGGCATCTCGAGCATTCTAGCCCGGGTTGCTCACCGGGTCGCGTAGCCAGGGCACGGCTCTAGCCACACCGATTCCCGTCCGATAAGGTACCAATATAGGGGAGTTAGCCCTCCTCGAGTCACACTCACCGGGTGTGGCGGCCCGGGGCGGTGGGAACGGCGCCCTCTTCGACCGCCGGGACTGGATGCGGGGACTGGGCCTCGCAGGGAGACTCCATCGCCGAAATGGGAGGTGAACAATTGGACCAAACTCAAACTACGGCAGGTAAGGTGGCTGCGTCCTGAACGCCACTCTTTTGCCGATCATTTCATTTCGGTGAACATCGGTGGAGTCGGGGACGCCAGTCCCAGGCCACCGCCCCCGGGAGCGCGGACGCCGTAGCCGCATCGGGTCCCTCGGACCTGCTCCCGGGGCGTTTCGCCTCCCGAGCTGTCCCTCGGGGGCATTCGCGCTCTGGAAGCCGCGTACTGCCTTCTCCAGGCTCTTCTCCAGAGTCGGGCTGTGATCGCCGGCACAGCCCCATTCCCACGGTCGTGGCACTTTTCCGTTCGAATCACGGGGTGAGAAAAACGCCGCGCGCGGCGCCCCTGGGGCCCGTTGGTGGTTCCGGAAGGACCGGTCCACCACCCCCGTCCGAGCGGTTCCAGGAGATGTCGTCGCGCGCGGCGACTCCCGTCGGTGCCATCACCCACCGACCTGGTGAGGAGGGCGTGCTCAGGCGCCCCTATTTGATCGTGAGGGGCCTTGCGATGCACGCGTCGGTGTCGCGGAGCGGCGGCACCGCGAACAGGAACGCGTAGTCGCCATCGGCGGCGCAGACCTCGGCGAGCGCGTCGAGATGGAAGTTCTCGCCGAAGAGGACTCCGGTGTGCTCGAGGGAGATCCGCCGGAGCGGGCGCTCGGTTCCTGGAATCTCCGACGGGCGGACCTCGACGGACGCCGTATCCGTGGCGACCAGGGCGATCTCTCGTTCGTAGAGCCACCGGACACAGGCCAGGGAGAGTCCCGGTGCGGGCCCCCAGAGGTAGTCCTTCCAGCATGCTCTCGTGTAGCAGTGTGAGAGTGAACCGGTGCGGATCAGCAGGATGTCTCCGGACTCGATGGCGACTCCCTGGCCCTCGGCGCAGGTGTCGAGCTGCTCGGGCGCGATCGCGAGTCCACCCGGGAGCCGGTCCAGCCCCTCGGTCCGGGCCAGATCCAGCAGCACGCCGCGACCGGCGATGCCATTCGGCGAGGGCCGGGTCGCGGAGATCCTGGAGACCAGGTTCGGGGGCACCTGGGCGCCGTCGGGCAGCGTGCAGGGGATCGGCCAGCCCCGCCGCGGAAGCGTGCAGGCGACGCGCACCCGATCGGGAGTGATCAAATGGAGCGCGTTGGGCGGTCCTTCCCCCCAGCGGCCCTGGTTCGAGTACCGGACCTCGAGTTCCTTGGCGGCTCTCGCGTCGGGGATCACGGGCTTCACCGTCGGCGCCGTGATGCTTGGCGGGCTTCGAGCTGCGCCTCGACCCGCTCCACATCTTCCGGGACATCGACGGGTGTGCTCTGCCAGCCGTCGATGATCGCCACGCGGATGCGATGACCGTGCTCGAGTGCGCGGAGCTGCTCCAGCGCCTCGGCGCGCTCGGCCTCGGTTGGCGTGAGGTCCACGTAACGCATCAGGAACTCCCTCCGGTAGGCGTAGAGTCCCACGTGCTGCCAGTAGCGTGGCTGAGAATCGCGATCGCGCAGAGCGGGGATGCGGCTCCTGGAAAAGTAGAGTGCATAGCGGTCCCGGTCGAAGACCACCTTGACGCGGTTGGGGTCGTCGATGTGGTCGGGCTCCGCCGCGTGGACCACCGTCGACATGGGGGCTTCCGGAGCCTCCTGGAGGGCGGCGACGGCGGCGTCGATGACGAAGCCCTCGATCAGCGGTTCGTCTCCCTGGATGTTGACGATGATGTCGTCTCGGAGATCCCGGGCGGCCTCGGCCAGCCGGTCGGTTCCGGTGAGATGGTCCGGGGAGGTCATCACGGCGGCTGCCCCGAACTCGGCGCAGGCGTCCGCGATGCGCTGGTCGTCCGTCGCCACGTAGACATCGCGGAGCCGCGTTGCCCCGCGAGCACCCTCGTAGACGCGACGGATCATCGGCATCCCGGCGATCTCGGCCAAGGGCTTTCCCGGGAAGCGGCTGGCGCGCCAGCGCACCGGGATGATCCCCACGGCCGTCATGGCCGCCATGCTAGCCGATGGTTAGAGTGTCTGCTGTGACGCCGGAGACCCCCCAGAGCCCCCACCCCGCCCGCAAGGTCATCGCGGTCTCCTCCAACAAGGGAGGAGTGGGCAAGACCACGGTGGCCACCAATCTCGCCATCTACCTGCGCGCTCTCTACGAGGATCTGCCGATGCTGCTGGTGGCCCTCGACGACCAGTCGGCCATCGAGCGGATGTTTCGGCTCCAGCCCAGCACGCGGGAGGAGGGCAACCTGAAGCACGGGTGGGCGGAGCGCTCCCTCGACCGGGTGATCCAGCTCGGCCAGTACGGCATCCACTTCGTGCCCCCTCCGCCCGATACGGCGCCCCTCAAGACCCGCGCGGGAGATCCGCAAACCCTCCGGCGCATCCTCGAGCAGACCGACTTCGACGGCGTGGTGATCGTCGACACCAAGAGCGATCTCGAGGCGCTCACTCAGAACGCGCTCCACGCCGCCGACCTGATCATTCTCCCCGTCGCCGACTGGGGGTCTCTCGAGGAGGCCGCCAAGATCTTCCAACTTCTGGAACATGGCCAGCTCATGCGGGTGAAGCGGCGCATCCTTCTGACACTGGTCGATCGTCGCACCCGGGTGGATGCGGAGGGGAGCGTCCTGTACGACCGCCTGAGCGCGGCGATCGACGCGCGGGACTGGCCTCGCTTCGAGAGTTTCCTGTCGCGGAGTCCCCGGGTCGAGGCCCTGCTCTCCGCCTCCGAAGCGCCGGGCTCGATTCTCCACGGCGCGCGTGGCACTCAGCTTCATCGGCAGATGCGGGGGCTCGCCGAGGAGGTGGCGAAGGATCTCGACCTCGGGCCCGTGTTGCCGGCCCCCGGACGGCCGCGCCCGCGCCAGAACCCACGCGTATCCAGCGACGTCGGACTGAAGCGGGCGTTTCTTCGCGTCTTCGGGCAATCTTAGGCGGTTTCGAGAGCCGCTCCGCGATTCTGACGCGAGTTTTCAATGGGCGGCCCAGGGAGGGCAATAGCCATGGCGACGTTCGGAATCCTGGTGGGAGGCGGACCCGCCCCCGGAATCAACGGAGTGATCGGAGCGGTCACCATCCTCGCGCGACGAAACGGCGCAAAGGTGTACGGCATCCGGGAGGGCTTCCGCTGGTTGATGGAGGGCGACACCAGCCACGCCACCCCCTTGGAAATCGGGGACGTCTCGCGGATCCGTCCGCTCGGCGGCTCGATCCTGCTGACTGCCCGGACGAATCCCACCAAGCGCGCCGAGGATCTCGATCGCGTGATCGCCAGCCTCGACGAGCTCGGTATCGATCACCTCGTCACCATCGGCGGTGACGACACCGCCTTCTCGGCGTTCAGTATCGCCGAAAAGGCCGGCGGGCGAATCCGGGTTGCCCACGTCCCCAAGACCATCGACAACGATCTTCCACTCCCCCCCGGCATTCCCACCTTCGGCTTCGAGACTGCTCGTGAGAACGCCACCCGGCTGCTCTCCCATCTGATGGAAGACGCCAGGACCACGCGACGCTGGTACTACGTCGTGGTGATGGGACGAAACGCCGGACACCTGGCTCTCGGCGCAGCAATCGGCGCCGGCGTGACATTGTTCCTGATTCCCGAGCATTTTCCCGAGGGTCAGATTCGTTTTCACACCGTCGCGAACCTCCTGGAGGGAGCGATCATCAAGCGTCGGGTGATGGGGCGGCCCTACGGTGTCGCCGTCATTGCCGAGGGAGTTGGAGAGCGCCTCGACCCGGACGACCTCGAAATCCTGAAGGACGTGGAGCGGGACGAGCACGGGCACATCCGTCTCTCCGAGGTACCGCTCGGCAGGGTCCTGCGCTACAGCGTCCGCGACGCGCTGGCGGAGCGCGGCATCAAAGTCACCATCGTCGAGAAGGACGTGGGCTACGAGCTTCGCTGCGCGGCGCCGAACGCCTACGATCTGGACTACACCCTCGATCTCGGTGCCGGCGCCGTGCGGACCCTTCTCTCCGGTCGCTCCGGAGTGATGATCACCCGGCAGGGGAAATCCATCGTGCCGATTCCCTTGAACGAGATGATCGATCCGAAGACCGGACGCACCCGCCTTCGCCTGGTGGATACCTCCACCGAGTCCCACCAGAACGCCTGGGCGATGCAAGTGCGCATGGAGGAATCCGACCTGGCGGATACGGAGATGCTCGGGGCCATTGCCGAGACTGCCAGGATCTCGCCCGAGGAAGCGAAGCAGCGCTATCGACCGCTGCCTTGAGGCGGCTCTTCAGTCCGGAGCGTCGTCCTGCCGCTGGGCTTCGGCGATTGCCCTGGAGAGCTTCGCCCGCATCGCCCGCAGTCGCGTCTCCTCCTCGTCGAGTGCTTCTCTCTCCTCCTGGGGCGCGTTCGGGGCCTTCGCCACCATCACGTCGATCTCGCGATCGGCGTCCCGAAGTATTCTCTCCGCATCGGGCAGCCGGCCCGCAGCGACGAGGGCCAGTCCCTTGCTGAGCATCTCCTCGGTCGTGGGTACGGATCCGGGGTAGCGGCTGGCCGCGTAGCGGACCAGCGCCTGCTCGGTTGCCAGGAGCTCGATGCGGCTGGGAAGGTAGTGGTTGCGCGGCTCGCAGGCCTCGCCGAACTCGAAGTGGTCGTAGGAGACCAGTCCCCCCGCCTGGAAGATGTACCACGAGACGCGCTCCGAGCCGAAGAAGTGGATCCCCCGGCGCCCCCTGCAGCGGCGGTCGGCGATCACGCCGATGATCGACGCTTCGGTTCCGGCCACGCCGGAGTCGACGGAGAGCGTCTCCCAGGGCTCGACGTCCACGCGCAGCAACCGGAGTTTCCGAACGGAGACCCGGAAGGGGCCTTCCGGTCCGGTCTGGAGCGACGCCAGGGTCCTCTCCAGGGAGTCGCCGGCGACCGGTGGCGCCGGTGTCCAATCCGGATGCGCCCGCCGGTAGCTCTCGGCGTAGTCGGTGGCGCAGCCGGCTGCGGCCATGCCGAGGAGCAGGAGAAGACAGGGGATCGCTCGTTCCATGGCGTGGATGGGTAGCATTCCATGGGCATCGTGCATATTCTGCTTGCCTGCCGCACGCCTGCTCTTCTCGAGGTGGATGAATGAGCTACGAAACATTGCTGTTCGACGTCGAGGATCACGTCGCCCGCCTGACCCTGAATCGCCCCGATGCGGGCAACGCCATGAACGCGGTGATGATGCGCGAGCTCCGCGACGTCGCGATCTGTTGCGACGAGGATCCCGAGATCCGGGCCGTGCTCATCACCGGCGCCGGCAAGATGTTCTGTGCCGGTGGGGATCTCAGCAGCTTCGCTGGGGAGGGTGACGGGCTTCCGGCATATCTCAAGGGAATCACCAACGATCTTCACGGTGCGGTGTCGCGTCTTTGCCGAATGGACGCGCCGGTCGTGTCCGCCGTGAAGGGGGTCGCTGCGGGCGCGGGCTTCAGTCTGGCATGCGCCGCCGACATGGTGATCGCCGCCGAGTCGGCGCGGTTCACCGTGGCCTACACGGGTGTGGGCCTCTCGCCCGACGGGAGCTGCTCCTTCTTCCTTCCCCGTCTGATCGGGCTTCGTCGCACCCAGGAGCTGATGCTGACGAGACGGATACTGGGGGCCTCCGAGGCCCTCGATTGGAACCTGGTCACGCGAGTGGTCCCCGCCGACGATCTCGAGGCCGAGTCCGCGAAGCTCGTCGCCCAGCTCGCGGTGGGTCCCACCCGTGCTTTCGGTAGTGTGAAGCGGCTGCTGCTTCGCTCCAGCGGAGACCATCTGGAGAGCCAGATGGAGCAGGAAGCGCGCTGTATTGCCGACGCGGCGCGTAGCGCCGACGGGAAAGAGGGCATCGCCGCCTTCCTCGAGAAGCGGAGCGCCGAATTCACCGGCGAGTGAAGGCCCACGCCATCCGCTCGCAGAAGCGTCTTCAGCAACGCCTCAAGCGGCGCCGCGGGTCTGCAGCTCGACGAAGCGGCGGTAGGCGCCGCCGGGTTTTGCCATCAGCTCGGGGTGGGAGCCACGCTCGAGGATCCGGCCGTCTTCGACGAAGAGGATCTGATCGGCAGTTCGCACCGTGGAGAGCCGGTGGGCGATCACCAGCACCAGGCGGTCGCGGCTGGCTTCGCGCAGGGCGGAAACCAGTCGCTGCTCCGTCTCTGGATCCAGCGCCGAGGTGGGCTCGTCGAGGATCACGATCCTGGATCGGCGCACCAGGGCGCGGGCGATGGAGAGACGCTGCTTCTGGCCGACGGAGAGCTTGCCCCCGGAACGCCCCAGCTGGGTCCGGTAACCCTCCGGTAGCTCGCGAATGAACTCGTCGGCGCCGGCGATCTGGGCGGCCCGGCGCACCTCGGTCTCGCTGGCCGCGGGATGGCCGAGCTTGATGTTCTCCTCGATGGTCGCATCGAAGAGGACGGTCTCCTGGAATACGAAAGAGACCTGGGAGCGGATCGATTCGAGGCTGGCCTTCTCGATGTCGACGCCGTCGAAGCGCACCCTGCCCAGGGCTGGGCGAATGAAGCGAGGAATCAGGTAGGCCAGTGTGGTCTTTCCGGCACCCGCCGGTCCCACCAGGGCGGTGATCTGGCCGACCCGCGCCTCCACGCTGATGCCGCGCAGGGCGGGCGTGCCGTCCGGATAGGAGAAGCTCACGTCCTCGATCTGCACCGCGTCGGCGAGCGGAACCGCGGCAAAGGCGTCGTCGGAATCGCGCTCCGGGGGCAGGTCCATCAAGAAGAAGACGCGCTGCAGTCCCACCGCCGCCTCCTGCACCCGGATCCACAGCGCACCGATCTCGACACAGGCGAAGCTGAGCATCATGAAGTAGCTGAAGAGCAGGCCGAAGTCGCCGGGCGAGATGGTGCCCTCGATGACGAGGTTCGCGACGTAGTAGAAGACACGGCTGCCGACGATCACGGCCGGGACCACGGCGCACAGCGTGATGATCATTCCCAGCGCCATCTGGGAACGGTGACGGCTGAAGGAGGTCCAGCTGTCCGCGTCGAAGCGCCGCTTCTCGCGCCCTTCGCCGCCCAGGCTCTGGACCGCCAGGATGTTGCTGAGCCCCTCTTCCAACGTCGAGGTGGTGGTGGCGCCGGCCCGCCGGCTTCGGCCGGCGCGCCGGCGAAGGGCTCCGGAGAAGGGGACGGTCGCCGCGAATGCGATGCCGAGGATCGCGACGGCCGTCCAGACGATGATCGGGTGATTCCCGAACACGCTGCCCAGCACCAGGAGGATCAGGATGGAGAAGGCGGTGGACGCCAGTGGTGTCAGCAGGATTCGGTAGACGCCGTTGGTGATGGCCGGGGTGTCGTACATGACCCGGAAGATGGCGTCGCCGATCCGCTCGTCGTCGAAGGCGGTCATGGGCAGGGACTGGATGCGGTCGAAGAGACTGGAGCGGTAGTGGTGGTTCAGGGCCTGTGTGAGTCGGATCGTGAAGCGGAAGTCGAACAGCCCGAGCAGACCGCTGGCCATGCTGAAGCCGGCGTTGGCCTCGTTCTCGGTTCGGGTGGCCTGATCGTGGCCGCTCGCCAGGTAGGCTTCCGCCTGGTCCCGCTCGGCGCCGCCGGTGCCGACGGCTCCCACCAGGAAGACCAGGAGCATCTGGGCGCCGACGGTCCAGAGCAGGATTTCGAGGGGAGTCCGGCCGGCCAGAAAGTCGGTGAAGACTCGCACGACGGCGGGATAGGCGAGCGGCTGCTCGCCGATCGGCACGCCCAGGATGAAATGGTCGATGATGATCTTCACCGGCCACGGCAGAACCAGCAGGGGAAGAAGACTGGCGAAGAGGAGGCCGAGCTTGAGCGCGAAGCGGCTCTTGAAGGGCGCGACGTACCGGAACGCCCGTGCCAGCAGTCGGATCGACTCGAGGCTGGAGAACTCTTCGGCCTCCTGGAGTCGTCGGGTCATTGCGCGACCCCGGCCACCGCGGCCCGGATCGGGGCTTCTTCGGTCTCGACCAGCTTCCGGTAGACGCCGTCCTTGCGGGCGACCAGCTCCTGGTGCGGCCCGCACTCGGCGATCCGGCCATCCTTCAGAACCAGGACCTGGCTGGCCCGGCGAATCGTCGAGAGCCGGTGGGTGATGAGGAAGATCATGCGCCCCTTGCCCCACTCGGCCAGGTTGCCCATCACGCGCAGCTCGGTCTCCGCATCGAGCGATGCAGTCGGCTCGTCCAGGATCAAAACGGGGGTGTTCTTCAGGACCGCCCGGGCGATGGAGAGGCGCTGGCGCTGGCCCGTGGAGAGCTTGGTGCCCCGTTCTCCGAGCATCGTGTCATAGCCTTCGGGAAGCTGTGCGATGAACTCGTCGGCGCCGGCAATTCGGGCGGCCTCCCGCACCTGCTCGTCGCTCGCGTCTGCCACCGCGTAACGGATGTTCTCGCGCACGGTGGTTCCGAAGAGCAGGTTCTCCTGAAGGGCGACCGCCACGCTCTCGCGCAGACTCGCGACCTGGAGCGCGCGGATGTCGACCCCGTCGATCTCGATCGCGCCCTCCTGGGGGTCGAAGAGGCGCAGGAGCAGCGCCATCAGCGTGGTCTTGCCCGACCCGGTCGGGCCGACGATCGCCGAGATGGTTCCGATCCGGGCTTCGAAGCTGACCGACTCGAGGGCGGGGCGATCCGGCTGGTAGCGAAAGCGCACGCTCCTGTAGCGGATCCCCTGGCGGACCTCCTCGAGGGGGATGGCGTCCGGTGCGTCCACGATCTCGGGCTCCAGGTCCAGTAGCTCGAAGACTCGGTCGAGACCGATGGCGATGTCCTGGGTCCGCCCCCAGGTGCGAAACAGTTGCCGGAGCTGCCCGGCGCCGTCGCCGAATCGCGCCTTGAAGTAGTTGAACAGCCCGAGGGTCCAGGCGCTGAAGCCGAGGGCCGCTACCAGGACCCGGTCGTTGCTCAAGGTCTTGAGGGCCGCCAGCCCGGTGGACGCCACGATGGCGGAGACCACCACCCAGAACAGCAGGACCACGAAGACGGCGAGGAGTCCGCGAGCTGCGAAGGCCGCGTCGAAGGCGACGCGGCTGTCGGCTTCGAAGCGGGCCTGCTCGATGGACTCGGCCCCGTAGGCCTTGATCACCTTGATGCCTTGCAGGGTCTCCTGGATGCGAGAGGTGAGGGCGGAGTTCGCCTCTCTCGCGGCGCGGAAGCGGACGCGGAGGCGGCGCGAGAACCAGTATCCGGAGAGCAGTAGCGGTGGCCAGAGCGCGGCCAGGATCAGGGCCAGCCAGAGGTCGAAGAACGCCACCACGACGATGCAGAAGAGATATCGACCCAGCATGCCGATCGGGGCGATCACCAGCACGTCGATCAACTGGGTCACCATCGCGCTGTCCTGGTACATGCGATAGATGGCGTCGCCGATCTTGCTGTCCGCGTGGAAGCGGAGCGAGAGGGTTTGGAGCCGCTCCATCATCCGCATCCGCAGGACCTGATTCACCTTCTGCAGGATCCAGACACGGTAGTAGTAGAGGGCGAAGCCGCCGGGCGTCGCCGCGAGACCGAAGCCGAGCCCGGCGATGATGGTGCGGAGCAGCACCTGGCGTCGCTGGTCGGGGCTCAGGGCTCCCGCCTCGACGAAGACCGCCGGATCCAGCCAGAGGAAGGCCGCCTGCGGGGCGGTGAGCGCGCTCCCCTGGAGGACGCGGGTCCAGAACGTGTCCATCAGCAGGATGCCCACGGGAACGAAGATCAGGGCCAGGGCGGAGAAGCCGAGGAAGAGCAACCCCAGATGTCCGCGCACCGGCCGAAGCAGATGCAGACAGCGGACCAGCAGCTGAATGATCAGGCGGAAGCGAAGCCGATCGTCTCGGCTCCCTGTTCCCAGTCGGCCGAGGGAGAGGTCGGCTCCTGCCTGGCTCACTTCGCGTCGTCCACCCGAAACCTCGCCCGCTCTCGCCGCACAGGGGAGAGCCTACGCTGCCCCCATGTTCTGGTCCACGTTCGCGCTTCGGCACGCTCGCTTCTCCCCCGGGGAAGCGGCGCCGTGGTGGTTGCCCGGGGATACCGTAAGCTCGCGCGGGAACGGGGAGGGGTGGGTCGAGGCCGTGCAGATCATCATCGTCGGCGGGGGGCTGGTGGGTACGACGCTGGCCGAGAAGCTCTCGGGTGATGGACACGATGTCTCCCTGGTGGAGCACAACGCCAAAGGTGCCGCCGAGCTCTCCGCAACCCTCGACGTCCGCATCGTCGAAGGCAACGGCGCCACCGCCAGCACACTGCGGCGAGCGGGTGCCGCCGATGCGAGCCTGGTGGTGGCCACTACCGACTCCGACGAGGTGAACTTCATCGCCGGGCGGATTGCCGCCTCGATGTTCAAGGTGCCCCGCGTGGTGGTGAGGCTCCGCGACCCGGAGCACGAAGAGGCTTTTCAGGAGCTCAGCCGGAGAGACGCCGTCGAGATCTTCTGCGTGAATCCGGAAGAAGCGGCCGTCGAAAAAGTCGCCTCGCTTCTCGAAGTTCCGAGCGCCCTCGACGTGGTTTCCTTCATGGACGGAGAGCTTCTGGTGGCGGGCTTCCGCATCACCGAGAACTCCGAGTTCGCCGAGCGACCCGTCTCGGACATGAAACTCTTCTTCGCCGAGACTCCGTCGCTGGTCGCGGCGATCCATCGCGGTGACCACACCGTGGTTCCCCATGGCGACGAGGAGATCGGGGCCGGGGACATCGTCTACTTCGCCATCGAACGGAGCGACCTCGAGGGCGTGCTCGAGCTGATGGGTGCCCCTCCCAAGGCAGGCCACCGCGTGATGATCGCCGGCGCCACCCGGATCGGTCTCTCCTTGGCGCGTCGCCTGGAGGAGAGCGAGAGCCGGGTCACCTTGATCGAGCCCGACGCCGATCTCGCCCGCCGTGCAGCCGATTCCCTGCCCAATACCCTGGTCGTCTCCGGCCCGGTCACCAGCGAGTCCCTGCTCCAGGAAGCGGAGGTCGAACGGGTCGATACCTTCGTGGCGGTGACCGCGGAACACGAGACCAACCTGGTGGCCTGTCTGCTCACCAAGCGCCTGGGAGCGGGTCGCACCTTCGCATTGGTGGACAACCCGGCCCTCGCCAACCTGATTGGCGAGACCGCCATCGACGCCATCATCAGCCCGCGGCTCCTCGCCATCGGCCTGATCCTTCAACACATCCCCGGCGCCCGGGTGCACTCCATGGCCGCCCTGCTCGGAGACCGGGTCGAGGTCATGGAGGCGGAGGCGGTGAAGGGGAGCCGCATCGTCTCGGGCGCTCTCTCTGAAGTGTCGCTCCCACGAGGTGTCCTGGTCGGAGCGCTGCGCCGGAACGGGACCCTTCTGGTGCCCCGGGGCGCCGACCGGGTCGAGCCTGGAGACCGGGTCCTGCTCATCGCCACCACCGAGAGCGCGGCCAAGCTCACCGAGTTCCTGACCGACTGATCTCCGGAATCTCCCTTTGGGCGCTCGGCGCGAGAGGGCGCGGCCGGGTGTCATGAATGCCGCCGGTTCGCCGATGAGACTCCCACGGGGGGGCTCGCACGGTGGCGGATCAAAGGCTCGAGTGGGACACACCCATGTATCGCCTGGCGGTTGCACAGCTCGATCGGACCGCGGCGTTGATGGGGCTGGACGACAACATCTGGAACCGGCTTCGCACACCCCAGCGCGCCCACGTGGTCTCCTTTCCGTTCCGCCGCGACAATTACGACAAGGTGGACACGGTCTTCGGGTACCGCGTGCAGCACATGACGACGATGGGACCCACCAAAGGCGGTGTCCGGTACGACCGGGACGTGAACCTCGGCGAGGTCACCGCGCTGGCGATGTGGATGTCCTGGAAGTGCGCGATCATGAACCTCCCGTTTGGCGGAGCGAAGGGCGCACTCAGGCTCGATCCCAACGAGCTCTCCCGCGCGGAGCTACAGCGGGTGACGCGCCGCTACACCTCCGAGATCATCGACGTGATCGGGCCGGACCGCGACATCGCCGCACCGGATCTCGGTACCGATGCCCAGGTGATGGCGTGGATCATGGACACCTACTCCCAGCAGAAGGGCCATACAGTGCCCGGTGTGGTCACCGGCAAGCCCGTCGAGATCGGCGGGTCGCTGGGACGCACCGAGGCGACCGGACGCGGCGTGGTCACCTGCATTGTCGAGGCCTACCGCCACCTCGGGATCCCTATGGAGGGCGCTCGCGTCGCTGTCCAGGGCTTCGGCGAGGTGGGTCGCGTGACCGCGAGGCTCGCCGACGAGCTCGGTGCACGCGTGGTCGCCGTCTCGGATGTGAAGAGCGGCGTCTACGCCCCGAGCGGCCTCGATCTGAAGCGGCTCGACGAGTGGGTCGCCGCGAACCAGTTCGTCGGCGGCTTTCCCGGAGCGGAGAGCCTCACCAACGCCGAGCTTTTGACCGTTCCCTGCGAAGTGCTGGTCCCCGCTGCGGTGCAGAACCAGATCACCGAGGAGAATGCGGACGACCTCCAGTGCCAGATCATGGTGGAGGGTGCCAACGGGCCCACCAGCCTCGAGGCCGATCAGATGCTCCACGAGCGGGGCGTATTCGTGGTGCCGGACGTTCTCTCCAACGCCGGCGGCGTGACCGTATCCTACTTCGAGTGGGTCCAGGGCCTCCAGCATTTCTTCTGGAGCGAAGAGGAGGTCAACTCGAGGCTCATCGCGCTGATGCGGCGCTCCTTCGGCGAGGTGTTGGCGACGGCCGAGGAGAAGCAGGTGGATCTCCGCACGGCAGCCCTGATGCACGGCATCGCCCGCATCCGCGAAGCCAAGCGCCGGCGAGGGGTCTTCCCCTAGCCTGGGGTGGAGATCAGAGGCGCAGTCGCTGTCTGCCGCGGCGGCTCGAGATGCGGCTCAGCAGCGCGCCGAGGGCCATTCCCGTTGAGAGGACCAGGGCTCCGGTGATCCACTCCGCCCAGCGCTCACCGGCGTGAAGCCGATAGTTCTCTTTGGTGAGCCGCTCGATCTCCGCCTTCTGCTCGGAGTCGTTCGCCGAGAGCTCCTCACTCTGTCGCCGCAGACCGGAGGCCTCCGCCTCGGCGCTCTCCAGAACGCTGCGAAGGCTCGCTGCCTCGGCCTCGAGTTCTTCGAGGCGGATCGTGGGCGGTGGTTGCGGGTTCAGGTATCCGCCGGGGATCCAGCCCTCTTCGCCCTCGGCGGTTCGGATCTTCGTCCACTTCTCGTTGCGCTCCAGCACCTGCAAGGAATCGCCGGTCGTGAGGACCCCCAGGATCCGGAATTGATTTCCCGGCCCGCTGCGCAAGTTGAGCCGCACCTCGCCGCTGACCCAAGCCGGCTCTGCCAGCACCGGAACGGTGACCAGCAGCGCCAGGAGACCGAGCGCAGCGATGCCTCCGACGAGTCCCATCAGATCGATCTTCTGCATTCCCGGTATACCCTCCTGCACCCGACCCTGCCGGAATTGTATCCGTCTCGATCTCGGATGGGAGGCCCGCAGGGGATTCCCCATACCTCCGCTCCGGGCAGCGTCGATGGCGAGACGCGAGCTACGTTCTACAGCCGTGTCTCGCAAGTGCGCGTTGACCCTGGTGACGCTGCTCGGTGCCGTCGCCATCGAGGTCGGGATTGCCGGCCCGGCCCGCTGTGAGGAGACGGCTCGGCTGATCCTGGTGCTCGTGGTCGATCAACTGCCGCGGGACCGGGTCGATGCGGATCTTCCCGGAGGTCTCGGTCGCCTGGTCAGGGAAGGGCGGGTCTACACGGAGGCCACTCTGGACCACGCCATGACCGAGACCTGCCCGGGTCATGCGACGATCCTCACCGGCCGCCATCCGGGGCATACGGGAATCCCCGGGAATCGCTTCCTGGACCTGAAGGAGGGGAAGGCCGTCTACTGCGTCGCAGACTCCATCGCCGCCGCCCGGGTACTCGGGGGCGAGGAGGGGCGCTCTCCGAAGAACCTCCGTACTTCCACCCTCGGCGACTGGATGAAGTCGGCCAACCCCGCGAGCCGCGTCTTCTCCGTCTCCGGGAAGGATCGCGCAGCGATCACATTGGCTGGGCACTCGCCGGATGTCGCCTACTGGTTCCACCCGGTCGGAGAGGTCGGCTTCACCACCAGCGGCTACTACCTGGATCGGCTCCCGCACTGGGTGCGGGCGTTCAACGGGCGCACCCCGCCCGAGGATGGCTTCCTCGCCGGTGTTCCCCCCAACTGGAACCACATCGCCGACGAAGGCGGGCCACCGCAACGCCCCGACGATTTCTCGGGCGAATCCGAACGGTTTGGGCGCACTAGCGGCCATCCGCTCCGAGACGAAGATCTCGAGGAGTTCGCTGCGCGTCTGGTGGCGTCGCCCTTCCTCGACGAGGCGAGCTTCGACTTCGCGACCGCACTGGTGCGAGAGGAGGGGCTGGGTCGCGGATCGTCGCCCGACTTGCTGGCGGTCTCCTTCTCGGCGATGGACTACGTAGGGCACCTCTACGGGCCCTACAGCCACGAGTCGCGAGACGCTCTCCGTCGGTTGGACCTCGCCATCGGGCGCTTCCTGGACTTCCTGGAGCGGGAGCTGGGTCCGGGTGCGGTTCTGGTCGTGCTGACGTCGGATCACGGAGTGCTGCCCCTTCCCGAGTGGCTGGAGCAGACGGGTGGCAACCGGTGCCCCGTGAAGGGCGGGCGCGTCGGTCTCCGGCGCCTCGGACTCCGACTGATGGCGAAGCTTCACTGGGAGTTCAGCCCGCTCTTCTCGTTTCCACGGCCTTGGGTGATCTTCGCGGGCTTTCAGCTGGGGGTGGATCGCTCCCTCGCCCGGCGCTACGGCGTGGCGGTGGAAGACGTGATCGCCGCCACCCGACGGATTCTCGAAGCGGAGCCCGCGATCGCGAAGGTGTGGACTCCGGAGGAGATCGAGAGGGGCGAGAACGAGTTCGCCCGCCTCTACCGCAACTCCTTCGATCCGGAGCGCAGCGGCGACCTGGTGGTGCAGATCGCGCCCACCTGCCTCATCTCCCCCTTTGATGAGGGCACCACGCACGGCACACCGTACCTCTACGACAGGGCGATCCCCCTGATCTTCTGGGGTGCCGGAATCGAGGGGGGGCGGATGCCGGGACCCGCCAAGACCGTCGACATTGCCCCGACATTGGCGAGGCGCCTCGGAATCGCGCCTCCCTCCGCCCTCGATGGCCAACCCCTGTTCGAGTGACAACGAAGGGTTGGCTCCCCGGGTAGGACTCGAACCTACGACCCAGCGGTTAACAGCCGCTTGCTCTGCCAGCTGAGCTACCGGGGAACGAAGGGCAGGGATTCTAGCCTGCTTTTTTCACCGGGTCGCGTGGCCAGGGCGCCGAGCGTGTCGCCCAGAACGCAACCAGATCGCTCCGCAGGCTACTTCGGTGCGGTGGCCTCGACTACCACGGAGGGCGGTGCCTCGGAGCCGTCCTCGCGGACCAGGACGACCTGGTACCGGTAGCGGTGGCCGGGCTTGACGTCGGTATCGACGAATCCCTCCGAGGGAACCTGGGCGATCTCGTCGCTGCCGAAGGTTCTCTCACGCAGGACCCGCGCGGCGGCGAAGCCCTCCTGGATCTCCGGCTTCCAGTGCAGGTGGATGGCGCCTTCCCGTGGCAGGGCGTGGAGGCCGTAGCCGACGCTCTCCACCTCGATGGGATCCGACAGCTCGCTCTCGAGGCCGTCTCTGTCGAATGCCACCAGTTGGTAGGAGAGCCGCTCCCCGGCTCCAATCTCGCGGTCCTCGGCATGGGTCGCACCCGGCGCGAGGGTGGCGACGATCTCGCCGGAGCTGGACCCCTCGCGAATCCGCAGCAACCGGTAGCCGGCGATGTCCTCTTCTACGTTGGGATCCCAGGCAAGGTGGTTCGAGCCCAGCCGCTGCTCCTCCACGCGCAGACCGATGGGCGGGAGGGGCTCGGGCTTGGTCACCGCGCGGACCTCCGAGGCCTTCTGGCCCACGCCGCCGGCGGCGTTGACAGAGGCGACCCGGTAGTAGAAGACCCGCAGGGCGCCGAGTCCGCGGTCCACGTAGGTGGTGGAGAAGCGGCCGTCCAACCGGGCGATCAGGAGGTAGTCTCCATGCCTTGCCGGACTCCGGAACACCCTATATCCCACCACCGTGTGGTCCGGCGCCGGAGGCCAGCTGAGAGCGACCTCCCGGGGCTGATGGCTGAAAGCCTGAAGGCCGCTGGGAGCTGCGGGCAGCCAGGCCGTGGTCGCGCAGACATCGGGATCCGGTGCCCCGGCGATTCGGCCACTGGAGTCGAAAGCCCTCACTCGGTAGCAATAGGAGGCGCCATCTCCGAGATCGGCACGACCTCCCGTCGAGCCCTGCTTGGGAGCGAGATCGTCGCCCCGATCGACGTAGCGGGTCTCGAAGCGCCCGGGTACCGCGCTGATTCGTTGGAAGCGGCTCCCCTTTTTTTTCCTCCGCTCGATCACGTACCCACTGACGTCGCCGGTGAGCAGGGGATCCCACTTGAGGGGGATGGCTCGTAGCTGGCCCGAGATCGCGCGCAGCCCCCGCGGTGCCGGCAGCTCCAGCGCGGGAGACTCCACCAGGATCGGAACCGTCGGTTCCTCTGTGCCCCGGAACACCTCGCGCGCTCGCTCCACATCCAGGAGCGTCGAACAGCCGAAGCCCGCGGCGACCAGGACCAGCACGGCGAACCTCATCCGGTCATTCCTTCTCTGATCCGACATCGGGCTCGGCCCGCAGCCGCTCGAGGTTCGAAAGCAGTTGCTCCGCACGGGCCACGTACTCCAACGCCTGGGCGTTGCCCGGGTCGATCAGCAGCGCCTTTCGCCACTGCTCCAGAGCCGCTTCGAGGTCTTCTTGCTGGTAGTCCTCCTGGCCCTGCCGGATCAGCTCCTCTGCCGGCGGCATCTTGCTGCGCAGCTCTGCGAGATGGGCAATCGCTTCCGGGTGCGGATTTTCCGGATTCGCCTGCAGGGCTTTCATGTCGTACTCGATTGCCCTGTAGAGCCTCCCCTGGCGCTCGGCGTCGAGGGCGTTCAAGTAGAAGCCCTCGGCCCGGATCTCCTGGTCCGTGGCGTGGATTTGAGGTGGATCGACACCGCGGGAGTCCGCCCCGGCCGAGGCCTTCTCGACGTCGCGAATCTGCGTGATGAAGGAGAGGTTGCCTCTGGCCGTCTCGTTCTCCGGATCGAGCTCGAGCACCAGACGGAAGGCGCGTTCCGCGCTCCCGAAATTTCCGGACGAGAAGGCACGACGTCCCTTCGCGAGGAGCGGTTTCACCTTGCGATGCAATCTGTCCTCGAGCTGGCGCTCATCGGTTGCGAGCCTGGGGTCGAAGGGGTCGAGGGTGCGGAGGGCCGCCAGCTGGCTCTTGGCGCCGATCAGGTCCCCCGCCTCGTACGCCTCGACGTAGGCGTTTCTCGCTTCCTCGACATGCGCCGAGAGGCTTCGAGCCAGCATCTGCACGTGGTCCAAGGTGGCGCGATCATCCGGTCGGAGCTGGAGGGCGAGCCGGTAGTTCAGCACGGATTCCGCCAGTCTCCCCTTCCGTTCGTAGTAGCGGCTTCTCTTCTTGAATAGCGCCACCAGTGACGCCGATTCGTTTTCGACCTCCTTGATGCGGCGCTGGACAGACCGGTAGTAGAGGCTGCCGGTGTCGACGCTTCGCCAGATCTCGAGTGCCGCCACGCGGTCGCCCTCGTGATAGCGGCGCTCTCCCAGCTCGAGAGGCGTGGTGCAGGAGATGAAGGCGAGAAAAAGCAGAAGGGAGAGCGTGCGGATCACGTTGGCTCCGCGTGGCCGTCCGCTCCCGCGGCACTCGCGGGCGGGGGCGAGGGATCGACGGAGTATACGTGAACGGGCTCCTTCCGACCGGAGAGCTGGCGCTCGCCCTCGAACCTCAGCTCCACCGTTCCCCGGACGTGTCGCTGAACCGCTTCCGAGACCAGGATCTCGCCGGGTCGGGCGAGCTTCTCCAGGCGGTGGGCCACGTTCACAGCGTCGCCCACCGCGGTGAAATCCGTACGCCGGTCCGAGCCGATGGTACCGACGACCACGATCCCGGTATGGATGCCAATGCCGAGCTCGACGCGCTGACCGTCTCCACCCAGCTGCTGGTTTCGCACGGCGACCGCCTGCTCGATGTCGATGGCAGCACTCACCGCATGCACCGCGTGGTCGGGATTCGGCACCGGCGCGCCAAAATACGCCATCACCGAGTCGCCAATGAACTTGTCGATGGTGCCTCCCCGGATCAGCAGGCGATCCGAGACGAGCTGGAAGATCTCGTTCAGCAGCGCGACCACGTCGTGCGCCTTCATTCCCTCGGAGAGGCGTGTGAAGCTGCGAATGTCGGCGAAGACGATCGTGACCTCGCGTTCGGTGCCTGCCAACTCGCTTCCCTCCGGGCTCTCCAGCAGGGTGTTCAGGACGTAGTCGCTGGCGTAGCGGCCGAAGGCCTTCTGGATCCGCTCCTTCTGCAAGAGCGACTCGCCCATCTTGTTGAACGCCCGCGTGAGCTCGCCCACTTCGTCCCGAGAGGTCGGCGGGATCCGGGTGGCCAGGTCACCATCGGCGAGTCGTTCGACGCCGGCGTGGAGTCGGCGAATGGGTGCGATCAGCAGCGTTACGAAGCCGATTCCTCCAAGAATGCCCAGGAGCACGACGGCGACGGCGAGGGTCGCGAGCTGACGTTGGCTCTTCTTCAAGACGGGTTCGACCAGAACGCCCAGATCGAGCTCGATCTGGGCCTCGCCCAACCGCTCGCCACTGAAAACGACCGGTGTCGCCACTACCAGACGGTCGCCATGTCGATCGAACAGGGTCCGGTCCGGTTCCTCTGCGGTCATCCGGGCGAGGAGCACCGTCTCCTTGTCCTGCTCGTCGGGATCCAGGGAGGCGACGATCTTACCAGCGCCGGATCTCTCTTGTTTGATCAGACGCGCTGCGACCAGTCCCTCCTCCTCGCCGGACTGCTGGACCAGAGCTCCCATGGCGAGCGCGTCCTCGGCCAGGAGAGGAATCTTTGCGTCTCCGGCCAGATTCGTCGCGAGGGCGGACCCATGCGCTCGCACCCCGGTCTCCAGCGCAGCGCGCTCGTGCCGAGTCGCCATCCAAGCCAGGCCGATGGACGCCACCAACAGCAGCGTGACCACCAAGGCACTGAACTTCAGTTGAAGCGATCGCACCGATCGGACTCGCCGGGAAGGGGAAAAGCCGAGAAAGCTCGCCAGGATGCTCGAGTCAAGGCTACTCCAAGGGCCAACCGGGACGCAAGATGTCGGCGAATTCCCAGCGGGCTCCGATCCCGCCTCTGGTTTCTCACCTCTGGCCGACTCCGCTCATTCGGAGCCCAGTCGGATCTCCAGGATTTCGAACTCTCGGATGCCCTTGGGTGCCCGTACCTGAACCTCGGCACCCTGCTCCTTCCCCATCAGGGCGCGGGCGACAGGCGAGGTCACCGAGATCATGCCGCTCTTGAGATCCGCCTCGTCCTCACCCACGATGGTGTAGGTGACCTCCTCGCCGGAGTCGGTGCTCTCCAGCACCACGGTTGCACCGAAGCTCACGCGGTCGGTGCCCTGGCCGGTTCCGTCGATGATCTGGGCTCGGGCGAGCTTGTCCTCCAGGAGCCGGATCCGCCCTTCGAGCAGCCCTTGGCGTTCCTTGGCCGCGTGGTACTCGGCGTTCTCCGAGATATCACCGTGGGAGCGGGCTTCCTCGATCTCCTTGACGATCTGCGGCCGATCGATGGTCTTGAGGCGCTTGAATTCCTCTTGAATCATCGCGTGACCGCGAGGAGTCATCGGGACCCGTTCCGAGACGGACATGAGGCCACCCTTCGTCGCGCTTTACAGCTCGGCCGAGCCGGAGTTCGCTGACGGCTGATTCCAAAACGCGCGTCGACGCCCTCCCCGGGAGAGCGTCGACGGCAAAGCAAGGCTAACCATCCCGGCAGGGGAACGCCATGAATTCGGAAGCCACATCGTCCCCCGGGGGAGAGGGCTCGCGATTCCCCTTGGTTCCGCTGGCCGTCGCCTTCTATCTGGTGATGGGGGTGGTTGCCGTGGCCTGGCGGTGGCTCGTGGACGGCCAGGGCCCCTTCCTTGCGGCCCCGGAAGTGGTGAGCCCCGAGGTCGGCCTGCTGCTTCGGCACGCTCTTCTCGGGCTGCTGGTCGGCGCGGGGCTGATCCTCTCGTCGCGGCTCTGGATCCGCTACACCCGGATGGGCCGCGTCCTGGCGGGGCGTCTCGCCGAAATCCTCGGGCCGCTCTCGGGAGCGCAGGTGGTGGTCCTGGCCCTCGCCAGTGGTCTGGGCGAGGAAGCGTTCTTCCGCGGTGCGCTCCAACCCCGCGTGGGTCTGGTGCTCGCCAGTCTTCTCTTCGGCATGGCGCATCTCGTTCCGAGAAGGGAGCTGTTGCCCTGGACCGGATTCGCCGCCCTGGCGGGCGTGTTGCTCGGTGCGCTCTTCGATTTCACCGGGAACCTGCTGGCGCCGGCCGCTGCGCACGTCCTCATCAACGGAGTCAACTTGAGCTGGCTCAGCCGCGCATCGGCTCTGCGCGCGCCAGAAGCCTGAGGAGATCTCGTCACCCGGGGTGGAGTGCGCGCCCGGTTCGAACTTCCCTGGCGCTGGTGACGAGTCAGGAGAGGCCGACGTCGTCGTCTTCGTCGAGCAGACGCTCCTCGAGCACGCGCAGCAGATAGCCGAGTAGCAGAAGATTGGGTAGGCGTTTGAACGTTTCGCCCTCGACGCCCTCCGACTTCCCGAAAGATTCGGCATAGGAGTTGAAGAACTCCAGCGTTTCCAGCGGAACGTTCTTCGCGAGAACTTCGTTGATCTGTTCCGCCGGTAGCTCGCCAAACAAGTCGGCAAACTCCCAAGCCAATTCCGAGTGTGTCATCGGGGGCTCCGATCGCCGCGCGTCGTCGCGAGCGCAGGACGGATCCTGCCACCAGGGACACTTCTTGTCAATGAAACACAATCTTCGTCGGTGGCAAGGCCGCAGGTAATACGCATCGATGCATGTCTGAAACGCAACTTCGAAGCGGGTCGCGAGCTGTCGAGGCTGTGCCGGTGCGCGCCGGTTGCCTCCGACGGCAAGGGCGCCCGCCGCCAGACTCTAGGAGGCGTTTGTGCTTTGGATTCGCAGCTTCGACGAGGTAACTTGCCGATGGGATTCCAGATGGTCCCGGGGCGGAACGCTGCGGACCTCCTTCCCCGGCTCCTCTCCCATCTGATCCTCGACGCTGCGTTCGAAGACCGCCTCCCGGACAAAGAGAGGCGCCTCGTAGCGGAGCCCGATCGCGATGGCATCGCTGGGGCGCGCGTCGACCTCCACGATTCGCCCCTGGGCTTTGACGATGATGAGCGCGTAGTAGATCTCCTCGGTGAGGCGGGTCACCACGACGCGCTCGACTTTGCCTTCGAGCTGGTCGATCAAGCGCTTGGCCAGATCGTGGGTGTTGGGCCGCGGCTGCCATTGGTTCTCGAGAACGGTGGCGATGGAGCGCGCCTCGCTGAATCCGATCCAGATCGGCAGGCGTCTCGAGCCTTCGAGTTCCCCCAGAACCAGCACCGGTGAGTTCGAGTGCGGATCGAGGGTCACTGCCTCGACCCGAACGGCGACTTCGGGTTCGGGTTCCGGGCCCGAGGAACAGCTCGAGACGAGAACGGCGAGGAGAAATGCAAGGGTACGTCTATTCATGGGGGGACCTCGACTCACGCTGATGATACTCTGCCTGCCATGGCCCGGTCGAGCGCATCTACTCGAGCTTCGCTCGATCGGGGTCGCTGGCTACTCGCCCTCGCACTGGCTGCCTCGCTTGGGTCGGGCGGCTGCTCGGACCGAGCGGGGCCTCCGGCGGGACCCGCGGTCGACGGTGAAGTCCGCTTCTCCCTCCTCGCCGTTGGCGACACCGGAAAGCGTCTCCACTGGGACTGGATGCCCAGTGCCCAGAGGCGGGTCGGAGCGGCCATGGAGGCCGCGGATCGGCAGCGCCCGGTCGACGCGCTGCTGCTCCTGGGGGACAATTTCTACCCGGCGGGCCTGCGGGAGGCGGAGCTGCGACTCCGGGTAGCCATGAACCTGGTTCGTCCCTATTGCCGCTTCGTCGACCTCTCGGGGCCGCGCTCGGACGAGGTCGCGGAGGCCTGTCGCAGGCCACCGGGTGAGCACCACCCGATCCCGATCCTCGCCGTTCTGGGCAACCACGACTACCGCGTGCCCGAGAGCCCGAAGCTCCAGGTCGAGGCGGTGCCCGACTTCGTCTCCAACTGGGACATGCCGGCGGAGCGGATCGCGGTGCGCGAGCTCGGGCGCGGCGTGAGTCTGGTTCTGCTCCAGTCGATGGACACGGTGCACAAGGCGCAGCTGCTCGACGACCTCCCCGAAGCGATCCGGTCGGCGCGCGGACCCTGGCGGATCCTCGTATCTCACCACCCCGTCGCTCCCACCCGGTCGCTGGAGGCGCACGGAAGGTTCGAGGCCCGCTACATGGCGGAGGCACGCAGGCGAATCGCCGAGGCCGGGGTCCCCCTCCAACTCGTCGCCAGCGGACATCACCACTCCCTGCAGATCATCGAGCCGAGCCCACCCGGTCCACCTCTCCAGGTCGTGGCCGGCGGGGGTGGGGGGGCGCTCCATGCGATCAATGCCGTCGAGGGCCAGCGCTTCGGCTCCTCGCGCTACGGTTTCGCGCGCATCGACCTGGTCCGGCGTGAGGGATCGGAGCGCCTCGTCGTCTCCCTCTACACGACCCGGGGCGCATGGCTGCCCGCCGGGCGTCCGTCGCTGGCGGCGCGCTGGTCGGTCGCGCTCGACGGGACGCTGCGCGACGAGGAAGCCTCGCGTTGACGGACCTGGATCGGAGCCGGGCGCACTGGGCGCTCTTCGGACTCGGGCTGGCGATCTCGCTGCTCATGCTCGCGCGGGTACAGGTCGCGGGAGACGGGATCAGCCTCCTCTCGCGGGGCTGGCTCCTGGCTGCGAAGCAGATCTGGGTGCCGTTGGGAAACCCGGTAGCCTCGTCCGCGGGGGGATACGTGCCCGGAGGACTCACGGCGCTCGTGGTGGGCCTGCCACTGAAGCTCTGGATGCATCCGCGGGCGCCGGTCGTGCTGATCCTGCTCTGCCACGTGGTCGCCTACCTGATGCTCGACCGGGTGGTGGGAGAGGCGCTAGGCCGGCGCGCGCGGCTCGTCTTCGCCGTCGTCTATTGGCTCAACCCCTGGCGCCTCTTCCAGTCGGCCTGGCTCGACAACTCGAACTACGTGTTTCTGACCGGCGCGCTCCACGCCTGGGCCTGCTACCGACAGCGCCACACCCCGAGCTTTCTCCACTCGGCGCTCCTGGTGGGTGGGGTCGGCCTCACCTTCCAGCTCCACGTCGACGCGATGATCCTGGTGATCGCCGCGGTTCTGCTCTGGCTGCGCGGTAGGTGGCGGCCCCACTGGGGAGGCGTCGCCGTGGGTGCGGCCGTCACCGTGGGTGCGCTGGTGCCCTTCTTTCTCGAGTTGGCCCGAGAGCCGCGTCTCCTCCCCGGGAGCGAAGGCTACGTCGGGCGCAACCTGGTCCAGGTCTGGCCGCCCTTCAAGGGCATGCTCTACTGGTTTCGCTACGCCTCCCTCGACTGCTCGAAGAGTCTGTTGGTGTTCGACTTCACTCCGACCTTCGGCGCGCGGGCGGATGCCTGGCTGATGCCGCTCTTCTCGATCCTGCGCCGCCTGGCTTCGGCGACCGTGGTCGTCTCCGTCGTGGCGAACCTCTGGCTCTGGCGCCACCGCCGCGCTTCGTCTTCCGCCGGGACCGGTGATCCGACACCGCCGCGCACCTGGCTCGGTGAGTACGCCCTCTGGACCTTCGTGGCCTGCTTCATCGCCAACGCCCTCTCGCCCTCTGTGGTGACCTGGTGGCACAACCTGATCGCGCTCCAGGCGGCGGTGCTGCCCCTCGTCCTCGGCGCCGACGCCCTGCTCGCGACTCCCTGGGCGCCCTGGATGCGGCGCGGGATCGTGGCCTGGGCGGCGCTCTCAGTGATTCTCCTGCTCGGAATGGCTTTCGCGAGCGACCAGTACCGGCCGGGCGGACGCGATCCGGTTGGGTACGTCCTCGAGTCGGATCACGAGATGGTGCGGGATCTGGGTCTCGCCGACTGCTGTGGCATCTCGGTGGATCCCGAGAAGGGCGCCTGGCCGCGCAAGAACTCGTATTTCTATGTCCACTACATTCGCCCCTTCCTGATTCCGCCACCGGGGCCGGATGATGCTCTTCCCGAGATCCGCTGGGACTGATGCCCCCTGGCACAGGGTCCCAACCTGGTAGCCTTCTTCTAGCGCTTCGCAGCGCCGGACAGATCGGAGTCGGAACATGAGTGAAGCACGCTCGGGTTGGGGGTCGGTTGGCCTCGGCGTTGCGATCGCCCTCGGCATGCTGGCGAGTTCGGTCGTCGTCTCGAGGGCGGTGATTCGGGTCAAGCAGGAGAGCCAGGCGCTAGAGGTCAAGGGCTTCGCCGAGAAGCAGATCGTCGCGGACTTCGCGTCGTGGAAAGGCTCGTTCACGACGCGGGCTCCCCAGCTGACGGCCGCGTACGAACACCTCTCTCGACACCGAGCGGCGGTCGAAGCGTTTCTTCACGACCAGGGCGTTCCGAAGGCTTCGTACGAATTCTTTCCGGTCGGCACTTCCGTGCTGTTCGCAAAGAACGCACAGGGGGCGATGACGAATCAGGTCGAGGGCTACGCGTTGAGCCAGGAGATCGGAGTCAGCTCCGTGAACATCGATCTTGTCTCGTCGGTCTCGAGGAACTCCGCAGATCTCGTCAAGCAAGGAGTCGAGTTCTCGTCCTATCGACCCGAGTATTTCTACACACGCCTGGGCGAGCTCAAGATCTCGATGCTGGCCGAAGCTACGGCCGATGCCCGCCAGCGGGCCGAGGTTCTCGCCGAGAACGGCGGCGGGCAGATCGGCCATCTCGTGTCCGCCCGGCAGGGCGTCTTCCAGATTACGCCGGCGCATTCAACGGAGATCTCCGACTACGGCCGGAACGACACCTCCTCGCGCGAGAAATCCATCAAGGCCGTGGTCACCCTCGGCTACGCGGTCGAGCGCTAGCAACCCCCTCGCCGCGGCCGCGGCGATCCCCGACGGGAAGCGCAGCGAGAGATCCCGGGAGATGGGTGCTCGGTCTGGCCGGCCAAGACGGGTGCCAAGACGGGTGCCACCCAACCGTTCTCGTGTTGGCGGTGGGATGAATCGGTGAACGGCCAGCACTCCATGTAACGTGAACCAAGGGCAACGCATGTCGGCCGCAGACCTGCCGATCGCAACAGAGCGCACGCAGTGCGCTGATCGTGGCGTATGTGGACAAGGCACGACTCTTGCTGCTCCGGCCGTCCGTATGGGTCGGCCCCTGCGACGTCACGCACCGAACACGGACTACCTCGTCACCACCCGCTGCCACCAGGCGCGCTTCCTGCTGCGCCCAGAACCCGCTGTCAACGAGGCCGTCCTCGAGTGGCTCACCCGCGCGCAGCGCGCCTACCCCGGAGTCCGCCTCTTTGGCGTCTGCGTCATGTCCAACCACCTCCACCTGCTCGTGCGAGACACCCAGGGTGAGCTGGCCGCCTGGGCCAGCTACTTGCTTGGCAACCTTGCCCGATCCATCAACACCATCCGGGAACGACGTGGCGTCGTCTTCGAGCGGCGCTACTTCGCCGAGCCCGTGCTCGACGACGCGGCCCTGCTCGATCGCTTGGCCTATGTCGTCACCAATCCCGTCAATGCGGGCCTGTGCAGCCAGAGCCGCCACTGGCCAGGGCTCCTGCTGTGGACACGGGCGGGGGAGCCCGGCTTGCGCGAGGTATCCTGGGTCGGACGCAAGGCCTACCGCGGTGCCCGCTACCGCGCTCGGCAACGCGGCCAAGCGCCGCCGAGCCCGGATGGGTTTCGCGTTCGCGGGACGCTCGTGATTCATCCTCTTCCCACCGAGATCGGTTCGGGTTCGGGGGGCTGCGAGATTTCCGAGGCCATCGCGGCACGCGAGCGCGAGCTCGCCGCCGAGCGCAGACGCTCCGGCAATCCGGCGATGATGCGCCGCGAAGTGCTGGCTCAGGACTGGCATGCGGCCCCACGCCGTCCGAAGCGTTCGCCACGCCCCGCCTGCCACGCGACCGAGCGGAGCCTTCGCAAGCGCTTTCTCGAGGGCTTCCGGGACTTCGTGGACGCCTTCCGCGAGGCTTCGGCCCAGTGGCGCTCGGGATTCCGCAACGTCCGCTTCCCCCCGTGGTCCTACCCTCCGGGTGGCTGCCTAGTCCGAGTCCCCGAGCCCGGCCCCGCATAGCAGCCCAGACTCTCCTGAGGCTCCGAGGCGCTGCGCCGCTTCCCATCTTGTCCGAGCCACCCCGCTCCGGCTTGGACGGGGGCGTTCCCGATATCTCGTGCGATCGCCGGCCTGGCCCAAGGGCCACAGGAGAGAATCGAGCCCCAGAATTCACAGGAAGACCGCAACACGCCCCTCATCCGCCAAATCAAGTGCGACGCGTGGGTGGCACCCGTCACTGGCACCCGTCACTGGGTGGCACCCGTCACCGGGCAGCCTCCTTCAGCAGACGTCCACCACCGTCCACTCGCGATCCTTCCCGCCGATCACGACCGCGACGGTGTCGCCGGCGCGGGCGCCCTGGATCGCCTTGCCGACGGGAGATGCCGGGGTAATGACTGAGATGAACCCGTCTCCGCCCGGGCCGGTCAACTCCGTTCCGGCGCCGACTGGCAGGATGAACAGTGTGCGCTCTTCACTGCCCTCGTCGCCTTCGATGCTCAAGTCCACCATGGCGCCGACCTGGACGGGCGTCCCCGACGCGTAGGCGCGCACGCCTCGCTTCGCGAAGGCGATCAGCGTCTTGAGCTCTTTCTTGGCGCGTTCGCGGCGACCCTTGTGCCCGGCCGCCATGCGGTTGAACTCGACGGCGCCCTTGGCGTCTTCTTTACGGCGGGCGTCGCTCCGGATCTCGGCAGCCGTCTCTGCCGCACGGCTCTCGGCCTGGTGCGCAGCGGAGATCGTCTGCTGATAGTGGGCCTTCAAAGCGTCGATGAAGAACTGCTTTCGCTCTGCGATCATGGCTCGGCAGGATAAGCGAGAAGGCTCGGCGTGACGAGCGGAGGCGATGATCGGAGACAGGACAAAGTGACTGCGTTCTGGATCCTCGTCCGAGCAGGCACCTCGTGTCAAACACTCCGGGTACCTCGGCGGGCCGCAGACCTGGTTCGTGGCCGTTAGAGAACGCCGGGAGCCTGCGGTCGGTCCTTCTTCATGAAGGTGGCAGCGCACAAGGCGAGCAGCGCCATGACGCCACCTGCGAAGAAGGCAGCCTGATAGCCGGACCCACCGGCGTAGAGTCCAGCAAGCAAAGCGATCCCGAACGCAGTCAGGACCTGATTGAACAAGTTCTTGGCCGCCGTAGCCACACCCAGGTGCTCCGGCGGAACCGCTCCCGCGACTGCGGCGTTCAATGAGGGGCCGCAGAGTCCCTGACCGAGTCCCTGCAGAATCAACCCAGCGCCCACCACGACGATCCACTCGATCGACGCGCCCGTTGCCAGCACGGCCATCGAGACCGTGATCGTCCCTGTTCCGAGCATCGAAGCCCTGCGGTCGCCGACGCGGGTGCCCAGAACTCCACCCAGTGGAGAAGTCAGGGTCAGCGTCAGGGTGCGGAGAAGCATGAAGAGTGACGTGGTAACGAGGGTCAATCCGAACACGTTCTGCAGCAGAAATGGAGCCAGTACGAACGCCCCCATGTACGCCCCGTTCTCCAGCGCACCCGACAGGATGGGTGCGGTGAAGTTGCGATAGGAAAAGAACTGCAGAGGCAGCAGTGGCTCCTCCGTCTTCTCTTCGATGCGTACGAACCCGTACACGAACACGACGCCGAGCACGATCGCACCCCAGATCCATGGAGAGCTGAAACCCAACTCTCCGACCTGGCTGAGTGCGAACATCAGGCAACCCGCACTCGCAGTTAGAAGGACGGAGCCCAGAACATCGAGGCGCACTTTCAGTCGGGCGGTCTCGACGAGCACGAACCAGGCGAGGGCGAGTGCAAGCACCGAGAACACACCCTGGACGATGAAGAGCATGCGCCAGCCCATGTACTGGACCATCGGGCCACCCGCGATCAGGCCCAACGCCGGTGCACCGGCTCCCATCATCGACCACCAACCCATGGCCCGCGTGCGCTCTTTGGGACTGTAGGCAGTGAAGATCAACGCCATGGAGCTCGGACCAGAGGCCGCTCCGACGACCGAGGCCGCCACGCGCAGGCCGATCAACGAGTAGGCATCCCAGGCCCCGGCCGTCACGAACGAGAGCAGCGTTGCGACACCGGACCCGAGCAGGAAGACGCGCCGATGTCCGTACATGTCGCCGAACTTGCCGAGGAGCGGTAGTGCGATCGCCGAAAACAGGATCGGTGCGGTCACCACCCAGGCCAGGGTCGTCTCCGTGGATCCGAGTTCCGCAGCGATATTCTTTAGCGAGACCGCCAGCACCGTAAAGGTGAAGCCTCCCGCGAACATGCCCGCGAGTCCCGCGAACAGGATCCAGCGCTGGTGAACCCCCCGCGCCGTCATGTGCGCGATCCAGCGATCGCGCAGGCGCCACGGTGCGCCGAGGGGGCCGTCGAGCAGGGCGTGCCGCACCCGACGACCTACGTTCTGGACCGCGGAGGGGTCATCCGCCTCGTCGGCGTCCGGGAGGATTTCCCCATCTGGCTCGACGCAGCCTCGATCGGTGCGTCGAAGCGCTCGAAATTGAGCTTTGTGTCGACCGGCTCGCGCGGTGGGCGGCCGTAGCGGCCGATTGGCCAGCCGATCGGGATGAGCGCGCAGGTCGGGATCTCCGGCGGTAGACCGAGCCACGGGTCGAGCTCTTCGCGGAAGCTCGTGTGGAGCGTCGTCAGGGACGCGCCGAGGCCGACAGCGCGGCACGCGAGCAGGACGTTCTGGATCGCCGGGAACAGCGCCTGCGACTGCTCGGTGCCGCGCCGCTTCCAGCCCGCGACGAACAGGTGCACCGGCGCTTCGTGGAGGTGGTTCGCGAGGTGGAGCGCGGCTTCCATGTTCCGCTTCTTTCCCTCCGGATAGCCGGGCGCCTTCGCGGCCTCGAGGGCCGGCGCGATGTACTCGTGGAACACGAGCCGGTAGCGGTCGGCCACCCAGGCCCGGCGCTCCGTCTCGGTGACGGCGATGAAGAACCACGGCTGACGGTTGCCGCCGCTCGGCGCGAACGTCCCCGCCTCGCAGACCTTCCGCAGGAGCTCTCGCGGGACCGGATCGGGCCGCAGCCGGCGGATCGCCCGCGTCGTGCGGATGCCTTCGAGAAGCGGGACGTTCTCGCCGATGCGGTCGAGCTGCTCGGCGTCGAGCTCCGGGGGCGCGTCGCTCATTTCTTCACCCGCGGGATGCTGGTCTTGCCGAGCTTCAGGACGCGCTGGAACTCGGGCTTCGTGACGGGAACCACCGAGAGCCTTCCGCGCCGCAGGAGCTGGATCTCCGCGAGCGAGGCGTCGGCCCTGATCTCCGCGAGCGTGACCGGCCGCTTCAGCGGTACGACGGGCTCCAGGTCCACGACGACCCAACGCTCGTCCTTCGTCGTCGGGTCCTGGTACGCGGTGCGCGTGATGCGCGCGACGCCGACCACCTCCTTCCCCTGGTTCGAGTGGTAGTACAGCGCGAGGTCTCCCTTCCGCATCGAGGCCAGGTTGTTCCGCGCCTCGTAGTTGCGCACGCCGTCCCAGTAGGTCGAGCCGTCCTTGACCAGTTCGTCCCACGCGTACTTGAAGGGCTCGGATTTCACGAGCCAGTAGCTTCGGGCCATTCCCTGGTTCTCCGTCGCGGTGGTACGGGGCGTGGAGTCTAGCGCTGCTGCGTTTCAGGAGATTCTGAAGGGTGGCGTGCTCCAGCTCTGGCGGAGATAGGTAGCTGGATTCCGCTGCCAAGAGCGTGAGAGGAGGACGATATGGCACGGAGGGGCTACCCGCGGGAGTTCCGGCGGCTTCGCTCCACCCCAGGCTCCGGCCGGAGCGCCCGGGTCGGCGAACCCACAGATAGCCCTCAGACAAAAGCGCGGGCCCCGAAGGACCCGCGCTTTGGTCTGCAAACCCCTGTCGGATCTGCGTTTTTGTGGGTGGTCGGGGCGACTGGATTCGAACCAGCGACCTCTTCGTCCCGAACGAAGCGCGCTACCAAGCTGCGCCACGCCCCGACAGAACAACGCCGGGCGGGAATATGCCTACTTCCTCTCCCGGCCTCAAGCTTACCGCGTACACTGGGAGGTGGTTGTCTGGGAGATCGAGCTGGAACCAGCCGTAGCCGCAGATCCTCTCCAATTCGCCCTAGCCGTGGCAGTGGCCTTCGCCGCGGCCGGGAGCGCGGTGGCCTGGCGACCGGTGTGGGTGGTCCGCTTCCCCCGTGCAATTCTGCTGACAATCAGCTTCGTGAGCCTTCTCGCCCTCGCCCCGCTGGTCGCGTGGGACCCCCCGGGTCTCAACCTCCAGATCGATCCCTCCACCGAGCCCCTCCTGCCAAGGGGAGATCCGGCGCAGGAGGTCTATCGCCAGGCGGTTCGGGACTTCGGGGACGACGAGGTCTTCGTGATCGCCATGCAATCGGAGGACGTCTTCCAGGCCGAGACCCTGGCGAGGCTCCGGCGCGTGACCGACCAGATCGCTCGGTTTCCCGAGGTCCGGAAGGTCCAGAGCCTGACCGACGTCGTCGCCTTCCGCTACGACGCCGGCAACGACTGGATCGAGGTGGCGAGCTTCCTCGATGAGATCCCCACCGACCCCGACGAACTTAAGGCCGTCCGGCAGCGCGCCCTGGCCGATCCCCTCTACCAGAAGGTCCTGATCTCGGAGGACGGCCGGACGGCCGCGATCAACGTCACTTTTCGCAAGATGACGGACGAGCAATTCATCGATGGCCGGATGGATGAGAGGATCCGGGCGATTCTCGATGCCGAGACGACCGCCGAGGCTCGTTTTTTCCTGGCCGGTCGCTCCCACATCAAAGTCCGAGTCTATCGGCTCATGGTGCGGGACATGCGTCGCTTGATCCCGATCGCCCTCGGTGTGGTGGCGGCTGGCCTGTGGCTGGTCTTCGGCTCCTGGCGCGCGGTGCTCCTGCCCATGGCGGTCATTCTGATATCCGCCCTCTGGACCTTCGGAGCGATGGCCTACCTCGAGCGGCCTCTTACGGTGCTGACCACCCTGCTGGCTCCCATGCTCGCCGCGATCGGAAGCGCGTATGGAATCCACATGGTGTCTCGCTACCAGGAGGAGGCTGCGCGAGGGAGCGACGGCGCCGGTGCCGCGCTCCATTGCCTGCGGCAGATGCGCCTTCCCGTCCTCCTGGCCGGGCTCACGACGATGATCGGTTTCGGCGCCCTTTTGATCGCGGACGTTCCGGCGGTTCTCGAGGTCGGAGCCTTCTCGGTGCTGGGTGTTGCGTCCATCACCCTGCTAAGCCTGACGATGTTGCCGGCTGCGCTGGCGATGTCGCCGCTTCGATCCGACGCTGACCCTGGGGCTCGAGGCCTTAGCTCGCGAATCGACGCGGGGCTCGATCGAGCACTCGCGGCGCTCTGCCGCTTGGCGACGCGCCGGGCGACGCCGGTGCTGGTCGCCTCGGCCGCCCTCGTGGTCGTCTGCGCGGCGGCGATCCCCCGGATCGTGATCGATACCGACTATCTGTCCTTCTTCGACGAGAGCTCGGAGATCCGCCGTGAGTTCGAGGCGGTCAATCGGCTCCTCGCCGGTGCGGTTCCGATCTACATCTCTCTCCGCGCCGACCAGCCGGGATCCTTCCGCGACTCCGCGGTGCTTCGATCAATGGAGCGCATCCAGCGGGAGGCAGAGGAAATTCCCGCGGTGAGCCGCACCCTCTCTCTCGTCGATACCGTGCGGGTGATGAACCGGGTGGTGTCGCGGGACGATCCGAAGGAGGAGCGGATTCCCGACACCCGCGGCGCGGTCGCAGAGCTGATCTTCATGGCGCCCAAGGGAGACCTCGACCGCTACACCAACGTCAATCACAGCCGCGCCAACATTCTGGTTCGGACGGGCGCCGTCGGCTCCGCAGCGGTCCGATCGGTCGCGGCCCAGCTCGAGACCGCGATCTCCAAGGGCTCTCTGCCGGAGGGGATCGAGGCGGAGGTGACGGGCAACGCCATCCTGCTTTCTCGGAGCGCCGATGGCATCGCCCGCAGTCAGCCCCAGACTGTGTGTCTGGCGGCGCTCGCGATCTTCGTCCTGGTGGCGGTCTCGTTCCGCTCGCTTCGCCTGGGTTCGGTCGCGATGGTGCCGAACCTGGCTCCGATCGTGGTCTTCTTCGGGGCGCTCGGTCTTGGCGCCGCACCGCTCTCTCTCCCCACGAGTCTGATCGGAAGCGTTGCTCTGGGCATCGCCGTCGATGACACGGTCCACTTCCTGGTGCGTTACGGCCGGGAGCGCCGCTTGGGCCTCGCTCCGGAGGAGGCGGTGCTGCTCTGCGCTCGCCGGGCCGGTCGAGCCATCGCCATCACTTCCTTCATGTTGATGGCCGGATTTCTGGTGGTGGGGCTCTCCAGCTTTGCCACACTGCGGCAGTTCGGCATTCTCTCCGCGGCGACCATGGGAGTCTGCCTGCTGAGCGATCTCGTCCTTCTTCCCGCTCTCCTGGTGCGCACACGGTCCTGAGCTTCCCCGTTCAATGCGATTCGAGGCGGCGAAGATCGAAGGTCTTTCGAGCCAGCTTCGGATTGGGATCGAGCTCCTGGACGGTGAGCGTGGTGAAGGTGTCGATCTGCAGGTTCCGCATGGTCAGCGTGCCCGGCCAGTGGACGCCGTCGATCTGCTTGATGTCGGCGGCTGGGGCGGTGAGCTCCTTCACCAACAGATCGCGCTTGTCCCAGTAGCGCGTCAACAATGGAACGCAGCTCCCCTTGTCGACGTGGATCACGAAGCGGGAGTAGTCCGAATCCGCGTGGTCCCTGGGGATGACCTCCACCACGTAGGCCGTGGTGTCCTGCACCACCTTGTCGCCAAGACGCTGATAGTCACCGTCCTCGATCTCCCGGGGCACCAGGTCCTCGAAGGTGAAGTCGGTTCCGAAGACGGCCTCGCGGCGCAGATTCACCCGCCGGATGCGCCGCGTCGTGGCCAGGTAGACGAACTGATCGTTCTTCCGAGCGTGGTTGTTGATGATCAGGTAGCCGGAGAACCGCAGGTCGAAGGGGTCGAGGTACTTGACGATTGTCTTGGAGAGCACCCCCTCGCTGGGTCTCCCCTCCGGGTCTCGCAAGCTGCTCCAGGTCATCCGGAGCTGTGATTCCTGGGTGGCGCCGCCGCGATCTCCGGAGAGCAGCTTCGAGCGCTGCACGTACGAGTCGAACCGGTTGTCGATGACGCACTGATAGATATCGCGTCCACTCAGGTGCGCGTCCGGCGCAAGCGCGTCCTGCAACGGCTCGGGGTGCGTCGGCGTCGTGTGAGCGGGCTCGCTGGCATCGGCCGCTTGGCCACATCCGTTGCAGAGCACCATCATCAGGATTGGCAGGAACAGGATCGGGCTGCGGGCGCGCATCTCTCTTCGGACTCCTCCGACCCCACCGGACGGCGATCCGGAGCGGGCCCTCGGCGGGTTCTAGCCGTTGGCCTCCTTGCGGAGCTCGGCGATGGTGGCCGCGTAGTCCGGCTTGTGGAAGATGGCCGAGCCGGCGACGAAGGCGTTGCCCCCCGCACGCGCGACACGCCCGATGGTGCCGGGGCCGACGCCCCCGTCTACCTCCAGTTCGATCGCGAGCTCGCGCTCGTCGATCCAGTGACGGACCTGGGAGATCTTGGGGAGGACGCTCTCGATGAACTTCTGACCCCCGAATCCCGGATTTACCGTCATCACCACCACCTGATCGACATCGCCGAGGATGGGCTCGATGGCCGCGACCGGTGTCGCCGGATTGAGGGCGACGCCGGCTCGCGCACCTGCTTCCCGCACGTGCGCCACGGTCCGGTGAAGATGCGGACAGGCCTCGACATGGACGGCGATTCGATCCGCTCCAGCCTCGGCGTAGCTGTCGATGAAGTTATCGGGCGATTCGATCATCAGATGGACGTCCAGCGGAAGGCTGGTCGCGGCGCGAACCGCCTGGATCACCACAGGGCCGATGGTGAGGTTGGGCACGAAATGTCCGTCCATCACGTCCACGTGGATCCAGTCGGCGCCGGCCTCCTCCACGGCGCGGATCTCCTCGGCGAGCCGGCCGAAGTCGGCGGAGAGAATGGACGGTGCGATCAGATGTCTCGGCGCGGTCACGGTTGTCGCTCCAGCCTGGCGGCGAAGAAGCCATCGCTATCGTGAAGGTGAGGGAAGCAACGCAGGAAGCCGTCCGTGCCGACCAGGGCGCGGGTCGGCTCGGGGGCCGCGTCACCCGGCACCAGGCGAAAATCCTGCGTTTCGGAGAGGAACGACTCGATCACTCTCTCGTTTTCCTCGGGTAGCAGAGTGCAGGTACTGTAGACGAGTACGCCTCCCGGTCTCAAGGTGGTGGCCGCGTTTCGGAGGATGGCCCTCTGGGTCTCCGCCAGGCGCTGCGGATCGCCAGGGCGCACCCGCCAGCGGGCGTCGGGATTCCTGCGAAGGGTGCCGAGGCCCGAGCAAGGTGCGTCGACCAGGATGCGGTCGAAGGCGCCCCGCACCGCGAATCCGCGAAGCGTGCGCATGGCATCGTGCTCGCAGCTGGTGATGTTCCTGAGACCCAGTCTTCGGGCGTCCCGGCCCACCAGACGCAGCCGTCGGACGTTGCGATCCAGTGCCACGACCTCGCCGGCGTCGCCGATCTCCTCGGCGATGGCGGTCGTCTTGGTCCCGGGCGCGGCACACACGTCCAGGATGCGCTCACCTGGCTTCGGTTCCAGGAAGGCGACGACGAGCTGCGACGCCTCGTCCTGGATGGTGAAGCGCCCCGCCAGGAAGGCCGGGTCGTGGGCTGGATGGCCGCGGTGTCCGAGCACGAGTCCACGGGGTGCGAGCCGGCAGGGGCGGACCTCGGGAAGACGCGGCGCGAGCTCTTCGATCAGGGCATCGCGGGTGTTTCGAAGCGGGTTCGCCCGGGCCGTGAGCGGGGGGACGGAATTCGAGGCCTTCGCCAGCAACGCCGCCTCCTCGGCGCCGAAGATCTCGAGCCACCGCTCTGCAATCCAGGGAGGGAGTGAGAGCACCCCGGTCAGATGACCGAGCGGGTCCTCCAGGAGGTCCGGGAGGGGGATCTTCGCGTGGACCCGCGCCAGGCGCCTTAGCACGCCGTTGACCAGGCCAGTTGCCCGTTCCGCGCCGACTGCCCGTGCGCATCGTACCGTCTGGTCGACGGCGGCGGAGTCGGGGACGCTTCTGGTGAAGACGAGCTGGTAGGCGCCGACTCGCAGCAAGGTGGCCACCAGGGGCTCGAGGGTCTTGAATTCGCGCTCGAGAACCCGGGACAGCAGGAAATCGAGCCGACCACGCCAGCGCAGCGTTCCGTAGACGAGCTCCGTGGCGAGCGCGCGATCTACGGGTGCCAGACGGCTCCTCCGCAGCGCCGCATGGAGGGCGAGATCGGCGTAGGCACCCGCGCGTTCCACTCGTTCGAGCACCCGGACCGCGAGAAGTCGCGTCTGGGTCGGCGTTCCGTTTCGGCGCGGGCCGGCTTCGCTGCGAGGGCTCCCCCGGTGCCGCCGTTGTCGTTTCGCCTCGAGCATCTCGCACCCGAGTCTAGGCTTCATTCCCAAGGCGCGCACCGTCGGAAATTGGACGACCGCGCTGGAAATCGCGCACGTCGAGCGCGCGTCCTCCCGGCCGTTGCAGTACGCGCGGTACCAGCCATCCGTCGCCGGTCGCGATGCGAAGCGATCCGTCGTCGGCGATCCGCGCGGTACCCGGCGCGTCGTCGCTGGACCCGGAGATCGCCGATGCCGCCAGGATCCGAATCGGTCGATCGGCCTCCATCCCGAAGGCGCCGGGCTTCGGCGCCATTGCGCGCACCCGCCGGGCTAGCGCGATGGCCGGTTCGGCGAAGTTCAGCCGCGCGTCGTCGCGCTCGAGCTTCGGAGCCAGGGTTGCGAGGGAATCGTCCTGGGGCGTCCAGGTTGCCCGACCGGCGGCGATCTCCTCCACGGTGTCAGCCACGGCGTCGGCGGTGAGCCGGGCGAGCCGCTCGGTGAGAGAACCGGTGGTCTCGTCCGCACCGATCGAGAGGGATCGCATCGCCGCCACCGGTCCGGCATCCATCTCCCGCTCCAGGCGCATCACCGACACGCCGGTCTCGGTGTCCCCCGCCAGGATGGCGTGGGCGATGGGCGCCGCCCCGCGGAAGCGCGGGAGCAGGCTCGCGTGGCCGTTGATCAGATACCCCAGACTCGGAAGCTCGCGAATGCGTTTCGAAATGAACTGGCCGAAGGCCACGACGACGCCGAGATCCGGCTCGAAGCTGCGCAATTCTTCCGCGAAGGGAGCGTTGTTCAGGGTTTCCGGTCGAAGCAGCGGCGTCTCGCTGGCGAGGGCGATTTCGGCCACTGGAGACGGGGAAAGCCGCTGCCCGCGGCCGCGGCGCCGGTCCGGCTGGCTGACCACGACGACCACGGGATGGGGACCGCTCCGCAGACGTTCGAGGGTGGGAGTCGCGAACTCGGGGGTGCCGAAGAAGGCGAGCTTGAGGGATCGGGCAGTCAGAGGGAGGTTCCGAGCTTCGAAGGGCGGTGGCTTTCGTCGTCTTCGCCCTCGAACTTCAGCGCCTTCTTCCGCTTCTTCACGTACATGCTGCGCTTCAACCGGCTGATTCGGTCGATGAAGAGCACACCGTCCAGGTGGTCGATCTCGTGCTGAAGGCACACGGCACGCAGCTCCTCCGCCTCCTCGATCCGCTCCTTGCCGTCCAGATCGAGTCCGCGGACCCGGACCCTCTGGGACCGCTCCACCTCGGCCTGGAAGTCGGGGACCGAGAGGCAGCCCTCGGTCCAGGTGATGGTTCCATCGCGCTCGAGGATCTCCGGATTGACGAGCACCAGCGGGCTTCGCTCGGCTCCCTCTTCGGTCCACTCCGTGTCGAGAACGATCAGGCGGATCGGTTCTCCGACCTGAGGTGCAGCCAGGCCGATGCCGGGCTCGTCGTACATCACTTCGAGCATGTCTGCGGCGAGCTCGCGAATCGCGTCGTCGATCTTCTCGACCGGCTCGCACATGCGCTTGAGACGCGCATCGGGAAACTGGAGGACTTCGCGAAGCGCCATGGCAAGAGTCAAGGGTAGCAGCGCGTGTCCGGGCTTCAAAGCATGTCGACGGGGTTCACGTCGACGCGTACGCGAATCGCGGCGGGGAGTTTCTCACTCGCGGTCGCCAGCTGACGCGCCGTTTGCCACACGGCTGCACGATCGCTGCCCTTGATCAGCAGCTGAAAGCGATGGCGACCGCGGAGCCGTGTGATCGGCGCTGGCGCCGGCCCCAGCACCTCGCAGCCGGCGCAGCTCCGCGATGCACGGGCCAGCTGCGCGGCCGCTTCGCGAGCCTCCCCTTCCTCGGTGCCCGACACGATGACCTGGGCCAGCCGTCCAAAGGGCGGGTAGCCGAGAGCCGACCGGTGCGAAATCTCCTCGGTGTAGAAGCTTTCGTAATCGTGGTCGAGGACGGGACGGATGGCGTAGTGGTCGGGGTTGAAGCTCTGCACGACCACCCGCCCCGGGCTCCCCCCTCGGCCGGCCCGACCGGCCACCTGGGTGAGCAGCTGAAAGGTTCGCTCCGCAGCGCGGAAGTCCGGGAAGTGCAGCCCGAGATCTGCGTTCACGACGCCGACCAGCCGTACCCCGGGGAAGTCGTGTCCCTTGGCCACCATCTGGGTGCCGACCAGAACGTCCACCTTGCCTGCGCGCAGATCGCGAAGGATCCCCTCTGCGGTGCCGCGGCCGGCGGCGGTGTCGCGGTCCAGGCGAGCGATCCGGGCCTCCGGGAAATGGCTGCGCACCTCCTCCTCGAGCCGCTCGGTTCCGACGCCGAGCAGGGCGGTCTGCTGTGCGCCGCAAGACGGGCAGATCTCCGGCGGCGGTGTCTGAAAGTCGCAGTAGTGGCAGCGCAGGCGATCTTCGCTGGCGTGGAAGGTGAGTGAGATGTCGCAGTGCTTGCAGCGCTCCACGTGATGGCAGTCGAAGCAGATGATCTGCGTCGAAAAGCCCCGCCTGTTGAGGAACAGGATGCACTGTCCGTCTTCCGAGAGGGCGTCGCGCATCCCCCGAAGCAATAGGGACGAGAGGATCAGCTTGCGGCCCCGCGGCAGCAGCGCGCGCTCCCGTGCCAGGTCCACCAGCTCGACGGAGGGCAGGGGACGGCCCCCGATTCTGTTCCGCAGCGAGAGCCGTCGCAGCTGGTTGCGCTCGGCGGCGTAGCGCGTTTCGAGCGCCGGCGTGGCCGAGCCGAGGACGAGAGGGCAGCTCGCCGCACGGGCTCGACGGAGCGCCAGGCTGTGGGCGTAGTAGCGGAATCCCTCCTGGTTCTTGTAGGCGGTGTCGTGCTCCTCGTCGATCACGATCACGCCGAGCTCCTCGATGGGTGCAAAGAGCGCGGAGCGGGCGCCGACGGCGATGGGTGTCTGACCGCGGCGCAGGCGCTCCCACTGGGCGAGTCGTTCGGAGGGCCGCAGTCCGCTGTGCAGCACCGCCAGGCGGTCGCCGAAACGCGCGCGCAAGCGGCCGAGGATCTGATGGGTGAGGGTGATCTCGGGAACCAGGATCAAGGCCTGCCGCCCGACGCGAAGGGAGTCGGCCACCGCCCGCATGTAGACTTCGGTCTTGCCGCTTCCCGTCACTCCGTGGAGCAGGAAGGTCTCGGCGCGGCGTCCGGTCACCGCGGCGCCGATCTCGCGGCAGGCGATTCGTTGCTCCTCGGTCAAGATGAGAGAGGTCGGCTCCTCGCCACCCAGCTCCGTCGAGCTGGGGAGCGGCGCCGGATGGATCTCCACACTCACGAACCCCCGCTCCTCCAGACCCCGCAGCAGCCGCGCCGCTCCCTTGAAGCGCCTCGCCAGAACCGCGGTCGCCAGGGGGCCGCGGGCGGCCAACTCGCGCAGGAGCGCCGCTTGACGGGGTGCGCGCGCGAGCTCCCCGTCGCAAATGGGCTCGATCTTCAGGCCCGGCCTCACGGTGGCGACGCGCACGCGGGCCGCGCGGACCCGCGGACCGCGCTCCAGGACCTCCGCTGCCACGAGGCGGTCCTTCTCGAGGAGGGGGAGGGCGGCGGCGGCGCCGCCCGCCCGGCGGCGGAGCGTCTGGGGAGGAAGGGGGCCGTCCTCGAGGAGCTGGAGCACCCGGAGGGCGTCTCCCGTCACCGCGCCCAGACGCAGCGCGTCGCGACCCCGAGGTGTCAGCCCCGTCCCTCGAATCGTCCGCGGTGCGGAGCCCGCGGGGATCGCCGCGGCAAGGGCGATGCCGAGGGGACAGAGCACGGCCTCGGCTTCTTCGCCTAGGATGGTGATCAGGGAGGCAGACAGGACTGGCTCGGAATCGACCACGCGTTCGATGCTGCGCAGCCGGCCGCGGGCTTCGCGGGAGGGCTGGGCAGTCAACTCGACGATCACGCCGGTGAGGATCCGGCTCTCGAAGGGGACTCGGACCCGATGGCCGATGCCGACCTTCGCCAGCTGGGCGGAGGGGATCGCGTAGTCGAAGAGTTGATCGACCGGAACCGGGAGCGCGACCCGAGCGATGCCCGCGGCGGTTGGAGAGAAGAGGTCGTCGAGCATGGGTGCAGTGTACAGATCGAGGCTGGGATCTCGCGTGGTGATGCGCGACGGCGTCCGGGAGCTTCACGTCGACGGGACCTTTGCCTCCTGCTACGAGCCGGGCCGGGACATCACCGGATCCGTCTGGGACGCCCTCGCCGCGGGGATCACCGCTCTTCCCCGTCAGCGGCGCCGATCCGTGCTGCTCCTGGGGCTGGGTGGAGGGAGCGCGGCGCGGGTGGCGCGCGCTCTGGCGCCCCGGGCGCAGATCGTCGGGGTGGAGATCGATCCCAGCGTGGTGCGGCTGGCACGGCGCTGGTTCGATCTCGATGCCCTCGGCATCGAGGTGGTGATCGACGATGCGCGCGCCTACTTGGGGCGCTGCCAGAGACGCTTCGACGCGGTGCTCGAGGACATCTTCATCGGTACCGGCCGCGAGGCCGTGAAGCCGGAGTGGCTTCCCCAGCCCGGGCTCGACCGGGCCGCGGGTTGCCTGGCACGGCGCGGAATCCTGGCGAGCAACGCCCTGGATGAGGCCCCCGCCGTCGCGGCCGCCATGGGTCGCCTCTTCCCGAGCGTGGTGCGGATCCAGGTCGACGACTACGACAATCAGATCTTCGTGGGCTGCCCTGGCGCGCTCAGCGGCAGGGGGCTTCGCCGCGCGGTGGCGGAGACTCCAGTTCTGGCGCCGACACTGCGGCGCCTCTCCTTCCGCAGCCTGCGCTAACGATCTTCGGCCAGGAACTGCAGCACGGTGTGGTTGAAGCGCTCGGCGGATTCGGCCAGCACCAGATGCGCGCCGTATCCGAGGGTGACCAGCCGCGCGTTGGGGATCTCGTCCGCCAGCTCGCGGTGGAGCTTTGGGGGGGTGAGCTGATCCTGGCGTCCGCACAGGATCAAGGTCCTGTGCGGGATGTCGCGCAGGCGATCGAAGCAGTCGTGAGCGAGACAGGCATCGCACTGCCGGATCAGGATCTCGGCGGAGATGGGGGGCGAGTCGCCGGGAAAGCTCGCGGCCATGGCCTCGATCAGGTCACTCTGCTCCAGGGTCTCGTCCTGGAGGGTCCAGAGCAGGCGCTCGCCAAGGAAGATCTCAGGCCCTGCGCCGGAACGCGCCATCGCCTGCCAGGTCTGGAGCAGCAGGCGCCGCTTGGCATCGGGCCGCGCATAGGTTCCCGTGAGGATCAAGCGCCCGAGACGATCCGGGTGGCGGAGGGCGAACTCCTGGGCGGTCATCCCCCCCATGAAGACGCCCAGGACGTCGACCTCTTCCAGCACCAGGGCGTCGAGGAGCCCTGCCAGATCGTCGGCGAGGTCCGCTGTGGTGAAGGGCCCACCGGGGTCCTCGCTCTTGCCCACCCCGCGATTCTCGAAGACCAGTGTCCGGTGCCGATCGGAAAAATCGGGAACCTGGAGCGCCAGCCATCCCTTGCAGGATCCAGCCATCCCCATGACGAGCACCAGGGGATTCCCCGGCGCATCGCCATAGCTCTCGAAGTAGACGTTGCGACCCGCCACGCTGGCCAACGGCATGGCGGGGAGTCTAGCGCTGTCGATGATCTAATGAGAGAGCCGCTTCAGCTCCGAGAGCACACCCCTGGCGGTCGCCTTGAGCGTCTCGAAAACCCCCTTGCCGACGGGAGCGCAGGCCTCGAAGTCGGGCACGCCGAGGACATTGAGCTGCCGGCGCATCTCCTCCAGGGGAGCGGCACTCGGGAGATCCCGTTTGTTGTACTGGATGATGAAGGGAACCTTCTCGAGCTCGAAGCCCTGCTCGAGCAGGTTGATCTTGAGATTGTCCATGCTCTCGAGGTTGGCTTCCATCCGCTCGATCTGGCTGTCCGCCACGAACACCACGCCGTCTACACCCTTCAGGATCAGCTTCCGGCTGGCGTCGTAGAAGACCTGGCCGGGCACCGTGTAGAGGTGGAAGCGCGTCTTGAAGCCGCGGATCTGACCCAGAGCCAGGGGGAGGAAATCGAAGAACAGAGTTCGCTCGGTTTCCGTGGCCAGCGAGATCATCTTTCCCTTCAGGTCGGGATTCGTCTTGCTGTAGATGAATTGCAGGTTCGTCGTCTTTCCACACAGTCCGGGACCGTAGTAGACGATCTTGCAGTTGATTTCTCGAGACGAATAGTTGATGAAGGACATTGCCCCGCCGCGTCAGTCCGAAAACAGATTGTCGATGTCGTCGTCCGTGATCTCGTTGAACGGGCTGCCGGCTCCGCCGACAGCGCAGTCCGCCTCGGACTTCTTGAGCATCTCTTCGAGGATCTTCGCGAGCTCGTTCCCCGCCTTCTTGACCCGCAGGCGGACCAGGCCCAGGGAGCTGCGCTCGTCGAAGACCACCACCAGAATGATTCGCTTTGCCACGAGCGTGACGTGGAGGTTGTCCCGGATACCCTGGTGGAAGTGGACCGGGAAATCCTCCTCACCGATGATCTTCGCCAGACCTCCCGTGGCGGCGATGCTTCCCGCGGTCAGGGAGGCGAGGCTGGTGGTGTCGATGCCACTGATCTCGCCGGCTTCAGCGATGAGCTGGCCGTTCTTCTCGACTACGAAGAGGGCCTTGGCGTTGGCGTCGCGGATGAGTCGATTGATGACCGCGAGGATCCTCCTGTAGTCCTCGTCGTACATCACCAGTTGGGTGTCCATCATCGGCGCACGCCCCGTCGGCAAGAACTCATGCAACTGCCCGAAATACAACGCTTCGGCACTTGGCACTCTAACCCGCTCTGGCGCTGCCGGGCAAGCTCGCACCGCGCAGAATGGTTCGGTCTTTTCCCGGTGCGGCTTTAGCTCATCCGAGAGCGATTCTGGAGGGACCGCCCCACGGTGACCTGATCCGCGTACTCCAGATCCCCCCCCATGGGCATTCCGTAGGCGATTCGGGTGAGCTGGATCCCGGTGGGCCGCAGCTGCTCGGCGATGTAATGGGCGGTGGCATCTCCCTCGGCATTGGGATTGGTCGCCAGGATCACCTCGCGCACGTTCCCCGAGCGGATCCGCCGCTCCAACTCGGCGATTCGGAGATTCTCCGGGCCGACGCCGTCGATGGGAGAGAGGGCGCCGCCCAGGACGTGGTAGCGTCCGCCGAAGGCGCCACTTCGCTCGATCGCCATTCGGTCTGCGGGCTCCTCCACCACACAGAGGAGCCCCGGATCCCGCTTCGGATTGCGGCAGATCGAGCAGGGTGAGACCTCCGTGAGGTCGAAGCAATCCTCGCAGAGCACGATCTCCCGTTTCACCTGCAGGATCGCGTCGGCGAGCTCCGAGGCGAGAACGTCCGGGGCCGAGAGCAGGAAGAAGGCCAGGCGCGTCGCGGACTTCTCGCCGATTCCGGGAAGCCGGCGCAGGCTCGCGACCAGCCGTTCGATCGGGGGTGAGGTGGGCACCGCCTAGGCCGGCTCCTGGGCGCCCGGGGCCGTAAAGAGGGGCACACCGGCCACCCGCTGCATTTCCTCCTGGACCATCTTCTGGGCGTTCGCGAGGGCCGCATTGGCTGCCGCCGCCACCAGATCCTGAAGCATGGCGCGGTCGCCGGACTCGATCAGGCCGGGCTCGATCCGGACCTCGATGATGCGGAGCTCGCCGGACGCCACCACCGTCACCATCCCGCCGCCGGCGGAGGCCTCGACGGTGCGTCGGGCCAGCTCCTGCTGGACCTTGGCCAGTCGGCTCTGCATCTCCTGTGCCTTCGCAAACAATTGGCTGAGATCGGGTTGGCTCATCGGCCTCCTCCGAGGGGTCGTATCTCCACGATCTCCCCGCCCAGGATCTCCAGCGCCTGGTTCACGTTGGGGTGGCTCAGTGCCTCCTTGCGCCGACGGCGTGCGAGGTCTTCCCCGGGGCCGCTGTCCGGTTCCGGGGTCGTGGAGTCCTTCGTCGAAAGTGCGACCCGCGTGGGCTCTCCGAAGAAGCGCTCGCATATCTGCTCCAGCTCGCCGATCCGAGCCTCGAGCTGGCGCGTGGCGACGCTGGTGGGCAGCTCGATTTGGACTCGCCCGGCTTCGCTGGCGACGAGACGCCCGCCGTCGAGAGCCGCGAAGAGACCGCGGTTCTGCTCCTGGGCGAGAGAGCGGAGGCGGTCGTAGACGATCGCCGGAGATGCGCTGGAGTCCTGGGGGAGATCGGCACGGGATTCGGTGGGGGTCGTCCCGGCCCTCTGTCGTCTCGCTGACTTCGCCCGTGGCGCCTGCTGCTCGCCACTGCCGCCGGATCCACTTCCGGTGGTCTTGCTGGCCTCGCCGGAGAGGCGGCGTTCCAGAGCGTCGATCCTGGCGAGGAGCTTGGCCACGTCGTCGCCGGGGGGCATGGTGGCGAGACGCACGACCGCCATCTCCAGCACGGCGAATGGGTCCGGAGCCCAGGCGAGGTCTTCCTGCTCCTTCAGCAGCGCCCGGAACATCCGGCGAAGGCGGGTCTCCTCGGTGCGCTTGGCGAGTGCCCGCAGGGCTTCGAGCTCCGAGTCGGCAGCCTCTACCAGGCCCTCGGCATCGGGAGCGATCCGCAGGACCACCAGATCGCGCAGGCTGCCGAGCAGGGCTGCCCCCAGACGCCGGGAGTCGATTCCCGAATCCGAAGCCCGTCGACAGGCGGTCAGGGCCGCCCCCGGATCGGCGTCGATGCAGGCCTCGATGATCTCCGCCAGGATCCGCGTGTCGATCAGGTCGAGGACCTCGGCCACCTGGCTGTCGTCGATCCGCTCGCCACCGAAGGCGATCAGCTGGTCGAGGAGGGTGAGCGAGTCGCGGAGCGAGCCTTCACCGGCCCGTGCGATGGTGGCCAGGCTCTGCTCCGAGATCTCGACGCCCTCTTCCCGCGAGATCTTGCCGAGGGTCTCGGTCACCTCGGCGGTGGGAATGCGCCGCAGGTCGTGGCGCTGGCAACGCGAGACCACGGTGTAGGGGATCTTCTCCGGATTCGTGGTCGCAAAGACGAAGAGGCTGCGCGGTGGGGGCTCCTCCAGGGTCTTGAGCAGCGCGTTGAAGGCCGCTACCGAGAGCATGTGGACTTCGTCCACAACGTAGATCCGGTGCTTTCCCGGGGAGGGTGCGTAGCGGATCGATTCGATGATCTCCCGCACGTCGTCCACGCCGGTGCGGCTGGCCGCGTCGATCTCCTGGACGTCGGTGGAGGTGCCCGCGGCGATCTCGGTGCAGGCCGCGCAGGCTCCGCAAGGTTCGTCCGTCGGACCCTCCTCGCAGTTCAGGCAGCAGGCCAGAATCCGAGCCAGGGTGGTCTTTCCGGTTCCCCGCGGGCCCGTCAGGAGGATGGCGTGGGGGACGCGCTGGCTCCGAATCGCGTTGCGGAGCGGCGTGGTGACGTGGGCTTGTCCCGCGACTCCGTCGAAGCTTCGGGGGCGCCATTTTCGTGCGAGAACTTGATAGGTCACCGTGGGGGGAACCACCTCGTGGTGCATCGTAGATCGCGGCGGGCCAAGATCGCAGGGCACCCCCGATCACAACCGGACCCCGCTACCGCTGCTTCCTTCCGGACCTGACGGAGTTCACGGGGTGCCGAGCTCGACCGGGACCCTGCGATCATGGCTCGCCGCGGCGCTTCCGAATCTACCCTGTCCGCCCGATCTTCGCCCGACCCTCCGCCGGCTCGCCAGGCCTTCCTTGCTCATCCTGGGTCAGGCTCCTAGCTTCAACGGCCGCGGAGAGGTGCCGGAGTCCGGTTGAACGGGCCTGACTCGAAATCAGGTGAATGGCTTGCCATTCCGTGGGTTCGAATCCCACCCTCTCCGCCAACCAGTCCGCGAGTCCGGAGAACCCTCGGGCGGAGCGCGAGCCGGCTCGATAATTCCCGCGGTTTCGAGGGGCTTTGGTCGAGCACCTTCGCGCGTCCCAAGCGGAGACAACCATGCGGCTGGCCCCACCGCGCCGAAGCCGCTCGTTTTCTCCGCGGCCGATGGCTGTGGTTCGAGAGTGGACTCTCCCCTCACGCGGCGTTCTTCCTTTCGTACTCGATCGGGGCCGCGTAGTCCAGCGACGAGTGCCTTCGGTGCTGGTTGTGCCAGCCTTCGATGAAGTCGAAGACAGCCATCCGGGCCCTGGTAGCCGCGCGACTTCCCTGTGTTTTCCCCTAGATCAGGGATTTTGGGGCGGAGAGACGGGTTCGCGCTAGACTGCCCGCTCCGCCAGATTCCCCGATGCGCTCTTTCCGGCCCAAAGAGCGGTGTACAATTCGCGCCCAAGATGAATCGTGCTCTGATTGCACTGTTCGCGGCTTCAGCCGTCGTCACCGGCTGTCGCGATGGCGGCCCTCCCGTTGCCGTCGGCACTCTGGAACGCCATCGCATCGAGCTCCGCGCCGAGCGCCAGGAGCCCATCCTCCGCCTCGCCGTCAAGGAGGGCGACCGGGTGGAGGCCGGCGACGTGGTCGCCGAACTCGACAGCCGCCGGATCGTCGCTCTCCTCGGCCAGTCCGAAGCGGCCCGCGACCTCGCCGCGGCCCGCCTCGCCGAGGTGGTTCGCGGCTTCCGATACGAGGAGATCGGCCAGGCCAGAGCCCAGCTCGCCGAAGCGGAAGCCTCGCTGATCCAGCTCCAGCCGGACCTGATTCGCGCCCGCCGTCTGGTGGCCGAGGGCGTCGCGTCTCAGTCGGTTCTGGACACCGCCCGGGCCAGCCACACCGCCGCCGAAGCCAGGCGCGACGCGGCCCGCTCCGCCCTCGAGAAGTACCTCAACGGCGCCACCGTCGAGGAGCTCGATCAGGCGCGGGCCGAGCTCGCGCGGACCAACGCCGAGGTGACCAGGCTCGCCATCGACGCCGAACGAATGACGGTCCGCGCCCCCCGCGCGGGCACAGTCGACGCTCTCCCCTGGAGAGAGGGCGACGAGCCCGCCGTCGGCACACCGGTGGCGGTGCTGCTGACCGACCAGGCTCCCTTCGCCCGTGTCTATGTTCCGGCCGAGTTGCGGCCGCGGGCGGTGTCCGGGGTGTCCGTTTCGGTCGCCGTGGATGGCTTCGACCAACCGTTCGAGGGCCGGATTCGGATGATCTCGGCGGAAGCCGCCTTCACGCCCTACTATGCCCTGACCGAGAGAGACCGCGGTCACTTCACCTACCTCGCCGAGATCGATCTCATCGACGAGGCGGCACGGGAACTGCCCACCGGACTTCCCGTCGAGGTCAGCTTCTGAGCGAGCTCGCCATCTCCACCAGCGGCCTGACCCGCCGCTTTGGCACCCTCACGGCGGTGGACCACCTGGCCCTGGACGTGCCCAAGGGGCGGATCTACGGCTTTCTCGGACCCAATGGCTCGGGCAAGACGACCGCCATCCGCATGCTCTGCGGTCTCCTCGAACCCTCCGAGGGACACGCCACGGTCCTCGGCCGGCGGGTGCCCGACGAGGCCGAGAGGCTCCGCCACCAGGTCGGCTACATGACCCAGAAGTTCTCGCTCTACCAGGATCTCACGGTGGACGAGAATCTGCGCTTCGTCGGTCGCATCTACTCGCTGTCGGACGCAAAGTGGAAGGAGCGATTGGCCGCGGCTCGCCAACGGTACGATTTGGCGGCCATCGGCGGGCAGCGGGCCGGAACCCTGAGCGGAGGTCAGAAGCAGCGGCTCGCTCTGGCCGCGGCGACGCTGCACGAGCCCGCTCTCCTGCTGCTCGACGAGCCGACCAGTTCGGTCGATCCCGAGACCCGGCGCGATTTCTGGGGCGCGCTCTACGATCTCGCTGCCGAGGGGACGGCAATCCTGGTTTCGACGCACTTCATGGACGAGGCCGAGCGCTGCCACTTCCTCGCCATTCTCGATGAGGGGCGCAAGGTGGCCGACGGCACACCCGAGGAGCTCAAGAACGCTGTCGACGCCACCGTCGTCGAGATCGAGAGCGCGGATCCGAGGCGCGGTCACGCCGTGCTCGCCGAAACGCCTGGAGTGGTGAGCATCGCCCAGCTGGGCGCCCTGCTGCGTGCGCACGTGGAACCGTCCGCGGGAAGCCCGGTAGAGGTCATCTCTCAGGCGCTTCGGCAGGCTGGCGTCGATGGCAGGGCGCGCGCCGTCGGCCCCACGCTCGAGGATGTCTTCATGGCGGTGACGCGCTGATGCACTTCCTCAATCGGATCTTCGCCATCGCCGCCAAGGAGGTGGTCCAACTCCGACGCGATCGCCTGACCCTCGGGATGGTGGTCGGCATTCCGGCGCTGCAGCTGGTTCTCTTCGGCTATGCCATCAACACCGATGTCCGCCACCTGAAAGCGGCGGTGGCCGACCAGGCCGGGACGCGGATGTCGCGCGAGTTGGTGGCGGCGGTGGAGGCGTCCCAGGTGGCGGACATCGTGGCCAAGGCCCACACGGCCACTGAGCTCGAGTCGTTGCTCAGGGAGGGGCGGATCTCGGTGGGGATCTTGATCCCACCCGACTTCGAGCGCCGTCTCATCGGCTCGGATCGTCCGACCGCCCAACTCCTGGTGGACGCCACCGACCCCACCGTACTCGCGACCGCTCGGGGACTTCAGTCGCTCAGCCTCGCCGACCCTCTGCGTCGCCCAGCGGTGTCGACCCCACCGCTCACCTTCGAGGTTCGCGGTTACTACAACCCCGAGCGACGATCCGAGGTCCAGATCGTCCCCGGTCTGATCGGCGTGATCCTCACCCTCACCATGTCCCTCTTCACCGCCATCGCCATCGTCCGCGAACGCGAGAGCGGCACTCTCGAGTTCCTCATCAACACGCCGGTTCGACGCTCGGAGCTCATGATCGGCAAGATCATCCCGTACATCGTCATCGGTCTGGTCCAGGTGACGATCGTCCTCGGGCTCGGGGTCGCCCTCTTCGGGGTTCCCGTCCGCGGCTCGCTGGTGGATCTCTATCTGGCCTCGGCCTTCTTCATCGCCGCCACCCTCGCCCTCGGCCTGCTCATCTCCACCGCCGCCAGGTCGCAGTTCCAGTCCATGCAGATGATCATGTTCTTCTTCTTGCCCAACATCCTGCTGTCGGGCTTCATGTTCCCCTTCGAGGGCATGCCTCGCGCGGCGCAGGTCCTGGCGGAATTCCTGCCCCTCACCCACTTCGTCCGGATGGTCCGCGGGATCATCCTGCGCGGTGCCGATCTCGCCGAGGTGAGCCACGAGATCTGGCCGCTTCTCGCCTTTTTCGGCATCACACTCACCGCAGCGATCATGAGGTTCCAGAAGCGGCTGGATTGAACCCCACCCGGCGAATGCCCGAGGCCGCCACGGGACAGCTGGGTGGCTCCGAGTCCTCCGGCGCGGGTCGACCGCAATTCGGCCGACACAAACGCCTCTTCGTTGCCACATCGCTATAGGGCAGGGCGTGGTTGAGCCCAGGCCTCGTCTACCCGACCGGAGGGGCCTCGTTGATGCACCGAATCGCTGCCGCTGCGCTGAGCGTCGCCGCTGTACTCTCGATGCTGTCTCTCGCCGCGCCTTCCCACGCCACGGTCGTGGTGAGTGGCCCCAACGATGGGAGCGCCTTCTTCCCCCTCTTCCAGCCCACAGGCGAGTTCGACGAGCGGGGTCTTTCCGGCTTCGAGTTCTTGATCTCGTCGACGACCGGCCAGTTCGACTCGAACGATCAGTAATTGATCCAGGGCGAGGAGACCAACGAGTTCCAGGCGATCGGCAACGACCTCGGCACGGTGGGGAACCTCTCGGGTGTGCCCTTCGACTTCTCCATTCAACACAACCTGGCCGGCGGCCGGGACTTCACCTTCTCGCTGACCAATACGTTGACGTCCGAGGTGAGCGTCCTGTGCTGGGGACAGAACTGCGCGCCGGGCTCGCCCTTCCTCTCGGTGCCGGTTTGAGCGGGGAACCGACGACTGCCTCTCGCTGCTCGGACGCACCAGCAGACGCTACACTCCGTGTCTACGCCGATCGGCGCGGGCGCCCAGGCCCGAGGCGCTGGAGAGCCGCCATGTCTCAGTCGAAGCCGACCACGAACGAGTCCCGCCCGCAGCCCGTCCCCGGCTGGTACGGCGCCGTCTTCGAAGAGGGGATGCAGGCCGAAGATCCCTACACCGGGTTTCGCGAGCTGCGCGAGACCCAGCCCGTCAACCTCACGCCCGACGGGACCTGGCGTCTCTCTCGCTACGACGACATCCGGCGCCTGCTGCGCGAGGTCCCAACCGGCGTGCGCCGAACCAACGGGCTGCTGCCCGGTCAGACGGAAGAGGTCCCGGGTTCTGGGCTCTTCATGCTCCTCCAGGATCCGCCGACCCACACGCGCCTGCGAAAGCTCGTCTCGAAGGCGTTTACGCCTCGCGCGATCGAGTCGTGGCGCCCTCGCGTCCAGAGCATCACGAACGAGCTGCTCGACCGGGTCGCCGAGAAGGGCTCGATGGACCTGGTCGCCGACCTCGCCCTGCCCGTACCCGCCACCCTGATCTGCGAGCTGCTGGGCATCCCCGCCGAGGACCAGGGCCGTTTCACGCGGTGGACCGCGGATGCCACCCACGGTCTCCTCACGCTCCGGGGGCTGGGCGACGAGGAGATGCAAGCGCGCGTGGCCGAGGCCGGCATGTCGCTCGTCGCGTACTTCAGCGACCTCATCGAAGGGAGGCGGGGCAACCCGGGCGACGACCTCCTCAGCGCACTGATCTCCGCCGAAGAGGAGGGAGAGAAGCTGAGCCCCCTCGAGCTCATGTCACAGTCGATCGGTCTGCTGATCGCCGGCTTCGAGACGACGATCGGCCTGATCGGCAACGGCCTCACCACGCTGATCCGGCACCCCGCGGAGCTCGAGAAGCTGCGCGCCGAACCCGACCTCATCGTGAGCGCCGTCGAGGAGTGCCTGCGCTACTCCGGCCCCATCCTCGTCACCGTAAGGGTCCTTCACGAAGACTCGCAGTTCGGTGATTACGTCATCCCGATCGACACCGAGATCGTTGCGCTCCTCGCCGCCGGCAACCGCGACCCGGATCACTTCGAGAATCCCGAGCGATTCGACGTCACGCGCTACGCCGAAGGCAAGAACGCGGCGCCCCACCTCTCGTTCGGCGGCGGCGCGCACCTCTGTCTGGGTGCCCACCTGGCGCGACTCGAGACGCAGGTCGCCATTGGGACGCTGGTGCGACGCTTCGACGGGCTGACGCTGCAGAGCGAGTCGACGGAGTGGGGTCGGTCGCTGTTCCGGGTGCCGGGACGCATTCCGGTGCGATTTAGGGAGATGCGGGGATAGAGGGTCTCCTCCCGCCGCGCCGGAGAGGCGGCGTCTGGATCTCCCGAACCCTTGACCGGCAAGGCGCCGGATGCTCGCGCCGTTGGCGGGCGCTATCGCGGTTCTTTCTCAGAGGATGCGTTTTCCCAGCGCCGATACCGCCAGCTCGATGGCCATGGCCGCGGTCTGGTTCTGCTGGTCCACGATGGGGTTGATCTCGACGATGTCCATCGAACCCAGCGTCCCGGAATCCGCCACGATCTCCATCAGCAGGTGCGCTTCGCGGTAGGTCAGGCCGCCCGCTACCGGGGTGCCCACCCCGGGCGCCACGCTCGGGTCGAGGCAGTCCATGTCCAGGCTCAGGTGAAGCCTCTCGAGATGGCTCAGGCGCGAAAGAGCGTCGAGCGCCGTCTCATTGATGCCGCGCTCGTCGATGTCGCGCATGGTAAAGACGGTGATGCCGCTCTGCTTGAGGACGCCCCGCTCCTTGTCGTCGAGCTGTCGCACGCCGAGTAAGACCACGTCCTTTGGTTTGACCTTGGCGCCGCGGCGTCCCAGATCGACCAACCCTTTGCTGCCGCGGCCGAGCAGCACCGCCAACGGCATGCCGTGAACGTTCCCGCTCTTGGAGGTACGCGGCGTATTGTAGTCTCCGTGTGCGTCCACCCATAGCAGACCGGCAGGTGAATCGTGGGTGACGCCGCCTACCGTGCCGATGGCAATGGAATGGTCGCCGCCGAGAAGGATCGGCAGCGCGCCGGCGCGGATCGCTTCACGCGCAGCCTGATAGGCCGCTTCGCAGGCATCAGCGATGGCGGGTACCAACCGGCTCCTGGGCACCGCGTCGCGAACTTTCACCTCGATGTTGCCTTTATCTTCGATGCGGTATCCGAGCGACCGCAGTCGCGACGAGAGGCCGGCACACCGCACCGCGCTCGGCCCCATGTCCACGCCGCGTTGCGACTGTCCGAGGTCCATGGGGACGCCGATGATGCGTACCGGCCGTTTCACGGTCCGTCCTTCAAAGGTGCGTGCGGGCTCGGGCGACCCAGGTTGTTCCACAGGTTGATCATGAAGTCCTGTACGTTGGTGAGGATGGCCGTCGCCTGGCCCGAGCCGCGATTGGCGAGCTTGTCGGCGCTGAACTCGGACATGTCGACCACATAGAAGTAGACGGGCCGAACCGCGCCGACATCGGAGACCAGATAGCTCGGCGTCATGTTGCCGAAGGCGATGGTATGAAGTTGGGTTGCCAGAGCGACCACCGTGGTGGCCTTCCGGGCGTGTACCCTCATGGCGTCCTGAGCGTCGTAGGCATCGGCGATGACCTCGGGCAGCGGCCCGTCATCGCGGATCGAGCCGGCCAATACGTAAGGCACGCCCTGTTTCTCGCAGGCGTAGATGATGCCGTCGGTGATGCCCAGCTCGTTGATGGCGGCCTGGATCGAACCGACCTCGCGAACCGCGTTTAGCACGTGCAGATGGTTGTAGTGGCCGAGCGGTTGATGCTCCTGCGTGTAGATATCCTGGCCGAGACCGGTACGGAAGTGCGCCGCTTCCAGATCGTGCGTGGCCAAGGCGTTGCCCGCCAACAGCGCCTGACAGAAGCCGTTCTCGATGAGACCCTGCATGGCGTCGCGACTATCCTTGTCAAAAGCCACCGCCGGGCCGAGAACCCAGACGATGTAGCCGTGGTCGCGCTCGAAGCGCAGCAACTCGTAGAGCCGGTCGTAACTGCGAGAGAACGGGGTCTCGCGGGTGCCGCGGGTACGAAAGGCGAACTTGTCGGCCATCGCCGCGTCGCTCGCCAGAAAACCGGTCGAATGAACCAGCACGCCATCTTCACCGTTCTCACCCCTGCCTACGACCACCGGGTCGCCCTTCTTCAGGCGGCGCGCCTCGATAACCTCGACCGACCGGCCGCGCAACACCAGAACGCAATCCATCCGGTTCTCGCGTGCCAGGATCCAGTCACCGCCGCCTAGGTGGAGGTACTCGGGATGGTTGGAGGTACCGTGAAAGTCGTGGGGCGCGACGCCGTCTCGCGGCGCCTGCTGCACGCGTGCCGCCGGCGCGGTGGCGAACTCGAGCGAGGTGAAGTCGGGCGGCGTGTAGTCGGGCAGGCGGAAGCTCACGGATTTCGTTCCTCCTGATCTCCCATGGTTCGATTGGTGGGGGTAAGCATCATCGGCGGGCCCGCACGTCCGATAATGGGGGAACCGCAAACTCCCGCGGGGAAGTGAGCACAAGGAATCGGTTCCTCCATGTCATGGCCGATTCCCCCGGAGCTCTACCGTCTCAGTTTCGCGCAAGCGGGGACTCGCCGCTCGCGCTCTGCGTGGCAATCTTCGCGGGAGCGGTTCACACTTCGGTGGTCCGGAACCAGGGACCAGAGCTGAGGCGGCGCTTCGGCGAGGAGTGCGTCCGCGACACGCAAGAGATTCCGCGTTGGATCTCGATCTGGTCGAGTGGCCCGAGGACGTCACCGTGAAGCAGCTCGAGGCGCTGGTGCAATCGTTGCAGCCGCTGTCGACCGGCGCCTATGAGCGGCCCGGGAGTCTACCCCGCCTGCTGCAACGAACTGCGTTTGACGACGCCAGGGCGACGGCACGGCTGCGGCGCAGACGGGAGCTGGTGAAGGGGATCCGGGGCTCTACGCGTATGCCTTCCGCAGGAACCTGGCCACGCCCAATTCGGTCCAGGCGAGCGTGCTGGACGCGGTCCAGCGGGCCGGACCGCTGACTCCCAGACAGATCTAAGAAGAGACCGGGCTTCTGAACAAGCAGATCATGCCGGCCCTTCACCGGCTCCAGACCGCCTGGCTGGTGTACGAGGACCAGGTGGACGATGGCTGGGACAGGGCGTCGTGGGCAGGGGCGGGTGGCGTACCGACGATCCTGGCAAGCGGCTGAGTCCCCCGGCGAAGTGGCCGAACTCGTCGCGGTCGAGGTGTTCTCGGCCGTCTCGATCGATCCCGCGTTGATGGAGATGACCGGCGATCCGCCTGACCGCGCAGCGCCGGTTCTGGGGGCGCGGTGACGGTCCATGGCCTGCGTGCTAGCGTTCTCGCCTCGTTGGGCTAGAAGGAGACCGGGTGTCGCGAGACGATCTGATCCAGGCGACCGGCAGCGTCGACAAGGTGCTCGGCGGTGGCCGCTACCAGATCACCCTTGAGTCGGGGCAGACGGTCACCGCGCAGCTGTCGGGCCGGATGCGCCGTTTCCGGATCCGTGTGATTCCCGGAGACAAGGTGCAGGTGGGCCTCTCTCCCTATGATCCCACCCACGGATTCATCACTTTTCGGCTTCGCGAGAGCGACTAGGGCGGGCGGTGCCCTTTCACAGCGGCCTCGGTATTCGCCTCCGGCTCCACGCCACCCACTTCGTGGACAAGCTGCGCATGCGCGTCGTCGCCCGATTGCATCCCGGGCTCGAGATCGATCCGGCGACCAGCCCCAACTTCTGGATGGCCAGCTTCAACATGGCGCCGGGAGCCCGGCTGCGGCTCGGTCCCGGAGTCATCGCGGATCGGAGGCGCGGCGGGGTGAATTTCTTGTTGGAGGAGGACGCTGTCATCGAGATCGAGGAGGGGACCTGGCTGCGCACGGAGATCGGCCCGGTCGTCCTGGCCGCCTACGCCGGAGCCCGGATGCACATCGGCCCCGACACCCTGTTGAACGGTTGCCATCTGAGCGCCAAGGTCGATGTCTCCCTGGGGCGCCGGGTCTGGATCGGTCCCGGATCCCGCGTCTTCGACTCCGACCAGCACGACCTCGACGCCGATCATCCCGAGGTCCGGGATCCGGTGCGGATCGACGATCACGCCTGGGTCGCCTCGGACGTGACGGTTCTGCGAGGAGTCAGGATCGGCGCCCACAGCGTGATCGGGGCTCGCTCGCTGGTGACCCGCGACATTCCCGAGCACACGCTCGCTTACGGGATTCCGGCCCGCCCCCACGGCGAGGTCGGTGACCGGACCCACACGGGCTGAGGGTGGCTGAGCGCAATCCTGTTAGATTGGTGAGATGGCACTGAGAATCGCGCTCTTCGGACAGGCGGCTTTCGGCAAGGAGGTACTCGAGCGGCTGGTGGGGGCAGGGCACCAGATCGTCGGTGTCTACGCGCCGCCCGAGGGCGGCCGACCCGATCCCCTGGCCGAGGAAGCGGAGACGCGCGGACTTCCCCTCTTTCGCTACAGCCGGATGCGGCGAAAGGGCCGGGCAATCCCGGAGCTGGTAGAAGAGCACGCGGCACTGGGGGCGGAGCTGAACGTGCTGGCCTACGTCACCATGATCCTTCCCCCCGAGGTGGTCGACGCACCCCGCCACGGTTCGCTCTGCTTCCATCCTTCGCTGCTTCCCCGCTTCCGCGGGGGAGCGGCGATTCCGTGGCAGATCATCCTCGGTGAGAAGGAGTCGGGGGTGACCGTGTTCCGGCCCGACGAGGGGGTCGACACCGGGCCGATCGTGGTCCAGAAGGGCGGGGTCGAGATCGGGCCTACCGCCACCGCAGCCACCTTGTACTACCAGGATCTCTATCCGCTCGGCGTCGAGGCGCTCTGTGAGGCGGTCGAGCTGGTAGCCCGGGGCGAGGCGAATCCGCGCGCTCAGGACGAGTCGCAGGCCACCTTTCAGGGCCTGGTGGACGACGCGGCGGCGCGCATCGACTGGTCTCGGCCCTGCGAGGAGCTCGACCACCTGATCCGGGGCTGCGATCCCCAGCCCGGCGCCTCTGCCCGACGCGAAGCCGCGACGGTTCGGTGCTTCGACGCCTTTCGGCTGGAGGGGGCGGCGGACGTTCCCGCCGGGACGATCGTCGCCATCGAGGAAGGGCGTCTGGTGATCGCCGCCGAGGGGGGGCGCCTCTCCGTGGGGCGGGTGCGGATCGGAGACGGCAAGAAGATCCCGGCTGGTGAGGCCGGTCTCGCGGTCGGTGAACGCCTCGGCTGAAATGGTGGCGGCAGACACGACGCCGATCCGCAGCCGGCTGTGCCGCGCCGAGGCGCTCCTCGCGCAGGTGGGTGAGGCAGCGCCCCCGCTTCTGGACGACAACGCGGCTCTCCGCGGGGAGGCGCAGCGGCTGCGTTCCTCGGTGGAGGCGGTGGCTGGGCGCTCCTACGGGCGGCTGCCCCACGTCGCCTATCGGAGGGGGCTCGAGGCCCGGCTGATGGGCCCGTGGAGCCAGTACCTGACGCTGGGGATCGGTCTCAGCCGGGCGGTGCGGATGACGTCCTGGAAGGCGTCGCGCCCGGCGATTCCCACCATCCTCGCTCACGAGCTTGCCCATCGCTTCGGCTTCGACGAGTCCCTCACCACGCTACGCGGCCTCGAGGTGAGCGCTCGTCTCGCAGAGCAGGGCGATCCCATGCACGAGGTCTCGGCCCGCCTCGAGCTCGCCCGCCTGCTGCTCGGCGCCGCCATGGGCGATGCGCTCCGGGCCGGCACAGGCGGGGAGATCGACGCCTTCTTCGAGGCTCGCGCTGATCAGCCGGCGGTCGCGAGGCCGCGCCAGCAGTGGCGGCGGGTGAAGGGCCGTCGGCTACCGGACTGGTCGCTGACGGTCTACGCCGAGATCCCCTGTGCCTCGATCGAGGCCGCACGGCAGCTGGGAAGGTCCGCGTCCAGCTACCTGGCCTTGCCGTATTTTCCCCTCGACTCCTTCCAGGCACTGGCCTGCGCGATCTACACGGCTGCAGATTCCCTCACGCGTCGCCGCCGGCAGACAGTCCCCCTGGGGGCCACGCTTCGTCTGTGGTGCTTGGCGGATCCGACCGAAGCTTGACCGGGCGCGCACCGCGACTAGCTTTGCGCGCTACTCTGGAGGGGCCGAGCGCCCGATAGGGAAGATCGGGTGCTGCCAGCTCCTCTGATTTTCCCCTTCGTCATCGCTCGATTTCGCCCGCGGATCGCGGATCGCCGCCGGATGGCTGGTGGGCTGCACCTCGTGGAAAACCCAGGACGATCGGACTCGCCGGACGCGAGCGCCGGCACCAACAGACGTGACCGCCATGATCAACGACCTCGAAAAGATTCGAAATATCGGCATCAGCGCCCACATCGACTCGGGCAAGACCACGCTCACCGAGCGAATCCTCTTCTACACCAACCGGATCCACCGGATCCACGAGGTGAAGGGGAAGGACGGCGCCGGCGCCACCATGGATCACATGGAGCTGGAGAAGGAGCGCGGCATCACCATCACCTCCGCCGCGACTCACGCCGAGTGGAAGGGCCATCACATCAACATCATCGATACGCCCGGCCACGTGGACTTCACCGTGGAGGTGGAGCGTTCGCTGCGCGTGCTCGACGGTGCGATTCTGGTGCTCTGCGGTGTCGCCGGTGTGCAGTCCCAGTCGATCACCGTCGATCGGCAGATGAGACGCTACAGGGTTCCGCGCCTGGCCTTGATCAACAAGCTGGATCGTTCCGGAGCCAACCCGCGCCGGGTCATCGGGGGGCTTCGCGAGAAGCTGGGTCACAACGCCGTGGCGATGCAGATTCCGATCGGTGTCGAGGCGGAGCACAATGGCGTGGTGGATCTCGTCACCATGAAGGCGGTGCGCTTCGAGGGTGCGAACGGCGAGCACGTGGTCGAGGAGGAGATTCCCGCCGAGTTGCGGAACGAGGCCGAGGCGGCTCGAGAGGAGATGCTCGATATCGTCTCGATGTTCTCGGACGAGCTCACCGAGGCGATTCTCGAGGAGAAGGTCACCGAAGAGCTGATCCACGAGGCAGTTCGCAGGGGCGTTCTCAGCCTGGAGCTCACCCCGGTCTTCCTCGGCGCCGCCTACAAGAACAAGGGCGTCCAGAAGCTTCTCGATGCGGTCACCCTCTATCTCCCCAGCCCGGTCGACGTCGAGAACTCGGGCATCGACCTCTCCGCCGACGGCGCGCCCATCACGCTGGCGGCCGACTGCCAGAAGCCCCTGGTGTGCCTGGCCTTCAAGCTCGAGGATGGGCGCTACGGACAGCTCACCTACGTTCGCATCTACCAGGGCTCTCTGGGCCGAGGATCCAACATCCTCAACACCCGCACCAAGAGGCGCCACAAGGTCGGTCGCCTGGTGCGGATGCACGCCGACGAGATGGAGGAGATCGAGACGGCAGGGGCCGGCGACATCGTCGCCCTGTTCGGCATCGACTGCGCCTCGGGAGACACCTTCACCGACGGTTCCGTGGACGTGGCGATGACGGCGATGCACGTTCCGGATCCGGTGATCTCCCTCTCGATCAAGCCCAAGGACAACAAGGTCGAGGCCAACATGGCCAAGGCGCTGGGGCGCTTCGTTCGGGAGGATCCGACCTTTCGGGCCGGCGTGAACGAGGAGAGCGGCGAGACGGTGATCTCGGGAATGGGTGAGCTTCATCTCGACGTCTACGTCGAGCGGATGCGCAGGGAGTACCGCGTCGAGGTCGAGACGGGTGCCCCCCAGGTGGCCTACCGCGAGACGATCTCCCAGCGAGCCGAGTTCAGCTACACCCACAAGAAGCAGACCGGGGGCGCCGGTCAGTTCGGGCGGGTGGCCGGCTTCATCGAGCCGATCACCGACGGCGAGACCTTCGAGTTCGTGAACGAAGTCCGAGGGGGGGCGATCCCGACGGAGTACATTCCCTCGGTCGAGAAGGGCTTCCGGGAGATGATGACGAAGGGGCGTCTGATCGGATTCCCCGTGACAGGGTTCCGGGTCTGTCTGAACGACGGGCAGGCCCACGCGGTGGACTCGTCGGACATGGCGTTCCAGGCCGCGGCCCGCGGCGCCTTCCGCGCGGTCTACTCACAGGCCAGGCCCATCATTCTCGAGCCGGTGATGAAGCTGGTGGTGGAGAGCCCCGGCGAGTTCCAGGGCACTGTGCTGAAGACGGTCATGCAGCGCCGCGGTACGGTGATCGGGACGACCGAAGAGGATCTGTTCTGCCGGATCGAGGCCGAGGTCCCGCTCGCCGAGCTCTTCGGATATGCCACCGACTTGCGCTCGGCGACCCAGGGCAAGGCCGAGTTCACGCTGGAGTTCGCCAAGTACGCGCCGGTGCCCGCAGATGTGTCGAAGGGCCTGATCGAGAAATTCACGGAGAAGCGCAAGGGCGAAGACTGACGCTGTTGCGAGGAGACAGATGTATCGGAAATTTCTCTCCGCCCGGAGTCCACTGCGGTTGCTCGAGCGAGGACTCCACGGCGGACTCGGAAAGGGCAACATCGGACTGGTTCTCGCCGGACCGGGCGTCGGCAAGACCTCGTTCCTGGTGGGCGTAGCGCTCGACGACCTGCTGCTCGGCGATCACGTGCTTCACGTGTCCCTCGATGAATCGGTCTCGCACACCCGGGCCTACTACGACACCGTCTTCGACGAGCTCGCCTCCTCGACCCACCTCGAGGACCAGGCGCGGGTCCGCGCCGACGTGGACCGGCGCCGCAGCATCCGCGCCTACCCGGTGGCGGGCTTCGGCTCCGGGAAGCTCCGCGAGGCGGTCAAGTTCGAGGAGGAGGCCGGCTGCAAGCCGGGGCTGGTCGTTGTCGAGGGCTTCGACCTCGGCGACGCACCGAAGCAGGAGATCCTCGACATGAAGGCGATGGCCGCTGAGATCGAAGCGGAGCTCTGGCTCTCGGTCGCCTGCCCGGACGAGAGCGTGCCAGGGATCCCGGCGCCGATCGCCCAGCTGGGTGATGCCGTCAGCGTGATCCTGGCTCTCGAGCCCGAAACCGACTCGGTGGCACTGCGCGCGCTCAAGGACCACGGCAATCCGAACCTCGAGGCACTTCGGGTCGCCCTGGATCCAAAGACCCTGCTGCTGGTCCGAAGCTAGCTCGGCGCTCCGAGTTCCTAGCTTCGATATCCTTCTAACTGTTCGATTTTGAATATATATCAAAGCGGATAGCAGTATCTTGATAATGAGAGTGATTACTCCTATAGTAATTACATGAATTATCGAGTCGAGGAGATTGCCGCACGGACGGCGCTGCGAGTGGATACGATCCGCTTCTACCAGTTTCGGGGCCTGCTTCCGCGGCCGCGCCGCGAGGGGCGGGTCGCCTTCTACGACGATGCCCATCTGGAGCGGCTACGCCGGATCCGGGAGCTCGTGGACCAGGGGTTCACACTCGCCCAGATCAAGCGCCTGCTCGAGCGCGAGAGCGAAGCCGAGGACCGGCCACTCCTCGAGGCGCTGGTCGAAGAGCACGTCGGCGAACGGACCTTCTCCCGGGCCGAGCTCGCCGCCGAGGCCGGAATCCCCGAGGAGCTGATCGGAGCTGCCGAAGCCTCGGGCCTGGTGCAGCCCCTCCGGATCGACGGCGAGGAGCGCTTCAGCGCTGCGGATCGGGAGATGGCCCACGCCGCGCTCCGCATCCTCAACGCGGGCTTTCCCCTGAACGAGCTGCTGGCCCTGGCGGTGCAGCATGCCAGCTCGGTACGGGAGGTCTCCGATCGGGCCATCGACCTCTTCGACGATCACGTGAGAAAGCGGGCTGAAGAGCGAGGAGAGACCGGCGAGGTCACCAAAACCTTTCGGGATCTCCTCCCGCAGCTCACGCGCCTGGTCGCGCTCCACTTCCAGCGAACCGTGGTGAGTCGCGCTCTGCAGCGACTCGCCGGTCGCGGCGAAGACGACGATCTGCGCGCGGCCCTCGCCGCCACCGAGTCCTCCAGCCTGGAGATCGCGTGGCGCTAGCGCCTCACACCAGCGAAGGCGAGCCCTCGCGAGGACTCGATCTGCCCCGGGACGAAGAGAAGCGCACCCAGGTCCGGGCGATGTTCGATCGCATCGCCCCCCGCTATGACGCCATGAACCGATTGCTGACGGCGGGTCTGGATCGGCGCTGGCGCGGCGCCGCACTCGACGCGGTGGGTACCGGGATCGGCGACAGGGTTCTGGATCTGGCCTGCGGCACCGGCGACCTGGCCGAGCTCGCTGCTGCGCGCGGTGCGAAGGTGGTCGGCGTCGACTTCGCGCGAGAAATGCTGCGCGGCGCCATGCAGCGACGGATACCCGCGCTCTGGATTCAGGGCGACGGTGCTGCGCTACCCCTGCCCGACGCCTACGCCAGCGTGATCAGCTGTGGCTTCGCCCTGCGCAACTTCGCCTCGCTCCCAGAGGTGCTGGGCGAGATGGCGAGGCTTCTCGAGTCCGGCGGTCGCCTCGCATTGCTCGAGGTCGATCGGCCCTCGCTTGCGGTGGTGCGGGCCGCGCACTCTCTCTACTTCGATCGCGTCGTACCCCGAATTGGGGGGTGGCTGTCGGATCGCGCCGCCTACACCTACCTGCCCCGTTCCACCGCTTACCTGCCGGACGCCCCGGAGCTGGCGGCGCTGATTGCGGATGCGGGCTTCTGGGAAGTGCGGCGTCGCCCACTCCTGCTGGGCAGCGCCCAGATCATTACGGCAATCCGCGCCGATCGGGAGGCGACGTGACCCCGATCCGCGTTCGCCGGAGCGCGATTCCTCCGCGAGACCTTCTCGAGCTCTTCGCGGCCTCCGGCGAAACCGAGCGTTTCTACTGGGAGAGACCCGAGAGCGGGGAAGCCATCCTCGCTCTGGGAACCGTCGACCGGATCGAGAGCTGCGGCCCGACCCGCTTCGGCGAGGCAGCGAGCCGAGTCCGCGAGATCCGGGCGCTGCTTCGCAAGGAGGGTGATGCGCCGTCCTGGGCGGGCCCGCTTCTGGTGGGGGGCTTCGCGTTCGATTCTGCGGCGCCTCCCTCGGAGCGGTGGGCCGGCTTTCCCCCGGCAGAGCTGGTCCTGCCGGAGCGACTTCTGATCCGCAGGGGAGGGGAGATGTGGTGTTGCCGCGCCGGGGTCGGCTCGGTCTCCTCCGGCGGGGACGAGTTCCCCGCGGCACCCCACTCGTCGGCTCGCGAGGCGGTGGCTGACGATTTGCCGCCCGCCTTTCACGCCTCGGCAGACCGGCCCCTCGGTGTCTACCGAGGCCTGGCGGAAAAGGCTCTCGGAGCCATTGGCGAGGGCGAGCTGGAGAAGGTCGTCGTCGCGCGCTCCTGTACGGTGATCGGATCCGGTCCCTTCGAGACGCTTCGCGTGCTGCGGAGTCTGCGCGCACTCCACCCCTCGTGCACGATCTTCGCGCTGGCTCGAGGACCGGTGACCTTCCTCGGAGCGACGCCGGAACGCCTGGTGCGCCTGGAGCAGGGGCTCGTGCAAGCAGACGCCGTGGCGGGAACTGCGCCGCGGGGACGGACGCCGCAGCAGGATCGGCGCCTCGCCCGCGAGCTGGTCGAGAGCAAGAAGGACCAGGAGGAGCACTCGGTCGTGGTGCGCTGCGTTCTCGAAGCGCTCGCCCCTCACTGCGGCGCGCTCCTGGCCCCGGAATCACCGGGCCTGCTGCAGACCGACGGAATTCAGCATCTCCACACACCCATCCAGGGACGGCTCCGGGATCCGTCGAATACCACGGTGCTCGATCTGGTCGGCGACCTCCATCCGACACCCGCGGTCGGAGGAGCCCCGCGAGAGACGGCCCTCGCCTGGCTGCGCTGCCATGAGGGCCTGGACCGCGGATGGTACGCGGGTTCGCTCGGCTGGCTCAGTCCAGAGGGAGAGGGCGAGTTTGCGGTGGCGCTGCGCTCGCTGCTGCTCCGGGGGTCCGAGGCGACCCTCTTCGCGGGCGCCGGAATCGTGGCTGGATCCGATCCGGATGCCGAGCTTCTGGAAACCCGCCTCAAGCTGCGCACCGCTCTGGCTGCGCTGCTGGAGATCTGAGCGTGGAGGTCTCCGCCCAGCCGAGCCCGCGACCGGCAGCGAACCGGAACTACGCATTCGCGGCCGCTCTTTTCGAGGAATTCGTCGCCAGCGGCGTGCGCCACGTCTGCGTCTGCCCGGGATCTCGCTCTGCGCCCCTGGCGGTCAGCGCAGCGCGCACCCCCGGCCTGCGCGTCTGGGTTCACCTCGACGAGCGGGCCGCGGCGTTCTTCGCTCTCGGGCTCGCCAGGGCCGAGCGGGCTCCCGTCGCCCTGGTGTGTAGCTCGGGAACCGCCGCCGCGAACTTCCTCCCCGCCGTGGTCGAGGCCTACCACGGGCGGGTCCCCCTGCTGGTGCTGACGGCGGATCGCCCGCCGGAGGTTCGCGGCTGGGGCGCGGCGCAGACCATCGATCAGGTGGGCCTCTTCGGAAGCCACGTCCGCTGGTTCAGCGAAGCATCTCCGCCAGGGCGGACGGCGCGGAATGGCGCGGGGCTCCGTCATGCCCACGCACTGGCCTGCCGGGCGGTGGCCGCCGCGGTGGGCCCGCCGCCGGGACCGGTTCACCTGAACCTCCCCTTCGACGAGCCTCTGGATCCCTCGCCCGACCCCGGCGACGGCGCGAGTCCGGTTCCGGAGCGCGACTGGGCGCCCTGCGGTCGGGGCGCGGGTCCCTACACACGAAGCTGGCGCTGTTCGCCGTCGCCGTCGCCCGACCTGGTCTCGCATCTGCTCGAGGGCCCGCTGCGGGCCCGGCGGGGGGTGATCGTCTGCGGTCCGGGCGACGCCGATCCCGCCCTCCCCGATGCGGTGGCCCGGCTCGGTCGCGCCGCCGGATGGCCGGTGCTTGCCGAATCCACCTCGCAGGTCCGTTGCGGTCCCCACACTCGCGGGGCGCCGATCCTGGCCAGCTTCGATGCCATCCTGCGAAGTCGCGAGTTCGCCCTTGGGCACCCGCCGGATCTGGTGCTCCGGATCGGCGCGCCGCCCACCAGCAAGGCCTTCCAGCAGTGGCTCGACCTGCATCCGAACACACGGCTGGTGATGCTGGATCCCGACCGCACCTGGTCGGACCCCGGTCATCTCGCCTCGGAGGTGATCGACGCGGACCCGGTGCGTCTCTGTGAAAGCCTCGAAAGGCGGCTCCGGCGGCAGCCGTCCCCTCCCGGCTGCCCTCGCTGGCTCGGGGATTGGAGCTCCGCCGAGAAGCGAGCGCGGCGGGTGGTGGAGAGCCGAGTTGGGCTACGCGCTCGGCTGCTCGCTCCGCAGGTGGTCGCGGTGCTCGCGGAAGCGCTGCCCGACGGCGCGATGCTCTTCGTCTCCAACAGCATGGCTGTCCGCGATCTCGACGCATTTCTCCCGGTCTCCACCAGGCGGATCCGGGTGCTCGCCAATCGGGGCGCCAATGGCATCGATGGCATCGTCTCCAGCGCTCTCGGAGCGGCCGCCGCGGCGTCCGGGCCCCTTTTCCTGCTGAGCGGGGACCTCGCCTTCCTTCACGACGCCGGGGGTCTCTTCGCCGCCCATCAGCACCGGATTCGCGCAACACTCGTGGTCCTGAACGACGACGGGGGCGGGATCTTCTCCCTGCTCCCCATCGCCACACACGGTGAAGACGTCGACTTCGAGCGGCTCTTCACCGTGCCTCACGGAATCGATATCGCAGCGGTCGCGGGCGCCTACGGTCTGCCACACCAGAGGGTGACGACCGCCCTGGATCTCTCACAGGCCCTGGAGAACTCCCAGGCGAGTGCGGGCACCCAGGTGATCGAGGTCCCCGTGGACCGCCGCGAGAATCTCGCCCTCTACAGGGATATCCATCAGGAGATCTGCCGCTCCGTTGGAAGCGGAGGATCCCCGTGAGCGCGACGACCCATCATCGCATCGAGGTGCGGACCGGCCAGTTCCTGCACGTGGCGGTGACCGAGCCGAGGAGACGGACTGGCGAGACGGTCTTGATCCTGCATGGCTTTACCGGATCCGCAGAGACGATGCGTGGCGTTGCCGAGGGACTGGGAGAGGATCGCCGGTGCATCCTCGTCGATCTCCTTGGGCACGGCAGCTCCGATGCACCGTCTGCGCCAGAGGACTACCGCATGGCGCGCTGCCTCGAGGATCTGGTCTCCGTGTTGGACGAGCTGAAGGAGCTCCGGGTTCACCTGATCGGTTACTCGATGGGAGCCCGGGTCGGTCTCTCCTTCGCGGCGGGCCATCCCGGGCGGGTCTGCTCTGCGCTCCTGATCGGCGCACGAGCGGGAATCGAAGATCCGGCCGCGCGCCGCGCTCGCATCGATGACGACGAGGACCTCGCTCAGCGGATCCTGGAAGAGGGAGTCGACTGGTTCGTCGATCACTGGATGTCGCTTCCGCTCTTTGCCAGCCAGGCGCGCCTGGGCTCCCCGGCCCTGGCCAAAGCGCGGGCTCGGCGGCTTCGCAACCGCGCCCATGGAATCGCGCTCTCCTTGCGCGGGATGGGCGCCGGAGCTCAGCCGCCGCTCTTCGAGCGGCTGGATCGAATCTCCCCACCGGTCCTCCTCGTGGTCGGTGAAGAGGACGCGCCATTTCTGGCGACCGCTCGCGATCTGGAACGACGCCTTCCGAAGGCGCGCTTGCAGATCATTCCCGAGGCCGGGCATGCCGCCCACCTCGAAAACCCACAGACCTTCGACAGGTTCGCCGGGGCGTTCCTGCGCGAGGTCGAGACCCCCACAGGAGAGCCGATGACCGCCATCGACTGGAAGAGCGTTCGAGACTACCGGGACATCCGTTTCGAGAAGGCGGATGGAATCGCAAAGATCACCATCGACCGGCCCGAGGTGCGCAACGCGTTTCGGCCCAACACGCTCTTCGAGCTGATCGATGCCTTCTCCCGCGCGCGAGAGGACCAGGAGGTTGGCGTCGTGCTCTTTACCGGCGAGGGGCCCGACGCCTTCTGCTCCGGAGGCGACCAGAAGGTGCGAGGGGACGCCGGTTACGTGGGCGACGACGGAGTGCCTCGTCTGAACGCTCTCGACCTGCAGCGGGTGATTCGAACGCTCCCCAAGCCCGTGATCGCAGTGGTGGCGGGATATGCCATCGGGGGCGGCCACGTGCTCCATCTGCTCTGCGATCTCACCATCGCCGCCGAGAACGCCCGCTTCGGTCAGACCGGTCCGCGAGTGGGAAGCTTCGACGCGGGATTCGGGGCGTCGTACATGGCGCGGGTGGTGGGTCAGAAGAAGGCCCGGGAGATCTGGTACCTGTGCGATCAGTACGACGCCACCGAGGCCCTCGGCATGGGGCTGGTGAACGCCGTCGTCCCGCTCGAGGAGCTCGAGTCCACAGCGGTGCACTGGGCACGGCGCATCCTGCGCCACAGCCCCACGGCGATTCGCTGCCTGAAGGCCGCTTTCAATGCCGACTGTGACGGACAGGCGGGGATCCAGGAGCTGGCGGGGCACGCCACCCAGCTCTTCTACATGACCGACGAGGCCCAGGAGGGCCGGGACGCCTTCGTCGAGAAGCGCGAGCCCGACTTCAGCCGGTTCCCGTGGCGACCCTAGAGGCGCCTGGCGCTGTGTCGGGAGGCGCGGGCGCCTGGCTTCTCGCCGCGCGCCCGGCGACGTTGACGGCTTCACTGGCTCCCGTTGCCGTCGGAACGGCGGTCGCCGCCGCGGCGGGAGAGGCGCGGGCGATCCCCGCGCTTGCCGCACTCGGTGCGGCGCTGTTGATCCAGGTCGGCACGAATTTCGCGAACGACGCCTTCGACTTCGAGCAGGGAGCGGACACCGACGAGCGGGCCGGTCCCCTCCGCGCCGCCCAGGCGGGTCTGCTCTCCCCGGGAGCGCTGCGCGCCGCCACGCTCGCCGCATTCGCGGCCGCCGCGCTGGTCGGCCTCTACCTGATCGCGCGCGGAGGCTGGCCGATCGCCGTCTTCGGGCTTCTCGGTCTGTTGGCCGGCTACGCCTACACCGGAGGCCCGATACCCCTCGGATACCGCGGGTTCGGAGATCCACTGGTCTTTCTCTTCTTCGGGGTCTTCGCCGTCTGGGGGACGTATCGCGTCCAGACGCTCGGCCCGTCGGATCTCGCCCTCGCCGCATCGGTTCCGATCGGGCTTCTGGCGACGGCGCTGATCGCCATCAACAACCTGCGAGACATCGAGACGGATCGCAGCGCGAGCAAGCGGACCCTCGCGGTGCGGCTCGGTCCGAGTGGAGCGCGTCGCTACTACACGCTGCTGCTGGCCGGGAGCTACGTCGCGCTCCCCGGTCTCTGGTGGCTGGGTGCGCCACCCGCTTGCGGTTGGCTTCCTCTGCTGACGGCGCCGATGGCCTGGCATCTCTCGAGGAAGGTCCGGGAGGAAGAGGGCCCGGCGCTGAATCGGGTTCTGGTGGGAACGGCGCGCCTGCAGCTCGGCTTTGGCGCACTCCTGGCTGGTGGCTTCATCCTGTGAGGATCGAGGCAGCGGAGCTGCAGTCCTTCCGGCTGCGATTGCGCACACCCCTCGCGACCGCGCTGGGTCCCCTGTCCTTCCGGGGGGGCGTCCTGCTATCGCTTCGCAACGCCGACGGCTGCATCGGCTACGGTGAGGCGACTCCCCTCCCGGCCTTCGGGACCGAGTCGCTCGATGCCGCGCTTCGCTCACTCGAGGCCTGTGCCGCCTTGCTCGAGGGAGCGGACCTGGGAGAGCCGGAAGAGCTACTCGGCTGGATCGACCGGCGCTGCCCGCCGACTCCCACCGCCCGAGCGGCGATCGACTCTGCATTCCTCGATCTCGTCGCACAGGACGCGGGGCAGAGCATGGCGAGCTGGCTCGCCGCGAAGGAGGGTGGCAGCGCGCGTCCGACGGTGACGGTGAGCTCGCTGCTCGTCTCCCAGTCACCCCGCGCGCTCGCTCTCGAAGCGCGGCACGCCGTCGAGAGCGGCTTCCGTACTCTCAAGCTCAAGGTCGGCGTGGGTCCGATGTCCAGCGACCTGGAGCGGGTTGCAGCGGTCCGCAGCGCAGTAGGGCCCGCGCCGCGGATTCGCGCCGATGCGAATGGAGCGTGGTCGCCAGATCAGGCCCGCGGCCGGCTCGAGGCCCTGGCCTCCCTCGATCTCGAGTTCGTCGAGCAACCCGTGGCGGCAGGCGACGTGGCCGGCCTGGCGCGGGTGCGTCGCGAGGCCTCGGTTCCGGTGGCGGCCGACGAGTCGGCGTGCAGCGAGGCCGAGCTGCGATGCGTGCTCGACGCGGAGGCCGCGGACGTGGTGATTCTCAAGCCTTCCGCGGTCGGGGGAATCAGCCGCGCCCGAGCCGCCGTGGAGCTGGCCAGGGCCGCGGGGGTGGAGGTGGTGCCGACCTCGTTCCTCGACGGTGCGGTGGCCGTGCTCGGCGCCCTCCACCTGGCGTCGAGCCTGCCCGGCCATCTCCCCGCCTGTGGTCTGGCCACCTCGGCACTCCTCGAGAACGATCTGGCGCCGCCGCCGGTGCCCGAGGACGGCCGGCTCCGGGTACCGACGGAGCCGGGGCTGGGTGCCGGGCTCTCGGGTCGCGGCCGGGGTCACGCGGCGTGAGAGTGCGCAACTGGCTGCTGGAACGGGCGCGTCTCTGTGGCGGCGAGGAGGCGCTCCGCTTCGGCGAGCGACGACTCAGCTTCGAGGCTCTGGCGGATCTCTCTCTGCGAGGTGCCGGGCGGCTTCGCCGCTGGGGGGTGCAGAGTGGGGATCTGGTGGCCGTGCTGCTCGAGAACGGGCTCGATTTCGTGCAGCTCGTCCACGCGGTCTCGCTCTGTGGTGCGCGGTTTCTCCCCCTGAACACACGCCTCACCTCCGAGGAGCTGGTCACCCAGCTGCGGGTGTCGCAGGCGACTCATCTCATCCATGGCAGCGGCGACCTCGCGGAACGGGCGCGGGCGACGAGCCAGGAGCTGCCGGCTCTCGAGAGCGCTCCATTCGAGGATGGGTCGCTCCAGGTGTCGGCGGATCGGGGTCACACCGCGCCGCTCAGCGAGCGAATCGACCTCGGGGATGTCTTCGCGGTGCTCTTCACCTCCGGGACCAGTGCAGCACCCAAGGGGGTCTGCTTGACCCACGGAAACCTCCAGGCGAGTGCCTTTGCCGCGGCACTCCACCTCGAGCTCCGCCGCGAGGATTGGTGGCTCGCGTGCCTTCCGCTCTTCCACATCGGGGGTCTCTCGATCTTGATGCGCAACGCCCTGCTCGGATCCCCGGTTCTGATCCAGGAGCGCTTCGATCCGGACTGGGTGAGCGCGGCCATCGACGAGGGGATCAGCCACGTCTCGCTGGTTCCCACCATGCTTGGCCGTCTGCTCGATGTCCGCGCAGAGCGGCCGGCTCCCGCCTCCCTGCGCGGGATTCTGCTCGGCGGCGCGGCCGCCCCGCCCCGGCTCCTGGAGCGAGCGCGAGAGCTCGGGTTTTCCGTGCTGCCCAGCTACGGGCTCACCGAGGCCTGCTCCCAGGTGGCGACCCGCGCCCCCGGCGATCCCGAGACGTCTGCCGACCCGGTCGGCGGCGTGGGGCGCGCTCTCTTCGGAACGGAGATCCGGATTGCCGACACCCGCGGCCGCCCGCTTCCGCCGGGGCGGGAGGGCGAGATCCTGGTGCGCGGGCCGACGGTGATGGCTGGCTACCTCCACGACGGCGACGGGACCTCCCGCGCGCTCCAGGACGGCTGGCTCCGGACAGGTGACGTGGGCGCTCTCGATTCGACCGGGAGGCTCCGCATGCTCGACCGGAGGGCCGATCTGATCGTCTCCGGCGGGGAGAACGTCTCCCCGGCGGAGGTCGAGGCCGTTCTCCGCGAGCATCCCGACGTCGCGGACATCGGCGTGGCGGGGCTTCCGGATCTGGATCTCGGCAGCCGAGTGGCCGCCTGGATCATCCCGAGAGCTGGAGTCCAGTGTCGAGCCGAGGATCTGGGGCGCTTCTGCCGCCGCCGGCTGGCCGGGTTCAAGGTGCCCAAGGAGTTCCACTTCACGGACGCGCTGCCGCGCAACAGCTCTGGAAAGCTGCTTCGGCGCCAGCTGCACCAGCTTCGCCGGGAAGAGTCAGCGCCTCAGCCGGATCCGGACTGAAACTCGGAGAGCTTCTCCCGGTAGGCCGATCGCAGGGAATTGGCCTCCGCGCGGGTGAAGCCGAGCTCCTCGGCGATGGCCACGATCTCGCCGCTCTCGGGACCCGTGATGCTCCCGTCGGCCGCCGCCACGGCGAACAGGCATTCGAGTAGCTTTCCGCGCTGCTCCCGCGTCGAGATCTGACGGAACTGCCGGGTCACCACGTAGTTCTCCGTCCCGCCGAGCAGGCGCGCCTGAGACTTGGCGATCTCGACCACCAGTGACGCCTCCTCGGGAGCGAGGTCGGTGACCTGGGAAACGATTCCCTCCATGGCGGCCGTCTCTTCGGAATCGATGCTGAGATCGGCGTGGGCGACGCGGGCCAGGACGTAGGCGAAGGCCGCCAGGTACTTGGCGGTTTCCGGATCCAGTCGCTCCAGCCGGGCTGAGATCTTGCGAACCGTCGCGGTGTCGCGCTGACTCTCCCTCGAGGTTTTCTTCTTCTCGCCGCCCAGACCCAGGAATCGAAGCACGGACAAATCGGGCACCTCCGTTCAGCCAGGGAGACGCAGGTTAGCGCGATATCGTCATCCAGCGATCGAAGAGGCCTTTCACGAAGGGGGTCAGGCGGGTTCGGGTGTAGAGGCCCGCCACCGCCTTGATGGCCTCGGCCTGGGTCGGGTAGGGGTGGATCACCTCGGTGAAGGATCCCAGGCCGATTCCCTTCACCATCGCCAGGGTGATCTCGCTGATCATTTCGCCGGCGTGGCTCGAGACGATGGTCGCCCCCAGGATCCGGTCCCCGCCCTTCTCGACGTGGACCTTTACAAAGCCCTCCTCCTTTCCATCGAGGACAGCGCGGTTGGCCTTCGAAATCGGCACCTGATAGGTATCGATCTCGATTCCACGCTCTTCCGCCTCTCCAGGGTGGAGCCCCACGTGAGCGATCTCCGGATCCGTGTAGGTGCACCACGGCATCACCAGGTTCGAGAGCCTCTTTCGGCCGAGGAAGAGCGCATTCTGGACGACGATCTTGGCGGCGGCGTCGGCGGCGTGGGTGAACTTCCAGGCCATGCAGACGTCGCCGGCGGCAAAGATGCGCCGGTTCGTGGTGCGCAGCTTGTCGTCCACCGTCACTCCGCGCCGCTCGTCGTACTCCACGCCCGCCTCTTCGAGGCCGAGGTCCTGGACGTTGGGGGCCCGGCCCGCTCCGACCAGGATCTGGTCGACGGCGATCTGCTCCTCGCCGCTGCCGGGGGAGGTCACGTGAATGAGCCTCTGGTCGCCTTTCCTCTCCACCTTGCGGATCTGGCACTCCAGAACCACCTGGATGCCCTCGCGGGCGAAGACCTTCTCCAGGATCTCGGCGGCGTCCCGATCCTCGCGTCCGAGGAGCTGACGCGCCTGCTCGAGCACCACGACGCGGGATCCGAGCCTGCCGAAGGTCTGCGCCATCTCACAGCCGATCGGCCCCGCACCGATCACGGCGAGCCGGGCAGGCCGCTCGGTCAGGGAGAAGACCGTCTCGTTGTCGAGGTATCCGCTCTCCGCCAGTCCCTCGATGGGTGGCGCCACCGGCCGCGCGCCGGTGGCGATGACCGCTTTCTTGAAGCGGAGCTCGACTCCGTCGATGTCGATCGTCTCCTTGCCGGTGAAGCGCGCCTGGCCCAGGTAGACGTCGATTCCGAACTCCTCGGAATAGCGGCTGGCGGAGTCCTCGTGACTGATTCGCGCGCGAATCTCGCGCAGCCGCTCCATGGCGGCAGCGAAATCCGGGAGCTGTCCCTCGGGCAGCCGGAGCCCCAGGGCGGCGGCCTGTCTGGCCTCGTGAACCCAGCGCCCTGCACGGATCAACGCCTTGGACGGAACGCAGCCCACGTTCAGACAGTCGCCGCCCATCAAGTGGCGCTCGATCAGGGCGACCTTGGCCCCGAGACTCGATGCGATGAGCGCGCTGATCAGCCCGGCGGTACCGGCCCCGATCACCACCAGGTTGTGGCGGCCTTCCGGTGTGGGATTCACCCAGTCGGGCGGATGGACGTTCCCGACCAGTCTCTCGTTGTGCTCGTCGCGGGGCAGCACCAGGGGGGGCTTCGGCGGCGCGAGCGCACTCGTTCGCGCGACGGCGTCAGGCGCCGGAGGCGTGGCGCCGCGGGTCGCGTCCTCGAGTGCGCGGCGAGCGATGCGGGTGACCGCGACGGTGACGAGGACGGTGGCGACGAATCCGAGTCCCAGCACCGCGTAGTACCCCGTGCCCCGCTCCACACTCGCCCCCCCTGCCACGGCGGCGACGTCTCCGGCGAGCTTCCCGGAGTACACGTAGAGCAAGGTGCCGGGGATCATGCCCAGCGAGGCGAACACGTAGTCCAGCAGCCGCACCCGCGTCAGGCCCAGCGCGTAGTTGAGCAGGTTGAAGGGGAAGATCGGGGAGAGTCGCAGCAGGAAGACGATCTTGCGCCCCTGGGCGCCGACCGCGCGATCGATGGCTGCGAAACGTTCGTCGCCGTCGAGCTTCCGCTCCACGGCTCGCCGCGCCAGGTAGCGCGAGACGAGGAAGGCCCCCGTGGCGCCGAGAGTTGCGGCCACGAACACGTAGATCGTCCCCTCCAACACGCCGAAGATGGCGCCGGCGGCGAGGGTGAGGACGGACCCCGGAACGAAGCCGACGACGGCGAGGGCGTATCCAGCGATGAATACCAGCGGTCCGATCGCTCCCAGGCCGTTCACCCATTCGGCGAACTGGGGGACGTAGCCTCCAACCTGGCGACCCAGGTAGATCAGTCCGCCAATCGCGGCCACGCCGATGGCAATCTTTGCCGGCGAAACCCGGGAGCGGTCCGATCCCGCCGGTGCTGTCATCGTCTCGACCCGGGTTTTAGACATTGCGTCGCCTTCTTTCTCTTCTCTGCGGTGAGAATGGTGGAGATAGGAGCCATTTGAGTCCCTTACTACGAGTCGGCCCCGTCTGGCGTTACACATTCAGGGCGGCCGCGAGATGGGGACCGGCGGTTCCCGCGGGGCGTCCTCTTGGATAGAAAAGTCGCATTTTTCGCTATCGTCGGCCCGCACGCCCCCCAATCCGGTGCGATGCAGGTCCGGCGGCGAGTCACAACGGGGGCGCTTGGCTGCGCGCACCGATAAGGAGAGTTGATTTCGATGTCTGACATTCAGTTCGACGGGAGAGTTGCGATTGTCACCGGTGCCGGCGGGGGTCTCGGCAAGACCTACGCCCTCGATCTCGCTAAGCGCGGCGCGCAGGTCGTCGTGAACGATCTCGGTGGAGCCGCGGATGGAACCGGCTCTGGTAGCAGCATGGCCGACGAAGTGGTGAAGGAGATTACCGAGGCAGGCGGAAGCGCCGTGGCCAACTACGACTCGGTGTCGACACCCGAGGGGGGCGAGGCCATCGTCAAGACCGCGCTCGACAGCTTCGGCAAGGTGGACATCGTCATCAACAACGCCGGAATCCTGCGCGACAAGACCTTTGCCAAGCTAGCTCCGGAAGATCTCGAGATCGTCCTGGACGTTCACCTGAAGGGCGCCTTCTTCGTCTCCCAGCCCGCCTTCAAGGTGATGAAGGAGAACGGCTACGGTCGACTCATCTTCACGGCGTCGGCGGCGGGCATCTTTGGCAACTTCGGACAGACCAACTACGGCGCCGCGAAGATGGGTCTGGTCGGTCTCTCGAACGTCCTGGCCCAGGAGGGCGCCAAGTACAACATCAAGTCGAACGTGGTCGCGCCGATCGCCCTGACTCGTCTGACCGAGCAGCTGCTCGGGCCCGCGGCCAAGGCCCTCGGCCCCGACTGCGTGACGTCGATTGTGACCTACCTGTGCTCCGAGGTCTCCGACATCACCCACGAGATCTACTCGGTGGGCGGCGGTCGCTTCGCACGGGTCTTCGTCGGTCTCACGCCGGGTTGGACCAAGGGCGCCGCTGCCGTGGCCAGCGCCGAGGAGATACGCGATCACATCGAGCAGATTCGCAACCCCGAGGGCTACCTGATTCCCGGCGGCATCGCGGACGAGATGAAGGTCATCATGGAGTCCCTCAAGGGTTAGGAGAAGGAACATGCCGATCGATCCCTCCAAGGCACTGGGGGCCGAGCTGCCCGCTGCCGACGGCTCCTGGTCTCAGGACGACGTGATCCTCTACCACCTGGGCGTGGGCGCGGGCGTTCCGGCGACCGACCCCGCGGAGCTGGAGTACACCTACGAGAAGAACCTGAAGGTGCTGCCGAGCTTCGGTGTGGTTCCCGTGTTCGGATCCCTGGGAGGCTTGGCTGGCATTCCAGGCCTCGAGTTCAACTTCGCCATGCTCCTTCATGGTGAGCAGGACATCGAGATCCACCAAACCCTGCCGGTGGCCGCGAAGATCACCAGCAAGGGGAAGGTCGCCGGCCTCTACGACAAGGGGAAGGCGGCGCTGGCGATTCTCGAAGTCGCGACCTCCGAGCAGGGTGGCGCCCCGCTGTTCACCAATCGGTTCTCGCTGTTCCTGCGCGGCGAGGGCGGCTTCGGCGGTGAGTCCGGTCCCAAGGCCGGGAACCTTCCGCCGGAGCGTGAGCCGGATCACGTCGTCGAGTCGACGACCCTGCCTCAGCAGGCACTGCTCTACCGGCTCTGTGGCGACAAGAATCCCCTCCACGCGGATCCCGAGTTCGCGAAGATGGGTGGCTTCGACACGCCCATCCTGCACGGACTCTGTTCCTTCGGGATGGTCTGCAAGGCGGTGGTCGACGCGGCTCTGGGGGGCGACACCAGCAAGGTGACTCGCTACCAGGCGCGCTTCGCAGGGGTGGTCTTCCCGGGAGAGACGATCGTCACCTCTCTCTGGAAGGAGGGCGACAAGATCCTCGTGAATGCCAAGACCAAGGAGCGGGACACGCCGGTGATCACCAACTCCGCCGTCACCATCTCGAACTAGAGCGGGGTTCGGCTCGCTCGCCCTGTGGGGTGCCGATGGATTTCCCGGTCCGAGCCCAGGCGGGCTCGGACCGGGACGATCCGAGTCCGCATTTCAGGAGTCTTCGAAGGTCGCCACGAGGTCCGGCCAGTCGATGGCGCTCTGTGCAGCGAAAGCCTGGAGCAATAGCTCCCGGTCCTCGGTCCCGTCTCCTGCGAGGAAGCTCTTGACGGCCTCCTCGAGCTGTGGTCCGGGCGGCGGAGGGGGATTCTCGTTCTCGAGGATGCCCTCGTCGTGCTCCAGCCCCACCAGATCCAGCCACTCGGTGAGGAGTTCCTTCCGACTCTCCAGGAAGTAGGCAGCCAGGATCTCTTCGGCCAGGTCGTTGGCACGCACCCGCGCCAGGGTTCGCCGGACCATGTTGGCCCGCTTGTCGGCCGGTTGTCGCATCAGGAACTTGGGCCGAGCATTCATGGCCAAGCTGGCGGCGGCGACAGCCTGGGTGTAGACGGCGGGGGATTCCTCCACCAGCACGGCCATCACCTGGGCCGCGCGCTCCGGCGTCATCTGGGCAAAGACCTGGTAGGAGCGCATGACTCCTCCTCCCGGGGATCCGGAGGTGCTGTTGTAGCACCCCGCACCGCCGCCGTCCCGGCGGTGGTGGAGGAATGGCGATCTCTAGAGAGATTCGCAAGGTTTCGAAGATCCCCGCCGTTCGCCGGGGAGGCTCCGGAGGCGCGTTTTCCCAGGCACTTCAGCTCGAGGCCGCGTAAGTCGATACGGAGCGCGTATGGCAGAGATGGCAGTGACTCAACCCCTTTCCAAGCACGATCCGCGCCGGCTCCGCGGGATGATGGATCGCGCCTCGGATCTGGCGCGCGGCCACCAGGTGAGCTCGGTCTTCGTGGGGATCGCCGGGCGGGAGGGCGATCTTCTCGCCCCGGAGTTCATCGATTTCGTCGAGAGCGCCCTGCGTATGGAAGACGCCATCTTCCGCTTGATTCGCGAGCGCGCAGTGGTGTTGCTGACCGACGCGGACCGGGACCAGGCCGAGGAGATCTTCGAGCGGCTGCGCGGGGACTTTGCCGCCCGCTTCGGTTCCCCGATGGAGTTCAAGGTGGAGCTGGGGTATTTCCAGGTGAGCGGCCAGGGCGGCCATGCGACCGCCAAGGTGGTCCTGCCGGCCATCTTCACTTCCGAAGAGCGAGCGTCCTGAGCGATCTGGCGGTGACGTCGGGCAGCTCATTCCGCTGACGCGAGCGTCTCGCGCAGCCTCAGGGCGGCCGGACCGGGCTTACCGTCGCCCACCGGCTTGCCGTCGAGCGCGACCACTGGGCAGGCGCCGCGGACCGCGTTCACCGCGATCAGCTCCCGGATCTCCTCGAGGGTCCGCCGATGCAGATCCGCTTCCTCGAGCTCCGGAATTTCGTCCAGCAGGATTTCCCGCGCCACTCCCGCGACTCCTCCCCGCCGTAGATCCGGCGTCGCCAGGCTTCCGTCGCCGAGCGCCAACACGAAATTGCTGCGCGCACCTTCGATCAGGAAGCCCTCTCCGTCGAAGAGAGCGGCCTCGTCCACGCCGGCGCGCATCGCCTGTTCGCGCGCCATCGCGAAGAGAAGGTGATTGGTGACCTTGGCCCCCGAGTAGGGGGCGGGACCCTCGTGAGGGAAGGGCGGCGAGATCGCCCGCCACGCGGCCGGCTCTGCTCCCACTGGGCGGGCGACACCCACCAGGTGAAGGAAGCCCGCACCATCGCGACTGGCTTGAAGACGCACCACTCCCTCGCCGTCGCCAAAATGCGCCTTTCCCAGCGCCACCATGCCCTCCAGGCATAGAGCCTCGTCCACCTTCCCGAGATCGAGGGTGTGCGCATCCCGCCCGAGGCGGCGAACCACGCGCTCGCCGAATCGGACTCTCCCCCCCTCGAACCGACCTGTGGTATAGCAGCCACGCCCAGAAGTGAAGGCGCTGTCGTCCGCCCTCAGCACCGTCGTGTCGGCATCGAGCAGTTCTCCATCGACCCAGATGGAACGCGGAGAGTCCGTTCGCGTTTCTGCCTTCATGACCGAGCACCTCTTCGCTTCATCATTCCTTCATGACCGCCGCCCCGTGGCGCACACGCGCCGGATGCCGGTTCACCTTCGAGGCGAAGAACGGTACCCTCTGCGAAGTGGCGGCGCCGCGGAAGGACTCGGTTCCAACCGGCGCGCCCGACCGGAGGCCGATGAAATCTCCCCAGCAAGTTACCCGACGGCGTGTGGCGGCACTCCTGCTCGCCAGCGCGATCATCTTGGCGGCCTCGGGTGAGGATGACTTCTTCCGAGGCTATCTGGAGAAGCACCCCGAAGTCACCGAGGACGAGCTGATCGAAGTGAGCGCGGGGGACGGCATCGACCGAGCGCTGGCGGTGGTCCATCACCCGGACCTCGGCTTGGATCCAATCGCCGTCGATGTGTTCCGGATGGAAGGTGCGGCGACGACCGAGCTCGATCTCCGGGAGACCCTGGCGGATCCCGCTTCGGCCGGTGACCTGTTCGTCGCCGTGAAGCAGCGCTGTCGCGGGGGGTTTCCGGGTCCCGGAGAGCCGGCCTTCGGCTCCTGGATCTTTCTCCCGGAGGGCCGGCTGAGCGCCTGGAGCCTCCAGCCTTTCGGAGCCGGCTGCAGACCCGAGGATCCGATGGTGGAGGCTTCGGACCACGCCGTGATGCAGCGGGTGGGCCAGGCGGTGTTTCGACCGCTCCGGCGCGGCAACTTCCGCTACGGTCCGCTGGCCTACCAGATCTGGGACGACGCCTTTGCGGCTCCCAACCCCGTCACCATGGTCGCCCGCCTCGAGACCACGGCGGCGGCGCGGCCCCGCGACGCCCACGCGTACAACCGCCTCGCCGTCGGCCAGTTCGCCGTCGGCGAACGGGACGCGGCCGTGGAAACCCTTGGCCGCGCGGCGGAGCTCGAACCCGACTGGTCGCTTCCCTACTGGAACCTCGCCATCGCCCATCTTCACCGCGGGGATCTGGAAGCCGCCGCCCGCGCCCAGCAACGGGCCGGCGAGATCGATCGGATCGCCGCCGGCGCCGACCACAATCATCCCCAGTAGGCAGTGCTCCCGTCGCTCCCTCTCGCGTGAATGGGTCTCAGGATGTGGAAGTGCCTGCGGGTGGGGTGTTCTTGCCCGATACCACCACGTCCAGCAGGTAGGGGCCTTGGGCAGACAGGGCGTCTCGAACCGCCTGGTGCAGCTCTTCCGGCTTCGAAACCAGCTTGGCCTGCACGCCCATCCCCCTTGCCATCTCCGCGAATCCGAGCACCGGGTGGCTGAGATCCATGTGTGGGTAGGGCCGATTGGATTGAGCGTCAAAGCGTTGTCGGTAGTTGTCGAGATTGTGCTTGAGCACTCGATACTCGCGGTTGGAGAGGATGACGAAGAGAATCTCCAACTGGTGGTGGGCGGCCGTCCAGAGCGCTTGAATGCTGTACATGGCCGAGCCATCTCCGGAAAGCGCCACCACGGTTCGATCGGGATGCGCCACCTTTACGCCCAGGGCGCCGGCGATGCCCTGGCCAATGCCGCCACCGCGACCCGCGTAGTAGTCACCCGGTCGTTCGAGCCTGAAGCTCTGGGCGACGTCGAGCACTGCGGTGACGGATTCGTCCACCACCACGGCATCTTCGGGCAGCGCGCGGCCGATCTCGTGCACGGCACGCGCGGGCGACATCGGTGTGGTGTCCCAGAGGGCTTGGAGACGGGCGTCGAGTGCTTCCCGCCTGGCCGCTCCCTGCTCTCGTAGTCGTCGACTGCGGCTCTCGCTGGCGGCTCGGAAGTCGGCGTCCGCAGTCCTGCCGATGGTCGAGTTCAGAAGTGTCAGGGTCTCGCCCAGGTGCCCCACCACGCCCAGCGACAGCGGAAAATTGTAGGCGAGGCGTTCCGGGGATTCCTCGATCTGGATCGCGATGGTGTCTTCGGGAATGGCGCTCACCGCATCGAACCACACCTCCTCGAAGAACGGGCCGCCGATCAGCATCACCAGGTCGTGCCCCGACAGGACCTGTCGAATGGTGCCGGCTTCGAAGCCCACCCAGCTGCGCAGGTGGGGGTGCTTGTTGGCGATGGATATCTGGGACCGAAGCCCTTCGAGGTACACCGAGGCGCCCGTCTGCTCGACCAGCTCGGTCAGCGCCTGGTGGGCACCGCTGGTTGCGATGTCGTCACCGGCGATGATGGCCGGGTCCTTGCTGGACAGAATCAGGTCCGCCAGCTTCTCGATGACGTCCGCTGCCGGTGCGGGCTGCTGGTACAAGTCGCCGGAGCCCTGCGCCGGGATCTCGGTTTCCTGCTCCATCACGTCGATGGGCAAAGCCACGAAGACCGGCCCCGCCGGCGGCTGGTTGGCGATCTTGAAGGCTCGCCGCATCAAAGGAGCCATCTCGTCGGCGCTCTGGGGCTCGGCACTCCATTTCGTGACCGGTGCAGCCATGGCGACCAGATCGTGGGACAGGAGCGGATCTCGGAGCCGCATGCGGGTGTCCTGCTGACCGGCGGTGACGATCAGCGGAGAGCTCGCCTTGAGAGCGCCGTAGATCATGCCGATCGCGTTGCCGAGACCGGGCGCCACGTGCAGGTTCGCCACCGCATTTCTCTTGCTCGCCTTCGCATAGAAGCTCGCGGCGCAGACGGCCACACCTTCGTGGAGTGCCACGTAGTACTCGACCTGGGGATAGTCGCTGAGGCTGTCGAGCAGGGGGCTCTCGGTAGTCCCTGGATTGCCGAAGATGCAATCCACCCCGTGTGCCACCAGGCTGTCCATGAAGACCTGACGTCCGCGCATCGATTCCTCTCCCAAGACCGAGCAGGGCTGCGATCTTAGCAGCGGCGCTTCCGGGGGTCCGCGCTAGCCGCCCGCTCTCTTGACGGTGTAGCCGCGACCTTCGAGCTCGGTGACGAGGGTCTCCCGGTGGTCGCCCTGGATCTCGATCACGCCGTCCTTGACCGATCCGCCCGTTCCGCAGCGACGCTTCAGCTCGCTGCCCAGGGCCCGGAGGTCGTCGTCCGGAAGGGGAACCCCCTCGATGCTGGTGACGGTCTTGCCACGCCGCCCCTTTACCTCACGCCGCACCCGCACGATCCCGTCGCCGCGCGGACGCCGGGGCGGTAGCGGATCGTTCTTGGGACCGATCCGACCGCCCTCGGTCGAGTACACCAGCCGGGAATCGTCGCGCCTGCGCTTCACGAGAGGCTCTCTTCGCGAGACCTGCTCGCGAAGCGCTCCAGCACCATCCGCATGGTGTCCTGCTGCTGGATTCCGCCGAAGGGCCAGCGGCCCAGCATGAAGGTCGGTACGCCGGTCACCATGTCCTGCGCGGCGAGGTGGGTGCGGCTCTCGAGCTTGCCTCGCGCTTCGGCGATCGCGTCAGGGTCGATGGGGATTTGCGATTTGCGGGCGAGGGCCGCTACATCCTCCACCGGACGGCCTTCTTCATAGAGCGCCGTCCAGACCCGCTCTCGCCAGCTGTCGCCGCATCCGAGCTCGTCGGCGGCGATCGCCGCCGAGTTCAAGGGACGCGAGTCGAGCCACAGCGAGGGAATCCGCACGGGAACCGAGAGCTCGTGTGCGATCCGTGCCGCATTGGCCCGAGAGGCTTCGGGAATCGTTCCGCCCCGCCGGTAGGGAGCCAGCTGGGCCAGGTCCAGCGGGCTCCAGACCAGGTCGATCTCGAGCTCTTCCAGGGCCGGGGTGAGCCGCTCCATCACCCGATGCGCCACGTAGCAGATCACCGATGCAAAGTCGTAGTACACCGGAACTCGAAGCCGCTCCATCCCTCAGTCCCGCGGCGCGCGCCGCCTCGCGCCGCCGAGCGGCGCTTGCCTACAGGGTACCCGCCCGATACCGTTCGGCGCCATGCGATCGCTTCTGGTGGCCACGATTCTGATGTTCCTGAGCGCCTCGACGGGGGCCGAGAGCACCTCCGGCATCGACGACCCCGCGCTGCGAACTCGCACCAGGGTGCTCGACAACGGCCTCACCATCCTCACGCTCGAGGATCGGACCACGCCCGTCGTCTCCTTCCAGGTGTGGGTTCGCGTGGGATCCGGGGACGAGTCCCGTTTCACCGGCCTCGCCCATCTCTTCGAACACATGATGTTCCGGGGCTCGAAGAACCTCCCTCCCGAGGCCCACGGTCGAATCATCGCCGAGCGCGGCGGCCGCGTAAACGCGTACACCTCGCGGGACGTCACTGTCTACTTCGCCGACATGACCGCCGAGCACCTGCCGCTGCTGATCGAGCTGGAGGCGGAACGCCTCCAGCACCTGGACATCAGCGAGGAGAGCCTGGCCAGCGAGCGGGAGGTGGTCCTCGAGGAGCGGCGGATGCGCACCGAGGACAGTCCCGACGGTCGCGCCTTCGAGGCCCTGCTGGCCTTGAGCTTCCAGGCCCACCCCTACCGGGTGCCCACCATCGGCTGGCGCAGCGACGTGGAGAAGGTGGGCGTCGAGGATTGCCTCGACTTCTTCAGGACCTACTACGCACCTGACAATCTCGTCATCTCCATCGCCGGCGACTTCGAAGCCGACGAGGCAATCGCCCTGATCGAACGACACATGGGTTCGCTGGATCCGGCTCTGGAGATCCCGCGCAATCCCACCACCGAGCCCGAGCAGGACGGCCCACGCCGATCCACGGTCTACTTCGACGTGCGCGGCCCGCTGCTGGCGATCGCGTGGCACGCTCCTCCCACCGGGCATGCGGATGCGGAAGCCCTCGACGTGGCCAGCGAGATCCTCTCCAGCGGTCGGACCAGCCGTCTCTATCGGCGACTCGTCTACGACGAGGCGAAGGCCTTGTTCGCCTCCGGCGGCTACTGGGAGCTCCACCGCGCCGGAGTCTTCTTCGCGATGGCGGGAGTGCGACCGGGTGAGAGCGTGGAGGAGGTCGAGGAGCTGTTCCTGGACGAGATCGCCAAGCTCCGGGGCGATCCGGTCGACGCTCAGGAGCTCGAGAAGGCGAAGCGGGGCCTCGAGGTCGCCCTCGTCGATGGCCTCGACACCAGCCACGCGCTGGCCTCCCGGATTGCCAACGACTACACCGTCTTCGGTCGGATTCGCTCTCTCGACGAACGCCTCGGGGCGATTCAGGCCGTCACCGCCGAGGACGTCCAGCGGGTGGCCCGCACCTACCTGGTGCCCGACAAGCGCAGTGTCGTGCACCTGGTGAGGCGGCCCGCGGACCCCGGCCAGGAGTCGCCGTGAGTCGCTGCACCCTTGCACTTCCGCTGCTGGCGATCCTGCTCGGCTGCGCGTCCTTCCGCGAGCTGCCCGCCTGGGAGAAGCCGCCCCCGCCCGCCAGGGACGCACCGGTGGTGGATGCGTCGCGACTTCACCGGGCGGAGCTTCCCAACGGGATGCGCGTTCTGGTGCTCGAAGACCCCCGCCTGCCCCGGCTCCAGGTCGGCGTCGTCGCCCGCCGGGGTGCCGGAATCGTTGCGCCCGAGCGAGCGGGCCTGGCGGAGTTCACCGCGGAGCTGATGGAGCGGGGGGCTGGAGACCGCGACGCCCTCGAGCTTGCCGCGGTGGTCGACAATCTCGGCGCCTCCCTCAGCGTCTCGGCCGGCTGGGATTCCACGGTGGCGGGCGTGTCCGGGCTCTCCCGGGATCTGGACGCGCTCTTCGCGGTGCTGACCGATGTGGTTCGCAGGCCGCGCTTCGAGGCCGAGGAGGCGGAGCGGGTGCGCGCCGAACAGCTGGCCGGAATCGAGAAGGCCAAGGACAGCCCCCAAGCCCTCGCAGGCCGGAGCTTCCAGGCGACGCTCTACCCGCGACACCGCTACGGGTCGCCACTCGCGGGGACTTCCGAGGCGGTGGCGGAGTTCGGCCCGGCGGATGCGCGGGAATTTCATGGGCGCGTCTTCACCGCGAGCAACACGCTCTTCTTCGCCACCGGTGACCTCAAGGCCGCCGATATCCTGGACCGGGTCGAGGCGGGTTTCGGCGACTGGCCGGCCGGAAGCGTCCCGAAGCCCGGCCCCGCGCCCCCCACTCCGGCACCCCCCGACCGGCGCATCGCCCTGGTGGATCGCCCCGATCTCGTCCAGGCCCAGATCCTGGTGGGACACGAGGGGATCTCTCGCACCAACCCCGAGCGGCTCGCGGCCTCCCTCATGAACACGGTGCTGGGAAGCGGCGGCTTTTCTTCGCGGCTCCTGAACCGGGTGCGCGCCGAAGAGGGACTCACCTACAGCGTCTATTCCTACTTCGACCTGCGGCGACACCCTGGCCCCTTTGTCGTGAGTACCTTCACCCGGGTGGCGGAGGTCCGCCGCGTCGTCGACCTGCTGCTGTCCGAGCTCTCCCGGGTGCGCTCGGAGCCGCCTTCCCAGGAAGAGGTCACCAACGCCCAGAGCCAGATGGTCGGGAATTTCTCCCTGGGACTCGAGACCTCCTCCGCAGTGACCAGCTCCCTGGTGGATCTCGACGTGTACGGCCTGCCCGAGGATTCGCTCGACACCTTTCGGGGTCGCATCCGCACCCTCACCGCCGAAGACACGGCTCGGGCAGCTCGCGACCTGGTGCACCCGGAACGCGCCGCCATCCTGGTGGTAGGTCCGGCAGAGGCGATCCTTCCCCAGCTCGAAGAGCTGGGAGCGGTCGAGATCATTCAGCCCTAGCCAGCGCTCCTCGCGCGCCCCCTACCGCTGTTGTCATCGGAGGCTGCTTCGAAAGCCTCGATGAATCAGCCTTCTAGCGGCCAGCCTTGCCGACTGATTGCGCCTTTGTTTCCGGTTGGTGTGTGGAGCGAATTCTCGAAAAAGAGATTCGCCCACTAGAACCGACACTTAAGCGGGATGCTCACCGATCCGATTCAACAAAGGTGCTCATCCGATTCAACAAAGCTGCTCATCCGATGCCGCGAAGCTGCTCATTCGATGCCGCGAAACTGCTCGTCCATGGAGCGGCGCATGGTGAGTTCAGCGGAGAAAATGACGCTGTTGCTCGCGCACGAATGCGCAAGAGCGGAGGAATGGTAATGCGAATCAGACTTCTCGTTGCGGTTGTTCTTCTCGGCGGGCTTGCATTGCTCGCGTGGGCGGAGGATTCGCGTGCTCTCCTGATCGACGATTTCTCCACGGACCAGACTGTGAGCGTGATTGCCATCCTGGGCTCCGCGAACTCCCAGGTCTCGGGATCGGGGATTCTGGGCGGCGAGCGAGACATGGAAGTGACACTTGATTTTGACTTTGGAGTCATCATGGCTGCCTCTGGCGATGCGCTGACTTACATGCATGCAGGGAATTCCAGGGGAACCGCCCTGATCGTCTGGGACGGCGCTGATGGCGATGCGGCGTTGGATCCGACTGGTCTCGGCTCGATCGACTTCACCGATGGCGGGGCGGAGGACAAAATCGGCATTCCGCTCCTCAGCAACAATTTCTCAGCCCCAGTGACCTTGACGGCCTACACCGATGGAGCCAACTTCTCGACGGCCACGGTAGCGCTCCCGGGGAGTGTTCCTCCGCAGCAGTCGCTGACCGTGTTGTTCACGGACTTTGCCGTCGCCGGCGGGACCGGCGCCGATTTCACCAACATCGGCGCCTTCTCCCTATACATCGATGGGAGTGCGACTCCAGCGCTCACTGTCGTACTCGACTCCGTCGTCCCAGAACCCTCCACTGGCAGCTTGCTGCTCTTCGGCATCCTGATGCTCGCCTCGATTCGCCGCTACCGCTGGGCGCCTTGACCCATTGAAGGTGAGCTAGCGCGGATCGGTGGTGGAGCTACGCTCGTCCATCCGATCCAACCGATAGGAATCCTCCACCTCCGGAGGACGCCGGAGCAGAGCGTTCCCCATGACGGTGCGGAATCTCGATGCCCTCTTCCGGCCCCAGTCGATTGCCGTGGTTGGGGCCTCGAACCGCGGCAACACCGTGGGCGCGGTCGCGATGCGGAACCTCCTGGGCAGTGGCTTCGAAGGCCCGGTCATGCCCGTCAACCCGGAGCAAAAGGCCATCGCGGGTGTGCTGGCCTATCCCGACGTCAGGAGCCTGCCCTCGGCACCCGACCTGGCGGTGATCTGCACACCCCTCGCGACGGCGCCCGCTCTGGTGTCGGAGCTCGGTGAGCTGGGCACCCGCGCCGCGATCCTTCTCACGGCGGGTCCCTCCGGTGTCGAGGGCGGAGCCGATGAGAAGCTGCGGCAGGAGATGCTGGCGGCCTCGGAGCCGCACTGCCTGCGAATCCTCGGCCCGAACTCCCTGGGCGTTCTGGTGCCGGAGATCGGCCTCAACGCCAGCTTCGCCCATCTGGAGGCGCTGCCCGGCCGGCTCGCCCTGGTGTCGCAATCGCGCGCGCTCTGCGCGGCGGTGCTCGACTGGGCGGGTTCCCGCGGAATCGGCTTCTCGCACTTCGTCTCCCTCGGGAACAGCGCCGACGTCGATGTGGGGGATGTGCTCGACTATCTGGGTGCGGAGATTTCGACCTCCGCCATTCTCCTCTACCTGGAAGCCGTGGACGAGCGGCGCAAGTTCATGTCCGCCGGTCGCCGCGCTGCGCGCAACAAGCCCGTGATCGTGATCAAGTCCGGTCGCCTGGGCGAGGCCGTGCGCGTAGCGGCCTCGCATGCGGGCGCACTCGCCGGAGAGGACGAGGTGTACGACGCGGCCTTCCGCCGCGCGGGAATGCTTCGCGTCGACCAGATTCAGGAGCTCTTCGACGCTGCGGAAACGTTGACGCGATCGCGTCCCGCCTCCGGGGACCGTCTGCTGATCGTGACCAACGGACGGGGTCCGGGCGCCGTGGCGGCGGATGCCCAGATCGTCGGGGGAGGGCGCCTGGCTGAACTCTCGGCCGAGATCCGGCAGCGGCTCGACGAGGTGCTTCCCGCGACCTGGTCGGGAGCCAACCCGATCGACATCACCTGCGACGCGCCGGGAGGTCGCTACGCGGCCACTCTCGAGATCCTGCTCGCGGAATCGGACGCCGATGGGATCCTCGTGCTCTATTCGCCCACGGCGATCGCTTCGAGCGAGGATGCGGCACGGGCGGTGGCCGAAACCATCGCCGCGGTCGCTCCCCATCGCATCGTGCTGACGAGCTGGCTGGGAGGGGAGGGTGCCGAGCCGGCGCGACGCATCCTCCGGGACGCCGCCATCGCCACCTACGATGCGCCGGGTGATGCGGTGAGAACCTTCCTCCACATGGTCTCCTACCGTCGCAACCAGAGACAACTGATGGAGACGCCGCCGTCGCTTCCCGAGGAGTTTGCCCCCGACTCGGCTGCAGCGCGCGCGGTGGTCGAGAGTGCGCTGGCAGCGGGCCGCGAGGTGCTCAGCGAGCCGGAATCAAAGGAGGTCCTCTCCGCCTACGGGATCCCCAGCGTGGAGACGAGGATCGCGGGCGACCCCGAGCAGGCGGTGGAGATGGCCGCCGAGCTCGGCTTTCCGGTCGCCCTCAAGATCCTCTCACCCGAGGTCGCCCACAAGACGGATGTCGGTGGCGTGGCGCTGGATCTGGAGACGTCAAAGGCCGTTCGGGAGGCGGCCGACGCGCTCGGCAAACGCCTGCGCGTTCTCCAGCCCGGCGCGAACCTGGAGGGCTTCGTGGTGCAGCCCATGGCGCGACGGTCGGGGGCCCCCGAGCTCATCGTGGGGGCCGCCGCAGATCGCGTCTTCGGGCCGGTGCTGCTCTTCGGACGCGGGGGAACGGCGGTCGAACTGATCGCCGACCGCGCCATCGGATTTCCGCCGCTCAACATGAACCTCGCCCGTGAGCTCGTTAGCCGGACTCGCGTGTCCAGGCTGCTGGGAGGCTACCGGGGCCGGGCCCCGGCGGATCGGGAGGCGATCTGCCTGACGCTGGTCCAGCTCTCGCAGCTCGTGGTGGATCTGAGCGAGGTGATCGAGGTCGACGTGAATCCGTTGCTCGCCGACGAGAGCGGTGTGCTGGCATTGGACGCGCGCATTCGAATCGCCCCGGCCGCTGGTTCCGAGCGTCTGGCGATCCGTCCGTATCCGAGTGAGCTCGAGGAGACGATCGCGGTCCGCGCGGGCAGATCCCTGGTGATGCGCCCGATCCGGCCCGAGGACGAGCCCGCCCACAGCCGCTTCTTCCAGCACCTCGAGCCGGAAGACCTCTACCTCCGCTTCTTCAGCACGGTTCGCAAGGCGCCGCACTCGCAGCTGGCCCGGTTCACACAGATCGACTACGACCGCGAGATGGCCTTCGTTGCCCATGCTCCAGATCAGGAGGACGAGACCCTCGGCGTCGTGAGAGCGATTGCCGATCCGGACAACAAGCAGGCCGAGTTCGCGATCATCGTGCGCTCGGACGTCAAGGGTCAGGGTCTCGGCCGTGCGCTCGTCGAGAAGATGATCCGCTATTGCCGCAGCCGCGGCACGAGCGAGCTCGTGGGGCAGGTTCTCACCGAGAACACCGCGATGTTGTCGCTGGCGAAGAAGCTGGGATTCAGCTCACAGTTCGATCGCGAGGCCGGAATGCTCGAAGTCCGGCTGCAGCTCTAGCCGCTCGCCGTCCCCCGACAGTCAGTTCCAGATGCCGAGCACTCTGACCAGCAGAAGCAGAGTGACGCCGACGATCGAGTAGACCACACCGAGATACGCGATCAGTAGGTTGAGGCGCGACGGCCTGAATCGCTCATCGATCAGCCTGGTCACCGCGTAGATGTTGAGCAGGTAGATGAGCGGGTAGGCGACGAGTCCGGCCGAGACCGCCAGGAGAACCAGGAATAGCGGTCTTTGCCAGACGGTGGCCAGCAGCAGCCCTCCCAGAAGGATCGCGATGGTATAGCCGACCCGCAGCGGCGGCAGCTCCGAGTCTCGGGGTCTTCCCCGGACGGAATTCCAGAGCTGCTCGACCATCCTCGGCACTCCGTCGGCATTCGCGTAGTAGCTGCCCCAGATGGCGATAAAGGCGACCCCGATGAAGAGCGGGAAGGTCCATGCGCCGACGGTCTCGGTGTAGACCTGCGAGAGCTTCACGGCGAGATCGACCCCCTCGAGGTCGACGCCGCGCGGATGCAGAACCACCGCCCCGAGAGAGACGAAGATCAGCGCGATCAACAGCGAGACGCCAAAGCCGATACGGAGATCCAGCAAGCTCTTCTGGAGCCCGTTCTCCAGCCCACCCTCTCGAACCCATTCGTCTCGTTTCTTCACCGCCCAGATCGAGTGCATGATCGACGCGGCCGGGTCGGTCGGCATCCTCATCAGCGCCACCAATGTGACGAGTGAGCCGGCCGGAATCGCCGGCGTGAGCGCGCCCGAGAGCACTTGGCCCGGATCTGGAAGCTCGAAGCAGAATGCCACCACCGTGGCCAGCACCAGCACGCCCGACATGACGATGCAGATGACTTCCAATCCCCGGTAGCGGCCGGCAAAGACCAGCGCGGCGGTGAAGACGGAAATGATCACGCACCAATGATCGAAGGGCACCTGAGGCCAGCCCGCCACCAGGATCGACGCCGTGACGCTCAGCAGCGAGGCCACGACGAGGAAGGGAATCGTGGTCAGCAGGAGCCCGAAGAACAGCATCATCGGGACTCGGAGCCCCGGGAGCCGCAGGTAGGCGTCGATCAGTGAGCCGCCGGTCGCCACCGCGTAGCGGGGGCCGTATTCGAAGACGGGGTAGGTAAAGACGTGGGCGAGCAGGATCACCCACAGCAGTGAAAAGCCGAATCTTGCACCCGAATAAGTGGCGAGAATCACGTGGGTCTGGCCGATCGCGACCATCGCCCATATCAGCCCGGGTCCGAGCTGTCTCGCGAACCGAACCACCGGGTTTCCAGATGCCGTCATCTCAGAGAGAGCCACTAATCCACATCGACCGGGGTCTTGCACTTGTTGCAGCGTTTGGCGCCGCGGAACAGCTTGTGGCTGCACTCGGGACAGATGTAGCGGGCTTCCTCGTCAGCGACCCACTTTTCGGTTCCGCACCTTCTCCAATGCGGGATGGCACGTGAAATCACCTTCTTCCCCACCGGCATGGGAAATTCGTCGATGAAGCGGCAGGGGAAGTCGTCGCATTCGTGACAGCCCGAGTAGCCATTCTCTCGAGTGCAGTCCTTGATCGGACACACCCTGCAGAAGACGGAGACGGTCTCCGAGAGACATCCCTCGCAACGAAGGTCTTCTTTGGTGATGCTGTCCATTCCAGGGATCCTGTCTCGATAGACGCCGAACAGCTTCTCGAGGAATCCCGGGTTCTCGTCCCTGGTCGCGTAGTACACCCCGCAGACTCCGCAGTAGAGGCCACACGGCGCGAGAAAATCCGGATTCACCTCCACCGGCAGTCTCCCTTGTTCCCGCTATTTCCCATTCGAGACGATCAGCTCCTCGAGCCCGCGCTTGGGTACGTGGTGGACACCCTCTTCGTCGCGCCAATAGCGCGTGTCGCCCCCCGGCTCCAGGTTTTCGAGCACCACCTCCTCCGCGGGCTTGCCGAGCGCCAGCACCAGCCGGATCTGCAGGTGCTCGGGGATCGTCAACTCCTGCCGCAGCTTGTTCTTGTCGATCGCCCCGATCATGCAGCCACCCAGGCCCTTTTCCACCGCCCCCAGCAGCATGGTCTGCAATGCGATGCCGTCGTCGCACCACCAATCCTTGGTAAGGGTTTCGTCGATCAGGACGACGATGTAGGCGGCCGGCCTCTCCCCGGGGGCCGGGCCCTTCCAATCCTGCAGGAAGGCGGCCCAGAAGAGGCAGGGGAAGATCCGGTCATTTGTCTCCGGGTCCGACGAGAGGAAGTATTTGAGCGGCTGGCGGTTGGTTGCCGAGGCGGTACAGCGAGCGAGGCCGACCAACTCCACCAGCTCCTGATGCGAAATGCGGTGCGATTCGTCGAAGCGTCGATAGCTCCGGTTCTTCACGACGAGATCACGCATACTGGGCACGGCTTCCTCCTCTTCTTCTGGCGTCAAGTTATCTGCTGCGGGCCGAGAAGACCAGAATCGGGGGGCCGGCGGTCATCCAGCCGATCCACTCGCCATAACTACACGTTATCGAACCGAAAAGCGGGCTGGAACTTCTTGGCGGCGGGATCGCCGGTCAGGTTATAATGGCGGCGGACGTGGTGTCCTCAAGCGGAGAAGCAAAAATTGAATTTCGATTTCTCGGAAGACCAGAAGCTTCTGCAGACGACGGTTCGTGACTTCGTCACGGACCAGGAGACACTGCAGAAAAACCGCAGCATCCTCGAATCCGACGCCGGGTACGATCCCGAGCTCTGGAAGAACGCCGCGGAGCTGGGGTGGCTCGGCGCAGTGATTCCGGAAGAGTTCGGCGGTGCAGGCTTCGGACATCTGGAGCTGGTGCTGATTGCCGAGGAGGTGGGCCGCGGGCTGCTGCCAATCCCATTCAGCTCGTCGGTGTACATGGCCACCGAGGCCATTCTCCAGATCGGCAGCGATGCGCAGAAACAGAAGTACCTGGGTGATCTCGCGTCCGGTGATCGGATCGGCACGCTGGCGATCGCGGAGGGGATGGGGCATCCCGGTCCGCAGCACATCCAGGCCCGCTGCGAAGGGGGCAAGCTGAGCGGCACGAAGATCGCCGTGCCCGACGGCAACGTCGCAAACCTGGCAGTCGTCGCGGCAAAGACCGGCAAGGGGATCTCCCTGGTGCTGGTCGATCTGGACGGGCCGGGCGTCACCAAGAAATCGGTGGAATCGATCGATCCCACGCGAGCCAGTGCAACCATCACCTTCAGCGACGCGCCCGCCGAGATATTGGGTGCCGAAGGGGAAGGTTGGGAGCTGGTGCAGAAGGTCCTGAACCGCGCCGCGATCCTGATGGCCTTCGAGCAGCTGGGCGGGGCGGACCGAGCCTTCGAGATCACCAGGGAGTACATGCTCGGACGCTACGCCTATGGTCGCCCGGTCGCCTCCTTCCAGGCGCTCAAGCATCGGATGGCCGACATGTACGTCGCCCTTCAGCTGGCCCGCTCCAACTGTTATTACGGAGGCTGGGCTCTGGAGAACGACGCGGAGGAGTTGGGCCTCGCCGCCTGCAGCGCTCGCGTCAGTGCCACGCAGGCGTTCGACCTGTGCAGTGTCGAGATGGTCCAGCTGCACGGCGGTGTCGGGTTCACCTGGGAGTACGACTGCCACCTGTTCTACCGCCGTTCCAAGCACTTGGCCGTGGTACTCGGCTCCCCCGACCACTGGCGAGACAAGCTGATCCAACACCTCACCTCCCAGCAGGCCAGCAAGGCCGCCTAAGGAGTCCAAAGATGGATTTTGACGATACTCCGGAAGAGGCTGAGTTCAGAGCAGAAGCTCGAGCGTTTCTGGACGCCAACGCGACCGCCCTCACTCCCGGCGAGGTCCCGGGAGACCTGCTGGAGCGGGGCGATCCCGACATCATCAAGAAGGCGCAGGAGTGGCAGGCCTGCAAGAAGGACAACGGCTGGGCGGTCCTGACCTGGCCCGAGGAATACGGGGGACGGGGCCTGCGCTCGATCCACAACGTGATCTGGAACCAGGAGGAGGCGAAATATCGCACTCCGCCGAATGTGTTCGGGATCGGTCTCGGAATGCTCGCTCCGACCATCATGACCCACGGTACCGACGAGCAGAAGGAGAAGTACCTGGCGCGCATGGCCCGTGGGGACGACATCTGGTGCCAGCTCTTCAGTGAGCCGGACGCGGGCTCGGATCTGGCGAGCCTGCGGATGAAGGCCGAGCGAGACGGCGATGACTGGATCCTCAACGGCCAGAAGATCTGGACCACCGGCGCGCACTACAGCCGCTACGGCATGGTCGTCACCCGCTCGGATCCGAACGTCGCCAAGCACGCCGGGATGACCTACTTCATGGTGGACATGAAGGCGCCTGGCGTCGAGGTCCGTCCGATCAAGCAGATCAGCGGTACCAGCGCGTTCAGCGAGGTCTTCTTCACCGACGTGCGCATCCCCGACACCTACCGGGTCAGCGAAGTCGGCAACGGCTGGCGGGTTGCGATCACGACCCTGATGAACGAGCGTGCGGTGTCCGGTGGCGCGGGCCGCAGCCTCCGAGCCGAGGATCTGATCCGGCTCGCCCAGGAGGTCGAGACGGAGACGGGCAAGGCGATCGACGACGCCGGCGTCCGCCATCGCATCGCGGATTTCTACATCCGTGCCAACGGGCTCAAGTACACCAACTACCGCACGCTGACCGCGCTCTCCCGCGGGCAGACGCCCGGTCCGGAGGGGTCGATCTTCAAGCTGGTCATGGCTCCGCTCAATCAGGAGATCGCCAGCTTCGGTGTGGAACTCCAGGGGCAGGCTGGGTCGCTGATGGATGAGAGATACGCGTGTCAGCTCGCCTATCTCGGTACGCCCGGCCTCCGCATCGCCGCGGGAACCGACGAGATCCTGCGGAACATCATCGCGGAGCGCGTGCTGCAGCTGCCGGGGGAGCCGCGGGTCGACAAGGGCATCCCGTTCAAGGACGTCCCGACGGGTCCGCCGCGCTGATCGGAAGAAAATGGGGGTGGAGGAGGCTCGCGTCCAGCCTCCTCCACCCCTGAATCGCGCTATCATCGCGCAAGTCGCGGGCGCCGCCGCGGGGGACGCGGTTTCCAGGGCGCCCACTTCATCCGTTTCGCTGGAGACACCGCCCCTGCGTCTCTCTTCGAGAGGAGCATTTCATGCCGATCATCACGATCTCCAGAGGCTCGTACAGCCGCGGCAAGGAAGTCGCGGAGAAGCTCGCCCGGGAGCTGGGGTACGAATGCGTCTCGCGGGAGATCATTCTCGAGGCCTCGGAGCAGTTCAACATCCCCGAGATCCAGCTCGTTCACGCCATCGAGGACGCCCCTTCGATCCTCGATCGCCTCACCCGGGGCACGGAGCGGTACGTGGCGTACGTGCGTGCAGCGCTCTTGAAGCGGGTGCAGAAGGACGATGTGGTGTACCACGGGTTCGCCGGACGCCTCCTGCTCCGAGATGTTCCCTCCGTTCTCAGGGTGAGGATCATCGCCAGCATGGAGGACCGGATTCAGGAAGTTGTGAGACGGGATGGCGTCTCGGAAGACGAAGCGCGGGAGCGCATCGTCAGAGCCGATGACGAACGCCGAAAGTGGAGTCATCATCTCTACCGCGTCGATCCCGCGGACGCGAGCCTCTACGACATCGTGCTCCAGATCCGTCCCATGACGATCGACGACGCCGTGGGCACCATCAAGCTCGCCGCACAGCTGCCCGCATTCCAGACCACGCCCGAGGTGAAGAAGACCCTCGAAGAGCTGGCCGCCAGGGCCGAAGCTGAGGCGAAGGCATAGGTCTGCAGGCGCCGGGCAGACAACAGACAGGAGCGTGTCATGTCGATCATCACGATTTCGAGAGGTTCCTACAGCCGCGGCAGGGAGGTGGCTGAAAAGCTCGCAAAGCAGCTCGGCCATGAATGCATCTCGCGGGAGATCATTCTCGAGGCCTCGGAGCAGTTCAACATCCCCCAGCTTCAGCTGCTCAAGGCGGTGCGGGACGCGCCCTCCATCCTGGATCGCTACCGCTTCGGCAAGGAGCGCTACGTCGCCTACGTTCGCGCCGCCCTGCTGCGGCACGTGCAGCGGGGCAACGTGGTGTACCACGGCTTCGCGGGCCACTTCTTCCTTCAGCAGATTCCGTTCGCGCTCAACGTCCGGGTCCTCGCCGGCACGGAAGACCGGATCCAGGAGGTGATTCGGCGAGAGAATGTCTCGGCGGACGAAGCCCAACGCACCCTCGAACGAATCGACGAGGAGCGCTCGAAGTGGAGCCAGCATCTCTACGGCATCGATACCTGGGATCCGAGTCTGTACGACATGGTCCTCAACCTCCGGTCGCTCTCCATCGACGACGCGGTGAAGCTGATCGCGCGAAACGTCGAGCTGCCCGCCTTCCAGATTACGCCGGAGACCAAGAGGATCCTCGACAACCACGTGCTGGCAGCGCAGGTCGAAGCGGCCTTGATCGCGGAGTTTCCGCAGGCGAAGGTGTCCGCCAAGGATGGCAACGTCTTCGCGGCCATCCACGGTCCCCTGAGCCAGCAGCAAGCGCTGACCGACAAGGCCAGGGATCTCGCCTCGTTCGTGGAAGGGACGAAGCAGGTCACCGTCCACTTCGTGCCGCTGATGACGGCCGACTAGAGCTTCTCTCACGCGCTCGCTCGGTACTGAACGTTGTTCAGTGTCGAGAGAACTCATGCTGTCGCTTGCCCCGACCGATGGTTCATGCGTGGCACCTCTCCTGCCACCGATCACGCGGTTGGAGGGACAGCGATGCAGGAACGGCGATTCAGCGGAGACTTCGTCCTCGAGCGTCGACGGACCCCGAGAATCCCTCTCCGAGTTGGGGTCAGCTACTCGCTCCAGGATACGGACGGCAATGGCTCGACGGAAAACCTCACCGTTCATGGGTTCTTCCTGAAGACCGACACGCTCGCGCCACTCGACGCCGCGGTCGAGCTCACCTTGGATTTGCCGGACGACGAGGGACCGGTAAAGGCCAACGGACGGGTAGTGAGAATCGCCCGTAGGCAGGACGAGCCGATGGGCTTTGCCGTGGAGTTCGAGCAACTCGAGGGATCCGCTCGACAGCGGATCGCGGTGCTGGTCGAGCAGGCGCGCATCGACCTGACGGCCCGGTAGGCCACCCGAGGTCCCATGGAAAGGCGAAAGAGTTCGCGTCTTCGCTGCCGGATCCCCTGTGAGATTCTCGGTCCTGGGAACCGCGCTTCCGGTACGATTCTCGACCTCTCGGAGGGCGGGCTCTCGATCCAGACCGAATTGGAGGTCGACCAGGGTGAGAACCTCTCGATACGCTTCCAGACGCCGGAGGGCGAAGCGATCGAGGTCGAGGCCCTGCTCTGGCACTCCCGCCGCGTTCGCAGCCGGGAGAGCGGCGAGAGCGCCTGGGTGCTGGGGCTGATGGTCTCGAAAGCTACCGAAGCGTACTCCCGACTCGCTTCGCGCGCGCAAGCCCCCCGGCCGGAGCCGCCCAGCCCATCGCCAGTGCGCGACACCGACGCGGTCGAAGAAGACGAGCTTGTCGGGTTCCGCATCCGCGTAAAGCAGTGTGTGGGTCCACGAACCCGCCTCCTCAGCCTCAGCGCGACGAGTGACGAGGAAGCTCGGGCGCTGGCGGTCACGCACCTGGGTGACGACTGGGAGGTGCTCGAGATCCTCGCCGTCTAGCGCCCGCGCTCGAAGTCTCTGCGAGGAACGGCGGACCTTGACAACGTTCGAGCGCCTCCACGACACTCGGCTCCCATGATGATTCGACCGAGTGTTTCACTGGCAGTGGTGTTGCTTCTCGCCTGCGGAGGCGGCGAACGCCCGCCGGGCGAGATCGAAGGAGCGCCGCGCCCGGCCGCTTCGCTCGCCGCCGAGGCAGGGGCGCAGGTCGCCGCGCAGGCGAAGCTCGCACGGGCCGCCGGTGCGGAGCGGGAGGCCGAGCCGAAGCAGATCCTCTTCGGTGACCTTCACGCCCACACGACCTACTCACTCGACGCCTTTGCGTGGAACCTCCCCCTGGTCGGGGGAGAGGGTGCTCACCCGCCGGCCGACGCCTGCGACTTCGCCCGTCACTGCTCGGTTCTCGACTTCTTCGCCCTCACCGACCACGGCGAATCCCTGACGCCGCGGACCTGGGCGGCCGAGAAGGACAGCATCCGGCAGTGCAATGCGCGGTCCGGCGACTCCGCCAACCCGGATCTGGTGGCGTTCCTGGGCTTCGAGTGGACGCAGGTGGGGAGCACGCCGAAGAACCACTACGGCCACCGGTGTGTGATCTTCCCGGGGCTCGCCGACGACGAGCTGCCGGCGCGCCCGATCAGCTCGATGCCGGCCGGCACGCAGGAGGAGTGGGTTCCCAAGGGCCAGGAGGCGGCGATGGGCCGTTGGCTCGACCCGCGGAACTGGCGTGACTACGCGGACCTCGGGTGGCTCGCCGACCGTGTCGAGGCGCTCCCCGACTGCCAGTCGGGCGTCGACACCAAGGAGCTTCCCCCCGACTGCTCCGAGCGGGCGGCCACGCCCGACGTGCTTCTCGAGAAGCTCCGGCAGTGGGATCTGGGCGAGCTGGTAATCCCGCACGGAACCACCTGGGGCTCGTACACGCCACTCGCCAGCACCCTCGACAAGCAGCTCAGCCGCACCTATTACGATCGCGAGCGGCAGCCGGTGGTCGAGCTGATGTCCGGGCACGGGAACTCCGAGGAGTACCGCACCTGGCGCTCGCTCGAGCGCGACGAGGGTGGCCAGCCGGTTTGCCCGGAGCCCACGCCGGACTACCTCCCGTGTTGCTGGCAGGCAGGGGAGATCATGCGCGAGCGCTGCGGCGATCTCCCACAGGAGGAGTGCGAGGCCCGCGTCGAGGAGGCGAGGCGCCTCGTCCTCGAGGCCAACATCTCGCCGGAGCTGGTCTTTCCCGACGCCCCCCCCGAGGATTGGCTCGACTGTGGGCAGTGCCGTGACTGCTTCAAGCCCTCCTTCGGCTACCGGCCGGGCACGAGCCTCCAGTACGGCCTTGCGCTCTCCAACTTCGAGGAGCTCGACGACCAGGGGCGACCGCTTCGCTTCCGTTACGGCTTTCTGGCCTCGAGCGACAACCACAGCGCCCGCCCCGGGACCGGCTACAAGCAGGTGGACCGGCACGGTTCGACGGACACCGTGGGTGCGGCCTCGCGGCTGGCCGGGGGCCTCGTCGAGGGGAATCGCAGCGCGGAAGATCCACGGAGGCCGCAGCCGGTTCCGCCCGGACTCGGCGGCGGGCCCGGCCCGGAGCGCATCGCGAGCTTCTGGTACCCGGGGGGTCTGGTCGCCCTTCATTCGGAGGGCCGCGGGCAGGACGCGATCTTCGACGCGCTCCGGCGTCGCGAGGTGTACGCCACCAGCGGCCCGCGCATCCTGCTCTGGTTCGATCTCGTCAACGGCCCCGGCGCGCCGCAGCCGATGGGAAGCGAGCTCCGCCTGGCGGAGAACCCGCGCTTCGAGGTGCGGGCGGTGGGTGCCTTCGAGCAGAAGCCGGGCTGTCCGGAGAGCTCGCACAGGGGTCTCTCGCCCGAACGGCTGGAACGGCTCTGCCGCGGCCACTGCTACAACCCCGGCGACGAGCCACACCCGATCGTGGCGATCGAGGTGGTTCGCATCCGTCCCCAGTCACGCCCGGGCGAGCTCGTGAACGATCTGATCGAGGACCCCTGGCGGCGCTTCGAGTGCGAGCCCGATCCCGCCGGGTGCGTCGTGCGCTTCGAGGACGAGGAGTTCACCGGTGCGGGACGCGATGCCCTCTACTACGTGCGCGCGCTCCAGGAGCCGACGCCCGCCATCAACGGGGCCCCCATGAGCACCGAGTTCGACGACCAGGGCCGGGCGGTTTCGGTGCGGCTCTGCTCGGGGAGCTACCGCACGCCGGCGGACGACGACTGCCTCGCCCCGGTGAGCGAGCGCGCCTGGTCCTCTCCGATCTACGTGGACTTCAGCGCTTCCGAGATCGGGACGGGATCAGAAGGTCGATGAGGGGCTCGGCACGGAAGAGCCACTGAGTGATCCGGCGCCCTCTCCGGGCGCGTCGCTCCTCCTCTGGCGGAAGCCCCCGCGCGGGCTGGCTCCAGTCGATCTCCGCGATGCGCGCCAGCATGCTCTGCTCGACGCAACCCTCCAGGGAGAAGACGTAGACGTCGCGAGCGTGGGCCGAAGCGTCGCGCAGCTCTTCCTCGAGCTGCTCCCATGAGAGGAAGCGGCGGCGGGCGTCCGGGTTTCTGGCGTTGACGCCTCCGCCCGTCACGCCGAGGGCGATGCAGGGCGCATCCGCGAAGTAGACGCGAGTCCCGGCGCGCCCCAGATAGCTCGAGTAGAGCATGTAGACCTCGGCGTCGACGGAGATGTCCACGATGCCCAGGGCCCGCCGCAACAGCGTGCTTCTGGCCGCGCGCTCGTCGAGGAGGTGGGGGAACTGGTAGACCTCCACCGTGCGGCCGCTCTCTCGGATTTCGCGGACCAGCTCTCCGTAGGCGCGCTCCGCTTCGCGCACCTGCTCGCGCGGTCGGCGGTGCCGCAGCATCGAGAAGAAGGCCCGTCGTCGGTCGCGGATGGCGCCCTCGGACTCGGAGCGCGGAAACTCCACGTCCAGGCCGATCCGCTGCAGTGGCAAAGCCTCGCGCTTCGCCCAGGCGGCGGTCTCGCGCCAGCGCTCGCGGGCGCGGTCGGCGTTGTCGGCGTTCAGCCAGTAGCCGTCCTCGAGGTCGAGCAGCAGCCATCCCGTCACCGGAATCCCGCTCGATTCGATCTTTCGCACCATTTCCGCCCGCCGGTCCGAGAGATCGAGCAGCCCCATGGAGATGGCGCAACCCTGGGCCGCGAGAAAGGGCAGGACTTCCGGCTGCCCGAAGAGCTCTTCGAGCGGAGGCGTCTCCAGCTCGACGAAGAAGGTCAGCTTCGGCCTGGAAGCAGGCATCGGGTCTCTCCCCAGCGGCGCATCCGTCGCTCAGGACAGATCCTGGGTTCCGTACACACCGTGCTCATGCGTCGCCTTCACCATGGCGATGTAGTTCTCGGCGCTTACCTCGGGATGGATGGTGTTGGAGGAGGAGAGGATGTAGCCGCCCCGCGAGCCAGCGGATCGAATCGCCTGCCGGACTTCCTCTTCGACCTCGCGGGTGCTCTTCGAGACCAGCGTCTCCCGGCAGTCGATGTTCCCGAGGAGACAGATGCGGTCGCCGATCTCCTTCTTGACCTCGGCCAGGTCCAGGGACTGCGGTTGAATCGGGTGGATGCCGTCGAACCCCACTTCGATCAGGTCCTCCATGATCTTCCAGTGGTTGCCGTCGGTGTGCTTGAAGACCTTGAGGCCCTTGCCGTGAATGAAGTCCACCAGCTCCGCGTAGTAGGGCTTCAGAAACTCGCGAAAGTGTTGAGGAGATATGATCATGCCGGTCTCGTGGGCGAGGTCGCCGTCCATGGAGATGACGTCGGCTCCGAGCTCCTTTCCCAGTGCGATCGCATCGAGCGTGTAGTCGGTGACCATCCGTGCGATCCGGTGAACCAGCTGCGGGTTCGTGCCGTAGCAGATCAGGAGATTCGTCATTCCCCCCAGCACGTTCCAGCTCCTGCGAAAGGGATCCTGCACGCTCAGGATACTGGCCCGCGTTCCGTCGAACCGCTGGGTGCAGTAGCTCAACGCGGCGAGGTCGGAGGCCTTGATCTTCGGCGGCTGATAGCCATCCAGATCGGACGAATCGCGGACGGGCCCGTCCACCACGACCGCCTCCCCGTGCGGGCTGAGCAAGAAGGTCACGCCCCAGTCATCCCTGAAGTGGTCTTCGTCGATGGCTCGAGTCTCGGGGAAGATTCGGAGAGTGAGCCCATCCACATCCAGCTCTTCGACGACGAGTAGGACGGCATCGAAGAGCTTGACCCTGCTCTCGAGGTCCATCCGCTGGATGTAGTCCGGCTTCGGTAGATCCTCCGTGAAGTGACGGGCGATCTTGAGGACGGATTCTTCGTTGTACGCAAGCTCGAAGTGGGGTACGCGATCGGGGATCTCTCTCGAGAGAGCGGTGAGGATTCTCTGCCTGCCGTTCATCGGTGCTTCTCCATTCCTCTCTTGGGCGTTCCCGGATGATAGGTCTGCCTCTCGCGATCGCTCTAATCGCCGCGGTAGCGCGCCAGGGCGCGTTCGAGCTCGAGGACCACCTCGGCGCGAAGCGATTCCGGTTCGAGCACCTCGGCCCCGCCGCCGAAGGAGAGCACCCAGTTTCGCAGCTCGGTGGTCTCGCCCACCTCCATCCGCAGCGCCACGGAGCCATCTCCGTGGCGCTCGAGCTTCTGGCTCGGGTGCCAGCTGTGCTCCTCCACGTGGATCGCCCAGCTCCGGTCGAAGCGGATGCGCACCGCCACCGCTGGCTCCGCCACGACTCCGAACGAGGATGCCGTGTACGCGTCGAAGTCGAAGGATGCGGGGATCGAAAAGGCTTCCCCGGTGGTCTTCAACCCGCGGATCCGGTCGACCGCGAAGGTGCGGATTTCGTCAGAGCGATGGTCGTGCCCGATCACGTAGAGCCCCCCACTGCGGTACCAGACGCGATAGGGATCGAGCTTCCGCGTGCTCACCTTTCCGGTCCGTCCGGTGCGGTATCGCATGCTCACGGTTCGCCGGGCCAGAACCGCCTCGTTCAGGGTCTGGATGCTGTCGCGGTAGCGCGCGTAGCGCTTGTGGGGACCGGGGAGCACCCGGAACGACTCCCCGAGTCGGGCGAGGTATTCGCCGAGCTCCGGTCCCAGGCTGGCCCGGATCTTGTGGAGCGCGGACCGGATCGAGTCGTGAAACACGGTGCCCTCGAGGATGCGCAGCAGATCCTCCCCGAAGGCCAGGGCCAGCACCTCGTCCGCCGTGAAGGGGGTGTCGCCGAGTTCGAAGGTGTCGAGGAAGCGGTAGAGCGTCCGGCCATCGCGTTTCTCGCTGACGACCGGAAAGCCGGCGAACATCAGGGCGTCGAGATCCCGGTAGACGGTTCGCCGGTGGCAGCCGAGGTCCTCTGCCAGGTCGTCCAGTCCGACACCGTATCGGCTGCGCGCGAGGCGCTGGATCAGCTGCCACTGCCGCGCGAGCTGGTCACCCCTCAAGTCAGACGTTCACCCGCTCGACGTACTCACCGGTGCGCGTGTCGATCCGGATCGTCTCCCCCTCCTTGATGAAGAGCGGGGCCTGGACCACCGCACCCGTCTCGACGGTGACGGGCTTGGTCCCGCCGGAGGCGGTATCCCCCTTCAAACCCGGATCGCACTGGGTGACGGTGAGCTTTACGAAGTCGGGAACCTCGATGTTGATCGCCGAGCCCTTGTAGATGAGCACCTCCACCTCCATGTTCTCCAGCAGGTACTTCCTTCCGTCCCCCACCTGCTCGCCGGGAATCGGGATCTGGTCGTAGCTCTGGGTGTCCATGAAGACCAGGGATTCGCCGTCCGCGTAGAGGTACTGCATCTTGCGTTCTTCGACGTCGGCCTCCTCGAGCTTCTCGCCGGCTCGAAAGGTGCGATCCAACACCCGCCCCGTCTTCAGGTTCTTGACCTTGGTGCGAACGAAGGCGCCGCCCTTGCCCGGCTTGACGTGCTGGAAGTAGGTGATGACGAAGGGCTCGCCATCGAGCTCGATCTTGCTGCCGTTTCGGAACTGCGAGGTGTCGATCGCCATGAATGCTCCAATGCACCGGGCTCTTCAGGCGTAGCGAAGAAGAGGAGCAGATGCCCCCTCTCCCTACTACGCTCACCAGCGCCGGGCGTCAACGAACAATGCGGAACGCCCCGCCGTTCTCCGTCGATCGTTCATTCTCTGGCCGGAGCGGGCGATCCGGTGACGCGGCGCGTGCTGCAGCGCATCACCGGACCGTCGCGCGATCAGCCCTTGGCTTCCTGGATCGCCGCGGTGAGCGCCGGGACGATCTCGAAGAGATCGCCGGCCACGCCCACGTGCGCGACCTCGAAGATCGGTGCGTCGGGATCCTTGTTGATGGCCACGATGAAGTTGGAGCCCTTCATTCCGACCAGGTGCTGGATGGCGCCGGAGATACCGGCGGCGATGTAGAGCTTGGGGCTGACGATCTGGCCCGAAGACCCCACCTGGTAGGCGTGGTCGAGCCAGCCGGCATCCACCACCGGCCGCGAGGCACCCATGGCACCGCCGAGGATCTCGGCGAGCGGCTTGATCACCTCCTCGAACTTCTCCGCCGCACCCAGACCACGGCCGCCGGAGACGATGACGTTCGCCTTGGTGAGGTCCACACCCTTCAACCCCGCCGTCCGGGCCTCGACGAACTTGGCGCGCAGGTCGTCGTCGCCGATCGTCACGTCGAGCGCAGTGGTGCTGCCCTCGCTGGATCCCTCGAAGGGGGTGATGGCGCCGGGCTGCACCGTGGCCACGATCTGATCGGCCTTCGGGAGCAGGCGAGCGTCGAGCTTCCCGTTGAAGACTCGCCGGTAGTAGACCAGCTTTCCGTCTTCCTCCTCGATGTTGAAGCAGTCGCTGACGAACCCGCAGTCGAGGCCCGCCGCGATGCGCGGCGCTATGTCCCAGCCAGTCGGCGTGTTGGAGATCAGGATCAGATCCGCCGAGGTGGCGTCCACGGCGGCCCGGATCGCCTTCGCATACCCGTCGACGTTGTAGTTCGCGAGCGCCTCGCTGTCGGCCACGAGCACCTCGCCGCCGCCCCTCTTGGAGAGGGCCTCCGCCTCGGCGGCGATGCCACTTCCCAGAACCAGGCTCTTGATATCGCGTCCACCCGCGATCTTCTGGGCGAAGCTCACCAGCTCGTAGCTGGCATCGCGAATTTTGTCCTTCTGTATCTCCGCAACGATGAGAATGCTGCCCATCGAATCTTCCTTTCCTTCCGAACTTCGGGTCTAGAGGAGTCCGAGCTCGCGGATCTTGCCGACCAGCACCTGCGCGACATCGGCGGCCGAGCCTTCGATCATCTCGGCGCCCTCGCCCTTCTGCGGGACGTAGATCTTCTCGATGCTCATCTTGGCGCCGCCTGCGCCGACCTGGCCGCTGACGCCCAGGTCCGCGGCGGTCTTCACGTCGAAGGGCTTCTTCTTGGCCGCCATGATGCCCTTGAGGGATGCGTAGCGGACCTGGTTGATGCCGGTCTGCACCCCGAGCAGGCAAGGCGTGGGAAGCTGGTAGACCTCGAGGGCGCCGCCCTCGAGCTCTCGCTCCACCTCGTAGCCGCCGTTCTTCTTCTCAACCTTCACCACGGCGGTGGCGTGAGGAACCCCGTGGAGCTCGGCGAGCATGGGGCCGACGGCCGCGAAGTTTCCGTCATCGCTCATCATGCCCATCAGGATCAGGTCCGGAGCTTCTTCCTTGGCCACCGCCGCCAGTGCCTTGGCCAGTCCGAGCGCATCGGAGCCGTCCATCTCTGGATCCTTCACGTGAACGGCGCGGTCGGCACCCATTCCGAGGGCGGTGCGGAGGGCCTGGGTCACACGGTCTGGACCGACCGAGACCACCACCACTTCCGCCTCCCCCGCATCCTTGGTGCGGAGAGCCTCCTCGAGCGCATAGGTGTCATACGTGTTGATTTCGAATTTGATGTTGTCTTCCGTGATCCACGTGCCATCCGCATTCACGTCGAGCCGTGCATCCTGGTGCGGCACCTGTTTCAGGCAGACCAATATCTTCATGGGGGGACGAGCCTCCGAGTTTTCGAGAAACGATGACCCTCGAGCGGACTGCCCGAACGGTCGGGGCCACGAGCGGGCCGGAAACTAACCGACGCGCGAATCGATTTCAAGCGCGCGGTTTTCCAAAAGGTACTTGGATTCAGGGATTTAGCGCTGTCTAGAGGCCCATGAACGCGAGGAATTCCTCGAGCCGTGCGACGCGCAGGAAAGGGTTGGTCTGCTTCTGCTCGCCAATGCTGGAGGAGGGCTCCGGCGCGTAGAGGTGCCCCGGAAAGAGCAGCGTCTCGTCGGGCAGGCGCGCCAGCTTGGTGTGGAGGCTCTCGTACATTGCGGCGGGATCGCTCCCCGGGAGATCCACGCGACCGCAGCTTCCCAGAAACAGCGTGTCGCCCGAGACCAGGTGTCCGGGACCCGTACCGTCCTCGACCAGGAAGCACTGGGAGCCCGGCGTGTGACCGGGCGTGTGCATGAAGCGGATTCGGACCTGCCCGAGCGTGATCTCGTCCCCGCTCGACTGGCGCACCAGGTCCGACTCCGAGGCACCGGTGATCTTCTTGAGCCCGTCCGCCTCGATCTCGTTGACGTGGATCGGGACCGGGTTCCGACTCAAGAGCTGCGCTACCCCCTCGATCTTCATTCCGAAGACCTCACCCCCGATGTGATCCTGGTGGTAGTGGGTCGCGAGGGCACCCACCACCTTGATTCCGTCCGCCTCGGCCCGATCCAGCATCGCATTCACGTTCCAGGCGGGATCGACGATCATCGCCTCCCCTGTAGAACGGCTGCCCAGCAGATAGGCCAGATTCGCCATCTGCCCGACGTGGAACTGCTGAAAGTACAAGTCGCTGGTTTTGCTCATTTTCTCGCCTAGTGGGGGAGGGCTCTGGAGACCTGGGGGTTCGGCGCGCCCGGCGGCTAGTCGCCCAGGACGCTGCGGATCCAGTTTGCCAGCGTGTCCATGATCTCGATCTGGACCTCCTCGGGGGTCCTTCCGGATTTCTTCGGCACTCTGAAGCTGTGGTCGGCGCCTTCCACGGGGTGCAGCAGCACCGGAGCGCCCACCCTCGCCAGGGTTCTCCGGAGGGTCGGGAGATCACAGTGCCGGTCCCGCGTGCCCTGAAGGAAGAGCATCGGGCTGATCACCCGGAAGAGCCGCTCGGCGCGTACCTCTTCCGGCTGGTCCTGCTTGTGAAGGGGGTACCCCAGAAAGAAGAGCCCTTCGACGCGCACCCTCGAGGTCGCCGCGTGCGCCGCCACCAGAGCGCCGAGGTTCTTGCCGCCGGTGAAGATGTGCGCTGGAGCCGCCGTCGGATCCCGACCCAGGATCGACACGGCGGCCTGGTAGGTTCGGTGAAGAACCGGCATGGGATCGGGGCGTTTCTTTCCGGCCTCCGCGTAGGGGAAGCGAAAGCGGAGGGTCAGGTAGGTTCGCTCCGTCAGTCCGCGCTGGATGCTCTCGAGGAGCGGATCCTCCTTTTGAGTGGCCTCGGCCAGGACGACTCCAACACGCGAGCCCGTTGGCCACCACTCCGGGATGCCCAGCACGCCGCTCACGGCCTCGAGACCATGAACGGTCGCGGGAAGCGGAATTCTCACGTCCTCGAAGCGAACAGACGGCTCGACCACCAAAACCCCTCCGGGGGGGCTACTCTAACGAGTTCCCCGTCCCCGGGGTAGAGTCCAGGCCGCTCCGGAGTTACCTTGGTTCCGCAACCCCTTGGGAAAGCGATGGAAAAGGTTCTGATTACAGGGATTGCAGGTGGCCAGGGTCGGCTCCTGACGAGGCGCCTGCTCGAGAACCACCGGGTCTGCGGGGTCGACTGGGTTCCCTGGAAGGGGCACCCGCAGGGCGTCAACGTCCACCGTGTGGATCTGCGCAAGAAGAAATTCGAGGACGTATTCCGGACCGAGTCTCCGGACGCAGTCGTCCACATGGGCTTCATTCGTGACTTCAAGGGCGAGGAGCGCCGGCGTCACGACGTGAACGTGCGCGGCACCAAGCAGCTGCTCGATCACTGCGCGACCTACGGTGTTCAGAAGCTGGTGGTCGTGTCGAGCAGCTACGTCTACGGCGCATTTCCCGAGAATCCCTTCTACATGAACGAGGACTATCCGCTCTCGGCCAGCCGCTCCTACCCGGAGATTCGCGACCTGGTGGAAGTGGATACTCTCGCCTCCGCCTTCATCTGGAAATATCCGCAGATTCACACTTCCGTGCTGCGGCCGGTGAACGTCCTCGGAAACTTCGTTCACTCGATGATCGGTCAGTATCTGCGACGGGAACGGCAACCGACCATGATGGGATTCGATCCCATCATGCAGTTCATGCACGAGGAAGATCTCTGCGAGGCGATTGCCCTCTCCCTGGAACACGGCCTCCGAGGTGTGTTCAACGTGACCGGAGCCGGTCAGGTGCCGCTTCATACCGCGATCAAGGAGACCGGCGGGCGGGCGGTTGCACTCCCCGAGCAGATCTTCCGCCCGCTGTTCCAGCGGGCGTTTCGCCTGGGGCTGTGGCCCTATCCGGCGGGCGCGTTCGATTATCTCAAGTACCCCGTGACGCTCTCGGGAAAGCGCTTCACGGAGGCGACGGATTTCCGTCCTCTCTTCGGTCTCGAGGAGATCTTCCAGAGCATTCGCCGCTGAGACGGGCGAGGGGAGGCGGACGGGCGGCCCGTAGGGGAGTCTTTACCTGATCGGGGGGATCGTGGAGCAGCTGCCTTCTGGGTTTGGTCGTCACCGGCGGGCGCGCCATCGCAAGGCCAAGGGAGTACGCTGGGTTCGCTTCGGGTGGCGACGTCAGCCCTGGCGCCTCGCCCTCTGTCTGCTCGCCGCCGTGTCAGCGGCCTGCGGCAGTGAATTGGGATCCGCTCCCGGCGGGCCTTCGGGGCTCTCTGGAAGGCTCCAGGAGACGCGACCCGCCTCCCCCGGCCGCCCCGACCAGGTGCTCCTGGTCTCGGTCTCGGGCCTGACACCGGATCTCTATCTCCTGGCTCCGACGCCGATGCCGATCCTGGCCGACCTGGCGCGCGCGGGAGTCGCGGCGGAGTTCGTCGAGAGCGTGGTTCCCGCGACCGTCTATCCGGTCCACACCAGCCTGGTGACCGGCAGGTCGCCCAACCATCACGGTGTGCCCGCGGATCGGTTGCTCGGCGCTCGCGGTGTCCGGCTCGCCCGCTACTCGCACGCGAGCTACGTGCAAGGTCCTACGCTCTGGCAGAGCGCGATCGACGCGAGGATCGGCGTCGCAGCCCTCGATTGGCCGGCGACTCAGGGCGCGGCCATCCCGCTCCTGCTTCCGGACGTCCTGCCCATCCGAAGGGGAGAGCGCTGGATCGATCTCCTCGCCGAAACGACGACGCCGTGGCTGCTGGAGATTGCCCGGAGCCGGCCGGAAGAGCTGGCGGCGAGCGGAAGGCCCGGCGCTTCGCGCGATGCGCTCCTCGTCGCCATGGTCTGCAAAGTGGTCGCCGGCGAGCCTCCGCCGGGCCTGATTCTTCTTCGTCTCAGCCAGACGGAGCCGGTCCTGAACGCCCAGGGTCCCTATTCCGAGCAGGCCCGAGAGGCGTTTGCACGGGTCGACGCCGATCTCGGCGATCTGCTGGGCTGCCTCGAGGAAGCCGGCTCGTTCGCCAGCGCCGCGATCGTCGTGGTGGGGGATCGCGCCGTATTGCCGGTGCACACCGCAGTGCGTCCCAACTTCGTCATGGCGGAGGCAGGTCTCTTGAGCTTCGAGAGCTCCGGTGCGGTCGAGAGCTGGAGCGCCGTGGTGCGCTCCAACGGGGGCTCCGCCTTCGTCTACGCCCGCGACGACCACTCCGCCGTGGGAGCCCGCAGTGCCCTCCAAGCCGAGGCGGAGCGAAGTGGCGCATTCCGGATCGTCACGGCCGACGAGATGATCCGTCGTGATGCGGATTCCGAGGCCTGGTTCGGGCTCGAGGCCCGGCCGGGCTTCGCGTTCGACGATTCGGCTCGCGGGCCTCTGCTGCGGCCGGCGAAGCGCCGCTCAGCCGGTGGCTATCTGGAGCTCCGTCCCGAGCTGGGTCCGGGCTTCGTCGCCTACGGTCGGGGCCTGCGTCGCAATCTCCGGCTTCCGGAAATCGATCAGCTCGACATCGCGCCGACCATCGCGAAGCTTCGTGGTCTCGAGCTTCCCGGCGCCCGGGGTCGGGCCTTCGTCGGTGTGCTCCACCTGCCGGCGGATCCCAGATCCGCCGGTGGGGCTGGCGGTAGAAGCGGAGGAGATCTGCAGTGACGCTCGATCCCGGTTGGTGCCTCGTCCTCGGTGCGTCGAGCGGATTCGGCGCGGCTGCGTCCGTCGCCTTCGCACGGGCCGGTCTCGACGTGGTGGGCGTCCACCTGGACCGCCGCGCCTCCTTGCCGAACGCCGAGGCGGTGACGAAGGCCGTCGAGGCCTGCGGGCGGCGCGCTCGTTTCTTCAACGCGAACGCAGCGAATCCGAAGAAGAGAACCGAGATCGTGGAGGAGCTCCAGGGATGGATGGGCGAAGGCCCGAGGCTCCGCGTCCTGCTCCACTCGCTCGCATTCGGGACGCTGAAGCCGCTGGTGGCGCGGGAGAGGGCGGACGCGGTCACCCCGGCCCAACTGGCGATGACGCTCGACGTGATGGCGACCAGCCTGGTCGACTGGGCGGAGGCGCTGCTGGCGGCGGATCTGCTGGAGCGCGGTGGACGCGTGTTCGCCATGACCAGCGAAGGGGGAAGGCGCGTGATTCCCTCCTACGGTCCGGTGGCGGTGGCCAAGGCCGCGATCGAAGCGGTCATCCGCCAGCTCGCCCTGGAGCTGGCGCCCTTCGAGATCACCGCCAACGCCATCTGCGCCGGCGTCACCGAGACGCCAGCCCTGGCCAAGATCCCGGGCTGTGAGGAGATGCTCGAGGTCTCGCGGCGCCGGAATCCACGTGGTCGCCTCACCACACCCGAGGATGTCGCGGGTGTCCTGGTGGCCCTCTCGGAGCCGGGGTGCGGATGGCTGACGGGCAACGTGATCCAGGTGGACGGAGGCGAAGGCATCGTCGCATGAGCGAAAGACCCATCGAGATCGAGCTGAATCCCCGTGAGCGGCGCTTCTACGACCGGATTCGTGGCCGCGTGGTGGCGCCGCACCCGGGTCAGGCCAGCGGCCTTCGCGACATGCTGCTGCTGCTTCCCGATCTCACCATCCTGTTGCTGCGTCTGCTGCGCGACGATCGGGTTTCCCTAGGAGACAAGGGAATCGCGCTGGCCGGGCTCGCCTACGTGCTCTCACCGATCGACCTGATGCCGGAGTTCATCTTCGGTCCCTTCGGGCTCTTGGACGACCTGGTGGTGATCTCGGCGACTCTCCTGCGCCTCGTGAACTACGTTCATCCCGACGTGGTTCGCTCCCACTGGTCGGGTCAGGGCGACGCCCTCGAGGTGATCCACCGCGTGGCCGCCTGGTGCGAGCGCCAGTTCGCCGGTCGCCTCCCTCGCGTGGTACGCCGCCTGCTCGGCACCAGCCGCTGATCCGCACCTACCGGACCCGGTGAGAAAGACGGGCGAGCCGCTCGCGCTCCTCACGGGGAATGCGCTGGACGCGACCCGACAGGTCGACCAGGGCGTGCTCGGTGGCGCCGCTGCAGATCAGGCCTTCCGACGTGGTGAGCCGATAGGCCATGCGCAGTGAGGCGCCGCGGATCCACTCGAGCCACGCGGTGATGCGGATCTCGTCGTCGAAGGCGGCGGAGCGGTAGTAGTCGACCTCGACGTGTGTGGTGGCGAAGTGTTGACTCTGCGCCACGTACTCGCGGTAGGAGCGGTGGTGTTCGTCCATCCAGCGGATCCGGGCGAGCTCCAGGTAGCGGACGTAGTTCGAGTGGTGGACCACGCCCATCGCGTCGGTCTCGTAGAAGGGCACCCGGTGACGCACGGTCGATGAGGCGACGTCCGGAGGAGGTTCGCAGGGGCGACGCGGCACGCTCTAGAAGCTGTCCTTGAGGGAGCGGCGGCGCGCCAGCTCGTCGACGCTGCCGGACCGCATGAACGGATTGGTGGCGCGCTCGTCCCCGATCGTCGTGGGAACGGTCATCTCCGCGGGCGTCGCATCGTGCCAGTCGGGCGCGGCCCGGGAACGCAGCTGTCTGGCACGGGCCAGCGCCTCCTTCACGGCCTCGTTCTCGGGCTCCACGTGGGCCGCGAACTCCAGGTTGCTGGTGGTGTATTCGTGCCCGCAGAACACCCTGGTGTCGTCTGGAAGGCTGCCGAACTTCTCCACCAGCGCGGTGAACATCATCTCGGCGGTCCCCTCGAAGAGTCGGCCACATCCTCCTGCGAAAAGCGTGTCTCCCGAGAAAACGGCCTTTGCGTCATCGAAGACGTAGGCGATGTGGCCCCGGGTGTGGGCGGGGACGTGAAGAATCCGGGCGCGCTGCTCGCCAACCTGGAGGGTGTCGCCCTCTTCCAGTCCGTCGGTGAAGCCGGGGACGCGGCTGGCATCGGAGACATGTCCGAAGACGGGCACCTGGTAACGCTTCGCGAGGGCGGGGTTCGCCATGCAGTGGTCGCCGTGGTGGTGTGTGGTGAGCAGCTTGGTGACGCGAGCGCCCTCGGATTCCACCCGTGCCACCACCGGTTCGGCCTCGGGCGCGTCGATCACGGCGGCCTCGCCGCTGACCTCGCAGATGACGAGGTAGGTGTAGTTGTCCTGCAAGGTGGGGATGCGTTCGATTCGAAGACCCATGGCGCAGCAAACTAGCAGATCACTCAGAGGAGCCGCAGCTGATCCTTGGCGGGGATCGTCTCCTCCGCGCCCACACCGGAGGCCTGCACGGCTGCTTCCTCCGGCTTTCGAAACAACGGGCAGATCTCCTTGTAGTCGCACCAGTCGCAGAGAGGGCTGCGTCTGGGGGACCATTCCTTCTCGCAGCGAATCCGGTCGATCGTCCGCGCGGTGGCCGCGCGCAGATCGGCCAGCTGCTCCGGCGTGCGCACCGAAGTGCGCAGCTGATCCGATCGGACGTAGTGCCACACCAGCCGGATCGCGCCCTCTTCAGGCAGCTGCTGGCGAAGGCCGATTTCGTAGAGGGCGAGCTGCCTGTCGTCATCCAGGGCGGTCTGGGAGGGAACCCGAGCACCCGTCTTGAAGTCGTGAATCTCGAGGGCGCCGTCCTTCGCACGCACCAGCCGGTCGATGATCCCGCGGATCTTGTACTTCCCCTCCTCGTCGATCTGAAAGCGGATCCGCTTCTCGAGACCCAGGGTCTCGTCGGCGTCGAATGGGTAGTGACGTCGGTAGTAGTTCTCCAGGCAGCGCGCCCCACCGCTGCGGTAGAAGCCCGGCTCGGTGCCGGAGCGCACGATCCGGATGCGGTCGGCGTCGTAGCGCTCCTCCCAGTTCTGCCGATAGCGGAACAGGACCCGTTCGAGCGAGGGAACCTTTCCTTCCGCGACGAAGAGGTAGAGCCGTTCCAGGATCTCGTGGACCCGCTTGCCCATGAAGGCTTCGATTCCCTCGAGATCGATCCGGATCTTCTCGACGTAACGAAAGTGGTACTGCTTCGGACAGGTCTCGAAGCAGTTCAGACTGGAGTGGCTGAAGGTCTCTTGCACGGCGGCGATTATACGCAGCGAACCCTCCCGGCGCGCCCCGGCGAGAAATGCGGGTTAAGATTGCTGTATGGGAAATCGGGTTGCCCGAGTGCTGCGAGCACGACGGATCAGGAAACGACGGATCGGGAAGATTGGATCGGCGCTGCTGCTGCTCCTGCTGAGCTTCGCATGGGCGCTCCCGGCGCCTGGCGCCGACGAGAAGAGCGGATGGGGGTATCAGCTCTCCAAGGAAGTGATGAGTCCCTACTGCCCCGGTCGGGCCCTCTCCGACTGCCCCAGCCCTCAGGCCGGTGAGCTTCGCGAGTGGATCGTGGAGCAGGAAAAGGCCGGCGTTTCCCGCAGCGAGGTCGAGCAGGAGCTCTTCCGGGTCTTCGGGGACCAGCTTCTCCAGGCGCCACGGGCCGAGGGGATGGGTCTGGTGGCCTATCTGATCCCCGCCCTGGTCTTCGCAGCCGGTGGCGCCCTGGTGGCCTTCTTTCTCCGCCGCCAGAGATCGGCCACCGTCGACGGGGAGAGGGCGCCTGCCCCCGATGCGCCACACGACCCGGATCTGGAGCAGTTGGTGGAGGAGGATCTGCGCCGCATCCGGTCATGAGCTCGCAGGGCCGACCTCGATCACGGTCGCATCGCTGAAGGCGACGGGGACCCGAACGGCCCGGGTCGACTGCGGCTCGGCGATCCAGACGTCGCCGGAATGGGCTCCGGCAAGGCGCAGCGAGAGGAGGTGGCCGCCCCGCGAGTGCGGGCGAAGGCTGGCGACCTCCAGCGTGCCCATGCCGATGTGAAGCGAGGAGCCGATGACCTGAGGGCGATCCGAGGGCGGTGTGAGACCGATCACCCTGCAGCCTCCCGGATCCACGCCTCGCGCCGGGATGCCGTCGTGCAGAAGGCCGAGGGGCTGGTTCTCCCAGAAATCGAAGCCGTGAAAGGGGCCGCGTTGGCCCAGCGCTCGAAACGGGAGCGCGAGATCGGCGCGCTTCGCCTCTCCGTTGAGCAGCAGGACGGCGAGCCTTCCACCGACCAGCGGTGTTACCAGCAGCCCCCTGGCCCGTGGTGCGTTGGCCTTGCGGGCAAGGGGCGGGACGATCCGCTGGAGGATCGCAAACCGCTCGTCACCAAGGGTGTCGATCTCGTCTGCGAGTGTGAGCAGGCCGCCCGCCAGGCCAGCGATCGATGCGCGTGTGCGCGCCTCAGCCAGGGAGCCGTCGGCGACCCGGAGCGGGCCCGGCGCCAGGAGCCAGAGACGCTGGTTCGTGAAGGCGAGATCGAGGTCGTGGGCCCCGGGTGGAGCGCTCCTGTTCGAGCCGCGCGCATCGGCGAGGCCCACCGAGGCACCGAACGGCGCGTCGGTCGCGACCAGGAGTGCTCCGGGTTCGAGCTGTGTGCGGGCCCGGGCCAGCCTCGAGCGGTAGCTCGGTACGTCGGTCGCGGCCTCTCCCTCGATTTCGTGGATTCCATCCGGCTCCCGGTCCTGGAGCAGATCGCCCCGGCGCGGCGGTGACCAGGTAGCGGCGCCCCGCCGGGGTGCGCGGGAGTCCATCTCCAGACCTGTCCGGCGCACCCAGCCCATCAGCAGTGCATCCCGGCTGGGACCCACCGCGAGCCAAGCCCGATCCGACTCGATGACTCCGCCCGGGGGGAGGGTCCGGCCGCCCAAGGCGTTGACCGCCTGGAGACGGGTCGCCTGGGAGCCGGACATCTCGAGCTCCCAGTGTGTCCAGGCCAGCCGCGCCGTGGTGAATCCGAGCAGCCCGCAGAGGTCGCCGGCCAGATCGAGAAGAAGCAGCGACTCGAGTGGCTCGCCCCCGTGCGGATTCTCCGTCAGCGGAAGTCGCTCGCTGGCGACGGGCCCGGCCAGGGAGATGCGGGCCCCATCGGATTGCTGGATCGAGAAGGGATGGAGGGCGCTCAGCTGGATGGCCTCGCTGCCGCGGTTCTCCACGCAGAGGCTCGTCGCCACTCCCGGCTCGTCACGGGGGACTTCTACGATCCAGCGCAGTCCGATCCCCCGGGGTTCCCAGACCTGCATTTCCACGCGGTCGGCGGGCCCCGTCGGGCCTCTCACCTCGCCGATGGCGTGGACCCGCTCGGCGCGGGAGAAGAGCGGCGCCGCGGTGTCACCGGCGAGGGCCGGGCCCAGGCCCTCGAGAACCAGGCCTTCGCCCCGGTCGCTCAGGTCGGCCCGCAGTGTCTGCGGATCGATGCGTATCCGCAACGCCTGGTTTTCGATCTCCAGCACAGCACCCACCGCACTCACGGTTATACTCGCGCCCGTGAAAATCTACACGCGGCGCGGTGATCGGGGTGAAACGGATCTCTTCGGCGGACCCAGGGTTGCCAAGGATCACCTCCGAGTCGAGGCCTACGGGGCGGTCGACGAGCTGAACGCCTCCCTGGGGGTCGCCCTGGCCGATACCGCCCACCAGGACCTCTGCGATCTCACCCGCTCGATCCAGGAAGCCCTCTTCGATCTGGGCGCCTACCTCTCCTCCCCGGACGCCGGTCAACGCGAGAAGCGCGGAGTGCGCCAACCTCTGGACGCGGAAGTCGAAGCCCTCGAGGGGCACATCGACGCCTTCGAGGCGGAGCTCGAGCCGCTGCGCAACTTCGTGCTGCCTGGCGGAACCACGGCGGCAGCAGCCTTTCACCTGGCCCGGACCGTCTGCCGCCGTGCCGAACGCCGAGCGGTCAGTCTCGACCGGGAGGTGCCGCTGGAAGCTTCCGCACTGCGCTATCTGAACCGCCTAAGCGACTTGCTCTTCGTGCTGGCCCGCGTCGAGAACCGGCGCGCCGGGCTCGGCGAACAGGTGTGGGCCGGCCGGAAGCGCTGAGCCGATGTAGCGAGCCGGCTGCTCGAACTTGATCCGGATCGCCGTCGCCGCCGCAAATGCCGCGATCAGCTCGAGCACCAGCAGCCAGAAGATCAAACGCCGCAGACCCCTCATCGGCCAGGCCTCCCAAAACCCTGCAGAGCATGGCACTCTCGTAGTACATGCTGCAAAGCCTCGACCACGCGATCGTTGCGGTTCGCGATCTCGCCGCCGCTGCCCGGACCTACTCGGCACTGCTGGGCCGGAGTCCCTCCTGGCGCGGCGAGCATCCCGGCCTGGGCACGGTCAACGTCCTCTACCGGCTGGACAACACCTACCTGGAGCTGCTCAGTCCCCAACCGGAGGGCCGCTCCGCCGAGAACCTGCGGGCCCAGCTCGAGGAGAAGGGGGAGGGCCTGCTGGGCCTCGCCTTTGGGACGGGGGACGCCGACCTCTGTCGGGCGTCATGGGTAGAGCGAGGGCTGCATCCCGCGGCGCCGCGGAAGGGCCTGGCCCGCGACCGCGACTCGGGCGCGGTTCGGGAGTACCGAAGCGTGCTGCTCCCTCTCGACGAGAGCCGCGGTGTACTGCTCTTTGCGATCCAGCACCTGAGCCCCCCCGAGCTCCTCCCGCCCGCCGCCCGGGTGGCCCCGGCTGCGAGCGCTGTGACGGGGGTGGACCACGTGGTGGTGCGGACGGTCGACGCCGAGGCTGCGAAGCAGCTCTACGGCCGGGAGCTGGGGATCCGGCTAGCTCTGGACCGAAGCTTCGAACAGTGGGGTGCGCGGTTGCTGTTCTTCCGCATCGGTGGACTCACCATCGAGATCGCGGCCTCGCTGGGCGAGGAGGTGGGGCCCGGAACGGCGGATGGTTTGTGGGGAATCGCCTATCGCGTGCCGGACTCGGATGCCGCGCGAGACCGATTGACGGGGGAGGGCTTCGATGTCTCCGAGGTGCGCCAGGGTCGCAAGCCCGGTACGCGGGTCTTCACGGTCCGCTCGGAGACCCACGGGGTGGCGACTCTGTACCTGGAAGCGGCCCCCAAAGAGAACGCGCCGGCGGTAGATGGAGAAACCGCCAGCGCGTAATGATGGCCCCTTCCCAGGGAGGCCCGATCACCGCGCTGAGAGTGCAATCGCCGTGCCGTCGGCACCGCGTAGCTAGCCTCTCTTAACTGGCTAATTTTAAATTGTTTTTCTTAGGGAAAACAGTGGTGCCCCGATTCGGATGCCTCTGATGGAAGGAAAATTCGTTCCGTTGCGGAACGAATCTTCCCAACCGACCCGAGCTTCGGACGCGCCGCCCGAACTGCTAATTTGTAAGTAGAGCGGCTGATCGCTTCACCTGGGTCGCGCCCGAGAAAGGCGAGAGGTTGTCCATGACCGCGTCAGAGGCACTCGACGATACCTTCCCCGAGGATCTGGAGGGGGAGATTCGCCGTCTCAAGCAGGAGCAGAACGCGATTCTGCTCGCTCATTTCTACCAGGAGTCCGAGGTCCAGGATCTGGCGGATGTGGTGGGCGATTCCCTGGCTCTCGCCCAGGCGGCCACCCGAGTCGAGAAGGACGTGATCGTCTTCTGCGGGGTCAACTTCATGGCCGAGACCGCCAAGATCCTGAATCCGACCCGCAAGGTGGTGGTGCCGGATCTGGCGGCGGGCTGCACCCTGGCCGACGGCTGCCCAGCTGATGAGTTCCGGGCCTTCATCGAGAAACACCCCGGTGCGAAGGTGATCTCCTATATCAACTGCTCGGCGGAGGTGAAGGCGCTGAGCCACATCATCTGTACCTCCGCCAACGCCGTGAAGGTCCTCCAGCAGTTCGATGGAGAGCCCGTGATCTTCGCCCCGGACCGTCATCTGGCCCGCTTCGCAGGGCAGCAGGCGGGTCGCGACGATCTGATCATCTGGCCGGGTACCTGCATCGTCCACGAGCAGTTCAGTGCCAAGCGATTGACCCAGCTCCGGGTCCGCTACCCGGACGCCGAGGTCCTGGCGCACCCCGAGTGCGACGAGGCGATCCTCGATCAGGCGGATCTGATCGCCTCTACCACCGGCATCATCGCACGGGCCGTGGAATCTCCCGCAGAGGTGCTGATCATCGCCACGGAGGACGGCGTCTTCCACCAGATCGAGAAGAAGCTCGAAGCGAAGGGGATGAAGAAGCAGCTGATTCAGGCGCCCGGCCTGGACGAGAGCTGCGCCTGCAACCGCTGTCCGTACATGCGCTTGAATACCCTCGAGAAGCTCTACCTCTGCCTCCGGGATCTGCGTCCCGAGGTCACGGTTCCCGAGGAGATCCGGGTTCGCGCCCTCGAGCCCATCGAGCGGATGCTGGCGGTTTCTCGCTAGATCAAATCCTCTTCAGCAGCTGGGAAGCGATGATCTCGGCTCCGTTCGCCTCCGGTGGCCGGGCGGGAAGCGGCTGGGCCAGCAACGCGTCGAGGTGCTCGCGCCAGCGGCCGGCGAAGAAGTCGTCGCGGGGGATGGTGCGAGCACAGCCGTCTCGCCGGAGGCCCGCTTCGAGGACCGGACCTTCGGTGTAGTCGGCCCGGGAGAGGTAGAGGAACCGCGTGCGGTGCGCGAGCACCTCGGCTGCTGTGCTGTATCCCGGCTTCCCGATCACCGCGTCGCAGGCGGCGACCAGCTCCTCGTGAGGAATCGGCGATGGGAGGGGCAGCCTGCGCCAGTCGCCCCGGAAGCCCTCCGGTTTCTCCTCGAAGGCGAGAAAGACCATCCCTGCCAGGTCCGGGCCGTCGAAAGACGTGAACGGTCCACTGCCAAACCCACCAAAGGAGATCAAGACCACCGGAAGCCCCTCGCCGCCGGTGATTCCCAGCCGGCTTCGCACCAGGGCGCGCGGAAGCCGCGACCGGCGGGTGAGGAGCGGCACGTCGACGATCACCCGGAAGGCGCCGAGGTCTCCGTGCATGGGCAGCCGGAATACGCAATCCGCCTCTCGGTAGGCCTCGGCATAGCGCCGGATGACCGGTCGCAGCCGGGGCTCCCGGTCGGCATAGCCGGCGAGGATCCAGTCCCAGCTGAAGTTGGAGACGCCCACGGCGGGAATCCCCGCGGCAGCGGCCGCGCCGATGGCGAGTGGGGGGATGTCGGAGACCACCACCCTTGGGGCCATGCGCCGGAGAAGCTCCGCCTCCTCGCCGAGACGCGTTTCCCAGCTGCTCGCAAATCGCTGGTGGGCACGGATGGTCGCCTCGAGGTCCACGTCGAGCGCGTTCGACTGGATGATTCCCGGATCGATGGAGGCGGTCGAGCAGGTGAGCTGCGAGTCCCGCTCCTCGAAGATCCAGCGGGGCGCCCCGCTGCGGACGTGGATCCGAAGCGGGTCCGGCGACATCCGGCGCAGCGCCGCGATCAGGGCGACGCTGCGGGTCGCGTGGCCGTATCCGTGTCCGGAGACGTAGAAGACCAGATCCGCGGCGTCGATCGGTTCGTTCACCCTGTGCTGCTCGAGGTGCTCCGGTGAGCAGAGCAGGCTAGTGGCCTTTCAGATCCCGTTCAAGCATCCGGAGACTCGCCCCGAACCCGTCGTGTTCTGTCGAAGCCTCTGCAATTGACTCATACTCTGACGCGCACTGGCGTTGCCGGAGGAATCCCATGACCCAGATCTCCGCAAACGCCCGGCGCGTGCTCGAGGCTCGCTACCTCGCCCGCGACCAGGCCGGTCGGGTCGTCGAGAGCTACCAGGATCTCTGCCGACGCGTCGCCCATGGAGTGGCCGCGGCGGAGGAGGCATTCGGCGGCGAGGCCGACCGGATCGAGGAGGCCTTCCATCGGCTCCTGGTCTCCCGGGAGTTCCTTCCCAACAGTCCCACGCTGATGAATGCCGGCACGTCCTGTGGACAGCTGGCGGCTTGCTTCGTCCTGCCCATCGATGACTCCATGGACGGGATCTTCGAGGCGGTGAAGCGCATGGCGGTGATTCACCAGTTCGGAGGCGGGACGGGCTTCTCCTTTACGGGGATTCGACCGAGGGGCGACCTGGTCGGCGGCGTTCCGGGGATTGCCGCCGGCCCGGTGGCATTCCTGGGCGTCTTCGACGCGGCGACCGCGGCCGTCAAGCAGGGGGGGCGTCGCCGGGGAGCCAACATGGGGGTGATGCGCGTCGACCACCCCGACATTCTCGAGTTCGTTCGGGCGAAGTCCGATGTCACCCGCATCACCAACTTCAACCTGTCCGTGGGGGTCATCGATGCCTTCATGGAGGCGGCCTCGGCCGGCAAGCGCTTCGATCTGGTCAACCCACGGGACGGAAGTGTGGTGGGGAGCCTCGATGCCCGGGCGCTGCTCGGGGAGATGGCGGAAAATGCCTGGTCCGGGGGCGATCCCGGCGTGATCTTTCTCGACGCGGTGAATCGGGACAACCCGACTCCGCGACTGGGAGAGCTTCAAGCGACGAATCCCTGTGGCGAGCTGCCCCTGCTGGCCAACGAGAGCTGTAATCTGGGATCGATTCGTCTCGATGCCTTCGTTCGCGAGGGTCGCATCGACTGGGAGCGTCTCGATGCGACCACGGACCTGGCGGTTCGATTTCTCGACGACGTGATCGAGGTGAGCGAGTACCCGTTCGCCGAGGTTGCGAAGGCGAGCCGGGGAAGCCGCAAGATCGGTCTCGGCGTGATGGGCTTCGCCGACCTGTTGGTGGATCTCGGCATCCCCTACGACTCGGCCGAGGCCGCCCTGACCGCCGAGCGGGTGATGGAGAGGATAAGCTCCCGCGCCCGGCGAGCCTCGGCGGAGCTGGCCCGCGAGCGAGGTGTCTTCCCGAACTTCGTGGGATCCCGGGCCGAGGCCGCGGGAGAGCGGCTCCGCAACGCCACCGTCACCTCGATTGCCCCCACCGGGACCCTCTCGATCATCGCGGGCTGCTCCGGTGGCATCGAGCCCTACTTCGCCCTGGCCTTCGTTCGCCATGTCCTCGACGGTGAGCGGCTGCCGGAGACGAATCCGCGCTTCGAGTCGGCGCTTCGGCGGGCCGGAGCGTGGAGCGAGTTGCTCGTCGAGCAGGTGCGGCGGACCGGCTCGGTGCGCGACAATCCGGCCGTTTCCGAGCAGGTGCGACGCCTGTTTCCGATCGCCGCCGAGATCAGCCCCTCGGCGCATCTCGAGATCCAGGCGGCTTTCCAGCGCCACGTGGACAACGCCGTATCCAAGACGATCAATCTCCCCAACTCGGCAACCGTGGAGGAGGTGGAGGAAATCTACACCGACGCGTGGCGGAGAGGGCTCAAGGGGGTGACCGTGTTCCGGGAGGACAGCAAGGGCGTCGCGGCCCTGAAACGGGGTATGGGCGGCCGTCTCGAGGCTTCACCCGATTTCACCGGCCCCTGTAACACGGAGCGCTGTGACTAGAGCGCGGGTCGAGGTCGTTACCACCCGGCTCGTGTGGTAACTTCACCAGATGCGTGCCGATCGCGCGTCGCGTACCCCACCCGCGCTTCACCCGCGCTCCACCCGATTTGGCACTGGCGGTCGTGACCTCTGGAATGCAAGTGGGTGAGGAGACTCCGCGGATGAGTCCGGCCCGAGAAGCCTTTCCACCGCACGACATCACCCGAGGATCAGCGGCCGATGCCCCACATCTTCGTTCCCAAAGAGACCCAAGAAGGCGAGACCCGAGTGGCTGCGTCGCCCGAGACGGTGCAACGCCTGACCAGAGACGGCTTTGCGGTCACCGTAGAGAAAGGCGCGGGCGCCGCGTCGATGATCTCCGACGAGGTCCTCGAGAAGGCGGGAGCCACACTCAGCGATGACGCCGCGGTCTATGCCGCGGCGGACGTCGTTCTGAAGCTGCACCCGCCGACCCTCGAGGAAGCGGCCCAGCTCAAGGAAGGCGGCATTCTCGTATCGCACCTCTGGCCCTTCGCCAACAAGGCGCTCTGCGAGAAGCTGATGGAACGCCGCGTCACGGTCTTTGCGATGGATCAGATCCCGCGCACCACCAGGGCTCAGTACATGGACGCGCTCTCCTCGCAGATGAACATCGCCGGCTACAAGGCGGTGATCATGGCGGCGGAGAGGCTGCCCAAGGTGGTGCCGCTGATGATGACGGCGGCCGGCACCATCAACCCGGCCAAGGTGGTGGTGATGGGAGCCGGTGTCGCGGGACTCCAGGCGATCGGCACGGCGAAGCGCCTCGGCGCTGCGGTGGAGGCCACCGACGTGCGTCCGGAGGTGAAGGAGCAGGTGGAGTCGCTCGGGGGCAAGTTCATCGAGCCGCCGGGCACGGCCGTCGGTGAGGGCGGCTACGCGGCCGAACAGTCCGAGGAATTTCTCGCGCAGCAGAAGGAGACCGTGCGCAAGCATCTGGTTGCCGCCGATGTGGTGATCACCACTGCGAGGATTCCGGGCAGGAAGGCGCCGCTCCTGGTCTCCGAGGACGTCGTCCGGGAGATGCGGAGGGGCTCGGTGATCGTCGATCTCGCCGCGGAAGAGGGCGGCAACTGCGAGCTCTGCGAGAGCGGCCGGATCGTCGAGAGGCACGGTGTGACGATCATCGGCACCACCAACATCCCGGGAACGGTGCCGACGGATGCCTCCGCCGTCTATGCCAAGAACGTCTACAACGTCGTGAAACAGCTCTACCCGAAGGAGGCGGAGCTGAACCTGGACTTCGCGGACGAGATCAACGACGGCGCAGTCATCCTGCACGACGGGGTCTGTCGCGCCGAGAAGGTCCGCGAGGCTCACGGCTTTCCAGGCCCGGTCCGGGAGTAATCGGAGTCGTCATGCTTTCACCGCTGCTAGTCGCACTCTACGTGTTCCTGCTGGCGATCTTCGTCGGGCGAGAGCTCCTGACGAAGGTGCCGCACACCCTGCACACGCCGCTGATGTCCGGAGCCAACGCGATCTCCGGCATCACCATCGTGGGAGCCCTGACCTGTGCCAGCTTCGGCTCCAGGCTGGCCTCCATCATCGGCATGCTCGCCGTGACCGCGGCGATGATCAACGTGGTGGGGGGCTACCTGGTGACCGATCGCATGCTCAAGAAGTTCAGGCGGCAGGAGTAGGGAGCTGGGCATGGAGACTTCGATCCACATCATGTACATGGTGGCGTCGGTCCTCTTCATCATCGGGATCAAGCGCCTTTCCGCCGTCAAGACCGCCCGCAGCGCCAACGCCCTCTCGGCCCTCGGGATGTTGCTCGCCATGCTGGCGGCCTTGCTGGACATCGCCCACCGCGGTGAGATCGGATGGATCTGGGTCGGGATCGGCGTGGTGGTCGGAAGCGGCATCGGCGCCTACCTGGCGCTCACCGTCCGGATGGAGGGCATGCCGGAGCTGGTGGCCTTCTTCAACGGCATGGGTGGGTTGGCCTCCTCCCTGGTGGCGGTCTCCTTGTCGGTCTTCGCCTGGCTGGCCTGGGGCGAGGTGCTCTCGGCGCAGGGCCTGGCCGACGTCACCACCGTCGGGGTCGCGAGCCTGGGGCCGGTGGCCGACGGCGCGGCGCCGATGGGCGCGCCAAGGCTCACTCCCGACAACGCCATCACCATCATCCTCTCCGTCCTGGTCGGCGGCGTGACGCTCACCGGCTCGCTGGTCGCGTGGGCCAAGCTGAAGGGCGTGATGAGCGGCGGCCAGATCTTCCTTCCGGGTCATCAAGCCATCAACCTGGTCTTGTTGGCCACTGTGCTGATCGCCGGAGCGCTGGCACTGTTCGTCGTTCCGATCGGCTCCCTCACGCTGCTCTACCAGCTGCTCGTGGTGGCGGTGCTGGCTTCCTTCATTCTCGGTGTCACCTTCGCCCTTCCCGTCGGTGGGGCGGACATGCCGGTGGTGGTCTCGCTCCTCAACTCCTTCTCCGGGATCGCCGCCGCCATGACCGGCTTCGTTCTCTACAACAACCTGCTGATCATCAGCGGCTCGCTGGTCGGCGCCGCCGGGATGATCCTGACCATCATCATGTGCCGCGGGATGAACCGCTCGCTGGCCAACGTGCTCTTCGCCAGGTTCAGCCTGACCGGGACCGGGGAGAAGGAGGAGTACGTCAACGTCAAGAGCGGCGAGCCGGTGGATGCGGCGATCGCGATGGCGAATGCGAACAGCGTGATCATCGTCCCCGGCTACGGTCTCGCCGCCGCACAGGCCCAGCACGCGGTGAGGGAGCTGCAGAGAATGTTGGAGGAGCGGGGCGTCCAGGTTCGCTACGCCGTTCACGAGGTGGCCGGGCGCATGCCGGGCCACATGAACGTGCTGCTGGCCGAGGCGAACGTCCCCTACGACAAGCTCTTCAAGCGCGAGGACATCGAAGCGGACTTCAAGAACAGCGACGTCGCCCTGGTGATCGGCGCCAACGACGTGGTCAATCCGGCCGCGCTGTCCGACGAGCAGTGCCCCCTCTACGGCATGCCCATCCTCCCCGCCCACGAGGCACAGCAGGCATTCGTCATCAAGCGCTCGCTGGCGGCCGGCTTCGCGGGGATGAAGAACACGCTCTTCGAGTCCGACAAGACGCTGATGGTGTTCGGCTCCGCCAAGGAAGTCGTCAACGCCATCGCCGAGGAGCTGAAGGAGCTGTAACGCCCGGCGACCTTCAACCGCCCCGATTGCGAGCGTGTTCCCGCTCGCAAAAAGCCTGGACGAGCTTTGCTGGGCCGGCCGCCATGAAGGCCTCGATCAGCGGATCCGCCTGGTTGTAGACACGGGTGGAGCCGTCGAACGCCGTGTAGATGCCCCCGGCCTCGCGCACCAGGACGTCACCCGCGCACACATCCCATTCGTTCTTGGGCGCGAGGGAGATGTTGAGATCGCCATCCCCGCAGGCGATGCAGGCGAGCTTCCAGGCGATCGAGCCCACCGGCCGGATCTCGGCAAACCAGCCTTCGTGGTTCTTGAATTTCTCCCGGGAGATCTCGGTGCGGCTGGCGATCATCACCGAATCCTCCAGGCGGTCGACCGAGGAGACGCGAACCCGCTTTCCGTCCAGAAAGGTCCCGTCGCCCTTCGATGCCCAGACGGTGACGTCCGCCGCGGGGTTCCGGATCACGCCCATCATCGGCTCGCCGTTCTCGACGAGAGCGATGGAGACCGCGAACTCGGGGATCTTCTTGGTGAACTCCTTGGTTCCGTCCATCGGGTCGACGATCCAGACCCGGCGCTTCTCGACCCGCGTCGGGTCGCTCAGGGACTCCTCGGACAGCATTCCGTCCTCGGGGAAGGCGGCCCGCAGACGCGCCGCGATCGCCCTGTCGGATTCGAGATCCGCCAGGGTGACGGGGTTGTCCTCGCTCTTCTCCCAGCTCTCGGTTCCGTCCTGGTAGTGCCGGAGCAGGATGTCGCCGGCCTCACGGGCGGCGTCGAGGGCGATCTGAAGCTCGCGTTGGTATGACATGGGCGCCGAGTATAGTGGCTGGGCGGGGGTTGCCACGGCGGGGAGCGCGGCTCAGCGGCGATCCGTGGGGCGGACCACCGCCAGGGCGAGGGTCTGCCTGCGCTTGGCGAAGCGCGTCACGCTCACGTCGACCTGCATGCCCTCTCCGGAGCAGTCCACCAGGCTCGAGAGGAAGCGCCGCGGCTCGGGGCTCTCGGAGACGGCGTCGAGCTGGGTCCACCAGCTGTCCCGGGCCGGCTCGGAGAGGAACTTCGTGACATCCGCTTCCAGCAGCTTGTCCCGCGTCGTTCCCAGCAGCGCCCCGGCGGCCGGGTTTGCATCCGCGATCCGGCCGTTGTCCAGATCGATGGCGAGGAAGGCGTCGGCGATTCGATCGATGCCCGCGGAGACCGCTCTGCGCTTCGAGGCGCGTGGGGCCCCGCCGGCTTGGCGCGCCGGTTGCGTGGTCCGCAGATTGATGCGGAAGCGGACCAGGATCGGAACCAACGCCTCCCGGACCCGGGCTGCGTCGGGTCCGGCCGCCGCAGCCGCGGCGTCGATCCACCTCGAGAGGAGCATCGTGGCGCGCTGTTCGTCGACGCGGATACCGTCGAGAGCCGGCACCGCCCTATCGCCGCGCCGCAGCGCTGCCGCAGCGAAGGAGCGAAAGCGTCGCAGTGCCTCAGCTTCTGGAGATCCAGCCGCGGGGTTCGCGTCCCCGAGGGATGCCGCCATCAGGCGCTCGATCGGATGCCGCCGCGCCACCAGCCATGATGCCAACTGCTTGTTCATCTCACCCACCATCCCGTCCATCAGTCTAGCGCGAGTTCCCGGTGATGCGCGTCTCAATTGAGGTTGCCTGCGAGCCGATACGCCATCCATGGCAAACCCCCAGACGGCTCGATGGCTGATCATCTCCTACGCGCGCGCGGACGCGTACGTTCCGCTCGCGCGCGTGATCCTCGCGAGGATGGGATACTCGATCGTTCCCGCGGAGGAGTGGGAGGACCTCCCGAACGCGGATCGCGTCCGCACGCCAGATCTACGGATCGTCGACGAACGGCGGCTCGGCGAGATTGCCGAAGGCGATCATCTCTCGGAGGTTCCGATGATCGTGCTCACCGGGCGCAACGGCGTGAGCGGTGTCGACCCGCGCGTCAAAGGTGCCGTCGCGCGACCCGCAGGGCTCCATGAGATCTACAGGTTGATTCAGCAGACCATCGAGGACACTCCCCGCTCCACGCCGCGGGTTGCCACCCACCTCCCGGCCCGTTGTCGGCGCGGCGACCGGGAATGGCGAGGTGCCGTGCTCTCGCTCTCGGAGAATGGCTGTCTGCTGCGCACCCCCGAGCCGGTGAAGCTCGGCAGCGAGATCGAGATCTCCTTCGATCTGCCGCGAACGGGGACCATCGAGACCAAGGCGGAAACCGCCTATCAGCTGGTTCCGGACACCGGCCTGATCTTCCACCGGACTTCCGCCGCCTTCCGGGAGGCGATCTTGAGCTTCGTGGAAGAGTCCCTCGCCGCGATCTGAGTTCTTCCGCTCTACTTGGCCCCCGCCACGCCCTTGAAGATGGGCATGTTGGCCTCGGTGGCGACGTAGATCACGTTGGGGTTCTGGTTCAGCGTCTGGATCCACAGGTACTGGAGGTAGCGGTTCGAGAGGGTCTCGCGGATGATCTGCTGGGCCTCGGCGGCACCCCGGGCCCGGGCCACCTCGATCTCCGCCTCCTTCTTGGCCTGCTCCAGCTCGAACTGCTTCTGCTGCACCCGCTGCTCGGCGGTCAGCTTGGCCTCGATGCTCTCCTTGAAGCGCTGGGGCAGCATGACGTCGCGCAGCAGCACGTCCACCACCTCGATACCCCGGGGCCCTAGATTCTCTCTCAGAAAATCGCGGATCTTGGTGGCGATCTCCTTGCGTCCCGTCTCTGCGTAGATGTTCTTGACCGGATAGCCCGCCACCACGTCGCGGACCGCGTTGCGGAAGTACGGAACCACCAGCCTTTCGATGACCATGCGCTGGGTTCCCACCGTCTTGCGGATCTTCGGCGCTTCCGTGGCCGTCACCTGGAAGAGCAGAGAGGTGTCGAGGCCGACGATCAGACCTTCGGAGGATGGGACCTGCGCGGTCTCCTTCAGCTCCTGGAGCTTGACGTTCCAGGTCTCGATCTGCCGGGCCACCGGCACCACGAAGGCCACGCCCGGGGGAACCGGCTCGTTATTGATGGCGCCGAAGCTCTTCGAGACTCCGACCTCTCCGTCCTCGATCACCACGCACGCCGTCTGCAGAAGTGCGAGTGCGAGAATCAGCAGAATCGCTCTGGATCGCTTCATGGTTCTGTCCTCCAATCGGGTTGCTCTCCGGAGAGAGCAGTGCAAAATGGCCTCCGCGTCAAGCGCACGACCGCGGCAGCCATCGAACGCCGCAGGTTGACCTGGGTGCGAATCACCTCGATATCGAAGGGTGGAGGTCACCTCCTGCGTTACCCTGCCAACCAGCAGCCAGTCAATGGCAGCGGCGAAAGGAGAGAAGGTGGCGGAGACCCTTCGTATCGAGACGGAGGCCGGCGTGCGCTCCATCGTGCTGTGCCGCGCGGCCGAGTACAACACCATCACCCCGCTTTTCCGCGAAGAGCTGGGCGCGGCCATCGACGAAGCGGACCAGGACGGCGACGCGCGGGTGATCCTGCTCCGCGCCGAAGGTCCCGCATTCTGCGCCGGCTATGGCCTCGACTGGGCGACGGTCACCCAGCGCCAGGCAGATGGGAGAGCGGAGGTGGCGGAGGAGGCGCGGGTCTGGGACTCGGTCGCCGACTTCCAGATGATGGGCCGCTTCGTCGAGACCTACATGAAGCTCTGGTATGCGAAGAAGCCCACCCTCGCGGCGGTCCAGGGCTGGTGCATCGGCGGGGGTACCGATCTGGTGCTCTGCGCCGACATCATCGTGGCCGGCGAGGGCGCGCGCTTCGGCTATCCCCCGGCCCGGGTCTGGGGCACGCCGACCACCGCCATGTGGGTCTACCGGATGGGTCTGGAGCGAGCCAAGCGTTACCTGCTCACGGGAGACGAGATCGGGGCGACCGAGGCCGCGGAGATCGGCCTGATTCTGGAGGCGGTTCCCGACGAAGAGCTCCAATCCCACGCCATGGCCCTGGCCCGACGCATGGCGCGGCTCCCGCTCAACCAGCTGATCATGCTGAAGATGCTCTGCAACCAGACCGTCGAGCACATGGGGATGAGCTCGAGTCGCACCCTCGGCACGCTCTTCGACGGGATCGCGCGCCACACCCAGGAAGGTCTCGACTTCGTCAAGCGCGCAGGTGAGGCGGGCTTCCGTCAGGCCGTCCGCGAGCGAGACGATCCCTTCCAGGACTACGGCAGTCGGCCCAAGAAGTAGCCTTCAGCTCACTCCGGCATCACGGGGTGGAAGAGCTGCATTCCCTCGAGGCGGAAGGCCGCAATGGCCGTCCGACCCTCGTCGGAGACGAGCCATTCGACAAGGGCGCGGGCCTCTTTGGTCTTCACGTGGGAGTGCCTCGCCGGGTTGACGAGGATGGCGCTGTAGACGTTGCGCAGGCGCGAATCCCCCTCGACGAGGATCTCGAGATCGCCGCGGTTCTTGAAGCTGAGCCAGGTGCCGCGATCGGCCAGAAGATAGGCTTCGAGCTCTGCTGCCGTGTTCAAGGTGGCGCCCATCCCGGTTCCGGTCTCCCGGTACCAGGTTCCGGAATCCGTGCGCGCATCTACCCCAGCGGCCTCCCAGAGGCGCAGCTCCCGCTTGTGGGTGCCGCTGTCGTCACCGCGCGAGGTGAAGGTCGCCCGGCTCTCGGCGATGCGGGCGAAGGCGTTGGCCGCGTCCGTGACGCCGCGAACCCGGGCCGGATCCGCGCTGGGACCGATCAATACGAAGTCGTTGTACATGACCTCGCGCCGCGCGATCCCGTGCCCCTCGGCGACGAACTCCAGCTCGGAGGCGCGGTCGTGGACCAGAACCGCGTCCACGTCTCCTCGCTCCCCCAGGCGAAGGGCGCGCCCGGTTCCCACCGCCACCACCCGTACCTGGATGCCGGTCTTCGCCTCGAACGGCGGAAGCACGGCATCGAAGAATCCCGAGTCCCGGGTCGACGTGGTCGAGGCCAGCGTGAGGAAGCGATCCGCGACGGCGGCCGGCGGGTTCATGGCGAGGGCCAGCAGCACCAGACATGCCCACCGGCCCGCTGAGATCTTCACCATAGGAGCTCCCCCTGCAGGAACGCCCGAGCCTCGGTGCTGGCGGGCGATTCGAAGAAATCCGTCGCAGGCGTCTGCTCGATCAGGCGCCCGCGATGAAGGAACAGCACCTCGTCGGCCATGCGCCGCGCCTGGGCCATGTCGTGGGTGGTCATCACGATCTTGGTTCCGTCCTCGCGGATCGCGCGGATCGCGGACTCCAGGGCGCGGGAGGCTCCCGGATCGAGGGAGGCGGCCGGCTCGTCGAGGAGCAGGACCTGGGGGCGGAGGGCCCAGGCCCGGGCAAGAGCGAGGCGCTGTTGCTCTCCCACCGAGAGGCGCCGTGCGCCCCGGTGCGCCAGTGCTTCGAGGCCGGTGGCCTCGAGAACCCGCGCGGTTCGCGCCGCGCGCTGCGGCGACGGGATGCCCCGCAGCCGCAAGGCGTAATCGATGTTTGCGGCGACCGAACGGCGCAGCAGCACCGGTCGCTGGAAGACCATGGCGAGCTGACGGCTTGCATCGGCCGCTCCCGGCCCGCACCACTCGATGCTGCCGCCGCTCGGCTGGAGAAGCCCGTGGCAGAGCCTCAGGATCAGGCTCTTGCCGGCGCCGTTCGGACCCAGGACGACGCTGCACGGGCCGGCCTCGAGCACGAAGCTGACCTCACCGAGGAGCTGCTTTCCGCCCAGCTCATAGCGAAGATCCTTGACGACCAGGGGCAGGATCGCCGCCGCTCGTTCAGAATTCCGCACTTCGCGCGACCTCCTGGGCGAGATGGGCGGCGGCGTTGATCAGGATGGAAAGGCCGATCAAGAGGATGCCGAGGCCGAGGGCCAGAGGGAGATCGCCCCGGTTGGTCTCGAGGGCGATGGCGGTGGTCATCACCCGGGTCAGGTGGGCGATGTTGCCACCGACGATGATGACGGCGCCCACCTCTGCGATTGCCCGTCCAAAGCCGGCGAGCACGGCCGTCAGCAGGCTGAAGCGGCCTTCCCAGAGTAGCGTGCGTATCGATCGCAAGGATCCCGCGCCGAGGGAGCGCAGCTGCTCGTCGTACTCCTCGAAGAGATCCTCCATCACCTGCCGCGAGAGCGCGGCGATGATGGGGGTGATGAGCACGGTCTGGGCGATGATCATGGCCGCTGGCGTAAACAGGAGTCCGAACTCGCCGAGGGGGCCGGAACGGGAGAGGAAGAGGTAGACGAGCAGCCCGACCACGACCGGCGGAAGGCCCAGAAGCGAGTTCAACAGGATGATGGCCAGCCTTCGGCCCGGAAAGCGGAGGATTCCGACGCTGGCGCCAATCGGCAAGGCGAGCAGCGTCGCGATGACCAGGGCGGAGAGACTCACCCGCATGGAGAGGCCGACGATCTCGGCGAGCTCGGGATCCACGCTTGCGATCAACCGGGCCGCAGTCCCGAAGGCCTCCAGCAGCTCACTCATGGTGGATCCATCACGGCCGATCCCGAGGTGGCTTGGCAGGCTTCCTCGGGATCGCCATCGCTACGCGAATCTCCGAAGCTCGCGGCGGGCGATCACCATCTTGTGGACCTCGTCGGGTCCGTCGGCGAGACGCATCGAGCGGCCGTGGCGCCACATGGAGGCGACCGGAGTGTCGTCGGACACGCCCATCGCGCCCAGGGACTGAATCACCCGGTCCAACACGTTCATCATCATGTTGGGGACGACGACCTTGATCATCGAGATCTCCTGTCGCGCCGCTTTCTTGCCGAGTCTGTCCATCTTGTCGGCGGCGTAGAGGGTGAGCAGCCGCGCCTGGTCGATCTCCATCCGCGAGGTCGCCACCCACTCCTGGACGAACTGCTTCTCGCCCAGCGGTCCGCCGAAGGCGACCCGGTTGTTGACGAACGAGCACATGATCTCGAAGGCCCGCTCCGCGGCGCCGATGCAGCGCATGCAGTGATGGACGCGCCCGGGGCCGAGGCGGGCCTGGGCGATCATGAAGCCGCTGTGCTCGGGGCCGAGGCGATTCGTGACGGGGACGCGGCAGTCCTCGTAGCGGATCTCGCAGTGGCCGCCGCCGCCGGCGTGCCCCATCACCGATACCGAGCGGATCAGGTTGAAGCCCGGTGTGTCGGTGGGGACGACGATCTGACTCTGGCGCTGGTGGGGAGGGGCCTTGGGATCCGTCGCCGCCATCACGATCGCGAAGCTGGCGCCCACCGCTCCCGAGGTGAACCACTTGTGTCCGTTGATCACGTAGTCGTCGCCGTCGCGATCCGCGCGGGTCTGCAGACCCGTCGGGTCGGCTCCAGAGACCTCCGGCTCGGTCATCGAGAAGCAGGAGCGGATCTCCCCCTCGAGCAGGGGCTTCAGATACCGTTCCTTGATCTCCGGGCTGCCGAACTCGGCGAGAATCTCCGCGTTTCCCGTGTCGGGTGCCTGGCAGTTGAAGACGCGGGGCGCGATGGGACTCCGGCCCATGATCTCGCAGAGCGGGGTGTACTCGAGGTTGGTGATCCCGGGGCCGTAGTCCGAATCGGGAAGGAAGAGGTTCCACAGGCCCAGCTCCTTCGCCTTCGCGCGCATCTCGATCATGACGGGCGGCTCGAAGTGCGGATCACCGGATTCCTCGACCTGCTGCGCGTAGACTCGCTCGGCCGGGTAGATGTGCTCGTCCATGAAGCGGAGGATCTGATCCTCGATCAGCTTGGCTCGGTCGGACAATTCAAACAGCATCGGATGTCTCCTTCTCAGGGAAGCACGCTCACCTTGACGATCCCCTGCTTCTTGTCTGAAGCGAGGGCAAATGCGTGCTCGATTTCTTCGAGCGGAACGGAAGTGGTGGCGAGCAGCGACGCCAGCTCCCGCTCGCGCGACAAGAACTCGATCGCATCGCTGAAGTCCGCGCTCTCCTCACCGTGGTGGTAGCAGTAGGACCAGACCAGCGAGACTTCCTTCATCAGCAGGGGAATCGCGTCGAGCTTGATCCCGCCCAGGAAGAAGCCGAGCACCGCCACCGCTCCGCCCGGTCGAACCGCGACGGCGCCGTCTCCGAGAGTGTCGGCGCTGCCGCCGACGGTCTCCACCACCATGTCGATGGGATGGCTGCGCCCCAGGCGGTCCAGATTCTCGCGGGTGGCCTCGGCTTCGGTGAGTACCCGGGTTGCACCGAGCCGCTGCGCGACCTCTGCCTGATGCGGGTATCGGGCGGTGATCCAGACCTCTCCCGCTCCCATGGCACGCGCCGCGAACAGCGCCATCAGGCCTATGCAGCCGGCGCCGAGGATCAAGATCCGGCTCTCTTTCTCGAAGCCTCCTCGGCGCAGTCCGTGGATGGAGACAGCCAGGGGCTCGGCCAGCGCGGTGAGCTCCGGGCCGAGGTCGGCGGGAGCCGGGAACATTCGCCTCTCCGAGGCCACCATGTACTCGGCGAGTCCGCCGTCGGCCTGGACTCCCAGGAGCTGACTGGTGCGACAGACGGAATCGCGTCCGCTCCGGCACTCCTCACATTCGCCGCAGCTTCGGAAGGGCTCGACGGCGACGTGGTCTCCCTTGGAGACCCGGTTCACTCCCGGACCCACCGCGTCGACGATTCCAGCGATCTCGTGGCCGGGGGTGAGCCCCGGCGTCATCAGGCCGCTGTGGAAGAGGTGCAGGTCACTGCCGCAGATGCCGCAGGCCGACACGCGGACCCGCACCTCGCCGCGCCCGGGTTCCGGGATGGGAACCGATTCGACGGCCAGGGAGCCTCCGCTCTTCGAGACGACAGCGCGCATGGTGGAAGGGGGCATGGGGAGCCAGAGAGTATCACGTGGAGACCCGATCGCAGGCCTCGGGCGTGGACGCGGCGGGAAGGATGGCCCATCGTGACGCGGTGCCCCAGGTCATCCTCCAGCCCGGCCGCGATCGGTCGGTACGCCGGCGCCATCCGTGGCTTCTCTCCGGCTCCGTGGCAAAGGTCGAGGGCGATCCCGCTCCGGGAGACCTGCTGCGGGTGCTGTCCGCCGAGGGGGAGATCCTCGCTCACGGTCACTATTCCCCCCACTCGGAGATCAGGGTCCGGCTGCTCTGCTTCGGGGAGGAGGCTCCCGGTGAGGAGCATCTCGGGGGCCGGATCGAGCGGTCGGTGGCGCGAAGGCGCCAGGCCCCCCAGCTCCAGGGCCGGGAAGCGCTTCGCCTGGTGAACGCCGAAGCCGACGATCTGCCAGGTCTCGTGGTGGATCGCTACGGAGAGCTCGCCGTGGTGCGATTCTCCACGGCGGGAATGGCGGTTCGCCGCGAGCTGATCAGCGGGATTCTAAGCCAGGTCGGCGGCGCCTCCAGCGGCTACGAGCGGGCCGACGCCACCGCGGCGCGGCGGGAGGGTCTGCCGATTCGCGAGGGCCCGCTGTGGGGCGCTCCGCCGCCGCCGACCCTCTCGATTCGCGAGGGGAAGCGCCGCTACCAGGTGGACGTCGTGAGCGGCCAGAAGACCGGCTTCTACCTGGATCAGCGCGACTCCCGCGACCTCGTCGAGGGTCTCGCTGCGGGAAGGCGGGTGCTGGATCTCTTCGCCTACACGGGCGGGTTCGCCGTGGCCGCCGCTCTGGGGGGCGCTTCGAGCGTCACGCTGGTGGAATCGTCGCCGACGGGGGTCGCCCTGGCTCGGGAGAATCTGGCCTCGAACGCGGCGGACCTCGAGGCGGAGATCGTGCTCGGTGACGCCTTTCGCTTCGTGCGCGAAGCCGGCGAGCTCTTCGACCTGATCATCCTCGATCCTCCTCCGCTCGCCCGACGGCGCCGAGACGTAAACCGGGCTTGCCGAGCCTACAAGGACCTGATTCTCCACGCGCTCCGCCGCGCCTCACCCGACGCCCTGCTGCTCGCCTTCGCCTGCTCCCACCAGATCGGGGCGGATCTGTTCCGGAAGGTCGCGTTCGGTGCATCCCTCGACGCGCGCCGTCCGGTGCAGGTGCTGCAAGCTCTCCAGGCGCCCGTCGATCACCCGGTCTCCATCCACCACCCGGAGGGGGCCTATCTGAACGGGCTTCTGCTGGGGACCGTCTGATGGCCGAGAGCCCCATGCTCGCCATCGACCGCGCGCGGAGCTTCGTCGCGGCGAAGGGCTAGAATGCTCCCGCGGATGGAGGTCCGATGCTGAACCTGGCGGTGATTCACGAGGCGATCGCCGAGGCAATTCCGGACCGCGAGTGCCTGGTCCATTGCGATCGTCGCCTTAGCTGGGCGCAGGTGACCGACCGCAGCCGCCGTCTCGGCGATCTGCTCCGCGCTCACGGTCTCGGCTGCCGGAAGAGCCGGGCCGAGCTCGAGAACTGGGAATCCGGTCAGGATCACGTCGGGATCTACCTCTACAACGGCATCGAGTTCCTTGAGGCCATGCTCGGTGTCTTCAAGGCGCGCGCAGCACCCTTCAACGTCAACTACCGCTACGTGGAGGAGGAGCTGATCTATCTCTTCGAGAACGCCGACGCCAAGGCGGTGATCTTCCACGCCTGCTTCGCGCCCACCCTGGCGCGGATCCGCAAGCGCCTCCCCCAGGTCAGGCTCTGGCTGCAGGTCGACGACGGCTCCGGTGAGCCGCTCCTCGACGGCGCCCTCGACTACGAGGAGGCGCTGGCGAGTGCCTCTCCGACGCCGCCGCGGGATCTCTCGCCGGACGATCTCTACGTCCTCTACACCGGGGGGACCACGGGCATGCCCAAGGGCGTGCTCTGGCGCCAGGAGGACATCTTCGGCGCCGCACTGACGCCGCGTGGGGTCGAGCGGAATGTTGCGTCCCTGGTGGACCGGGCGAAGGGGAAAGGCATTCGCGCGCTGCCCGCACCGCCCTTCATGCACGGTGCGTCCCACTGGGTGGCCTTCAACATGTGGCACGTCGGCGGCACGATCATCGTCCAGTCCAATTCCCGACGGCTCGATCCCGACGACATCTGGTCCACCGTCGAGAGGGAGCGGGTGAATGCCCTCACCATCGTCGGGGACGCTTTCGCCCGGCCGCTCCTCGACGGGCTCGAGAAGCGCGAGTACGACCTCTCCTCCCTCAGAATCCTGACTTCCAGCGGGGCGATCCTGGCCGCCGCCTTGAAGGAAGAGTTCCTCCGGGCGATTCCCGGCCTGCGGATTCTGGATGCCCTCGGCTCTTCGGAGAGCGGTCAGCAGGCATCGCAGATCTCCCGTTCCGGCGGGAAGGCCAGCAGCGGCGACTTCGTTCTCGTCGAAGACAACGTGATCCTGAAAGAGGACTTCTCCCAGGTATTGCCGCCGGGGTCGGACGAGCAGGGCTGGCTGGCCCGCCGCGGCTTCGTCCCCCTCGGCTACTACCGAGATGCCGAGAAGACGCGGAAGACCTTCCCGGTGGTCGACGGCGTCCGCTATTCGGTTCCCGGAGATCGGGCGGTCGCCGAGGCCGACGGTCGGCTACGTCTGCTCGGACGGGATTCGGTCACCATCAATAGCGGGGGCGAGAAGATCTTCGCCGAAGAGGTGGAGCAAGCGCTGAAGCACCACCCCTCGGTATACGACGCGGTGGTCGTGGGCACCCCCCACCAGCGCTGGGGGCAGCAGGTGACCGCCATCGTCACGTTGCGCGAACGGGCCCACGCCTCGGAAGAAGAGCTGCGGCGCGCCGCCGAGACGCAGATAGCCCGCTACAAGCTGCCGCGGGCCTTCGTCTTCGTCGATCAGATCCTGCGCTCGCCGAGTGGCAAGGCGGACTATCGCTGGGCGAAGCAGAAGGCGAAAGAGGCGCTGGGACTCTAGAACTTCGTTCGCACGCGCCTAGCGGGGAATCGCCGCCGCGAAGGCGCGGATGCGTTTCGCGTTCTCACCGAGGTCCCCGCGCCCGTCCCGCGACTTGGATCGGACGTCGATCACGGCGCCGGCCGCCATCGGACGCACCCGCACCACGATGTCGTCGACGAACTGGAAGATCCGGGAGACCTCGCGTGCCTCCAGACGGCCTGCCGCGGGATCGACAGAGAGGATCTCCCAGCCCAGGGATTCGGCCGTCCCCTTCGCCAGGACCAGGGCTCGGTCCGGAGTACTCGAGACGCGAATCGGCTCCAGATCCGGGTAGGCCGCCCGCTGCTGGGGGGCGAAGCGCTCCGCCGGGTAGCTCATGTCCCGGTCCGTCGCCGAGAAGGCCGGTGGATCCTCCAGGTCGGTGGTGATGTCGTTGATGGCCGGGAGGCCGGCGCCCGGTCTCGAGGCCAGGACCAGGATGGCGACGGCGGCCAGACCGGCGCCGATTCCGAACCAGGCGAAGCCCCGGCCGCCGCGGCCCGTACCGGCCCGGGTGCGGTAGAGCGCGAACAATCCCACCGCGAGCCCGACCACCGCCTCCAGCAGGCCGATCCCGAACAGCCACTGGAAGCCGAACATCGGCGAGATCGCCCCGGCTCGAATCAGGGCCGGTCCCAGCAGGATGTCGAAGATCCCCAGTGCTCCGAGAGCACCCGCCAGCACCGCGATCCGAGATCTGCGCATCACCCCTCGCCTCCCTCTTCGAGACGCCCCGCAGGCTAACACGGGAGCGACGCCCCTTGTGTTAGCATGAGCGCCTTTCGCGCCAGGAGGCGGAGCGTTGGATGGGGGCGCCAGATCGACGCCGTGAGCGTCGCCGTCTATTCTCAGCCGATTCGAGGAGTGAAGCCCGTTTGACTGATCTCGTACTCTCCGAACGCCGTGGGCCGGTCGCGCTGCTGACGCTGAACCGTCCCGACGCCCTGAACGCCCTCAATCGGGGCCTTCTGGAGACCCTCGCCGAACGCACCGCGGAGATCGCGGCGGATTCGAGCGTGCGAGCGGTGGTGGTGACCGGCGCCGGACGGGCTTTCGCCGCCGGGGCCGACATCGCCGCCATGCGCGAGATGACGCCCATCGAGGGGGAGGCCTTCAGCCGCCTGGGTCATCGGGTCCTGGCCTCCCTGGAGGAGCTATCGGTTCCGGCCATCGCGGCCGTGAACGGCTTTGCCCTGGGGGGTGGGTGTGAGCTCGCCTGCGCCTGCGACTGGATCTACGCGACCCAGCGAGCCCGCTTCGGTCAGCCCGAGGTGAACCTGGGCCTGATTCCCGGCTTCGGTGGCACGAGCCGGCTGCCGCGGCGGGTGGGTGTGGCCTGGGCCCGCGAGCTGGTAATGACCGGAGAGCCCATCACCGCCGAGGTCGCGGAGCGCATCGGGCTGGTCAATCGCGTCTTCGAGGACGCCGACGCGCTGCTCGACGCGGCCCTCCAGGCCGGGGAGACCCTCGCTGCGAAGGGACCGCTCGCCGTCGCCCAGGCGAAGCGCTTGCTCCAGCAGACCCCGGATGCGGACCTGAGAGTCGCCCACGCCTGCGAACAGGCGACCTTCGGATCGATCTTCGCGACGGAAGATCGCGAGGAGGGAATGGCCGCGTTTCTCGAGAAGCGCAATCCACAGTTCCGAGGACGCTGATGGCTCGCTACCTCGTCACCGGTGTGGCCGGCTTCATCGGCTCGCGGACCGTCGAGATCCTTCTCGAGGCGGGTCACCAGGTGGTGGGCATCGACAACCTGAACGCCGCCTACGATCGGCGCATGAAGGAGTACCGCCTCGGCCAGCTCGAGGGCCGCAGCGGCTTCCGCTTCGAGCGCCTCGACATCGCCGACCGCGCTGCCGTCGCGGCGGCCACCTTCCAGGACGAGGGCTTCGACGGAGTGCTCAATCTGGCGGCCCGGGCCGGTGTGCGGGCCAGCGTCGAGAATCCCTGGATCTACCTCGAGACCAATCTGACCGGCACGCTGAACCTGCTCGAGCTCTGCCGCAGCCGCGGAATCCCGAAATTCGTGCTCGGCTCCACCTCGAGCATCTACGGCGCGCAGAGCCCGATGCCCTGTAGCGAGGATCAGGACACCAGCCGTCCCATCTCGCCTTACGCGGCCAGCAAGAAGGGCGCGGAGGCGCTCTGCCACAGCTTCCACTTCCTTCACGGCCTCGACGTGACGGTGCTGCGCTACTTCACCGTCTACGGGCCCGCGGGACGCCCCGACATGAGCGTGTTCCGCTTCACCCAGAGGATTCGCGAGGGAAGACCGATCCACGTCTACGGCGACGGGAGCATGTCCCGGGACTTCACCTACGTGGACGACATCGCCCGCGGCACCGTGGCGGCTCTGGCACCCCTCGGCTACGAGATCATCAACCTGGGCGGGGACCACCCCTACCAGGTGATGGAGCTGGTCCGGCTGATCGAGCAGCGCCTCGGCCGCAGCGCGGAGATCGAGTTCGAGGAAGCCCATCCCGCCGACGTTCTGGCGACCTGGGCGGACATCCACAAGGCCGAGGAGCTGCTGGGCTGGCGCCCCCAGGTCTCTCTCGAGCAGGGTATCTCGCACACCGTGGACTGGTACGAGGCCGAGCGCAGCTGGGCCGGGGAGATCCCCGTCTACTGAGGAACGAGCCACACTCGGCGTCGCAAAGACCCTTCCGCTACGCCTCCGGGACCACTCCCTTCTTGAGCAGGAGGTTGGCGTAGAGCGCCCTCTCGCTGGTGGCGACGACGCAATACGCCCGGCGCGCTCTCTCGTAGAACGCCTGTCGTGCGGTGGCGGTCAGGGTGACGGCCTTCCCCTCGCTCTGCGCCAGGATCTGGCGGAACTCCTCCCAGATGGGTGGCTCCGGCGCCTGCGGGTCGACGACCGCCATCACCACGGCGTGATCCTCCACGAATGCGTCGAGCGGGAAGAACCGCACGATCGCCTCCAGCAGGACGCAGACACCCAGCCCGTCCGCCCGTATCAGACGTCTCGCATGGCTCGGGCCGGGAAAGTTCCCGTCTGCCAGGACGATTTCGTCCCCGTGCCCCATGCTGAGGAGCGCATGCATGAGGTCCGGCGACAAGAGCGAAGGAATTCCTTTCAGCATCTCAGGCTCCTTTGCGCACTCGATTCCCGTCCGCGCGGAGACCGACCGCGCGATACAGCGCTTCGTAGCGTGACGCCGTCGCCTCCCAGGAGAAGTCCGCGGCATTGCGTCGGGCGGCCTCGCCGAGCTTGCGGCGCGCTTCGGTGTCGTCCATCAGCTCTGCCAGTGCGTCCGCCAGCGCCTCCACATCGTCCGTCGGGACGCAGCGCACGGCCCGGCCGCCGTCGGTGAGCTCGGCCATGCCACCCACCGCCGTCGCGACGCAGGCCAGCCCCTGGGCCGCGAACTCGAGGAGCGTCCCGCCGAAGCTCTCGCTGCGCGAGGGCACTACGCCGATCGAGGCGCGCGCGAGCGCTGGTGTTTGGCTTCGCCCGTCACGTGGCCCAGGAAGGAGATCCGTTCCGCGCACGGGGTCCGCGCGCTCTCCTCCCGCAGGTGAGCCGCCTCGCGTCCGGTGCCAGCCACCTCGAGGACGCCAGTCCGGTCGCCCGGCGGCGGCCTTCGCGAACGCCGCCACCAAGACGTCCACGCCCTTGCTGTGCACCAGGCGCCCCATCGAGAGCACGACCGGCTCGCGCTTCTCGAAGGGAGTTGGCTCTGGGAGCTCGATTCCCGCGTGCACCACCTGCACCCGGCTGGGATCGACGCGGGCCCGGCGCGCGGCTTCGGCGCTCCAGACCGAGGGCGTCACCACGGCGTCGGCGGCGCGAAGGCCCCACCGCGCGCGGCGCTTCGGGTAGTGGGTGCGCGTCGCGGTGTGGGGCGTCACCAGGACGACCGGGCCGCCCAGCCGTGCGCGCAGAGCGCGCAGCGGCGCGATCAGCTCTCCGTGGGGCAGAGCCGAGTGGAAGTGGATCACATCCGCTCGCAGCTCGCGCTGGAGACCGATCAGCCGACCGAGGTTCGCCAGCTTCAATCGACGGACCGGCCAGGGGTGCAGCGCCACGCCGGGAAGCGGGGCCGGCTCTCCCTCGGGCGCGGGTCCTGCGAGGTGCATCGAGTGTCCCCGCGCGGCGAGCGCCGGCGGGGCTCCGGCCAGCACCCGCCCGACGCCGCCACTCCAGCTCAGCTTGGAGGCGACCCAGAGGATGCGCAGCGGCGAGTCGCTCGATTCCCGGGTCAAGCTCCTACCCGCCCTTGCCGCCCGGCTCATTCTTCGATGACCACCGACGTCCGCTTTTCGAAAGGATTCGTTCTCATCGCAAAGGAGAACAGGTACGGGTAGCTCGTCTTCAGGTACCTCATGTAGTCCAGCCACTCCAGGACGACCAGCCGGTAGACTCTCTCCATGTCACGTGCCAGGTGCCGATAGTCGCTCTCCGGAAGCTCTTCCAGACCTTCGCGGCCCACCAGCTCCTCGGTCAAGTGAAACACCGAACGGAGCAGATTGGTGAAGGAGTCGTGTTCCAGGAGGTGCGGGTTTTCCAGCAACCTCAGCATGAAGTCGCTCTTCTCCTCGAGAAACTGGCGCAACTCATCGAAGTCGACCTTCTTCACGTCGACCGTGTATTCGGTTCTCTCCAACCGGTGCCTGACGCGGCGGTATTCCTTCTCGGGGCAATCCACACCCGCGCCGACCTCTGGCCGGATTCGATCCAGATCGGGATCCCAGGCAGCGCAGTACCTCAGCAGGCGCGTCCCGATCACGCTGAAGAACGTTCCGATCAGCACGTTCAGCTTTTCCATGATCACGGCGCCTCTCCCGCCTCAGCAGCAGTCGATTGATGATCAGGGTCACGAACAGGACCGAGATGGGAAGAAAGGCAACACTGGTGGTCGTCCACAGGAGGATGTGACGCGCGTCCTCGAACAGCGCGTAGTGAAACAGGTAGAGCACCACGGACAAGAGAATCAGAGACAGGCCGAATTGGATTTCCCAACTGATGTGTCTCATTCGAATCGTCTCATCTTTCGCGCCCTCCTGGCCCGGATGATTCACGAGCGCTTTCACCAATCATCCGGCCTGGTATCTAACTTACCACTCCGCGGGGAACACCGCCGTGAAGAGCCGGCCGCATAGCGATCCCCATCGGTGGCTGCTATACCCCGGCCTCTGTAGCGATCGCGACGAAAGGAGCCCACCGTGACGTGCCCCATCCGCGCTCTGCTCTGCGGCTCTGCTGGTTCTCGTACTCGGTGCCTGTCAATCGTTTCTCGACGGCCGGCGCGGGAACGAGTGCGCCGGCGCCGGGACGGCTCGACCGGATCATCGAGAGCGGTGAACTCCGCGTCGGCCTCTCGGGCAACCAGCCGCCGCTCAACATGAAGAACAAGAGCGGCGAGATCATCGGCCTCGAGGTCGACCTGCTGGAAGCGCTCGCCGAATCCATGGGCCTGGAGACGCATTCTCGTCGCGATGCCCTTCGCCGATCTGCTTCCCGCCCTCGAGAAGGGTGAGGTGGACCTGGTGATGTCGGGCATGACGATCACGCCGGAGCGCAACGCGCGGGTGGCATTCGTCGGCCCGTACGTGATCTCCGGCAAGTCGCTTCTCACCAAGTCCAAGACGATCGCCAACGTCGAGAGCGTTGCCGCGCTCGACATGCCAGGCCGCACCTATGCTGCGCTTCGCGGCTCCACCAGCGAGAATTTCGTGAAGACGAACCTGCCGCAGGCGAAGCTCGTCGCCACGCGGGACTACGACACCGCGGTGCATATGGTGATCGACGACGAAGTGGACGCCCTGGTCGCCGACTACCCGATCTGTGCGCTCTCCGTGCTGCGCCACCCCGAGGCCGGTCTTTCGATGCTGATGACGCCCTTTACCGTGGAGCCCCTCGGCATCGCGCTGCCGGCCGACGATCCACTCTTCGCGAACCTGGTCGAGAACTACCTGAACACGCTGGACGGCACCGGCCTGCTCACCCAGCTCAAGGCCAAGTGGTTCTCCGACGGCTCCTGGGTATCCGAGCTTCCCTGACCGAACCCCATGCGGCTCCGACGCCTTCTCGCGCTTCATCTCGATTCTGGCCTGCGCTGCGGCGCTGGTCTTCGCGGCCTGCTCGAGCTCGCCGAAGCGGAGCGGCGAGAAGAAGAAGCGCACCGTCCTTCTCACCGAGTACGACGACGCACGCGTCGGAGCCGAGGCCTCGCGCGACGTCGAGGCCGAGATCGGGGTTCTCGACGATCCGGAGCTCGAGGCCTATGTGAACGAGATCGGCAAGAAGCTCCTCCGCGGCGTGCCGCGCCGATCCTTCCACTACCAGTTCCGGTCGTCGACCAGTTCGAGCCCAACGCGTTCGCGCTGCCGGGCGGATACATCTTCATCTCGCGGGGTCTCCTGGCCCTGGCGAACAGCGAGGACGAGCTCGCGAACGTGATCGGACACGAGATCGTCCACGCTGCACGCCGCCACGCCTCGGCGCGGCAGGAGGTCGAGCGGGGGGGGAACCCGCTCTCGATGCCGTGGGTGCGCGCGGCGAACCTCGCCGCCTACGGGCGCGACATGGAGCGCACCGCGGATCGCGACGGTCAGATGCTCGCCGCGGCGGCGGGCTACGACCCGATGGGCATGTCGACCTTCCTGGGCAGCCTGGGGCAGATGGAGAGGCTTCAGATCGGACGCACGCGGATGCCCAGCTTCTTCGACACCCACCCCGGCTCGCGCGGGCGCGCCGCCGCCAACGCGGCTCGCGCTCGACGAGATTCGCTGGAAGCGCGATCCGGCGCTCGGCGAAACCCACCTCTCCTACCTTCACCGCATCGAGGGACTGCCGCTGGGCGAGCGGCCCGAGGCCGGCATCTTCGAGGGGGATCTCTTCCTCCACCCCGATCTCGACTTCCAGCTCTCCTTTCCCCCCGGCTGGCGCACTTCGAACACCAACCGCGCAGTGGGCGCGGTGTCGCCGCAGGGCGACGCGGTGGTCTTCCTGACGGCGGACCTGCCGGACGGCGAGCCCAGGAAGGTGGCGGAGGCCTTCGCGGAGAAGACGAAGCGGGAATTTCCTGTCGAGGTGAAGCAGTCTCAGCCGATCAAGATCGGCGAGCTCGACGCATGGAGAATGCGGCTCGAGGGAGGCCGCATGGTGGCCATCGTGACCTTCATTCCCTATCGCGGGGTGACCTGGCGCATCACCGGGTTCTCGCGTTCGGACGTCGCGAAGCGGTACCTGCCAAACACGCTGAATACGGCGCGCTGCTTTCGTCCGCTCACGGAGGAGCAGCGGAAGTCGATCGAGGCGACACGGCTCGCCCTGGTCGAGGCGCGCGCGGGAGAGGACCTGGTGGCGCTCAGCAGCCGCACCGACAACGCATGGGATCCCTCGCGCACGGCCGTCCTGAACGGAATCTTCACCAATCACCGCTTCGAGGCCGGCGAGCTGGTGAAGATCGCGCGGGTCGAGCCCTACTCTGCGAAGCCGCCCAAGTAGGGGAGCCGCTCCGCGGCGGCTTCGATGGCGCCACCGGCTGCCAGCAGGACGGAGGTGGCATTCCAGCTGCCCTCCAGCAGCTGTTGGCGGGTGCCGTTTCGGATGCCCGCGGCCATCGTCCCGGCTCGTGACGTGACGGTGCGTGCCTCGAGGTCGATCACCAGATCCTGACCCGGATCCAGCTCGACCGTGTCCATCAGGGTGGCCAGGTCGGCGGGCTCGAGGGTGACACAGGGCAGTCCGAGAGCCGTGCAGTTGCCCGCGAAGATCTCCGCGAACGACGCGCCGATGAAGGCGTCGAATCCGAAGCGCACCAGCGACTGGGGCGCGTGCTCTCGAGAGGAGCCGCAGCCGAAGTTCTCTCCCACGATCAGGATCGACGAACCGGCGAATCGGTCGTCGTCGAGGGGGTGGTTTCCCTTGGCCTGGATCCGATCGTCCTCGAAGGCGTGCTCGCCGAGCCCGTCGAAGCTGACGCTGCGCAGGTAGCGGGCGGGAATGATGCGATCGGTGTCGATGTCGCTTCCGCGCAGCACGCAGCCCCGGCCCGCAACCCGTTCGATCCTTCTCTCTGTCATTACAGGATCTCCCGGACGTCGACGACGCAGCCGTGGATCGCGGCCGCGGCCACCATGGCCGGTGACATCAAGAGCGTGCGGCCCTTGGGCGATCCCTGCCTTCCCTTGAAGTTGCGGTTGCTCGAGGAGGCGGAGATCTCACGGCCGACCAGCTTGTCGGGATTCATCGCCAGGCACATCGAGCAGCCCGGCTCCCGCCAGGCGAAGCCGGCCCGTCGAAAGATCTCGTCGAGTCCCTCTTCCTCGGCCTGGCGCGCCACGGCCTGTGAGCCGGGAACCACGAAGGTGCGAACGCCCGGCTTCACCCTTGCCGGTCTTCGCCACTCGCGCGGCCTCGCGCAGATCCGAGATCCGTCCGTTGGTGCAGGAGCCGATGAAGGCGACGTCGATGGCGGTTCCGGCGATCGGCTCTCCGGACTTGAGCTCCATGAAGCTGAGGGCCTCCTCGACGGAGGCGCGCTCCTCTTCGGGGACCTGCTGTGGTGAGGGAAGCGCCTCGGTCACCCCGCAGCTCTGTCCGGGATTGATTCCCCAGGTGACGGTGGGATCGATCTCGCCGCCATCCAGCTCGACCCGATCGTCGAAGCGGGCCTGAGGATCGCTGCTCATGGAGCGCCACCACTCGACGGCGCGGTCGAAGGCCTCTCCTCGCGGCGAGAACTCGCGACCGCGCAGGTAGTCGAAGGTGGCGGCGTCCGGGTTCACGTAGCCGACCCGGGCGCCGCCTTCGATGGACATGTTGCAGAGCGTGAGACGCTCCTCGAGGTCCATGCTCTCGATCACCGGTCCACCGTATTCATAGGCGTATCCGACGCCGCCCTTCACCCCGAGGCGCCGAATGATGGTGAGGATCACGTCCTTGGCGTAGACGCCCTGACCGAGCTCGCCCGTCACTTCGATGCGCCGCACCTTGGGCCGGGCCAGTGCCAGGCACTGGGTGGCGAGCAGGTCGCGCACCTGGCTGGTGCCGATGCCGAAGGCGATCGCGCCGAAGGCGCCGTGGGTCGAGGTGTGGGAGTCGCCGCAGGCGATCGTCATCCCGGGCTGGGTGAGCCCCAGCTCCGGTCCGATCACGTGGACGATTCCCTGCATGCCGCTGGCCGGATCGAAGAGCGAGATCTCGTGCTCCCGGCAGCTGCGCTCCAGCGCCACGATCATCTCCTCGGCGAGCGGATCCGCGAGGGGCCGTAGCTGGGAATCCGTGGGGATGATGTGGTCCACGGTCGCGAAGGTGCGCTGCGGAAACCGCACCGGGAGGCCCATCTCGTCCAGCATCGAGAAGGCCTGGGGACTCGTGACCTCGTGAATCAGGTGCAGACCGATGAAGAGCTGGGTCTGCCCGTCGGGCAGCTCGCGGACGCTGTGCAGATCCCAGACCTTGTCGAAGAGACTCTTGGGGGTCGACATGGCAGGGGATGTAGCAGAGGGGACGAGAGCCGCCCACGACGGTATGCTGCCGCGATGGACCTGCTGCACGCCGCCCACGTTCCCGCGGGCGAAGGCCCCTTTCCCACCGTACTGGCGCTGCACGGCTGGGGGGCCAGTGCCCACGATCTGATCGGTCTCGCTCCGATCCTGAACCGGGGAGAGGCCCTGGTCTTGAGCCCTCAGGGACCGGTCGGTATCCGGATTCCGGATGGACCGGTCGGCTACGGGTGGTACCCGCTCGGCGAGGGTGGCCCGGGAAGCCCGGAGGAGATCACGCGGGCTTCGGAGCTGGTCCTCGCCTTTCTCGACGCGGCCCAGGAGCACTACCCGATCGATCCGCGGAAGATCGTGCTCCTCGGCTTCAGCCAGGGCGGCGCGCTGGCCTTCGATCTCGCTCTGCGCGCTCCCTCCCGCTTCGCTGGCCTGGCCGGACTCTCCTGCTGGCTTCCGGAGCATCTCGCCGAGCAGATCCAGCCGGAATCCGCCCACCAGAGCCTCCCCGTCCTGGTGGTGCACGGAACCGAGGATCCGATGGTTCCGGTCGATCGCGCCCGGGAGTCGCGCCAGCAGCTCACCAGGCTCGGTGTCGCGTTGACCTACCGCGAGTACGAGATGGGCCACGAGATCAGCGCCGAGGCACTGCGCGACATCGTCACCTGGCTCGACGAGAAGGTGCTCAATCCCATCCAGCTGGTCTGAGGCGACTCCTTCGGACCTCTGATAGGCTTGCCGGGGTCGGGGTGTAGCTCAGTGGCTAGAGCCTGATCTTTGGGGGGTCAGCGTCGTGGGTTCGAATCCCACCACCCCGACCAGTCTCGCCGGTTGGCGGGCGGCAAAGCCGCGCTGCCGGCCTTCGTTCGCCTGCGGCTCACTGCG
>CAVXZE010000017.1:0-160884 GCA_963766175.1 uncultured delta proteobacterium
GCTCCCAGAAATCGCGATCGAGAGCATCACCACGAACCACATTTCGGCCCACCGCACGATGGCGGGCAGCAGTCTCCTCATTACGATCGACGCCGACAACCACCGGACCTCTCCGGATGACGAGTTCGTCGTACGATCCGGCGCCCACCCGACCCATACCGAAGACGAGCACACGGGCCTGACCGCAGTCGATCACTGCGTCCTCGTCGATCGTCAGGCGTCGCTCGAACCGATGGAGCCAATCCGACCAGCGGTCGTAGAACCGATACCGCACTGAATTGGCGACTGAGGCGACGACGAACGACCCAGAAACGGCCACGGCGATTGTCGACACCCAAGCCTGGTCGATCAGGCCGGCCGACAGGGCGGCGGCACCCACGATCAACCCGAACTCGCTGTAGGTGGAGAGCGTCAGAGAGCCGTGAACCGCAGTGCGAGCTCGCAGTCGGAAGCGTGTGAAGAGCCAGAAGAATCCGAAACTGCGCGCCGGCACCAGAAGCAGAGCAAAGAGGCCGATCACCCATGCTGCGGCAGGCGGCGTCCCTTCCAAGCCGATCGAGAGGAAGAACCCCACCAAGAGGATGTCCTTGAACGACAGCAGACGGTCCGACATCTCGCCCGCTCTCGGTTGTTGCGAGAGCATGAGGCCGGCAACCAGTGCCCCGAGGTCCGGCTTCAGTCCGACCAGTTCGAATGAGCCGGCGCCAACCCCGATGGCCAACGTGAGCCCGAAGAGGAGCAGGATCTCGCCATGACCGCTCCGGTCGAGGAACCATGCGACGACTGGACGTAGAAGGAAGAAACCCGGGATCACCGCAATGGCCCACACGGATGGCACCTCACCTCCGGCTGCCACAAGGAATCCGACGGCGAAGATGTCCTGCAGGATCAGCACCCCGATCGCTACGCGGCCGGCGAGTGAGGCCGCTTCGTTGGTCTCCTCGAGCGCCTTGACGGCGAACACGGTGCTCGAGAAGGACAGCGCAAACCCGATGGTCGCTGCCGTCTGCAGATCGAGATCACTGGCCAGCGGTACTCCGAGGGCACCGAGGCCCAATACCGCTCCCCCCATGATGGCGGTGGCAGCCACCGCAAACACGGTGGCGGTTCCCCACACCTGTGGTTGACCCAGGGTGCCGAGCTTGAGCTTCAGCCCGATGCCGAACAGGAGCAGGAGCACGCCGAGATCGGCGATGGTCTCGAGTGCATCGCTCGACTCGTAGCCCAAGGCATGTAGAACGAAGCCTGCGACGAGGTAGCCGACCAAAGGGGGGAGCCCCACCGCCCTGGCGGCGAACCCGATCACGAACGCGGCGATGAGGAGCGCTATCTCCATGGTCGGGATTATGACCCGAGCCGAGGACGAGCGCTGGATCGACGGCGAGGAACACCGGCCCGGGGCAAGAACTTCTCGTAGCCTTGCGGCGTGGAGGTGTCAGGCATGGTCAAGAAGACGTACGAGAGCGAGCAGATCGCGGTCCAATGGGACTCGAGCCGGTTCGAAGCACTGGCCCGCTACGGCGTCCAGCGCTCCAGCGGCTCGTGTTCGGCGATCCGCGCGAAGTCCGCGTCGGTGGTGAGCAGGCGAAGCTCGTAGCGAATGCAGAGCTGGGCAAGGACCGCGTCGATGGTGCCGATCTGAACGCCCCGCCGGCGCGCGCGGTTGCGAATCTGCGCGGCCTCGAAGTGGTCGTGGCGATCGGGTGTCAGGAAGGGCAGGGCGCCGAAGCGTGCCACGATCGCCTGCTGGTCCCGGGGACCGTGGAATCCCTGAAGGAGCTCCTGATAGACGAGGCCAGTGGTGGTGACCAGCTCGCCTTCGGCGAGCGCTCGCTCCAGCGCGCCGACCTCCGGCACATCGGCTGGCCGGTCGCGGCGCAGCGCCAGCGACCAGACGCTCGTATCGACGAAGAGGCTCAATCCCGGGAGCGCTCGCGCTTGTAGTCGTAGCCCGGATCCCACTCGAGCTTGCCGAAGAGCTCGAGGATCTGGCGCTGCTCCCTCCGCGCGATGAACTCCTGGAGCGCCGCCATCACGGCAGCCTTCTTGGTGGGGGCGCCGCTCAGCGCCAGGGCGCGCTCGACGAGATCCGGATCGAGATCGAGGTTGCTCGCCATGTGTGAGAGGCTACACAATGAACCCTTCCGCCGCCCAACCGGGCAGCTCCTCTCGGCCTCGGGATACAGCGGGATACAACCTTCAGTCCTCCGAATCCCAGCGTTTCCGAGGGGTTACGGCCGGAGGTTGTCGGTTCGAGTCCCGTCCGCCCCGCCATAAGCTACTGAAATCATTCAGCTTTTCCGGTTTTCGCGGAACCCGCGCGCCTCGTGTCAAGTACGCGATTTTCCTAGCGTTTTCAGGCGCGTGAGCACACCATGAGCACGGGACATGACAGCTATGCTGTCACCGTGCTATTCAGGAGTCCATGGCGAACGACGCCCGCATGACCGTACGCCTCGATACCGCCACGCGGCGGAAGGTCGAACGCCTCGCCGCGCGCGAAGGGATCTCCCTGAACGAGGCCCTGAAGCGGCTCCTCCAGCGCGCACCGGACGAGGGTGAGCGCCCCGCGCGGCGACGGCGCTACCGGCTCAGGCCACGCAAGGTGGGATTCGGTTTCGACATCACCCGGGCGCGAAGTCTCGCCGGGGAGATGAGCGACGAGCAGGCACTCCGGAAGCTGAAGGGCCGTCGTTGAAGATCGCCGACGTCCAGATCCTCTTCTATGCGATCGACCCCACCTCCGACCTGCACGAGCCCGCGGCACGCTGGCTCGAAGACGCGATCAACGACCGCGAACCGTTGGGTCTCACCTGGTCCACGATCCACCAGTTCCTGCGGCTCGGGACCAACCCGGCCTTCCCTGGCTGCATGACCGATGACGAGGCGATGGGATGGGTGGAGGAGTGGATCGAGGCAGGGGTCGAACTGATCGGTGACGCGGACCTGCCCTGGAACCTCTTCGTCGAATTCGTCGAGGTGTCGCGGCGATCATTGCGCAACACGATCGACGATGCGTACCTCGCGGCGCTCGCCGTCTCGCGCGGGGCCACCCTGGCATCCTTCGACCAGGATTTCGAGCTCTTCGCCCGCCACGGGCTGCGCTGGGAAAAGCCCGGAAGCTGATCCGGCGAGGCACCGCTGTCGTGGAGCGATGGACGATCCGATCGACGCAGCGGCCGTGGCCATCGGGCTCTGGAAGATCTGGTCCCACGGCTGAAGCACGACGTTGCTCGTGACGATGAGCGAGCGCCGCTCGTAGCGCTGGCCGAATCAGTGTGAACAACACCTTCGCATCGTCGCGCGGGTAGCCGACAGGGGCTCGTCGGGCGCGGCCTCCGGGCGAAACGCGCGAATCAGAGGCTTCGGACGGGCTCTGATCACCGACAGGAGCCGCGAGCCCGCTGGACGCTAGAATCTGCGGCCACATCCCCGTGAACCTCGAACTGATCCTCACGCCCGCCGGCCATCTCCTCCTCCGTGAAGCAGCGGCGGAGATCGCGGGAGATCTGGATCGGTGGACGAAGAAGGTGGTCAAGGCCTTCGCCTCCTCGGAAGAGGCGGGGCTCTTCGCTCTTGCCGCCACGAAGCCGGAGACACCTCTGTCTCCATCCCTCGCTTTCTGGCGTGATCTCGGCTGCCGATACCTCGACGGACGCTGTCGCACCCCGAGGGGGGCGGACTTTGAGCCCTTGGACCCGCCGCCCACCTCGGAGTGGGCTGACACGCTGGCCGGGGCTCCGCCGATGCAGGGCGGAGAATACCTGAACGCGTTCCTGCTGGAGAGGGCCTGGCGAAACCTGGATGCCTGGGTGCGGGAGGAAGTTGCCGGATCCGGGGACGATCTCTCGAGGTGGCTGAAGAAGAACGCCCCGATGTGGCATCAGGTCGGTCGGGTCTGCTTTCACCTGGCCGAGAACGCGCGTGACCCGGACTATCCCTTTGCCTTCCTGGCCACCTACGCCCCTCGCCTGTCCCGCGCGGGCCGCGTGCAGTACCAGCCGCTGAGCAAGGCCCTCGAGGAGCATGCCGGCAACCGCAACAAGAAGGCGCTGATCGAGCTCCTGTCGCCGGTCCACCTGGCCTCGCAGACCAGCGCTGTTGTCAAGGAGCTGGTCGATTCGGGTGATCTGTTCCATCCGCTTGCCTGGACACCCGACGATGCGTACCGGTTCCTCCAGGAAGTGCCCGTACTCGAGGAAAGCGGGGTTCTGGTCCGCCTTCCGGACTGGTGGCGCAAACGCCCCAAGCCCCGTGTGAACGTCACCATCGGCGACAAGGAGAAGAGTCGATTCGGTGCGGATACGATGCTCGACTTCAACGTCGAGCTGGCTCTGGGCGACCAGAAGCTGACCGAACGGGAGTGGCGTGAGCTGCTGGCCGGCGAGGACGGTCTGGTTCGCCTCAAGGGCCAGTGGGTCGAGGTGGATCGGGAGCAAATCGGCGAGGCGCTGGATCACTGGAAGCGAGTGGAAGCCGAGGCCGGCGACGGGATCTCGTTCGTGGAGGGAATGCGGCTCCTGGCGGGAGCAACGGCCGATCTCGGGGTGGAGAGCGACTCGGGAGATGAAACGCGCAGCTGGTCTCTGGTTTCCGCAGGCAGAGGACTTTCGAAGATCCTCGCCGACCTTCGCGACCCTGCGCATCTCGCGGCAGCCAAGCCGGGACGAGCCTTGCACGGAACCCTGAGGCCCTACCAGGAGAGCGGACTCAACTGGCTCTTGCTGCTGACCCGGTTGGGTCTGGGAGCGTGCCTGGCGGACGACATGGGACTCGGGAAGACCATCCAGGTCATCTCGCTGTTGCTGGTTTCCAAGAAGCAGGCCGGTTCTCCGAGGAAGCCGTCACTGCTGGTGCTCCCCGCATCGCTGCTGGCGAACTGGAAGGCGGAGCTGGATCGATTCGCGCCGTCGCTCACCACTCGCTTCGTGCATCCGTCGGAGACCGATGCCGCGGAGCTCGCGGCCATGGCCGAGGATCCAGGCCGGTCCTTCGCGAATACCGACCTGGTGCTGACCACCTACGGCATGGTCCTGCGCAAGCAGTGGCTGCAGGAGGTCGCCTGGCGGTTGGTGGTCCTGGATGAGGCTCAAGCGATCAAGAACCCGGGGGCGAGACAGACTCGAGCGGTCAAGAAGCTGAAGGGCGATGCGAGGATCGCGCTCACCGGAACGCCGGTGGAGAACCGCCTCTCTGATCTCTGGTCGCTCTTCGACTTCCTGTGCCCGGGTCTGCTCGGCTCCGCCGCCCGGTTCAAGCAGTTCACCAAGGCCCTCGCCCAACGCGACCACGACCGGTACGCGCCGTTGCGCAACCTCGTGGCCCCTTACATCCTCCGCCGCCTCAAGACCGACAAGAGCGTCATCGCCGATCTGCCCGACAAGACCGAGATGAAGGTCTTCTGCGGGCTGGCGAAGAACCAGGCCGTTCTCTACCGACGCTCGGTGCGGGAGCTGGCCTCCGCGTTGGTGCAGACGGACGGCACGAAGCGGCGCGGCCTGGTGCTGGCGTACCTCATGCGCTTCAAGCAAATCTGCAACCACCCGAGCAACTTCCTCGGCGACGACCAGTACGCCCCGGCCGACAGCGGCAAGTTCGAGCGGCTCGGCAGCATCTGCGAGGAGATCGCGTCGAGGCAGGAGAAAGTCGCTGGTCTTCACGCAGTTCAAGGAGATGACCGAGCCACTCGCGGCTTTCCTGGCCGATGTGTTCGGCCGCGAGGGGCTCATCCTCCACGGCGGCGTCGGCGGTGAAGAAGCGCAAGGCGATGATCGACACCTTCCAGCGGGAGGACGGGCCGCCGTACTTCGTGCTGTCCCTCAAGGCCGGCGGCACCGGTCTGAACCTCACTGAAGGCTCGCACGTGATCCACTTCGACCGGTGGTGGAACCCGGCCGTGGAAAACCAGGCCACCGACCGGGCCTTTCGCATCGGTCAGAAGCGAAACGTTCTGGTACACAAGTTCATCTGCCGCGGAACGGTCGAGGAGAAGATCGATGACTTGATCGAGGAGAAGACCGCCCTGGCCGGAGACCTCCTCGAGGGCGGCGCCACGGCCGTCCTGACCGAGATGGGAGACGAGGAGCTGATCCAGCTCGTATCATTGGACGTCGACAGGTCCATGATCTAGGAGACCTTTGATGGCTCGCTACGGAAATCGATGGCGAACCTACGTCCCTGTGGCGACTCGACGCGCTCAGGCTCAGCGGAAGATGGACAAGCTGAGCAAGGCGGGCCTGGACATCCAGCCGATCGTGATCGAGGGCCGAACCATCGCTCGGACGTTCTGGGGCAAGGCCTGGTGCACCCACCTGGAGAGCTTCAGTGACTACTCCAACCGCCTACCTCGCGGGAGGACCTACGTTCGCAATGGTTCGGTCTGCCATCTCGAGATCGAGAGGGGTGCGATTCAGGCCATCGTGAGCGGTTCGCAGCTCTACAACGTGACCGTGACGATCGAGGGACTTCCAGCCAAGAAGTGGAACACCGTCAAGAGAAAGTGCTCCGGCAGCATCGGATCCCTGCTGGAACTGCTCCAGGGGAAGCTGTCGGAAAGCGTCATGGAGGTGGTCACCGATCGGGGCAAGGGGCTCTTCCCGCGTCCGGCGGAGATCTCCCTGGATTGCGACTGCCCCGACTGGGCTGTCATGTGCAAGCACGTTGCCGCGGTACTGTACGGCGTCGGAGCGCGACTCGACGAGAAACCGGAGTTGCTCTTCCTGCTGCGCGGCGTAGACCACGAGGAATTGATCAGGACCGAGGTGGGGGTCGTGGCCGCCACCCGAAGGAAGGGACGCGGGGGCAGGCGCCTCGCCGCCGGTGACATCTCGGACGTATTCGGCATCGAGATGGCGACCGAACCCGAAACCCGGTCCCGCCGGCGCAAGAAGACGACTCGCAAGAAAGCCAAGAAAACCGTGAGCCGAGCGAAATCCGGATCGAAGCGCAAGGGTGGAAGCGCCACAGCCAGCCGCGCTGTCACGGGCAAGGCCGTGGCCAACCTCCGCAAGAAGCTTGGCATGTCGAAAACTCAGTTCGCCCGCCTCCTGGGCCTGAGCGTCGGCACTGTCGGCAACTGGGAGAGGACCAGGGGAAGGTTGAATCTCCAGGCGAGGACTCTCTCGGCCTGGAACGGTGTGGAGCGACTGACGCAGAAGGCCGCCTGGAAACGGCTGGAGAGACAATAGACCCAGTACGGAGTCGTACGTTCTGCCGCCATTTTCTGGCGGTTCGGTTGCCCGTCCTGAAAACTCATGCCTGCGCGGCTGTGGCCTTGGGCCCACGTCGCGCCGAGCGAGTTCCGGCGCCGACTCGGTCCGGTCACCGGCTGAGCCCGTCGGCAGGGCGGGGCCGTCGCAGTCCTCACAGGTGCGGCGCTCGATCGTCCCGCTCCCTCGCTGGTGATCTGGATCAATCGCCTGCCTCTCCGACAGCCGGCTCCGGGTCGCCACGACACTAAGCCATTGACTTACTATGCCAATGGCGTACCTTCTCATCCGTGCGGATCGAGTGGGACGATGCGAAAGACCTGCTCAATCAGGAGAAACACGGCGTCTCCTTCGCTAGAGGCCCGAAGTCTCTTCGAATCAGAGGTCGACTATCTGGAGATCTTCGACAGCGAGCACTCCGACTTCGAAGATCGCTTCATCGCGATCGGTCCCATCGAACGCGGGCTCGTCGTCATCGTCTACACGGAGCGAGAGGAAGACATCATTCGAATCATCGGCGCCCGTTGGGCCAACAACCGCGAGCAGTCTCTGTACCGCTCGTACATGGATCAGAATCGATGACGGACATCCCCGAACTGACCGACGAACAACTGAAGACGAGCCATTCCCGCCCGCTTGCGAAGGCGGCTGATGCAGGGACGTTTCGAGTCCGGACGGGATATCGCTGCGCTGCGTGGCTTCGTAGGCCTCACGCAGGCCGAGTTCGCGCGGGCGATCGGAATCAGCGTCCATACGCTGCGCAACTGGGAGCAGGGACGAAGGCAGCCGGAGGGACCGGCGATCGCATTGCTCCGAATCGCCGCACGTCATCCAAGGATCATTCGCGAGAACCTGGAGTCCGCGGCGTAGCCTCTACATCGAAAGGGGAGGCTCGAGGCGGCGCGGCCTGATCCGCCGCCCCTCGCCCAACCCCATGAGCACACCATGAGCACGGGGTCGGCATCAGAAACCCCTACGATTCCGAGGGCTTATCGCTCGGACTCCCCGGGTTCGAGTCCCGTCCGCCCCGCCATAAGTATCTGAATTCACAAGGTAATTCACGTTCTGGTGGTGCTTGGTTGCGCGTTTGGTTGCGCTTGGTTGTCGCGGCGAGCGATTTATGGACAGCGCTCGTGGCACCGCTTCCATCGCACGAAGCGCGACCGCATCCGAACGAAGCGTCGCCCTCGTGCCATGCGGGCCGATCGGCTCTAGCTTCTTCCTCGGCGCCCCAACCCGGTCCCGGCCTGGGACCGCGTGGCCGAGTACGAGCGCCACGAGCCGGAGAAGGCTCTCCTTCATCAGGTCGTTCGCGAGCAGCTCGAAGGCTTCCTCGCGAGCGCTGCACACAGAGAGCAGCCCACTCCCCGCTTCGTCGAGCAGGAGCTTCGCGCCTTCCTTCGCTGTGGCGTGCTCGCGCACGGGTTCCTGCGCGTCCACTGCGACTCCTGTGGTCACGACCGCCTGGTCGCCTTCTCGTGCAAGCGCCGTGGCTTCTGTCCCTCGTGCGGCGGGCGCCGGATGGCGGATACGGCGGCGCATCTGGTCGATCGAGTGCTACCCGAGGTGCCGATTCGGCAGTGGGTACTCACGCTCCCTTACTCGCTCCGCTACCGCTGTGCATACGACGCAAAGCTCGCGAGCGAGGTCTTGCGCGCGTTCATCCGCTCACTGTTCGCGGAGCTTCGCAGGCGTGCGCGGAACCGATGGGCCGAGCGGGCGGAGCAGTGCGGCGCCGTGACCTTCATCCAACGCTTCGGATCCGCGCTCAACCTGAACATGCACTTCCACACGCTCGCCCTGGATGGCGTCTATACCTATCCTCTCGATCATGGCCGGCCCGGTCGCTTCCTCCCCCTGCCGCCGCCCGAGTCGAACGAGGTCGGCCACGTGCTGGGCGGCGCTGCGCGGCGCATCCAGCGCGTGATCGAGGCACGCCATGCCGACGACGAGGACGCGCTGGCCCGCGAGGAGCCGCTGCTGGCTCTGCTCGCCGCAGCATCGCTGCGAGCGCGCATTGCGACCGGCACCCACCGCGGCGAGCCATGGCGACGTCTCGGGGATCACGTCGAGCCGCGCGACATCAGAGAGTCGGCTTCCGATCCCGAGGCCTCCGATCGCGTCCCCCAGCACGGCGGCATGAGCCTGCACGCCGAGGTCGCCGTTCCCGCGCGCGACCGGCAACGCCTTGAGCGGCTCTGCCGGTACGTCGCTCGCCCCCCGCTCGCCAGCGAGCGACTCGAGGAGCGCCCGGATGGGAGGCTCGCGCTGCGCCTCAAGACCCGCTGGCGCGACGGAACCACCCACATCCTGATGGAGCGCAGCGAGCTCATCGAGCGACTGGTGCCACTGATCCCCCCACCGCGCGCCCATCAGGTGCGCTACCACGGAGTCCTCGCACCGAGCGCGAGCATGCGGGACTGGGTCGTGCCGGGCCGACCCGTGCGGCCATCGGACGAGGGGTCGACGGCGGGCGATCCGGACGGCTCGCCGGCGCAGGCCGGTGGTTCGCAGTGGAGTCCAGCCCTGCCGTCCTCGCCTTCAGCGAAGGGTCCACCGAGCAACGAGGCACATCGACCGCTCGGCCCCTCCGGCGAGCCCGATGCACCGGCGGCACCGGGCGAGACGAGCGACCCGCCCCGTGGCACCCCCTGCCAGCATCGAGGCCGGATGTGCTGGGCCGCCCTGCTCCAGCGCGTCTTCGAGATCGACGCGCTCCGATGCCCCGGCTGCGGCTCAACGATGCGTCTCATCGCGGCCATCGAGGACCCGGGCGTTGCCCGCCGCATCCTCGAGTGCCTGAACCTGCCGGCGCGTGCGCCGCCTGTGGGCGAAGTCACCGGCCGAGAGGACGATCCTCCCGATCTGGAAGACGACTGGCACTCTCGACCAGTCGACCGGCTACGACGAGCCGTAGCTCATCGACATCACCCCGGACGTCCCGAGGGCCCCATGCACGCAGGGCACGTCCAGCCGACGGCGCGGGACCCCCGCGCGCCGTGCCACCCCCACCGGCGCAGCGCGCCCAGCTTGAAGGCGCCCCGGCCCGGACTCCCCGTAGGGGTTTGACATAACGCCCATACCCGGACCTTGCGCAGATTCCCAGCTTGGATTTCCTATCTGCGGGCCGGTCACGAACATGTAGGAGGAGTCCTCGACCATGAAGGTAAAGTCCGTCATGGACGGGCTGTACACCGCCCCACCCGCGCAGGGACCCATGATGCAGGAGATCTGCGGGATCACGCCGCTCGCCATTACGTTGCGGTTGAAGATCTCGCCGTAGGCGGCCAGGGCATCGACGCCCTCCTGGACGCGAGCCCCACCAGAGTCGTTGAGCCCGATCACGGGCGCTCCGACTCGCACCGCGTGATCCATGACCTTGCTGATCTTCTCGGAGTGGGCTTCGCCGAGCGAGCCGCCGACCACCGTGAAGTCCTGGCTGAAGACGAACACCTCGCGGCCCTGGATCGTCCCGTGGCCGGTCACGACTCCGTCTCCGGGGTACTCCTTCTCACCCCCCAGGTGGCCGCCACGGCCGGCCTTGAGCATGTCGAACTCCTCGAACGATCCCTCGTCGAGAAGAAGGTCGAGCCGCTCCCGTGCGGTGAGTTTTCCTCTCTCGTGTTGGGCCGAGATGCGAGCGGCTCCACCACCCTCCCGGGCGGTGTCCCGCATGCGCTGAAGGCTCAACAGGTTGTCGTCTGCAGAGGAAACGAAGGACTCATCTTCACTGCCGCGGTCCGTCGAGGACGGACCGCGCTCGCCGGCCTCGCGCCGCGATGACTCCTCGCTCATCGGCTACCGCTCCGACGCCCCGAAATCAGCATTCCTCTCACGATCGAGCCCATTCTACCCCAATCGCGGGGGAGCTGCTTCGGGGATCTCTCTGCTCGTCCTGGCGAGGATTGGCCGCTGCATTGCAGCGCCCGACGGGCGCACTGCGAGGGTGCGGAGCTGAAGGGCCCTCGGGGACGCGCGCGACCGTGGGTGTTCGCCGCAGGAGCGCGATTGTGAGGAGCCGGCCTGCGCTGGAAATGGCGGAGAGCGCGCTGCCTCGGTCGCTCTTCGAACTCTTCTCGAGTCACCCAGGCGGCGAACCGCCGCCGGCGTCACCATCTGGAGGCAGGCTTCCGCCAGCATCGGAACCGTCACCACCAGGTCCGAGACCACCGCCGCCGGTCGAGGGCTTGCGCCGAATTGTCGCGGACCGCTCCGCATCTGCAGCGAGCGATTCCCAGCCGGTTCCCTAAGATTGCTTCCATGGCTCGGCGAATCCGCGACATTTCCGCAATGCGGGCAACCTACGACAAGAACCGCAGGGCGTACCTTACGGCCTTGCGTGACTTCCATGGGAGGGTGCGGACTCTTCTCGCCAGGGAAGGACTGCACGCGATCATCACTTATCGGGTCAAGGAGTTCGACAGCTACGTGGGCAAACTCGCGCGTCTGCGCAAGTCGCAAGCCCACGGCCAGATCCTCGTGCGAGATCTCCTCGGGCTCCGCGTTGTCTGCCCTTTCTTGGACGAGACCGAACGGGTTCAGGAACTCCTGGTCAAGCACTTCCCGGTCGCAGAAGTCGAACGCAAGGGCGTGAACCTGTCGCTCGCTGAGTTTGGATACGAGTCGGTCCATCTTCTTGTTCGGCTGCCAGAGGGAACTCCATCGAAGCTCCTACCGCACACCAAGCGGCTTTGTGAGGTACAGCTATCCACGATTCTGCAGGACGCCTGGGCTCGAATCGAGCATGAACTCGTCTACAAGGCCGATCGCTCCGTTCCAAAGTCCGCCATCCGTCGAAAGCTCGCGGCCGTGAGTGCGACTCTTACGCTCGCAGATGTGGTCTTTCAAGAGGCCCGAGACGACCTAGCCGAATTGCATGATCAGGGCGTCCGGCGCCGCGAGAGTGCGAAGAGCTTCGTCTTCGACGATGGAGCGATGCCCCTCGCGGCATCATCGCGAGAGCTGTCGCGGGTTGCCAGGCGGCATCGATCGCTCCGTGATCCGAAGAGTAGCGATCTGGAGAGCCTCATCGTCGAGGCTCTACAGGCTCACAGCACCGGCGATCTCGACAAGGCAATCCAGCTCTACAGCCACGTACTGCGCCTGCGGCTTCCGAACGGAGGCATTCGTTCGATGATCTACAACCATCGAGGGATTGCCTATCTTACGCTCTCTCAGCCGGCCCGGTCCATCCGAGACTTCACGAGTGCCGTGCGCTGGAACGCGGAGAACTGCCGAGCGTACTTCAACCGAGGTCTCGCCTACCGCTCCCTCGGGAAGCCTGTGATGGCGCTGCGCGAGTTCAGGCGCGCGGCGGACGCGCACGAGGTCGAGGCAAACGCCCACTATGCGATAGCGCAGGTCTTGGCCGAGCTGGGGAGACAAAGGGAGGCCCGCCGCGAGTGCGATAGGGCCCTTGCGTTGAACCCGAAACTCCGAGGCGCAAAGGACCTCAAGGAATACCTCCAGTCGAGCGAGGGTCGACGCTGAGGCCTCCTCCCAAGCCTCGGCCTCGCCGAAGAGGGCGAAACTCTTGACGATCGCCATCTGATCCGTGCTATGGATCCAAGCCGGTCCAGGGGCCTGGGATCGAGGTCCATGAGAAACTCGGGATCAACCCGGTGAGAAGTGACAGCTCATGATTCCTTGCCAAACCATTCGACTATTTCGAACGTTCTACGACTAATTATCTATTGTCCATGTTCGCCGGGGCGTGCTTGACTTCTCCCGTGCGAAAGGAGCGGTGGGCTGGCAAATTGCGGCTCCTTGAACTCGTCGTAGAGGCACTGCGCGATGGCCATGGTGGTGTCGAGGCGGATCAGATCGGTGAGGGCGAGGGGGCCTCTGGATGCGGCTGCACCTCCGCAATGGATCGGCTACGGAGAGAGGGCGGCCTGTCGGTCAGCCGCGGATGATCACGAACGCGAGGTAGCCGCCGTACACCAGAAGGAAGGTAGCGCCCTCCCACCGTTCGATGGTATTCCGTCGCCCGACAACCACTGCGACGAGCAGGAGCACGCTCGAGAAGATGACCACGAGGATGTCCGTATTACTCACGACATCAAAGGAAAGCGGCCTGATCAGCGCGCTCAGGCCAAGTACCCACAAGAGATTGAAGATATTCGAGCCGATCGCGTTTCCGACCGCGATGTCCGCTTTGCCGCGAAATGCCGCCACCCCCGACGCAGCAAGCTCCGGCGCTGAAGTGCCGACCGCCACGATGGTGAGCCCAACGAGCGATTCGCTGACGCCCAGTCCTTCACTCATCGCCAGGGCTCCATCCACCACCCAGTACCCGCCAAGAGCCAACCCGACGACTCCCGCAGACACACGACTCCACGCAGCTCCGGCGGACCCCTTGCCCAAAGAGCCTCTGGCAGAGACGCCATTGCGTCCGGATTCGCGGTAGACATAGCCGAGAAACAAAGCAAAGAAGGCAATGAGGATGACAGCATCCAAGCGGCTGATAATGAGGATATGTCTTTGGTCGAACAGCGCAGCGTTGGCCAGGAAGGCGACCAGGAGCGTTGCGGTCAACGAAGAAGGGATCTCCGAGAGAAGAGTGCTGTCCTGAATGCGAAGCGGACGGATTACTGCGCTGAGACCGAGGATGAGAAGAACGTTCGCGATGTTGCTTCCAAGCACGTTCCCGATCGCCAGCTCTGAGCTTCCCTCAGCGCTTGCAAAGACGTTCACGACGAGTTCGGGAAGCGAGGTTCCGGCCGAGACCACTACGAGACCCACTGCCAGCTCCGACACGCCAGATCGCCGTGCCAGCGCCGACCCACCCTCCACAAGGAGGTCGGCTCCTTTGAGGAGCAGCACGAATCCCAGGGCAAACAGCAGGTAGACCATCGGCGCGCCTCTCTCCCTCGTACCCAAGCGCCTCGATTTGGGCTCACGTTAGCTTATCTCGCTCTGGCGGGGATTGCAGGACCGCTTCGCGCCCCGTTGCACTGCGCCCCGCACCCCAATCTTGGCAAATCGAAAATTCAATGAGATGCAATCGGGAATTTCGAATCCGCGCACCAGGATCTTGCACATGGCACCCTGTCCATGCTCATGTCGAGATGAATTCCGGTACGCGCTGGCTGGAGCGTCGCCACGCTCCGCAGAAGAATACGTAGCCTTCGCCTCGAGGTCACCCGGTGGTGTTGCGAAAGAGCTCGGACCGTGCCGCCTCTGAGATCGCGCGAACGGCCGGGTGAGTGATCCGCCTCTCAACCGAGACAGCGTAGAAGCGCTCTTTCACCTCGGTGGTTCGCCCGATGGCGTTGACGCCGTACTGCTTCTTGACCTGCGCTTCGATGGCTGTCGGAGCCTGAAACACGCCGATGCCGGCACCACCAAACACCTTGAGGAGGGCCGTGTCCTCGAACTGCGCAGCGAGCTGCGGCGCGATCTTGAGCTTCTTGAACCACAGCTCGAGAGCGTTTCGCAGCGTCGTATTCGGTGTCGGTAGGAGAATGGGCGCCTGATCCAGGGAGCGCGGGAAACCGTGACGGTAGCGCGCGGCGAGCGGCTTCGTACCGAAGAAGGTGACGCCGGAGTCGCCGAGCAAGTGGTTGTAGGCCCGGACGCTCAGTCCAGGACCGATGGGTGCGTCGGTCAGGACGAGGTCGAGCGAAAAAGTCGCGAGCTGGGCGATGAGGCGTTCGGTCTGACCCTCGACGCAGGAGATTTCCACCGGCTCCGGCAGGGCGAGGGCCGGTTTGAGCAGCTCATAGGCGATGAGCTTCGGCACCGCGTCCGCTAGGCCCACCTTCAAGCGAGCGGGGCGGCGGGGCGAACGGTTCTTTACCGTGTCGAGGAGCTCGTTACCGAGAGAGAAGATTTCATCCGCGTAGCGAAAGACGACCTGGCCCACCTCGGTCAGCACCAGCCGGCGGCCGCGGCGCTCGAAGAGCTTCTCGCCCAGCCTGTCTTCGAGTGTCTTGACCTGGCCGCTGATCGTGGGCTGCGCCAGGCGCAGGACCCCGCTCGCCTGAGACACGCTCCCCTCGCGCGCAACCGTCCAGAAGTAGAAGAGGTGGTGATAGTTGAGCCATTCCATGCTTCCCAATCTCCAGGAGAGCTGGTGGTTCGGGGAGACCCATCCGGTAGTCTAGACGATTCGAAAATCCCGAATACTGTACCATAAAGTATCCATTATTCCTATCGTTCGGGATCTGTTTCACTCTGCCCGCGTGGAGCCCAGGCCGCTGCGATCGACGGGTAGAGGTGGGATGAACCGCCGCCGCGCCGGCGGGGGACGAGAAAGGAACGAAAGCCCCTCAATGATGCCAATGCTCCGTGAACTTTGGGCCTTCATGCGAGTCCGAAAGGAGTGGTGGCTGGGACCGATCTTCGCCACGATGATTCTCCTCTCCGCGGTCATCGTGCTCACGGAAGGGTCGGCGGTTGCCCCCTTCATCTACGCACTTTTCTAAGGAGTTCGAACCGTGGCGGGGAAGTGATGAAGTCAGGCTCTACGGCTTCGAGCCGCGCGGTCTCACGCGCGTGTACCTATACCGGGGGCACTAGCCGGTCCCTCGCCAGAACTCGTTCTCCGCGAACACGCTCAGCTCTCCATAGGGAAGGATTCGAGCACGAACCGAGGCCTGTCCCAGATCATCGGAAGCGAATCATGGGGTGAGGTGTCGTGCATTTGCGCGCTCAGTGCGCCCCGGAAATGGCGATCCCGCGTAGGAGAGTCTCGAGCAGATCGACTCCCGTCAGCACGCGCTTCTCGTGATCGCTCCATAGCAGGACGAGATCTGGGTGGAGGGATTGGCCACCGGGCCGTCGCGAGCGCAGCTGGAGGTCGCTCAGGACGGCTTCGAGCTTTGTCGTCGGATCTGTAATGACGAGCGGTTCGTGACAAAACTCGGAGGGATCGACGGGCGGCGGTTCCATCAGCAGGGCACGCAGAAAGGTATTTGCGTTCAGTACCAGTCGCGGCCGGGCCCGCTCATCGGTGATGACAACCCACTTGCGCCGGGAACGATGGATGGCTTGGAGGAAGGGATCGGAGCGAGTCGCCTTGATTGCCGGGAACCGAGCTTTGCGATCTGCGAAGGGGAGCGACAGGATCGAGTCGGGGTGGAGAATTTCCGCTTCCTCGTCGAGGCTCCGGTCATCGAGAGCGAGGAAGTTGAGTGCACCACGACCCTCGACATGGCTCACGTCGGAGCTGTCTTCGAGAATGTGCAACTTGAGGATCTCGCGTAGGTCACCCTCTCGAAAAAGCCCCAGCCCTTCCTTACCCACCAGCTTGTCGAGCAGGCGAGCCGTTGGCCATGCGACCGGCAGAAGGATTGTGCGGTAGAAACGGAGGAGGGGATCCAGGGCGCCTCCCACGACATACGCGTGCCGCGAGATATACGCCTGGGGGAAGATCTCCCCGAAGAGAGTGATGCCGATGGTTGAGACGGAGAAGGCCATGACGCCCGTAAGAATCGAGTCGGCTAGCAATGCCAACAGCGTGTTGACAGCGACGTTGCCCCAGAGAATCGTGGTCAAGAGCAGGTGGAAGTCCTCGCGAAGCGCAAGGATGCGCTGCGCTCCCCGGTCTCCGCCTATTGCTGCAACCTGAAAGTGAAGCCGACTCGGTCCAAGCATGCCGAGATTCAATCCCGAGAACATCGCCGATTGACTCAGGCAGAGAGCCATGCCGATCCACGTCGCCCAGTTCACGACAACAGACTCTCGGCGCCGGGCCCGATGCGTTCGGGAACCGATGTGTCCGGGTCTACTGCCGCCAGGACCCGACCGTATCGAGGGCTCCGCGAGGACTCGATGAGCCAGACAGGACAGGTGCACGCTGGCACAAGGTGCGGGGACATCTTCCCGAACAACAACGGGTCACAGGTCATCGGTTCACCTGGTCGCATTCTCGCCTACGCCTTCGGATCGAGCGGCGACCTGAAGCCTCGCGGCTTCAGTGCAAGCACGGAGCAGTCGACGGCCCGCAGCATTCGCTCAGCCGTCTCACCAATCAGGAGCCCCTTTATGCCAGTTCGGCCCATGGTGCCCATCACGAGAAGCTCGGCGGGCAGCTCGGCGGCGAGCGCTGTTAGGACGTGTTCGGCATTTCCTTCCAGAATATGCACTTGGGTGTCTCCGGCGCGAAGGTGAAGCGGCGCGAGCAGCGTGTTCAGTGACCCTTCGATGTTCTTCCGGACTGCGACCACGTACTTCCGATACTCCGCGGGTGATGGGCTATGAAGGAGGTGCTCGCCCGCCACCGCGTACGCATGACTGACGTGGAGCTCCGCGTTCTCGCCCGCTGCGATTTCGGAGGCAAGCGCGAGAATGTCCGCGTTGAAGTCGCGCCCACCCGATACGGGTCTGCCTGGATCAACTGCAGCGAGCACGCGCCGAATTCGCGCGGAACGGCGAGGCTTCACGATCCAGACGGGAACCGGACACTTCCGGAACAGATGCATCGCCGTCGACCCGAACAGCCGCGCCTCGCGATTCGCGCCACCATGTGCCGTCTTCATGACGAGCCATGTAGAGCGCCGGAGAGCCTCGCGGATGATCACCGCGAAGGGACGACCCCAGGTGACACGCATTTGCACCTTCACCCCCGCGCGCACCAGAGGCTGGACCTCCCTTTCGAGCGCCGCAACTGCCTCGCGACTGAGGGCAGTGCGAACCTCCTTGGACCCACCGACCCCGACGCGGGCGTACCAAGGAAACTCACGGAGTACGCGCAGGGCCAGGACTTCGCTCCCGTTTCGCAGGGCAAGGCGCTTGAGGAGCGAGAGCAGTGTGCCGTTCGTCGCGTTGGGCTCTAGGTAGGCCAGGATGCGCTTCTGTCTGGGACTCATCGCTTCTGCTCGGCACTCATCTGATCCTCGCCCCCGAGCCGCACCTCCATCGGGGTAAGGCAACTGCCCGTCGAGCGGAACTCATCCAAGCGGCGGCAGCGTCAGCGCGCAGACGCTCACGGCTCACGCGAACCGGAGGTGCGCCAGCCCGCTTTCCACGTGGCTTACCACCTTCGCTCTGCGTTCTTCGCTCTGGCACCTAATGGAGTATAGTCGATGGCTCACGCATCGCTCCAATCGAAAAAATGGGGATAACTCTTCGGAATAACCGATCCGAGCAGTGAGCAGGGCCGGAGGACAGACAGGCCAGAGCTGGCCAGGATCCGCTCGCCATGTTGTCGATCGGTGAAGAACGCACGAGTGTGTCTACACAGTCTGGGCAATACGGTAGCGTTTCGGCGTCTCGTCGCTTTCTACATGAGAGCGCACGATGAGGCCATGCCCCATGCGACTTCCATGGTCAGACACCAGACAAGAGGTACTTCGGCAACGGGGACACGCTGCTCATCGATTTCGCTGTCGCGCGAGTGAGGGCCCGCCAGAAGCGAATCAAGGCGAATCGGATGGCGACCTGTGGCGTCCGTGTAGAAGGTCACGATCTTGGGGCGTCGCAATTGCGGGCGGAGTCCGGAAGGTTGTGAAATGCGGTGGAGCCCTGAGTTTCAACCGTTGTGCCGGCGCGAGGGGGGTTCCTCGAGATTCTCGCTGCTCGTGCTGGCGAGAATCGGTCGCTGCATTGCTACGCCCGACGGGCGCACCGCGAGGGTGCGGAGCTGAAGGCCCCCGGGAACGCGCGCGACCGTGGGTGTTCGCCGCAGGAGCGCGATTGTGAGGAGCCGTCCTGCGCTGGAGACGGCAAAGAGCCAGGCGTAACCCGCCGCGGAGCCGTCCAGCCAGGTGAAGAGCTGGGCTCCCGCCAGGGCACCGACCGCGATCGCCGCTGCGTTGGCCAGGTTGAAGGCGGAGAGCACGCTGGTGCGGTCGCTCTCCGGGATCCCCTCGAAAAAGGAGAGGGTCGTCGCCAGCTCGATCGAGACCCACGCGGTCCCTGCGAAGAGCTGGAGCGCGAGGAGGTAGTAGAAGTCGTGGGACACCAGCCAGAGGACGGGGAGCGGTACGATTCCCACCCCTCCCAGCCAGAGCACGCTTCGAGCACCCCTGTGGTGAGCCAGGCGGCCGAGCAGCGGGAGCACCGCCACCCGGGCCGCGAAGGAGGCCGCGATGAGCGTCATGAACCGGCCGTAGGAGAGGTCGAGCGGCCCGAGCATGTAAGGCGTGAAGTAGGGAGCTGCGATGTGGGTCACCGCTTTCATAGCGATCAGGTAGGTGAGCACGCGAACCGAGCCGGCGCTTCGCAGCCGCTCCCAGACGGGCGCCGCCCCGATCGACTGATGGCTCGCTGCGAGCCCCGGGGCTTCGCTCTGCGCGGCGAGGAATCCGGAGGAGATCAAGCGGGACGTCATGGCCGCAGCGAACAAAGCTGCGAAGACGGCGAGTTCCACCCCGTGGGTGCGCCCATGCTCCAGGGCGAGGCCTCCCGCGACGAGCGCCACGAGCAGGGCGGCCTGGGCGGCCCGAGCTCGCCGGGCGAAGAACCGCGCTCGGATCTCGGACGGCACCAGACTCGTCACCCAGGCGTTCCACGCCGGGCTCGTCGACATCCCGAAGGCCCAGTAGGCCACCGTGGCCACTCCGACCCAAAGAAGCCCCACCTTCCCCATGGCCGCGCCTACGATCAGCGGGACGAAGCTGAGGGCCTGTAGACGCGCGCAGAGGACGACCCAACGCCGATACGAGCCCAGGTAGCGAACCGCCGCCGGCGTCACCATCTGAAGGCAGGCGCCCGCCAGCATCGGAACAGTCGCCACCAGACCCGCGACCACCTCGCCGAGTCCCGCGGCCAGGGCGAAGGCGGGCACGTAGGTCTCACCGAGGGCTACCATGCCGCTGAAGGCGACGCCGTCGGCCGTCATCGCCCGGAGATCGCGCTCGAGGTGGGGATGGGAAACGTCCGTCATCGACATCAGGGCAGCGCGGGTCGCCTCGAGGTGGGCTGCAGCCGTTCCTGCTCCTCTTGAGCCGATACGGCGGAAACCGCCGCGGACTTTACAGATTCAGGCGCAGCTCCACTACATCGTCTCCCGGCAGCCGCCGCCTGGTGAAGTGATGACGCGCGGCGAGAGCGAGCACCGCCCTGTTGTCGGGAAGGGCCTGTCCGACGAGTTTTCCCGTCCCCTTGTCGCGGCAATAGCGGATCATCTTGCCCAGGAGCGCGGAGCCCAGTCCCTGGCGTTTCAGGTCCGACCGCACCGAGATCGCGAACTCCGCCGAAGTGTTGTCCGGATCCCCGACCGCGCGAACGACGCCGAGCGTTTGCGGTCGTCCCCCTTCGTCGATGACGGTGGCGATGAAGGCCATCTCACGGTCGTAGTCGATCTGCGTGAAGCGCGCCAGCTGAGAGTGAGGCATCCGGTGGACGACATTGAAGAAGCGGTAGTAGATGTCCTCTGCTGTCATGCGCTGGAACAGCTCCTGGTGAGCCGGCTCGTCCTCCGGACGGATGGGGCGGAGAAGAACGCTTCGACCATCCCGCAGAGTGACCGTCTCTTCGAGCTCTCGCGGGTAGGGCCGAATCGTGAGGCGATCGCCAGGCTCGCCTGTCGCTGGTGCAAGAGAAATCCGCGCATCCAGTGCGAGCACCCCTTCCGGATCTGCAAGAAGCGGATTCAGGTCGAGCTCGACGACTTCGGGAAGATCGATGATGATCTGCGAGACCTGGATGAGTGTAAGGAGGATCGCCTCCAGATCCGCGGGCGGACGATCTCGATATCCCTTCAGCAGACGCGAGACGCGCGTGCGAGATACCAGCTCGCGCGCCAGGTTCATATTCAACGGTGGAAGGGCAACGGCGCGATCTGCGATCACCTCGACGGCGATACCCCCACGCCCGAAGAGGATCACCGGGCCGAACACCGGGTCCGTTGCAGCACCCACGATCAACTCGTGTGCGCCGGGTCGGCGCGCCATCTGCTGGACACTGAATCCCATCAGCCGCGCCGCGGGCCGGTGGGTCTGCAACCGTTCCACCATTTCCTCCGCCGCCTGACGTACGGCCTCCGGCGTCTGAAGGTCGAGCGAGACGCCTCCCACGTCGCTCTTATGGGTGAGGTCGGGTGAGAGGATCTTCAGGGCCACGGGAAAGCCGAGCCCGCGAGCACAGGAAGCGGCTTCGCCGACGTCCGCAGCGACCCGTGTCTCAACGACGGGGACGCCGTAGGTAGCCAGCACCGTTTTCGCCTCCGGCTCGGTCAGCTGCGTTCGCTGCTCGGCCAGGGCGGATTCGATGACCTGGCGCGCCTCCGAGGTCCGGGGTTCGAACTCGCTGGGCAAGGAGGGCGGAGTCTCCATCAGCATGTCTTGATTCCGGCGGTAGCGGATCATGTGAAGAACCGCCCGGACCGCGCTCTCCGGCGTGTCGTAGGTGGCGATGCCGGCCTGACGCAGAAGACGGCGGGGAGGCTGAGCCGCCTCGCCTCCTAGCCAGCTGGTGAGGACGATCCGAGCTCGCTGCCTTTCCCCGAGCGTCTGGACCACGGCTCGCGCGGCATCCTCACTCGATGCAATCGCAGTAGGCGAATGGAGTACCAGAACGGAATCGATCTCTGCGGCATCGAGCAAGATCCCGAACGCTGCACTGTACAGCTCCCCCGATGCGTCACCGAGGATGTCGACGGGGTTTGCGCGTGACCAGGCCCGCGGCAGGACCTCGTCGAGGCGTGCGATCGTCTCAGGAGCGAGCCGCGCAAGCGCTCCTCCGCCGTCCAGAAGTGCGTCGGTCGCCATCACACCGGGCCCGGCGCCGTTGGTCAGGATGGCGAGACGATCACCGTGCATTCGGCGGGCCCGGGTCAGCGTCTCCGCCGCAGCAAAGAGCTCCTCGATCCCGTAGACGCGCAGCATCCCGGTTCGGCTGAGCGCCGCCTCGTAGACTTCATCGGCCCCAGGAAGCGCAGCCGTAGGGCCGGTGGCGGCCCGCCCGTTCGCCTCGGCCCGACCCGACTTGATCACCAGCACGGGCTTGTTCCGCGCCGCCCCCCGCGCTGCAGACATGAACTTGCGTGCCTCGTGGATCGACTCCAGGTGGAGCAGAATCGCTGTCGCCGACGGATCGCTGCCCAGGTAGTCGAGCACGTCGCCCGCGTCGACGTCGGCACTGTCTCCGAGAGAGACGAAGTGTGAGAAGCCGATCTCGTTCGAACGAGCCCAGTCGAGCACCGCCGAGCAGAGAGCGCCGGACTGTGAGACGAAGGCGAGCCTCCCAGGCAGGGCATCGATGTGGGCGAACGATGCGTTGAGGCCGGCCCCGGGCACCATCAGACCCAGACAGTTGGGCCCCAAGATCCGCAGCAAGTGCGGTCGAGCTGCATCGAGCATCCGCTGCTGGAGTGATCTTTCCTCGCCCTGGGTAGCGGCCGACATGCCCGCTGCCAGGACCACCACGGCCCGGGTCCCCAGTTGAGCGATCTCCTCGACGAGATCCGGGACGGTCGAGGCCGGGGTGCAGATCACCGCGAGGTCGGGTGCGAGCGGAAGAGCGGCAATGTCACGGTAGACCGCGACGTCCGCCACGGAGCCGCGTTTCGGGTTCACCGGCATCACCTTCCCTGTGAACCCGCCTCTCAACAAATTGCGGATCAGCACCCCACCCGCACTGTGGGGACGGTCGGAGGCTCCGATCACGGCGACCGAGCCAGGTCGGAACAGGGCGTCGAGGTGTCGGATGCTCATTCAAAAGCTCTGGTGTGCGTCGCCCGTCGGACCGGGTCGATCGAGATTGCGCGGATGATATCATCAGAGCACCGTGCGCGGCCGGTTTCTCGGCTGCTGGGTGGTCAAGCCGAAACGGAGCAACTTCAGATGGGGCGGAGCTGGGCAAGCACCGAGGGATTGCCGTTCCCGCTCGGGGTGAGCTGGATCGAGGAGGAGCGCGCGTTCAACTTCGCGCTCTACTCGAATCACGCGGAAACCGTGACGTTGCTCCTGTATCAGGAGGACGACCAGGACCAGCCGTCTACCTCGCGGGAGCTCCGATACCTCACCAACAAATCCGGCCGCGTCTGGCACTGCCGGCTCGCTGAGTCCGAGCTGAAGGGCGCGCTCTACTACGGGTACGTGGTCCACGGCCCGCCGCCCGCTGGAAAGACCGAATGGCATCACTTCGATCCCGACAAGGTCCTGCTCGACCCGTATGCCCGCGCCGTCTTCTTCCCTCGCGGATTCGATCGGCAGGCGGCGCGACGACCCGGCTCCAACGCCGGCAAGGCGCCACTCGGCGTACTCCCGAAAGGAGCCTTTGCGTTCGATTGGGGCAATCACCGCTCACCGCGGCACGAGTCCGATCTGGTGATCTACGAGGTTCACGTCAAGGGTTTCACCTACGGCCCGGCCTCGGATGTGGATGAGGACAGCCGAGGCACCTTTGCGGGCATCGTCGAGAAGATCCCCTACCTGAAGGATCTCGGTGTCACTGCCGTCGAGCTGCTGCCGGTCCACCAGTTCGATCCCCTGGAGGGCAACTACTGGGGCTACATGACCTTGAACTTCTTCGCTCCTCACCACGCCTACTGCAAGCGAGCGCTGCGCTGCGGGCAGCCGAACCAGTTCAAGCGGATGGTGCGGGCGCTCCACGAAGCGGACATCGAGGTGATCCTGGACGTGGCCTACAACCACACGGTCGAAGGAGACCACCGTGGACCCGTCTACAGCTTCAAGGGGATCGACAACAGCACCTATTACATGGCTTCCGGCAACCCGAGAGCCCCATATCTCAACTACTCCGGAACCGGCAACACCATTCACGGCGCCAATTCCCACGTTCGTCAGCTCATCCTGGACAGCCTGCGCTACTGGGCGAAGGAAATGCACGTAGACGGGTTCAGGTTCGACCTGGCCTCGATCTTCGCCCGCAACAGGGATGGCTCACTCAATGTCGACGAGCCGGGGTTCTTCGGCGAGATCGCCTCGGATCCAGAGTTGACGCGGATTCGCCTGATCGCCGAGCCCTGGGATGCCGGCGGCGCCTATCAGCTGGGGCGTTCGTTTCCCAGCCTCCGGTGGCGGCAGTGGAACGGCGGCTTTCGCGATGACGTCCGGCGTTTCATTCGCGGGGAACCCAACATGGTCGCGCGATTGGCAACAAGGCTCTACGGTAGCGACGATCTCTTCCCCGACAGTCGCCTTTACGCCTTTCATCCGTGGCAGAGCATCAACTACGTAGCGGCTCACGACGGCTTCAGCCTCTACGACCTGGTGTCCTACGATCAAAAGCGCAATCTCGCCAACGGACATGACAACACGGACGGTCCGCGGGAAAGCTACAGCTGGAACTGCGGTTGGGAGGGGGATGACGAGGTTTCGCCGGAGGTGATGGCGCTGCGCAGACGGCAGGCCAAGAACGTCTGCTGCCTGCTGATGCTCGCCAACGGCACGCCGATGTTTCGCATGGGTGATGAGTTCCTGCAGACGCAAGGGGGGAACGACAACCCGTACAACCAGGACAACGAGACCAGCTGGCTCGACTGGCGGCGCCTTTTCGAGCACGGGGATGTCTACCGGTTCTTCAGGCTGATGATCGGCTTCCGTAGGGGCCACCCCTCTCTGTGCCGTTCGCGCTTCTGGCGTGATGATGTCCGGTGGTATGGAGTCGGTAAGGAGATGGATACCAGCTATGAATCGCGGAGCCTGGCGTTCCATCTCGACGGAGCATCAGAGGGCGATCGGGACATCTACGCGATGATCAACGCTTGGTGGGAGCCGCTGACATTCGGGCTTCAGGAGGGCGAACCAGGCCAGTGGCGGCGCGTGGTCGATACCTACGCCGATGCGCCTGATGACTTCCTCGCCCCCGGCCACGAGGCCGTCGTGGAAGGCCGGGAGTATCGGGTGGGACCCCGCTCGGTGGTCGTTTTGGTCAGATGATCGTATTCTCCACACTGCTCGGTTTTCGCCGGTTTCCCGGGGAGTCACGCCGGTGTTCCGAGTGCCGCGTCCAGAGTGCTCGCGAGCACTGCCGCGAGCGCGCGGCGCTGCGCCACCGTGACGATCGCACGCTGGTTGAGCTCGAGCTCGAAGCCCAGGTATCGCTCCGCCTGGAACTCCCGACGTAGCGCGGTGGTGAGTCCGTCTGCACTGCCGCGGTAGGGCGCGTTGCGGCGAACGCCAACGTGCGGAAGCTCCGCCCGGAGCCGTCGTTGCCAGGCCATCGCCAGGGAGCGCTCGCGAGGCCGCTCCGGGTCATACAGGATCCCGATCGCGAAGCTGCGCTTCGCACCGCGCCAGATGGGAATGAAGCTGTGCACGCCGAGGTGCAGGACGCCTTCCTTTCGCGCGGCTATCGCCGCCCGGACGCGGTCCCAGTGAGGGCGGTGATAGCGGGCGAGGAGTGTGTCCCGTCGATCTCGCGTCAGGACGCGGCTGAGCTCGGAGAATGCGGCGGGGTTGTGCCGTGAGCGGTTCAAATCGACGAGTAGTCGAGTCGTCGTGGCCGCGATCAGCTCCGCGTCCAGCGCGCGCGCCAGACTCTGCCCCACCGCGAGGGCGCCGGGGTCCCAGCCCCGATGAGAGGCGAGGAGCGCTTCTCTTCCCCGGAAGAGCGCGCGATACTCGCGAGGAACCCGGTTCCCACCGTGCTCGCAGGTGAGGAGGAGAGATCGCTCAGCTGCCGGCACGGAAGAGCCGGCGGTTCCGGAGACAGTCACAGAGATCGCGGTAGGCGGAGGTGAGCGCGTCGCGGGTCGGTCCCTGACCCACGCTTCGCAAGATGCGCCGCGACAGGCATCCCTCCTCCAAGATCAACCCGAGCGTCGCCAGGGGTTCCGAGGCCCCGGGCTCCGGCGCGAGGTGGCGATCCACGAGGGCGCGCCATACCTCTCCCGCGGATCGTGTCCCACCGCCGAGACCCAGCGCCAGGAGGTACTCACGGTCGTCGATCTTGGCCGATTCGGCATCGGACGTCGTCCTGGCCAGGAGTTTCGCGAGCCGTGTCGTCTCGAGGCTCCGGAGGCGCGCCTGGTGCGCAGGCGCGGGGTCACAGAGCGCCTGCGCGATGCTGCTCACGGCTGCGGCGATGGCAAGATCCGCGCCAGGGAACTCCTGGACGTCGAGGAGACGGATCTCGAGCGCCATCCGGTCGAAGCGCGCGATGCAGCCCCGTGCGTTCACCCACTCGTGGCGGAGCGTGCCCGCCGGGTCGAGGGGCGCGAGGTCGGCGTAGATGGTCTCGAGGAGGGCCTCGTAGCCGGAACGGGTGAAGATCGGCTCGGGGATCACCTGTCCCGTGACCGACGGCACCCGCCGGGCGTTCGTGCGATAGAAGTCGAGTCGCGCGTCGAGGATCCCCGGGTGCCGGCCCTCGACGAAGGGCGAGCTCGCGGCCAGGGCGGGGAGGAGTGGAAGGATCGCGCGGACCGCCGCGTGGAGCCGACCGAACTCCTCGTCGTTTGCAAAGGGGAGGTTCAGATGGGTGCTCTGGAGGTTCGCCCAGCCGTGTCCGCGGCAGTCGAAGATGCGGTCGAAGGCCTGGTAGATCTTCCGGCCGCCGTGCGGCCAGAGGCGAAACTCGCGGGTCGGATCCATCCAGGGGTGCATGGCCGTGGGCATCAGGCGCGCCCCCAGCGGGGCGAGGAGCGCGTCGATCTGCTCCACCTCTCCCGCGAAGCGTTCTGCGAGCCCGGATAGGCGCGGCGCGGGCCCGTTCGTCTTGAGTTCGATCACGTGGCCGACGAGCTCGTTCGACCACGCCATCGGGCCCCGCTCGATCTCGCTCTTCACAGACCCGTGTTCGGCCTCGATTACGCGGTCGGCGATCGGCCGCACGTCGAGGGTTTCGGAATCGACGATCACGTATTCGAGTTCGATCCCGAATCCCTCGAAGAGGCCGAGGGTCCGTCCGTCACGCGCCACGAGAAAATGGCTCTCGTCCGCGCGCTTCGAGTCGCTGCTGGAACCACTCCATCACCGCGAGGTAGAGCCGATCCCCCAGGATGGCGTCCTCGTAGCCGGCGTCGATGTTGGGGTTGTCGTTGACCTCCATCACCAGGAAGCCGCCGTTGGCTTCCTTCACGTCGACCCCGTAGAGGCCGTCGCCGATCAAGCCCGCCGCTCGGACGGCGATTTCGACCACGCCGCTCGGCACTTCGTCCAGGGGCACCGCCTCGACGCGCCCGTAGCGCCTCCGGCCGGCGGCTCCGGTGGCCACGATCTGCCAGTGGCCGCGCGCCATGTAATAGCGGCAGGCGTAGAGCGGGGCTCCGCCCAGGACACCGATGCGCCAATCGAAGCTGGACGGCGTGTAGGCCTGCGCCACCACCAGCTCCGAGTCGCGGAGGAACTCGCCGAGCTGCACCTGGAGCTGCTCTTGCGTCTCGACGCGCACGACCCCCTCGGAAAACGAGGAGTCCGGTTGCTTGAGCACACAGGGGAGGCCCACCGTGTCGGCGATCTCCTCGGCATTGCCATCGTGGGCGACCACCGTTCGCGGGTGCGGGATCCCGTGGCGTTTGAAGAGTTCGGCCTGGAAGACCTTGTTCGTGCAGCGCAGGATCGAGATCGGGTCGTCGATCACGACGAGTCCTTCGGACGCGGCGCGACGGGCCAGCCGGTAGGTCGGGTGGTTCACGTAGGTCGCCTCGCGAAGGAAGAGGGCATCGAACTCCGCGATCCCGCCGGCGTTCCCGTGGTCGATCCGTCTGGCGTCGATTCCGATCTCCCGTGCGGCGCGGACGAAACGGCGCAGGGCCTTCGCGTCCGAGGGCGCGTCGGGCGCTTTGGGAGCCGCCAGGATCGCCAGGTCGTAGCGGAAGCTCCGGGGTGAGGGTGCCACACGAGGCCGATGGCCGAAGTGCGCCTCGGCCTGCTCGATCACGAAGTCGCGATGGCTCTCTGGGATCTCACTGGTGGCGATCGGGCGCACCGAGGCCAGCCGCCAGGCTCGTCCTACCCTTTCGAAGCTCGCCCGAAGCAGCGGGACGGGGAACTGATCGTGGAGCGCCCGGGCGAGCGCGTCATAACGCCTGGCCAGGTTCCGCCCGAAGTAGATGCTGAGCTCGAAGTGCGGACCCTTGAGCCGTGCGAGATCGCGCTGGATCCGGTCTTCGAGCTGCTGGGAGACGAGACGCACGACGGGGGCGAGGCGGAGATCCTGCAACGTCTCGACCGTGGGAATGGGCCGGTGACCGCGGGCGGCGGCCAGCAGCGAGACGTAGTAACCGAGGGTCTGGTAGCCGTAGGTGCGGCAGAAGTTGTAGACGCGGAGCCCGCGGCGCTCGTCCCAATCGCCGCCGACCAGATACTCGCGGGCAGAGACCACTTTCGCACCGTCGAGCTTTAGCGGCCAGCGGCGCGTATTCTCCACCACTAGGAGCGCGTTCAACGGGAGCCCCGCGGTGGCTCCAGTACCAGGAGGTTCGCGTCGTAGGTGAGCACGCCCAGAAGGATGGCGTTGATCACTCGCTCGACGGGAAGCCAGTAGATGTGCTCCTTGAAGCGGGGGTTGTCTTCGAGAGGATCGGCGACACGTACCGAGCGCTCCTCGGCATCCCAGCCGCACAGCACCACGAAGTGACCCGTCGCGGAGCCCCGCACGTCGTCCTCCTCGAGCGTGGCGTCCCCGACCTCGCGCGCGCAGCGGTAGAGGAAGGTCGCCGAGAGGCCGGTCAAGATCGGCCGGTTGCGCTCGAGCCAGTGGCGCAGCAGCGCCGGAGTGAGGTCCTCCATGACGAGTTCGCCGCCGAGCCGAAGGAACTCGAGGTAGGCGTCGGTGGCCTCCGAGAGCCTGGGGTCCGCCTTCGCGTGGACCTGAGCGCGGAGGCGCTCGATGAGGTCGGGCGTGGGTTTCCCGAACCAGGTGGGGTCGAAGACGGTGAGGTTGTAGGTGTAGATCAGGGCCCGGTACCCGCGGCGAAGCGCGTGGTTGGCCAGACTCACGGCGAGCGTCCCGCCTCCCACGAGCCTGGCCACCTCAGCGGTCACGTCATCGAGGGGAAGCTCGTCGCCGAAGTACCGGTAGATCGCGTGCAGGCAGGTCTGTCCGCAGGTCGCGTCGTCGGGCTGGCGCAGGATCTCGAAATCGAGGGCATGGGAGGTGGATCGACGCGGCATGACGAAGCCTTTGGCTGCCTGGAGGAGAGGGCTGAAGGGTACCGCGTGCCTCTGCGAAAGCGCAGACTTCGCCCAGACGACCTTACTGGGTCGCGGTGGCACAAGGATGAGCTCCTTCCGGCAGTTGTCAACGGACCCTCCTGGGCTTCGCTCCAGGCCACGCTAGACTGGCCTCGCTTCACCGAGGTCTGGGTTCCCTTCGCTGGCAGGAGTTCGAATATTGATCCGTAGTAAGCCCGGAGCGCGAGACTCATGATCCTACGCGGGCGGGGATTGTGTCCTGGCTTCTTCGAGGGGCGCGCACACGTCCTGGACGCGGCCGCCTGGATCACCGCGGCCGAGCAGGTGGTTCCCCAGCGCGGGCAGGAGCGCGAAATGGAGCGCCTGCGCGCGGCTCAGGCTCGAGCGTGTGCGCAGCTCGAGCGCGTACAGAGTCAGCTCACCCATCAAGGTCGCAAGGCGGAAGCCGAGATCTTCGCAGCACACGTCATGATGATGCGCGATCCGGCGTTTTTGCAGCGGGTCGAGCCGGGAATCGCTGCGAGCGGACTTTCGGCCGAGGCGGCCGTGGCCCAGGCCACGGCCGCGTTCCACGCGGAGTTCGACGCCAGCCCGCTGCCGATGGCTCGAGACAAGGCTGCCGACGTCCTCGACATCGGGCATCGGTTGCTCCGCTGCCTCGATCCCCGGGTGGAAAGCCAAGTTGTCCACGGGGAACCCACCGTGCTCGTCGCTTCGATGCTCACGCCCTCCGAGTTGCTGCGCTTCGCTCACCAAGGGCCATGCGCTGCCCTGACGGAGAACTGCGGCCCGAAATCCCACACCGCCATCCTGGCGCGATCCCTCGGCATTCCTTTCCTCACCGGAATCGCGTCGCTGGCCGAGAAGGTGGCGGAGGGCGCGCTCGTGCTCGTCGACGCGGGGAGCGGCCTCGCCGTGGTGAGCCCAGGTGGGGAGGAGCTCGACCTCGCCGCCCGGGTGCGCGCGGCCGTCGCTCGCGTGAGGAGCGAGCCGCCCACGCCGCGTCAGGCGGTGACGCGCGATGGAGTGGCCATCCGCCTCGCCCTCAACATCAGCGATCCGAAGCAGGCAGAGCTCGTCCCACGATTCGGTGCCAGCGGGGTGGGTCTCTTTCGAACCGAGTTCCTGTACATGGACCGCAAGTCGTGGCCCAGCGAAGAGGAGAGCTACGCAGCCTACGCGAGTGTGGCCGAAGCCATCGGAGATGGCGAGCTTCACATTCGACTCGCCGATTTCGGAGCTGACAAGTGTCCGGACTACGCGGATTTCCCGATGGGCCGAAATCCGAGCCTGGGTGTCCGGGGCGTGCGCCTGCTCCTGCAGCGCGACGACATTCTCGTCCCGCAGGTACGAGCTATCGCTCGGCTTGCCGAGCGCCGTCCCGTCGCCTTGCTGGTACCGATGTTGGACAGCCTGGATACGCTGCGCCGCCTCACGTGCAAGCTCGAGGAGCTTTGTGGAGTGCAGCGGGAGAACTTCAACTTCCAGCTCGGGGCGATGATCGAGGTACCTGCGGCCGCGGTTGCCGTCGCGGAGATCCTGGAGGATGTCGATCTGATCTCGATCGGCCTCAACGACCTCACCCAGTATCTGCTGGCGGCAGACCGAGAGGACGATTCGGTACAGCACTACCACGACGCAATGCAGCCGGCCGTCCTGCGTTTGATCTCGCAGGTGATCGCCACGGCCGCGGAGCAGGGGAAACCCGTGAGCGTTTGCGGTGAGCTGGCGGGCGATCCGGTCCTCACCGCGGTTCTATTGACACTCGGTGTGCGGCGCTTCAGCGTATCACGGACCGACTACGGCCGCGTGGTCGATTTGATGGAACGACTCTCCATCGCCGATCTCGAGAAGCGTCGAGATCAGGTCCTGCGAGCGCGGACAGGGGGCGAGGTGCGCGAGCTCCTCGCGACGCTGCAGCCGGCGTAGGTTCAGCGGATCTCGTCAGCCGACCGCGTGCGCCCGCAATATTCGCGGCGAGCGAAGCAGCTCGACACGGGGCAGCAGAACTCGGCTGACAACCTCCCTCCAGGCGTAGGTTCTCGCCGTGCGCCGTGCGGTCGCGCGCAGGGTGCGTTCCTCTTCCGGATGCGCGCGAAGCCGCTCGAGTACGGCGACCAGCTCGTAGGGGTCTTCCGTCTGAAGCACCAAAGCGTTGCGGCCCGGAAGGGCGTAGTCCTCCCCGGTGAGTCCAACACAGGCGACTCCGCCCGCGGCCATCGCCTCGAGGCCGACCAGGCCGAAGGGTTCGAAACGACTGTTGGCGAGCACCGCGTCCGCGGCCCGGTAGAGTGTGCGGCAGGTCGCCGAATCCAGAGGGAAGTCCAGACACACGGCGTCGGCCTCGTGGAGGTTCGCGAGCGCGTCCGGAAGGCTCGCAGGACCGCTTCGGTCGATCCAGCGCAGGCCCGCGGCGCCCGCGGACTCGCGCACCTGCGCGCCGAGGGCTTCGGCCCCGCCGCGCGCGATCAGGAGGGGACGCAGACCGGCCTCCTTCAGGGCTCGAGTGCCCCTGACTGCGGAAAACCAGGCTTTGTCGGGGTCCCAGCGCGCCACTTTTGCCAGCAACAGACGTCCACGCAACTGTGCGCGCAGCTGTGCTACCAGGCGGCGATCGGGCGGTGTGAAGGCCTCGGGGGGGAGCCCGTTGGGGATGACGAGCACGGGCACGCCAGTTGCCTCCATCCGCAGGCGCATCATGCGGCTCACCGTGGTGATTGCAGCCGCGCGCGAGAGATCAGACCACGCGATGCGATCGAAGCCGAACAGGTTGTTCGCGTTCCATACCAGGGTGACGCGTTCGCGCAATCCGGCGCGGCGAAGCAGGCGGTCGATCTCGAGCACTGCCTCCGTCGTCTGCCATTCCTCGGCGAGGACCACGGCTTCTCCCCCCGCTGCCAGATGCGGGAGCAAGACGTGTTCCAGCAGATGGGGCGCGAGCGAGGCGGTGTAGTCGCGATACTTCGCCTCCTCACCGTCGTAGACCCCGTATCGGTGACTGCGGCTCAGCCATTGGCACCAGCGGTGAAGTCGTACGCCGTCGCGCTGCTCGTGGCCGGGGAGGCCCGGGTCGCCGACGAACCAGAGATGTGTCTCGAAGCCCAAGGAGACCAGCGCGCGCGTGAGCCCATCGACGCGGCTCGCCAGGCCACCGGCCCGCGCGTAGGGATCGGGACCCTCGAAGGAGAGCAGGTGAAAGTGGGTCACGGTTCGCGACGTCTCCGCCTCGAGAGAATCACGCGAATCCCATTGTCGTTCATGTCGACAAGCGGGTCCATGGCTCCGGCTCGCCGCGCCGTGCCGGAGCCCCGCTTCTCAGCCCGCCTTCACTTCGATGGTACGTGCTCGGTGCCTTTCCGCCTTCGGCAAGCGGAGCTCGAGGACACCATCCTTCATCGACGCCTCGATCTCGTTCACGTCGATCCGATCCGATAGCGTGAACTCCCGATAGTAGCTTCCGACGCGGTACTCGCCATAGATTGGCTGCCACTCGGGCTCGGGCACGACGGCGAGGTCGGCGCGAATCGCTAGGAGGCCGTTCTCCAGCCGCACGTCGACGTGCTGCTCATCGACACCGGGGAGGTCGGCGGTCACCAGGAACTCACCTGTACGCTCGACGATATCGACGTCGGGCCGGAATACGCTGCCGGGCCGCGTCTGCTCACGCTCGACTTCCTGCTTCTCACGGGTCTCGATCTCGCGAGTCGGATTCTCGTTTGACATCGGTTTCTCCTCAGCTCCCTCGAACGCTGATGCGCCGAGGCTTTTGCGACTCCGCCTTGGGAATCCGCACCATCAGGATGCCGTGGCGGCAGATCGCCTCCGTCTTTTCCGGGTCTGCTGGCTCCGGCAGATTGAACGCACGACGGAAGACACCGGCCTGGCGTTCTCGCCGGTGAAGGCTGGTGCTGCCGTCGCTCGGGTACTCGATGGTCCGCTCGCCGCCGATCGTCACCCGCTCGCCCTCCACGGAAACGTCGAGGTCTTCGCTCTTTACACCGGGAATCTCGGCGGTCAGCACGTACCCTTGAGCGGACTCGTACAGGTTGACGGGAGGGAACGGAGTGCCCCTTGCAGGGCCTGTCCGTGTTCCCAGACGATCGAAGGTCTGAAGCATGTCGTGCTGGAGCCGGTCGAGCTCAGTCCAGCCGTCTCGCGGCCGAGGGCTGCGAAATCGGATCGAAGCCATGGTTTCACCTCCTCTTGTTCTCCGTCGTGGGCCGCCGACCCGCCGGCCGCGCGAAACCCCTCGGAGTTCGAGGAACAGGTAAGCACGTCGCCTGGGCTGTCAATCACAGCGCCTTCGATCCGCGTGGTTCGGAGTGGGAGCGGTAGTTGCAGCCGGTTGATTCGTCTACCGGGCTGGCATCAGCGGGGAGGATTTTCCTCCGCGGCCGTCGGCCGACGGAAATCCTCCTTGCGAAGGCCGTATCGCTGCATCTTCTCGAAGAGCGAGCGGGGAGCCATGCCGGCCCGCTTCGCCGCCTCGCCCACGCGACCCGAGCAGAGGCCCAGCAAATCACTCAGGTAGCGGTATTCCGCCTCCTCGAGGACCTCCTGCCGGATGGTCCGCCAGGGGCTTTCCGTCCAGCGCCGGCCGTCCCGTGCAAAGCCCAGCATGTGGTCGCCCCTCCGCTGGAGATCTCCACGACCGGGCGCACAGCGTTGGATCGTCTCCGGCAGATCAGAGAGCGTGATCTCGGTGCCTCTGGTCATCAGCACCGCCCTCTCGACGGCGTTGATCAACTCGCGCACGTTTCCCGGCCAGTCGTAGGTGATGAGGGCTTCGCGCGCGTCGGGGTGCACGGCGGTCACCTCACTGGGTAGCCGAACGCGGAAGTGGTCGATGTAGCTCTGCAGCAGCTCCGGGATGTCCTCGCGCCGGTCGCGCAGGGGCGGGAGGGTGAGGGTGACCACGTTGAGCCGGTAGAAGAGGTCCGAGCGGAAGCGTTTCTCCTGCACCTCGAACTCGAGGTCGCGATTGGTCGCAGCCAGGATGCGCACGTCCACCGCGATGGATTGCTCTGAGCCGAGGGGCTGGATCCGCCGCTCCTCGAGGACCCGGAGCAGCTTCACCTGGAGGTGTAGCGGGAGCTCCGCAATCTCGTCGAGGAAGATCGTTCCTCCGTGGGCCAGCTCGAAATACCCGCGGCGGGCGCGGGTGGCCCCGGTGAAGGCCCCCCTGGTGTGGCCAAAGAGCTCGCTCTCGAGGAGTGTCTCCGGAAGCGCGCTGCAGCTCACGGCCACGAATGGGGCCGCCGCCCGCGGACCTTCGGCGTGGGTCGCGCGGGCCAGCCACTCCTTGCCCACGCCGGTCTCGCCGAGCAGCAGCAGCGTCGTGTCGGTAGCCACCACACGACGTGCATTGTCGAGGAACTGCTGCATGGTCGGGCTGGCCGAGGCGTAATCCGACAGGTGAAAGCGCTGGATGCCGCCCTCGTCGAGACTGCGCTCGGTCTGTTCCCGCCGCCGCTGGAGCAGGGCCTCGATGGTGCGCACCAGCGTCGCCTCACCGAGTCCCTCGTACACTACTGCCATGCAGCCCGCTGTGAGGAGTTCCGCGCGCTCTTCGGGATCCTCCTCGGCGGCGATGACGGCGACGTCCGGTCCGTCGGGAAGCGCACGGATCTCCGACACGAGGTGCGGGGAAAACGCCGGGACGTCCTCGCGGCGCAGCAGCACCAGGTCGAAGCTCTCGCTGGCCAGGAGCTTCCAGAGATCCTCCGAGGTCGCCGCCTGGGTCACGAGAGTGTCCCGGTCACCAAGCTGGCGCGCGATGCGCCCCAGCTTCGCGGACGACGAGGCGGCCACCAGAACCCGCGGTACCACTGTGTTCTCTACCTCCGACTGATCGGATCTTATTAATCCGATTAATATCGGATGTCAAGACTCCGATCAGCAAAGAGTTCCAAGACGATCTTCTCTCCTTCTTCTTCGAATTCATGAATTAAAACGAATGGTTAGAAGCGTAAAAAGGGCATTGGTCTCAGCTCGGCACGAATTCTGCAAATGCAAGGCATAGCCGCGGAGCTGGAAGAAGTACGCGGCCCGGAGGACGCATATGGCCAGGAAGACCAAGAAGCAGACGAAGGTGGTCGGCTCGTCGAAACCGAGCCCCGGGCCGATTGGCTCGAAGCCGAGACCGTCAGGGCCCCCCAAGCGCTGACACCGCCGGGATCCACCGCGGCGCGTGCTGGATTGACAGCGCTTCAGCGGTGATTAGCCATGACACAGCCCTCATCGAGGAGAGAGAGATGAAGATCCGACCGCTCCACGACCGCATTCTCGTCAAGCGGATCGAGGAGGAGGCCAAGAGCAAGGGCGGCATCATCATTCCGGATACCGCCAAGGAAAAACCCCAGGAAGGCAAGGTGATCGCCGTCGGAAAAGGCAAGGTGAATGACGACGGCGACCTGCGGCCCCTGGACGTCCACAAGGGTGACCGAATCCTTTTCGGCAAGTACTCGGGTAGCGAGATCCAGCTGGACGGCGAGGAGCACCTGATCATCCGCGAGGACGACGTCCTCGCGGTGCTTGAGTGAGGAGGCCACTGCAATGGCTGCGAAAGAGATCCGCTTCGGTCACAACGCTCGCGAGCGGTTGCTCCGAGGCGTCGAGACGCTGGCACATGCGGTGCGCGTGACGCTGGGCCCCAAGGGACGCAACGTGCTCCTGGAAAAGAGCTGGGGCTCCCCCACGGTGACCAAGGACGGCGTCACCGTCGCCAAGGCGATCGACCTCGAGGACCACTTCGAGAACCTGGGCGCCAAGCTGGTCAAGGAGGTCGCCAGCAAGACCTCGGACGTGGCCGGCGACGGCACCACCACGGCCACCGTGCTTGCCCACGCCATCTTCCGCGAGGGCAGCAAGATGGTGGCGGCGGGCATGAATCCGATGGATCTCAAGCGCGGGATCGACAAGGCCACCGCCGCGCTCGTCGAGGAGCTGGAGAAGCAGTCCAAGCCGACGCGGAGCTCGGAGGAGATCGCCCAGGTCGGCACGGTCTCGGCCAACGGCGACGAGACCATCGGCCAGATCCTGGCCGAGGCCATGGAGAAGGTGGGCAAGGAGGGGGTGATCACCGTCGAAGAGGCCAAGGCCATGGAGACCACCCTCGAGCTGGTCGAGGGCATGCAGTTCGACCGCGGCTACCTCTCGCCCTACTTCGTGACCGATGCCGCGCGGATGGAGGCCGTGCTCGAGGAGCCCGTGATCCTGCTGCACGAGAAGAAGATCTCGAGCATGAAGGACTTTCTGCCCTTGCTGGAGGAGGTGGCCCGGCAAGGGAAGCCCCTCCTGGTGGTGGCCGAGGACATCGAGGGTGAGGCGCTCGCGACCCTGGTGGTCAACAAGCTCCGCGGGACCTTCCACTGCGCTGCCGTCAAGGCCCCCGGATTCGGTGACCGCCGCAAGGCGATGCTCCAGGACATGGCCATCCTCATCCAGTGGCAAGGTGATCGCCGAGGAACTGGGTCTCAAGCTCGAGAACGTGACCCTCAAGGACCTGGGCTCCGCCAAGAGGGTGGTGATCGACAAGGACAGCACCACCCTGATCGAGGGCTCGGGCAAGAAGGCTGCGATCGAGGGTCGCTGCAACGAGATCCGCAAGCAGATCGAGGACACCACCTCCGACTACGACCGCGAGAAGCTCCAGGAGCGGCTCGCGAAGCTGGCCGGCGGCGTGGCGGTCCTCAAGGTGGGAGCGGCCAGCGAGAGCGAGATGAAGGAGAAGAAGGCGCGCGTCGAGGACGCGCTGCACGCCACCCGCGCGGCGGTCGAAGAGGGGATCGTCTGCGGTGGCGGCGTCGCCCTCCTGCGCGCGCAGAAGGCCCTCGACGGCCTCGAGGAAGGCCTCGAGGACGAGGACCAGAAGGCGGGCGTTCGGATCGTGCGCCGGGCGCTGGAGGAGCCGCTGCGCTGGATCGCTGGGAACGCGGGCATCGATGGCTCGATCGTCGTCGACAAGGTCAAGGCCGGCACCGGGAACTTCGGCTTCAACGCCCAGAGCGAGGAATACGAGGACCTGGCAAAGGCCGGCGTGATCGACCCGACGAAGGTCGTGCGCACGGCACTACAGAACGCCGCCAGCGTGGCGTCGCTCCTGCTCTCGACGGAGGCCCTGGTGGCGGAGAAGCCGGAGAAGCAGAAGGGCGCCGCCTCCGGCATGCCGGACATGTCCGACATGGACATGTAGGAGCCCGTTACCCTTTCGGGCGGCCCTGCCTTCCGCGCGGGGCCGCCCATTGGTGAGCCAATCGCCTCGTTTTTCTCGCGCCGCGCCATTGACAACGCCACGACCGCGGTGTACTTGGAGCCGCAATTCGGGCTGCCCATGTCCGGGCCAACGTCTCAGCGGCGCCCGAGTGCGGGCCAGCGGGGGGATCGAGGGGGATCGCAGAGGACGATCGGGCATCCTCCGCAAGTGCGGCGGCTGCCGGCCAGGATGGCAGCCCTGGAATGGAGAACTCGGTGAATCAATCACCTGCCGATGGAGAACCTCCTCCGGCTCCTGCTCTCTTGCTTCCCAGCATCGTACCTCCATCGTCGACGCCTTCCGGGGCGAGCGGAGAGCGTCACGACGCTCGAACCGTTCCAGGCCCGGCCCCCTTCCCGATCGGAGAGCGGGCCGAGCGCTTCCGAGCGCGCCACTTCCCGGACATATCCGCCGGGCAGTGGAACGACTGGACCTGGCAGCTCCGCAATCGCTTCCGCGACCTCGCGAGCCTCGAGCGCATCGTGGACCTGTCCGCGGGCGAGCGCGGCGCGATCGAGCGCATCGGCGGTCGCCTGCCCGTCGGCATCACGCCCTACTACGCGGCGCAGATGGGCCCCGGCGATTGCAGCGAGCCGATCCGACGCACCATGATCCCGCTGCCGGGTGAGCTGGTGCAGGGCTACGGCGAGGCGGACGACCCGCTCGGCGAGGACGAAGACAGCCCGGTGCCCGGCCTGGTGCACCGCTATCCCGACCGGGTTCTCTTCCTGGTGACCAACTTCTGCGCCACCTACTGCCGCTACTGCACGCGGGCGCGGGTCGTCGGACATACGGGCGAATTCCACTTCAACCAGGCGCAGTTCCAGGCCGGCATCGACTACGTGGCTGCGCATCCCGAGATCCGCGACGTGCTGATCTCGGGCGGCGACCCGCTCACGATGGGCGATTCGCGGCTGGAGTGGCTGCTCTCCCGGCTGCGCGCGATCCCGCACGTCGAGTTCCTGCGCATCGGGACCAAGGTCCCGGTGGTGCTGCCGATGCGCGTCACGCCGGAGCTGACCAGCATGCTGCGTCGCTTTCACCCACTCTGGATGAGCATCCACTTCCAGCACCCGGATGAAGTGACGCCGGAGGTGGCGGAGGCCTGCGGCCGGCTGGCGGACGCGGGCATTCCGCTCGGAAGCCAGACGGTGCTGCTGCGCGGCGTCAACGACGACGTGGCGGTGATGCGGCGTCTGGTGCACTCGCTGCTGCGGATCCGGGTCCGGCCCTACTACCTGTACCAGTGCGATCCGATCTCGGGCTCGGAGCACCTGCGCACCCCGGTCGCCAGGGGGATCGAGATCGTGGCCGGCCTGCGCGGACACACCACCGGCTACGGCGCCCCCACCTTCGTGGTGGATGCCCCGGGCGGCGGCGGCAAGATCGCCCTCTCGCCCGACACCATGGTCGGACGCGAGGGCAAGGACCTGCTGCTGCGCAACTACGCGGGAGAGATCTCGCGTTATCCCGACGTCGAGGGGGAAGAGCCGGTGTCCATCCCCGAGCTGCAGGTGGCGGCGGCTGGCCGGCGCGCGCGGCCGCCCCGAAGAGGGCGCACACGGTGAGGATCGGGCTGACCTACGACCTGCGCTCCGCCTACCTGGCCGCGGGCTTCGGCGACGAGGAGACGGCGGAGTTCGATCGCGAGAGCACCATCGACGCCATCGAGTCGGCACTGCAGGAGATCGGACACCAGACCGAGCGGATCGGGCATCTGCCGGACCTGATGGCGCGCCTGATCGGGGGCGGCAGCTGGGACCTGGTGTTCAACACCGCCGAGGGCCTGCGCGGCTTCGGGCGTGAGTCGGAGGTGCCCGCGCTACTCGACGCCTTCGGCATCGCCTACACCTTCTCGGACCCGTTGGTCTCGGCGCTGACGCTGCACAAAGGCATGGCGAAGCACGTGCTGCGCGACCTCGGCGTGCCGACCACCGAGTTCCGCGTGGTGGCGAGCGACGCGGAGGCGCGGGCGGTGGATCTTACCTTCCCGCTCTTCGTGAAGCCCGTGGCCGAGGGCACCGCCAAGGGGATCGATGGCCGCTCCCTGGCCGAGACCATGCCGGAGCTGGTCGCTCGCTGCCGGCTGGTGCGCGAGCAGCACGCCCAGCCGGCCCTGGTCGAGCCCTTCCTGCCGGGCCGCGAGTTCACCACCGGGATCACCGGCACCGGTGCTCGCGCGCGGGTGTTGGGAACCCTGGAGGTGGTGCTGCGCGATGGCGCGGAGTCGCACTGTTACAGCTATCTGAACAAGGAGCACTGCGAGGAACTCTGCGAGTACCGGCTGGCCGGGGGGCCGCTGGCCGAGGAGTGCGAGCGCGTCGCCCTGCAGGCCTGGCGCGGGCTCGGCGCTCGCGACGCCGGGCGCGTGGATCTGCGCCTCGACGCGGGCGGCCGCGCGCAGGTGCTCGAGCTGAATCCACTGCCGGGGCTGCACCCCGAACACTCCGATCTGCCGATCCTGTGCACGGCGGTCGGCCTGCCCTACGTCGAGCTGATTGGCGCGATCGTCGCCTCCGCGGCGGAACGCCGGGTCAGTGGTGAGGTCGCGCGACCGCGGCCGCCCTCCGCGAGAGCGGCCCTCCAGGCAGCGGGGTGAGGATCGTCCTGCTGCACGAGGCGCTCGCCGGCGATGCCCGACCCGACGAGCGCGATGCCCTCGTTCAGCTGGAGCTGATCCACGGCGAGCTGGTCGCCGCCGGTCACCGCTGCGAGGCGCTGCCGATCGATCTGGACCTTGCCCAGGCCCGCCGCCGCCTGCGGGCGCTTCGCCCCGACCTGGTCTTCAACCTGGTGGAGTCGCTGGGTGGATCCGGGCGCCTGGCCCACCTGGCGCCCTCGCTGGTGGAAGCGCTTGGCGTTCCCTGCAGCGGCTCGCCGGCCGGCGCCTTCCTCGAGACCACCGACAAGCTGCTGGCCAAGCGGCGGCTGCTCGAGGCGGGCCTTCCGACGCCGGCCTGGATCGAGGCCGGCCGCCAGGCGGCGCCGCAGCTCGCAGCGGATTCGGACGACCGCTTCATCGTGAAGCCGGTCTGGGAGGACGCCTCGATCGACGTCGTCGACGACGCGATCGTACGGGGCGCAGGTGCGGCGCGCGCGCGCCTGGCGGCCGCGGAGCGCCCGGCCTTCGCCGAGCGCTACGTCGAGGGCCGCGAGCTGAATCTCGCCCTGCTCGAGAAGGACGAGGCGGCGGAGCTGCTGCCGCCGGCGGAGATCGTCTTCGAGGCCTGGCCCGAGCACAAGCCGCGCATCGTCGGCTACGCGGCGAAGTGGCAGGACGACTCCTTCGAGGCCCGCCACACCCCGCGCCGCTTCGAGTTCCCGGCCGAGGACGGACCGCTGCTGGTGCACCTCGGCGATCTCGCCCACGCCTGCTGGCGCCTCTTCGGGCTGCGCGGCTACGCGCGGGTCGACCTCCGGGTCGATGCGGCGGGAGCGCCCTGGATCCTCGAGGTGAACGCCAACCCCTGCCTCTCGCCAGACGCCGGCTTCGCCGCCGCCGCCGCCCGCGCCGGTCTCGGGATCCGCGAGGTGCTGGAGCGGATCGTCGCCGCGGCGCTGGCGCGCTCGCCCCGGCGGGGGCGCCGCTGAGCCGTGTTCCGCGTCCGGCGCATCCTCGACGACGTTCTGCCCCTCGACCGGAAGGCGATCGAGCAGGTGCAGCAGATCCTGCGCGAGCAGTTTCCCAACGCGACCGAGAGCGACGTCGCGAGCCTGCCGGAACGGCTCCACAACCCGCTCAAGTACCGCTTCCGCACGCTGCTCGTCGTCGCCGACGATCTGCAGGGCCGGGTCAAGGGTTTCGCCCATGTCTCCGTCGAGCCCGCCCTCCGCCTGGTCTTCCTCGACTTCGTCGCGAGCGCTCCGAAGACCGGTGGCCGCGGCGTGGGCGGCGCGCTCTACGAGCGTGTCCGCGAGGAGGCGCGCTCGCTCGACGCGCTCGGTGTCTTCTGCGAGTGCGAGCCCGACGAGCGCGCGGAGTGCGAGAGCGACACCGAGTACCAGCAGAACGTCGCGCGGCTGCGCTTCTACGAGAGCTACGGCGCACGTCCGGTCGACGGCACCGACTACACGCTGCCCCTCTCGCCCGGCCAGAAGGGGATGCCGCTGCTCGTCTTCGACGCAGTCGGGCGCGAAACCCTACCCTCCCGCGACCAGGCACGGGCGGTGGTGCGTACGATGCTCGAGCGCAAGTACGCCTGGCTCTGCCCGCCCGAGTACGTCGACCGCGTGGTCGAGTCGTTCCGCGACAATCCGATTCGTCTGCGTCCTCCCCGATACCGCAAGGCGGTCACCGCGCAAGCACCCACGGCGTCGGTGCGGCCCTTCGAATCCACGGTGGCGCTGGTGGTGAACGAAGGGCACGAGATCCACCACGTGCGGGATCGCGGCTACGTGGAGTCGCCGGTGCGCATCCCGGTGATCCTGCGCGAGCTCGACCGCACCGATTTCTTCCAGCGCATCCAGCCGAGCAAGTTCCCGGATCGCCACGTCACGGCGGTCCATGACAAGGGGCTGGTCTCGTTCCTGAAGCGCTGCTGCCAGAGCGTGCCGCCGGGCGAGTCGGTCTACCCCTACGTCTTCCCGATCCGCAACGCGGCGCGCCCCCCCAAGCAGCTTTCGATGCGTGCGGGCTACTACTGCATCGACACCTTCACACCGCTCAATCGCAACGCCTACCTGGCCGCGCGCGGCGCGGTCGACTGCGCGCTCACCGCCGCCGACGAGATCCTGCGCGGGAGGCGCATGGCGTACGCGCTGGTGCGACCCCCCGGCCACCACGCCGAGCGTCACGTCTTCGGCGGCTTCTGCTACTTCAACTCGAACGCGATCGCCGCCGCGCACCTCTCCGCCCAGGGCCGGGTTGCGATCCTCGACATCGACTACCACCACGGCAACGGCCAGCAGGACATCTTCTACGATCGGGACGACGTGCTGACCGTCTCGATCCACGGGCACCCTGGCTTCGCCTATCCCTACTTCAGCGGCTTCAAGGAAGAGACAGGGAGCGGACGCGGCGTCGGCTTCAATGTCAACCTGCCACAGCCGGAGAAGCTGGACGGCAAGGCGTACCGCGCCGTACTGGTCCGCGCCCTCGACCGCATCGCGCGGTTTGGGCCCACCTTCCTGGTGGTGGCGCTCGGGCTCGACCCGGCGAAGGGCGACCCGACCGGGAGCTGGTTCCTCGGTGCCGCCGACTTCGAGGAGAGCGGTCGGCTGATCGGCGCCCTCGGACGACCGACGCTGATCGTCCAGGAGGGCGGCTATCGCACCCGCACGCTCGGGGTAAACGCGCGCCGCTTCTTCGAGGGCCTGACCCGGGCGCTGAGGGGCCGCGACGACGCGCGTGCCCGCGCCGGGAGGCGGCGCCAGTGAGCGGACGCGATGCGGCCGGGGCCCGCGCCGGGGCGCACTGGCGAGATGCGCCGGAACCGGGCGACCTCGAGGCGGTGCGCGCCCTGGTCGCGCGGGTCGGGGTCTTCTCCGCCGCCGAGGTGGCGATTGCCACCGAGTTGGTCGAGGAGCGGCTCCGGAACGGGCTCGCGAGCGGCTACCACTTCGTGTTCGCCGACCGTGCGGACGGGCTCGCAGGCTATACCTGCTTCGGTCCGATCCCGGCCACGCTGGCGAGCTTCGACCTCTACTGGATCGCCGTGCACCCCGACCTCCACGGCCGCGGACTCGGCGCCCGGCTGCTGATCGAGAGCGAGCGCCGCATCGCCGAGCAGGGCGGACGCCGCGTCTACGTCGACACCTCTTCGCGCGGCGAGTACGCACCAGCCCACGCGCTCTACCTCGGGGCCGGCTACCGCGAAGCCGCGCGCCTGCCGGACTTCTATGCAACGGGCGACGCCAAGCTGATCTTCGAGAAGGCGCTGGCCGCCGGTCGGCCCGGCGCCGCGCTGCCAGAAGCTGGCACGCCATGGATCGCCCGGTGAACCCGGGTCCGGGTCTACTCGAGCGGCAGGTCTTCGAGCAGCTGCGATCCTGAGCTCCGGTTCGCCGTCGCGTCGTCGGGCCTCGAGAGCAGCCACCTCGACTTCCTGCCGGTGCGCCCGAGCTTCCTCAGCAGGGCCTTGGCGATCTCGCAGGAGGCGGCTGGCCAGTCGCCGTTCTCGAGATTGAGCCGCCCCCCGGCTACCATGCCGTGGCCTCCCGCGGTGCCGGGTGGGAGCAGACAGGCGAGCATCTCCCCCGCCCGCGCCTCCGTGTCGTTGCTGCGCACCGAGACCTGAAGGTAGGGTCCACAGGGTGCGATACAGAGGGCCCAGAGCGCTCCTTCGAGTCGAACCAGAAGATCGGCCAGCTCCGCTACCGCGTCGGGATAGGGTATCTCGGACAGAAGCGAGATCACGACATCGTCGCAGACGATGGCACTATCGACGGCTTGGCCCACCAGCTGGTAGTAGCTCTCCTTCAGACGCGGCGTCTCGATCTCTGCCAGGGCTCGCTTGTCGATGTACGGATACAGGAACTGGGTGGCAACGATGTCAGCTGGCTGTGCCTCTCGACCGAGGTTTCGGGTCTCCGAGGTGATCCCGTAGAAGAGCGCGGTGGCCAGGCGCTTGTGGATCGGAACCTCCAGCTCCTGGAGGTACTCGGTCACGATCGTGGACGTGGCGCCGTACCCTTCTCGCAGATCGAGGTAGGGCACTCCCTGGTTGCCTCCCCAGTCCGGATGGTGGTCGATGACGGCTGCGGGCGTGACATCCGGGGGCAGCGAATTGTTCTTGCGACCCGGCTGCGTGTCCACCAGCACCACCGTATCGCGGAGCTGTCGCTTCAGATTGGCGATCGGCTCGAGCTCGAGCCGCAGAGTCGAGACCATCGCCCGGTTCTGCGAGCGTCCGATGATGCCGCTCATGGCGATCGCGACGGGCTTTCGGAGCGCGTGCCGGATCGCGGCGCGAATCCCTTCGGCACTCGCCAGCGAGTCCGGATCGGGATTGTCGTGAGGGAGGATGACGATCTCTCGGGCGGGTTCGAGAACGGCCAGGAGATCTCGCGCGCTGGCGCGGGTACTGGGGCTCATTCGCTCTCCTTTACCCCCCCATTGAGTTTAGGACGACACCCGCCCCCTTGGCACCTCATCTGGATCGATGCGCAAAGCATCGCCCCGGGGACCAGCACTTCTTCTCAACGGCCGACCGTCTCGCGCAGCAGCTTGACGTTGGGAATGCTCCAGCTCGACTCGCCATCCCGGAGCAGCGTGTCCACGGGCCCGATTCGCTCGACCCGCCCCTTTCGATCTTCGATTTCGATCACGTCCCCCTCCGCGAGGTTCTGCCGGATGTAGTGACTGGCCAGGATCGCCTCGACGACCTCGCGCGATCCCAAGGCGAACGCCAGGCCCATCGCCAGCGCGGCCGCCGCGATCAGCGCGGTGATCACCGTCATCAAGAGCTGCGTATCGACGCCGAGCTGCTGCGCAGTCAGTACTCCCACCATCACCACGACGGCCCCGTGTGCAGCCGAACCCAGCTGTCGGGCGTAGACCAGATTGGCGGTCGCGGCTCCCGAGCTGACCAGGCTCTGAACGAATCGCGCCAGGAGAAGACCCACCACGACGATGAACGCCGCCGCGATCACGTTGGGGAGATAGGCGATCAGACGGTCAATCGTCGCAGTGACGGCCTCGAGCCCCAGCGTCTCCACTGCGGAGAGCAGGAAGGTCAGCATCAAGATCCAGAAGATCAAACGGCTCACGATCTCCGAGGGCACCATCACCAGCCCCGCGCTTCGGAGCGTCTCGGCGACGCCGAGGCGCTCCGCCCCGCGATCGAGGCCCGCCCGCTGCAAGAGCCGTCGGAAGAGTCCGGCGGTCAGGCGGGAGATCGCCCATCCGACCAGGAGGATGACGAGCATTCCCACCAGGTTCGGAAGGAACCTGGCGATCGTGGTACCCAGCTCGCTGAGCGAGGAGACGAGCACTTCCCGCCAGGCTTCGATGTTGATCAGATCACTCATTGCTGGTCTCCTTCTCTGGAGAGGTTCCCCAGGCCGGCCGCCACGAGGTCCAGGACCGGCGCGAAAAATTGAAGTACGAAGGTCGATGTGAAGAGGTCTACGACCTCGTGCAGGGTGATCTCCGCGTGAACGCGACGCATGGTTGCCTCGACCAGGGCCGATTCATCCGGGGCGACCTGCTCGATTCGCAAAGGTTCCAATAGCTCGTGAGCTAACTGCTCCCACGGTTCGCGATCGCTTGACATCTGCGTCCTCTCTGTTCTTTCGGTCAGAGCCTTTCTTCATCCAAGCCGAGCTGTTCCCGGACGCGCCGCATCCCGCGCGCGACGCGCATCTTGACCGTCGATTCCTTCGCTCCAGTCATCCTCGCGATCTCGACATACGAGTGGCCGTCGACGAAGCGGAGAACGATCGCGACTCGGGTCTGCGGGGGAAGCAAGTCCAGCGCTTCGGTAAGAGAGCGCCGGAGCATCGGGTCGGATTCCGAGTCGCGCTGCGCGGCCGTCTGGTGCAGCTGAAACGCCTCGCGTCGGCGCCGCTCGCGCCGCCGACGATCGAGGAGGCGGAGGGAAGCGTTGAGCGTGATTGTGTTGAGCCAGTGGACGAAGCTGCCTCGAACCTCGACCCGAGGGATGGCCCGAAAGACGTTGAGAAAGACCTCCTGCGCCACATCCTCCGCGTCGGCACGTGACCCGAGGAGACGGTGCGCACGCCGGAAGACCGCCGCCGAGTGCCGCTTGACGAGCTCCTGGTAGGCCGCGGTGCGGTGGGGCAACTCGCGACGGGCACGGTCGACGAGTTCTCGGTCCGGATCCTCGCTCGATGAAGGCACGGCACCGACTCTACGCTCTCCAGAAGGCGAAGTGGACGCTCCTCTAGCGCATAGCTGCGCCAGCTAGCGCGGGGTCCGATCAGGACGAGGCCGAATCCCCGCGATTCTCGGTCTTGCGAAGCTCCGCCAGCTTGGCCTCGTTCGAGCGCAGGTTCTCAGCAAATTCTTTGACTTGCTGCAGCGTAGCCCGGACCGGCGGAAACGCGATCAGCGGACCCGCCTCCTCGCCCTTTTCATGAGCAGCGTACACGGCGCGACCCAGCTCCCGATAGGCCCGGTCCACTCTCGTCCGCAGCACGCGCTGGTTCGCTTGGAGCGTGGCGAACCGCGCGCCGCCGGAGAGCATCTCGCCACAGCGCCTCGCCCAGTGCCTCGAGGAGCCAGCCGCACTGCCAGCGATCGCCTGCAGCTTCCCTCCGACTTTCCTTGCGGACTCGGCGGTCTCTCTCGCAGCGGTCTGGATCGTGTTCTTCGTCTCGGTGGTCTCCATGTTGGAACCCTCCTCATTAAGCCAAGATCCACCTACACCGAAATTCGTCACGCGCAGAAGGTCCCCACGGGGGTCGATCAGGACTGAATCAGCCACGGCAGGAATGCGGTCGCGATGCCGAGGACCAGCGCGAATCCGCACATGTCGGTGACGGTCGTCAGGATCGGGCCCGAGGCGAGCGCCGGATCGACGCGGATCCGCTTCAGCAGGAGCGGCACGACGCCGCCGAGGGAGACCGCGACCAGCGTGTTGATGGCCATGGCGGCGCCGACGACGGCCCCGAGATAGGGATTGCCCTGCCAGGCCCAGGCCGCGGCGGCGATCAGGCAGCCCAGGGCGGCGCCGTTGAGGAGCCCCACCGACGCCTCCTTGAGCCAGACGCGCACCGCGTCCATCGGGCGGATCAGCCCGAGCGTCAGCTCGCGCATGCTCACCGCCACGGCCTGGTTGCCCGAGCAGCCGCTCATGTCGGAGATGATCGGCAGGAACACGGCCAGCGCGATGACGGCCTGCAGCGTCTCCTGGTAGAGCGCGATGACGCTCGCCGCGATCAGGTTGAGGACGATGTTCACGGAGAGCCATGCGAGCCTGCGGCGAGAGCGCACGAGCACCGGCATCGTCCGGAACTCCTCGCCGCCCACGATTCCCTGGGTCTTCAGGTGGTCGCTCTCGGAACGGCCTTCGAGAGCTTCCAGGACCTTCGCTCGGCGGACGACGCCGACGAGCGTGCCGCGGTCCGCCACCACCGGTGCTCCGACGAACGGGTGCTCTTCGAAGAAGGCGCGCAGCTCGTCCAGGGTCGCCTCTGCCGACACGCGCAGCGGCTTCTCGAACATGAGGGAGCGGACCGGTGTTCTCGGGGCGGAGAGGAGCAGGTCGCGGAGAGCGAGCACCCCGACCAGCCGTTTGTCTCGAGCGGTCACGTACGCGTACTGCACGTCGTAGCTGGCGTAGCGCTCCGACTGTGCGCGGATGTCGTCCACCACGTCCTGGACCGTGGCGTGTGCCGGGTAGTGGAGGAACTCGGTGATCATCAGGCCGCCCGCCAGGTCGCTGGGATAGGCTGCGAGACGGCGTGCCGTGCGCGCCTCCTCGGGCTCCATGTTCGTGAGGATCGCGTCCGCCCGGTCCTCGGCGAGCAGCGAGAGGAGGTCGGCCTGCTTGTCGCTGGCCAGCTCGTTCACAGTGGCCGCGGCTGTTGCCGGCTCGAGGAGGTCCAGCAGGTCTGCGGCCTGAGCATCCGGGAGCGAAGCTAGGACGTTCGCACTTCCACCCGGGGCCAGTAACGAAAGGGTGTTGCGTTGGGCTTCGCGCTGCAGGTTGGCGAAGGCGCGCGCTGTCTCGCCGGCCGGGAGCGCCGACAAGAACTCCTGGACCCCTTGGCGATCGCCGTCCGCGGCGAGCTCCTCGAGGCGCGTCCAGGGTTGTGCCATCGGTTCTTCGGGTTGCACGAATCCCCTCCTGGTTACGTCGGAATGGCCGGCTGTGCGATGCTTACCTTGGCCAGCGCGATGCGGCCAGGCGGATGGCCGCCAGCGCCGCGATCGCAGCTGCGGGCAACGCGACCCTGAAGCGCAGATCCGCGGGGCGGTTGCCGGCGGACCCCACCGCCTCTACAGCGTCGCCATCTCGACGTTGTCGAAGTTCCGGCGGTAGAAGCCCATGTAGGCGACCTTCCGCTCCAGCGCCTGGATCACGGAGACACTGAAGTTGACGTTCTCTAGCTTCTGCGCGCTCCCGAGTCCGCCCGGGCTGAACACGTTGATCTCCATCAACTTGTCGCCGACGATGTCGAGACCGACCAGGAACATGCCGTCCTGGGTGAGCTTGGGGCGCACGATCTCGGCGAGGTGCAGGTGCGACTCGTCGATGGTGGCGGCCGCGAGCTTGCCGCCTGCGTGGATGTTGCTTCTCATGTCGTCGCCGTGGCGGACACGGCGGAAGGCCGCGTACTTGCCCTTGTAGCGGAGGGGCTCGCCGTTCATGAGGAAGAGACGCGTGTCGCCCTGCTCGGCCGCCGGTAGATACGCCTGGCAGATCACGTAGCCATCGCGAACCAGCGCCTCGATCATCTGGTTGGTGTTGGCTCGATCGTCGGGGCGCACCAGAAAGACCCCCGAGCCGCCCGAGCCCTGTAGGGGCTTGAGCACGGCGTGGCCGCCCAGGTCCGTTATGAAGGCCTTGATCTCCTCGCGGTCGAGCGAGATCAGCGTCTTGGGTCGCACCTCCTCGGGAAAGAGCTGGAAGTACATCTTGTTCGCCGCCTTGGCGAGGGCGTTCGGGTCATTGAGCACGATGACGCCATGCCGCATGGCGATGCGGCCGAAGTCGATGCCGGCGCTCTGTGCCCAGGTGCGGCTTCCCTTGTCTTCGGAGGGATCATTGCGCAGCATCAAGATGTCGAGGTCATCGACGGTGATGCGCTCCGAGCGTCCGGCCTTGCCCTGGAGGTCGCTCAGGTAGGCTTCCGGTGTCTTGTACTGAGCCTTGGAGACCGTTCGCGCGCGCGCGCGGATGTTCTCGTCTGCGTCGTAGGCGAAGTCGGCCACCCCCATCACGAAGACCTCGTGCCCGCGGTTCACCGCCGCCTGGCCGAGCCGGGTCGTCGTGTATCCCGCCCGCTCGGACATGAAGCTGTTCACGACCATTCCCAGTCTCATTGTTCGCCTCCGTCGATCAGGTCCAGTACCGAGCGCCCCTTGCGCACTTCCTCGAGCCGCTCCAGCGCCCTAGGGTCTTCCAGGTACCGCGGGCGCAGCGGCGCCTCCCGGAGCACCTTGCGCCATTGTAGCTCCTTCACCATCCCGATGTGGTCGGGACCGAGCTTCCCGATCAAGAGCGGCTCGATGTCGCCGCCTCGGCCCAGATAGGCGAGGAGCTCGTCGAGCCCGCGCAGGTAGACGAGATCCTTGGTGAGCCCCCCGCCTCGAAAGACGCGCATTGCGATGGTGAAGGCGATGCGCCGCTCGAAGAAGTGCTCCCGGGCGAGTTCGTGGAAGACCTCCTGGAAGGTGGCTCCCTCCAGCATCTGCTGCACGGCGAGGACGCGCGCAGCGAGGAGCCTCAAGCGGGGGCGGGTGAGCCCCCCGACCAGGTACTCGGCGAGTACGCCCAGTCCTTCCTGAAGCTCCTCGTAGTCGGGAAGGCCGACACGGAGCTGCCGGAACGGCTGCGCCCGGCCGTTGGCATGGGTGACGACGTGGGTTCCGACCTCGTGGTGCAGCAGGGCTTCGACGCGCTTGAGTGGGATTCTCGAGCTCGCCCCCACCAGCAGGTTGCCCTGGGAGACGACCAGCCCCGAGTAGTCGTTGCGTATCTCGACCCGGCTCTCGAACTCAGAATAACGCTCGCGGTAGTAGGCGAGCTCCTGCTCGGCGCGCGCTGCGAACTCCACCGCACCGATGGAGCGGGCGGGCGATTCGTCTCTGGTGCGCGGCGGCACGCGCTCGAGCAGCCGGTGAGCGAGATCGAGCAGCGGCGGGTCCGGTCGGCCGAAGAGCAGGACGCTTCCAGTGACGAAATTCCGGGTCAGACGATCGGTGAGCATGTTGAGCCGCCGATCGACGTCGATCTGCTGCTTGCGGAACAGGTCCTCGAGGGTGGGGTCCTCGATCCGCTCGACCGGGATCTGCCACAGCCTGCGCTTGAGGAGGCTCGGATCGACCGACAGAGGCCGGTAGGCGAAGCTGGGCCTGCTCGCGAAGCGCTTCCTGTGGAAGGTGCGCCAGGCGGGGTCCGTGTTGGTCGGCGATACGCTGAGCAGCAGGTCGAAGGAAGTGCTCACCTCCGCCAGCTCCCGGTCCACCTCCCAGACGGCCTTGACCATGCTGCGCCGACCCAGCGTGTGGAAGTGCGGTGGGCGATGGGTGGTCTCGCTGCGAGCGAACTCGAAGCAGGCGCGCTTGAGCGCGCGAGAGAATCCGCGGTGGAGCGTTCGCCGGACCATCGGAAAGGGCTCGCCGGTCGCGGCGTCGCGGTAGACCTCGGGAACCTCGATTCCGATCAGGTGGACGCGGCGCGCGGCGGCGGCCTCGGTAGCGAAGAGGGGCCGAAGACCGGGGGGCGCGATCCGCGCGCTCCGGACGGTTTCCACCTCCGCCGACTTGCGCTGCAGTGTGATGCCGCGGAGCGCCTTCTCGAGGACCTCGGTGGTCGAGGTGATCTCGGGCCCCCGCGTCCGGAAGATGCGGAAAAGCGGGTGGCCGGGTGTCGCTCCGACCTCGGTGCGTCCTTCGCGGGAGGCCCAGATCTCGACGATCAGAAAGGCCCCAAAGCTCGGCAGAAGCACATCGACGGCTCGCTCCACCAGCGCGACGAGACCCGCGTGGCACCGGCGCTCGGCGGCAGCGAGCAGGTAGGCGGCCTCACCCACGAGCAGATCCTCCGTCCCTGCGCCTTCGTCCTGCGGCCTTCGCCGAAACACGCAGAGGAAGGGGAGCTGTCGGTCCACGTGGATCCGACCCCAGCCCGGGAGTGCGCGCCGAAGCGGCTTGCCGGCGGCCAGGCGCTGGCAAGCCGATTCGACGAAGCGATCGGTGACGACCGGTCTCTGCGCGGCTGTCCGCGCGCCGGAGGCCTCGCGGACCCGCGCGAGCGGCCGTTCGGCAGCGTTCTCCACGCCCGGTTCGTCGACGCTCACAGCCTCGCTCCCAGGCGTCGCAGCTCCTCCAGCACACCGGGCACGGTTTCCGCGAGGGCTCGTCCGATGGCGGCGTGCTGGGCCCGGTCTAGCTCGCCCGTCCACTCGTCCATGAAGAACTTCTTGAACTCGATCGAGAGCACACAGGCCGCTTCGGGGAAGGTCTGGTGCGCCCACCGCCCCAGGTTTCCACCGCGAAACCGGACGTTCTCGCGGACGTCGAGGTGGCGGCCGAGAAAATCGGCTGCGCTCAGGTCCGCGACGAAGCGATCGATCAGCGGGGCCCAGGCGGCGCGATCCCGCATCGTGCCGGTGCCGACGTTCACCTCCGGGTTGGCAGCCGGGTCTGCCGGCGGGCCCGAGGGACCCGAGCGGCGGTGGTTGTAGCTGTGCAGGTCGAAGTGGACGTACTTGCCGAAGCGCGCGGCGAGGCGGGAATGGATTCGCTCGACCATGGCGTAGAAGGCGTCGTAGCTCTCGAGCGACCTCTGGACGATTCCGTCCGCCGGCTCCTCCTTCCACACCTCGAGCCCCCAGGCATCCTCGGGTCGGCGGTAGACGGAATTCTCGCGCGGACGGTTGAGGTCGATCTCGAAGCGCGAGTGCAGCACCACCAGCCGGGTGGGCGCGAGCGACGTCCACTCGCCGGTGTGGGGATCTTCCTCGCGCAGACGATCGGCCTCGCCGAGAGCCATCCGAGCGGCCACTTCCTCGCGAAGCGCGTGTCCGTCGTGGATGGCCGTAGCCATGATCGGGGCATCTCCCTCGACGATTTCGCAGAAGCAGGAATCCATTGGCATTTCGTTCCGGTCCTTTTTCCCCGACGACGCGTGTCGTGCTCGTGGCCCATGATTCCCCAAGGGGTTGATTCCTCTGATGTCAGGTGAGTAGCAGCCCGAGCGGGGATACGTGATCTCTCGCAAAAGAGGATACACTCCCGGTCGAGAAACGCCGCGAGATGGCTGGGGCCTTGTGCTCGTCGATCAGAGCAAGAGAGGCGAATGCCGCTCGGGCCGGAGGAGGAGCCATGCGAGTCGGAATGCTCGTCAATGACCTGGCCAAGGAGCGCCCCGGTTACACGACCACACGTCTGGCTCTTACCGCGAGCGGGCGCGGCCACGAGGTCTGGGTCATGGGCGCCGGCGACCTGGCCTACGACCCGGACGAGAGCATCCACGCCCGGGCCCGCACGGTGCCGAAGGCCCAGTACAAGTCGGGCGAGGCCTACCTGGCGGATCTGCAGGGCAGAGCTGCCCGGGTCGAGCGGATCGTCATCGACGATCTCGACGTCTTGATGCTTCGCAACAATCCCACCGAGGAGCCCTCGGAGCGCGGCTGGGCCCGAACCGCCGGAATCGATTTCGGCCGCATCGCCATGCGGCATGGAGTCATCGTACTCAACGACCCCAATGCGCTGGCGAGCGCACAGAACAAGACTTACTTGCAGCTCTTTCCCGAAGAGGTCCGCGCCCGGACGCTGGTCTCGATCGACCGGGACGAGATCAAGCAGTTCATCCAGGAGCTCGGGACGCGCGCCGTCCTGAAGCCGCTCTGGGGCTCCGGGGGGACCCGCGTCTTCGTCGTGAGCCCCGACGACAAAGCCAACGCCAACCAGATGATCGAGGCGCTGGTGCGTGACGGCTACGTGATGGCGCAGGAGTATTGCGAGCAGGACCGGGAGGGGGATACGCGCCTCTTCCTCATGAACGGGCGCCCGCTCGAGTCCAAGGGGCGCCGCGCAGCCTTCCGGCGCCACCGCGAAAGTGAGGATACACGCAGCTTCATGCATCGTGATCAGACGCTCGTGCGCGCCGATCTCACCCCCCAGCAGCTGCGGGTGGCCGACATCGTGCGCCCCAAGCTCGTCCAGGACGGGATGTTCTTCGTGGCGCTCGACTTCGTCGGCGACCACCTCATCGACATCAACGTCTTCAGCCCGGGCGGACTCGGGAGCGCGCAGCAGCTGGAGAAAGCGAACTTCTGCATCCCCGTCATCCAGGCGCTCGAACGCAAGGTCACCTACATGGGGTACTACCGCCGGAACTTCGACAACGTGGAAATGGCCACGCTGTAGAGACCGCAGCGAGCGCGGTTGGTCAGTCCTGCTTTCCGCTACCCGGCTCCGGGTGCCGGGCGGGCTTGCTCGCTCGGCCTTCGACTGGCTCGCAGAGCAATCGTACGATCCGCCGTTGCCTCACCTCCTCGACCCGAATCTGGTATCGCCCGATCGTCAGCTCGTCGCCGGGGCGAGGCAGGCGTCCGAGCTGTGCGACCACGTGTCCTCCAATCGTGTCCGATTCGTCGCCGAGGTCATCCGCTCCCAGAAGCTCCTCCGCCTCCGGAAGAGCCAACGAGCCGAGCAGCTCGAGGGCGTCACCTCCCGCACTCCGAACACCCGCCACTGGCTCGTCGAATTCGTCCGCGATCGGGCCCACGATCTCCTCGATGGCGTCCTCGAGGAACGCCAGACCCACCGAGGTGCCGTGCTCGTCGACGACCACGGCGCAGTGATTCCGGGTCCGCTGCATCTGGGCGATCAACCGAGCGAGCGGCTGGGTGTCGGGCACGAAGAGCGGGCGCCGCGCGAGTGATTGCAGCTCGATGTTCTGCCCGGCCGCCGTAGCCGCCAGGACCTCCTTCGCATGGATGAAGCCGATCACGGTATCCAGGCCGACCTCACAGAGTGGGAAGCGCGAGTGGCCGCTCTCCTGAAGGACGCCGAGGTTCTCCTCCAGAGGGCGATCGAGCGAGAGGTAGGCGACATCCACCCGGGGCACCAGGATGTGGCGCACCTCCAGCTCGATCATCGCGAACACGTTCTCCGCCAGCTCGAGCTGCTGATCCGAGATGTGCCCGGCCTCGGCGGAGGCGGCCAGGATGTTGCGCAGCTCCTCCACGTTGTGCGAGGAGTCGCCCAGCTCGTCGGAGCCCATCCCGGCGATCCGCAGCAGGCCATTGGAGCTCTCGTTGATCACCCAGATGAAGGGACGAAATGCGGCGGCGAAGAGCTGCAGCGGCCGGGCTACCTGGAGGGCGACCGCGTCCGCTCGGTTGATGGCCCAGATCTTCGGTGCCTGCTCGCCGAGGGTCATGTGCAGGAAAGTCACCACGGAGAGCGCGAGTGCCAAGGCGATGGCGTGCACCCAGACATCGCTGGGATCCAGCTCGAGTCCGGCGGAGCCGGCGGCCCAGAGGAGGAGCTCCGCGACGGCGGGCTCGGCGAGCCAGCCCAGGATCAAGCTCGACAAAGTGATGCCCAGCTGGCAGGCCGAGAGGTACATGTCCAGGTGGGAGCGGATGTGATACGCCACCCGCGCCCGCCGGCTTCGCTTCGAGCGCTCCCGGAGCTGCGTCACCTGCACCTTGACCAGCGCGAACTCCGCTGCCACGAAGAAGCCGTTGGCAAAGACGAAGAAGAGCGTCGCGGCGATGCGGAGGACAAAGGTGGTCAGATCGGGGCTGTTCGTATCCAAGAATTACTCCGCACCCGGACCAGGGGCCCCGGCCGCTGCCGTCATCAGCTCTCTGCGGCGATCGAAGCGTTCAAGAGGCGGCCGCCCTCCGCCGCTGAAGCCGTGCCGTTCTTCTCGACCACGACGCTAGCTCAATTCGGCGCGTGGGTGGCTATTCTCCCTTTACTCTTCCCAGGCCTCCGCACTACGGACCAGAAGGTTGCTGCGTGGGGGGGGTGCTCGGCTGCGCGGTCTTCTCCTCCTCTAGGCGGACCGAGAGGCGCACCTGGTCGGGTGCCACCTTCACGACCGTGAGAGTGGGCGGAAGCTCGAGATTGGCCGGCGTGATCTCGAAGGTGCGCCTTCCCAGTTTGACGAGCAGGGCATCGATCCGCACCCCCAGGCTGGCACGATTGACCAGGTAGGCGTCGCGGCGACGTCCCTCCAGAGTGACCTCGATCTCGGGAGGATCGATCTCTTCCAGCACGTATCCGCGGGGGAGGTTGTTCACCAGGACCGGAACCCGGTGGGTCACCGCCGTCACCGAAGAGCCCGGAACGAACATCACCCAGAGCAACGCGGCGAGCAATATCGAAAAGGAAGCCTCCTTCCAGACGCCGCGGAACCGTCGCCAAAGCGGCTCCGACTGCTTCTCGGGGCTTGCTTCCTGCAGAAAACGTCCCAGCTCGTCTGCAAGCTCTTCTGGCCTTTTCAGTGTGCGCAGCACCCCGTGAGAGGCCACGGACACCTTTCCCCGCTCTTCCGAGACCACGATGCAGAGGGCATCGGTGCGCTCGGCCAGCCCCAGAGCGGCGGCGTGTCGGGTCCCCCCCACTTTGAGCTGGGCGTGATCGCTCGACAAGGGGAGGTGGACCGCGAAGCGCTCGACCTCGGAGCCTCGCAGGATCGCGGCACCGTCGTGGCCCGGCGAGCTCGTGTCGAACAGACTCAAGAGGATCGGCTCGCTCAGATGGCCGTTCAGCGAAATTCCTCCATCGACGTGGCGGTCGAGGTCCTCCGCCCCGGGGATGACCAGCAAGGCGCCGGTTCGGGTGGCTGCAAGGTGGGCAACCGTACGCACGATCAGATCGGTCATTCCCGTCCGCAGGGTCTGCGGACGACGTCGCAGACCCCAGGAGCCGATCTGTTCGAAGAAGCGGCGCAGGTCCTCCTGGAAGACCACCACCACGACGATGATCAGGACGGCGAAGAAACCCTGCAGGATGCCGGCGGTGACCCTGAGCCCCAGCTGGCGCGCGAATAGGTACACGACGCCGAGGATTGCGAGACCGGTCAGGGCCACCCGCGCTCGAGTGCGTCGCAGCAGCACCATCGCCGACCACAGGAGCGCGGCGACCATCGCCATGTCGGCGATGTCCAGGAATCTCAGGTTGAAGAAGGTTTCACGAATCAAGGGCAGCATCAGCGCGAACTCAGAGCATACCGGAAAGGAGGGTCGCGATGCCGAGGAAGCTGAAGAATCCGACGACGTCGGTGATGGTGGTGAGGATGATCGAGGAGGACTGGGCCGGGTCCTGGCGGAGGGCGGTGAGCAGCATGGGGATGCAGGCACCCGAGAGACCGGCCAGCGTCATGGAGATGACCATCGAGATTCCAATGACGAGCGCGAGGCCCGCCGATCGGCTCCATGCGTAGACCGCCACCGCCGTGGTGGCCGCCACCGCCAGTCCGTTGGCCGCGCCCACCAGGGTCTCCTTGAGCGAGACGCGCGGCCAATTCCGGACACGCACTTCTCGCAGGGCGAGCCCGCGAATCGTCACTGCCAGCGCCTGGGCACCCGTGTTTCCCGACTGGCCCGCGACGACCGGGAGCAGCACCGCGAGGGCCGTGTAGGCCGCGATGGTGTCCTCGAAGAGACCCACTACCGAGGCCGCCAGAAAGGCCGTCAGGAGGTTCACCTGGAGCCAGGGCAGCCGCTTGCGGACCGCAAGCTGAGGTGGCGACAGCGCCCGCTCGTCTCTTCCGGCGCCCACCATGGTGAGCGCGTCGATAGTGGCCTCCTCCCGGGCCGCGGTGAGCAGCTCGTCCTGCCGCAGGACGCCGAGCACGCGCTGGTCGAAGTCCACCACCGGCAGGCTCGCCACGCGGTGGCGCTGGAGCTCCGCCACCACCTCTTCGCGGGGCGATGTGGCCCCCACCTGGGGCGTGGGGGAGCGCATGATCGCATCGAGCCGGGTGTCCGACGGTGCCAGCACCACTTTCTGCATCGACACCGATCCCAGAAGTCGGCCTTCCGGGTCCACCACGAAGACATCCTGGACGCGCCTCCGTCGGAAGGTGCGGAGGCGCCGTACCAGGTCCCGGACCGTGGCGTCGGGGCGGAAGGTGGTGATGCGAGGATCCATCAGCCCCCCAGCCGTCTCTCGCGGGTATTCCGCGAGCGCTCGAAGCTCCTGGGCCAGGGACTCGTCGAGAGCCGCGAGGCAGGCGTTCCTCTCCTCGGGATCGAGACGCGCGAGGACGTTGGCGGCGCGATTTGGGTCGAAAGCAGTGAGGACGCGGCGGGTGGCCTCGTCATCGAAGGCCGCGACGAGGCGCGCGGCCCGGTCGGGCGTCAGGCGCCGGAGGACGTCTGCCGTTCGCTGCGCCGGCTGCGCTTCGAGAAGCGTGACGATCTCCGCCACGGGCGCCGTTTCGAGGACTCGGGCGGCATCGTCGGGGAAGCGATCCAGGGCGAGCTCCGCAAGCGCCCTGCGGGCGATGTTCTGGTTACGCGCCATCGCGGGACCTCCCGAGCTCCGCGGGGGGCTGACCTGGCGGCGTAGAAGCCACCATCGCCTCGAGCATGGCGGAGGCGCCCGCGCGGAGGAGGCCGCCGAGCGCACGGGCCGTCGCCCCCTCGTCGGAGCGGCTCCCTCGTAGCTGCTCCTCAAGGAGCCTCAAGGTCCGGTAGCGGATCGCGCCCAGGTAAAGGCCTTGCTCGTCGACGACTGGGAGCGCGTGGACCTCACGCCAGCCCGGATTCGACACGACGGCATGGCGGTCGGCTCGCGCGGGGAGTCGGTGGACCCTCGTCTGCATCAGCGAAGAGATCCGGTCGCCGGGTCGGGCCATGAGCAGCTCGTGGAGATTGATCACACCGACCAGTATCTGATCCCGGTCGACGATGTAGAGGTTGTAGCGAGCTTTCCCGGCCGCCTCGCGGACTCGTGCCAGAGCCTCTCGCGCGGTCAGGTCATGTGGGAGGGCGAGCACCTCGGGATCCATCAACGTGCCGGCCGTGCCATCGGGAAAGCGCAGGAGGGAGGTCAGCGCCCGTGAGCGCCGGCCGGGCAGGGCGGTGAGGATCTGCTCGCGGCGGGATGGGTCCATGCTGCGAAGCGAGAGCGCCGCCATCTCCACCGGCAGCCTTTCGAGGATCTCGGAGGCCTTCTCCAAAGGGAGCTCCGAGAGCACCGCGCCCGCCAGGGGCGGCGCCATGTGCTGCAAAATACCCCCACCTACCTTTGTTTCCGCCCTTCCGATCAGAGCCGCCACGTCTCGGGCGGGCAACCGCTCGGACGCACGGGCGGCATCGAGCGGGTGTGCCTCGAGAAGATCGCCAGCGAGCCTGGTTTCGATGTCCATGGGGAATCCCTCTGAGTCGGGAGCAAGAATGCCACCTCCGCTCCGGGACGAGGGAAGCACGCCAGCCATCGGTTCTGCAAGTCGGCCGCGGACGCTCGTGCGAGATAAGCTTCTCCTGGCCGTCACGGGTTGCCTCGCTGCGCGACCCCTGGCATTAGGGAGGGAGCCATGTCGGAGATCTTCGATGTCGAGGCCTGGCGTCAGGTTCTCGTGAATTCACTCACGGAGTTTGGTGCAACCACGGTCGGATTCCTGCCCAGCTTGATCGCGACGCTGGTGATTCTCGGGGTGGGTTGGCTGGTCTCGCGGCTCGTCGCAGCCGTCTCGGAACGCGTGCTTCTACAGCTGGGTCTGGACCGCGCCGCCGCCCGGCTGGGGGTCTCCGAGACGCTTCGGGAGGCGGGTGTTTCCGTGTCTGCTTCGCGCATCGTTGCCCGCCTCGTCTTCTGGATCCTGATGCTCACCTTTCTGCTCTCGGCGGTGGAGACGCTGGGGCTGTCGGCAGTGACCGCGACGATCGACCGGCTGACGGCGTTTCTCCCCAACGTCATCGCAGCCGGGCTCATCTTCGTGCTCGGACTCCTCCTCGCCCGGCTGGTGCGCAACCTGGTCAGCTCCGGGGCCGCCGCGGCCGAGCTGGCTCAGGCGCCTCGTCTCGGTTCCCTGGCCGAGATCGTGGTGGCGCTCGTCGTCGGGGTGGTGGCACTCGAACAGCTCGGGATCGAGACCCAGATGGTGGTCACCGTCGTCACGGCGGTGGTGGGGGCCGTCACTGTGACGGTGGGGGTGGCGTTCGCCCTCGGCGCGAGGCCTGTGATTACCCACATCATGGCCGGACACTTCCTGCGCCAGAGCCTTCCGACCGGAGGTTCCGTTGAGGTCGGAGGTCAGCGTGGCGTGGTGGAACGCGTGGGAGCCGTCGACACCCTCGTGCGGGACGAAGAGCACACCTGGAGCATTCCGAACGGGAGGCTGATCGAGGAGATCGTGGTCCGTTGAATTCCGGATGGGAGACGGGCTCTTCGCCTGATCCAAACCAGAGCCTTTTCCGCTTTCAGGATCGTCCAGCTTCGCCAGCTCGACCGCCGCGCTAAGATCGGGTTCCGATTCGGAGCGAGTGCGTCCGCGCAGGGCAAGGGCGCTGCCTTCTGGTCGGCGGTGGGAGCTGATGCGATGTCGGCAAAAGCCAGACAATACCAGGGCTTTTTCAGGGACGTATCGCGGTATTTCGATCGCGCGGCGCGCTACACGGAATTCGCTCCGGGAATTCTCGGACAGGTGCGAGCCTGCAACGCGGTCTACCGGATCAAGTTTCCTGTGGAGCGCGACGACGGGGGGGTCGAGGTGGTCGAAGCCTACCGCGTAGAGCATAGTCACCACCGGCTCCCCACCAAGGGTGGAATTCGCTTCAGCCCCGACCTCAAGCAGGACGAGGTGATGGCCCTCGCAGCGCTCATGACATACAAGTGTGCTCTCGTCAACGTGCCCTTCGGCGGAGCCAAGGGCGGGGTCCGAATCGATCCCCACACGGTGAGCGAACGGTTTCGCGAGCGGGTCACTCGGCGCTACACGGCGGAGCTGATCAAGAAAAACTTCATCGGTCCGTCGATGGACGTTCCCGCGCCAGACTACGGGACGGGCGAGCGGGAGATGACCTGGATCGTCGACACCTTTCAGGCGCTCAACCCGACGCAGCTCGATTCGTACGCTTGCGTTACCGGCAAGCCGATCTCCCTGCACGGCCTTCCGGGCCGCCGTGAAGCTACCGGTCTTGGCGTCTACTACGGGATCCAGCAGGCGATGGCAATCGCCGAGGACATGAAGCCCCTCGGCCTCGCGCCGGGTCTGGCGGGAAAGCGGGTCGTGGTGCAGGGACTCGGAAACGTCGGCTACCACGCTGCCCACTTCGCCCAGGTCGAGGGCGGCGCGGTGATCGTCGGGATCGCGGAGCTCGAAGGAGGGATCCACGATCCCAATGGTCTGGACGTCGACGCCGTCCTTCAGCACCGCCTTGAGACCGGGTCCATCCTCGACTTTCCGGGCGCCCGGAAAATTGAAAACTCGGCCGAGGTGCTCGAGATCGAGTGCGACGTACTGATCCCGGCGGCGCTGGAGCACCAGATCACCGCTGAGAACGCGCCCCGCATTCAGGCCCGGATCGTCGCCGAGGGGGCCAACGGCCCGGTGGACTGCGACGGCGAGAAGATCCTTCTCGACCGCGGCATCTTCGTGATTCCGGACATCTTTCTCAACTCTGGTGGCGTCACCGCGTCGTACTTCGAGTGGGTCAAGAACCTCTCGCACATCAGCTTCGCCCGAATGACCAAGCGACAGCAGGAGATCTCCAACCGGCGTTTGGTGGAGATGATGGAAGAGGTCCCCTGGCGAAGGTTCTCGCCCTCCGAGCGGGAACGGCTCATCGAAGGACCGCGCGAGATCGACTTCGTCTACACGGCGCTGGAGGAGACGATTGCGATCGCCTACGAGCAGATTCGGAACGTCTGGAAGGAGCGCGCACTTCCCGACCTGCGGACGGCTGCCTTCCTGCTGGCGATCGAACGGGTTGGCAACTGCTACCTCTCCCAGGGAATCTTCCCGTAGGCCGGGATTCGCGCGTTCAGCAGGTGGATCCCTTTTCGACGTCGATGGAGCGTTGCGCAGCGGTACCCCGAGCGGACCGCGCGGCCTCGTTTGGAGCTGAGGACGAAAAAGGTAAACGATGGCGGGGAGTTCCGAGTATTTGACTGGGACACCGTGCGAAAACTTACATTTTTTAGATCGATATGATAGACGTAAGTCGTGAACACGGTCACCCTGTCGAGCAAGTACCAGCTGGTCATCCCGCGTGACGTCCGGAAACGCCTCGATCTGGAGCCCGGGGCGAAGCTCACCGTGATCGAGAAGGGCGGCATCCTCTACCTCGTTCCCGAGCGGCCTCTGGCCGAGCTGCGGGGTGTCGCTCGCGGGACGCGGCGCAAGGGCCTTCGAGACAAGAAGGACCGTCTTTGATCCTGGTGGACTCGAGCGGCTGGATCGAATACCTCGCAGCCCGTCCCAAGGCAGACGAGTTCGCGCGCTACATCCAAGGCGACGAGCCGCTCGTGACGAGCGCGATCCAGGTCTACGAGATCTACAAGGTCGTCCGCCGTGACATCAGTGAGGAGCATGCGATCGAGTCCGTCTCGGCGCTGCGCGCCACCACGGTGGTGCCGCTCGATGAGAGCCTGGCTCTCGAGGCCGCGGACATCTCCCTCGAGCATGGACTCGCGATTGCCGATGCCATCATCTTGGCGACGGCGGCGAGGTATCGCGCTGACATCATCACGGCGGACGCCGACTTCGAAGGGCTTCCGGGAGTGACGCTGATCCGCTGAGCGATTCGGCCGCTCGAGTTCCTCGAAGCCGAGCGTTCGGAGTCAATGGCACGCCGGGATTTCCGCGAGACGGCGGCGCGCTCCGTGTGAAAAGCGCGGGGCCGAGTCTATTCGCAGCCAGGTCGACCGGGCGCCCGCTGCGTGCCCAAACGGGCACGCAGCGGGCAGCGTCGCATTGATCCATCCCGAGAGCTTCAACTGGCTCCGCTAGGCCCGCGAGATCGTCCAGAAACCGATCGCGATGAACCCGACCCCGGCGATCCAAGACAAGACCTTGGGGGTCACGTACTGGGAAATGATGATTCCGCCGAGCACGCCGAGTGCCGAGGTGAGTACAAGGGCGGACGCGGAAGCAGCGAAGACGGTGAGCCTCGGATTCTCTGCATCGGCTGCGTACAGCAGCGTCGCGAGTTGTGTCTTGTCGCCTAGCTCCGCTATGAAGATCGTTGCAAACACCGTGGCAAAGACCCTGAGATCCATTTCACACCTCGCGTGTTGGAAACAGCGCTTCCCCGGCTCGGGCGCTTTGAGCACCGCTTGACGAGGACGCCATTTCGAGAGGTTCGTTGTCCAGAGCAGAGACGGTATCACCGAGATCAGTCGACGGAACCGGCGTGGACGCCCGCATTCCCCGGTGTCACCGCGACACATACCATTGATGGTCTTCAGGAGATTCCGACGCGGAGCCGCTGCAGCAGCGACGTGTTCGAATTCGCTCATCGGAAACGCGAGTCGCGACATCCAGGATCGGCGTCGCGCTGAGGCGCGACCCGCCCCGAGGCGGTTTTTTCGAGGGCTTAGGGGTTTCTTCGCCGGCAGGACTCACGCTTCTGAAAAGCGAGTTGCAAATACGAGCTTTAACTCACATAATATCTACAACAAACTGAATTGCAGGGAGAATTCTTGATTCATTTTCACCGCGGATGCCCGCGTGTACCCGCTACGGGAGGGATTCGCCTGGGTGCGGGCAAGGTAGTCGAATGAACCCGGAGACGCTCGAGCTCCTCGCCTGCCCTGGCTGCCGCGGCGCCTTACAGCTACGGGGCCAAGTATCTGGAAGCATCGAATCTGGAAGCCTGCGCTGCACCACGTGTTCCAGGGAGTTTCCGATCGAGGAGGGCATCCCCCGCTTCATTCGGTACGGTGAGCTGACCGGTCTGAACCGTCGCTTCGCGCGATTGTACGACTGGTTCTCGTATGTCTACGTTCCGGTTTCGAAGATCGCCTATGGATTCATCGGAGGGGAAGAGAGGTGCCGGCGCGAAGTGCTGGACCGGCTGGACCCGAACGAGGGCAGAGTGCTCGAAGTCTCGATCGGACCTGGCGTCAACCTCCCATACTTGATCGGTGCGCCGGGCATGGGCGAAGTCTACGGGCTGGACATCTCGCTCGGCCAGATTCGGCGCTGCCGTAGTCTGTGTCGCAAGCGCGACTGGTCCGTGGATCTCTTTCTCGGCAATGCCGAAGAGCTGCCCTTCGAAGACGAAAGCTTCGCCACCGTGTTTCACATTGGCGGGATCAACTTCTTCAACGACAAGAAGAAGGCGATCGAGGAGATGATCCGTGTCGCGAAGCCCGCGGCGAAGATCGTCATCGTGGACGAGAGGGAGAGGGGAGCCCGGCTCTACGCGGCTACTATTCCCGGCTTCAGGCGTATCTTCAAAGGCGAGCGCGAGGCGGTCTCCGCACCAGTAGAGTTCGTGCCCCCGGAGATGGCCGACGTCCGGGTCAACGACGTCTGGCGCGGATGGGGCTACTGCCTGGAATTCCGCAAGCCGTAGACTCGGGGAAGCCCACATCTCCGAAGAGGCAGAGAGCATTCATAGCCCGGTCGAAGTCTGGTGGGCCGCTGGGTCTCAACGAAGTTTGGGTAGGGCGTGTGGCTCGCGCCACCCGGAAGCTACTTTTTGCTCCGCAGCCCCGTCACCATGCACTCTTGAGAATTCCCGGACGTGTTGGTGCAGGTCAGCACCTCTGCTGGGACAAGCGCAAGTCCAGGCGTGAAGCCCTGACAGTTTCCAGTGGAGACTGCGAGGGGCCCGATGGCACTCCCCGAGAGCGTGACGGACTGAGCGCTAGTGCAGACTTGCGTCACTATGAAGAAGCCGTCGCCCGCTGCGGGTGCGGTAAACACCGGCATGGAGCTACTTGCGGGGATAATTACGCCCTGGGTTGCGATAGTTCCCGACAACGTTCCTTTCTTGACCTCCTGCGCCTGCGCAGCCGTACTGATGATCCCAGCCACTAACAGAACCACAAAGATTCCTACCATCGTTCGCATATTATGTCCCCCCGTTGCTTTGCCGGGCCAGGCAAATGGACTGCCAACACCGGTTGGATGCCCCCGCCAGGTCCGCTCCCCCGAACCTTCTTGCTTCTTTACTCGCGAGTCCTTCACTCGTGTCCGAGCACGCCGCAGGCAACTACGTCAAAGTTCACACGTCGTGAGCACGTCGGCCGCTTGTCCGCCACCATCACAAGTGTCGGTCCCGTCTTCACCTTGCAGCGTGTCCTCCCCCGACCCGCCGCTGAGATCGTCGTCACCAGCGCCGCCAGAGAGGTCGTCGTCACCGTCGCCGCCCTTGAGCATGTCATTCTCGGTGCCGCCGTCCAGCGTATCCGCTCCACTCCCACCTGCCAGGTCATCATACCCGCCGCCACCTTCGAGAATGTCTTCGTCGGCTCCGCCTCTTAGGATGTCGTCTCCCAGGTCACCGACAAGGTTGTCGTCTCCCGAACCCCCGAGCAGTGTGTCGTCGTCGATCCCCCCATCGAGGATGTCGTCGCCTGCACCGCCGTGGAGCGTGTCCTGACCGTCCCCGCCCAGCAAATCGTCGTCTCCGCGGTTTCCGCAGATCACGTCGTTTCCGCCAAGACCAGAAATCGTATCGTCGCCATCCAGACCGACGATCACGTCGTCACCGGTGGTGCCGTTCAAGACATCACCCGCGGCCGTGCCCGTGATGGTCGGCTCCAGACCCTGGCAGAGGGTAACGGCCGGCTCGGGGCAGGGTAATTCCGCGTCCACCTCGTCCATGAAGGCCTGGATCGATGCACGGAGGGCGTCGCCGTTGCCAAAATTGCTACAGCCCCCTTTTCCCTCGGCAGCGCGAATCTGGTTTCTGAATTTGGCCTCGAGACGATCGAGACACTTCAGTTGAACCGGCTCGCCCTTCTTCGCTGCCTGTGCGCGGCACTTGAGCAATCCACTCGTGATTTTCGCTGCCGCCTTGAGCTTCAGCCCCGTGCACTTTCCCCCCGTGTCCTGAGCCTGACTCGGGGCGGCTGCAAGGATCAATACGGCGACGGCGAGCATCGCATGTTTCCAGGTCATGGCTGTTTCTCCTCTTGGCGTAATTCGTCCGGAGGGCGGTGCCGGGCAGCAACGCCGTCCGCTCCGAACGAGAACCGGGCCCCCCACCGCGATTCCTCGGAACTCCGACGCGGCGGGTGCCACAGCACCTCCGCGTCCTCCCACACGAGGTCTTCGACGACCCGCGGGAAGTCACACCACACCGTTATCCTAACCTGCTGGAAAAAAGGGGGTATCGGGCGCAAGCCTTTTCCCTTGTAGGACGTCGAGCGCTTCCGTTGTCAGCTTTTGTCCTACAGAACGGCTCGTTGACTTGCTCCGAAGTGTCAGCCCACCAGACCCTGCTTGACGGCGTAATAGGTCAGCTCGGCGTTGGTCTTCATTCCCATCTTCTTCAGGAGTCTCGCGCGGTTGGTGCTGATGGTCTTCACGCTGAGTGCGAGTTCATCGGCTATCTCGCTCACCGTCCTTCCGGAGGACAGCATCAGCATCACCTGGTATTCGCGATTCGAAAGAGCCTCGTGCGGTAGCTCCTGAGAGTCCGACTCCAGATCGAGTGCAAGCCTCTCGGCGAGTGTGGCACTGACGTACTTTCTCCCTTGTGCTGACTTCCGGATCGCCACGACCAGTTCATCCGGCGCGGTTTCCTTCGTAAGGTATCCGGATGCTCCGTCCCTCAACGCCCTCACCGCGTACTGGTCTTCCGGGTAGATGCTCAATATGAGGACTGGAAGATCCGGATTCTCTTTCTTCAGCTGTCTCAGCGTGTCAATCCCCCCCCGACCGGGCATTGCCAGGTCGAGAAGAACGACGTCTGCGCCCTGCCTGCGCACAAGATCAAGCAGTTCCTCACCGCTGGATGCCTCGCCGGCGATGGTCATGTCCAAGGTTTCACTCACGATCTGCTTGAGACCCTGGCGAACGATGGCATGGTCATCCGCAATCAGTATCCGTATCACGGCCTCCCGCTCCTTGATTTTCGGTCGGGATTCTGATTGTGACACAGGTACCGCCGGCGGAGGACTCGCTGACGCCAAACTCCCCGCCAAAGTCCCGGACACGCTCCTTGATGCCGATCAATCCGAAGGACTTGTCTCTCTCAAGCGGCTCCATTTGCATCCCCATGCCGTTGTCACAGACGTTCATCTCGAAGTGACCGGCCTCCTCCTGCAGCCTCACCTCCACATGGGTTGCCTCTGCATGCCGGAGGATGTTCGTCAGGGCCTCTTGAAAGATCCGAAAAACGGCGATGGCCAGATCCTGGTTCAACAGGATCTCGGAGGGGACCGCGATGATTTCACACGGAATGTCCGTTCGCTTGGTGAACTCCTCGGCTTGCCATTCGATCGCCGCGACGAGGCCGAAGTCGTCGAGGATTCCTGGCCTCAGCTCCGAACAGATTCTCCTTACCGATTGGACCGTGCCGCCGATCAGATTCGACATCGCTCCGATCTTGTCCAGCAGCTCGGGTGCGTTTTCAGGCAAACTCCTGCCGAGCCAATGCACGTCCATCTTGAGAGCGGTCAACGCCTGTCCCAGCTCGTCGTGAATTTCGCGGGCGATCCTGCTCCGCTGCTCCTCCCTCACGTTCTGCAGGTGACAGGCGAGCTCTTGAAGACGCTCGCGCGACTCCATCAACTCCCTCTCCCATCGCCGGCGTTCCGAGATGTCCTTGAAGTCCTCGACGATGCCGATGATCTCCCCGTCCGGGCGTCGGAACGGCGTCGCGGTCACGATACAGGGTACTGTCGTACCATCCTTCCGTAGCTTCTCTGCATCGTACTCGACTCGGTCCTCCTGATTCAGCACCCGGGTCAGTGGACAGCTGGGCGTGTCGCAAAGACGGCCGCGAAATACGTCGTGGCACTTGCGGCCGATCACGGTTTCCTTTGACATTCCCGCGAGGCTGCAAAAGGTCTCGTTTGCCCGGAGCACGGTGAAGTCCTTGTCCACGACTCGCATGCCGTCCGCCGCGGTCTCGAAGATCTGGGTCAGCTCACTATTCACCCGCGTTACCGTCTCCTCTGCCCGACGCCGCGCTTCAAGCGTCCAATGGGCATAGATACCGAAGGAGATGAACATCGACATCACTGCCAAACGCATCCAGACCTCATGGGATTGAGGGCTGAAGACCTCCTCGAAGAGGCTCACGTGGTTGAAAACCAGGACGTGCAGTAGCGCCTCGAGAAACCAGAAGAGAACGCTGAGGATCACACCAATGACAATCAGCTTTGCATTGCCGATCTGCTCGGTATTCACTGTCTTGCCCAAGGGATCCTCCTGCCCTGAGCAGCCAACTGTACATCTCCGGAGTCAGTCGAAGAGTCGGAATCGTCCCCCAAGTGCCATTTCGGTGCTCCTTTGGACTGCTGCTGTACTCCCCCAGGCTCTCGCGACCGGCCTGTGAGTGGCTTGCGTTCGGTACGCTCGTGGCTGCTCGATCCGATCCAGAAAATACCGGCCCTTTTCGTCGACGCACATTTCGAACCTGGAGTGGTTCCTCCTACTCGGGTTCGGGAGGCAGGAGCAGATCCTCGAGGAAGAATGCGGCGAGTTCAGCGCGGCCCGATAGGTTCGACTTGCGATAAACGGCCACGGCGTGCTGGCGTATCGTGCGCTCGCTCCTGCCGAGCAGCGTCGCGATCTCCTTGTGGCCGCATCCCTTCAAGAGGAGAAGGGCGATCTTGCGCTCGGCCGGCGTCAGGTTCCAGCGCCGTAGCTGAGCGTCGATCTCCTCGCCCAGGCCGCGGAGCGATTTCTCCGCGCGGTGGCGCCATTCGTCTCGCTCCTCCCGCAACCGGTCGGAGACTTCGACGGTCCGCGTTAGCGATTGCCGTGTGCGCATCCATCCAGCCCAGAGGTAGGCGACTCCCCCGAGGGCCAGGGAGAAGACGGCCGTCTCGAAGGCCACGTGGAACAAGCCCGGGTTGTTGGGCCAGTCCATCCAGAGGTCGATAGCGCCTCCTATGGCGATCCCGCAGAGCAGCACCGACAGGATTCCACGGAGCCGGACATCTCCGGCAGCCGTCGTAGACACCATGAAAATCCCTCTCTACGCCCGGGACTTACGGTCTCCGGCACCTGTCGGATGGGTAGGGGCGACCAAAGCTGTCATTCTCGGGCACCAATCGCGAACGCGCAAACGGGGACGATAGAAGCGATGAGAATAGGAATCATCTTTGGCCGGCTGCTCGTGGCCGGGGCGATGGCGACGGCAGTGTTCGCCTTGCTCGCGGCCAGCGGGACCCTTCCGACTGCCGTGGCGCAGAGGCACGGACCGGAGCATCGCGATGATGGTCAGCACGGCCCCGCTAGTGCCGAGATGGGGGAGATCGTGGAGGTGCTGCGCAGAGAGGGATTCTCCGAGCCCTACTCCCTGGAGCGAGAACACGGGGTGATCGAGGCGGAAGCGACCGGGCAGGATGGTCGGCGATACGAAATCTACATCGACCCGAAGACGAGAAGGATCCTCAAGAAAGAGGAGGATGACTAGTGGACGCTGATTCCGCCGGGGCTGATCCCAACACGGGATTCCGGGTGAAGATCTGGAGCCCGGGGGTGCGACTCCTGCACTGGCTGCTGACCCTTGGTCTGATCGCGTCCTTCCTGACGGGCGATGACGCGATGCGGCTTCACTTCTGGGTCGGGCATGGAATCCTTGCGCTCATACTGGTGCGCGCCGTGATGGGGCTATACGGGTCCCATCATGTGCGTTTCGCGACCTTCGTCCCGACCCCGAGTGAGTTCCTACGGTATTTCAAGGACCTGAAAGATGGCACAGCCAGGAGATATCTGGGGCACGACCCGGCCGGCGGCGCGATGATCGCAGCCTTGCTGACCACCCTGCTGCTCACGGTGGCGAGCGGTCTGGCGACCTATTACGTGCCGGCGCTGGAAGAAGGCTTGAAAGAGGTTCACGAGGTCTTCGCGACCATCACTCTCTTCCTGGTGATCGTGCATGTCATTGGCGTGACCGTTTCCAGCTATCTGCAGGGGGAGAACCTGATCGCTGGCATGATCTCCGGGTGGAAAAGAGAGAGCAGCGAGCCCACGACCCCTTCTCCGTAAACCCCAAAGAACTGAGCCCAGTTCGAGCACTGCGACCTCCCGCAGGATCGCCTCGATCAGATTCCTGATGACCTGCTGGCGGTGCACCAGGGCGATTTGGCTCGCGAGCATGAAGCTCGTGTAGTCGCTGATGTCAGCGAGAATCAGAAGCAGGCGTTCGGTCTTCGACTCCACGTCTTCGCCCCCTCGGTGGCCGTGATTCTGCTCGCCGGGTCCGGCTGGGCTACATGCCCTGGGCGAGTCGGATACCCCGCGTCACGCTGTGTGGCCCTGTAGTCGGAAAACGTACACAATAACTTGGAGCGGATTCGCGGATCGATGACTCTCGCCGAGGGTCAAGAGGCCGCCGGCGTGCCCGCTGTCTACGGTCAGCGGACACCCGTGGGTTTCGGCGCGCCCTTGCCGATGATGCGCGCGGTCGAGACGTAGAGGCTCTGCGAGACGAAACTTTCGGCGGCCACTGCGAGGATCTTGCAGAGTTCGGATTTCAGCTGCCGCGCTTCGACGACTTCGGGATCGTCACCGGGAGCGAGAGCGAGTAGGTCGACGACGTGCATCGCGAGCTGTGGCTCTCCTTCGTCGCGAAGCTGCCGGGCACGCTCGAGCACCGCACCGCGGTCGGAGATTGCAGACAGGACAGCCGCCCCGGCTGCATCCGGATGCTCAGGATGCAGGTTGGTCGGATTGCGATCCCACCATCCGGTCTCCTTCCGGAAGATGTCGCGCACGATGTACTCCGGGTGACCGTAGAGAGGGCTCATCCAGGGCTGATCGAAGAGGTTCGGCGGGTACTCGACGTCGTGGATGATCTCGAGGATCCCCATGCCGAGATTGATACGATCGACGACCTCCTTGCGGAGATAGCGGAGCGCCGCCGATGTCGACGCGAGGACCTTCTGGATATTCTCTCTTCCTTCGATCGGCGGGCCGAACTCCATCACCACGAGCTCTGGGTCGAGAGCGAGCAGCCGATCCAGGGTCTCCGCCCAGACCACCGGATCGCGCAGGCTTCGAAGGGGCGTCCCGACGTTCGGAATGCTCGGCGTGACCGCCGCGCCGCCGTAGAGGATTCTCTCCTCGGGCATCCAGAGAACGATCGCGTCATCGGTCTCGGAGGGCGCCCACAGGAGCTGGACCCGCCGCTTCCCCGTTCCGAACGTCAGCGCGTCGGTGAACGTTTCCGTCGGCATGTTGAGGTCGAGGGGCCGGGTGAAGCTTCCGACCGGAACGCGAAACTGGAACTCGATGAACAGCTTCTGTAGCGGCTCGAGCTCGGCGTAGCGCCGCCATCGTCGCACCAGATTTGCGTGTGCGATCACGCGCGGCTTCGGATCTCCGCGCTCCTCTGCGTGCGCGAGCCACGTCTGTACCGCGTTGTTGTAGCCGAGGTGGCCGTGGCTGTAAGCGATCGCATGGATCGGCGCGTCGGTGATGTCACGAAGCTTCGCGAGCATGTGCTTCGCCTGCTTCTTGTCTTGCCCGGTATCGACCTGGATCACGCCGATGTCGGTCTCGACCGTCAGCGCGTTGCCCATGCCTCCGAGGACGTGCACGCCGTCGGCGAGTGTTCCGGTGAACGAGGGCACGGTCGCGGGGTTCGCGGCTGCAGCGGTGGTCTTTGAGATGGCATTGGAATCCGACATGGGCACCTCCAGAATCGCCCCCAAGCCTAGCCGAGTCGAACACCCGTGCCGGTCAAGCCCTCTCCGCCTTTGGCAACGCGCGCCTCCCCGTTCAGGCCGCGAGGGACTGGAAGGCGGCGGCGACCACGGTGCCGCCACGCTGGTCGCCCATCAGGTCGGCTTCCATGCGGTTCATCACGTAGGCGATCGAGACGCGCGCGTCCAGGTCGATGATGGCGAGCGAGCCGCCCCAGCCGCCCCAGAAGAAGGCGCGCGGGTTGGGGCTGATCGGAAACGACGCGTCGTTGATCCCGAATCCCATGCCGAAGACGATCGGTAGGCCGAGCACCAGGTCGTGTCCGCGCGTCTGCTCCTCGAGCACGCGCTCCACGCCGGCGGGGGACATGAGCTTGACGCCGTCGATGCTGCCGCCGCAGGCGAGCGCCGAGTGGACGCGCGCGACGGAGCGCGCGTTGCCGATGCCTCCGGCGGCGGGAATCTCGGCGCGGCGCCACGGGCTCGTTCGAGGCTCGGTCGCGTCCAGTGCCGCGCCCGCGGACATGCGCGCGGCGACCGAGCCGGGCTCGGGCGCTGGCAGCTTGGGCGGGCCTTCGGGCGGGACCAGCTCGCCGACCCGGTCGTCGAGGGAGGGATCCAGACCGATGTGGAAGTCCGCGCCGAGCGGCTCTGCGACCTCCTCTCGGAAGAAGGTGCCGATGCTCCTGCCGGTCACGCGCCGGACGATCTCACCCTGCAGAAAACCCTGCGTGACGGCGTGGTAGCCGGACGTGGTCCCGGGCTCCCACCAAGGCGTCTGCGCCGCCAGGCGCGCGCAGATCGCGTCCCAGTCGTATAGCTCCTCGACGGACTCGAGAGGCGGATCGAAGCCGCAGAGCCCGGCGCTGTGGCTCATCACGTGACGGACGAGGACGTCCTCTTTCCCGTTTTGCTTGAACTCCGGCCAATAGTCCGCGACGGGAGCGTTCAGGTCGACGAGCCCGCGGTCGGCCAGCATGAGCACGCAGGTCGCGGCCATCGTCTTGGTGGTCGAGTAGACGTTCACGATCGTGTGTTCAGCCCAGGGCGTTCCCTTCGGATCGGCGTCGCCCGCCCACAGGTCCACCATCGTTTCGCCGTCGCGCGTGACGGCCACGCTCGCACCCAGCTCGAGCCCCTTCTCGAAGTTGGCCACGAGGGCCTCGCGTACCGGCTCGAAGCCGGCCCTGCAGATTCCGTGCACGTCCATCACCCGGTCCTCCTGTCTCTGGGCCAGCGCCATTCTACACGGACCGATCTCAGGGGGCTGTCCGTGCCGAAAACCCATGCCTGTGAGCCTGGGCATCCGTTCTCAGAATTCTACCGGCCGCTCGAGGATCGAGCCTCGGGGCGTTCAGCCCCCCAAGCGGTTCTCTCCGGCCGGCGCATCCGGTGGCTCAGGGCGCACCTCGATAAGTGGCCGTGATTCCGCGTGAATCCAGTTTTCGGGAGCCACGAGTTCCGAGTACTGGACCGGGACAGGATCCATCTCGCCCAGTGGCTTCCGCGGCAGCCGCCGTGGCATCGAACCACCCCGTCGCGCACCGCAAGTTCAGGGTTCCGGCGCTACAATCCGGGTGTGCTGCTTGCGCTCTCCATCGTTCTGGTTTTCGGTGCGGTCGGCGTCTTCATCGGGAACGTTGCCCTCTCGAACCACGGACAGCTCGGATTCGGCTTCGAGCAGATGATTCACGCCCGCATCCCCTGGCTGCTGATCAGCTCGCTGGGGATTGGCTCGGCGTTGGGCATCTGGAGCCTGGTGCAGGGACGGCGATGGTACAAGTGGGTCATCGTACCGGTGGAGCTCCTCTTCGCGGGACTCCTGACCTTCTACTTCACGAGCGCCAGCTTCCTGCCTCAGCACGAGCTTGCGCTCTCGGCTGGCGATCCCTTCCCATCCTACGCGCTTGTCGATCAGGACGGGAAACTGCACACCGTCGAGGCCTCGACGGATCGCCTCCCAGCGCTCTACATCTTCTATCGCGGTGACTGGTGACCGTTCTGCCGCATCGAGCTGGTCCAGCTCGACCGCTACTACCAGGACATCTCCGCCGAGGGCGTGGTTCTCTATGCGGTCAGCGTCGACCCACCCGAGATCTCGAAGGCGCTCAAAGAGCGGCTAGAGAGCAACTTCATCTTCTTGTGTGACAGCGAGGGGAGACTGCTCGACGCCCTCGATATCCGCCACCGCAATGGCCAGCCGGGCCGCGACCTCGCTTTTCCGGCTGCGATCCTGGTCGACTCGAAGGGAATCGTGCGTTGGACCTTCGAGACGGAAACGTACCGGCAGCGCGCACGCCCCGAGGACATTTTCCACGCGATCGAGCAGTTAGAGTAGCAGCGCCAGGTGAGCCGTAGACACCTCGGCTCTCGCGATGGACCTCCCGGATCGCCTTCGCATGGCGCCGATCCTCGAGCTCTCGCTGACTGGGCGCGCGGCTCCGCCAGGCGTAGTTGCCGCTGCGGGAGAGCTTCAGGACGCGACACAGTGCAGCTAGAGAGATTCGCAGAATTCCGTAACGATTCTACCGACGGTGGGACTTGTTACTCAATTTCGCGGGCCTCTCTAGATCACCCGCGCAACCCCAGGTATACGGCGAATGGCTGCAACTGCACCCCAGCAGAGCGCCAGAGCAGAGGTGAAGACAATGGACCATTTTGCCATGGCCGGGAGCTGTGCTCCCAGCAATGCATATGACAGACAGCTTACCACTCCATAGTGAATCACGTAGATCCCATAACTGTTGTGAAACAGGCTGTCGAATATCCTCTTCTGCCTCTGTGCAAATCTCAGGAATATTGCCAGGGAAGCAAATGAAATCGTGGCGCACGAGAGTATGTAGAAGAAGCCAATCAGTATTTGATTCGCACTGCTGATCGAAATTCTGAAACTGATCAGAAAAATAGCCAGCGCCGCAACGGTCCAGATCACCCAGCGACGTGCCAGTGTGGAATTCGGTACGAGGAATGTTCGTTCAATGCCATAGGCACCGAAAAGGACTCCTACGAGGAAATAGACCGCATATGGAAACAGGCGATTGATCTGAATCTGGGCTGGCCCGCACTGCAGCCAGAAGAAGGAGCCGTAAATCGCTGAGACAGGTATATATGCCGCCGCTGACAAGAGGACAAGGATCACGAAACATCTGGCCGTTCGAAACGGCAGATCCGATTGCATCCTCTTGAATGAACCGCTCGCGTCTGCTTTCAGACCAGCTGCCAGAACGAAAACGATGTTGAAGACCAGCAATACCTCGAGGAACCATATGGGCCCTCCCCGCCACTCGATGGAGCTCCATTGTTGCCAGAAATCGGGAAGACCGCCGCTGCCCCCGGTCTGAAGATAGGTGGTGTAATAGGTCAGTGGCCTGAGAGCAATCATTGCCACAAGTGGCAGACCGAGTCTGATCAACCTGTCGCGAAGAAACACCAACCTTCCCTTGCTCTGAAGGCTATTCCAGACGAATAGCCCCGAGACCAGGAACAGAAGAGCCATGAGAAACGTATCGTTGAAGGATGCCAATAGTGACAGCATGCCTGAGCGCTGTTCATCGCTGACGGGAGAGATCGCGTGTATCGATTGCAGATGCTCGGACAATGATGAGGCGGTAGACTGCGGGAGAATCACGTGATATGCCATCGCGGAATGATGCGCGACAACGAGCACGATGATGAAGGTCCGCAGGTAGGCGAGCGAGATATTGAATTGCCTGCCCGATGCATGTGCGGATGGTGCAGTCTTGGCTTTGTTCATGCTACGTGATGTCTCCCTTGGCCGAAGAAGTGATCTGATCCCAGGTGGAGTACCGCCCCCTATTCTAGAGCGAAGGCCATGCTGCGTTTCAGGACATTCTGAAGTGGAGCCGTTGCAGTTGCTGCCCGCGGAGTGCAGAATGCTCTGACGTGCAGCAGTGGATGGTATCGGGCTGGCCCTCGATCCAGACCCGCCGTCCATGGAATCTTGACGGTACTCCCTTCCGGAGTATGATGAAACGCGTCTCCATCAGGGCAGGTTCTGAACATTTCCCCGAGGTGATCCTCCCGCCCCACCCGCACATCGACTCCGAGTGGGAGCGAGGGCCAATCGCTCCGGGGACAGGGAGGTAGGAAATGCCCAAGGTACTGCTGACCGGGATCATCGGTCCCTTCGACAACATCCAATTCGACATCGCCGGAGACCGGCTGTCGCGGGACCAGGACATCTTCACCCTGAAGTCCCACTTCCACTATCAGGCCCTGCACTTCCTCGCCGAGAACCTGGCGGCGGAGTGCGTGGTCCTCGAGCATCCCGACCCCGAGGATCTGCGGGAGGAGTTGAAGAAGGGCTACGACTTCGTCGGAATCAACTTTACCCTCGTGAATATCGGCACGATGATGGACATGAGCGAGCTCATCCGGCAGACCGCACCCGACACCAAGATCGTCCTGGGCGGCTACGGCACGTCCTGCTTCACTACCATCTTCAAGGGTGCGGAAGAGATCTTGAAGCTCGCCGATTACATCTGCCACGGCGAGGGAGTGAGCTTCATGAGGAAGCTCACCGGCGAGCCACTGGACGCGCCCCTAAAGCAGGTGATCGGTCCAACGGGGGCGTCGGATCTGGTTTGGCGCGACCCCCATCCCGGGGGTACCGGGGGCTTCGTGGTCTCCGGACTCGGCTGCCCGAACATGTGCGAGTTCTGCTGCACCTCCTACTACTACGGCGGCGAGTTCATCGAGATCGCCACCGCGGATGGGATGTTCGAGGGCATGAAGCAGATCTATCGCCGCGAGTCCGAGGGCCGACATCCGCTGATGGTCTGTGGCGATGCCGAGAGCCGCCAGTCGATCGCCGTGTTCGACGAGAACCTCTACAAGGACAAGGACAAGGTCGCTCGCCTGGGCAAACTGATCCGCGAGGATGAGGAGTTCGGGCTGGGTGTCGTCAACTACTTCAGCTTCGGCACCATCGAAGACCTGTCCCGCTACGACGTGGTCGAGGATCTGGTGATGAACGGGGTCGGAAGCATCTGGATCGGCGTCGAGTCGCTCTACAGTGATCTCAAGAAGCGTCAGGGCCGTGATCCCCGGGAGGTCTTCGAGGACCTGCACGCCCACGGCATCACCACAATCGGCTCCTGGATCGGCGGCTGGGACTTCCACGACAAGAAGAACATCCAGGAAGATCTCGAGTACTTCATCTCCTGCAATCCCACCCAGTCACAGCTGTTCCCGCTGTTCCCGCCCCCTGGAACAGGCCTCTACGAACGCCTGGTGACGGAGGGCCGCATGCCCGATATCAGCCTCGCTCGCAGGTACTTCGGGCGGACCTCGGGGGCCCAGGCGGTCGTCGATCCCGAGACCGGTGAAGAGGTGCGCTTCTTCGCCGACTGGCGGAAGAACTTCACCGAAGAGGAGATCACCGCCATTGTCGAGAGCGGCAACCGCCGACTCTACGAATTCGCGGGTCCCTCGTCGATGCGCGGTCTGCGCGTTCAGCTGAACGGCTACGAGTTCTGCAAGAACTCCTCACGCGCGATCCTGAGAGAGCAGCGCAGCGAGCTTCACCGGGCGCGCTGTCTGCAGAGCTACCCGCTGATCGATGTCTGCGAGTTCTTCGCGCCGAATCAGAAGGTCAAGAGGGAAATCCAACGGATCCGCGAAGACTACCATCGACTCCTTGGAGAACCCACGATCGAGCAGCAGGTGATGGCGAAGCACGCCTTCCTCAAGGGCTCCCTGTACAAGATGTCGGCCGTCCTCGGCCTGCCGCCCGCGGCGAGGCCGCCGTTCCGGCGCTACGTGTACGACCGGAAGCCGCGGAAGCCGAACCAGAAGCCCTATACCGTGGAGTATCCCCACACCGACGAGCGGTACCAGCAGGAGAAGGCAGCCCATGACAACGAGATGAGGCTGGCACGGAGAGTCATCGACGTGCTGGAGCGGGCGGAGACGGATCCGGAGGCCGAAAAGGCGGCGCAGTGGATCCGCGAGGCCTTCGGAAATCTGGAGGCCCTGGGCAACCTGGCCAAGCTGATCGATTCGCTCGGCGATGACATCGGTCTCGCCAAGGGCTGGCTCCGCTCCGAGGTGCTCAAGAAGCTGGGGACCGAAGCGGTCTACGCCAGGGAGGACGGCATCACCTTCAGCGAGGTGGAGGCCGTCCGCAAGTAGTCGCGGGCTCGGGGCGGCCCATCAGCGGCGGCGCCGAAGGGCCCCGAGAGGGGAGAGAGGGATGGCATCTTCGATGGATTCGGTATCGGAGAACACGCGCGCGACGCTGGAGAGCCTGAGCTCGGAAGATCAGCAGCTGTTCCTGGAGGAGCGGGGCAAGGTCCTGGCGCGCGGGGCGGGCAACAGTCCCCTGCTCGATCAGCTGTGCTGCCTGCGCCTGATCATGACCCGGCTGGCGGAGGGCCACGAAGTGGCGCTCAATGCCTTCGACGAGGCCCTCGGGGACAAGCTCAAGCAGAGGACCGGCTGGAGGAAGTCCGTCATCCGCAAGCTCTCCGGCGAGTACGAGTCGCCGATGCCCTGGATGCACCCCTTCAAGCTGGCGCGGGAGGAGCTCCAACCCCTGGAGGAGCGCCTGGAGGCCGCCGTCGGTCGGGGCGAGACGGAGGAGCTGGATCTGAGTGAGCTCCAGCGGGTGTTGGAGAGGCACCACCTGGAGCTCCCTCTTCCCTCGCCGTTCCCGCCCCCGCCGTTTCCACCCGGCGGCGTGCGGACCTACAAGTAACAGTTGCATCGGGGGGAATTCAGAAAGCCCTGAGATGCAGCGGGAATCCTGAGGGGCCTTCAGGTGGTCCCGCGAAGGTCTCGGCTGACTTCCATGATCTGCTTCCGCAACCACGCCTGGGCCGTATCGTGAAGGGTTCGCTCGTGCCAGACCAGAAACCAGGGACCGCCTTCGAGCTTGACGGGGGGCGGAAACACTTTCAAGCCCAGCATTCTCGCGAACGGTCGAGCGACGCCACGCGGGAGCGTGGAGACCAGATCCGTTTCGGCAACGACGAACGGAGCCGCGGCGAAATGCGGAACGATCACCTGCACTCGACGGGATAGCCCCTGCTTCTTCAGGGCGCGGTCCACGACTCCACCCCGCCTGCTCCGTGGCGAGGCGAGTACGTGACCCAGTTCGAGGTAGTGCTTGAGGGTCAATCGCCGCTTGACCACGGGGTGGTTCCTCCGGACCAAGCAGTCGAAGTTGTCGTCGTACAGTTCGGCGCGCTGGAAACCCGCCCCGCGCCCATACCTCCCGCCGACCACGACCGCAGCGTCTACGGCGCCCGACTGGAGGTTGGTCTCGGTCGCGTCGCTGTGCGGAAAGAGATCCAGCCGGATGCCGGGGGCCTGGCTGGCCAGAAGTCTTGCGAGGTGCGGGAGCAGCACCACCCAGGTATGGTCCATCGCCGCCATGCGGAACACTCGCTCTGCTTTCGACGGGTCGAACCTCTTGTCCTTCGTGAGCACGCCCTCGAGCTCTGCCAACGCCTTGCGCACCGGGCCGATCAGGTCGGTGGCCAGGGATGTTGGCACCATTCCCTGCGAGGTCCGGACCAGGAGCGGGTCGCCCAGCGCCTGGCGCAGTCGGCGCAGTGCGTTGCTCATCGCCGGCTGACTCAAGCCGATTCGCTGTCCGGCCTTGGTCACGCTTCGCTCCTCCAGGAGCACGTCCAAGGCCACGAGCAGATTGAGGTCGATGGAACGAATATTCATTTCGTGAATTCATTCTATCATGAGAATTGATTTCCCATACTTTTAATCGTGGTTCAGACTATATCGGTTGGGTGGACGGGCCCGCGCTTCCTCCGACCCCTGGACCGGGGGCAGATTCACTAGGCGTTCCACGCTCTTCCACCGCAGAGGGAGAATGACATGAAGATTGGGAAGAAGACTTTCAATGTACTCGGTTTGACGGTGTTGGCCTTTGCCGTCTCGCTCCTGCTCGGATTTGGGTCCTGCAAGCACGAGATCGATCCCAACCCCGTCATCTTCGTGCACGGGGGGTCGGGCTCCGGCGCCCAGTTCGAGAGCCAGGGCATGCGGTTCACCAGCAACGGCTATCCCGCGGAGCGCATCGCCGTGCTGGAGTACGACTCCTCCTCCATCAGCACGATCCTGCCCGACGTGCACGCCGCCCTCGATGACCTGATCGCCGAGCTCCAGGCAGCGACGGGCAAGGCCCAGGTCGACCTGATGGGGCACTCCCTCGGGACCACCGTCTCGCGAACCTACCTGGAGACGCCCGAGCGGGCCGCGAACGTGGCCCATTACGTGAACATCGACGGGGGCAGCTCGATCGGCACCGAGGCTCCGACCGGCGTGCCCACGCTGGCCCTCTGGGCCGGGGGCGTCAACCGGCCGACTCCGCCGAATATGCTGGGAGCGACCAACGTCACCATCCCGAACCAGGAGCACATAGAGGTGGCGACGTCCGAGGAATCGTTCTTTGAGATGTATCATTTCCTGCGTGGTCACGCGCCTCTGACCACGAAGATTCTCCCCCAGCGCCGACCCCGGATCTCCGGGCGGGTGGTCGAGTTCCCCGAAAACGTTGGACTCGACGGCGCGACGCTGGAGGTCTGGTGCGTCGACGGCGACACCGGCGAGAGGATCGGCAGCCATCCGAGGGCAACCTTCACCATCGGTCCGGATGGGAACTTCGGGCCCTTCAAGGCCTGGTACGGCGCGCACTACGAGCTGGCGGTGGTGCGCGAGGGCTCCAAGGATCTGAACTACTTCTTCGAGCCCTTCCTCCGGAGCGACCACCTGGTGCGGGTGAACGCGGCGCTCGCCCTCGATCCCTTCATCCAATCGAGCGACAACCACTCCGCCGTGACGATCGTCCGATACAAGGAGTTCTGGGGGGACCGGGGCGCCGAGAACGACGTGCTCGCGATCAACGGCACCGACGTAATCAACCCGATCACTGCCCCCTCGGGTGAGGTCGGCGCGGCGTCGTCGGCGTTCTTCGCCTTCGACGTCGGCTCGGATGGCGTGAGCAACGTGACCAGCGTACCGTTCCCGTTCGCGTTCTTGAGCTTCCTCACCGGCGCGGATCTGTTCATCCCGAGCGATCCGCCCGGAACCGTGTCGGTCGAGACGGTGCCGAGGGGCGATTTCGGAGCGGCCCGGACTGTGAACGTACCGAACCTCCCCTCGTCGCAGACCCGGATCGTCGTTCAGCTGTACGACTTCGAGCAGTAGAGCGGACAGCAATCGCTACAGCAATCGTGGGCTCGTCTGGCCTCGCGGGGGTAGTGCGCCACGCCTCCGAAAGGATTCGTGCACGCGCGAGGGTGCTCGGGAGGGAGTGACGTGAAGCGGACCGTCCTTTTGACCGTGGTGGTTCTCGTCGTTCTCGGGCTTGGCTACCAGCTTCAGAAGTACAGGAGTAGACCGGAGCCGAAACCCGTCAGCGTCGATCCCATGACGCTCCGCCACACCGGTAGTGGCATGATCGTGGGATTCACGGAGGACACTGGCACCCATGCCTGGCTGGGCATTCCCTTTGCCGGGCCTCCGATAGGCAAGATGCGCTGGAGGGCGCCTCGTCCAGCCCGTGAATGGGAAGGTACCCGAGAGACTCTGAGGACCGGATCTGTGTGCACACAGATTGGTGGCCTTCTCGGGGGCGTGCCGAGGGAGCAGTATGGAAAGGCCATTGGCTCGGAGGATTGTCTGTTCTTGAACGTTCGAGCACCGGCCTTTGCCCCGGACAGGGTCCCTCAGGGCGAAGACCGTCTTCCGGTCATGCTGTGGATTCACGGCGGTGGAAACACCATTGGCCACGGGGGCAATTACGACGGCAAGGCATTCGTTGCCAAACACCGTGTCGTCTTCATCACCATCAACTACCGACTCGGTCCCTTCGGCTGGTTTTCTCATCCAGCGTTCAGGGGGGCAGACACGACACCCGAAGACCGTTCCGGCAACTACGGCACACTGGACGTGATTCGTGCCTTGACCTGGGTGAAGAACAACATCTCCGCCTTCGGCGGTGATCCCGGGAATGTGACAGTCTTCGGTGAGTCGGCAGGCGCGCGCAACACAATCACCATGCTGCTATCTCCGAAGGCGAGAGGGTTGCTTCAGAGAGCCGCTGTGCAGAGCGGCGGATCGACGACCATCACCAGAGCGCGGGCTGAGAACTACAGGGATGCGGCGGAACCAGGGCACGCCTACAGCTCTCGTGAGATCATCAATCAGCTCTTGATCGCCGACGGTATCGCTGCCGATCGTGCGACAGCCAAGATGCACCAGGACGAAATGAGCGATCGAGAGATTGCAGAGTATCTGCGGTCCAAGGACCACTACGACATCCTGGGCGCGTACGAGCCCCGCGCCGGCGGGATGCTTTCCGTGCCGCAGCTCTTTCGCGATGGCGCGGTGTTGCCCATCGAGAGTGCCCTTGACGTGTTCAGAGACGTGAGCAGGTACAATGCCATCCCCGTGATCCTGGGCACGAATCGTGACGAACACAAGCTCTTCATGGTGCAAGACCCTGAGTACGTGGATGTCTACTTCGGGCTCTACATGCGTATGAAGGATCCCGAGCAGTATGAGCGGGTCTCCAGCTACCGAACCGACATCCGGAAGGCAACAGGGGTAGACCGGATAGCGGCGGTACTCAGAGAGAGCCAGGGACCGAGCGTGTATGCCTACCGGTTCGACTGGGACGAGGAGCCGTCCATATTCGGCATCGACATGAGCGCATTCCTGGGTGCGGCGCACGGGGTGGAGATCCCCTTCGTGTTCGAGAATTTCGCCTCTGGATTTCTCTCGCGATACGTGAACTCCGATGAGAACCTCCCGGGTAGAGAGGCATTGGCGCACAGCATGTCATCGTACTGGGCGGAGTTCGCCTATAGCGGGGCACCCCGGAAGGGAAGAGATGGAGAGCAGCCGGAGTGGCTTCCTTGGGGCGACAGTCAGGCTGAGGGAGACAAGTTCATCATCTTCGACACGCCGAGTGACGGTGGCATCCGGATGTCTTCTGATACGATTGGGTTGGAGGAGGTGCGGGACCGGCTGTTGGCCGAAACCGGCTTGAGAAATCAGGAAGAGCACTGCGAAATCTACGCAATTGGCCTGGCGGACACCGAACTCTGGGATGATGAGGAGTATGCGAGCCTGGGCAGTGAGGGGTGTCGGAACTACCCGAAGCAGACTTACATGCGTTGACCAGCGGCGCGGTCGCTCCGCTCAATTTCTTCGGGGGCGCCGCGGCCGCCCGCGGATGAGAATGCAATCCGAAATTGATCACAACCCCGCGAGCGGAAGGCAATTCCGGCTTCGGAGCCATCTGACCTTACAGGAAACCCCGGATACGGCAAAGGGATGCCCTACGGGCCACCGCGCCAGCCCCCGACCCTCCCAGGCAGACTCCGCGGCTTGGTGACGAAGGTGCGGAAGTGGCGGTACTGGGCGAGCAGGCCAAACATGCGGATCCGCGTGCCCCGATCGAGGTAGCGCGCCCGGGCTATGTTTCGCCAGAACAGCCGGCGCACCTCCCGCTCGCTGCGGAAGTCGGTTTGACCCGCGGTTTCCTCCCCAAGTACGCCCTGTTTGTAGACCGGTCCGGCCACGCCGGCGATCCAGTCTCCGAGAAACCGCGGCCAGGTGTGCTCGGCCTCGCCGATGAAGTGATGGTCAGGCATGCCCTGGCAGCGATCGTGTAGCAGCGTGGCGCAGGTTCCACCCCGGGCGACCCGAATGCCGCGCTCCCGAAACGCGCTGCAAAGTTCGACAATTCGAGGCGCGTGTAGCGTCGCACCGGTGATCGCCACCAGGTCGCAGGGTAGATCCAGGTCGATCGCGAAGACGTTCTCGTCGCCGAGCACGAATTCCACTCCGACATCGGAGGGAGTGAGCGCGACTAGCGTGGCCAGCGCCGAGTTGGGAACGAGGGTCTTGGCCCCCAGTAGGCCGACCGTTTCCTGCAGCGACCAGAAGCTCTCCGGGTGGCGCGGCGCCACCAGATAGACGCGGCGGTAGTGCTCGGCGAGGCCGCAACGCTTCACCTTCAGCCGCGCTATCTCAACCGGCGTTTCCCTTTTGGCTCTCTCATCATTTCCGGGCCGACGCTTCCAGCCATGTTAACCGTGAAACGAAATTCTTCATCGTGGTGAAACGCCCAGATTGAAGGTGGTCCGGTCGGTGGGGCTGCCACCGGGCCAGGGCTACGCACGGCTGAAGATGCGCCTCGATAGGTCGTCATCGACTTCTTGATCATCGCGTTCGCGATCTTCTTGGTCATCAAGGCGATGAACGTGGCCAAAAAGAAGGAGGAAGAGGCGCCCGCCGAGCCGCCGAAGCAGGAGGTGCTGCTCACCGAGATCCGCGACGCGCTGCGCGAGCGCTAGCCCTCGACCCTGCCAAGGGACAGCGCGCCGGCTTCAGCGCGTCACTTCACCTCGGCACTGCGAACCCGTGAACTTGCCGTGTAACTTCCTTACACCATCGAGATCGAGGTCTTCCTCGATGGTGGTGTCGGCGGTGGTCCGAATCTGCACTCTGAGGCGCTTTGAGGACATGAGCTCCTCGAACTCCCTGCCGCGAAGGTTGAGGGCATGGACATTCTTCTCAGTCTCGGATGCCGATCGCAACTCCTCTGCCGGCTTGTCGTCGAATCGGAGAACGACGGAAGACACATCTCCCCGGCCGCGAAGGCTGACGAACAGGTCGTTCTCATCCAACTGGATCTCGAAGCGATCCTTGTAGATCGCTACGCAGCTCGATTCGTTGGTGATCGCATGAAGTGTACGGCGCACGGTCCAATTGCCTGATACCGCGATCGGTTCACCGAAGTCGGCGTTGGCCAGCGAGGAAGAAGAAACGAGCTGCACGCAGCAGGCGATGATGACGAGAAGGCGTGTGTTGTGGGGCATGAATCCTCCTCCCCAGCTGACATATCCGATCATGACGATCCTCGACGTCCCCCGAGATATCGCAAAAAGAGGTCGCACCGTTCGCAGCTCCAGGTGCGCTCGCAGCAGGATAGACCTCCGGGTGAAGAGCTGATGGCCTTATCGGGCGAACCGCCGTGGCGGTTTACTGCTGATCTGTCCATCCGGACTGCTGAAAACCTGCGCCGCCGGCCGGCGGCGCACCCCCGGGGCTGAGGATGCGTTTCGATAAGTGGCCGGAATTCGGCAGGAATCGGGCAATTGGAATGGACAGTGTGACCCGTCAGGGCGATTTGGATCAGTTGGGTTGCCGAGCCAAGAGATGCTTCCGCAGCAAGGCGCGGAGGGATCACATCACCTGATTACGCTCTCCTGCCTCAGCGTATCGATCTCCGCATCCCCATAGCCGATTTCGCGAAGAATCTCGTCCGTGTGTTGACCCAACGTGGGGGCCGCGCTTCGAGTACCGGAGCGGCAGGCGCTGAAGTACACCGGATAGCCGGGGAGGTTCACGCGCCCCTGCGTCGGGTGGTCGAAGGGTACCACGTAGTCGTTTGCCAGGGCCTGGGGGTCGCTCGTGACTTCGCCGATCCGCTGAACGGAGGAGAACATGAGTCCACGTTCCTGGAAGATCTCCATCCATTCGTCGCGCGTCCTGGTGAAAAACACCTCGTCGAAGATCTCGATTAGATCGACGAAGTTGATGGGTCTGCCGACATCGTCGGTGAAGTGAGGATCGGTCAAGAGGCCGGTCTTTCCCGTGGCCTCGCAGAAGCTCGGCCAGTATCTCTCTTCGGGGTGGTGCGTCCCCAATATCCACCCCCCGTCCCGGCAGCAGAATGCGTTACGCAAAGGCGAGTGATTGGAACGGGTGGTGGCAACGCTGGGATCGGTGGAAAGAAAACTGCTCAACATCAGGTTGGCGTATTGGATCCACAGGGCCGTGCTGTAGAGGGATACGTGGACCTCCTGTCCGATTCCCTTGCGCTCGCGGACGAAAAGAGCGGTCAGAATGGCATGGCTGAGCGCGATGGCCGTGGCCTGATCGAGCAGCCCGAGGTGGAGCATCTTCGGCTCCGGGCTGCCGGTGACGAACATCATTCCCGATCGGGCCTGTCCCAGAGGGTCGAAGGCCCCGAGATCGCTCATCGGGCCCTCGAGCCCGTATCCGGAAACGCTGGCGTGGATGATCTTCGGATTCAATCGGGCCAGAGTTGGATAGTCCAGGCCCAGCTTGACCTTGGTGCTCTTTCGCAGGTTCGTGACGAAGACGTCTGCCTTTCTCGCCAGGCGATCGAAAATCGCGCGGCCCTTCTCTTTCTTCATGTCGAGGCAAATGCCGCGCTTGTTCCGGTTCGATCCTTCGAACATCGCGCTGTCGCCATTCGGGAGGGAGAAGTCGACCCCACCCACATTCGTCCAATGCCGTTCCGGATCCCCGGCAGCAGTCTCTATCTTGACGACCTCCGCCCCGAGATCACCGAGGATGGCACTGCCCCCCGGTCCGGCGTGGAAGACGGCACACTCCAATACCCGGATTCCATCCAGCGGCCCTTCTCTCTTCTGATTGGCGCCGGCGATTCTTGTCATGAGAAATTGGCCGCGAATTGGGGAAGGTCTCTCACGATTTTCGTTGCTTCATCGATGATACCGTCGACCAGGTCTTGAACGGCGGGAAGGTCCTTTATCCTCTGGGCGCATTCGCCGCCGGCCATCAGGGCCTTTTCGCGTTGACCGGTGCAGACCGCGTCGATGGCCTCTCTCTCGCTGATCAACAGATCGACGGGGATCGTCGTCAAGTCATCCGGTGTATCCAGATAGACACTGGGGGCCTTCAGGAGGGTATTCTTCTGATGCTCTTTGCTCGAAGGCGTCTTCAACCACCTGGCAGGCCCGACGAAGCCGCGGGCCACGAGGGTGCCCCGGTCTTTCGTCAGTACGACCTGCTCCTTCCAGATCTGGTGAAAGTCACTCTCTTGTGTGGCCAGAAATCGTGTACCCATCTGGACCCCATCGGCGCCAAGCGCAAGTGCTGCAGCCAGCGTTCTGCCGTCGCAGAATCCACCGGCGCCCACCACCGGAATCCCGGAACCGGCTAGTGCATCCACCACGGAAGGCAGCAAGACCATCGAATGGACCGGCTCCCAGGCGATGTGAAAACCGCCTTCGTGGCCGGACGCAACGATGCAATCCACGCCTGCCTTCTGGCACCTCAAGGCTCCCTTGACCGACGGAACCACGTGTAGCCAGTGAAACCCCGCTCCTTTGATCTTCTCCTGCCAGGGAACAGGATCGCCCGCAGAGGTGAAGATGACCTTGAATTGATCCCGCATTTCGGGGTTCTCTTCGACGACCTTGATGGCCGTATCAATGACCAGCCTGGCGTTGTCGACGACTTCGGTGGAGACCAGTGTGTTGATTCCGAAGACGCCACCGCGGTCCTTGGTCAGGCGGTATGTCCTCTTCAACACCGTCTCGAGGACTCCCGCAATGTCATCATCCATGGAAGCTTCACCGCTCTTCACGAATGCCTCATAGATGAGAGGTGATAGTTCGCGGTTGAAGAGGCCGCTGGTAGAAAGCAGACCCAGCGCGCCGGCATTGGCAGAGGCGACACAGAGGTTGTTGTTGCTGAAAGGGCCCATCCCAGCCTGGATGATGGGGTGTTTCATTCCCAGCATCTCGGTAAGCCTTGTCTTGAGCATAGGAGTTCTCCCGGTCGGCACATTCTATGGAGGGGGTTGATGTCTTGACCGGCAATTGTAGATGCGGATCTCGGAAAATCCTAGCCCACTCTACCGGCCGGTGCGTTGTAGTTGCAGCTGGAGTGCGGCTCGTCATGAGATGCAGCGGCGCTGGCTCCAGGCGCTGATGCCTTCACGGCGCGAAGCTCGACCTCGCCAGCACTCCCCAGCGCCCATTCCGCTTCGTCAGAATATAGAGCGAGTCGTAGCTTGCGAGGACTGATCCGTCAGCCTGATAGCGAGTGAACCGCGTATCGATATGCACCTTGTCAGGTCCCGAGTGGATTACCTCGCGCCTCTCCCACGCACTGTGATCCCAGCCCGGCATCGCCGCGACGAAACGCTCGAAAAGGACGGGAAGGGCGCTCGGGTCCTGGAGCACGGAGACATTGCCGCCCGCGATACGGTAATGAGGGAAATGGAGCACTCCCTCGAAAGCGGCTATGTCCTGCGCGTTGAAAGCGGTCATGTAGGCGTCGAGCACCTTCATGGCAGCGGCCTCGGCCTCCAGGTCGCGGGCCTTCGCCGGAGCAACGGCTGCCAGCACCAGAACCAAGGCTGTTGCTAGATTTCCAGCCAGTCGGACTTTCATGTGGGCCTCCTCTGAATTCCTCGACTATGCCGGGGAGGCCGCCAAACTTCAACAATTTCGCGGAAACAACGAATACCCCCTCCCAGGAGCCGCCAGGCGACAGAGAAGAGAAATCAGTCTGTCCGAATACTGGGATGATGACGATCCTCCGCACTCGACGTATTTTTGAGTGCTGCGAAGGGGGTGGATATGACGTTTCAGGGCGACAAGAAGTTCGGAAGGTCACTGCTCGCGGCCCCGGAAGAGCGTCTCAGACAATGGCTGCTCCCCATGGTGCCACCGTGGCTCGAAACGTATCACCTCACCGCGACGACCGTCCTCTGGAGCATCCTTGTGCTCCTGTTCAGTTTTCTCGCACGCCACAACGTTCACTGGATGTGGCTCACGTCATTGATGATCGTGATGCAGTACGTCACGGATCTCCTGGACGGCGCTGTAGGGAGGCAGCGTGACACGGGACTGATCAAGTGGGGCTTCTACATGGATCACTTTCTGGACTACATCTTTCTGTGCTCCATGCTGGTTGGCTATGGCTGGCTGTTCCCACAGCACTATGGGTTTCTTCTGCTCCTGGTCCTGATGACTTTCGGGGCGTTCATGGTGAATTCCTTCCTTTCCTTTGCCGCGACCAACCAGTTCCGGATCGCGTACCTGGGGATCGGGCCGACCGAAATCCGGATCGTATTCATCGTCGTCAACGCTTTGATCTGCTTCGTGCATCCTGAATACGTTCGCGCTGCGCTTCCCTATGTTCTCGGATTCGCGGTCTTTGGGCTGTTCGTGACTGTCGTGCGGACGCAAAAGGAGCTCTGGGACGCGGATATGAAGGAGAAAGGTCGCGAGCCAAGCCAGGAGGACGAGGAGAAGGGGCGCCGGATTACGTACGCCCTCTATGCCGCCGTGGCCGCATCGCTATTGCTGCTTGGTTACGTCGGTTGGGTTGTCTCACCGATGAAGACCAGTGCCCTGGTCAAGATGAACGACGAGGAGATTCAGAGGAGTGCGGCCAATGATCTTGCACGGCTTGACTCGATGCGTTCGGGACTCGACGAGGCGCTGCTTGCGCTTGCCACGTCGGTAGAGGATCCGGGTGATCTCACTGCCGAATGGAAGAAGCTGGCGAGGATCGTCGAAGATCTGGAGGGGATCGAGAAGACGTATGAGGCGTATCACCAGATAAGCTACGTCGATCGCCCGCAGGCACATTCGCAGGCGTTCTTCGTTCAGTACACAGCGATCGAAACACGGTACGAGGCGCTGCAGCGGCTCAACCACTTGCTGCAGACCTTCCCATCGCTCAAGGAATCCCTGGATGTGGTCTCGTCGAAGAAGACGTCGACGGCGATCAGGCGGAGCCTGATGGATCCGCAGCTGCACCTGCGGCTGTCCGCCGGCCGAATCTATCTCAAGCTTGTGAGGGACAGCGTCGGGATGGATACACCTCGGGATGCAGCAGGGAAGGAGAAGGGCGGGTGAATCGGCCAGTGGCTGAATGCCGAAATGGCGCAGGGTCCCCATCAGTGATCCTACTGGAAGGACCGCAACCTGGGCGCGGGTCTTCCTCCCCACCGTTGTGACGTCGCGCAGGAGCGACCCGCCCGGGGGCGGTTCATCCTCTGCGTCGGCAGCGGGATCCTTGGTATTATCGGCGACTGGAAGAGGAGACGGCCGTGCTACGAATTACCTTTCTTCTTCGGAGGAGGTCCGACCTCACCCGGGACGAGTTCCAGGAGTACTGGCGACGCACTCACGGACCCCTGGTCGCAAGCTTTGGAACGGCGCTATGCGCTCGACGCTACGTCCAGGTTCACACCATCGACGATCCGGCGAATGAGGCGATGGCCGCGGCGCGCGGGGGGATGGAGGACCCCTACGACGGTGTGGCGGAGCTCTGGTGGGACAACGAGGAGGCATTCGCCGGTGCCATCAGCTCGAGCGAGGGCCAGGAGGCGGGCGCCGCTCTCCTCGCGGATGAGGCCAGGTTCATCGACCTCCCGAATTCACCCATCTGGCTCAGTCACGAGTATCCGCAGGTGAACCCAGCGCCCGAGAACCTGCTGGCGCGTCCGCGAAGCTCCCTGGTGAAGCTCTACTACCCACTGCGCCGCAGGGCCGAGCTCAGCGAGGAGGACGCTCAGCTGTACTGGCGGACGAATCACGGTCCTCTGATCCGTTCGCAGGCAACGGCATCGGGCATCCTGCGATACGTTCAGGTGCACCGCTTTCCCCATCCGGCCGAGCAGGCAATGCGCGAGGGCCGGAGCGTGAAGGTCGAGGCTTACATGGGGCATGCCGAGCTCTGGTTCGATCGGCGCAACCTCGGGGGCGACCACTCGGAGGCACGGGCCGCGGGTGCGCGGGCCGTCGCAGATGAGAGCAGGTTCATCGACTTCTCCAGGTCCTGCATCTGGCTCGCCAAGGAGCATGTCTTCATCGATCACACCCAGGGTGACTGAAGCGGTTCGCCAGTGCGCGCTGGTATCCGCAACTCGCCCCGCCGCAAGGGCCGATTCCGGCTCGACTCAAAGCGCGGTATCAGAGTGCCCACGGAACCGGGTCATGCTCATGAACGACCCCTAAGTGCCCACGACAGCGGGGGGAATGCCTATCCCACGGAGCAAGGATGAATGGTGTGGAAGCGACGAATAATTGGACCGTTGCACCACTTTCTGAGAATATAGGTTGGCTGGGAAGCGTGCATGATAACTTCCCATTTCGCAGAGATCACTTCCGGGAAGTTGAAGACGCATAGGTCTGAGAAAGGGGAGCGAAATGAGGACACGGAGTAACCGCACGATCTGGGCAGTGACCTGCTTGGTCGCTGCAATCCTGCTGACCATGGCCGTGCACCCGGCTCGCGTCTTTGCAGCACGCGCCAGAAACACCCCAAAGCCCGTTGCCAAGAACGTCATTGTCATGATCGCCGACGGTTGGGACTACAACCACATCGAAGCCAGCAGCTACTATCGATACGGCCTGGCCGCGCAACAGGTCTACAACGGCTTTCCGGTGCACTACGCGATGACCACCTGGATGGCTTGGTTGGCGGGGGGGTGTGTGGGTCTGGGCTATGACCCGGTCGCCGCCTGGAGTGATTTCGACTATGTGAAGTATTGCTGGACTGATTCGGCAGCGGCGGCCACCGCGATGTCCACTGGCGTCAAGACATTCATTGGCGCCATCGGCATTGATGTGTCCTCTCAGCCTTTGCCAAACGTCGTTGAACTCGCTGAGCTGCTGGGCAAAGCGACTGGCGTGGTGACCAGCGTCGAGTGGTCGCACGCCACCCCGGCCGGATTCGTGGCTCACAATTTCAGCCGCAACAACTTTGCGGCAATCGGACAGGAAATGGTCCATGACAGCGCCGTCGACGTGATCATGGGAGCTGGCCACCCCTGGTTCGACAAGGACGGTCAAGCCACAGCTACCCCAAACACCTTCAATTACGTTGGTGGCGAAACGACCTGGGATGAACTGGTCGCCGGCACTGCCGGAGGTGACGCCGATGGCGACGGTGTGGCAGATCCCTGGGTGCTCGTCGAGAGTCGGGGGGAGTTCCAGGCCCTGATGAGCGGCCCTACGCCCAAGCGTGTCCTTGGAACGGCGCAAGTGTACCAGACACTCCAGCAGGAACGCAGCGGAGATGCGAACGCAGGTCCCTACGTGGTTCCCCTGATCGAGACCGTACCCACACTGGAAGAGACGGCGAGGGCAGCTCTCAATATTCTCGACGACGACCCGGATGGTCTCTTCCTCATGATCGAAGGGGGCGCGGTTGACTGGGCCAGCCACGCCAACCAATCAGGGCGCATGATCGAGGAGCAGATCGGCTTCGACGACGCCGTGCAGGCTGTGGTCGAGTGGGTCGAGACCAACAGCAACTGGGGAGAGACCCTGCTCATCGTCACCGGTGACCACGAGACCGGCTACCTCACGGGCCCTGGCTCGGACCCCGGTTGGACGCCCATCGCGAACAACGGCTCCGGCAATTTGCCGGGCATGGAGTGGCATACCGGCGAGCACACCAACCGCCTCGTCCCCCTCTTTGCCAATGGCGACGCCGCCACGATGTTCTCCCACTACGCCGACGGAGATGACCCGGTTTACGGACCCTATGTGGACAACACGGATCTGATCAAGGTGATCGCCTGGGCGATGGCCTCGTACTAACACCCGGAAGTGTGCTGCATCTCCACGGGGAACCCTCGCAGATGCCGCGATCTGTGAGAGAGCGGAGAGACGAAAGAACGTGTCGCGGTCAAGCCCGGTGGCCGCGCCGGAGGGAGAGCCAGGGTCGGGTCGCGCTCCGACGCGTCTGAGTCATCCGCGCAGCTCGGGTCGGCGGACTCTCCCCGGGGGACCGCCGTTCCAGTCGACAGTTCCGTCGCCGTCGTTGTCGACGCCGTCGTCGCAGAGCGGGCCGAATAGCTCTCTCCACTCCCACTCGAGTCGCGGGGTTCGGTCACTTGAACCCAGCCTCCCGTCGGCCCACAGGGGCATCACCCGACGGGGAGGTCAGAGCGTGGCGGGCTGCCACCATGCCGTCGAATTCGTCCTCGATCCCGGGCGACTGGCAGACGGCGATCACCAGGTACCATGCGCTTCGGATTCGCGGCTTCATCAGCTCTCTCCCAGCATCCACCCTCGACCCCTGGGCTCGAGATCAGTCCTCAGTGGACTGGACCGGCTTCGCTCCGCCGGGGAGACCGGACGCCTCAGCCGAGCCCGTTCCCCAGATGCGACCCAGCGACTCTTCCACCGGCAAGTCCAGCGCAGAGGCGATATCGGCTAGTGCTCGCGCCTCGGGCTCCGAGAGATCACCGTCTGCTCTTGCGACGACCGCACCCACGTACAGTATCAGGAGTCCCTGCTCTTCGTCTCCCCGGAAGGCCGACACGGAATCGATCGCATCTCGCCGACCATCGCCAGATTCCGCCATGATGCGCTCTACGTAGCGACGGTGAAGCTCGATTCCAGCACGGGGGTCGAAGATGCGGAGCCGCTCCATCCGTTCGAGCAGCCGGTCGAGAGCGAACTGTTCCGACAGTCTTACGTCTTCGTCCGCGGTCGAAACCAGGGCAGCGGCCGCCATTGCCGCATCGAGGAAACGCCGGCCGCGGATCCGCTGGACCTTGGTGGACCAGCGCTGCAGAATCGAAGCGCGCACGAGATCTCACCTCCTGGTTTCGAGCGGCTGGCCGCTCATCGGCAACACGTGGGAAGCCCGACGATATCATAGGCGCTCCTCCCCGGGAAAATCCGGAAGGCAGCGCGAATCGTGTAAGCTCTTCCGGGAGAGAGTCCCGGTGGCTGCGGCAGAACGGATGTGAGGGAAGATGCGTCTGGTAGGAGATCTCTTCGCCTATGTGTGGTCGGGGAGGGACAACAACTGCAATCGCTACGTGTTGGCCGGGGTGCTGAAGGACGACCGGCACGTGGTGATCGACCCGGGTCACGTGACGACGCCCGCGCTGGGGGAAGCAGGTCTCCAAAGTCTGCGCGACGAGATGGAGGGAGATGGCATCGATCCCGAAGCCATCGGGCTGGTGCTGCTCACTCACTGCCATCCGGATCACAGCGAGGCGGCCGAAGTGATTCGTGAGGAGACCGGTGCGCTGGTCGCCATTCACGAGGCCGAGGCCGGCATCTATTCGCAGCTTGGGGGGACGGTGGACCTGCTCCTCGGAGAGGGAAATCTCGACCTCGGAACGGAATCGCCAGTGCAGTTGACGGTGTTTCACTCGCCTGGCCATTCCCCCGGGCACACCACCATCTACTGGCCGCGGGAGAAAGTGCTGATCGCGGGTGACCTGATCTTCTACCGGAGTACGGGGCGGGTCGATCTCCCCGGGGGCAACCCCGAGGCGCTGAAAAACAGCATCACGCGATTGTCGCAGCTCGAGATCGAGTTCGTCCTCTGTGGCCATCCCTATGGCCACTCGGGGATCATCGAAGGCGGAGAGGAGGTTCGGAGAAATTTCGACTTCCTCCGAACCCATCTTCTCTTCTAGGAGCAGGCCATGTCCGGCAAGATCAAGAGCACGATCGAGCTCGCCATGGAGAAAGCTGCCAAGCTGCCCAGATTGACGGAAGAGGAGCTCCGGCAGCAGCAGGAAAAGGAATACGGGCCTCGGGGGCGAGCCATCGGCGGGAGGTTTCTGGCCGGAGATCTCGCGGCGGAGGAGCTGGATGCCGAGCTATCCAGGTACCAGGGCGGACAGGGTGAAATCGTCCGCGGAGCATTTCTGGCGTCGATGTGCCAGGCAATCGACATCGGAGCGACAGAAGCCACGGCCAGGGGGTTCGAGGGAATCAAGACCCTGGTCCGCGATGATCGCCTGGAGGAAACATCCAGCCGCTTGAGCGGAATTCTCCGAGACTACGAGGAGCAGAAGCAGCGGGAATTCGCGAAGACGGAACAGGCCGAAGCGGTCACCCTGCGCGAGCTGGGTATATCCGGCTCTGCGATCCGCATCAACATGGAGCAGAGCGAAGGGTGGCGAGAGAAGCGGAGCGAATTGCTGGCGGAATTTCGCCCGAAGCTGGATGAGCTCAAACGAGAGCTGAGCGATCACCTGCGTCGGGTGCTCTCCGGCGACCAAGGCTAGCGAGCCGGCGCGGAGCCCGGAGGCAGCGAATCGCCCGGGTGGATCGCACACTGCAGCTCTCCACTCGGGAGCCGTTGGCAGCGCGGGTCTTCCGAGGGATAGGCCGGCTGGATCTCCAGGTCGCGGCGCACCAGCGGGCAGACCATCATGTCGCCGCTCACCCAGCAGCCCTTGCCCACCTGAGGCGCCGTGGCCTTGAAGTCACATGCGCACTTGCAGGGCGGCGCCTGCACGTTGACGACCGGGGGCGCCTGCTGGCAGGCGAGGGTGGCAGCCACCAGGATCAGAATCGCCGACGCGACGAGCGGTGCGCGGTCTTGCATCGAAGGTCCCTCCCCCCGCGGCCGGGGAGCGATGCCGCGGGTGCGGCGCTCAGGATAGCGGCACCGCGTCGCTCGCGGTGCCCTCGCGACGCGACCCGGTGAGAAAAGCGGGCGAGCAGCGGGCGGGGGAGGTCAGCTCCCGGCTGGTCCGAGCAGTGTGTCGAAGTCGGGCGTCACGTACCAGTTCTGGGTGGGGACCTGGCGCCGCCACCGCTGGACGCTGCGAATCTCGCGCTCGAACGGCGAGGAGAGCCAGTAGCCGCGGTAGAGCACCACCGCTGTCGCCTCCGTCCGCGCCGGATTGATGTCGATCGACTCGGTCGAGTAGTCGCTGAAGCGGAGCTCGCGGAAGCGGTTCATCGCCTCCTGGAAGCGCGGCTGGAGCTCCGGCTCCACGAAGGGCTTCGCTTCCTCGAACAGCCCGAAGCGGATGTTCGAGGTGTAGAGGTGCTGGGCCTCCTTGAAGGTGCCCGCCTTGTCGAGCGGATAGGTCGCCACGGCGGCGCCCTGCAACAGCACGGCTCCGCATCCTCCCAGGAGGCACCCGGACAGGGCGAGGAACGAGACCAGGAATCGCATCGGTAGATCCCTCCATGGGACGGCAAGAGTGGCAGCTATCCCCTTGAACTGGGTAGATCTTCTCCGCATCGGCAGATTCTCCAGGAGGCTTGAGGGATGGGGCGATGGGCGGGGCTTGTCTCCCCGGGGGTGGGAGTGCCAAGATGTCGGCCGGCGCGCCCGGTGAGGGGTCGGCGTCTGACTCCGATCCGAGGGGATGGCACCGTGAGCATCGAGCTGCAGTTCGGGCCGCGCGACTGGGAACGCCTCGAGCGGGACTGGACCGCCTGGTGGGAGGGGGAGCTGGAGCGTCCACTGGTGATGATCGAGGGGCGGATCCCCCGTTCGGGTGAGGGAGACCCGGCGCTGGCTCCCGAGAAGCGCTTCACCAGCGAGTTCCCCTTGGAGACGCCTGTCGACGAGGTGCTCGACCACTACCAGGCGCACCTGGAGAGAAGGTACTTCCACGGCGATGCCTGGCCGCGTTGGTGGCCCAACTTCGGCCCCGGCATCGCGGCGGGGTTCCTGGGTGCGAAGGTGCAGCCGGTGCCGGGGACCGTCTGGTTCGAGCCGGCCGAGCAAAGTCCCATCGAGAAGCTCGAGCTCGCCCACGACCCCGGCAATCCCTGGTGGGAACGGGTGGCCGCTCTCACCCGTCGGGCCGTGGAGCGGTGGGGGGGGCTGGTCACCGTCGGTCACACCGACCTGGGTGGCAACCTCGACATCCTGGCGTCGCTGCGCACCACCGAGCAGCTGCTCTTCGACGTCTCCGACGCCCCAGGAGAGGTCGCGCGACTGATCGGGGAGACCACGCGGTTCTGGCAACGCTACTACGACGAGCTCCACTCCATCATCCAGCGGGGCGAGCGGGGCACGACGCCCTGGGCGCCCATCTGGTCGCCCGGCCGCTGCTACATGCTCCAGAGCGATTTCGCCTACATGATCTCGCCGCAGATGTTCGAGCGCTTCGTGCTGCCCGACCTGGCCGCCTGCTGCGACAAGCTCGACCACGGCTTCTACCATCTGGACGGCAAGGGGCAGATCAAGCACCTGGATCTGCTTCTCTCGCTGGAGCGTCTCCGCGGCATCCAGTGGATCCCTGGGGATGGCCAGCCGCAGGCGGAGGGGTGGCTGCCGCTGCTGAAGCGCATCCGCGACGGTGGGAAGCGCTGTCAGGTCTACGTCACCGCCAAAGGGGCGCAAACCATCGTCCGGGAGATCGGCGGTCGCGGCTTCGCGCTCTTCGTCGTCAACTGGATGTCGCCGACGGAGGCGCAGGACTTTCTGCGCACACTGGAGTTGGGATAGCCAGCGTCTGGAACTGTTCCCAAGAGCGAGGAGAAACGTCTTGCCCAGTTGCTTCTACCGCACCCTGATACTGCTCACCGCCGCCGGGATTGCTTCGTCCCTCGCCTGCGGTCGCGCCGACGAATCGCCTCCGCCCCAGGTCGATCCCAGCTCGAAGCGCGTGATCCAGCAGGGCTCCGTGGTGGGATTCGCCTCCGAGGAGGGTGCCCAGGTCTGGCGGGGCATCCCCTTCGCGCAGCCACCTCTGGGCGATCTCCGCTGGCGTGCGCCACAGCCGCCCAAGTCGTGGGCCGGAACCCGCGAGGCCGTCTCCTTCGGCTCTTCCTGTATGCAGTTCGCGGGTCCGCGCACGGCCTCCAGCGGGACGCGCGAGGGAGAACCCATGGGCAGCGAGGATTGCCTCTACCTGAACGTCTACGCCCCCCGGTTCGAGCCGGAGGCGGTGCCACGAGGCGAGAAGCGCCTTCCCGTCATGCTCTGGATCCACGGCGGTGGCAACAGCATCGGCGACGCCAAGATCTTCGATGCCGGTCGCATCGCTCTGAGGCATCAACTGATCGTCGTCACCGTGCAGTATCGCCTGGGTGCCTTCGGCTGGTTTTCTCATCCCTCGCTTCGCAGCGAGGGCGCAAGTCCGGACGACCGATCCGGGAACTACGGCACACTCGACCATGTGCAGGCGCTCCGCTGGGTGCGGGAGAACATTTCGGCCTTCGGCGGCGACCCCGGGCGGGTGACCGTCTTTGGCGAGTCGGCGGGTGGCCGCAACACTTTGAGCATGCTGCTCTCGCCACGCGCCAGCGGTCTCTTCCATCGCGCCATCGTCCAGAGTGGCGGAATTCGGACGTCCACGCTGGCCCAGGCCGAGCACTTCGTCGATGCCGAGGAGCCCGGTGACAAGTGGAGCTCGGGAGAGGTCCTGCTGAAGCTCCTGATCCGCGACGGCGAGGCGGTGGATCGCGAGGGTGCCAAGGCGAAGCTCGACGCCATGAGCGACGCGGAGGTGGCCGGCTACCTGCGCGGCAAGAGCGCCGACCAGGTGCTGAGCGTCTACGAGGGGAACCGCCTGGGGGGCATGTACTCCTTTCCCCAGATGCCGCGCGATGGCGCCGTCTTCCCCAAGGAGGACGCGATCGATGCTTTCGCTCGCCCGGGTGGCTACAACCGGGTTCCCGTGATCCTGGGAAGCAACCGCGACGAGAACAAGCTCTTCATGGCCTTCGCGTCGCCGTACGTGACGCGGCTCTTCAAGTTTCCTCTCTGGGTAAACGACGAGCGACTCTACGACCTGGGGGCAGAGTACGGGGCGCTGATGTGGAAGGCCGCAGGCGTGGATGAGCCGGCCGCCGCGATGCGCAGCGTTCAGGGACCGAGCGTCTGGGGCTACCGCTTCGACTGGGACGAGCAGCCGACCCTTCTGTGGAGCGATTACTCCAAGCTCTTCGGCGCCGCTCACGCGCTGGAGATTCCCTTCGTCTTTGGCCACTTCGACCTGGGCTGGGCGACCCGTTTCCTGTTCGACGAGGAAGGGCGCGCGGGATACGAAGACCTCTCGAAGAGCATGATGTCGTACTGGGCGGAGTTCGCCTACATGGCGGACCCAGGCAGGGGCCGGGACGGCGAAGAGCCTCACTGGACGGCCTGGGACGATTCCGGAGAGGCAGCGGCGAAATTCATCGTCTTCGACAGCGAGGAAGGGGGCGGACTGCGCATGTCTTCCGAGGCGGTGACCCAGGAAGAGGTGATCGAACGGGTCGCGACGGATCCGCGCTTCGAGAGCTGGCGAGAGCGTTGTGAGGTGTACCAGAGTTTCGTGGGGCGGACCCCGCTGATGAGCGAAGAGCGGTACGCGTCGGTGGGGGAGGGCGCCTGCCAGGCCTATCCCCTCGATGCGGATCCCTGGTAGGGGTGAGCTCCGAGACCGCTGCAGTTTCTTCGCCAGGTGAGTAGATAGCCGGCGAAGCAGGAAGCGACTCCCAGATTGAACAGCCACCAGCGGTAGTGGCTCGGAAAATCGGTGCGGGGACCTCCGTGCGCCATGAAGGAGATCTCCCACGCGACCAGGCCGGCGTTGACCAGTCCGAGTCCGAGCCAGGGTACGACCAGTCTTCCTCGGCAGTCGAGGATCAGGTGAACCGAGACCGCTCCGACGATGCCAATGCCGGAGATCATCATTGGTGCCAACACCGGCCCGAACCACGGGATCGGAACCAGGAAGAGCAGATCCCAGTCGTAGGGGGACGAGGGCCAGCCCGCGAAGATCCAAAGCGCCGCATAGTAGCTGAGATCCCAGATCGCAAAGACGTAGGTGAAGCAGGCGAGACGTCTCACGAACGGTCCCTTGGTGAGGGCGGCGACGGCGATCATGAGAAGAAGGGTGCAGATCTCTCGACCGACCTCGACGGCGAGGGTGTGGGTGTCGACCACCAGGGAGATGGTGTCATCGAACCCGTCCGGATAGAGGTGCATTCGCAGGTAGTGCGCCACTGCGCCTTCGACGTAGCCGAACGCGAGGGCGAAGGTGGCCAGCCAGGCCAGCAGACCGAGGGTGGTGCGTTCTCCCCCGGAGAGGTCGGTTGCGTCGGGTCCCATGCTCTTCCCCATGCCGAGAGGGGTGAGGTGCACGGGACCGCGGAGCCAGGGTAGCCGAGATCCGCGCGCAGCGGAACCGGCGCGAGGAGCGTCCGTCCGGTGCCGGGCAGACCAGGTCTACGTCGTCGGGAAGGCGTACTCGCCGGTCGACAGTCCCACTTCGATCTTGGCTCGAAAGAGACGTTGATCCGCGTCCCGAAGCCTGCGGCAGAGCTCGCGCCCCATGTTCATGTAGATCATCGTGAACTGCTCCAGATCCCTGCTGGCGATCTGTCGGAGATCGCTGGTCGAGAGCCCGATGGCGGCACAGTCCTCGTCGGCGAGAACCGAGGCGCTTCGACGACAGAAATCCATCAGGGCCACCTCACCGAAACAGTCTCCCGCGTGGAGATGCCGCAGGAGGTAGCTCTTCTCTTCCCACTTCTTCAGGATCGATACGCTTCCTCGTTCGAGCACGAACGCGGACTTCCCGTCGTCGCCTTCCAGGAAGAAGAACTCGCCCTTTCGAACCACGATCTCCGCTGCGCGATCCAGAAGAAGGGCGAGGATCTCATCTGCCACTCCGCCGAATATGGGTGTGTTTCGAAGCAGTTGGATGCGTTCGTCCATGATGCGGTCCCCTCTGGCTGGGCTGGAATACCACGCTGATGATAGTCGCGCCCGCTGGACTCGTGTAGAATGCCGGAGAATCCCGAGACCCGGGCGTCGGCGGCCGGGTCCGATCCCGATATGAATGCCGTGAACGAGTCCGCTCTCTTCGCGTCCAGAGACTTCGCCGGGGCCTTTGCGCTGCTCGCGGAGATGACCCAGGACTTTGCCCAATCCCGGGACATCGAGACGACGCTGGAACACGCGCTGGAGAAGATCGTCGCGCATCTCGGCGGCGTGGTGGGCTCCCTCTGGCTGATCGAGGAAGAAGGGCAGGAGCTGGTGTGCCGGGCATCCGTCGGGCCGAACCCGATCGCGGGCATGCGTCTGTCCGTCAGCCAGGGCGTCATCGGGCGTTGCGTTCGGCAGAATTGCTGTGAAACGGTGCTCGACGTGCAGAACGATCCACAGTTCGCGCGCATCGTGGACGATGAGTCGGGTTTCGTGACGCGTTCGCTTCTCTGCGCTCCTTTGAGCTTCTCGGACCGGCCGCTGGGCGCGATTCAGGTCGTCAACAAGTGCTCGGAGGACGGCTGCTTCTCGGAGTCGGACATTCATCCGCTCCGGGTGCTGGCCTCGTCCGCGGCGTTGGCGATCGCCAACGCGCGGATGGCGGTTGCCGCGGTCGAGCACGAGCGGGTGCATCGCGAGCTGGAGCTCGCAGCCGAGATTCAGCGGAATCTCCTTCCGGCGCCGCGGCCACGGCCGTTTCCGATCCACGGGGTCAATGTCCCGGCTCGGACCGTGTCGGGCGATTTCTTCGATATCCTGCCCCTGGAGAGCGGGCGCATCGCGTTTTGCCTGGGCGACGTCTCGGGAAAGGGAATGAACGCGGCTCTCCTGATGGCGAAGACGGCGAGCCTGTACCGCTGCCTCGCGAAATCAGTCGATCGCCCCGGACGGCTGCTCTCGATCCTCAACGACGAGATCGCCGAAACGGCGACGCGCGGAATGTTCGTCACCATGGTTGCCGGGGTCTACGACTCCGGCGCGGGAACCATCTGCCTGGCGAACGCCGGCCACGAGCCCCCACTTCTCCACAGCCGCTCTGGGGGATTCGAGCCCTTTCCCGCCCAGGCGCCTCCGCTGGGAATCGTCCCGGGTGGCGAGTTCCCCGAGGCCGAGGTGCAGCTCGACCGGGATACCCTGTACACTTTCTCCGATGGACTCACGGAAGCCTACTCGAAGTCCGGTGGCCAGCTCGGCTCCGAAGGGCTCCAGCGCTTGATCGCCCGATCCGTGAACCTGTCGCTGGTGGGACGCATCGACGCCATTCTCGCCGGCGTGAAGAGCCTGGAGCCGCGGGACGATCTCACACTGCTCGTCGTCTGTGGCGACTGCGGTTGTGTCGATGCCTAGTGAAGATGCTGCTTGTGTGCTTGCTCTGCGAACGGCGGCGAGGGTGGACCAGCTGCGCAAGATTCGCGATGCGGTGCGGGAGGCAGTCGAGTCCTGCGGCTCCAGCCCCGCGTGTGCCTCCGATGTCGTCATAGCGGTGGACGAGGCCTGTCAGAACATCATCCGCCATGCTTACTGTGACGATCCCGGCGGGGCGATCGAGCTGCAGATCGAGCGCTGCGGAGAAGACCTGGTGGTCTCGTTGCGGGACTTCGCGCCGGAGGTGGATCCGGACGCGGTCAAGCCGCGCGACCTCGACGAGATCCGGCCGGGGGGGCTGGGAACCCACCTGATCCGCGAGATGATGGACTCCGCCGATTTCATCCGGCCGAAGACGGGTGGGGGAAACCTGCTCAGAATGGTGAAGCGGATTCGCTGAGGAGAGCCTCTTCCGGGGCGAGGGAGTCGAAGAGCCGCGATGACGCACAGAGTGAGGGAGGAGCGGGGAATCCTCGTGGTTTCCTTCGAGGGAGATGTCGATCTCGAATACTCCCCGAAGGCGAGACGGGTTCTCCTCGACTCCGTGAAGCGGCAGCGCGACGTCCTGGTGGACCTCTCCGGCGTCAGCTACATCGACAGCTCCGGCGTGGCGAATCTGGTCGAAGCCTTCCAGCTCGCCCGGCAAGAGGGAACGGGCTTCGCGCTGGTCTCGGTGAACGCTGCGGCGCTGCGCGTTCTTCGGCTGGCGCGTCTCGACAAGGTGTTCACGATTTACGCCAGCCTCGAAGACGGCCTCGATGGCGGCACCTAGTCGGGCCGGACAGCCGCTGCTGCGCGTCGCAGAGGACGTGGGGCGGAGCGTGGTCCGTGGCCTCGAGCTCGTCGGCCTGGGCGCGAGCATCGTCTCACAGGCGCTTTCCTGGCTGGTGCTCGGGCGCCTTCGCGAGCAGCCGGTTCGAGCCGCGCCGGTCTTCGTGCAGATGATGCAGGTCGGCATCGGAGCCCTCCCCATCGTCTCGATGCTCTCGATCACGATCGGCGTCATGCTCGCCATTCAGGGCATCGACGCCCTGGCGCCCTTCGGTGCCGAGCATCAGGTGACGATCGGTGTCGCGCTCTCGGTGACCCGCGAGTTCTCGCCTCTCATCACGGGCATCCTGGTCGCGGGGCGATCGGGATCCGCGCTGGCGGCTCGGCTCGGCACGATGACGATCAGCAACGAGGTCGACGCTCTCCGCGTCATGGGCATCAATCCGATCCGCTTTCTGGTGGTCCCGAGTCTGGTAGCGATGGTGGTGATGCTGCCGGCGCTGGTGTTGTGGGCGAGTTTTCTCGCGCTCCTGGGGGCGGGTCTCTACATCACGGCGGAGCTGGGCATCGGCATGGGCGCCTACATCGACCAGACGATCGCCTACCTCGATGTCGGCGACCTGATGCACGGGCTCGCAAAGAGCGTGATCTTCGCAGTGCTCATCACCATCGTGGCGGTGGTGAACGGTGCCTCGGTCCGGGGCGGCGCCGAGGGCGTCGGTCGTGTCACCACCAGCTCCGTGGTGCACGCCATTTCTGCAATCGTGGTGACGGACATGATCTTCGTCTACGTAGCGACACGCTGAGACGGTGAGCGAACAGACGGCCAGCCAGAGAGATCCCGTGATCGAGGTCACCGACCTGGTCACCCACTACGGCTCGCGTCGGATCCTCCACGGGGTGAACCTGACGGTGGGCCGGGGCGAGATCATGGTGATCATGGGTGGGAGCGGCTCGGGAAAGAGCACCTTGCTGCGCCACCTTCTCGGCCTCGACCGGCCGAGCTCGGGATCCATCAAGCTCCTCGGCCGTGAGCTCTCCGAAATGAGTGGCAGGGAGCTCTCCGCGTTCTGTCGAAATCTCGGCGTGGCCTTCCAGGGAGGGGCGCTCTTCAGCTCCATGACGGTGGGCGAGAACATCATGCTGCCTCTTCGCGAACACACGCAGCTCGACGAGAAGACGATGGAGATCATGGTTCGCCTCAAGCTCGAGGTGGTGAGCCTGGCCGGCTTCGAGAACCTGATGCCGTCGGAGCTCTCCGGTGGAATGATCAAGCGCGCCGCGTTCGCCCGCGCCGTGATCATGGATCCAGCGCTGCTCTTCTGCGACGAGCCGTCGGCGGGCCTCGACCCTGTCGTCTCCTCGGCGCTCGATGAGCTCATCCTACGCCTGCGAGACGCCATGGGGATGACGATCGTGGTCGTTACCCACGATCTCGATAGCGCCTTCCGCATCGCCGACCGGATCGCGGTCCTGGATCGTGGCGAGATTCTGACGGTCGGCAGCGTGGACGAGGTCCGTGAGAGTGACAATCAACGCATCCAGGACCTGCTGAATCGGAGATTCGAGGAGGGGGAGGTCGATGCGGACGCGTATCTGGAGAGACTGACGGGTGGGGCGCCGTAGTGATCGATTCGAGTGGGGAATCCTGAAGCGATGAGAGACGATCAGCGCAACTACGTCATCGTCGGCGCCTTCGTGATCGCGGTTACGATGGGGCTCGTGGCCTGGATTGCGGTTCTCGCGGGCCGTACCGGAGCGACGGACGACTACCACGCGCACTTCGCGAACGTGATGGGCTTGTCGAGCGGCACCCAGGTGCTCTACCAGGGGTATCCGGTCGGGATGATCGAAGACATCCGACCGACGGTCCGAGAGGACCGGCAGGTCTTCCGCCTCGACCTGAGCGTGGAACGCGGCTGGCCAATTCCGGAGGACAGCGTGGTGACCATCACCGCCTCGGGTCTGCTCTCGGCGGTCGTGGTCAACGTGCAAGCGGGAGCCTCGGCTGCTCTTCTCGAGCCAGGCAGCGAAATTCCCAGCGTCGAAGCGCCGGATCTCTTCGCGGCGATGTCTTCCGTGGCGGAGGACATGGGCGAGTTGATCGAGGGAAGCCTCAAGCCGATGCTCGACGCCCTTGGAGAGGGAGGGCCCGAGATCATCGCGGATCTGGAGGGTTTTACGGCGAAGCTCAACGAGACACTGGCGAAGATCGACGGCTTCCTGACCGAGGAGAACGCGCGGCGAATCGAGGGCACTCTCGAGAATCTCGAATCCACCTCGGTGAGCTTCGCTGCCGTCTCGGGAGAGCTGGAGCAGACACGGATCCGGGTCGACGCGCTGCTCGAATCGGTAAACGGCATGGTCGAGGAGAACCGCAGACCGGTTGGCCAGGCGGTCGTCGACCTGCACGAGTCGCTCGAATCGGTTGCCCGGCACATCGAAGCCATCGCCTACCACCTGGAGGTCACCACGCGAAACATGAATGAGTTCAGTCGTCAGATCCGGGAGAACCCGGGCGTGATCATCCGCGGTCGAGCGTCTGGAGGCGAAGCGGATTGATGCGCGCCGATCCGACCTGCGCGTTTCGTCGGGCGGCGATCCCCCTCGCCGTCGCCACGATGGTGATCCTGGGCGGATGCCTTTCGGGCCCCGCCCCGCCGGACCGCTTCTACCGTCTGGAGGTGCCGGATGCGGCCGCCCGGCTCGAAGTTCCGCGACTCCGCGGCCGGCTCCTGGTGGACTCCGTCCGAGGCGACGGGATGACACGCGGGCGGCAAATGCTGTATCGGAGCGAGAGCGATCCCTCCCAGGTGAAGCGCGAGGGCTACGACAACTGGGTCGATTCGCCGCCGGCAATGGTCCAGCGGGCGGTGGTGGAGTTTCTCCGCTCGGCGAACGCCGCGGAGGTCGTGGTCACACCGGAGATGCGAGTTGACTCGGACTTCGATCTTGGCGGTCGCGTCCATCGCTTCGAACGCCTGGTCGGCCAGGGCTCCTCCCGCGTCACGATCGAGCTCGAGTTCACTCTGGTGCGGGCCGAGGACCGCGAACCTCTGCTGATGAAGACCTACGGCGAGCATCAGGAGGTCACCGGAAGTGGAGTCGGCGATTCGGTGGAGGCCTTTGGCCGGGCCCTCCAGCGGATTCTCGAGCGCCTGGTGCTCGATCTTCCCGAGGCGCAATGACGGGTATCGGCTGTCCGCGTGCGGAAGGCCTACAGCGTCACGCGGACGGGGCGGACCTTCCAGATCTCCTCGGTGTACTCACGGATGGTGCGATCGCTGGAGAACCTTCCCGTGTTCGCCGTATTGAGAATCGACATGCGCGTCCAGAGCCGTTCGTCTCGGTAGGTCTGGCTCACCTGCTCCTGGCAGTGAAGGTAGGAGGAGTAGTCGGCGAGAACCATGAACGGGTCGCCCTCGTGAAGCAGACGGTCCAGCAAGGGCTGGAAGAGCCCGGGATCGTCCGGAGAGAAGAGACCGTCGGCAATCTGATCGAGGGCAGTCCGCAGCTCCGGCTCGCCGTGGTAGCAATCCCAGGGATCGTACCCCGACGCCCTGCGCTCTTCGACCTCGTCCGCAGTCAATCCAAAGATGAAGATATTCTCGTCGCCGACCTCCTGCCTGATCTCGACGTTCGCTCCGTCGAGGGTCCCGATCGTCAACGCGCCGTTGAGGGCGAACTTCATGTTGCCGGTTCCGGATGCTTCCATACCAGCGGTGGAAATCTGTTCGGATAGCTCTGTCGCGGGAATGATGTGCTCGGCGAGTGAGACGCCGTAGTCCGCGAGAAACAGCACATGGAGACGGTCCGCCACGTCCGGATCGGCGTCGACCAGCTCCGCCACGGCATTGGCGAGCTTGATGGTCAGCTTGGCGTAGTGGTATCCAGGGGCCGCCTTCCCCGCCAGCAGCACCGTCCGGGGCCCGAAACCGTCGTCTCTTCCGGCCTTGATGCGGTTGTATAGAGAGATGACGTGCAGAATGTTCAGCAGCTGGCGCTTGTACTCGTGGAAGCGCTTCACCTGGCAGGCCAGCAGCGTGTCGGGATCGAGCGCGGCGCCCTGGGTCTGCCGCAGGTAGGCCGCGAGGCGGTCCTTGTTGAGCCTCTTGACCCCTCGCCAGCGCGATTGAAACTCCGGATCATCTGCCAGGGGCGCGAGTTGGCGAAGCTGGTCGAGTTCGGTCACCCACGTCTCGCCGATGGCCTCGGTGATGAGGGAAGCCAGGGGAGCGTTCGCCTTCTTCAGCCAGCGACGGGGCGTGATGCCGTTGGTCTTGTTGTTGAAACGATCGGGGTAGAACTCGTGGAAGTCCCGCAAGACCCTCGCCTTGAGGATCTGCGTGTGCAGGGCGGACACGCCGTTCACCGAGTGGCTTCCCACGACGCCCAGATGGGCCATCCGTACCTTCGGCTCCTCACCTTCCTCGATCAGGGACATCCTGGCCAGCCGATCGAAGTCTCCTGGGTGAAGCTGGGATACCGAGTCGAGGAGCCTCGCGTTGATCTCGTAGATGATCTCCAGGTGTCTCGGCAGCAGCTTCGCCAGCAGGAAGATGGACCATTTCTCCAGCGCTTCCGGCAGCACGCTGTGATTGGTGTAGGCGAAGGTGCGTGTGGTGATCTCCCATGCCTGCTCCCATTCCAGTCCCTCCTGGTCCATGAGCAGACGCATCAGCTCGGGAATGGCCAGGACCGGATGCGTGTCGTTGAGCTGGATGGCGGCGCGCTCGGGCAACAGCTCCCAGTCCTGGTCTTGCAGGCGAAACCGGGCCAGGATGTCCTGCAGCGAAGCCGATACCAGCAAGTACTCCTGCTGGAGACGGAGCTCCTTCCCTCTCGGGGAATCGTCCCTGGGATACAGGACATTTGTGATGCTCTCTGCGCGCAGCTTGTCCGCGCAAGCGAGCTGGTAGTCGCCGTGAAGGAAGTAATCGAGATCGAACTCGTGGGTGGACCTGGCGGAGAAGAGGCGGAGCGTGTTCACCGTGTTGGTGCCGTAGCCGGGGACCGGCATGTCGTAGGGCAATGCCAGGATGTCCTGTGTATCAACCCACCGGTGGCGACGGCGACCCTCCCCATCGGTGTAGGTCTCGACCCTCCCGTAGAGCTGCACTCGCAGAGTGTGCTCGGGACGAGGAATCTCCCAGGGGTTGCCGAGTCGGAGCCAGTCGTACGCTTCTTCGACTTGATACCCATCGCGGATGCACTGACGGAACATTCCGTAGTCGTAGCGGATTCCGTAGCCGTATCCCGGTAGCTCGAGCGTGGCCATGGAGTCGAGAAAGCAGGCCGCCAGACGGCCCAGCCCACCGTTGCCAAGTCCCGCCTCCTCCTCCAGTTCCCGGATCTCTGCCATCTCGAACCCCAGATCGCGCAGAGCCTTCTCGCACTCCTCGTGGAACTGAAGGTTGATCAGGCTGTTGCCGAGCGAGCGTCCGATCAGGTATTCGAGCGACAGGTAGTACACTCGTTTGAGGTTCGGATCCTCGGAGTAGGCCCTGCGCGTCGCAATCCAGCGTTCGGTGAGCCGGTCGCGCACCGTTCTCGCCAGCGCGACATAGAGATCCGCCTTGGTCGCGTGGTCCGGGACCTTGGCCTGGGTGAATGCGACGTGATCCAGAAACGAGCGCTGAAGCGACCTCACGTCCAGGCCCAGACGTTCGCCGGACGTCGCCTCGGCCGTGATCGGCTCCGAGACGCTCATGCCGGAGTGTCCGTAGGGCTCAGCATCATCGATACCCGAAGCGCTGATCGGCGACCGTGGGGATGGAGTTGAGGTGCAGCCTGGCGGCCAAGGCCCCGCCTCCTCGGGGCTCCCGAGAGCGCGGACCGGCCCCTGGGGGTGATCCCCCCGAGGCGGGGGCCTTCTCAGGCCCTTTCGGGCCGATTGGGGCTCAGACGTTGAAGCGGAAGTTGACGACGTCACCGTCCTGGATGACGTATTCCTTGCCCTCGATTCGCAGCTTGCCGGCCTCGCGGCACCTGGCCTCGCTCCCGAGGTCGACCAGGTCCTGCCACTGCACGACCTCGGCGCGAATGAAGCCCCGCTCCATGTCGGAGTGGACCTTCCCGGCCGCGCGCGGCGCCGGGGTGCCGCGCGGCACCGGCCAGGCGCGGCATTCATCGGAGCTGGCTGTCAGCATCGAGATCAGATCGATCAGCTCATAGGCGCTGCGGATGAAGCGGTTCTTCGCCGGCTCACCCAGACCGAGCGACGCCGCGAACTCCTGCTGGTCCTCCTCCGGCATCTGGGCGATGTCCATCTCGATCTGCGCGGAGAGCACGACCACTCCCAGACCTCGCTGCTCCGCCGCCGCCTCGACCTCGCCGGGGACCTCCGCAGCCACGGCATCCTCGGCGACGTTGAGCACCAGGAGCAGCGGCTTGAGGGTGAGGAAGCTGTAACCCGAAATCATCTTTCGCTCTTCGTTGCCGAGGCTCAGTGTGCGGAGGGTACGCGCATCCTCCAGCTCTGCCTGTGCTCTCTGGAGCAGATCCAGCTCTCGCGGGTTGCTGCGATCCTTCTGCAACCGCGCCACCCGCGCCTCCGCCACCTCGAGGTCGGCGAGGATCGTCTCGGTCTCGAGGTCGTTGATCTCACGCACTGGGTCCGGTGTCTGACCGGTGGCGTCGGGAAAGGCGCGAACCACCTGGCAGAGCGCGTCGAGCTTGCGCATGGCGTTGAGCGCCTGGCGGTCGAGTCCGCCCCCCGCCCCACCGGCCAGATCGGTGAACGCGATCTCGGCGTAGACGGTCTTCTTCGGCTTGATGACCGCGGCCACTGCGCCCACCCGCGGCTCCGGGACCTTGACGACGCCGAGGTTTGCCTTGTCCCGCCGCGCACCGTAGCCGGTCTCGACCGGGAGGCCGGTGAGGGCACCGAAGACGGTGCTCTTTCCGCTGCCCGGGAATCCGACGAGTCCAATCTGCATGGCGAGGTGAAGGAGATCATACCAGCGCCGGGTCGACATTGGTGGGGCAATATCCACCCGCTTCGACGCTTCTTGCATCGAAGCGTGCGATCGCCAACGCCAATGGAGGCACTCCCCGGCTCCCGAAATCCGCGAACGGAGATTCGCGGCATACTCGCCTACGACCGCACACCACGCGGCAGGGGGACGCAATGTCCAAGGAACGCCTTCAGCCCGATCTCGACCGACGCCGGTTTCTGATCCGCAGCACCGCGGCCACCCTCGGTCTCGGAGTCCTCGACCTGGGCCGTCAGGCCTGGGCAGCTCCTGCTCCTCCGCAGATTCGCCGCTTTCGGCGCCTGGGCAGGACCGGTCTCGAGGTCTCCGACATCTCCTTCGGCTCCAGTCGCACGACCGATCCGGATCTGGTGCGCTACGCCATCGAACGCGGCGTCAACTACTTCGACACCGCCGAGGGCTACGAGGACGGTCGCTCCGAGGAGACCCTCGGCAAGGCGCTACAAGGCCAACGCGACCGGGTGCTCCTCGCCTCGAAGGTGAAGGCGGGGGCGAGAACGCCCCGCGCCGAGATCATGAAGGGTCTCGAAGGCAGTCTCCGGCGCCTGCGCACCGACCACATCGACGTCTACTTCAACCACGCGGTCAACGACGTGGCCCGTCTCGAGAACGGTGAGTGGTTCGAGTTCGTCGACCGAGCCAAGGAGCAGGGGAAGATTCGCTTCACCGGCATGTCGGGCCACGGCGGCAAGCTGGTCGAGTGTCTGGACTACGCACTCGACAAGGATCTCGTCGATGTGATTCTGTGCGGCTACAACTTCGGACAGGACCCCTCCTTCCATCAGCGATTCACCGCCCGCCTCGACTGGGTCGCGGTGCAGACGGATCTGCCCAGGGTGCTCGAGAAGGCCCACGCGAAGGGGGTCGGTGTGGTCGCCATGAAGACGCTGCGCGGCGCACGCCTCAATGACATGCGCCCCTACGAGCAGGAGGGCGCCACCTTCGCACAGGCGGCCTTCCGCTGGGTGCTCTCGAACCCCAACGTGGATGCCCTCGTGATCTCGATGACGAGCCGCGAGAAGATCGACGAGTTCGTCGGGGCATCGGGGGGAGCCGAGCCAGGCGGCGCAGCGCTCGATCTCCTCGGGGGCTACCTGCTCTCGAGCAGGGACGGCTACTGCAACCACGGTTGCGACGCCTGCGAGGCGAGCTGTCCGCAGGGGGTTCCCGTCTCGGAGGTTCTCCGGACCCGGATGTACGCGACGGACTACGGAGACCTCGACTACGCGAAGCGGGAGTACGCGAAGCTCGCGGTGGACGCCGCGTCCTGTCTCTCCTGTTCACTCCGTCCCTGTCTGGGGAAGTGCCCGCAGGGGCTCGAGATTCCACGGCTCACCCGCTCGGCGCAACAACTGTTGGGGGGCCGCTCCTAGGAATCTGCTCCGAGAAGGGCTCGCTCGCCGCAGAGCCGATCCATAACCGACCACTCTCCCCGGCCACCCGCCGGGTGGCCGCCTCGCCAGAGTGCGGTCAAAATGTGCGCATGGCAGACGTCGAGACGAACCTCGAAGAAGCGATCAGGACCGCGCGCGCGTGGATCCGCGAGGCGGAGAAGGTGGTGGTGCTCACCGGTGCGGGGATTTCCACCGAGTCGGGCATACCCGACTTTCGCGGTCCCCAGGGCGTATGGACGAAGAATCCCGAAGCCGAAAAGATGGCCACGCTCCAGCACTACATGTCGGACCCCGAGGTGCGGCGGAAGGCCTGGAAGAACCGGCTGGTTTCCACCGCGTGGTCGGCCAAGCCCAACGCCGGGCACCGTGCACTGGTCGAGCTGGAGCGATACGGCAAGCTGGACACGATCATCACGCAGAACGTCGATGGCCTGCACCAGAAGGCGGGTACCTCGCCCGAACTCGTGGTCGAGATTCACGGGACCCTGCTCGACGTGATGTGCATGCGGTGCGGGGAGCGCGCGCCCATGGAGCGCGCTCTCGAGCGCGTTCGCGCTGGTGAGGAGGACCCGCCCTGTCGAAGCTGCGGCGGGATCCTCAAATCCGCGACGATCTCGTTCGGCCAGAACCTGGTGCACGAAGACCTGGTGCGCTCCCAGGTGGCGGCGGAGACCTGTGATCTCATGATCGCGATCGGCTCCTCGCTGTCGGTGTATCCGATCGCGGGCGTGGTTCCCATCGCGAAGCGCGCGGGCGCGCGGGTGGTGATCCTGAACGCAGAGCCGACTGCAATGGACGACGCTGCCGATCTGGTGATCCGCGGCGCCATCGGTGAGCTGTTGCCGAGACTGACCGCCCCGGATTGAAGCAGAACGACTACATCGAGAAGCTGAGCGGGTTCTTCGAGCGGCTTGGGGGCTGGTCCTACGATCACCGTTGGACCGTGGTCTCGATCTGCCTGCTCATGGTGGGGGCGAGCTTCTGGCTCGCGTCGAGGACCCGCTACGACAACAGCTTCGAGGCCTACTTCGCCCGCGACGATCCCGCCTACGCCGTCTACCTCCAGTACCGCGAAGACTTCGGCTCCGACGAGGTCTCCTACCTCATGTACGAGGCCCCCGGCTACCCACACGGCCCGTGGAATCTCGAGGTGATGCGGAAGATCGAGAGACTCACCGCGGCCTTGGAGGAGGAAGTCCCCTTCGTCCAGGAGGTGACGAGTCTGGTCAACCTGGAATTCCTCGAGGGAGTCTCCGATGGCCTCGAGATCTACGATCTGTTGGAGGATTTTCCCGAGAGCCAGGAGGCGCTGCTCGAGGCCAGGGAGAAGGTCCTGGCAAAGCCCTTCTACGTGGGAGGAATCGCCACCGCCGACGGCCGATACGCGGCCGTCATCGTCGAGATGGACAGGTCCAGCATCGATCCGCTGGAGGAAATCCGGGTCGATCCGGAGGGCGGAGACGGGCTCGCGAATCTCTATCCGCAGGCGAGCTACGCCAAGATCGAGGAGATCCTGGCGCGTCCCGAATATCGGGGAATCGAGTTCCACCACACGGGCGACGTGCCGTTCAACGCGGTCATCAACCAGATCTCCTCCAGCGAGGGCTGGAGCCTGGCCGGGATCTGCCTCGCCGTGATTGCCGTCCTGCTCTTCGCCTTCTTCCGCCGGCCCATCGGGATTCTCGGCCCCCTGACCGTCGTTGCGCTCGCCATCCTGATCCCGGTCGCGCTGATGGGAGCGCTGGGATGGAATCTGGATCTGATGTTCGGCATGCTGCCCACGCTGCTGATCGCCGTCGGCGTGGCAGACTCGGTGCACATCATCTCCGAGTTTCGCGCCTACCACGTCGGTTTGGGCGACCGCAGAGCAGCGGTGTGCCGCACCATGTACCTGGTCGGTACGCCCTGCCTGCTCACCAGCCTCACCACCGCAGCCGGCTTCTTCGCCATGTCCAGCGCGCCCATCAAGAGCGTGGCTCATTTCGCCGTCTACAGTGGGGTGGGGGTTCTGGCGGCATTCCTGCTCACTGTCACCCTGCTGATCGTCTTTCTCTCCTTCGGGCGCAGGACACCCAGGCGCGAAGCCACCGAGAGAGAGAGGTCCCAGGCCAAGGGAGGACGGCGTTTCAACCAGGCGCTGGGGGCGGTCTCCCGCTTTGACATCCGCCACCGGAGATCCATCATCGCCATCTCTGCGCTCCTGCTCGTCGTCTCGGGCTTTGGCATCGCCAGGCTCAGGGTGGATTCGAACTTCTTGAATGACCTCTCCGATGAAGTGCCGGTCCGCGACACCACCCGCTTCGTCGACGAGGTGATGGGGGGAACCAACAGCTTCGTCTATCTCTTCGATGCCGGAGTCGAGGACGGCGTCAAGGAGCCGGCCGTGTTGCGGGAGATCGAGCGGCTCCAGCAGCAGGCCGACCAGCAGACCCATCTCGTCAAGAAGACGTACTCCGTCGTCGACGTGCTGAAGGACATCAATCAGTCCTTCCACGGAGGAGACCCCGCGTACCTCGTGCTGCCCGATTCCAGGGAGCTCGCCGCCCAGTACCTGCTGCTCTACGAGATGTCCGGAGGGGAGGAGGTGGAGGAGTACGTCTCCAGTGACTACTCGCGGGCCAGCCTGGAGCTGCGATGCAAGTGGAGTGATTCGAGTCTACTGAAGAAGATGGTGGGGGATCTCGACTCGTATCTCGAAGCGAAGCCCTTGAACGCCTCGACGGCCAGCCACACCGGCATCGGTGCCCTCTGGCTCCAGCTGATGGACTACATCACCCAGAGCCAGATCCGCGGTTTTCTGCTGGCGTTCACGGCGATTGCAGCGATGCTGTGCCTGCTCTTCAAATCCCTCCGGATCGGGCTCCTCTCCATGCTTCCCAACCTGGCGCCGGTGATTTTCGTCCTGGGAATCATGGGATGGCTCGACCTGCCCCTCGACTATCAGCGGCTGCTGATCGCTCCCGTGGCGATCGGCATCTCGGTGGACTTCACGATTCACCTCGTGACACGCTACCGCCACGAGATCATCGACCGTCGAGACTACGAGGGCGCGCTCCACACTTCGATGGAGGACGTCGGCCGGGCTCTCTTCATCACCGCGCTGGTGCTCGTCGCCGGCTTTCTCGTATTCGTCTTCTCCATCATGGACGCCCAGGCGAGCTTCGGGATACTGCTCGCCACCGTGATCGCAGCGGCGCTGGCCGCCAACTTCTTCCTGATGCCGGCGCTGATCCTGACCTTCGAGCCGTTCGGTCCCGCGAGGAGGATTGCGCACCAGGAGACGGCGGAAGTCCGGCGGCTGCAATAGCGACGGGGTGAGAGATGCGGGCTAGAGGTTCGCGCTGGGGCGTTGGCCGAAGTCTGCCGACCAGCGGGCCAGGTTGCGGTACGCGGGGTCGATCTCGACCTCAGCGAAACGCGCGAAGCCGAAGGCTGCGAAGAGGGTGCAGTCGACGATCGAGGGAAGCTCCCCCGCCAGGAACGGACGGTCGCCAATGGCGGCATCGAGGATCTCGAGCCCCTTGGGCAGGCTCCGCCGCGCCGCATCGGCGATCTCCGGTACGGGCGGCAATCCGATGGGCGAGCGAGTGGCGTGAATTATCCGCGCCACCGGGATGAGCACGCCGAGGTCCGCGATTCGCTCCAGCCTGCGCACGCGAGCCCGCTCGAAGGGGTCGGTGCCGATCATGGGCGGGTCGGGGTACAGCTCCTCGAAGAGCTCGATGATGGCGAGGGACTCGGTCAGATGGCTGCCGTCGTCGAGTTCGAGGACGGGTAGGCTGCCGAAGGGATTTCGCGCCAGGTGCTCGGGTGACCTCTGCTCGCCCTCTACCAGGTTGACGAGCACCTGCTCGACCTCGATTCCCTTCTCCGCAAGGTAGATGCGGACCTTGGTGGGATTGGGTGCGATGGGGAAGTAATAGAGCTTCATTGGAGATCGTCGTCTGTGTCCGCCGAACGGACTAGATTCCCGATCCCGAGCCCTCGAGCGCGCTCGGTCGCCGGCGCGCCGGTGCCTTTTGCGACGAGCGCTTGGCTGCCGCCTTCTTGGGCCGCGGTTTCGGACCCTCCACCGCCTTCTCGACGCGGCGAAGGACGCCGAGGACCTCGCGGCGCGCCTGTGCCGTGAGCTTCTTCCAGGCTCGCTCGCCCATCGCCTCGAACTTTCCGAGCCGGTGGCTGGCGTCCCGAAGTGCGCGGGTGGCCTGGCGGCGATAGCGCCACTCCGTCTTTTCGATATCCCGTTCCAGCGCGTTTAGCTGCCGGCGCACGCGGCGCGAGAAGTCCCCCAGTGTAGGCGGAAACTCCTGCTCGATCCGGGAGGGGGCGGTACTCCGCTTCCGCGTTGCCTTCTTCGCCGTCTTCTTGCGAGCGGCCTTCTTCGGTGCGGTCTTCTTGTGCGACGCCTTCTTCGCGGCCTTCTTTCGTGCTGTCATCGGAAACTCCCCTGTCGCTCTTCGACGTTCCCCTTCAGCCTTACCGATCAAGGTACCTCATGGGTGCCACTGCCTCTTCCCCCGCCGTGCTCGGCAGGCTCGGTCCCGTCGGTCGTTGGGCGGCCACCTGTGCGTGGAGCCGATCCTGGCACTCGGCGCAAATCCCGTGGGTGAAGGCCGCCTCGGAATGGGCCTCGAGATAGGCCTCCAGCTGGTTCCAGTAGCCGCGATCGTCTCGGATCTTCTTGCAGTGGGAGCAGATCGGCAGCAGTCCACCGAGGGACCTGATCTCGGAGACCAGCCCCACGACCTGCACCAAGACGAACGCGCCCAGCAGGATCCCGAGCCCAGCCAAGGCGCCCGTCACCCAGAGGGCGCGCTGCTCGTTGGCCTGGGCTCGAAGCGAGGTGGCCTCGGTCGAGGACGACACCTCGACCAGGAGGTGGCCCAGCGCCTGCTGGAGCTGGTTCTCGTCGTCCTCGATGCGAGCGGCGAGCGCGCGGGCGTCGGTTCGCCGGCCGCTGTCGAGGAGGGAGAACACCGCCCGAACCTGCTCCGCGTAGGCGTTGTGCCCGGTGTCGATGTGCTCCATGAGCGTCAGGAGGGCCGCGGCCTCCCGGCGGGTGCGTGCGTCGTCGCCCCGGGCGGCCGCGTGCTCGGCGATGCCACGGCCCTCCTGGAGACTGTTCCAGATCCCGGCGGCCAGATCCTCGAACTCCTCCTTTGCGTCGTCGTAGCGGGCGCGAGCCTCTGGTGAGTCCTCCCGATGGGGTGCGAAGCGCAGCACCCGCTCGAATCGGATCGACTGCTCCAGCTGCGAAGCGGTGATCGCGGTGACCACCTTGAGGAGAGGCACGTCGTGGCCCGCCACCCGGTGGAGTTCGTCGTCCGCTCGCACCAGCGTGAAGAGCGCAAACGCCGACGCGGCCGCCGAGAAGAGCAGCAGGCTGAAGAGGAGGGCCAGAATTCGGGTGCGGGGTGCCATCGATTGACCTGGCCACGCCGGGCAAGTCGCCGCCCCGCGGGGCGGGCTACGGCATTGGCGCAGTGAGCCAAAATTTAGACGCAGTGCGTCAGAAGTCAAGGCCGCGACCCTTCTTGTGCTACCAATCGCACCCGGCGATGGGTGAATCCCGCCCTTGGATCTTCCTCCACCACTCTCCGAGGTCCCCGCATGAAACCGCTTCCGGATCCCAGACTTACGAGGCGGAGCTTTTTCGGCGTCGTGGCGGCAACCGGCGCAGCGCTGCTCCTGGCGCCCGAGAGGCTCCACGCCGACGAGGCCTTCGCGCTTCCCGACGCGACGCGCGCAGCGATCGAAAAGAGCCCGCTGATCTACCTCTCACCGTTGCGCAGCGATGGCGCCGAGAGCAAATGCCACGGTGAGGTCTGGTACGTGCCGGATGGCGCCGACCTGCTGATCGTGACGGCCACCGACCGCTGGAAGGCCCTCGCGGTTCGTCGCGGGCTGGATCGCGCCCGGATCTGGGTGGGCGACTTCGGCCGATGGAAGAAATCAGACGGGCGCTTCAAGACCGGGCCCACCTTCGTGGTCAAGGCCCGCTTCGATGCGGAAGAATCGGTGGTCGAAGCGGCACTCGCGGCTTTCGGGGCCAAGTATCCGGACGAGTGGGACAAGTGGGAGCCGCGCTTCCGGAAGGGCCTGGCGGATGGGAGCCGCGTCCTGATCCGCTACCGCCCCAGCGATGCGTGAAGGCCGAAATTGAGTGGCGACCAGAGTCAGGAAGGGCGCGAGGGTGCCGAGGTACGAATCCCTCCTCCCATTTTCTATCTGGTGGCGGTCGTGCTCGGGGTCGTGCTCGACTGGCTATGGGCGATCCGATTCGCGCGGGGCAGCAGCCTGCGGATCGCGCTGGGAGTGGCGGTGATCTGCGGCGGAGTCGCGGTTCTCGGGGGCGCCTTCTCTGCCTTCCGCCGGATGGGTCAGCACCCGGACCCGCGCAAGCCGACGCCGATGATCGCTCGAGACGGCCCCTATCGCTTTACCCGCAATCCGATGTATCTGGGAACGAGTCTGGTCCAGCTGGGGCTTGGCATTGCGATTGGCAATGCCTGGATCATTTTGCTGCTCGTCCCCGTGGTGGTCGTCGTCCACTACGGCGCGATTCTTCCGGAGGAGCGTTACCTCGAAGCGAAGTTCGGCGACGAGTACACCAGCTTCCAGGCGTCCGTCAGACGTTGGTTCTGATCCGCAGCAGCGACCGCGCGTCGGGTGAAGCGTTCAGCCGGCGAGGTCGTAGCGGACCGGAGTCGCCTCCCAGCCTGCCCAGCGCCGCTCCCAGTACAGGTTGTGGAGTGCTACCGAAATCTCGCCGGGGCCCTCTCGACCGGCCACGAGTTGGCCGTCGACGGTGCGCACCGGCATGACGCTCCCGGCCGTCGTGGTGAGAAATACCTCCTGGGCGTCGCGAAGCTCGTCGGCGTGAATGCGCGTGGCCTTCGAGGGGATTCCGAGTTCGGAGCAGAGCTCGAAGACGCTCTGGCGGGTGATGCCCTCGAGGCAGCCGGCGTCTGGGGTGAGGACCACTCCGTCCGCGATGACGAAGATGTTTGCACCCGCAGCCTCCGTCAGGTAGCCCTCCTCGTCGGGGAGAACGGCCCACTCGGCGCCTCGGTCGCCCGCCTCGAAGAGCGCCATCTGCATGTCGAGCCAGTGCAGGTTCTTGGCCCGCGGGTCGACGGCCCGAGGTGAGATGCGGATGCGGTCGCGGCTGACGACGAGGTCGAGACCGCGGGTCCGCTGCTCATCGTCGGCGATGAAGACGAATGGGCAGGCGAACGCGTAGAAGCGGCACTCGAAACGGTCCGGGTCGACCATCTCCGCTCGCCCCAGCGGCGGGGCGCCGCGGGTGACGGTCCACCACACGTAGGCGTCGCGAAGTCCGGCAAGGGCGACGATCTTGTGGAGAATCTCGGCCTCTTCCTCCCGCGAATAGGGACTGCGCACCCGGATCGCCTCGCGCGCACGCGCGAATCGGTCCTGGTGCTGCTCGAGGCGGAAGAACGCCCCCCGGCTGACACTCACCACGTCGTAGACGGCGTCCGCATGCATGAATCCGCAGTCGGTAATCGGGATTGCCGCCTCGAGGAGGGGGCAGTAGCGGTCGATGATGAAGGCTCCCCCGAAACCGTAGGCTTCCTCGTAGGGCAGCCGCTGGTGGTCGGGGTGAAAGGCCATGATCTCGCCTGCTCGTATGATCTCCATTGTCTTCCCCTTGTCGGATCGAGAACCCACATGTTACCTCGATCGACCACGGCTGACGACCGCGCTCGTGGTCCGGTCAGCCCTCCGCGCGGAAGTCCACGAAGATCGGGGACGACCACGCCCGCGGCTCGTGCTCGCCGAGGCAGTCATCTTCCCAGGCGTCGGGCCCGCCGCAGAGGTTCACCTTCACGCACGCTCCCTTCTCGTCGTACTCGCAGCGAAGGTTGTCCACGTTGATGCCCGGCGCGGGCTCCTCGATGGCGCGAACGTAGTAGAGCGTGTCCCGGCCCTCTTCGGCAAAGCTCGGATCCTCGAAGGTGATCGAGCAGCCAGCCGGGTCTGGCTCGCAGGCGAAGCTCCGCCAGGGGTCGTCGATGAGAGAGGCCACGGGCTCTCCCGGATGATTCTGCGGCTGAATGCGGATCACTTCGATGCGAGTGATGATCCGGCGTCGATCCGACGGGTTGTAGCATTCGCCCTTGCAGAGGTGGGCGAGGCGTTCGGGGCTCAAACTGTTGCTCGTGTAGTCGGGACAGCCCGGGCGCTGGGCGAAGGAGCCCACGGCGCGAACCTGGAAGATCGGGTTGATGCTCTGCTCCGCCTGTCCGCCCATGCTCAGCCTCGCTCCCCGTGAGCCGGGGGGATTGAGCAGATCGAACCAGAGAAGGATGCGCGGCCCGGTGGTGCCGTAGACCTCGCGGCGCAGCATGGCATCCCAGATGGCTCCGCGGTCGCGCCCCTCGGAGTGTACGGCGACCAGACCGCCGGTCATGAAGAACGATGCCTGGCGCTCCAGCTCGAAGAGTGCGAAGCCCGTCAGCCCGGCGCTCTCGCGGTCGAAAGGCACCGCTTCGGCGACGGGCTCCATCGCAGGAGGTGCGATGATCCCACGCAAGAGCCGGGGAGGATCACCGCGCCGATTCGATTCGGTCATCCCGCGGCGGTGGATCTCCTTGTAGCCGGTACCCGCACGGGCGAAGTGGTTGTCGCTCGAGCTCATGAAACCGAAGCGGAAGCGCTGGGGATCGTTCGGATCGTCGAAGTTTCGCAAGGCCATGACGTACTGGGCCGACCCCCCGGGCCGGTAGTTGAAGGCGGGCTCGGCGCAATCGCTGCACTGGCCGGCGTCAAGCCAGTCTTCCGCCCGGCTGCCCGGGACCGTCAGGTGCGCCTGGCCTCCCGCGGCCGCTGCGATGGCGCGCGCCTCCACGGCGCGGCCTTCGCATTCGTCGTCGGTCTCGCCCGCTGCCGCGCAGCGCTCGCGAATGATCTCACCAGCCCGCCAGCACGGCGGCAGGTAGTTTGCCCGGGGCTCCGGGCAGACGGCGGTTCCGTTGGCGTCGAACTCCACGGCGCGCCAGTCGCGATAGACGTCGGAGTCTCCGTGCCCGGAATAGATCTCGAGGAGAATCTGCCGGTCGGGATCGTTCTCCGCCGCGGTGAGCTGCTTGTCCCAGGTGGAGCCCGGCGGCGTGTAGAAGCCCCAAGTGGTGCCGTGGGGGATCACGATGCTGTCGTGGCCCCACTCGTCGAGCTTGCGGAAGAGCTCGCCGGGGTTCTCGGCGGTCTCGAGGCAGTCGTCCGGCAGGTCGTGCACGTCCACGTCCAGCGCGCACTCCTCCATCTCGCGGCGCTCCGCGATGTACCGGGCGAATTCGTGGAATCGCTGATCCCCACCCAGCAGGGCGAGGATGCCGAGACCTGCGCCCGTGCCCGAAAGTCCGCGTCGAGCGTTGCGCACCGTGCCGCGCGCCCCAATGGGACGGGTGGGAATCCGATCGTCGTCGGTGTGGGCGAGGACCACGTTCTTGTGCCCGTAGTGCTCCTCTGGTGTGTTGCCGACCTGTGTCCACTCCCAGCCGAGGAATGCCACGGTGTCCGGATTGGCGGGATCGCCCGCGACCTCGTTGCACTGGCGGAGCGTCTCCACGGTCTCTCTCCAGTGGCGTGGAGTGATTCCCTCGGCGTGGTCGTTGATGGACCAGAAGTCGAGTGTCGAGCAGTAGCGGGCGAAGTCACAGGCGTCCGCCGGAGGGTGAGCGCCTTCGCCCTGGGCGATGGGCAAGCTCATCAGGAAGGCGTCGAAGGAGAAGGTGGTGTGAACGTGGAGGTCGCCGAAGAGAATCTGCTTCGACTCGGAGACACCGACGCTCTCGGCGGCGGCGCGCTGGGCGATTGCACCGCTCGCTACCACCGCCGGCGATCTTCGCGCCTCCGTCACCTCGCCGGGCTCCTCATGGCCTCCAAACCACCCGCGCCCTGCGCTGAGCACGACCAATGCGAGTACGAGCAAGAGGCCTACCAGACCGACGATCACCCTGACGATCACTCGTTTGAGCACGTTCCCACCTCTCCTCCGAGAGTCCAGTCTCCACGGTACCACGTCTCCAGGCTTCCGATGCGCGGCATTGCCTTTCGAGGAGGATGACGCTTATCCTGATGTGTCCCGACAGACAGAACCTCGCAGGAGCCCCGATGGACCACCCTAGAATCGAGAAGATCGAGCTCACACCCGCACATGTGCCCTTTCGCCAGGTTGTCCGCGATGCGATGTTGGCCTCGGAGGGAGGCCTGGGAATGGCGATCGCCGCCGAGGAGGACTGGCTGGGCGGGGATTTCGTGATCTGCAAGCTCCGGGCGGAGGACGGTTCGGTGGGGGTGGGCGAGGCCTTCGTGTGGCTGCCGGAGACGGGGGTTTCACCTCAGCAGGTCATCGACGTCATCGAGAACGCACTGGGACGCTACGTACTCGGCGAGAGTCCTTTCCGGGTGGAACGGATCCGGCATCGCATGGACTGCAACGTCTCGCGCAGCGAAGTGGCCAAGGGACTCCTCGACATGGCGTGTTACGACCTGATGGGCCGGATCACGGGGAGGCCGGCCGCCGACCTGATGGGGGGATGCTGCGTCGAGGAAATACCTCTTTGCGCGTTGATTCCGCTGATGGAAGCGGAGCGAATGGTGGAGATGGCGGAGAGCTTCCGCGCTCAGGGCATGTCCAGCTTTCGCCTGAAGCTGGGAAGCGACGTGGAGGGAGACGTCCGGATCGTTTCCCGCGTCCGTGAGCTGCTGGGAGACGAGGTGCGGCTGCGCGTAGACTACAACCAGGCCTACTCCGCCGCAGAAGCGGTTCGCGCCATTCGCGCCGTCGAGCCCTTCGGCGTCGATCTCGCCGAACAGCCGGTTCGAGCCAATGACTACGTAGGCATGGCTCGTGTCCAGCAGAGCGTGCACACTCCTCTGATGGCACACGAGGGATGCTTTTCGCTACAGGACATCGTCACCCTCGTGGAGCTGGGGGCAGTCCGGGTGGTGGGCGTCAACTCCGAGCGTCCCGGCGGAGTGACCAACGCCCTGCGGGCGATCAGCTACGCGGAGCAGCGTGGTCTCGGTATCGTGCTTCACAACCAGCCACTGGGGATCGCGTCCGCCATGCAGGTGCACCTGGCTGCTGCCAGATACCACGCGCTGGGCCACGCCATCGAGCTCTTTGGCCACGTGATGATGGAGGACGACTTGATCGTGGAGCCCCTGAACTACGACGGTGGCACGGTCACCGTGCCCTCGGCGCCGGGGTTCGGAGTGGAGCTCGACGAGGATGCCCTTGCGAAGTACGCCTTGAGCTCCTCGATCGTGCTGGAGGTGCAGTAGCGGTGGCGGGTGAAGCGCAGCTCTACTTCGGTGGCGAGATCCGCACGCTCGAGGAGAGTGCTCCCTCGGTCGGGGCGGTGGCCGTGCGCGACGGACGGATCCTGGCGGTCGGGGAAGAGCTCCATTGCCGCGCGGCCCTGGGTGCGGACTACGCAGAGATCGATCTCCAGGGTCGGGTCCTGCTGCCCGGCTTCATCGATACCCACCTTCATCCCATCATGATGGCCTACTTCGAGATGAACGCGGACCTGAGCGGGGTGGCCTCGATCGGTGAGCTGCAGGCGAGACTGCGTGACGCGGCGGAGCGGAGTTCGGAGGGGGAGTGGTTGATTGGCCTGCGCTTCGGCGACGAGGCGATGGAGGAGCTGCGCCTTCCGACGCGCCACGACCTCGACACGGTCTGCGGGGACCGGCCGGTCCTGGTCCTCAGGCACGACGGTCACATGGTGATCGGGAACACGCGCGCCATCGAAGCAGCGGGTATCTCTCGGGAGAACCACGCCCCAGCAGGGGGGCAGATCGACCGGGAGGCGGATGGCACGCCCTCGGGTCCCTTCCGAGAGAACGCCGTCACCCTGCTTCTGAACGCCATGCCAGCTCCAGACCTCGAGCAGCTGCGAAGCGGCGCGCGGTCGGCCTTCGGACGGCTAACACGGAATGGTGTGACATCGGCAGGGATCATTCTCCAGACCGACGAAGAAGGGCCGGCTGGCGCCGCGGGGGCGCTGGAGGTGGTGGGAATGCAGATACTGCTCCCCGAGACGCCGATCTCGACCTACGCCTTGCTGATCAGCACCGACGCCGAGAAGATCCTGGCGGCGAGGGAGACGCCGCTCCACGATCCCCAGGCGGGTCGAAGGGTAGGAGGGATCAAGATCTTCGCCGACGGGACCCTCGGCTCCTGCACCGCGCTGATGGATGCTCCCTTCAGCGACCAGCCCGAGCGCCAGGGCTTCATGACCACCGAGGAGGACGAGATCTATCGACGGATGGTCGAGGCGCACTGCCGGGGCCTCCAGATCGGTGTGCACGCCATCGGCGACCAGGCGAATCGGCGCTGTCTCGGGCTCTACGAGCGGCTGCTGGCCGAGCATCCCCGTGCCGATCACCGCCATCGCATCGAGCACGCCTCCGTGCTCGACGGCGAGACCATTGCCCGGATGGCGCGACTCGGCGTCGTGGTCTCGACACAGCCCCTCTTCATTCACTCCGAGAAGACCTGGCTGCACAAACGCCTGGGACCCGATCGGGCTCGACAGACCTATCCGCTCCGCTCGCTCCTGGAGGCCGGGGTGAGGATCGCAGGGGCGTCCGACGCGCCCGTCGAATCGACCGACGTGCTCCACGCCCTGCAGTGCTGTGTGACCCGGGAGGGCTTCGAGGTCGAGCAGGGGATCAGCGCCGCCCAGGCCCTGCGCATGTTCACCATCGACGCCGCCTACGCGCAGTTCGAGGACCACGAGAAGGGAAGCATCTGCCCCGGCAAGCGGGCCGATTTCGCCGTACTGAGCGCGGATCCAGTGAGCGTGCCCGCGGAGGCGATCGGCGAGATCCGCGTGGAGCAGACCATCGTCGCAGGGCGCGCGGTCTACACCCGGGGCGGTTAGCCCGGATTTCTCGCCAGCTCGCATTGCCAGCCGGCGAGAAATGCGCGCCCGGCGCGCAACCTGCGCGTGAGTTGCCGGACCGGGATGCCGCAACTCGTGCGCGTTAGTGGAAGCCCCTCCTGGGGAAAGTGACGCTGGTCATATCGTAGGTAAACCGCATCGGTGGTTTGCCCGATAAATGCACCACTCTTCCCAGGAGGTCTACGGGTGTTGACGTTGCGCTTGCAGGTGGACTGCCTACCGGAGGTTCGCGCGGACCTGCAGTGGGCCTGCTCCGTCGTGCGGGCGCAGCGTTGCAGCATCGCGTGGCTTCCGCGCAGACGACCATGACACCGGAGCAGGCACGGAGGCGAGCGAGTCGCAGAATTCGCCGGCGGCGTCGCAGGGTCATCATCCGAGCGCTCTTCATTTTCCCCGCGCTGCTTGGCGCCGCCGTGCTCACCGCGGACGTCGTTGAAGTCTCGAAGGCGCCCCCCGTGGTTGCGCCGCTCCGTTCTCCGCGGGCGTCGCGCACGAGTCCTCGCCCCAGCCGGCTCCCGGTCCCCGTCCCGGTCTTTCACCCCTCGATCCTGCTCAGTGCTCTCGAGCTCGAGATCCCCGAGCTCGAGCCGCTCGAGCTCGAGCTGCTGGATCGCGAAGTCAAGCGATCGCTGTCGAAGAGACGTATCGCCTGGGCCGAAAAGCAGCCGAAGCCCCCGAAACAGCCGGAGCCCGCGGAGGAGGCGGAGAAAGAAGGCGTGCGCGCGGATCTGATCCAGGTGTCCGCTGTCGAACCCCATCTCCTGGAGATCATTCCACCGAGACCCTTCGTCGATCCGGCGGCCAAGCTGGGAATCCCCGTACTCCTCCCGCCCCCCGATCCCTGGTGGCCGCTGGGCTGGCCGGGCGTTGGGTGGATCGACTTCCCGCTCGATCCCGGTGGAGGCATCAAGCTCGTGACGCCACTGCCAGGCGCCAAGGAGAAGGAGGAGGATGAGGAGGAGGACGAGCCGCCGCCGATCATCCCCGAACCCGGAACGGCAACTCTCCTCGTTCTCGGCCTCGCGGCGCTCGGGATCGCCCGCCGTCGCCCCTCGAGCAATCGAGTCGGCTAGGACGCCTTCCCGAGGATCAGCAGCCGGACGACCTTGCGCGCGAAGCGCCTCTGTCGCTCCAAGGCGTCGGGCGAGAGCGGATCTTCGTGCAGCACCTCGCGCAGCATCGGAGCCAGCGCAAAATTGCCGAGAATCACGTGGTGAAAGGTCATCAGCAGGATGGGCAGCTCGTCATCCTCCCAATCTGAGAGAACGTCGGTTCTTCCTCCTGCACGCGTCTCCTTGAAGGTGGCTAGCGCGCGATCGAAGAGGGGGCGCAGCCACTTCTGTGTGATTTGGGTGAGGTGTCTTCCGCCGCTCAGCGCTTCCTGCTCGAGAAGGGCCGGCAGCCGCGGCTGACGGGCGAGCTGCGCGATGAAGGTGTCGGTTGCGGCGTCGAGGCTCTCCGGTGACCAGTCGACCAGCTCCAGGGCGTCGAGGACCTCGAAGAGCGGGCGCAGGCCGCGTTCGAGGACGGCTTCGAACAGAGCCTGCTTGCTGACAAAGTGGTTGTAGAGGCTGGCCGGGTTGAGGTTCGCGCCGGCGGCGATGTCACGCATCGCCGCACCCTCGAAGCCGCGGCTGGCGAAGAGCGCCTCGGCCGCGTCGAGGATCCGCTCGCGAGTCGAGGGAGGTGCGGATTGCGGATCGCTCGGGTTGCACTTCGCCGGAGGGCTCATTCTTCGTACCCCTCGGGGCATAAAGGAGCTGCTGAAACGATGAACACGGCTATCGCCCCATCCGAACATACAAACGTTTGTTCACATGGCAACAGCGCCGCTGGATCGAGCCGGTGAGAAATGCAGGCTAGAGAGGTGACTCCTCCTCGAGTTCGACGCGCGTCGACTCGAGAAAGCGGCTCAGCAGGTTGAAGTAGCTGACGCAGAGAATCAGCTCGGTGGCCTGTCGCGTGCCGTAGCGGTCGAGGATCTGTTGCAGGGCGTCGTCGCCGAGGCGGACCTCGTTGCTGATCTCGTCCGCGACGCGACACAGCAGGTTGCCTTCTTCGTCGAGTCCGACGACCGGGCCGTCGACTCCGATCTTCTCGATCTCCTGGTCCGTTACGCCGACCCGCTTCGCGACGATCACATGCTGGAACCATTCGTAGCTCGCGCGCGTCACGTGGGCTACGCGGAGTATGGCGATCTCGCGCTTGCGCGCGTCGAACTCGCTCGTCACGAGAAGGGAGAACGCGAACTCGATCAGCGGCCGGAAGCTGGCCGGCGCGTTGGCCATCATCCGAAAGACATTGAGGGGCGGAAGCTTCGCAAGGATCTCGAGGCTCTCGGCGTCGAGGTCGGCGTCGTCGGGGAGCGGGATCTTCGGCGGCATGGCGGGTCTCCTGTGTTGGGCGCATCATAGCGATCCCGAGAGGCGCCATGGCTACGCGACCCGGTGAGGAATGCAGGCTAGTCTCGGCGGATGCCGGCGGACGAGCAGCAGCAGGAGCGTCGGCAGCCAGCGGCGACCCGGGGGCGAAGACCGTGGTGGATCCCGGCCTTCCTGGGCGGGGTACCCGACATCGAGCCGAGCCTGATTCGGTTGGCCGGCGTCGTGTCGCTCGGTCTCTTCTTCGAAGCCTATGACGGGTCTCTGCTGACCGCTGCGCTCAAGCAGATCGCCGAGGGCCTCGAGATGAGGGAGGCTGACTTCGGTCCCTACCTGGGCGTGATTCGCCTGGGCTCCCTGCCCGCCCTTCTGGTTGCGCCGCTGGCGGATCGGCTGGGCAGGCGCAGGGTGTTCCTCGCCAGCATCGCTGCCTTCAGCATCGGAACCCTCCTGACCGCCTTCGTGCGAGGGCCCGAGCAGTTCGTGGTGGTCCAGATGCTTACGCGTGTCTTCGCGATTGCCGCACTGGCGATTGGCATGGTGATCATTACCGAGGAGTTCCCGGCCGCACATCGCGGCTGGGGAATCGGAATGGTGAGCGCCCTGGCCGCGGTCGGTCACGGCTGCGGTGCCGGGCTCTTCGCTGGCATCGATTACATCCCGGGTGGCTGGCGCGGCCTCTACGCGATTGGAGGTCTGCCCCTGTTGCTGCTCCCGTACTGGAGACGCGTCGTTCCCGAGACCCGCCGCTTTCGCGAGCACGCCGACTCACTCGAGCGCAAGGCTGGCGGACGCCTCGCACTCGTCACCATGCTGATGCCGATCAAGCGGTTCATTCTGGAATATCCGTCGCGTGCCCTCGTGATCAGCCTGGCGGCGCTGCTCGTCGCGGTGGGCGAGGCGTGCGTGTACCAGTTCGCTTCCTACATCCCCCAGAAGATCCATGGCTGGGCCCCAGGCCACTACGCGCTGATGGTGCTGGTAGGCGGCGGCTTCGGAGTCATCGGGAACGTCGTCGCGGGACGCCTGGGAGATCGCCACGGGAGACGCCTCGTCGGTGCGTTCTTCTTCGGCGTCTTTCCCGCCGCGTCCTGGCTCTTCTACCAGGGGCCGGGGCTTGCCCTCCCGTTCGCCTTCGCCCTGATCATCTTCACCGGGACGGCGGGTACCGTCATTCTCCGCACCCTCGCGACGGAGCTATTCCCCACCTCCTACCGCAGTACCTCCTCCGGGTGGCTCGCCTTCGTCCAGACACTGGGTTGGACCGTGGGCCTCCTGCTGCTGGGGGTCGCGGGCCAGGACGCCATGGCGATCGCCCGCTTCACAGCCCAGCTGTCGCTCGCCGTGCTGCTGGGAGGGCTGGCGATCCTGCTGCTGCCAGAGACCAGTCGGAGAGAGCTCGAAGAGATCAGCGCGAGCCGCTGAACGAAGCCCAGTCGTTCGGTAGCGGTAGCCGGTGACCGTACGCGTTACGATCGGAGAGGGAGGTAGCTCATCCATGTCTTCCGGGAGCCCGTCCACACTCGAGCGCAAGTACTGGGGGTTCGTGAGGCCGATGCCGGCAGCGCTTCTGGTGATGCTGGCGAAGCAGGCCGAGGACCGCGGAATGCAGGGTCTCTTCGCGCCGCAGGTCTATGGGCCGCCCTTTCTGCCCCTGGCGACCGCCGCCGCCGTGACCGAGCGGATCCAGCTGGCCAGTGGCATTGCCATCGCCGCCACCCGGAGCCCGTTCGAGACCGCGATGGCCGCCCTGGATCTCGATCGCATCTCCGGAGGTCGCTTCATTCTCGGTCTCGGTGCGAGCGTGCTCTCCTGGTCGCGCGGAGTCTTCGGTGCTCCCGAGCACAAGCCCCTCGCCCACCTGCGGGAGACGATTGCCGCGGTTCGGCACATCGTCGCCGGAGCGCACAAGGGGCTCGAGCCCTTCGAGGGGGACTACTTCCGCGCCGACTTCCGAGAGCTTCAGCCGACCGAGCCCCCGGTCCGCGAGGAGATCCCGATCTGGATCGCGGCGCTTCGGGCCCCCCTGGTGCGCCTGGCGGCAGAGGTCGGAGACGGAGTGATCGGCCATCCCATGTGGTCCATCGAATGGGCGATCGACCGGATGGGACCCGAGATCGAGAAGGCGCTCGCCCGTTGCGGGCGTCGCCGCGAAGAGATCGAGATCAATCTCTGGCCCTGGGCGGCGCCCAACCCGAACGAGAGCGAGGCCATCGAGGACGCCCGGCCGACCATGGCGTTCTACGGCGGAGTGCAGCAGTACGAGTCGTTCTTCGAGGCCCACGGTTTTCTCGACGTGGCGAAACGACTTCAAGAGGGGGTGAAGCGGGGCGATTTTCAGAGCGTCGCCCACCTGGTTCCCGACGAGATGGTTCGCACCTTCGTCGCAGTGGGGGAGCCGGACAAGGTCCGCGAGCGCATCGAGCGCGCCTGGTCCCTCGCCGACTCTCTCTGCATCGTTCCGCCGGCCTACGGGCTCCCTCCCGAGAAGCTGCTCTACTACATGGGCATGATCGACAAGATCTTCTACGGCGGATAGGAATGGCGGCCGACGCGATGTCCTCACGGGAGCGGCTGCGAGCCGCTCTGGCCGGTGAGTCCACCGACCGTGTCCCGTGGTCTCCCTGTGTGGACGGATACTTCCTCTCCTCTCTCCCGGAAGAGGGGAAGCTCGACGAGGCGGGCCTGCATCGGGCGATTGGCTCCGACGCCCTCCTCCGACATGTCATGGTGTATACGCGGTCGTCGCCCGGGCTGGGCCCATTGACCCGCGTCACCGACAACCCGCGTATCGAGCTGCGAGTGGAGCGCATCGAGAAGGGTGGGCATCGGGTGTTCTACGAAACCCCGGTTGGCACTCTCACGGAGGAGTTCCGCACCAATCCGCAGTCTCCCAACATCCCCTGGTTCCTGAAGCGCAAGCTCGAGACCATCGAAGACGTGAAGGTCTACATGTACGCCCTGGAGACGTCCCGCTACGAGCCGCACCCGGGTCCCTTCGAGCGGACCGTCGAACGCCTCGGTGACGATGGTCTGGTCACGACGAGCGGACCGGCGAGCCCGATGGAGACCCTGATCAACATCGATATGGGCGTGGAGGCCGTGACCTATGCCCTCCGGGATCACCCCGAACTGATGGAGGAGTGTTTCTCGCTGATGCACGAGTTTCATCTGCGGGCGTATCAGATCATCGCGGAGAGCCCCGCCGAGGTCGTCATCAGCTACGAGAACACCTCGACGACCCTCACCTCTCCCGCCACCTACCGCCGCTTCGATCTGCGGCACTGCAACGACTACGCGGCCGTCTGCCGCGGGGCGGGGAAGACCTACCTCACGCACATGTGCGGCAGGCTCAGCGGGTTCGCCGAGGATCTTTCCCGCAGTCGGCAGGACGGCTTCATCGACATTGCTCCCGCCCCGACCGGCGACGTCAAGATGGGGGAGGCCAAGCGCACCTGGGCTCGAGATCGCGTCCTGGCGGGTGGCATCGACGCCACCGCTTCCACCTCGCTGTCGCCCGACGAGATGCGCCGCTACGTCTGGGACATCCTCGACGAGGTCCGCGAGGAGGCCGGGACGCTTCGCAAGTTCGTTCTGGGCACGGGAGACGCCCTGCCGAAGGGAGCGCCGCTTCCCACCCTCTGCGCGATCTCCCGAGCCACCCGCGAGTATCACGCGGTCGATTGAGATCGGCGGAAGGTCCAGCCCCCATTCCTCGCCAGGTCGCCATCGACACCCCGAGGGGACTCCGGAGCGCGGCCTCGACTTTTCAAATCCGGTACAGTGCTCCGCCGCCCACCTGGGGCCGAGCATCTCGAGCAAAAGTCCGGGCGAGAGCTGTTATGCTTCGGCGCGGTGAAATCTTCGCCGCCGCTGGGGGTTACGGATTCGACAGGATCCACGATGTTCAGGCTCGAACTCCGGTGGAGAGCATCGTCGCGGCGATCGATGCCTTCCGCGGGTTCAATGGAGATGGATAGGAAGCGATGGAGCGATTCGAGAGGATCTACGAGGCGATTCTGAAGGGTGACAACAAAGGGGCTGTCGAAGTCGCACAGGAGGCGGTGGACGGCGGTGAGGATCCCCAGCAGCTGATCGATCGAGGCATGATTCCGGCCATGGCGGAGGTGGGCCGCCGCTTCGAAGACGAGGTCTACTTCGTCCCCGAGCTCCTGCTATCGGCCCGCGCCATGAAAGGCGCCCTTGCCCTGCTGCGGCCGCTCCTGGCCGAGAGTGGAGGCAAGCGGGTGGGGTCCGTGGTTCTGGGCACCGTCCAGGGTGACCTTCACGATATCGGCAAGAACCTGGTCGCGGCCATGCTCGAGGGCGCCGGCTTCGAGGTGTTCGACCTGGGGGCCGACGTTTCTCCCGAGCAGTTCGTGAACGCGGTCAAGGAGAACTCGGCAGGCCTGATCGGCCTCTCGGCGCTGCTGACGGTGACGATGCCGTCGATGAAGAGCACCATCGAAGCGCTCGAGGAGGCCGGGCTCCGGGATCAGGTGAAGGTACTGGTGGGAGGCGCCCCGCTCTCGCAGGAGTACGCCGAGGAGATCCACGCGGACGGCTATGCCGACAACGCGGCGGCCGCCGTTCGGATGGCGCAGCAGCTGGTCGCGGCCTGAGCCGTGGCGGCGGGCTCGCTGATCGGGGAAATGACCGCGGCGGGGCCGGTGCTGACCGACGGCGCCTGGGGAACCGAGATGCAGTCGCGGGGCCTCGCGGCTGGAGAGACTCCCGACTTCTGGAATCTCTCCCATCCGGATCGCGTTGAGCAGGTGGCTCGCGCCTACGTCGAGGCTGGCAGCCAGGTGGTTCTGACCAACACCTTTCGTGCCAACCGGATCGCTCTCGCAAAGCATCCGGACGTCGAGCGGATCGCCGAGGTGAACCGGGCCGGGGTCGAGATCTCACGGCGCGCGGCGGGAGACGGGGCGCGTGTGTTCGCCTCGATCGGGCCCTGCGGGAAGCTGCTGATCACAGGCGAGGTGGACGAAGCGGCGCTCCACGCTGCCTTTGCCGAGCAGGCGCAGGCGCTCGCGGCGGGCGGAGCGGATGCCATCGTGATCGAGACGATGTCGGACCTCGCCGAGGCGGGCATCGCCGTCGAGGAGGCGAAGGCCACCGGACTTCCCGTCGTTGCCTGCATGGTCTTCGACTCGGGCAAGAACCGCGACCGCACCATGATGGGAGTTTCGCCCACGCAGGCCGCAGAGGAGTTGACCCGGATCGGTGCCGACGCGATCGGTGCGAACTGCGGTACCGGAATCGAGGACTACATCCCGATCTGCGCGACTCTGGCTGCGGCGACGCCGCTGCCGGTCTGGATCAAGCCCAACGCCGGGCTTCCGGAGCTCGAGAAGGGCGAGGTGGTGTATCGGACCACCCCCTCCGAGTTCGCGGCAAACGTCTCCAAGCTCCTGGAGGCAGGGGCGCGATTCGTCGGCGGCTGCTGCGGGACCACTCCTGAGTTCATCGAGGCGATGCGTCGAGAGCTCGACGGCTGAGAGATCCGCTTCGGCTTCGGATGGGTGAGGAGTCCCATGTCATCACTGAAACTCGGCCTGCAGCTCGGATACTGGGGCGCGCAGCCTCCGGAGGATCCCATCGGCCTCGCGCAGGAGGTGGAGCGGCTCGGCTTCGATTCGGTGTGGACCGCGGAGTCGTGGGGCTCGGACGTGTTCACGCCGCTGGCCTGGATCGGCGCGCACACCTCGAAGATCAAGCTCGGTACCTCGGTCGTGCAGATCTCGGCACGGACGCCGACTGCGACGGCCATGGCTGCGCTGACGCTGGATCACCTCTCGAAGGGGCGCGTGATCCTGGGCCTTGGCGTGTCGGGCCCGCAGGTGGTGGAGGGTTGGTACGGAGCTCCCTTCTCGAAGCCGGTTTCGCGGAGCCGCGAGTACATCGACATCATCCGCCAGGTGCTCCGCCGGGAGGCGCCCGTCACCAGTGCGGGCGAGCACTACCCGCTGCCGTATACGGGTAAGGGGTCCTGGGGCATGGGGAAGCCGCTGCGCTCGATCGTGCACCCTCTGCGCGCCGACCTGCCCATCTTTCTGGGAGCCGAGGGGCCCAAGAACGTGGCGCTCGCGGCCGAAATCGCCGAAGGCTGGCTGCCCCTCTACTACTCGCCGGATCGTCCAGAGGTGTACGCTGAGTCGCTCGCGAAGGCGAAGCCCGGCTTCGAGATCGCACCGCTGGTGATGGTGAACATCACCGACGACATCTCGACGGCGCTGCTGCCGCTCAAGTCGATGCTGAGCTTCTATGTTGGCGGGATGGGATCCAAGAAGCGGAATTTCCACATGGAGCTCATGAGCCGGATGGGCTTCGAGGCCGAGGCGTACAAAATCCAGGATCTCTTCTTCGAGAACCGACGAGAGGAGGCCGCCGCGGCCGTTCCCGACCAGTTCGCCGACGAGATCTCGCTGGTGGGCCCGGTCGAGCGGATCCGCGATCGCCTCGACGCCTGGCGAGGGACGCCGGTCACCACCCTCCTCATGGCCAACCAGGACCCGTCGGTGCTGCGGACCATGGCGGAACTCGTCCTCGGCTGAACGGTCGTTCGAACGCGTTCTTCGTCAGGTCGCGCTGTGGGGTTTCTTCCTCAATCCTGAATTCACAGAACTTTTTCAATCGCAGGCGCAGCAGCGTGCTAACTCCGAGGGGCAGGCAGGTGGAGGTGCGCACTCATCATGAGAATCTTGCTGGTCACGCCCGCGAATCCCCCGAGCTACTGGACCTATGACGCGATTCTCTCCACCCTCGACGTGGATTGCCTCTTTCCCAACCTCTCAATGCCCACCGTGGCGGGCCTCACTCCGCCGGAGCACGAGGTGGTGCTCTGCGACGAGAACGTGGAGGAGATCGATTTCGACTTCGAGGCGGACATCGTCGGCGTGACCGGCTTCATCGTCCATCGCGGGCGCATTCTGGAGATTGTCGAGGAATTCCGTCGCCGCGGGCGCTTCGTCGTGGTCGGTGGGCCCTTCGCCTCGCTGTGTCCCGATCAACTCCGGGGCCACTGTGACGCGCTTTTCGTCGAAGAGGCCGAGCAGACCTGGCCGCAGTTCCTTCGGGACTTCGAGGCCGGAGTTCCGAAGAGCGAGTACCGCGCGGCCGAGAAGCCGGACCTCCGCAATTCTCCAATGCCCCGTTTCGACTTGCTCAAGATCGACCGCTACCACGCGCTCACCATCCAATTCGCGCGCGGTTGCCCCTTCAACTGCGAGTTCTGCGACATCATCACCATGTACGGGCGGAAGCCGCGGATGAAGAGCGTCGAGCAGGTGATGGCCGAGATCCGCGAGTGCCATCGCCTCGGCTCGCATCAGATATTCATCGTCGACGACAATTTCATCGGCAACAAGAAGGTCGCCAAGGAGCTGCTTCGCGAGATTGCGCGCTTCGGGCGCGAGAACCGCTATTCCGTCGATTTCAATACCGAGGTGTCCATCAACGTCGCACTCGATGACGAGCTTCTGGGTCTGCTACGCGAAGCGAACTTCACCACGCTCTTCATCGGCATCGAGAGCCCGCGGGTCGAGAGCCTGAAGGAAACCGGCAAGCATCAGAATCTCCACGAAGACCTGGTGAAGAGCGTTCGCAAGGTGCAGTCCTACGGTATCCAGGTCCAGGCGGGAATGATCGTCGGCTTCGACCACGACGACCAGTCGATCTTCGAGGAGCAGCTCCGGTTCGTCGAGGAAGCACGGATCCCCGTCTCCATGACCGGCATGCTCCAGGCCCTGCCCAAGACGCCTCTTCACGCCCGCATGAAGGAAGAGGGGAGGCTGGTGGCGGAGTCGGACGGGGATCAATTCGCATTCTCGAACATCGTTCCGAAGCGGATGACGCGCGTCGATCTGTTCCGGGGCTACCGCCAGCTGCTCAAGCGGCTCTACTCGTTTCAGAGCTATCGGAAACGCACCCTCGGCTTCCTGCTCAATCGCGGCGCGCAGGTAAAGCAGGGGCAGGTCTCCCTGCACCCGGGCGACCTGCGCCTGCTTGGACGCATACTCCGCGACACGGTGCTTCGCGGTGGTCTGCGCCGCGCGAGCTTCACACTCGGGCTGCTGGTTGAAACGCTCCTTCGGCGCCCCACACTATTCAAGGACGCCGTCTCTTTCGCGATCCTACACAAGGGCTTCGACGACTACATGCGGACGCTCGGCGAACAGCTGGATCGCGCAATCGCCGCGCTCGAGATCGAGGCGGTCGAGGCCGCGGAAGCGGAGTAGACATGGCGAAGATAGACGGCGGGGCGATGCTGATCCGGGTTCTCCGGCAGGCGGGGATCGATACCCTCTTTACGCTGAACGGCGGGCATCTGGATGCGATCTTCCAGGCGGCGTCCGACGATGGCATGCGCCTGATCGACACCCGCCACGAACAGGCGGCCGGGGCGCCGGGCTGATTCCGAGCGGTGCGCGTCTGATCCAGGTGGACATCGCGGCCGAGGAGATCGGTCGCAACCGGACCGTGGACCTCGGCATCGCGGCCGATTGTCGCGAGGCGGTTCGCGCCCTGGATGCCGCCGCATCGGGTCTGGACTGGCCGGATCGCAGCGCCTGGGGGGAGGGGATCCGCCAGGTGCGCGATGCCCATCGCACCATGTTTGCCGCGGCTTTGGAGAACGACAAGTCGCCGATCCGCCCCTACCGGCTCGCCTCCGAGATCGCCCGAGCACTTCCTCGCGGAGCCATCGTCGCGGCCGACGGCGGCGAAACCTCCTCGTGGATGGAGACCGTCGCCGAGGTGCACGGCGGCGGGCACTACATGTCCCACGGCTACCTCGGCTGCCTCGGCACCGGCATGGCCTTCGCGATCGCCGCCAAGGTCGCGCACCCTGATCGCCCGGTGCTGTGCATCATCGGAGATGGGTCGGTGGGTCTCAACTTCGCCGAGTTCGACACCATGGTGAGACACGGGCTCGCGATCGTGACCGTAATCAACAACGACCAGCTCTGGGGCATGTCCGCCCACGGGCAGGATCTGATCTACGGAAAGGAGCGACGGGTCGTCACCGAGCTTGCGCCCACTCGCTACGATCAGGCCGCTGCGGGCTTCGGTTGCCACGGGGAGCACGTGGTGGATCCCGCCGCACTGCCCGCCGCCCTGGAGCGCGCCTTCGCCAGTGGAAAGCCTGCTTGCGTGAACGTGATGACGGACGGCTCGGTGATTCCCCCGATCACCCTGGCCATGGTTGGCACCTTGACCCAGACGGACGAGGGAGCTCCTCAGGAAGAGTCGAAGGACCAGAGCATCCGCATCCCCTACTACGAGAATCTGAAGGAATAGGGATCAGCGCGGCCTCTCGGGGGAGCCTTTCGACTTATTCGCGATCTTGGCCCAGCTGTCGCGGAGGGTGACGGTGCGGTTGAAGACAAGGGCCCCCTCGGCCGAGTCCGGATCGACGCAGAAATAGCCGAGCCTCTCGAACTGATACTGGCTTCCGGGGCTGGCGCCGGCCAGACTCGGCTCGATTCGGCAGCCGCTGACGACCTCCAACGAGCGCGGGTTCAGAGAGGAGGTGAGATCCTCCCCCTCGCCGACATCGTCTGGATTTTCCCGGTTGAACAGTACGTCGTAGAGGCGGCACTCTGCCTGGAGGGCGTGGGATGCCGAGACCCAGTGGAGGGTGCCCCGGACCTTGCGGCCGTCGGGGGCGTCGCCGCCCCGGGTGGCGGGGTCGTAGGTGCAGCGCAGCTCGACGATCTCGCCGCTCTCCTCGTCCTTGACGACGCCGACACAGGTGATGAAGTAGGCGTAGCGGAGGCGCACTTCGCGGCCAGGGGCGAGTCGGAAGAACTTCTTCGGGGGGTCTTCTAGAAAGTCGTCGCGCTCGATGTAGAGGACGCGGGAGAAGGGAACCTGCCGCTTTCCCATCGCCGGGTCCTCGGGGTTGTTCACCGCCTCCAGCTCTTCCACCCCCTCCTCGGGGTAGTTCTCGATGACCACGCGGAGTGGGCGGAGCACCGCCATCACCCGAGGGGCCCGTTGGTTCAGGTCCTCGCGGATGCTGTGCTCGAGTCGGGCCAGCTGGATGACGTTCTCGCGCCGGGCCACGCCGACGCCCTCGCTGAAGCTGCGGATCGAGCGGGGCGTGTATCCCCTGCGGCGGAGAGCCGCGATGGTGGGCATACGGGGGTCGTCCCAGCCTGCGACGTGACCGTCCTCCACCAGCTTCCGCAGACGGCGCTTGCTCACGACCGTGTGGCTCAGGTTGAGGCGTGCGAACTCGATCTGCTGGGGTCGCGAGGGGGCGTCGACCTGCTCGACGATCCAGTCGTAGAGGGGGCGGCGATCCGCGAACTCGAGCGTGCAGAGCGAGTGGGTGATGTGCTCGATTGCGTCAGAGAGGCTGTGGGCGAAGTCGTACATCGGGTAGATCGGCCAGGCATCCCCGGTGCGGTGGTGTGGGGCTGCGACGATCCGGTAGAGGATCGGATCCCGCATCGGCAGGACCGGGGAGGCCATGTCGATCTTGGCGCGAAGGGTCCGGGCGCCGGGTGCGAACTCGCCTTCGCGCATGCGCCGGAAGAGGTCGAGATTCTCCTGCGCAGACCGTGTCCGGTGGGGGCTATCGGTTCCGGGTGTCGTGAGTGTCCCTCGGCGCTCCAGGATCCCGTCGGAGCTGAGGTCGCAGACGAAGGCTTTGCCCCGCTCGATCAGCTGCAGGGCGAACTGGTAGAGCTGCTCGAAATAGTCCGAGGCGAAGTAGAGATGCTCTCCCCAGTCGACTCCCAGCCAGCGCAGGTCGCGCAGCTGGGCCTCGACGTACGCCGCTTCCTCCGCACTCGGATTGGTGTCGTCGAAGCGTAAATGGAAGACGCCGCCCTCGAACTCCTCGGCGATGCCGAAGTTGAGGTAGATGGCCTTGGTGTGGCCGATGTGCAGGAATCCGTTCGGCTCGGGCGGAAACCGGGTGACGACGCGGCCGTCGTTCTTGTTCGCCTCCAGATCTCGCCGAATGATGCTGCGAATGAAGTCGTCGGGGCGCGTCGGTTGGTCCGCGGACACGGGAATCCTCTGTGATGGGCCTTCGAGGAGGGGCCGAGAGGGATTGTACGGCTTCCGGGCGGCGAAATCCGGGAACCGCTGGGGAATCGCCGCGGTGGGGGAGTCGGGTTCCTCGCGGCCTCAAAGCACTGATCAAGTCTGGCCTTCGGGCGGTCGATTGCACACTCCAGGGGGTATCTGCATGGGGCTCTGGACGGCCATCGGATTCGTCGCGTTCATGGTATCGAGCTTGGTGATCGGGATCCGCCTGCTGGTCCTCTGGAACCGCAGCCGCCGGCTTCCCGAGCTCCTGATCGCCTGTGGGATCCTCGGCATCGGGCCGGTCGGGTTCTCCTTTACCCTGATCGCCACCTCCAGCGGCGAGACGTCTCCGACGCTCGCCTCCGTCTGCCTGGCAGCCGCTCTGCTCTCGACTTCGGCGGGGGCCTTCGCCGCTGCCATCTTCAACTGGCGGGTGTTTCGGCCCGACGCGCCCGAGCTGCGTGTGGTGGTAGGGATCGTGGCAGTTCTCTTCGTCATCGCCTTCGTCTGGGAAGCCATCACCTCGGGATTTGCGGATGCGACCGCGTCAGATTCCGGCTTCCGTCTCTACTCGGTGCTCAGCACCGCCGTTCTGCTCTGGGGTGCCGCCGAATCCCTCCGCTACTTCGCGATGATGCGGCGCCGGGCGAAGCTTGGGCTCGCGGATCCGCTCGTCACCAATCGCTTTCTGCTCTGGGGACTCGGCATCGGTGCCGCGGGGGTCGGCTCCGCGATCTCGATCACTGTCTGCACGGTTACCGGTCAGCACATGCTGGCGATCCCCTGGGTCACCATCAGCAACTCGCTCCACGGCTTCACCGCGGCGGCCCTGATGTGGGTGGCCTTCATTCCCCCGGGCTTCTATCGGCGCTTCATCGAGTCGCGTTCCCAGCAACTCGCTGCGTGATCGCGTCTCGAGGGCCGTTCAGCCCTTGTAGCGAGCGTCGTCCTGGTAGCGCTCTTCGACACCGATCAGCCGGTTGAACTCGTCGAAGCTCGTCATGCGGCCCTCGAGATCCCGGGTGGATGCGGTCGCGCGGATCTGCCGGTAGGTCTCCTCGAGGGCGCGAGCCGAGGCGTAGAGCCCCGAGAGCACGAATCCGACGCTGAAGAAACCCATCTCCTGGAGCTCCTCCAGGCTGCAAAGCGGGGTCCGGCCGCCCTCGATCAAATTGACGACCAGGGGAGGCGGCAGCTCGGAGCCGATCCTGCGAAGCTCCTCTAGGGTTCGCGGCCCCTCCACGAAGAGCAGGCTGGCGCCGGCCTCCTTGTACAGCCTGGCCCTGCGGATGGCCTCGTCGAGTCCGTGGGTCTCCAGCGCATCGGTGCGAGCTGTGATGACGAAGGAGGCCTCTCCCCGGGCGTCTACCGCCGCTCGGATCTTCGCCGCGTGCTCCTCGGCGGGCACCACCTCCTTGCCCCGCATGTGTCCGCAGCGCTTCGGCCACACCTGGTCCTCCAGCAGCACCCCCCGGGCACCCATGGCCAGCAGCTCGCGCACCATCCGCTGGACGTTGAGCGGTCCGCCGTAGCCGGTATCGCCGTCGACGACGACGCCGATGCGGACGGCGGCAGTCACGCGGCGGGCCGTGTCGAGGATCTCGCTCTGAGTGAGCAGGCCGAAGTCCGGCTCGCCCAGGAAGGAGGCGGCCACGCCGTAGCCGGTGAGGACCACAACCGGGAACCCGGCGCGCTCGGCGAGCTTTGCAGACAGCACGTCGTAGACCCCGGGCACGACCATCATCTCGCCGGCGGCCACCAGAGGGTGAACGCCGCTGTCAGTATCCTGATTCGCCATGGTTCCGGTCCTCCTCACCGTTCGCTTCTCGGCGCGGAATGTACACGGCCTCGGCGCGCTCCACCGCCGGGCCGCTCGCAGTCGTCGATCCGATTGACCCGGCTTCGAAGCGAGGCGAGTATTGGCCTCGACGCGATTGGAGGAGATTCAGATGCGGGAGTTCAGGGACAAGGTTGCTGTGGTCACCGGCGGTGCCAGCGGAATCGGTCTGGCGATGGCAGAGCGGTTCGCCCGCGAGGGAATGAAGCTGGTCCTCGCCGATGTCGAGAAGGAACGCCTCGACGAGGTGACGGCGAGGTTCCGGAAGGACGGGATCGAGGTGCTCGGTGTCGAGACCGACGTCTCCGATGCGGAGCAGATGGATGCGCTCGGCACGGCCACTCTGGATGCCTTCGGCGCCGCTCACATCGTCTGCAACAACGCCGGTGTTGCAGCCGGAGGGCGCTCGTGGGAGCTCACCACTGCAGACTGGAAGTGGGTGATCGACGTAAATCTCTGGGGAGTGATCCACGGCATCCGCGTCTTTGCCCCTGGCCTCATCGCCCAAGGTGAGGGCCACATCGTCAACACCGCTTCGGTCGCGGGCCTCCTCTCGGTGCCAGGACTCGGACCCTACAGCGTGACCAAGCACGGCGTCGTCACGCTCTCGGAGACCCTCTACGGGGAGCTGGTTGCGATCGGCTCCAAGGTCCGGGTCTCGGTGCTATGTCCGAGCTGGGTGAAGACGGGCATCTTCGAGGCGGATCGCAACCGGCCGGCGGCTGACTCCAATCCGGAGACGGAAGAGGAGCGGGCGCACCTGGCGCAGTACAAGCAGCTCGGGGCGCTGCTTCTCGCCGACGCCATGTCGGCTTCGGACGTGGCGGAGAGCGTCTTCGACGCCGTTGTCGAAGAGCGGTTCTACATCCTCACCCACGAAGATACCATGCCCGCCGTCCAGCTCCGGCTGGCCAACATCCTCGAGCGTCGCAACCCGGAGCCCCTGCTCTTTCCCGACGGAATGCCGAGCTTCATCGATCCGGTCTCAAAGTGACCTTGCCTCGCCCCGGCCGGGTCTCCAGGGTTTTCTTGTTGCCAGCGCTCGGGAAACTGTCAGAATCGAAATCGAGGAGGCGACCGTGATCGAAGCAGGCAAGAAGGCTCCCGGGTTCAGTCTGAAGGATCAATTCCAGCGCGAGATTTCTCTCTCGCAGTTCAAAGGGCGGCGGCACGTGTTGCTGCTCTTCTATCCCCTCGACTACACCCCCACCTGAAGCGTGGAGGTCCCGGGTGTGCAGGCGCTCCTGCCGCGCTTCCGGGCTGCCCACACCCAGGTCCTGGGTGTCAGCGTCGACAGCGTCTATTGCCACCTCAACTGGGCGAAGGATCTCGGTGGTGTTTCCTTCCCGCTCCTGGCGGATTTTCACCCCAAGGGCGAAGTCGCCCGCGCCTACGGACTGTACCTGGAGGGCGCCGGCATCACGGATCGCGCCACCGTGCTCATCGACGCAGCGGGAGTGGTCCGTCACGCCTCCTCCGTGGGCCCTGGTGGTCAGCGAGACATTGGGGAGCTCGCGGCCGAGTGCGAGCGGCTGGACGGGAGCTACTCGGAGCCCGTCGAGGATTTCGCCGATCCGCCGGGACTGCCCGAGGGCGGACTCCTCTACGTGAAGAGCTCCTGCGGCTTCTCTCGCGCGGCGCTGCTCGCCCGTGACAACCTCCATCTCTCAGAGGGTATCGCGGTGAAGAACGTGAGCGAAGACGCCGCCTCCCGTGAGGCCCTGGTGCAGGCAAGCGGGAGCGAGCAGGCGCCGTGCCTGGTGATCGGCGGAGAGACGATCCAGGAGTCCGCCGACATCGTCACCCGCCTGTTGGAGGCGACCGCCCCGGTCTAGCCCTGAGCGGGGACGTTGTTGAGGATTCAACAACGTCCCCGTCTATGCGCTATCGATATCCATCGGCTACGGGACGCCGGGGCAGCTGCCACCACACCTCGTCGCAGGCGCGTTGCAGGTCTTCGTCGAGCTGCAGGTCCGCGCCGGCGACCGTGGCTTCGAGCTGCTCCGGTCGGCTCGCACCGACGATGGCGGAGGTGACTCCCGCCTGGGCGAGTACCCAGGCGACCGCAACCGACGCCAGGGAGTAGCCGCGTTCCTTGGCCTGTTCGGTCAGTGCCGCCACCGCCTCGAGCTGGATCTGATCCCAATAGCGCTTCTGGTAGACCACCCCGGCGCCTCCGAGGGTGAAGCGGGTTCCCTCTTCGGGATCCTGATCGGGGCGGTATTTGCCCGAGAGCATTCCCCCGGCGATCGGGTTGTAGACGAGAACGCCTACCTTCGCGGATTGCGCGAGGGGCAGGAGTTCTGTTTCGATCTCCCGGTAGAGCAGGTTGTACCGCGGCTGGACGGTTTCGTAGCGGGCGAGGCCGTGACGTTCGGCCACTCCGAGCGCCTCGGCGAGGCGCCAGGCCGGGTAGTTCGAGCAGCCCACGTAGCGCACCTTGCCCTGGTGGACGAGATCGTCCAGGGCGCGCAGGGTCTCGTCGATGGGCGTGTGGAGATCGAAGAAGTGGGTCTGGTAGAGATCGATCACATCGGTGCCGAGACGGCGCAGGCTGGCCTCGACGGCGCGCTGGATGTGGTAGCGGGAGAGCCCCCCGCTATTCGGCTTCGCCGCCATCGGTCCCCGGCACTTGGTGGCGAGCAGGATCTGCTCCCGAGCCCCGCGCGATGCCATCCAGCGCCCGATGATCTCCTCGGTGGTGCCCACCTTGTCGAGCCCACCGGCCAGGGGATAGACGTCCGCCGTGTCCAGGAAGTCGATGCCCGTCTCCATCGCGCGGTCGAGGATCGCGAAGGAGGTCGCTTCATCGCACTGCATGCCGAAGGTCATGGTGCCGAGGGTCAGCACGGGCACCCGAATGCCGGTTCGTCCGAGGGGTCGTTGCTCCACTGCGCGCGTCCTCCCGGAAGCAAGGGTAGCGTCGTCGGAGCCGCACTGAGGGGGCCGGCAACCGGGTGCGGACGCCCAGCTTCGGCTCAGCGTCCCCATGGCTTGACCGGTGGGAGAGACGCTCTGAATGCGGTATAATGCCCCATATTGAAGTAAAATGCCGCATTTCCTGGACGTGAAGAGACCCCTTCGAGGGGGTTCCGTCCGGCGGGGGACCAGCGCGGATTGCGCGGTGAGATGGAAGAGCGTCGCACACTACTCGTCGTGGATGACGACCTCGCAATGCGGGAGATGCTTGCCTCCCTCTTCGTGGAGCGTGGCTTTGCAGTCGACCAGGCGGCCTCCGCCGACGAGGCGTTGGAGTCCCTTCGGGACGTCGAATACGACGTCGTCCTGAGCGACATCAAGATGCCCGGCCGGTCTGGGATCGAGATGGTCGGTGAGATCCGGGAGATGCGCCCGGAGACCCCGGTGGTGTTGATGACGGCCTTCGGAAGCATCGACTCGGTCATCGAGTCGATGCGAGCGGGCGCCTTCGACTACATCACCAAGCCCTTCGAGACCGAGTCGGTGATGATCACCATCGATCGCGCGATCGAGCACCGGGCTCTGGAGGAGGAGAACCGGCGCCTCCGACGCGCGGTGGACCAGACCAGCGCGTTCGGCGATCTGATCGGCGCGAGTCCGGCCATGCGCGAGATCTTTGCCCTGATCAGGAAGGTCGGCCACAGCCGCGCCAGCGTGCTCATCACCGGCGAGAGTGGAACTGGAAAGGAAGTGGTGGCGCGAACCATCCACTACCACGGATCCCGCTCCGCGAATCCGTTCATCCCGATCAACTGCACGGCAATTCCCGAGGGCCTGCTGGAGAGCGAGTTGTTCGGCCACGTTCGCGGGGCGTTTACCGGGGCGCACACCTCGAAGCAGGGGCTCTTCGAGAAGGCGAGGGGTGGGACGCTCTTCCTCGATGAGATCGGCGACATGGGTCTCGGGCTCCAGAGCAAGTTGCTCCGCGTACTCCAGGATCGGGAGATTCGCCCGGTTGGATCCACCCAGTCGACGAAGATCGACGTTCGAATCATCACCGCCACCAACAAGGATCTACAGAAGGAGATGGAGGAGGAGCGATTCCGCGAGGATCTCTACTATCGCCTCAACGTGATCCCGATCCACATCCCGCCGCTCCGGGACCGTCCCGAGGATCTGCCGCTCCTGGTCGACGAATTCGTGAGAAAACACTCGGACGGCGTCCGCCAGCACGTCAGCCGGGGGGCGATGGAGCGGCTGATGAAATACCCCTGGAAGGGGAACGCCCGCGAGCTCGAGAACGTGATCGAGCGGGCTCTCGCCCTGTCCAGTGGCGACCAGATCGACCTGGACGATCTTCCCGTGACCGATCTCGATGACGGCGGCGGACGGGCTGCAGCCGACGGGTTTCCGCGCAGCGCCGCTCAACGCCGCCTGAGCTTGCGCGAGGTGGAGGACCTCTACATCGACGAGGTCATGCGGCTGACCGGTGGCAACAAGGTTCAAGCGGCCAAGATCCTGGGGATCGATCGCAAGACGCTCTACCGGCGCGCCGAGAGAAGCGTCCGCCGGGAGGTGTAGGGGGAAGGGGCATGATTCCGATACGCGTGATCCTGGTTCCGATGGACTTCTCTTCCCATTCGGATGCGGCGCTGGATCGGGCAGTGGGCTTTGCCAAGGTGTTCGGTGCGAAGATCCATCTGCTCCACTCCTATGCGGTTCCGGTGCAGGGAGTGATGCCCTACGACTTCGCCGTTCCCGACGGACTGTGGGATGGAATCCGCGAGGCGGCCGAGATCAAGCTGGAGGAGCTTCGACAGACGGTCGTGTCGGAGGGGCTGGAGGCCAGCGGCGAGGTCAGTCCGGTGATCCCCAGCGAGGCGATTCTGGCCGTCGCGCGCGAGATCGGCGCCGACCTGATCGTGATGGGGACTCACGGGCACACGGGTCTCAAGCATGCTCTGCTCGGCAGCGTGGCCGAGCGCACCGTTCGCCTGGCGCCCTGCTCGGTGCTGACGGTGAAGAAAGAAGTATCGTGAAGGAGGTGGCATCGCAGCCATGAAGACCATCGACAAGATTCTCGTAGCCGTCGATTTCTCGGAGTATGCCGATTCGGTGCTCGACGTGGCGGTCGAGTTCGCCAAGCAGTTCAGCGCGGAGCTGCATCTCGTTCACGCCTTCGACGTGAGGATCCCCCTCGTCACTCCCTACGAGGTCGCCATCCCCACGGCGTTCATCGAGGAGGCGCGGGAAGCCGCGGCGTCCAAGCTCGAGTCCCTGATCCGGAAGGCGGCCGACGACGGGGTCACGGCCACCTCCCATCTGAGCGAGGTTCCCGCCGCATCCGCCATCGTCGACCTGGCCGAGGAGCTGGGGGTAGACCTGATCATCATGGGGACCCGGGGCCACACGGGTCTCAAGCACGTGCTGCTCGGCAGTGTTGCCGAGCGCACCCTTCGCCACTCTCCGTGTTCAGTGCTCACCGTGAAGGGATCGCATGGGTGACCTGTTAGAACGGTTCTCCGAGGAGTTGAAGGGCCTGCGCGAATTGCGCGACGAGTTCCGGGTCCAGGTGGAGCTGGGACGCGCCGAGGCCCGCGATCGCTGGGAAACGCTCGAGGAGGACTGGCGTCATCTGGACGCCAAGCTCAAGCTGATGCGAAGCGAGTCGAGGGACGAGCTGGAGGGAATCGCCGAGGCGGCGCGGCTCCTCGTCCAGCAGATCCAAGAGGGCTATCGCCACCTCCGCTCGCTTCTCTGATCTGCGACCTCCGCCCGGATTCCTGGCGAAGCTCGTAGCGAGGACAATGCCAACTTCGGGGCAGGTCCGGCTGGCGGACTGACGGAAGCCGGCCCCCTCCAATGTGGCAAATGGCCACGGCCGGGTGGCGCTCAGGGGTTCTCGAGCAGCGCCACCAGATCGAAGGTGGAGATGACTCCGCAGAGCTGCTCGCCATCCACCACGAAGACCCTGTGGATCCTGTGCTTGCGCAGCGTTGCGGCCACGTCGGAAACGAGGGTTTCCGGTGTGACGGTGATTCCGCCCCGGGTCATGGCGTCCGAGACCGTTCGCTCTCCCAGCCGGGCCTGGAAGTTGTCCGATCCCTCCTGCCAGTCGTGGCCGGAAACCTCCAGGAAGTCCTGGAGATAGCTGGAATCGGCGGATGCGGCATCGTGTTCCTCTTCGACAGCGCGCAGGAGGTCCACGCTGGAGATCACACCGAGCAGACGGCCGGTCTCGTCCACGACCGGAGCTCCGTTGATCTCCTCGTCCACGAAGAGCCGATGGACCTCTAGGAGGGGCGTCTCGGGGTTTACGCTGATCAGATAGGTCTGCATCACTTCTCGCGCAGTCTGGGCCATCGGCTTTCCTCCCGGTCGGTCGCTCCCGGACGATGCACGACCCATGCCAGCCGCGGGCCGGCCGTGGCATCGGTCCTGCGCCACCCTCCGACGCATCTCTCGGCACGTTACTCCATTTCCGGCTCGAGGAGTGCCCCCCCAGGAGCGGGCGATCGCGACCCTTCTGCGCTCCTGGGGAGCCCGTTGCGAGCTTCGTGAGGGATCCCGGCCTAGGATCAGTCGCATGAAACAATACGACGAGCGTGTGAGCACATTCATGCAGACCGAGTTCGTCACGCTTCAGCCCACCGACCGACTCGACTTCGCGGACGACGTGATGAAGCTGGGCCAGATTCGCCACATGCCGGTCGTGGAAGGGAATCGAGTGGTCGGTGTCGTCTCCCAACGGGACCTGCTGGCCGCGTCACTTTCCCGGGCGATGGAAATCGATCCGAAGGACCACCGATCCTTCTTGCGCTCGGTGGAGATTTCCGAGGTCATGTCGGACGGAGTGATCACCATCGAGCCCACGAGCACGGTTGGCGAGGCGGCACGATTGATGATCCGCCACAAGATCGGCTGTCTCCCGGTCGTCGATTCCCTCGGGTCTCCCGTCGGGCTGATCACGGAGACGGACCTTCTCCGAGCGGTGTAGGCTCCCTTCGATCCCGGCGATCAGAGCGCGAGCGACGTGCTGCGAGAGCGAGCGGCTACGCACTCCGGGTTGGAGAGGCGCTCACCGAGGTGGGAGAGAGCGCCGTCTTCTTCGACGTCTGTGGCCTGGATCAGCCGAAGAAGATCGCGCGAGCCAATGCTGCGGTCCCGAGGATGATCATCCAGGCACCCGCACCAATGAACACGGCGTTGAGAATCCCGCGAACCGGGCAGAACTGCAAGGCGACCTCGCTGCCCTCGACGGACTCGATCGCTTCTTGCGCCCGCGCGTCAGGAACCTCCCCTGCGACCGTGCGGGCTGCAGAGGGCAGAGCTTCAAGCGGAAAGTCGCGCGACATGGGAACCCCCCGAATGGTTTCTTCCTCTCTACGAGCCCCAAAGCATGCGCGAGCAGCAATTTGATTTCTGTGATCTACGCCACGCTATTTGGATGCTGCAGACCCGTCTCCTCCGACGATCAACCGACACACTGAAGTGTGGGAGTTTCACCTCGTTCTGCTTACGGAAGCCGCACTTGCGCGTTAAAATGCCAACACCTGTGGATTTCTGCACACGCAGTTGTGCCCTGTGGGTCTTTGTCACTCTCGCGAGTTTCGAAAGTAAGACGGTGCCTCTGACTTCGTCGCGCCGACGCTCCTCACCCGTTCGGTATCGCGGCCCCCGAGTGAGGGTTTGGGCCTACATCAGGAATCCAAGCAGCAACGGCAGTCCGGCAAAGGCGAGTAGCGTCGAGACGACCACGATGCTCGCCACCTCCTCCGGTGCGCGCGCGTAGCGCTGGGCGAAGAGATAGTTGAAGACGGCTGCGGGCATGGCGCACTGGAGGATCAGTACTCCCCGCGCGACTCCGCTGAGATCGAGGATCGAAGCGAGAGCGACTCCTACCCCGAGGCCGATGCCCAGGCGGCAGAAAGAGAGGAGGATACTCCGCCCGATCCTGGCGACTCGGAGCTCGGCCAGGGATGCGCCAAGCGTCACCAGCATCAGCGGGATGGCGAAGCCTCCAAGGATTTCGGTGCTGTTCCAGATCCACTTGGGCACCGTGGTTCCCGAGGCGAGCACCGCGACTGCGAGGATTACCGCATGGATCAACGGCGTTCGAGCCAGCTCGCCGAGCGACAAACGCCCGCTCCAGATCGAAATCCCCACCGTGAACTGCAGGGTCGCAGTGACGCTGAAGTAGGCGATCGCCAGGGCGAGGCCTTCTTCGCCGAAGGCGAACAGGCAGACCGGTAGCCCCATGTTGCCCTGGTTTCCGAACACGATCGGACATAGAAAAGTGTTGAGCGGCAGGCGCGCCAGACGGAGGATCGCGATACCGGCGACCGCGAACGCCGCCACCGAGATTCCGGCGGCCACCGCCATTTGGGCCATCGCCTCCGGCTCGACTTCCAGAGCCACCAGCCGAGAGAACACCAGGCACGGGGCTCCGATGTCGGCGATCAGGACCGTGATCAACTCGCGGTCGTAGCTGCGGCCCGCGCGCACCCAAGCCCAACCGAGGGCGGTGCAGACGAAGACCGGAGCGATGATGGCGAAGAGATCTCCCACGGGCGCTCAGGCCGATCCGGTGTGCCGGGTCGTGAAACCGGTGACCAACTGAGAGCCGCTTGCCAAGACGGGCGCCTAGGAGCGCGCGAGGCTCACGAGCGAAAGCCAGCCGGCGATCAGGCAAAGGCCACCCAGCGGCGTCACCGGGCCTAGCCAGCGCTGCCCGGTCAGCAACAGGAGGTAGATCGACCCCGAGAAGAACAGAATCCCCAGACTGAAGAGCCAGGCGGGCCATTGGATCGACCGCCCACTCTCGATGGCGAACAGCGCGAGTGCGAGAAGCGCGACGCTGTGGAGCAGGTGGTACCGCACCGCCGTATCCCAGCTCTCGAGCTGATCGGCGCTCAGCCGGGTTTGAAGACCGTGGGCGCCGAAGGCTCCGAGGATCACTCCGAGCGCTCCCAGGAGCGCCGCAGCCAGCATCCATCGATTCAAGACGAGCACTCCTCTGTGGTGACGAGGGTTCCAGCATATCGAGGTTGGGTTCCACTGTCGCGGTGAGAAATGCAGGCTAGCTTCCCGCCGCAAACCGGCGGCGACGTGGCGAAGCCGGCGGTTCCCGGCGGATGTTTTCGATCCGCCGCTCGGAGAAGGAGAGGGGAGTCCATGGGACGACTGGAGGGGAAGCTCGCTCTGGTGACGGGCGCCGCCCGCGGCATCGGCGCCGGCATCGCGCGGCGGTTCACGGAGGAGGGGGCCAAGGTCGTCATCAACGACCTCGAGCTGGAGTCCGCCGAGAAGACCGCACGCGAGTTCGGCGGGGAAGCCATCGCGGCCGATGTCTCCGACCCGAAGGCGGTCGCCGAGATGTTCCGGCAGGTGGCGGATCGTCACGGGCGCCTCGACGTCCTGGTGAACAACGCCGGGATCAGCGGAATCGGGGACAACCCGGAGCTGGTGGCGCGCTTCCGGGAGCGCTCCCTCAAGCAGATGGCCGAGCTCGCCGCGGGTGGCGAGATCACCACCCACCTAGATGTCACCGTGGAGCTCGACGACGAGGCGTGGCACCGCATGATCGCGGTGCACTTGGACGGGACCTTCTATTGCTCCCGCGAGGCCCTCAAGATCATGGGTCCCCAGCTCTCGGGTGTGATCATCAACATGGGCTCGATCATGGGGACCAGCGGTGGCGCCGGTGTGCCCCACTACTGCGCCGCCAAGGCGGGGATCCTCGGGCTCACTCGCGCTCTGGCCCGGGAGCTGACCTCACGGAAGATCCGCGTCAACGCGATCGCTCCCGGCTGGATCGACACCGAATTCATCGCACCGCTGGCCGAGGAGCGGCCGATGATCGCATTCCAGACGCCCATGAAGCGTCTGGGCGACGTCGACGACATCGCCTGGGCTGCGGTCTACCTGGCCAGCGAAGAGTCCAAGTTCCTGACCGGTCAGGTGCTCTCCCCCAACGGTGGCTGGACCATGAACCAGTAGGGCCTTCGGGAGGCTCTGGGCGTCTCGCGGGACCGGCTCAGCGTTCTGGTGGGTGTCGTACCTCAGACGTGAAGCTGCCGGTCGATCAAGAGGGGTCCTCCTGCTGCGGCGCCTCCTCGACGGTGAGCGCCACCTCTTGTCCGTAGGAGACCTCGAGGGTGTGGTCGTCGGGATCGGAGATCAGCGCCCAGTAGCCGACGGGGTAGGGCGAGTCGGTGGGTCCGAGGACCGTTCGTCCCTCGGCCCGCGCCTCGGCGACGAGGCGGTCCACCTCCGCTCGGGAGGCGCACCCGACTCCCAGATGGGCCGCCGGACGCAGCGGGTACTCGACCTCCCCCATCTCGAGCAGGACGATCACGAAGGGCCGTGTCCTGTCGCTGATCCACGCCACCCGGGTGCCAGAATTCTCACTGGTTCGGCTGTGAACCACTTTCATATCCGCGTACTTGGCGTAGAACTCGAGACTCTTGTCGAGGTCGCTGACGGGCAGGGCGATGTGGGTGAGGCCTCGGTCTGACATGGGCTCGAATGTAGAGGGGCGCGCGACGAGTGGCGCCCGACCGCGGAATGTACCTTAGAGAATCTGGCTCTGGCGTCCCTTCCAGTAGCGCTCCTTGAGCAGGCGCTTGAAGAGCTTCCCGGTCGGGTATCTCGGCAGCTCGGCATCGAAGTCGACCGACCGCGGGCACTTTACGTGAGAGAGATTCGCGCGACAGAACTCGAGCAGTTCCTCCGCCAGCGCTGGTCCGGCCTCGGACATGTCCATGGGCTGCACGACGGCCTTCACCTCCTCGCCGAACTCCTCGTTGGGGACGCCGATCACCGCGACGTCGGCGACCTTGGGGTGCGTGATCAGGAGGTTCTCGGTTTCCTGGGGATAGATGTTCACGCCCCCCGAGATGATCATGAAGCTCTTGCGGTCGGTGAGGTAGAGGAAACCTTCCTCGTCGACGTAGCCCACGTCGCCGAGGGTGGTGTAGCCCTCCTTGCTGCGCGACGCGGCCGTCTTCTCGGGGTCGTTGTGGTACTCGAAGTCGGCGCCCTCGCCGAAGTAGATCGTGCCGATCTCGCCGGAGGGGAGCTCGTTGCCCCCTTCGTCCAGGATGTGGACCTTGCCCTGCAGAGGTCTCCCGACCGAGCCCTTGTGGGCCAGCCACTGCTCGGAGTCGATTGCGCAGAAGCCGTTGCCCTCGGTGCCCGCGTAGTACTCGTGGAGGACCGGACCCCACCATTCGATCATCTGCTCCTTCACCGGAACCGGGCAGGGCGCCGCCGCGTGGATCGCCACCTGGAGGCTCGAGACGTCGTAGCGGGACCTCTCCTCGATCGGGAGCTTCAGCATGCGCACGAACATGGTCGGCACCCACTGGCTGTGGGTGGCGCGGTATTTCTCGATCAGCTGCAGCGCCTCGATGGCGTCGAACTGGTCCATGATGATGCAGGTCCCACCGAGCCGCTGGATGGCCAGATTGAAACGCAGCGGAGCCGCGTGATAGAGGGGCGCCGGTGAGAGGTAGACACTGTCCCCGCCGGCTTTGTAGAGGCCCTGGACCAGCAGCTGGAGGGCCGGCGGGGTTCCGGCTGGTTTTCCCGTGAGGGCGACTCTCACGCCCTTGGGTCGGCCCGTTGTGCCCGAGGAGTAGAGCATGTCGTTCCCCTCGAGCTCATCGGGGATCGGCTCGGCGGGCTGGGCCGCGACGGCCTCCTCGTAGGACTGGTATCCCTGGATGACAGCGTCCACCATGAGCCGCGCCTCGACCGCCGGGTTGCGGCCCACCAACTCGGTGGCCAGCTCACCCTTCGCCTTCGAGGTGATGAAGACCTTCGCACCGCAGTCGTCGACGATGTATTCGGCCTCGGAGGCGGTGAGCCGGGAGCTGATCGCCGAGTAATAGAGCCCGGACCGCTGCGCTGCCCAGCAGATCTCCAGGTAGCGCGAGTGATTCTCCATGCAGAAGGCGATGCAGTCGCCGGGCACCAGGCCCAGCGATCGGAACAGCTGGGCGCACCGGTTGGAGCGGTCGTCGAGCTCCTTGAAGGTGACGATCTCACCGCTCCGCGCCATGATGTAGGCGGGCTTGTCGGGCGTCTCTTTCGCGTGAACTGCCGGGTACATGAAGTGCGCTTCTCCTGTCTCAGCGGCTTCGGAGTCCCCTCTGCTTCATCCGCCAGGTCAGCACCTCGATGCGGTCCTGGCCGAAGAAGGACTCTCCCTCGAAGACCATGGTCGGGACTCCCCAGTGTCCGGCGGCCTCCAGGTCTTGCTGGTTCTGGGCGATCGCGGCGTCGAGACGGTCTGCTTCTCTCTCGGCGATGGCATCCAGCTCCGCCAGCTCCAGCCCGGCGCGGGCCGTTGCGTCTGCCAGGTGGCTGCCCTGGTGCCATCCGTCCACCTTACCGGCCCAGATCAAACGGGAGACCTCGTCGATGAACGCGAGGCCGCGACCCCGCTCGACGGCCAGTATCCCGAGATGCGTCAAGCGATGGATGTAGGGCTGCTCGGGGGCCGTGATCAGCCTTCCGTCCTGGGGGACCTGCACCACCGGGTCGGGACGGGGCCAGCCGTAGTCGATCCCGTGATACTGGGCCACGCGCAGGGTGTCGCGCATCAGGTAGGGAGGCCAGAGCGGGTTCACCTTCTGGAAGAAGTTCGGGTCGCGCACCGCGAGGGGGAGGACGGGGCGGACAACGACGTCCAGGTCGTATTGCCTCTCCAGCTCCACCAGGCGGCCGGTGGCCAGATAGGAATAGGGACTTCGAAACGACCAGAAGACGTCCAGCGCGAGGCTCATGCTCTGTTCTCCCCTCCGCAACGACCGCGGTGGGAGACTAGCGCAGGGTTCTCCAGGCCAGCTTCGGGCGGGGAAACCCGCGCTTCAGAGGCGCCTCAGAGGAAGACCGGGTAGATCGCGTTGGCGGCGAGTCCGGCGATGAAGAGCACTCCCGCGAGTCGCGTCAGGATGAAGGCCCACGCCACGTACCAGAGCGGCCAGATCGGCACGTTCTCTGGAGGGGTCTCCGGCTTCGGCTCCCCGAAGACGCGCATCACGTTCACCGCTCGCGGGAGAGCGATGAAGACCGCCAGGGTCCAGACACCGAGCGAGCCGGTGAGGACGAGAATCGGGACCAGGGCGAAGAACGACCCGATCAGCCACTGGGTCGTGAAGCGGGTGCGAGCGTCGCCGAGCATCACCGGGAGGGTGCGGATTCCCTTCTCCTCGTCGGCAGGGAGCTTGTCGAGATGCTTTCCGAACAACACGGCCGTGACGAGAATGGCGTAGGGCAGGCTCGCCGCGAGGACCCAGGGGGGCATCACGCCCGCCGTCACGAAGTAGGTTCCGCCGATCATGAGCGGGCCCCACACCAGGGCGACTCCCGGTTCCCCGAGCCCGCGCTGCTTCAGCCTGAGAGGAGGCGCCACGTAGAAGACGCTCACGAAGAGCCCGGCCAGGGCGAAGACCACCACCGGCCAGCCCCGCGCCGAGGTCAGGTGGATCAGGATCGCCAGGTCGGCCAGGTTGGCCAGCGCAATCGCCGCCAGCAGGCCGGGCTTCGAGATCAAGCCGGAGAGGATCGGGTGGGGGGCGTACTGGCCGCGCACGTAATCCTCGGAGTCCAGGCCGCTCGCCAGATCGAGGTAGTCGTTGATCATGTTGTTGGCGGCGTGGGCGATCACCAGGCCCACCAGCGCTTCGACGAAGAAGAGCCAGTTCGGCGTGGCGGGCGTGGGTCCGGCGACGACCAGCAGACCGCCGATCACGCCCGAGGTGATGGTCATCGGGAAGACGCTGGCGCGGATGATCAAGAGCCAGCGCGACACCGGGTCCGCCGTCCGGCCTTCCGGGAGGTTCTGGGCGCGGATCACCTCGCGCCAGTTTTCGAGCATGATGGAGAAACGAGAGCCTTCGCCGGGTTCCGCGTCTTCTTGTGCTTCGACCATCGCCTCAGGATGGAGGGTGCCGCCGAGAAGTCAAGAACCCGGGTGCCCGGCGTTCATCGTCGCTTTCGCACCAGCTCGAAGCGGATCGGCACCTCCACGCGACCGTACACTCGCGGCAGTTCGCCCGCATCGGCGGCACCCCGCTCGGCGGCGTGGTCGAGGAGCGTGCTCCCCGAAGTGGCGACGGTTCGGATCTTCTCGGCGTGCCCGCTTTCGGCGATCTCGAAGCGGATTCGGGTGACGCCGGTGATGCCCCGACTCCGTGCCTCCGGGGGGTACACCACGGCATCCTGGACGCGACTGCGGATCTCCTCCAGCCGCTCGGCGAGGCTCGGGCCGGGGGGAAGAGCGTCCTCCCAGAGGGGCGGCGGCGCGTCGAGAACCCCAGAGGGTTCGGCGCCGGATGGCGCCGACGCCAGAGCCAGCATGGTTCCCAGCAACAGAAAAATCCGGAGACGAACTCTCACCAGTGCACCGCGAGCTCGGTGGCGATGACGTAGTGTCGCTCGGGGGAGGGGTAGAAGCCCACCCGCGGCGAAAAGGAGCTCAGACCACCGAATTCTGTGTAACGCTCGCCGGTCAGGTTGTAGACGGTGCCGTCGATCGAGAGCGAGAGCCACTCGGTGAGGTCGCGCCGCCATCCCAGCCGCAGGTCGTAGCGCGCCCAGCTGGGGAGTTCCCCGAGCCCGTTCCGGACGTCGTTCGCAAGGGTGCGGCGGCCCACCCAGATGGCGTCCGCACCCACCTCGAAGTCCCAGGGCAGGTAGACGCGGATGCCCGCGTTCCCCCGGTGGCGGGGCGTGATCGGCATCTGGGAGCCCTCCAGGCCAGTGAACGAGTCGCGGGTGATCTCGACGTCGTCGTAGGTGTAGCTCCCGTAGACTTCGAGCCAGCTCGTCGGCCGCACGCTGGCGAAGACCTCGGCGCCCCGGTGGCGCACCCGGTCGAGGTTTACGCTGATGCCCGGAAAAAAGCCAAGCGGGTTGGGTGCCAGGGGGTTGAAGAAGATCTCGTCGTACACGTTGGTGTAGTAAGCGGCCAGGTTGAGGGTGAGGCACCCGGTGCGCACCTTGGCGCCCACCTCGTAGGACTGCGAGTTCTCCGGCCCGAGCCCCGGCGTAGTGCCGTAGACGCCGAAGGCCTCGTCGAAGTTCGGGAAGCGGAAGCCGCGGGCGTAGGACGCGTAGACCGAGACCGGCTCGATCACACGCCAGGTGAGCGCCGCCTTGGGCGCCCACTCGCCGCCCCTGGCGCCGAAATCCATGCCCGACAGGCGATCGCGGCCGTCGTAGCTCGCCCTCTCGTTTCGTACCCCGAGGACGAGCAGCAGGTCGTCGGTCAGATTCAGCTCGTTCTGCAGGAAGACGCCCCAGAGGGTGCGGTGGGCCCGGTCGGAGGTCGGCGACGGCGGGAACGGGAAGAACTCGAACGCGCTCTCGTAATCGATGTCCTCCCGGAGGAAGCTCCCGCCCAGGATGGTGCGGCTGCGGTGGCCCCACAGCGAGACGTCGAGCTCGAACTCGGCGTCGAAGGCGTTGGCCTGCGTGTCCCGGTCCAGGCTGAAGACGTAGAAGGGGTCGGAGCTCTGCGAGTCGTCGCTGCGCCGGCGATGCCAGCCGTTGGTGCGGAAGCTGAGCTGCTCCGTCACGTCCAGCTCGAGCTGGAGCTGCACCCAGTGCTCCTGAGGGCCGGCGAAGTCCTCTTCGCTTCCGGGTGCGGCCTGCCGGCGGTCCTCCTCTATCTCTCCCTTGGTGAGTGTGCCCGGGCGCTCGCGGCTCTGGCTGTCGTAGCCGCCGGCGAAGCGGAGCTCGCCGCGGTCGGCCAGGTCGAAGAGCAGCTGGCCCTCGACGCGGTAGGCGCGGAGATCCGCGCGGTCCCGGTAGCCGTTGGTCCGGTGACCGTCGACGAAGAGGGAGGCCAAGACCGGGCCGTCACCACCTCCTACCCAGAGGCTTCCCTGGTCGGTGGTGAAGGTGCCGCTGCGGCCGCGAGCCGTGCCCTGCAAGCCCTGCTCCGGCCGGCGGGTGCGCAGCTGGATCACCCCGGCGATGGCGTTGTCGCCGTAGAGGGCGTTCACCGGGCCGCGGACGACCTCGATGGTCTCGACGTTGTCGAGCGGCAGGAACGCCCAGTCCGGGACACCCCCGTCGGGCTCGTTCACCCGGCGCCCGTCGATGAGCACCAGGGTTCGGCCCCCGTTTCCTCCGCCATTGTTGAAGCCGCGGGCCTCCGCGGTGTAGCCCTCGCGATTGGTGGTGGTGTTTGTGACGAAGATCCCGGCCTCGCGGCGAAGCAGCTCCGGGACGTTGCGGGCGCCGCTCCGGTCGATGGTCTCGCGATCGATCACCGTCACGTTTCCCGGCACCTCGTGCACGCTGCGCTCGGATCGGGCGGCAGTGATGTTGACCTCTTCCGTGACGATCACCGGGAGGCCCGGCGCGTCGTCCTCGAGCTCGTCGACGCCGCCCGGGACCGCTTCACCCAGGTCGGCGTCGCCCTGGGAGGGGGGAGCTTCGTCGGTGTCGCCCAGAGCCGGCGGAGCCAGCAAGATGGAGACGAGGATGGAGAGGAGAAGGGTGGGGCGCCGCCGGCGTCGCTCGCGCCGGGATGTGGGTGCCTGGATCATCGGACCTCCTTTGCACCCTCCGCGGTGATGGGGTGAAGGAGTGTCCGGGTCGCCGGGCGGCGCGCGCGAGCACTTCCGCACCACTCTTTCCACGAAGAGCAGTTGCAGACGCTCGCCCAGGCAGGTCTCCTGGCTGATGGGTGTCCGAGAATCCCTTTCTCGGCTGCCCCCGCGGCGCCTTCCCGAGCGTCGTCGCTCAGTGGCCTGCTGCCGTGGAGGCTCCCCAATCACAGTGGCGGGACCGCGGCCGAATTGCACGGCCTTCCCTATTCACCCGATGATGGGCACCTGGGCTATGTCTGGGCCGGTTGATAGCAGTTGAACGCGTCGTGGGTCAACGCAGGGCGGCGGCGAGGCGTTCGACGTTCGCTTCCCTGGCGTTTTCGCCCATGAGTCCGATTCGCCAGACGCCTCCGGCGAGCTTTCCAAGTCCTCCGCCGACCTCGATTCCCTGCTCCTCCAGCAGGCGTCGCCGCACCTGCGCCTCGCCATCCTGCAGGATCGCCTCGGGCAGGCGCATCGTCGTCAGCGAGGGCAGGCGATGCTCCTTGGCCACGAGCGGCTCGAAGCCCAGAGGAGCGAGGGATGCGACCAGGGCCGACGCCGCCCGCCGATGCCGATCGGCGCGTGCCTCCATGCCCTCTTCCTCGATGATGGCGAGCCCCTCGGCAATTGCGTAGATCGCCGAGATCGGCGCGGTGTGATGGTAGATCCGCTCGCCGCCGTAGTAGCCGGCCAGGAGCGAGACATCGAGATACCAGCTCTGCACCGGGGTCTCGCGTCCGGCCACCCGCTTCACCGCCCGCTCGCTGAATGTGACCGGCGAGAGGCCGGGCGGGCAGGAGAGACACTTCTGGGTGCCGCTGTAGGCCGCGTCGATCCCCCAGCCGTCGATGCTTACGGGAATGCCCCCGAGCGAGGTGACGCAATCCAGCACCACCATCGCTCCCGCCCTATGAGCCGCGGCGGCGATCTCTTCCACGGGCTGGAGTACACCCGTGGAGGTCTCGGCGTGGACGAAGGCCACGACGGCGGGCGTTGCCCGCTCGATCGCAGCGGCCATCTCGCCCGGATCGAGGGCGGTGCCCATCTCCGTTTCCACGCGGATCACCTCGGCTCCGATCCGTCTCGCCACCTCGCACATGCGCTCGCCGAAGACGCCGGCGACGCCGACCACGATCGCGTCACCCCGCTCCAGCAGGTTTGCGAGACAGGCCTCCATCCCGGCACTGCCGGTGGCCGAGAGCGGGAGGGTCATGGCGTTGGTGGTGCCGAACAGGCGCCGCAGACGCTCCTGGACCTCGTCCATGATCTGGAGGAAGAGGGGATCCAGGTGTCCGAGGAGAGGCTGTCGCATCGCCTCCAGAACCCGGGGATTCACGTTCGAGGGCCCCGGTCCGAGCAGGAGCCGAGGCGTCGAGGGGAGCTTCTTCATGGCGGGTATCTTAGCCGCCACCGTTCCGAAAACCTCCCCGGAATCAATGCCCTGCGCAGCCTTTGTCGAGTTGACACGCTGGTGGCGGCTACCTATCCGTCTGGGGAATCCCGCCCTTGTTCCGCTTCGCCCTTTCGAACCCCGTCGCTGCAAAGGAGGCCGAACGCCCGTGAGGCGCTGGCTCGTCGCATTTTTCGCGCTGCTCGTCGCCGTGGGAGCGATCTACCTGCTCCTCTCGGCGACGGAGCCGCAACGGGCTCCGGATCACACCCAGATCGATGCGGAATCGCGCGCGAAGCTGCGCGAGGTGCTCCGGAAGGAGCGCGAAGAGTGACCTCCGCCGTGCGCACACGAGAGGACTACGAGCGCGAGGAATTCGAGAGACTGGCTCCCTACGCGGTCAAGAGCGCCGAGTCCCTGGGCCGGATCGCGGAGGAGGCCGAGCACGAGTACCGCACGGCCTTCCAGCGGGACCGCGATCGAATCGTCCACACCCAGGCCTTTCGCAGACTCGAGTACAAGACCCAGGTCTTCATCTACCGCGAGGGTGATCACTACCGAAACCGGCTGACCCACACACTCGAGGCCAGTCAGATCGCCCGCACGGTCGCCCGGGCGCTGCGGGTGAACGAAGAACTCGCCGAGGCCATCGCCCTCGCTCACGATCTCGGGCATACGCCCTTCGGCCACGCTGGAGAGCGCAGTCTCGACCTCCTGCTCGAGAAGGACGGCGGCTTCGATCACAACCGCCAGAGCCTGCGGATCGTCGACCTTCTGGAGGTTCGCTACCCCGACTTTCGCGGTCTGAATCTCACCGCCGAGACCCGTGAAGGCATTCTCAAGCACGGGTGCGATTGGGAGCACCCGATTCCTCTCCCCCCGCCGACGCCGAGTCCCTCGCTCGAGGCCCAAACGACCGACGTTTCCGACGAGGTGGCCTACACCAACCACGATCTCGACGATGGGCTCCGCTCCGGTCTGCTGACTCTGGAGATGCTCGACGAAGTCCGACTCTGGCGAGGCGCCCGCGAGTCGGTCGAGGAGCGGCTCGGCGAGGCCCCGGCTCGGGTGCTGCGCGCCCAGACGATCGTCGCCTTGATGAACCATCTGGTGACGGATCTGATCGAGGCGAGCGGCCGGCGGCTTCAGCGGGCCGGTCTCGATTCGGTTGCCGAGGTGCGGGGCCAATCGTCTGCTCTCATCGGATTTTCAGAGCAAGTACAGAGAGATAAGGCTGATCTCAAGAACTTTCTCCAAGTCAATCTCTATTCTCACCCGCGAGTGCTAAAGGCTAGCCAGCAGGGTCAGGGAATCCTGGGTGGGCTCTTTCGGGCCTATCGGGAGGATCCCCGAAAGCTGCCGAGGCACGTGGTGGCGCGTTTCGCCGAGGAGGGCGAAGCTCGCGCCGTCGGCGACTACATCGCCGGAATGACGGATCGCTTCGCACTTTCGGAGCATCGGAGGCTGTTGGACCCGGATGAGCTCCTCTGAGCCGGAAATTCGCGTCGGCTTCATCACCGCTCCCGACCTGGAGACGGCAACCGGGATCGCGCGCGCACTGGTGGAGGAGCGCCTCGTGGCCTGTGTCAATCTGGTGCCAGGGATTCGATCGATCTACCGCTGGGAAGGGGCCATAGAGGAGGACGCGGAGGTCCTGCTGGTGGTGAAGACGCGCGCCGACCGCACCGGAGATCTGGTGAATCGCGTGATCGAACTCCATCCCTACGCTCTGCCCGAGGTGGTGATGTTGCCCGCTGTCGGCGGGAGTCCAGCCTACCTCGACTGGGTGGGTGCAGAGGCCGCTCCGTGAGCTTGTCCGAAGCCCTCGAAGCCGCTGCGAGCGCCCTCGCCGGCGATGCCGATGCCATCCGGCCGGCCAACGGTGACCCGGTACGGCTGCTCTCCTTCCTCGATCCCGACGCTGCCGCCCGCGTGCTCGGCTGGCTTCTCGCACATCAACCCGGTGAGGGCACCGAGCTGGCCGATGCCTGGGTGTTGGAGCCGGCCGGAGAGAAGATCCTGCTGGCGTTCGACGAAGGCTCGCTCCCGAAGGCGGGTCGCAAGGCGCTCCGTCGAGTGCGACACCGTCTCCGCTCGCGTGGCGTGGAGGGTGTGGAGAAGGCGCCCGAGCCGATGGTGTCGTCTCTGCCGCCCATTGGAGACGAGCTCTCCGGGGGCTACGTGTCGCCCATCGATCCGAGCGGTACGCGCATCGCCTATCTGCTCGAGGCGAACCCCTCCGGTGGCGCGCGGCTGTTCGAGGTGGTGATCGACGACCGCCTCGGCGTGGTCGAGTGTCAGGTCTACGCCTCGGGGCGCAGCAAGGTGCGCCGGTTCCTGCGTGAGGCGACCGGGCGCGCGCACTTCGCGGCTGCGGAGGCGCCGCCGGATTCGGTGCGCGCCCTGATTGCCCGAGCCGCCGCAGCCCAGACACCCGATCGATCGCTGCCCCAGGGTTTCTCGGAGTGGAAGGCTCACCTCACCGATGCGCAGGAGGGTACGCCGACGCCCGGTGAGCTGGTCCGGCAGGCACTCGGCGATGACCCGGCGGCGTCCGATCTCCAGCCCGCGGTGGAACTCGTGAAGCAGGGCCGGGTGGGTCCGTGGCCCCCGTCACAGGATGCACTCAAGGGTCTGGCCGAACGACTCGAGAACACGATCAGCAGTCCGCTGATCGTGTCTGGCGCGACGCGCCGCGTGCGGGTCGACACGGTGATCCGCGAGTTCCTGGAGGAGACCTACACGGAAGCAGACGCGGCACGCGAAGCGCATCGCTTCCGCGAGGCGGGATACGTCTTCTGGAAGCGGGGAGATGAAGAGGCGGCCAGGACCTGTCTGGCGGCAGCGCTGGCTTTCGAGTCGTCTCCGATCGGCGAGAATCCGGTGGCGCACGCAATGCTGGAGATCCCCCTGGCGCCCGTGCTCGAGAAGATCGACCAGGAGGGAGAAGAGGCAGAGAACAACCTCCTGGTGAGGCCTTAGAGGTATTCCCATGGTGTTGGCACAAGGCAGGTTCTGGCGCGCGTCGGTGCGCAAGGGGAACTTGGCCGTGACCCTCTCGATTCTCCGGGAGTCACTGCCGGTGGACCTCGAAGAAGTGCGGACCCTGAAGATCGAGGTGCCGTTCGAAGACTGGCACCGGGTGGTGAGGCATGTCCGATCGGACCGCAAGCTGCTCGGAGGGATCCTGCTCGATTTCGCAAAGAACAAGGATCTCCTCACCGTGGCCGTGGGGAGTGACCGGCTCTTCCTCGCCCTCCAGCGGGTGGTCCACGATGCCACGATGGCACTGGTGGAGGGGGGGGTGCTGACCCTCGTTCCGAGAGCGACCGAAACTTGAGGAGGTCTCTCCTCATCGCTAGGAACCACTCGATCCATCAATGGATTTTTCTCAACTGGCGCGGCTGCGCCGCCCTCTCCGAGAGCTGGGCAGCGCCGGGACGCCGGGAGGTTTGGGCATGAGACGGCGCTTTGGGCGCCGGCGCAGGCGATCCGAGGACGCGCGTAGCGCCCCCCATCGACTCGCGCTGGCTGGAGAGGATCTCCGCGTCGGAGGCGACTGCGGTCTCGTCTCTGGAGCCGCTCCGATACGGAGGACATTCAGACTCCTTTGCCCTGACAGCGGTTGGGCGGGGCGCACAAGGAGAGAAGTGTCTGGTCGGTATCGCTCCGAAATCCGGCGGGGATGCTCTTTTCGGCGCGCTGGTGGCGGCGGCTCGCGACGGCGACGGAGATGCGGTCCGCGCGATTGCCATCTCTCCGGTCTGGGATGTCGCCAGCCGACGTCGGCTCGGGGCGCTCGGCGCCACGCCGGTCCCGATCACCGCGGCGACGGTGCCGCCACAGGGCGGTGCCGAGTTCGTAATCGCGCCGGAGCCGATCTTCGACCTTGCGGTGGTGCCCGCAGATCGGGTGGCAGACCGCCTGGTGCGGCCCGCAGATCGCCTTCTCTTCCTCCGGGCGCTTCACGCCTTGCGGGGTCTGGCCGCCAAGCACGCCGGGTCCGTCCGCGGTGTTCGCCACTCCGTGGAGCTGGCGGTTCTCGGCCACCGGGTGGCGGTCCTCCGCGCCGAGGGCGAGGTCTTTCTGGACATCCTCTCTCCGAGCACCGCGAGCTTCCGACTCGCCGACAAGGTTCTCTCGGAGGTACTGGATCAGCTCGAGGGATTCGTTCGCAAGCGCTTGAATGACAAGAAGTATCGCGATGGTGAGGAGGGCCTCCGCAGTCGCCTGATCCCGACCTTTGCCGAGGTGGGTCGGCTTCGGTTCGTCCACCGCTGGCCGCTGGGCGGCTCCGAGTCGGACGCGATCGATCTCCTAGGAGTCGCGGAGGACGGACGGCCGGTCGTCGCGGCGGCGCGCCAACGGCTCGGTCTCGAGGCCGTGGCGCGCATCCTCGACGGCGCGCTCGCTCTCGAGAGCGCGCTTCGATTTCTCGAAGGCGCCGAGGCTCCCGTGCAGCTGACCGCACCCCGGCTGCTGGTTGCTGCCGAGGAGATCGATGGAGCGGCGGAATGCGTGCTGGGCCAGCTGGCGCTCGACACGGCCTGCTTCGTCATCGAGAAGCGGTATTCCGGTCTCATGCTCCGGGAACGCGAAATCGCCCCGAGCGCGCCACCGGTGCTCGAGGAGTCCCCCGTCGCAGCTGCGCCTCGCGACGGGACCGACACTCCCGGAAGCTCCGAGCGCGCTGACTCCGAAGAAGGATCGGAGCGCGCCGGGCGCTCCAGCCGCGGCCGCTCCCGAGCCGCTCGCAGCCGCCGTCGGAGTGAGAGCCGCGGGGCTGAGGGAAGAGGCGAGGAGCAGCAGCCCCCCGATGAGGAGCGTGCGGCGACGACCGCGCCGCGGTTCGAGGAGATCTCTCTTCGACCTCGATGACGACGCGGCCGAGGCGTCGGGTGCCGATTCAGAGGGAGCCGCGCGTCGCCGCGGCCGCGGCCGGGGTCGGGGACGAGGTCGCAGCCAGGCGCGCCGGGCGGACGACGATGCCAGACCCGCTGGAGAAGGCTGCTGAGAAGAGGAGTTCCTCCTCCGGGAGAGAGCCCCGCGAGGTCGCTCCGCAGGACGATGCGGGCGCTGCCGAGGAGCCGGAGGAGGCCGGTCCCCGAGGTCGGCGCACCGGGC
>CAVXZE010000018.1:0-32704 GCA_963766175.1 uncultured delta proteobacterium
GTTGAGATCTGGGGCCCCGGTAGGGCTCCTCCGAGCCGGGGCCTCAGGATTCCCGGTCGATGTGGATGAAGATCTGCAGCCGGAAGTTGGAGACACCGAACTCCTCGAGTGGCAGGTCGATCACCGTCCCTTCTCGCACCATCGGTGGGATCTCGAGTCGAACCGTCACCGACCCCTCGACCGTGCCGCTCTGGCCGCAGTGAAGGCAGGGAAACAGCCAGGTGTGGCCTGAGCCGCCGCACTCGGGGCAGGCCTCGAAGACGGGCACGGAGATCGGAAGGACTCCGCCCCGGGCCGCCTCATCCGGCGAGAGCACGACATCGCAGTTGAGCGGTTCCACGTGCTCCGCCTTTGGAACCCCGATACGGGTGAAGTTCCTGACCAGGCGGTCGAACATCGCATCGAAGGAAGGGCGGATTTCGCTCGTGCGGCCGAAGAGGGGAATCGGCGCGCGGGTGAGAGGCTCAGCCGAGAAGCGCCGGACTACGAGCTCCTCCGGAGCTGCTTCCTGTCGCCGAAGTCGCGCGTCGTAGCGGACTCTAAGCGTTGGATCGGAGAGGACCCGGTACGCCTCGACCACCTCGCGGAAGGCCTCGCCGCCATCCGCGCCCGACCGATCCGGGTGGTGCCTCTTTACCAGGTCGCGGAACGCGGAGCGGATCCCTGCCGTGGTCTCCGTTCGCGGTACCCCGAGGGTCACGTAGTAGTCGCGCGTGGCCATCGCCGAGACGTCCGTCGAATGGGTGTCTGCGACATTGTAGTGCTGTAGGGGAAACGTGTCAGCACCGTGCTAGGCGAATGTCCATCCCGGACTCCTGCGTACTCGGGACGAACGGCCGCTCCAAGGCACCTGTCCCCAGCCAAATGCGCCCACCGTCCAGACAGCTCTCAGCTCGCCTCGACCCTGGCCATCGCCAACATCACTGATCGCCGTCGGGCGGAGCTCGCGACGCACCCAGATCCGACGACCCGGTGATCCGCCCCGTCGCGGCATCCATCCAGCGCGCGAGCTTCTGATACAGGGGCCGGGCGGAAAGAAGCGCACTGCGAATCTCCGGCAGCGCCTCACGCGCGGCGAGGCGGCCGGCATCGACCACTTCTGCCGCGCGGTGAAAATCAAACAGGCCAATCGCATCCCGCATCGGCACAGCGATGAGACAGTCTGGTGGCTGCTCTCGCAGCCGAGCGGCCGCGATCCGAGCCTGTACCAGACCGGTCGCCTTCGAGAGCACCTCGATCAGGCCGATATCGTCTGCAAGGTCGCTCTCGGGCTCTGCGGGGGATTCCTTCGCCTCTTCGCGGCGCGGCGCCTCCTCGCTGTCGAGAAAGCGCGCCAGAAGCTGCGCCGTCAGTCTCTGCGGCTCCGCTTTCTTGGGCAAGGAATCGTCGGGAAGGGCGAGCACGCTCACTGCGATCACGAACTGCGCTCCCAACTGCCGAGCGACGTCCACCGGCAGCGGGTTGGTCAGACCGCCATCCACCAGCAGACGCCCCCGCCAGCGCTGTGGTGTGAAGAGGCCCGGAATGGCGATGCTCGCGCGGATCGCCTCCAAGACGTCGCCCTCCCGCAGCACAACCTCGGACCCCGAGCGCAGATCGGTGGCGACCGCCGCAAAGGGGCGCGGCAAGCCCTCGATTCGTTGACCGACGTGAGGGCGAATCAGTTCCAGAGAGCGGCGGCCCTCCAGGAGACCGGAGCGCGGCCAGGTCGGATCGAACAGCGACAGCACACGCCGGCGCGTCAGCGCGCACATGGTATCGCGAAACGCGTCGAGGCGATCGGCTGCATACGCCGCACCCACCATGGCGCCCGCACTGGTGCCGGCAACGCAGTGAACGGGTATTCCCGCGGTGGCCAGCTCCTCCAAGACGCCGACGTGGGCCAAACCCGCCGCACCGCCGCCGCCCAGGGCGATACCAATCCTCAGGTCAGGAGCTTGTTCGACCACGCCGACTCCAGTGTCCAGGCTCTCCTACCGGAAGCTGCATGGGCGCTTCACGAGCAGGCCCTGAAAAACTAGTTACCCGCCTGTCGTGCGCAATATCTGCGCCGTCGCGCGCGGTCAGCTCCGGGTCGCTGGCTCGGCGCGAGCCCTTGACGGGTGGCCTCGCCCCGCCCACCCGCCCGGCGCGGGTTTCCGGGTTGTTGCATGGAGCGCTCCTCGGCCTTATCCCCGCGGGAGGTTGGCCTGACAGGATATCTCGCCGACTGTTCTTGACGAGGCGGGTTGGGTGCTTAGCGGTACCGCATCGCTGGCAAGGCCAGTCGGATCCAATCGTTCGTTCGGGAGAGCAAGTAGATGGTGACGACTTCCCAGAAGGCGGTACGCGCCGCCAGATCTCGCGGCCCCCACGGGCCGCCTTGGCTTTCCCCCCGGCGGCCGGCCTGACGAGCGTTGCCTCCCCTCCCCCGGGTCGAGGCCGTGATTGACCGGCCGCTTCCTACGTCGGACCACAGGCGAGAGCGTCTCCGGGCACAGGTCCCGAGATCGTTCCCGCCCCCGTTAACCGCTCCAATCGGAGCCGGAAGGAGACGTTAGATGAAGGTCAGACCGCTGCACGATCGCCTCTTGGTCAAGCGTCTGGAGGAAGAGGAGAAGACCAAGGGGGGGATCATCATCCCCGATACGGCGAAGGAAAAGCCCCAGGAGGGCAGGGTGATCGCTGTTGGAGGAGGAAAGGTCAACGACGACGGCAAGACCGTACCCATGGACGTGAAGAAGGGTGACCGGATTCTCTTCAGCAAGTACTCGGGCACCGAGGTCAACCTGGACGGCGAAGAACACCTGATCATCCGCGAGGACGACGTCCTCGGGATCCTGGAATAGCCGGAGGGTCGAACCATGGCAGCCAAGTCGATGGAGTCGGTCCTCGAGGGCATGCAGTTCGACCGCGGCTACCTCTCGCCCTATTTCGTCACCGATCCGGAGCGGATGGAGGCGGTGCTGGAGGACCCGCTGGTGCTGCTGCACGAGAAGAAGATCAGCAGCATGAAGGATTTGCTGCCGCTCCTCGAGCCGGCGTGCAGATCGTGGCCCGCGCCCTGGAGGAGCCCTTGCGCTGGATTGCCGGCAACGCAGGTGTCGAGGGCTCCATCGTGGTCGACAAGGTGAAGAAAGGAAACGGCGCTTTCGGCTTCAACGCCCGAACCGAGGAGTACGGAGATCTGATCGAGCACGGGGTGATCGACCCGACCAAGGTCGTCCGGACGGCCCTCCAGAATGCAGCGAGTGTCGCGTCGCTGCTGCTCACGACCGAGGCGCTCGTCGCCGAGAAGCCGGAGGAGAAGAAGACCGCCGGAATGCCGCCCTCCATGCCCGACATGGACATGTGATCGAGTGCTCTCCCAGGTAACGGCCCTTCCCCTGGAGGAAGGGCCGTTACCCCTACGGAATGCGTCGGTAGCGAACGTGTGTCCGGTGCCTCGTTGGAGCCTTCATCTTCGTGGCTCTCTGAGCTTTCGACTGCCTACGCTCTACGGCGGTGCGAGCTCCGGCGCCCGCCGAGCGCGGGCATTCTGCTCGAAGGCGAAGGCGGCGCGGACGAGGGCGCGCTCCTCGAGAAGCCCGCCGATGAAGGCCAGACCCACCGGCTCCCCGGACGCGCGGTAGCCGGCCGGTACGCTCGCTGCCGGATAGCCCGCCGCCGGGTAGTTCACGTAGAAGGGCATTCCGATGGCGACCAGCATGTCCAGGCGGTGGTCGACCAGCCATCCGTCGATCAGCATTCGGCTGCGCGCGATGCTCCGCGCTCGCCTCTCCCGGTACTCCGGATCCGTCGTACGGCTCTCCTGGGCGCCGATCAGCAGGTCCTGACCGAACGGCGCACGGGTCTCTGGATCTTCCGCGTTGAAGGCGATGATCTGCGCCAGCGACCTTACCGGCGCCTTCGTCGCTTCGAGAAAGGCATCAACGCCGCGCCGGAAGTCGTGGTCCGCGAGAACGAAGAAGTCGTCCCGGTCCGCCTTGAGGTCGATGATCGAGACCGGCGGGAGGTCGACGAGCTGCGCACCGCACCGCTCCAGCAAGTCCAGCGCAGCGTCGAGCATCTCGCCGTCGCCCTCGGTCACGCCGCCGCGAAGGCGAACCACGCCGATGCGCCTCCCCGTCAAGCCGTCCGCATCCTGAACGCTGTGGTAGTAGACCTCTGCCCGCGGTGCTCGCCCGGTGGCGGGGTCGTCCTGGTTCTCCCCCGACAGTACGTCGAGCAGGATCGCTGCGTCGGTCACGTTGCGCGTCATCGGGCCGGCGGTGTCCTGGGCATCCACCATGGGAATGATCCCCGCACGACTCACGAGGCCCACGGAGGGCTTGATGGCCACGACGCTGTTCTGGGATGCGGGAGAGATCAGCGACCCCCACGTCTCCGTGCCGACGGCAGCGGTGACGAAATTCGCGGCCACCGCAACCGCCGAGCCGGCGCTCGATCCGCTCACGTCGAACGCACCGTATGGGTTTCGCACCTGGCCGCCCACGGAGCTGAAGCCGTTCGGCAGATGGCTCGACATGTAGTTGGCCCACTCGCTCATCGCCGTCTTGCCGAGGACGACCGCGCCTGCCTCGCGTAGACGCTGCACCAGGAACGCGTCGCGGCCCGTCCGGACGCGCTCCAGCGCCTTCGCGCCCGCCGTGGTGTGCAGCGCGCCTCCCGTGGCAATGTTGTCCTTCAGGAAGACCGGGATGCCGTGCAGGGGCCCGCGCACGCCTCCCCGATCGCGCTCCGCGTCCAGCCTCCGTGCGACCTCGATCGCGTCGGGATCGAGCTCGCTCACGCTGTGGAGACGTCCCGTCGTACTTCTGGATGCGACGGACATAGTACAGGGCCAGCTCCTCGGAGCTGAGCCGGCCGCGCTCGAAAAAACGCTGGATGTCGATGATGCTCGCATCCTCGAGCAGGACATCGATCTCGCGCGCACGCGCCTCGTCAAGCTGCACAAGCCACGCTTCGAACGGCGAGAAGTCCGGCTCGCGGCGGCCGGCGTAGCCGACAGGCGTGTCGAGCTGCCGCGCCAGGTTCTCTCGTTCGGGCTGGCGGACGAATCGGTGCACCAGCACCCGGTCCACCAGACCGCTGTACCATGCGATCCCCGTGAGGGCAGCCACTCCCAGGAGGGCGGTCGAGGCGACCGTGACGATTCTCTTCATCAACGCCTATCCCACCACCAGAGGGTAGAGGGTTCACCGAGGCTTTGGTACCCATCAACTTCGCAGGGCGTGGACGGAGACGCGGGAGGGTTCCGCTGGCGATCGACTACAAGCCAAAGTGGTCGCAGAGCATCGCGCTGCAGGCGCGAGACCACTTGCGTAGCTCGGCGCGATCCCCGCCGCGGTTCGTGACCTCTTCGGCGGTGGCGCTCACCACCACTACGACGAAGTGCGCAGCAAACTCGAGGGTCTGGCTCCGAGCTCGACGAGTTGGCCACGCTTCGTTCAGGAAGCGGCTCACACGCTCCACCACCCTCGACATGTGCGCCCGGAACTCTCGCGAGTCCCGGTAGAGAACGGCGGCGTCCTGAAGGGCCCGTCGCAGCTCGGCCTCGTCCGCCTCCGTCTCGAAGAAGCGGTCGATGGCCTCGGACCACACGCTCGCGGGTAGGCGTTTCGACCTCCTCCAGGATCTCCTCGATCTCGCCCCAGGTCCGCTCGTCCTCCTGCTCGTGCACGCGGAAGAGAAGCGACGCCTTGTTGGGATAGTACTGGTAGAGCGAGCCCACGCTGATCCCGGCGACCTCGGCCACCCGAGTGGTGGTGAAGCCGGTGGCACCCTGACGCCGCAAAACGCGAACGGCCGCCTCGAGGATGACCTCGTTCATGCGCCTCGACCGCTCCTGGCGGGGGCGCTTGCGAGGCCGAAGATCGACGGATCTGCGCGAGGTTGCGCGGCGCCGTGCGGGCATGAGGCCTTCTCGATTCGGTCCGATCGACGCCGCTCCAAACGCGAATGGCAAGACCGGCCAACGGATGCGAATATTGATTCGCATTCTAGCGAACCGGCGGCAGCAATTCGAGGTGAGTGGACAATGAGTGAGCAGTGCGTGTCAACGAGCGTGAGGCGCCGGCCGGCGAAAACTGTTTTTCCACGTCATCGCTCCGAACTGTCACCGAGAAAGGCCCGCCGCCGGTTTTTGGTGGCTACCGCACTCGCAATCGCATTGGCGATCGGCTGGTACCTGAGAGCGAGGTCCGGCATCGAGTGGGACGTGGAGACAGCGCGCGAGCTGGTCGCAAGGATGGGTTTCTGGGCGCCGGGGATCTTCGTCTTCTTGGTGGCCTTTCGCTTGATCTTCCTGGTGCCATCGCAAGTCATGCTCGTCGCAGCGGGCGTCTGCTTCGGATTTCTCTGGGGCACCATCTATGGCGCCGTCGGTCTGACTCTCTCTGGGCTGATGGCCTTTGGCCTGGCCCGCTATCTGGGAGGTGACACCCTGCGCGAACGCGTACCTTCCGGTCTGCAGCAGGCTCTGGATGTTGCCAGCCGCCGGACAGGCGCCATCGTGGTGACGATTGGCACGGCGTATCCGATAGGACCCTTGACCGGTTACCACATAGGCGCCGGGCTCACCAGCATGTCACTGTCCCTCTATCTCTCGGCACTGGTGCTGGGTGCTCTGATCCGAGCCTCTCTCTTCACTTTCCTCGGCAGCAGGGTTGCAGAGCTGGGTATCCGCGAGGCCTGGCCTGCCTTCCTGATCGTGCTCTTGTTCTTCCTACCTCTCTTGCATCCGAGAATCAGAAGGTGGGTGGGCAACAGACTTCGCAGTGCGACCGATACTTGAACATAGGGTTCCCTTCCGCGACGGGTTCGAGTATTAGGTCAAGGCTTGATCTACCCTCGCGAGGGGGAGAAATCTCCATTCCTGAGGAAATCAAAGAGCAAGCATGACGAATCCATGGCTCACGATCTCGGCCGAGGACTATGAAGCGCACATGGCTTCACCGGAGGTCGGTCAACTTCAGGTGCTGAATCAGCTATTCAAAGTGGTTCTCGAGGAGCACCGGCCCGAGAGTCTGGCAGTTCTGGGATGCTCCACGGGCAACGGATTCGAGCACATCGACCCCAGTACAACCCGCCGGGTGGTCGGAATCGACATCAATCCGTCCTACCTCGGCGTGGCCAGAAAGAGATTCCTGGGTTCACTCCCCATGCTCGAGCTCCTGGAGGAGGATTTCACATCGGCGACCTTCGACATTCATCCGGTGTCGCTGGTGTTTGCCGCGTTGGTGTTCGAATATGTGGGTATCGGGGAAGCGGTCCGGAGCATCAGCAGGAGCCTCACACCAGGAGGGGTTCTGGTCGCCGCATTGCAGCTTCCGAGCTTGACTTCCACGCCCGTTACGAAGACCCGGTTCAAGAGCCTCGAAGCGCTTGTCCCCATCATGAACCTCGTATCCCCGGAAGAGTTTTCCCTGGTCTGTTTCGAAACCGGCTTGCGGGCAGTCAGACAGACGCGCCTCCCCTTGGAGCAAGGCAAAGAACTCTGGGTCGGATTCTACGAGAAGGCTCGAGCCCGGTGAACGTCGCGTTCACGCCTCTCCGGGCGTCTCGAGCTCCAGATCCGAGAGGGGATACGCAGAGCAGGGGTGGATGTAGCCGAGCTTCCGGTCCGCGGCGCGGCGGTCGTCGCTTTCCGGCGCGATGAAGACGTCTCCGCCGAGCAGCAGCGAGCGGCAGAAACCGCATTCTCCCGACCGGCACAGCGATGGCGATGCCAGGTTGGCTCTCTCCATTGCGACAAGGACCGTCTCCGTCGCCCGAGCCGGGATCTCGCTGACGACACCGTGCATGTTCACCTTCATCTGGAAGGTCTTGCCCACCGCTTCCGATGGAAAATCAGGTCGGCTGGTGACGTCCGTCAGCTCACCCCATACCTCCCGGCGCACCCGCTTCGGCGGCAGCGCGAGTTTCGCCAGCTCTGCTTCGAGGAACCGGTACATCATCTCCGGACCGCAGACGAAGAAGGAATCGCTCTCGACGTCCGCAGACCGTCGGATCAGCTCGGCCGTGATCAGCCCCTTCTCGCAGCCCTCGAGCGAAACCACGTCACAGCTCAAGACGTGAACGACCTGAAGCCTTCCCGCAGAACGGCTCTCCAGCTCCCCGAGCTCGTCGTAGAAGACGATGTCCTCCTCGTCGCTGCTGCCGTAGAGCAGCAGGAGCTCCGCGTCGAGATCGCCGAAGACGATCTCCCGGGCCATCGAGCGGAAGGGGGTGACCCCCGAGCCGCCGGCCAGGCCGACGATCTTCCGGCTGTCCCGCAACGGCTCGTGGTAGAAGAGACCAACGGGGCCGGAACTCTCCACCTGCGCCCCGACCTGCCAGGTGTCCCAGATATGATCGGTGTAGAAGCCTCCTTCGACCCTGCGGATGGTGATCTCGTAGAATCCATCCGGCCCCGAGGCCTCGAAGGGAGCCGAGGAAATGGAGTAGGGCCGGCTGATGCGCGCTCCATCGACGTTCGCCTTGAGACTCAGGTACTGCCCGGCGCGGAAGCAGGGCAGTGCCTGGGTTTCCGAACCCGGAGCTGGAGCGAGCTTGAAGGTCCGGGTCGTCTTGGTTTCATCCCGAATCTCGGTGACGGTCAGGTGGAGCCTCGACGGGTGGATCTGCCGCGCCAGCTCGTTGACCGGATGCACCGGCAGCGGCTCCGCGGAGGCGCTGGCGAAGCGCTTCCTTCGCTTGCCGGGCAGTCCGCGAAAGGCCAACAGGTCAAGGATGCTTCCTCGGACACGGACTTTCATCGTCTCATCCTCCCCCCTCCACCAGGCTTGCATAGGTCAGCAGGCCAGCGACCTGACCCGACATGAAGGAGCTGCTGTAGCCGTGGCAGCGGAAGGCATACCCTCCGGAAAACTCGAGCCCCCTGATGTGCTTCTCCTCGTTCATGGCCATCATCCTGGGAATCAACGAATCCCAGATGTCCGGCTCGTAGCCGTAGATCGCACCGCCGTGCACCCCCGTGTACCGCGCGTAGGTGACGGGTGTAGCCACCTCCACCTCCTCGATGTGCTCGCGGATCCGCGTCCCGGTGGCCTTCTCGAAATCGCCGATCAGACCCCGGGCGGATTTGTTCTTGACCTTCACGTAGTCCTGCGGCCTCACGTCCGCCCACGCCTCGGGTCGGTACAGCGTGGTGAGGGATAGAATCGTCGTTCCGGGCGGCGAGGCATCGGGGAGCGCGTTGTTCAGGCAGGCTGTCGCCTGGCCCTTGGGCGTGGCCAACGTCCCAAAGCTCTCGTACACGTCGTCCGTGTCCGTGTTGGCGTAGACGAAGTAGCTGTACTCGTGCAGCCCAAGCTTCTCCGGTGGCGCGTCCAGCCCCAGATAGACCGTGAGTGCACTCACCGCGAAGCGTCGGGCATTGCTCTCCCGGTAGGCGATCTCCGGCACTTCCGACGCGGGAGAGATGAGACGGTTGTAGACGAGACCCGGCGCGACATTCGCAACCACGTGCTTCGTCGCGATCCGCTCGCCGCGCGACGTCACCACTCCCGCGACCCGGCCGTCCTCCACGAGGATCTGATCCACGCGGGTGTTGAATCGAGTCTCTCCACCGAGCTCGCGGATTCGGGCCTCGAGTGCCGACGTGAACTCGTGAGAGCGATGGCGCGGAATGTAGCCGCTCAAGGCGATGAGCTTGGCCATCATTCCGGCGAACACGGTGAAGCTCAACCTGCTCGTGGGAGGACCAAGGTAGACCCACGGTGCGTGGAAGATCGCCTGCGCCTTCTTGGGCACCTTGAGCGCATCGGCAACCCGATCCACGCTGTACGGGGCGGTCTTGAGGAAGTTTCCGTACTTCGAGGTGAGAACCTTCCGATCGGGATTGCCCCTCGATTCACCGAGGTAGGTCAGGGCATCCACGACCTCCATGCACAGATCGATGTAGTTGGAGATGGATTCCCTCGATCCGGGAACCGCCTTCTCGATGGCGTCTATGTAGTCCTGGACGCCGTAGCGCAGGGTGACGTCCAGCTCCTCGCCGGGGTCGGTCACGATCAGGCGAAAGGCCTCCGGGATCTCCACCCAGTCCAGGTGGATCCCCAGCTCATCCTCGAGAAACTTCCTCACGCCCCCTTTGTTGGAGGAAGATCCCATGTCTGCGATCAGGTGCATGGCGGTCTCGAATTCGAATCGCCCCCTCACGAAGCTGCTGGCGAAGCCACCTGGAACGTTGTGCTGCTCCACGAGCAGCACCTTGACGCCCTTGGCTGCCAGCTGTGCCGCGGCGCCCAAGCCACCGTTTCCAGAGCCAATCACGACGCAGTCGTAGAACCTGCCGAGGGGCGCAGCGGTTTGCTCGACCATGTATCAGGCTCCTGCTTCAAGTTTCGAGGCATTGGCGGCAGAGCGCTGTCGCGCCACGATTCGGTAAAGAGGATAGGGAATTCGAGCGGAAGTTTCGGGAACTTGGGGAGAAGGCTGCCGGGCGGAGCCCACCCCGCAGATCTTGACTATCGGCGGCCAGGCGTGCAGGATGACCGCAGCAGACCTGCAGCCCGGCCGCTCTTCGACGATCGCGGCCCGGGAGCAGGAGAGGGAGAGAGACCGATGACAGAGCAGACGCTATGTGAACAGCTCGGCGCAACCGTGCAGCCGACATCGAAGATCGTCCCGCAAATCCTCGAGGAGCTCACCGACGAAAAGGAACAGAGGCTCCTGATGGCGGCGGCTCCACCGGCCACGGTAGAGGAGCTGGCGGAGAGGACCGGGCTCGACCAGGACGCTGTGGAGAAGATGGTCGATCCGCTCTTCATCAAGGGGCTGCTCTTCAAGTCGAAGAAGAAGGATGCCATCCGCTACTACCGCTTCCGAAACCTGATGCAGCTGCACGATGCGACCGGCGTCACCATCGGTGCTCCCCAGAAGGTGCTGGACCTGTGGAAGGAGCACACGAAGACGGAGTGGATCGAGTGGGTCAACCAGCTGGAGAGCGCCATCCCGCGACCCGTACTCCGCGTGATCCCCGTGAACCAGAGCGTCGAGCAGACCTCCCAGGTTCTGGCCTTCGAGGACCTGAAGGAGCTCGTGGACGGCGCGAAGACCCTGGCGACCACCAAGTGCTCCTGTCGCGCGATCGACGGCGCGTGTGGGCTGCCCATCGATGTCTGCATCCAGGTCGACCGCGCGGCCGAGTACGCGATCGAGCGGGGCACGGGGCGCGAGCTCACCAAGTCCGAGACGATGGACATCCTGAAGCAGTGCGCCGAGGACGGGCTGGTTGCAGTCTCCGAGAACAAGAGAGGCCTGGGGATGGTGATCTGCAACTGCTGCGGGGACTGCTGTATCAACTGGACGTCGCTCAAGCGGGGCTCCCGGAAGTTCGCGGCGCCAAGCCGGTACCGCGCGACGGTCACGGATGACGACTGCAACGGCTGCGAGGTCTGCATCGACCGCTGCTACTTCGACGCGCTGGCGATGGACGACCAGGGAGAGCTCGCGGTGGTCAAAGAGGAGAACTGCATGGGCTGCGGTCTGTGTCAGGTGGTGTGTCCGACGGACGCCATCAGCATGGACCTGGCGAGAGACGAGGAGTTCGTTCCCGCGGCCTAGATGCCGAGGAGTTGCTTGACTTTCTCGACCTTGCCCTCCAGGTCGCCCTGACGGCCAATCATGATCCGCTGTGCGGTCGGCGGGCCTGCGCCGTGCATCGACTCGATCAGATAGGCCACCGACCCGGCACCGGCCACCAGGTTCTCGATCAACCGCAGGACCTTGATGCGGTCCACTGCCGGGACACCCTCGGCGGCGGCGAGATATTTCTCGATGTAGCTACCGGTCGCCTCGTCCTCCAGGTCCTTGGCCGAGGGCAGGGTGCCGAGGAGCCCTCCGGCCACGTCCGTGGCAAGGCGGGCGAGCTCGTAGGGGAAGCGGGTGACGTTCAGCTTGCACACATTGGCCAGGAGCATGTCGATCTGGTAGTTGCCGGCGGCGGTAGGATAACCCAGAGCGGAGCATGCGATGCCGCAGGCGTACATGGTTTCGTTCAGGTGAATCATCTCGACGATCTTGTCCCTGATGTGGCTTGCGTGTTCCACACCGTTCATTCGGGCGATCAAGGCCGTGGCCCCGATCAGAATGTCCCCCATGCCGACCTTGCAGCCTCCGTAGCTCTGCCGGTGATACGCCGCAAAGAGCTCGACCAGCGGGCCGGAGAAGTCGACTTCTCCGTTCAGGAAGATTCGTTCCTCCGGGACGAATACATCCTCGAAGATGGTCATGACCTCCTGCCCGCCGTAGTGGGGGTTGCCCACGTCCAACTTCGGCTCTTCCATCTTTCGTGTGTCGCTGGCCTGACGGCCGTAGAAGTAGCGTATCCCTTCCGTATTGGTCGGAATGGCGAAACAGATGGCCCAGTCTTCTTCGCCCGGACGCATACTGATGGTCGGCATCACCATGATCTCGTGGGAGTTCAGCATGCCGGTTTGATGGAACTTGGCCCCGCGAACGATCACGCCATCGCCCTTTCGCTCCACCACCCGCAGGTAGAGGTCCGGGTCCCTCTGTTCGTTGGGGCGTTTCGCGCGGTCCCCTTTCGGGTCGGTCATGGCCCCATCCATGACCAGATCCTCCAACTGGACGCGGCGCCAGAACTCGCAGAACCGCTGATGGTAGTCCGTTCCCTTCTCCTGATCGCACTCATAGGTCACACTGAAGACGGCGTTCGCCGCGTCGAGCCCGACGCACCGCTGGAAGCAGCAGGCCGTCACGTTGCCGCAGTGGCGCTGCAGACGGACCTTGTTGATCAGGTCGTCCGTGCTCTGGTGCAGATGGGTGAAGCGGTTGACTTCCTCTCCGCAGATCGAGGAAGGTGCGCGGAAGAGGCAACGCGTTTCTTCACTCTCGGAATGGGCGCCATCGAAGGTGGCGGCTACGGCGCGGAGAGAGGGTTTGACCATCGGATGCTCGGTCAGGTCCTCTGTCTTCTGCCCCATCAGCTGCGCCTCCAGATTCAGGGACCGAATCGATTTCAGGTATTCCTCCCCGGTCTTCAAGGCCATGGTCCGCCTCCTTCCGATCAGAGCACCCGTTTTGCCCGCTGCCCCGCGGAAGCTTACAGTTCCTCAATGATCGGACCAAGGACGTGAAGAAGCGCCTGAAGGCACTGCGCGAGGACGTTCTCGCGGTGGCCGGCAGCGACGGACAGCCGCGGCTCATCGTATCGCGTTGCCAGGACTGCGGAACCTATGCGTTCCCCCCGCGAGAGCGTTGCGCCAGCTGCCACGGCGGCGATCTCGGGGCCGAGGAGGCGCCCGCCGAGGGGATGCTCTACAGCTGGACGGTGGTGCGAGAGATAGGCAAGCTGCGGGAGGGATTCACTCCGTATGCGGTCGGCCAGGTGGATCTCGCCACCGGTCTGCGGGTGATGGGTGTCATCGCGGGTGACTTCGATTCACTGTCGATCGGAATGCGGCTTCGCACGATCCTGCTCCCTCAGGGCGAAGACGAGGACGGCAATGATCTGGTGGGCTACGCATTCGCGCCCACCGGGGAGTAGCAGCGGATGGCGGGAGTCGCAGTCGCAGGTGTGGGGATGGCGCCCTTCGGCCGGCTTCGAGGTCGCCCGGCGACGAGCCTGGGCGTCGAGGCGATCGAGATGGCGCTCGAAGACGCGGGGCTTTCCTGGAGGGAGGTGCAGACGATGTACTGCGGGGCCCTGTTTCTGGGTCTTACTCCAGGAACCAGGATCTCGGAGGAACTCGGCCTGACCGGACTGCCCGTGGTCAACATCGACAATGCCTCAGCCAGCGGATCCAGCGCCTTCCGCGAGGCCTACCTCGCTGTGGAATCCGAGCGCGTGGACGTCGCCCTGGCCGTTGGCGTCGGCAAGGCTTCGGGCATGGCCGGGAGCAGCGGCGGCCGACCACCGCGCCCGGGCTCGGCCGAGGCACTGGACGCCGCGTTCCTCCGCATGCGGGGGCTCTTCGCTCCGGTCAGCCTGTTTGCCATGCGCACGCGCCGACGCATGTACGAGTTCGGGTCGAGAATCGAGCAGTTCGCGATGGTGGCGGTGAAGAACCGCAAGAATGCGTCACTGAATCCGTACGCACAGCTGCGCAAGCCGCAGACTCTCGAGGACGTCATGAACGCGCGGATGGTCTCCGACCCGCTGACCGTGCCGCACTGTTGCCCGATCGGCGACGGGGCTTCGGCGGCGATCGTCGTCAGCAAGAGGAAGGCGCGGCAGCTCGGGCTCCGTCCGATGGTCACGGTCGAAGCGTCCGTATTTCGCACCCCACTGCTCGCGGCGGGCTCCACGGCACAGGACGCAGACACGACGACCCACACCTGTCGCGAGGCCTACGAGCAAGCCGGCCTCGGCCCGGAGGACATCTCCCTGGTGCAGGTTCACGACGCCTTCACGGTGGAGGAGATCGACTACTGCGAGAGCATGGGGTTCTGCGAGATCGGCGAGGGCGAGCGCATGGTCGAAGCGGGCGAGCTCAGCATCGGCGGGCGCATCCCCTTCAGCACGGACGGTGGCCTGCTCTCCCGCGGCCATCCCAACGGGCCCACGGGACTGGCGCAGATCTGGGAGACCACAGAGCAGCTGCGCGGCAGGTCGGGCCCGCGACAGGTCGAGGGCGCCAAGGCGGGGCTTGCCCACATGGTGGGCGTGGGCGGCGTCTGCGTCATCCACATCTTGAAGCGAAACTGAGGTACGTAGGGTCTGGGCCTCTCTCGCGCCGGCTAGGGCTGGTAGCTGGGACCGGGTGTCGGGCCGAGCTGTGTCTTCAGCATCGGCTGCGCCATCTCGATGAACTCGCAAAGGATGGGCCGTGTCTCCCGGGGATCGACGATGTCCTCGATGTTGAATGTCTCGGCGGTGCGGAAGGGGGAGGAAAAAGCCTGAAGGCGGCGCTCGATCTCGCCGCGCTTCGCCTCGGGATCCTCGGAGGCGTCGATCTCTCGACGGTAGGCCGCGGAGGTGCCACCTTCGATGTGCATCGATCCCCAGTTCGCGGACGGCCAGGCGACTCGCTTGAACATTCCCCGCATCGACCGGTCGTAACACTGACCGGCGACGCCATAGAGCTGCCGAACGACAAACGTGATCCAGGGCATCTGGCTCTGCTGGGTCGCGCAGACGATCTTCGCGCCGGCGCGCACGATCCCCTGCTTCTGTGCCTCCAGACCGACCATGAAGCCCGGCTCATCGGCAAAGCAGACCATCGGGAGGTGGAACGTATTGCAGAGCTGGATGAAGCGGATGGCCTTGGTGCCAGCGGCCACATCCATCGACCCCCCTAGGAATTTCGGGTTGTTGATCATGACCCCCACCGGGTAGCCGTGGACCCGCGCCAGCGCGGTGATGCGGGACCTCCCGTAGTGAGGTGTCAGCTCGAAGATGGAGTCGCGATCCAGAACGTGCTTCAGAATCGCGCGAGGATCGTAACCCCGTCGTCTCTCCCTCGGAATCACGGACAGTAGCTCCTCATCACGGCGGCCCGGATCATCGATGGGTTCTTCCCGGGGGGGCAGCTCCCAGACGTTTTGCGGCAGGTAGCCCAGGAACCGTCGGGCCATTTCGAACGCCTCTTCCTCGGTCTCGGCCAGGTTGTCGACGACCCCGCCCTTGTACACCTGAGTGCGCTCGTCTCCCAGCTCTTCCTTGCTGATGTCCACGCCGAGCGCCGCCCTGACGACCGGGGGGCCGCCGGCGAAGAGATGGCTGATCCCCTTGACCATCACACTGAAGTGGGAGAGACAGACCTCCACGGCAGGGAGACCCGCCACCGAACCCAACGCCAATGCGACGACCGGGGCGGTGCAGAGAAGCTCCTCGATGGTGTAGGTACCGGAGTTCGTGGGGATATAGGTGCGACCGATCTGTTCGAAGGTCCGGACACTGCCTCCGGTGGCGTCGAGCAGACGGACGTAGGGCAATCTCCACTTCAGAGGCAAGTGGTTGGCGAAGCCGTGCTTGTTGCCAATCGCAGCATCGGCGGCGCCGCCGCGTACCGTGAAGTCGCCGCCCGCGACCACCACTCTTCGGCCGTCGATCTTGCAGGTGCCGACGACCATGTTCGCCGGGGTGAACGACGTCAGCTTCCCATCTTCGTATTTCGCGCCCCCGGCCAGTCCGCCGATCTCCTCGAAAGTGCCGTCGTCGGCCAGCGCGGTGATCCTCTCGCGGACCGTGAGCTTCCCTCGCCGGCGCTGCCGCTCGATCCCATCGGATCCACCCATCGCGGCCGCCAGACGTCGGCGGCGTTCCAACTCCTCCACCTCTGGCTTCCAGCTCATGGTGCGCCTCCAGTGGTACGAGCTTCCGTTGCCAGTGCCGTTCCCGACTCGAACACTCTAGCACCCCGTACCGCCCGGCGTGTTAGACTCCCTGCATGACGGTTCCCCAGTCCTGGCAAGGTGAGGCGTACAACCAATCGCAAGAGTCCGAGAACCGGATTCACTCCGACGAGGTGGCGCGAGAGTATGGTTTCAGGGGTGGTCTGGTCCCCGGCGTGACCGTCTCCGCCTACCTGATCCATCCCGGAGTGGAGGCGTGGGGTCTGGACTGGCTCACTCGCGGCCGCGCCAGCGCCGCAGTCGGTAAACCCCTCTACGATGGCAGACCCTTTCGAGTGGAAGTGTCCGACGCGACGGAGCGCTCCTACCGGGCCGTGCTCATCGACGAGGAGGGCGTCGAGTGCGCCACCGCGAGTGTGGAGCTACCCGAGAGGGTCCCGCCGCCCCCGGAGTTTCGCGGCGACCCCCGCATCGACGAGGGATACGAACGGCCGCCGGGGACGAGGGATGTCATGGAAGGGCTCCGCAAGCAGGCGATGCGCGCCCTCCGCGCCCGCTGGGACGAAAGGGCGGGGATCGTCAGCTACCTGCGCGATCCCTCCAGGATGCCCGAGCCCCTGCGCGCCGACGGCGGTAGCTACGCGAACCCGGCCAACACCCTTGGGATCACCAACTGGGCGCTGGCGGCCAACGTGAAGATCAGCCCGTGGTTGCACCTGCAGACCGACTCCCAGAACTACGCGCCGATCCCGCCGGGCAGCGAGTTGGTCGCCGAGGTGGCCATCGGGGACTTGTTCGAGAGGAAGGGCCACGAGTTCGTCGACCTCGACGTGGCGGTCTACTTCGAGGCGACGCGAGAAGCGGTCATGAGCGCACGCCTGCGGGCCATCTACCGGATGCGCGGAATCTGATCCAGGGAGAATCGAATGCGGCTGAAGGATCTGGCAGCCATTGTGACGGGGGGAGCTCGGGGTATCGGTGCAGGTGTCGCGCGCTGTCTGGTGGACGACGGGGCGCGCGTGGCCCTGCTGGACATCGACGGCGGGGAGGCCGAGCGGGCCGCCGCGGAGCTGGGTACGGGGCACCTGGGAATCGGGGCCGATCTGTCCGACGAGGAGACCGCCGCGGCGGCGGTGGAGCAGGCCGTTGCGCATTTCGGCCGCCTCGACATCCTGGTCAACAACGCGGGTGGTGGAAATCGCAGCACCGCCAAGGCGAACGGACCACCCTTCACCAGGGTCCAGCAGGAGGGGTGGGACGAGCACATGGCCATCAATCTTCGCACCGTCTTCGCAGTAACCAAGGCGGCGATCCCGCACCTGATGCGGCAGAACGGCGCCTCGATCGTCAACGTCTCGTCCATAGCCGGCCTGCTCCCCGACCCCGGAATGCCCGCCTACGCGGCCGCCAAGGCCGCCGCGCTCTCGTTGACTCGCTCCCTGGCGCTGGAACTCGGTCCCGCCAATGTCCGCGTGAACGCCATCTGCCCCGGGCTTCTCTACACCCGTGCCTGGAAGCTTCTGGCGTCGAACATTCAGAAGAGGACGCCGGCGTACGCCGACAAGGACCCCTACGAGGTCTTTCTAGAGGTCGTGAAAAGCCAGACTCCCCTGGGGCGGGAGCAGACACCCGAGGACATCGGCAAGCTCACGGCCTTCCTGTGCAGCGAGGATGCCTGCAACATCACCGGTCAGATCATCTCCGTCGACGGTGGCATCGTGCTGAAGAGGGGCTGAATGCCGGAAGGACGACGGAGCTACGAGTCGAGGCGAGCTGGCCTCGATCAAAGGTGGGAATCATGAGTTGGGTAACGATCGACCGTGACGAGTGCAACGAATGCGGATTGTGCGCGGTCAGATGCATGCGATGTTTTTCCGTGCAGAACGAGCAGATGACGGTCAATGCCACCGAGGAGAACTGCAATCTCTGTGGTCACTGTGTTGCGCTCTGCCCCACCGATGCCATCGTTCATCACAAGATGAACCAGAGCAACTTCCTGTCCGTCGACCAGAAGCTCAATTTCGACACGGATCAGTTCATTCACTTCGTTCGAAAACGACGAAGCCACAGGCATTTCAAGGAAAGGGAAGTCCGGCGCGAAGATCTCGAGACGCTGGCGGATGTCTGCCGCTACGCCCCCACCGGAAGCAACCGGCAGGCCGTCGAGCTCAAGATCATTCAGGATTCCGAGAAGATCGCGCGACTGTCGAATCACACCCTGGACTACTTCATCGGCCTGATGGGTCAGATCAACGCACGGGTCGCGCGACTCGAAGCCGATGGGGAGGAAGTTCCGCAATCTGTACGGGATCTCCACACGAATCTATTGCGCTACAAGGGCATGGAGGTCGCGCGCGAGATTCGTCTGGACGTGATCTTCTACAGCGCTCCGGTGGTGATCGTCTTTCACTCGTCGGACGCAGCCACGACTCCCAAGGACGACTGCGTGATCGCGGCGCAGACCATGAGCATGACCGCCATGACGATGGGGCTCGAGAGCTGCTACATCGGTCTCTTCACCAATGCGAGCGGTGCGCATCCGCCGATCCGCGAGGAGCTGAAGCTGCCCGGCGGCCACGAGGTGTACACCACCCTGATCATGGGATACCCGAAGATCAAGTTCTTCAAGACCGTGGATCGAATGCCGATCAAGGTCACGTGGGAGTAGAGGCCGTCCACCGGACGGTTCGCGACACTAGCGCGGCCTTTGCATCAGCTCGAAGATGGCGCCGCCGGGGCCACCGCTGTCCAGGTAGGCGAAGCGCCCTGGATCGTGGATGAACAGCTTCGCGCCTTTCGCCACCAGCTTCTCGACCTCGGCGTCGAGATCATCGACGTAGAAGCCGAGGTGGTGCAGTCCCTCTCCCCAGCTATCGAGGAATTTCGACTGGAAGATTCTGCCCTCGGTGCACTGCACCAGCTCGATCTGCACCGGACCGAGGTAGGCAAAGGCCATCCGGATCTTCCAGGGGCGTCCCTTGGCGTCCTTTCCACCGTTCTCGGTGAAGGTCCAGGGGCCGATGCCGTACATCGATGACCAGGCCTCGATGGTCTCGTCGATGTCCTTGACCGCAAAGCTGACCTGATCCACCACCTTCAGCGCCAGCTCAGGACTCGAATTCTCAGCCATTTCCGTCAAACTCCCTTTCGTCCCCCCGCCGCTTCCGTAGAATAGCCTGCTGAGCTTTCGTTATCTCCATCCGCATCGGGCTCGAGGAGTTGCCCGAGGAGGGCGAATATGTTTCGAATCGATCTCGGAGCTCTGACCGATCGGCGCCGCTTCCTTCGGTACCTGGTCATGCTGGGAGTTGGAGGGCGGGTGCTGCTCCGGTCGGGGGACGTCGCCGCAGCGATGGATGCGGTCGCGGCCAGTGCCACCTGGCCGAAGATGACCTACCGCAAGCTCGGCCGGACTGGATTCCAGGCCAGTCGGCTGGTGTTCGGATGCGGCGCGGCCCTCTCGAGGAGGCGCAAGGACGCCCTCTTGAACACCGCATTCGATGCCGGTGTCAACGTGTTCGACGTCGGCTTCAGCGCCTACTACAAGCACGCGGAGCAGAATCTCGCCCCGTTTCTAAAGAAGGTTCGGGGCGACGTCTTCTTGATCTCGAAGGCGATGGTCACTCTCGGCGTGAAGCCCGACGAGATCCTCACCGTGCAGAAGGCGAAGTCGGCAGCCGCGACCTGGCTCGCGATGTTGGACCAGAGCCTGCGAGAGCTCCAGGTCGATCGTGTGGACGCCTACTACCTGATGGCGTCCAACAATCCGTCATTCATCGCGAGCGACGAAATCCACGCTGCCTTCCTGAAGGCAAAGCAGGCCGGAAAGGTGAGCCACCTCGGCTTGAGCACGCACCAGAACGCACAGCTGGTGCTCGAAACCGCCATCGGGACGGGGTGGTACGACCTGGCCACGATCGCCATCACGCCGGCGGGCTGGTACGACTGGGAGGAGAAGGGGATTCAACGGGATTCGGCGCCGATGGAGGCTCTCCAGCCGGTGCTGGATCGAGCGCGCGCGTCGGGTATGGGGCTGATCGGGATGAAGGCCGGTCGCCACCTGGCCGGTGGCAGAATTCTGGGCTGGGAAAGGCCCGATGCCTTCGACGAGTTCTACGGCGAAAAGCTGCTGACCTCCAATCTGTCGTCCTTCCAGCGAAGCTATGCCTTCGTTCTCGCCCATGGCCTGGATGCGGTGAATGCGGACATGCAGAGTCAGGCACACCTCCACGAGAACTTCGTCGCCGCGGCGACGTCGGCGGAGTACTTCGCCTGACCCGAGCCTGGGTCAATTGGTCCGGGCGCCCACCAGAGCCGCGATGGCGTCGTGCACACCGTCTACGCTGAGATGGAACATCGGAAACAGGCGCCGGATCACGTGGACAGTACGCGTCTGGTCCCAGGCTCTCGGGGGGTCGGGGTTGATCCAGATGCTGCGGTCGAAGTGCTCGGCGATCCGGCGCAGCCATTGGATCCCCGGTGTCTGGCTCTCCATCCTCGGATTGATGTTTCCGAAAGGCTCCATCAGCTCGGCGGGATGCATCGCTGCATCGCCGACGATCACCACCTTCCAGCGCTCGTCGAAACGGCGGAAGATGTCGCCGGTGGGCAGCGCGTCGCGTGGCCACAGCCCCGCATCGGCGTAGATGTGATCGTAGATGCAGTTGTGGAAGTAGTAGGCACGGAGGTCCCGCAGACCGCGCTCCTCGTGGAGGGCGGTAACCAGCCGGCTCACCGGATCGAAGAACGGATCCATCGTTCCACCCACGTCCATCAGCAGCAGGACCCGCACGTTGTTGCGTCGCTCCGGCCGGAAGACCAGCTCGATCTCGCCGGCGTTCCGGCAGGTCTCGTCGATCGTCTCGTCGAGATCGAGCTCGATCGCCGGCCCCTGGCGGGTCAGAAGACGCAGGCGCCGTAGCGCGACCTTCATCTGTCGAAGATCGAAGTTGACGTCCGTCCGGTAGTCCTTGAAGTGGCGTTCCTCGGCCACCTTCATTGCCGAGCGATTGCGGCCCGGACCTCCGACGCGAATACCGGTCGGGTGCTCTCCGCCGTGGCCGAACGGGGAGTGTCCGCCGGTTCCGATCCAACGCCCGCCCCCGTCGTGGCGCTCCGTCTGCTCTGCCAGCGTCTCCAGGAAGCGGCGCATGAGCTCGTCGCGGGAGAGCATTTCCAGGGCTTCTCGCTGCTCGGGGGTGAGCTCCTTGAAGTTCTTCGGATCCCGGAGCCACTCCAACAGCTCCTCGGTGACGTCCAGCTCGCCCTCCACTCCGTGAAAGACATGGGCAAAGACGCGATCGAAGGCGTCGAAGTAGGTCTCGCTCTTCACCAGACAGGCGCGGGACAGGTGGTAGAAGCGCAGGAGGCTCGAGCCGTGGAGTCCCTTCTTCAGGGCTTCCATCAACGTCATCCATTCCTGGATCCCGACCGGAACACCGGCGTCGCGCAGCTCGTAGAAGAGATCGAGGAACACGCCGCGTTCGACCTACTGATTGTAGCGGGGACCCAGCTCCCGCCAGCTATTCGGAAGGGTGCCGCCTCTGCTCTCGTAAGAGTCGAGCGCTTCGGTGTCCTGCTCGTTCTTGAGCAACGACCCAAGGAACGGGATGTGGGACTCGAGCTTCTCCACGGTGATCCCCGAGCGGAGCAGGGCCGAGATCCAGTCGATCAGTTCGGAGGTGGAGGGCTTCTTGCGCAGCTCGTTCTGCTCGCGCAACCAGTAGAACTTGATCAGCACGTGATCGAGCAGAGTTGCATCCAGATTCGGGTGGTGAACCGCGACGATCTCCTTCATCAGCTCGCGATCCGGGAACTCGATGAAGTGAAAGACGCAGCGCCTCAAGAAGGCATCCGGAAGCTCTTTCTCGTTGTTCGAGGTGATGATGACGACGGGGCGCTGTGCGGCAACGACTTGGTCGCCGGTCTCCATCACCGTGAAGCGCATCTCGTCCAACTCCAGCAGCAGGTCGTTGGGGAACTCGATGTCCGCCTTGTCGATCTCGTCGATCAGGAGAATATGGCGATCCTGGGCACCGAAGACCCGTCCCAGTGGTCCATACTTGATATAGCTCCGGATGTCGGAGACGTTGCCGTCGCCGAAGCGGGCATCGTTGAGGCGCTGGACGGTGTCGTAGACGTAGAGCCCCTCGGAGGCCTTCGAGGTGGACTTCACGTGCCAGGATTCCATCGGCATCCCGAGGCCTTGCGCTACGTGAAGGGCCAGCAGCGTCTTGCCGGTGCCGGGCTCCCCCTTGACGAGCAGCGGCCGTTCCAGGGCGATCGCACAATTGACGGCATCGAGGAGGGGGGGCGACGCGATGTAGTCGCGGGTCCCGGTAAACTGGTAGAAGGTGGTGGATTCGGGCATCAGTAGCCTCATGCAGGGAAAACCAACCAGCGACTTTTAGACGAAACGCGGTCTTTGGGCAAGCCAGCCCTCATGACACCACGATCGCGTCAGCGGCCGGCCGCCCGGTGGACGTGATAGGCGTGAAGCCGCGCCAGGGCCCAGGCCGCCCGCCTGAGCGAGGGATAGGCCGGGATCCCGGCCCGGCAGAGTTCCGCGCGGAGGGCCGTGCCCTTGGCCGACAGCTCCACGTCACCCCCGTCGCAGTCGACGGTGAAGACGGTGGGCTTCTGGCTCTGCGTCACGAAGTCCACGACTTCCTGGGTAAGCGAGGCGTCGCCGGTCATGTGGAAGGCCGCTCTCGGAACGAGCCGGTCGACCATCACCATCGAGACGTTGGGATCTGCGTAGGCGAGCTCCAGGATCTCCAGGAGGTACTCGGGATCGTCGAAGACGCGCCAGGCGTCGAGCGGGTTTCCGGCGATCGAGCCGGCAACCGGCACGGTTTCGCGCAGCCGCTTCATGGTCGGCTCGGAGAGCCGTGGCACTTCGAGTCCGTGGTGGACGCACATGTCGCCGTTGGCGACGCTGGACCCGCCGCCACCGCCAATCAGGAACACGCCCTTGCCCCGGGGCGCGGGCAGCAGGCAAAGGGCGAGGATGGCGTCGGCCCAGTCGTTCATGGACCGGGCCTGGATCGCACCTGCCTGACGGAACAGGGCGTCCCAGAGTCGCCGCTCCCCGGCCATCGAGCCCGTGTGTGAAGCGACGGTCCGCGCGCCGACGTCGCTCTCTCCGCCCTTCCAGATGACGATGGGCTTCTCCTTGCCGACCTCGCGCGCGAGATGCAAAAGTCTTCGGCCGTCCCCGATGCTCTCCAGGTACATGGCGATGGTTCGGATCCGCTCGTCCGCGGCCATGAACTCGAGGTAGTCCGGACCGTCCAGAACGGCGGCGTTTCCCATGCTCACCGCCTTCTCGGTCCCGATTCCGAGCGAATACAGGTACTCGGTGAAGCGCTGGGTGAGTCCGCCGCTCTGCGAGATCACGCCGACCGGACCGGGCTTGCCCGGCACGGCACCCCACGCGGCGAGACCGGAGGAAGGGCAATAGGGGCCCATGCAGTTGGGGCCGATCACCAGGAGTCCGCTCTGTCTGGCGATCGCCGTGATCCGCTCTTCGAGCTGCTTCCCCTCACGGGTACCGATCTCGCTGAAGCCGGAGGCGAAGATGTGGATGTGACGCGCACCGACGCGCGCACATTCCTCCAGAACCGAAGGAGCCCACTCCGCCTTCACCGCGAGGATCACCAGCTCGGGCACCTCGGGGAGAGACGAGAGGTTCGGGTAGGCCCTGAGTCCGTCGATTTCGTCGGCCTCGGGGTGGATCGGGTACAGCGCCCCGCTGAAACCCGCGTCCCGATATCTGCGCAGGAACAGACCACCCCCAAAGCTGTCGCTCTTCCTCGAAACGCCGACGACGGCGATGCTAGCGGGGTTGAAGAAAGCTCCCAGATCCAATTGGCTCGAACTCATGTTCCGCACAGCTCCTCGCCGGCTTCAGCTTCCCGATTCGACTCTCGGAAGACAGGCTATCCAGCGCCGCGGTAAAAAGCCAGTCGGCTGGGCAGCGCTGCCCGCAGTCCGCGAGCAAGAGGGTAGGCGATCATTGGTATAGTGCTCAGCAGATGATCGGTGCCGGAGGCTGGTGCCTGCTTCCATCCAGCAGCAAGATTGGCGCTACCGAGGAGATCGACATGCCGACTTCGCACATGGTCTGGATCGCTTTGGTCGTCGCCAATCTGGTGATCCAGATCCTGTGCTTTCTTCGCGACCAGAGCAAGCCTCTCTTCTTGGCGAAGAAAGTGACCACGCCCCTGCTGCTCTTCGGCGCGTTTCTGATCCTCTGGTATCACTCCGGCACGGCTCTCTCGGTCGCCTCGATCATCTTGCTGGCAATGGGCGTTGGCGAGATCGGGATGGAAGGGTCCAACGCGATGACATCCCAGGGCGGGACTCCAACGGCCCTGGAGAGATGGGGCGTCACCCTCGCGGGTCTGCTGTTTCTGCTGGTCAACGTGTTTCTCGGGACGGTTCTGCTGGTCCGGATCAGCGCGGCGCTCCCCATCGCGATCGGATTCGGAGCTGCCGTTGTACTGGTCACGACCATGCTGGTACTCCTGTTCAAGCTCTTCTCACCCGAGAGAACCGTGCGAACTCAACTGCTTCTCTACGCTCCCGGACTCGTAGTGCTGGCGGCCGGAGCAGTGGCGGCTCTGTTCGGGCCGGTCTCCCGTCTTGGAATCGCCGCGATGATTCTGACTGTTTCGGACTCGCTCGTATTGATCCGATTGGGCGCGGGCTTCGACAAGACCACGCCGAAGGGTAGACGCATCCTGTTCGTTCTGATGGTGGGGATACTGCTCCTCTACTACGTCTACATGGGAGTCCTGATCAGCACCGGGAGTCCATTTGCGGCATGACCGAGGCGATCACAGTGCGCGGGTGAACGTCGGTATCGGGCATGCGCGCCAGCACCTCGTAGGGACCGATGATGTCGAGTGCGATGAGTCCCTGGTAGATCAGGAACGCGATCTGCATGGCTGTCCTCCATCCACCAGTCTATGCTGGGGGCGAACCTGCGCAACCGGTGGGCGCGCTCCACGGCCTCGGATGTGTCTCGACAAGAGAGACGGCGGATAAGGGGCCTTCTGAAGCGAGAGGATGAGAGGATGGGATCAAGCGGCAGAATTCCGTTCTTGGCATTGGTTATCTCACTTTGCTTTGGATCGATTCCGGCGATGGCAGCGGAGCCAGACCGGCCCAATATTCTCTTGATCCTGCTCGACAACACCGGCTGGGGCGACTTCGGTTGTTATGGAGGGGGAGCGCTTCGGGGGGCGCCTTCACCGCGGATCGACGAGCTGGCCAGTGAAGGGATCCTTCTTCAGAATTTCAATACGGAGCCGCAGTGCACACCGAGCCGCTCGGCTCTGATGACCGGCCGGCACGCCATCCGCAGCGGCACCCAAAGTGTTCCGGTCGGGCTTCCGTACTATGGGCTCGTTCCCTGGGAGATCACCGTCGCCGAGCTGCTGTCCGATTCAGGATACGCCACCGGGATCTTCGGCAAGTGGCACCTGGGCAAGACTCCCGGACGCTTTCCGACCGATCAGGGATTCGACGAATGGTACGGCATCCCGAATAGCACGGATGAATGCCTGTGGGTGTCGCCGGAGGTGACCGCCTCCAATCCGAACTCCCGAGACATAAGAGACAGCATCCCGGATCACGAGCTTCCCTGGATCATGGAAGCGAGCAAGGGCGAATCACCCAGCAAACTAGAGCTCTATGACGTGGAGCAGCGGCGCTTGATCGACGCTGAATTGACGCGCCGAGCCATCGACTTCATGAAGCGGAACAGCAAGACCGAGAAGCCGTTCTTCGCCTATGTGCCGCTCACCGCCATGCACTATCCGACCTTTCCCCATCCCGATTTCGCGAGCCATACGGGGCATGGGGACTATGCGGACATGCTCGTTCAGACCGACCACTACATCGGTCAGATGGTCGACGCACTCCAGGATCTGGGCATCGAAGACCGGACGATCGTGATCTTTGCCGCGGATAACGGTGCCGAGGATCCCGAAAACGGCGGGGGACTGATGAGCGGATGGACAGGGCCTTGGGCGGGAACCTATTTCACGGCACTCGAGGGAGGTCTGCGTGCCCCATGCGTGATTCGCTGGCCCGGAAGAATCTCCGCGGGACAGAGGAGCAATGAGATCGTACACATCGTGGACCTCTTCCCGACGCTGGCCAACATGGCCGGTGTGGATGTTCCGACTGATCGAGCGATCGATGGAGTCGATCAGTCGGATTTCCTGCTCGGCAGGAGTGAAAAATCCAATCGGGAAGGTTTCGCGATCTACGTTGGCGAGACGCTACAAGGCGCGAAGTGGCGGAACTGGAAGGCGCACTTCGTGTGGCAGGAGACCAAGTTCAGTACGCAGCAACGGTTCTCGACCGTGCCGAAGCTGGTGGATCTCATTACGGATCCGCGAGAAGAGCGGAGCGTTGCTGAACCATACAACACGTGGGTGCAGTACCCGATGATGAAGCTCATCGTTGATTTTCAACAGAGCATGATCAAGTATCCGAATGTGCCGACTGGCGCTCCCGATTCCTACAGTCCGTCGAAGTAATCGGGACAGATAGGCCGCCTCGCAGAATGGATCTCAAATCGGATCGTGTACAATTCCTGATCGTCGTTCCGGGATCACTTTCATCAGCGTCGAGAACAGGGCCGTCGCCAGCATCAGGGCGGCGAAGAAGTAGAAGACGGGCAGATAGGTGTTTTGGGTGTCGAAGAAGATCCCGGCGCCGACCGGACCCAGGGCGGCTCCAACGGTCGCCATGACATTCAGCACTCCGAAGATCGCTCCAAAGTGCTTCATTCCCAGGTAGTGTCCCGCGAGCAGAGGGTTGATCACGAGGGGCGCACCCAGTGCGAGCCCGTAGATGACGGCAAAGAGGAGGACCACCGAATAGGGCCGCGCCCAGGCGAGCACGACGATCGACAGGGTGAAGAGAATGCAGTCGATGATCATCGCATTCTTGGCCCCCCATCGGTCGGCAATCGGGCCAGACAACAGGATGCCCACGATCATGACGCCCATCACCGTGCTCCAGGCAAGCGCCGCACTCGTCGGTGAGTGCTCCAGGTCGGTGAGATAGGCGACGCAGTGGGTGCCGAGCCCACTCGTCACCAGGCCGATGACGAACATGATCGCGGAGATCTGCCAGAAGACCGGCAGCGAGAGAGCGCTCTTCACGCTCACGCCCCAGGTGTCTTCGTCGCTGTCGCCATCCGCCTCGCCGCGACGATAGGGCTCGAGGCCCATCTCCGCGGGATGGGTTCGAATCACCAGAAGAATCAAAGGGGTGGCCAGGAGGAGAATCGTGGTGCCGCTGAAGACGAACGCGGTTCGCCAGTCCCAGTTCAAGATGATCCAGTTCGCAATCGGTGCCATGACCATCCCGCCGACGCTCGTTCCCGCAAACGCCACGCCCATTGCGGTGCCCCTTCGGGACACGAACCAGTTGGAGATGACGAGGGAGCAGGGGATGGCGGTCGAGCACATCAGTCCGCAGCCGATCAGTGCGAAGACGATGTACAGCTGCCAGAGCTGGGAGATCAGGCTACCCGCCAACAGACCAATCCCGATGATCACGGCGCCCGTCGCCATGACGGGCCTGGCGCCGATCCGATCGAGAAGTACACCGGCCAGGGGCGCCGCCAGCACCGATCCCACCGATCCCATCAGCAAGGCGAGCGACAAGGCTCCACGCCCCCAGTTCATGTCGACGGCAATCGGCTTGACGAAGATGGGAAAGGTGTTGAGGACCATTCCCCAGCACAGGAACAGGACGAAGAAGCAGGCGGTGACGATGTGGAATCCGTAGAAGAACCTCGGTGCGCGCGAGCTCATGAAGGGGCGTTCCTTCCCTCGAGTGGAGAGGCTCCGGGTCGAGAAGCCGCGTCAGACTATCACCTCCACGGGGTGGGGTAGGCATCGAAAATCGACGAACGGCCTTCCCCCGCGGGATTTGACCGAATCCGGCTCATCCAAGGCGAAACCGTGCTAGGAATTCCACCAGGGAGGTTCAATAATGCATCGGAGCCTTCGGACACCGCTCTGTGAGATGCTGGGCATCGAGGTGCCGATCGTCCAGGCGGGCATGGGATACGTGGCGCGCGGCGAGCTGGCCGCGGGGGTTTCCGCGGCGGGCGGTCTGGGCGTGATCGGCGCCGCGTCGCTGAGCGCCGAGGGGCTGCGCGAGGAGATCAAGAAGGTCCGGGGCCTGACGGATCGTCCGTTTGGCGTCGACCTCTTGTTCGCGACGATTGGCCGCCCCCCAGCCGGTGAGGCGGCCGCGGCCTTCACCCGCGAGGTGCAGGCGCAGATCGACGTGGTGTTCGAGGAGCGGGTCCCCGTCCTGGCCAGCGGTCTCGGCAACCCCGGGCCGGTGGTGCCCACGGCCCACGAGCTGGGCATCAAGGTGATGGCGCTGGTCGGCAACACGCGCAACGCCGCCCGCGTCGCCGCAAGCGGCGTCGACATCGTGGTCGCCCAGGGCTACGACGCCGGTGGCCATACCGGGCGCATCGGCACACTGACGCTCCTGCCCGCGGTGCTGGACACTGTGGATATCCCGGTGCTGGCCGCGGGCGGCATCGGTGATGGACGCGGGATTGCGGCGGCCCTGGTCATGGGGGCCATCGGCGTCTGGATGGGTACGCGCTTCGTCGCCTGCAAGGAGGCCTACGCCCACGATGCCTACAAACAGCGGATCGTCGAGATCGACGAGGAGGGCACCACCCGGACCCGCTGCTTCAGCGGCAAGCCATGCCGCGTGATCAAGAACGACACCACCGAGGCCTGGGAGGCCCAGGAGCTGATCGAGAAGATCGAGCCGTTCCCGATGCAGCTCGGCGTGATCGCCAAGTGGCTCGGCGCCGATCCGTACCTGGCGGCTCGCCGCGAGGGCAAGATCGAGGTCGGCGCCATGGCGGCCGGCCAGAGCTCGAGCCTGATCCACGACGTACCCTCGGCGGCCGACGTGATCCGGCGTCTGGTGGACGAGGCCGGCGAGGCGCTCTCCCGCGCCGCTTAGCCCGCATTTCTCACCAGGTCGCTACTGCGGCCGCCGATAGCACCACAGATTCGCGACCTTCTCCCTCCGGCCGCCTCGACGTACTGCCAAGTACGCCTTCGGCCCCCTCCGGTCCGAGGGTCGCGAATCTGCGGCACTCTCGGCGCCCTCGCTACGCGACCTGGTGAGAAAAGCGGGCTAGGCTACACGCTTCGCTCTCGACCCTCCCAGTATTTCTTCCTCAGATCTCGCTTGAGGATCTTGCCGCTCAGGGTTCTGGGGAGCTCACCCACGAATTCGATCTGCTTCGGCTTCTTGTAGCTCGCCAGATTCTCCTTCATGAAATCGATGATCTCGTCTTCGGTCGCCTTCATTCCCTCACGGAGGACGACGTGGGCGCAGACGGCCTCACCCCACTGGTCGTCGGGAATCCCGAAGACGGCGGCATCCGCAATCGCGGGATGCTCTTGCAGGACGCTCTCCAGCTCGAAGGGGTAGATATTGAAGCCCCCGCTGATGATCATGTCCTTCTTCCGATCCTTGACGTAGATGTAGCCTTCTTCATCCACCGTGCAGAGATCCCCGGTATAGAACCTTCCGTCTCTGAGGGTTGCTTCGGTCTCCTCGGGCATCTTCCAGTAGCCCTTCATGACCATCGGGCTCTTCGTGGTCAGCTCACCGATCTCGCCCGGTTTGACCTCTTCCCCCTTCTCATTCAGCACCTGGACACTGACACCGGGGATGGGCTTTCCGCAGGAAGCGAGGCGCTTCACCTTCTCCGGCGGACCATCGACGACGTGATCTTCGATATCGAGGATGGTGAGAGCGCCGGCCTCGGAGGCGCCGTAATCCTGCATGAAGACGGGACCGATCTTCTCGATGCCCTTCTTGAGGAGTGGCGGAGGCATCGGAGCAGCCCCGTAGGTGATGCAGGCCAGACTGCTGAGGTCGTATTTCCCGAAATCGGGAGACTCCAGCAGGTAGTTGAGGATGACCGGCACGATGTGACAGTCCGTGATTCGGTGTTTCTCGATCAGAGCCATCATGTTCGAAGGGTTGAAGCTCTCCATGATCACGGTCAGCGCGCCAATCCATTGGTAGAGGATGTCGTAGGCGGCGCCCGAGAAGGAGTAGGAAGGGAGGAGCTGAAGGGCCTTGGTATCCTGATCGAAGTGGACCTTGTCCTTGATGGCGCTGTGACAGATCTCGACGATGGCCGCGGCGATACCCTGGGTGAGCATGGCGCCCTTCGGCAGGCCGGTGGTACCGCTGGTGTACTGGAACCAGAGGAGATCGTCCTCGGTCAGGCTCACCTCGGGATCGTCCGCGGGGTAGTCCTCCGTCGACGTCCCCAGGTATGTGTAGCCCTCGATGCCGGGATCCACGCTGTAGAAGAGACGAGTGGTCAGAAGCTCCGATCTGATCTCTTCGATGACCGGCTGATTTCCCGCACCGACGACCAGAGCCCTGGCTTCCGAGTCGTTGATGATATGGAGCACCTCTCTGGGTTTCAGGCGACCGTTTACCGGAACCAGGACGAAGCCGGCTTTGCCGGCAACCCAGAACATCTCCCGGTAGTGGTGACAGTTGCCCATGTAGAGAGCGATCTTGTCGCCCTTCTTCAGTCCGGCATCGAGGAAGCGGGCGACGATGGCGTTGGAGGTGCGGTTGATGTCGAGATGAGTCAGGCCAGACTCTTTCTTGCAGGCGATCGCGATGCGATCGCCGTAGGTATCGATGGCGTGCTTGATGACGTCTCTGTAGATCATCGTCCGAGGCTCCTTGAAGGCCTGTGAGGTAGTCGGTGTTCCTGAAACGCCGCTCGTGATGGGTCGACCGCCCGACCATTGCTCCCCCTGAAGCGGATCCGTAAGTAGCTTACATCGCCCATGCTTTCTCCCCGGTTCCGGGCCCGAACCCCCGGGGTGTACCCGCATCCCACCAAATCCTCAATGAATCCGGGTGCCTGCGGAGAAGCGCCCGCTCTTCTCATGGCTGGATCCCGCCTTCCAGGAGCCTTCCGCAGCACTCCGCGGACCACGCCACCGACCCCGCGGAGCTTCTGCACCCGGTCTGCCCGACGACGTACGCCTTGCCGGTCCACGCGGCCAGGCGTAGGCTCGTGATCTCGCCCTGACTCCGGTCCCGGGGCCTGCCGCGCTGCCCGCCGAACCTCCCGCCCTCGGCAATCCGCCGAAGCTTCTGGAACGCGTCCGTATGGCCGCGCGCCGGCGCCACTACAGCCTCCGGACCGAGCAGTCCTACGTCGCCTGGGTGCGGCGATTCATCCTCTTCCACGGCAAGCGCCACCCCAAGGAGATGGGCGCGCCGGAGGTCGTGGCCTTCCTCTCGGACCTCGCCGTCCGCGGAAGGGTGAGCGCCAGCACCCAGAACCAGGCGCTGAGTGCGCTCCTGTTCCTCTACCGTCACGTCCTCGATCGCGAGCTCGAGGGTCTCGACGCGGCTGTCCGCGCGCGCGTCGGCCGCGCACTGCCCGTGGTTCTGACCCGGGACGAGGTGCGGTCCGTGCTGGCTCACCTGCACGGCACGCGCCGGCTGCAGGCCACGCTGCTCTACGGCGCCGGCCTCCGTCTCATGGAGTGCCTGCGACTGCGGGTCAAGGACCTCGATTTCGCGCGCTCGCAGCTGACGATCCGGCAGGGCAAGGGCCGGCGCGACCGGATGACGACCCTCCCGCGGCGTCTGCGCGGGCCTCTCGAGCGCCACCTGGTGCAGGTCCGCCGTCTCCACCAGCGCGACCTCGAGCAGGGCTACGGAGAGGTTCCGCTCCCGGATGCCCTGGGCCGGAAGCATCCAACGGCAGCCCGCGACTGGCTGTGGCAGTGGGTCTTCCCGGCGGCGCGCCTCGCTCCCGACCCGCGCTCGGGCCGACGCGCCCGTCACCACCAGCACCCGACCGTCCTGCAACGGGCGGTCAGGCAGGCCGCCGAGCGGGCGAGAATCCCCAAGCGGGTCACCTGCCACGCCTTCCGGCACTCCTTCGCCACCCACCTGCTCGAGGACGGTGCGGACATCCGCACCGTCCAGGAGCTCCTCGGCCACCGCGACCTCAGGACGACGATGATCTACACCCACGTCCTCGACCGAGGGCCCCTCGGCGTCTCCAGCCCTGCAGACCGGCTGTAGGCCCGACGCCGCCTTTTCAGCAAGAGAGCCTTCCCACCAAACATCCGAAAACCCAGCTTCTGCAGGTGTTTTCGCCGCGCGCGCCAGCATGTCCGCGCAAATAGGCTGCGGCTTCGCAGCTGGTCTTCGCCCGCCCGCCTCAGCCGACGACATGGGCTGCAGAGCTTCGCAGCACTTTCCCGGCCGCCAAGCCGCTAGCGGCCAACCCCCCACCGCGACCGTGATTTGGGACTGCCACCTCTCTGCTGCGCAAATAGGCTGCCAAGCTCGCAGCAATTTCGGGTACCCTGGTGCAACCTACTAATAG
>CAVXZE010000019.1:0-124969 GCA_963766175.1 uncultured delta proteobacterium
CAAGCATCTCGGGCGCCGCAACTGCGCGAGATTGCTGGAGCCGACGGGCGGACTCGAACCGCCGACCTGCTGATTACGAATTGGTTTCAGTGGGGGTCCACCGGCGTCCGTGAACGTATGCGGGGCAAGTGGTTGGCGCCGCGCGGGATTCCACGGGCGTCCACTCCGTCTCTCGGCGTTCACCGCCGTTGCTGTCAAGGTTGCTCTCCGGGGCGCGGGACTTCGGGGAGCCGAGCAAGGCTGGATCGTCGGGAACGCTCGCCGAGGCAGTCGCTGCTGCAACGCCGCTACTTCAGAATGTCCTGAAACGCAGCTGCGCTGACTGCGGCTTCGGAAGAAGGCAAGAATACAACGAAGGAGTACCGTCGTGAGATCGAGCAAAGCCTGCACCGTGAGCGAGATGCTCCGCCATTTCCGCACTCAGGCACAGGCTGATTCTTCTCTCGATCTTGCCGCACCATGAGTGGCTGGGCCGACGAGAGCGAGAAGGAGAAAATCCCAGCAACTTCGGGGCGTACCGATTGTGAGGACGCGCAGCCAGGCTATCTAGAGAAAACGCAGAATCATCAACAGGCTAACAATGACCAACACCACGATCAGGCCCAGGTTCTCGGCTCCCCCCTTCTCCCTGGCAAACATGCCGTTCTGTAAGAAATAGGCGGTGTCGATCACGACGAGAAAGAGCATCATGCCGCCGCATACGAGCGCCAACCGCTCACCCAGCGCATTCCCAAGAATCAGCAGGATCGCCGAAACAACCATGAGAACGGCCAGCACCGAATCGGGGTATACAAAGCATCGTTCGTGCTCCACATAACCCGTCGGCAACCAGGGTTCGTTGTGTTCGGTTCTCAACCATGTCATCCAGAACCCGGCGATCCCCAGGGCCGCCAGGATCTGGATTGCCGCGATTATCTTTGGGTTGACGAAATCCAACATTTGCATCCTCCTGTTCTTGTTGAAGCAGGCCGCAGAGGAAGACCTTCAGAAGTGTTTTCTACCACGATTCCGTCCATTACCCCTGCAGTATGGAGTATTTGGAGATGGGGACGCCATCCGAGATGAACCCGGAGGTGGTTGCTCATGGCTTCGGGTGATTTGGCGTGCTGCGGGTCGCTTAGGAGTGAGGACTCCGCATGGACTGGATAGCCCTCGGGGCGATCGGGGAGATTGTAGGCGCTGAAGTGAAGGTGTATCGCGACTGGTGGTCGGGATGAAGGAACCGAATCAGGACACTCGGAGGATTCACGCGCGGCTGAGAAGCTACGAAAGGAAACTCCAGATGGAGAAGAAACGGTACGGCTTCTACCGAGACGGCGCGGGGAAGCGGTATCAGGTCGGACCGCACTACATGCTTCTTGCCGACAACGAAGGTGCTCTCGGTGCCTTCCGCTGGTTTGAGAACGAATTCCCAGACGACTCCGGTGAGCCGGGACACCAACTCTGCTGGAGCCTCGCTCTATACCGTTCTGGAAACGAGGTGGGGGCCGCGAAGAAGCTCCGCCAGACCATGCTGAGCAACCTTTACCTCTTGCCGCACCTGCTGGGGTCGCCCATCGACGAACTCGACATATGGCACGGTTCGAGCGATGCCGAGCCGCCCTACGTCGAGTGCATTCCCGAGGCGTACTTCCAGCTGTGGACGGCGGCGGAGCGAGAATGGGCATCTCGCCTGTACCACAGCCCAGGGTTCCAGTCCGCTCGCGCCCGCTACGTCGAAATCAGCAGGTTGCTGGACATCACACCGCCCGGCCCGGAGAGGAGTCGTCTGGTCGAGGAGCTGTACGAGTTGGAGCGGTGAGGCCCGAAAGACCTGCCCCCGGCTGTTGCGCCGCTCCCTGTGTCAGTCCTTCAGCAGCCAAGTGGAGCGGAGCGAGGGGTGGGCCGATCCGCAATCCGCCCGGGTTGCTGTCAGACGGCCAGACGGGGCGCCGGGGGGCACGCGAAAGGCGCCGTAATACCGGCACGCCTTGCGGATGTCTCCAATCCGCTCTGCGTGTTCTAGAACCCGCTTCTCCCGTAGAATATCTCGCTGAGCTCTCGTGATCCCCGACCTCCTGCGTTCGGACACTGGAACTCATCAATGTGTCCAGCGAGGTCGGTAGTTTCTACAGGGGCGCAAACGATGGCCGAGCCGATCTCCGCGGAATTCGAGAAGCACCGGCAGCGTCAGCTGCAGCGGGTGGCGCACTACCTGCCGATCGAGCTGGAGCGGGTGGCAGCACCGCTCGAGGAGCTCTGGAAGATCCGCGATTGCCGGCTGCGCGCCCTACTGGAGCACGCGCGCAAGTACTCTCGATGGTACGCCAAGCGCCTTGCATCGATCGAGGTGTCGTCGCTCAGCGGCTCGGACCTGTCCACGATCCCAGCCATGACCAAGGCCGACTTGATGGACAACTGGGACGACATCGTGTGCGATCCGCGTCTCAGCCTGGACTTGGCGGGCCGTCACCTGGAACGCATCGCGCGCGATGGCCCGGCCTACCTCCTGGACGAGTACCAGGTGGTTGCGACCGGGGGTTCGAGCGGACGGCGCGCGGTCGTGGTTCTGGACTTCGACGGATTCGCACTCGGTCTGGTGGCGCTTCAGCGTCGTGCTGTCTGGCTGCGCCTCCAGTCGGGAGAGGTGGGCGAGCTCCCCGTCCGGGTGGCGAGCCTGGCCTCGGTGAACCCGGTTCACCTGGGTGGGACCTTCAACGCCTGCTTTTCCAACCCAGCGCTGGTACAGATGTATCCGATCGTCATCTCGCGCCCGATCCCGGAGATCGTGACGTCGCTGAACGAGATCCAGCCGCACGTGCTGGCTGGCTATGCGTCCGTGCTCCACGAGCTCGCGCTAGAGAAGCAGAGCGGAGCCCTGGCGATCGAGCCCTGGGGCATCGACGCAACCGGGGAGCCCCTCCTGCCCGAAGCGCGGGCGCGCATCGAAGAGGCCTTCGGAGTCCAGGTCATCAACCTCTGGGGCTCGACGGAGGGAGGGTACTTCGCATCGACCTACCCGGGGACCGAGGGCCTCGTGATCAACGAGGATACCTGTCTCCTGGAGCCGGTCGACGAGCACAACCGACCGGTGGCACCGGGTGAGCGCGCCGCAAAGGTGCTGGTGACGAACCTGTTGAACCAGGTGCTGCCGGTCATCCGCTATGAGATCACCGACGAGGTTACGCTGCTCGAGCCGCTCCCCGACGGGCCCTGGCACGGGCGTCGTGTCGCCGACATTCAGGGGCGTATGGACGACGCCTTCCGCTATTCGGGGGGCGTCTTCGTTCATCCACACCTGTTCCGCAGCGTGCTAACACAGCTCGTCGATGTCGTGGAATACCAGGTGGTCCAGACGGCCGGAGGGGCCGAGGTGGCGATCGTCGCCGGTGAGACGGTCGACCCGAGGGCGGCCGCCAAGCGCCTCGAGGGCGAGTTGGAAGGCGCCGGTCTGGCCGGGGCCGTCGTTCGCGTGTCCCGAGTCGACCGATTGGAGCGCCACCCACAGAGCGGAAAGCTCAAGCGCTTCGTTCCCCTGAGTCGCGCCGGGTAGTCACGAATGGAGGGCCAAATTGCCTCCCCGCCCCACCCAGGTCGCGGGTGGCCGGGCTGCCTACCAACCCAGGTTGCTGTCGCGTTGCTGTCAAACAGCCAGGCGGGGCGCCGGGCCAAGCGCGTAAGTACCTGAAAAGACTGGAGCCGACGGGCGGGCTCGAACCGCCGACCCGCTGATTACGAATTGGTTTCGGCAAAGCTCCACCGGCGTCCGTGAACGTATACCGGGCAAGGGGTTGGCGCAGCGCGAGATTCCACCGGCGTCCGCCCCCGCTGCTACACCGTTGCTGTCAAATGCGCCCAATCCGGGCACCAAGGATCAACTCGCGCCCTTCATCCTGCGGGACTTGACCGAATGGCGCTCATCGGACGCAAAACCGCGCTGGCATTCCCCATCCGCCGAACTCCGATAATTGCTTCGGCTGCCATCTCTGCGTGCCCACCTGTCCCGAAGAAGCAATCACCCTGATGGAGGCAACGGAGCCGAGTTATATTCCTGACTAAGCAACAAGGATTTGATCAGAATGAGCGGCCATAACCGGCCAGAGATGATTTGTCCGGCCTGCAGGGCAGGTAGACTGGCCCCGGGATCAGAATCCAATGGCAAGATCCCCTGCCAGGAATGCGGAGCTGTCTTTACGGTAAAGGACAACGTGATCGATCTCATTCCCGACCTTGTTTACGAGCGGAGCAGGGGGCAGGCCCTGATGGAATGGGAGCCGCTCATCAGTATCTATGAGAGCCGCTGGTGGCGGAAGAGCGGACTTTTCGGGGTTATCACCGGGATCGGCTTTGAAGATGAATACAGGCTGATCCTCTCCGCACTGAATCTGAAAGGTGATGAAGTCATCCTCGACCTAGCCTGCGGACCCGGCATATACTCGCGGCCGTTTGCCCAAATCCTCGACCGCGGAACCGTGGTGGGTCTCGACCTTTCCGAGCCCATGCTGAATCACGCCGGCGCCAAGGCCCGGAATGAGGGAATCGAAAACATAGTGTTCATTCGCGGGAGCGCTCTTGACCTGCCGTTCCCAGATAGCGAGTTCGACGCGGTCAACTGCTGCGGCGCAGTGCACCTGTTCCCCGACATCCCAAGGGCACTCGCCGAGGTCCACCGCGTCCTGAAGCCGGGAGCGGTGTTCGTTGCCGCGGTTTTCCGGAACTGGCTGCCGGGCCAGTGGTCCAGGCAAATGGCCGACCGGCGGTACCAGAGAACCGGGGTCAAGCATTTCCATCCGGAGGAACTGGAGTCGTTGTTGACTGATGCCGAGCTGGAGGGGGTCACCTTCCATCATGCGAAGCGCTACTGGCAGGTTGTTAGCGCGAAGAGGCCGGAATGATTCTTAACGTGAAGAGTTTGGGGGGAGATCCGCCAACTAGGATCGAGGACCAACGAAAGCCCTTCATCCCCGCGTGACCTCACCGAATAGGCGTCACAGGGCGCAGGGACGCGCCATTTCTCTCCCTTCAGAAACGCCCCCCGCTACCAGGACCTGCTCCGCCGCATCGGGTTCCGGGAGGAGTGACTTCGGGCGTCGAACGAGGCTCGCTGCGATCCTGAGCGCCGACGTGGTCGGCTGCAGCCGCCTGATTTCCCAGGACGAGGTGGGAGCGGCTAGTTCAGCTGCTCGATGGCGGGTCACACCCTGCACGTCTCCCGCAGGTCCACCTGGGACTCTATTAGAGGGTGTCCGAGGCGAGGCCTAGCAGCCGGAGGGCGTTTCCGCGCAGGATCGCGTCGCGGATATCGGTGCGGTCGCGAGTCACCAGGAGCACCTTCGCCAGGGTGGCGGCCAGGTGGTAGAAGGGCCAGTCCGTCCCGTACAGCAGCCGGTCCGGGCCCACCTGCTCGATCAGCTGGTTCAGCACGGTGACGCCCTGCCCGTGGACGTCCATCCACACGTTGGAGTACTGCCGGGCCAGGGGAATCGCGTCCCCGACGTCGCGGGCACCGGAGTGGCCGAGCACGAACTGCACGCCGGGGAAGTCCCGGAACGCGCCCTCGTAGTGGCGCATCACCGCGAACTGGTGGGTGTAGCTCGGCTCGATCCCGGCGCGGCCTCCGTGAAACAGCACGGGCAGGCCCAGACGCGAGCACTCCTCGTAGATGGGGTAGGTCTCGGGGGCGTCCGGGAAGAAGCGCTGCGCGGTGGGGTGCAGCTTCACCACCCGCGCCCCCCGCGCCGCGTACCCACGCAGCTTCTCCACCCCCTCCGGGTCCCCCGGGTGAACCGAGGCGGCCAGCAGCAATCGATCTCCGGCTCCCTCCTGGGCGATTGCCTCCATCCACCGCCCGGTCATATCGCCTCCGAAGGGCAGATCGAAGGCGATGGGCAGGACGAGCGTCTGACTCACCCGGCACGCATCCATCTCGCCGACAAGATTGGGAATGGTGTGGGTCGCGGCGGCCTCGCTGCCCCACAGGGTCTGGGCGACGACCTGCCAGCGCAGGTTGCTGAGGTCCTGCGGCCGGAAGTTCGCGTTGATGTACACGTCGAGGTCGAGCGGACAGCCGGGCATCTCTCCGTCGCAGTCCAGCAGGTGTCGTACCCGATCCGTGCGGGCGTGAAGATCGAGATCGGGCGCCAGGAACATCGACATGCCCAGGTGGGCGTGGATATCGATGATCGGGGGCAGGTCCTCCGCGACACAGCGCAGCCGACCTCGATCATCGAGCTCGAACCAGGGGAGTTCCGCCAATCCCCGGTAGCCCCGATAGACCTGGGGGCCGTAGGGGCCCGTGCCCGAGCGCTCGCGCTCCTCGCGGCGCTGCGCCTCCAGGCGCTCCACATCCTGTTCGGTGTAGCGCGAGCTATCGGTACAGCCGGGGGCGGATACCACAGCCGCCGACGCCAGCAGCTTCACGAAGGAACGGCGATCGAGTGTCATCGAGCTCTCCCGCGGCCACCATAGCCCGCTCTTTCATCGCTCCCAAACTTCTGATCTCTCTGAAGCGGACACTCCTGATCGTCGAATCCGGGTCATTTCCCCCATCTCCGGTCTTGGATCTAGAAGAGATGACGTTGCGTTGACCGCTTGAACCGAAGCCGGTTTTCGCGAAGCGATGATTCCCGAACCATCCACCCGTAGTCCGCGGATATCCGATCCGCGATAGACGGGCGCGACGTCGTGCGGCGCGGACCGTAATGACCAGTCCCTGCCGATCCGCTTGAGCCCGGGAACAAGGTGAGAGATCCGCGCTGAAAGGCTCGATCCGCTCAGGGATGGCGGGACGAGGAGTAGGCCAGCGCCACCCATCCTTACCCGATTCACGAACACGGCCATGTTCGCGAACCTACCTACGCCACCAGTCGATAGTCGCGCTCGAGTCCGCCGAGCACCGGTAGCGCGACCAGCTTCCCCTCCCTGGGCGGAGAGACCTGAAGCTCGGGATACGGATCCCGAATCCCAGCGATCGCCTGCGAGGGCCTCGCCCGGTTGTAGTACTCCGCGAACTCGCGGCAGACGCGGCGGACGTGTCCTTCGCTGAGGAAGATGAAGTGGTTGAGTGCCGCCTCGCGGAGCGTCCTGTGAAATCGCTCGAGCCTTGCGTTCGCATTCGGAGCTCCGTAGGGAATCGGAATGTCTTTGATCCCCATCACCTCGAAAAGCCATCGGTCGAAATGGCATCGGAAGCATCTGCCGGCTTGCCGCTCACGGAACTGGCCAAAGATGCCATCGTTGTCATGGATCAGGTAGCGAGGGCCTTCGTCGAAGTCTGCGATCGTGCGGATCTGCTGCTTCACCCAGTCCAGGGTCGGGCTGGTTGTGACGTTGATCAGGACGATGCGACGCGTCGAGATTGCCATGACGACGAAGACGTACACGAGATTGAACCACGCAGTAGGTTGGATCAGGAAATCGCAGGCACAGATCTCCTCCTGGTGAGTTCGAATGAAGGTTCTCCAACTGTGACCACTCCTGGGGCGACGGCTGCGAACCATGTAGCGTCGAATCGTGCTGGTGGAGTGCTCGACCCGAAACCACCCAGAAGATCCGATCTGATGACCGCAGCCGCGCACTCAGAGAGGTGCGCCGATACGCTGCCAGCTGCTGGCGGAGGGTGAGGTTCTCGAGCAGAAGAGCTTGCTTCCTCATGAAGAGCGCCCGAATCGTGGCCCGAATGACGGTGCACAGGAGCGGCATCCGCCGAAGCTAGCAGAGGACGAAAACGTTAATGATATCAAGAGGGACGGGGTTTTCGCGGACTACGAGGCAACCTCTTTCCCCTGTGGACGATACGGCCGTCAACGAGCAAGACCGGTGTTCGCGGAAAATACTTGAGCGCCGTACCAAGGTCGGTCACGTGCAGGACCTCGGCACCCACACCCTTCTCCCGGACCACCTCTTCAACCCTCTGGTGGAGTCTCCGGCAAAAGGTGCACCCGGGACCAACAACCTCGATCTTCATATCGAATCCCTCCTCCAAACACTTGCCATGGATGGTTTCGACCGGCTGCTCGATCTTTACCGGACATCAGGAAGAGATCAGATACAGCGTTGATCGCAGGGTTTCGTACACCCCCAGCCCGATGAACATGACTGCGGTACCCCGCCGCGCCCATCGCTCGAGATGCTGCACCCGGTCGAGCGCTTCCTCGAGCCAGCTCGCGCCAATCGCCAGGAGCAAGGCAAACCCGACCACCGGCAGTGCGGTGCCCACGCCGTACACCAACGGTAGGAGCAGCGGGGAGCAGCGATCGGCAGCAAGCGGCACCAGGCTGCCGAAGAACAAGGCCGCGGACACGGGGCAGAAGGCAAAGGCAAACACGATCCCGAGCAGCCCCGCGCCCCACACCCCTGAACGGTCGACTCTGCGCTGCAGCCCCTCGCTGACACCCACGCCGGGTAGCTTGAGGTTGAACAGTCCGAGCAATAGGAGCCCGACTACGATCAGTAACGGGCCGAGCAGCCGGTGCACCGTGCCCTGCAGGAACGCCGAGAGCGCCACCATTGACATCACGCCCCACACCGCCGCCGCTCCGAGCACCAGGTAGGCCAGCATTCTCCCGCCGGTGTACATCCCGCCGGCGAGAACCACCGACCAGGGGCGACCCAGGTGCCGGCCTACGTACGACATGGCGGCGATGTTGGTTGACAGAGGGCACGGGCTGATGGAGGTCAGGATGCCCAGCCACAGGGCCGAGAACACTGCCAGCGGGCTCTGCTCCATCAGCCCTCCTGGAGAAACTTGCGCGTGGAGCGGCGCACGTAATCAAGGAATTGCTCCTTGTCTCGTACCAGTTGCCACACCTGCTTGAGATTCTCCCAGCGGGTCACCTCGCCGTCCTGGTACTCAACGAGCACCAGAGACTTGGTGACAAGCTCGAAGTCCTTGACGAAGTGCTTGTTCTCGGGCTCCTCAACGTTGACCACGCGCCAGGCGAGGCGCCCCGAGGCGAGCTCGTCTGCGAAGCCGCCTCGGATGGCCTCCTCCGAGTACTCCTCGATGGTCCGGCAGGTTCTGCAACGGAAATTGCCGTGGAGGTAGTAGGCTACGACTTCGATATCGAGGCTCTGAGGCGCGACGGCAGTTGTCGTCTGCCGGTCATCGTCCGCGGCGCACGGCACCGAGAAAGCGATCCCGGCCAGCGCGACCGTGAGCAAGGGGAAGCAACGAACAGCCCGCTTTCTCTTACCCACCCTGCTATACCAGCATCGCCTTGATCTCGTCCAGCGAGAGATCCTTGCCCTGCGACTTGACCTTGCCGTCGACCACGAGGGCCGGCGTCATCATCACGCCGTAGTCCACGAGCTTGACCACTTCCTTCACCTTCTCGAGCTCGTACTCGATCCCGAGCTGGTCGGCAGCCTCCTTGGTCGACGCGGCCAGCTGCTCGCAGCGCCGGCAACCCGGTCCGAGAATCTTGATTTGTCTCATGACGTCCCTCCTATGCGAAGAATTGCCCGTAGATCAGGCCAGAGACGGTGGCCATGACCACGACCAGCGAGACGAATGTGACCGTCTTCCGCCACCCGATCACACTGGCGATGACCAACATGTTGGGCAGGCTGAGTGCCGGACCGGCGAGTAGCAACGCGAGCGCCGGTCCTTGACCCATGCCATTGCCGAGGAGCCCCTCGAGGATCGGCACCTCGGTCAGTGTGGCGAAGTACATGAACGCTCCGGCCACCGAGGCGAAGAGGTTCGCCTCCAGCGAGTTGCCGCCGACAGCCGCGGCCACCCAGGCCGAGGGAATCAGACCCTCGTGACCGGGCCGGCCCAGCAGGGCGCCCGCTACCAGCACGCCGGCAAACAGCAGCGGCAGGATCTGCTTGGCGAATCCCCAGCTCGAGGAGAACCACTCTCCGAGCTCGCCCGGGTCGCGGCTGATGATCACCGAGAGGCCGAGCACGGCGACAGTGAAGGGCAATTCCGGGTGCTCTGGTGCGGCGAGAGCGAGCGCGACGGTGGGAACGGCGATGACCGCCAGCTTCCAGGGCTTCAAGCCGAACCAGGCAGTCAGGATGAGGCCCAGGGCTGTCGCACCCAGCGCGGTGAGGGCCCACTTGCCGCTCCAGATGGCGTGCCACAGACCGGCATCCGCCTCGGGCTGGCCCCAGTTGGCAAAGACCAGGACCCACACCATGGCCGCGAAGTAGAGCGCGTTCTGCCAGAGGGGCCGCGCGACCTCGGGCTCGGGAAGTGCCATCTGGGCGTTCGCCTTGTCGAGTTCCTCACGACGGAAGATCAGATGCATGAGCAGCCCGACCACCACGGCGAACAGGGTCGCCCCCACCGCCCGCGCCACGCCCAGCTTAGGACCGAGCACCCGCGCGGTCAGCACAATGGCCAGGACGTTGATCGCCGGGCCGGAGTAGAGAAATGCCGTGGCTGGGCCCAGACCCGCCCCCATGCGGTAGATGCCCGCGAACAGCGGCAGCACCGTGCACGAGCACACGGCGAGGATGGTCCCGCTGACCGACGCCACCCCGTAGGCCAGCACCTTTTTCGCCCGGGGGCCGAGGTACTTCATCACGGCTGCCTGGCTGACGAACACCCCGATCGCGCCTGCGATCAAGAACGCCGGCACCAGGCAGAGCAGCACGTGCTCCCGTGCGTACCACTTGACCAGCTGGAAGGCCTCGATGATCGCACCGTCGAAGCGGCCGCTACCCACCGGCAGCCAGTAGCAAGCCAGAAAGACAGCCAGGATCCAGGCGAGGGGCCTCCACTCGGTTTTCCACTCCATCACGTCACCTGTCTCTGACCCCGATACCGAAAGCTATTTGGTAAAATCGCCAAATAATGGAGAAAAAAGAGAGGCCTCACGACGACGCCATCGCGCTGGCGCTCTCCCGGCCAACCTCCTCGAGCACTGCCTCCACACATCCGAAGAAGTTGAGGATGCAGGGCACGCGCAGCCGGTAGAACACTTGGACGCCGCGCTTGTCGTCGCGGACGATGCCCGCCCTCTTGAGGACGGAGAGGTGCTTCGAGACGGTCGACACGTCGGCCCCGATCTTCTCCGTCAGGTCACAGACGCAACGCTCGCCTCTCGAAAGCTCGTCGACGATGAAGAGGCGCGTGGGGTGGGCCAGCGCCTTCATGACCTTGGAGCGCGCCTCCATCTGTGCCTTAGTCTGTCCCTCGAGTTTTCTTGCCGCGGGCATTATTTGGTTATATAGCCAAATAACGGAACACTTCAACGGCCAAGGCAATGCCTCGCGGCCCAGACTAGCCGCGGCTCAGCAAATCCCATCTGCGAGGAAAGGCGGCGGCGGCAGCGATGGCGGCGGTCGGAGGCGTCTTGGAGATCTCGCCGAAAGTGCCGCTCGCTGGGAGCTCGTGGTTCCGTAAGGGTCTTGAGTGTCCTCGCGTAGAGCGGGTTCTGGCGATAGGTGCTCCTCTGGCTTGCGGATTTCAGCCGTTGTTGCAGATTTCACACTGGTGGGATCATGCCGGTGAGAAATGACATCATTGGAGCCGACGGGCGGACTCGAACCGCCGACATGCTGATTACGAATTGGTTTCAGCGGGGCTCCACTGACGTCCACCCCTGTCCGTGAACGTATGCGGGGCAAGCGGTTGGGGCCGCGCGAGATTCCACGGGCGTCCACTCCGCCTCTGGGCGTCCGCCCCCGTTGCTGTCACGGTTGCTTCCATGAGGAGGCCACTCTCGTCAAGTGCTGAATTGCCGTTCTGAGCGAAGCGCCGCGATGCTTCCATCCGCACTCTGATCGGCCCTTCAGGGCCGGGTGCATGCTGGGGTCCAGTCCGCTGGGCGCTGCAAGCTGTCAGGCGCGCTTGTCGCTTCGCGCGACCTGGGCGCAAGCAACCGTGCGCAGTCACCCGAACGGGGCAGTCGGTTCGCTCTCCCGACGGCGGGATCTCTCTATTGCCCTCCCTCCTGACTTCTCTTGCTCACGCGGCTCTCCTATCCGGTATATCCGATGGAAACGTACTCCTCGCCGCTGATCCAGAGGCGATGGAGGAGCACGGACAGCTTGCGAGCCACGGCGACCACCGCCCGTCGCTTCCCTCCCCGTCTTCCTCGCTTGGCGAGATCCAGCCCCCAACGTCGCGGATCGCTGTCCTCGCCAAAGGGTCCCAGGATTCGGTGAGCACACCCGACGAGGAGTCGCCTCAGATATCGGTCTCCATGCTTGGTGATGCCCAGCGCTGGGTCGCTTTCCCCAGATTGGCGTTGTCGTCTCGCGAGCCCGAGGAACGCTCCCACCGTCCGACTCTTCTCGAACCGATCCGCATCGCCCAGCGTGAGCACGAAGGCGAGCGCGGTCAGCGAGCCCACCCCGTGGACCTGGGTCAATCGACTCGTCTCAGGGTAGGCGCGCTCGGCGCGGTCTTCGATCAGCCGCTCGTAGTGGCGGATCTGTTCGGTGAGCTGCTCAAGCACGACGAGAACTGGGTTGAGGGCGGGACCCAGGCTCGGGGGAATCGCCTCCCGCACCTTGCGGTGAAAGGTCGCGGTCTCGCACGCCGTGAGCCGCCCTCCAGCGCTCTTCACGACACCCCGAACATGGTTCACCAGCGCGGAGCGCGTCTGGACCAGCTCATCGCGAGCTCGAATCAGTGCCAGGTCGGCACGGGATTGCCTTCCCCGATGCTGAACGGGAGACAGGAGATTCGGGTCGATGCGCCCCACCCGAGCCAGGGCCTCCGCGTCGAGTCGGTCGTGCTCGGTGCGATTGGCATAGATCAGCCGAACGACCCTCGGGTTCGCCACCACCACGTCGTGCTCGAGTTCGGCCAGGAGATCTGCCATCCATGGAGAGTGGGTCCCCACCTCGATGACGACGCGCGCCGTGGGGCGTTTACTGAAATACCGGCGAAAACCCGCCGGGGTGGTGCGGACTCGAGCCTCTTCGATGCTCTCGCCTCCGCCAGCCAGAACGCAGATTTGAGTCCAGCGATCTCCCAGATCGCACCCGATGGTGAGCTGTTCCATGTTCCGTCCTCCTTGGTTGTGGTCACCGCTCGAAGACCAACCGTGCCGGAGAACGGCCTCCTCATCCCATCTGTCAGAGTTGCCGTCAGAGGCGGGGGGTTGGGGGAGGCAGCTGTGGATGGATCGTCGGGGATGCCCGCCGAGGCCGTCTCCGTCGCCTCGATCTCGCTCCCGGCCCAGGGCCAACTCCGGGTGGGTGTTCGCGAGGGATGATCCATCGAGGCTCCCGTGCGAGAGGACGGCTTCGAGCGTGCCGCGTAGCCCCATCGGGTTGGCGATCGGAGAAGCTGAACAATGGCGGGAAGTTCCGGGTATTTGACCGGGAGGGCGTTATTCTTCCTACCTTCGCCCAGCCGAGTACGATGACCGACTTCGAATGAATGATGACTACTTGGGCCCTGTTCAGAACAGCAGGCAAAGGAGAGACGAGTGAACCTCAAATCAAGAGTCCATCTGGAAAACTACAAACAAACCGCTGTGACCGCGCTTGCCACTCGGGTGGCTCGTCTTCGTGAAGACAACTTCGACGACCGTGCGATTGAGCGAAACGCCACGGTCAGACAACTCAGGGCCGCTATCCGCCAGGCAATGGCCAGGCTAGCCCGTATCACGGCCATCGAGACGGAGCATGTGGCACGAGTTCAAGCCAAGGCAGACAGGTCAGCGGCCAAGAAGAAGGCCCGGGAGAAGGGCTCGGCGGAGAAGGCCCCTGAAGAGGCCGCCACCAAGAAACCCAAAAAGGAGAAGAAGCCGAAGTCGGCTCCCACTCCGGAAACGTCTGCCGTTGCGCCCGAAGCGCCGGCCCCCGCTCCCGACGCATCGACAGCTGAGTCTGAGGATCCAGCAGCGGATCCGAAGGTCAAAGAATAGGGCGCGTGAGAAAACAATCCGAACCACGCTCAGAGCTCGGCGAGAGGCTGTCCTTGGCCACAATCCCATCCCTGCCGCTTTGACCACGAGCCCGAGCCTCGGCGAGCAAAGCAGGCTCACTTCGACCACATCGTGCTATTAGGCGCGATGCACCTGCTGCAGGATGAGATACGGTCGGCGTTCCTTCGCGTTCATCAGGTAGTGGAAGGCACCTGAGCCTGAGCAACTGTGTTTATCCGTCCTGCCCGCGGATGGGGCGGGCCGCGCTGGTGGGTCAGCAGACGCCCACCGCCCCGGGTTTCCGTCACGTCGCTGTCAGACGGCCGGGCGGGGCAGCCCCGCGCCTCTCGGGCGATTCCTTGCCCTTCCCCTCCGCCCGGTGCAGAATGGGCACACCGAGGAACCGTCGAGTACTTGCTCGGCAACCACACGAGGGTCTATGCAGTTTCACGGGATGAACGCAGCCGATGCACGGGCGTTCGCGGAGAAGTGGCTACCGGCCTGGAGCGGGAATCGGCCCGAGCTGCTGGCTTCCTTCTACACGCTGGACGCCTTCTACTCGGACCCGGCGATTCCGGAAGGTGTGCGGGGTCACGATGCCCTCCTGGCATACCTCACTAGGCTCCTCGCAGCGAACCCAGAGTGGGTGTGGGTGCACCGTGGCTCTATCCCGATGCAGGACGGCTTCCTCAACCTCTGGCACGCATCGATCCCGGTTGGCGAACGCACAGTACAGGCAGAAGGTGTATGTACGGTCCAGCTACGCGATGGCCTCATCTATGCGAACCACGTCTTCTTCGATCGGTCAGAACTCCTCAAGGCGCTAGCCGGTTCGTAGTCTCAGCGAGCGGGGCCGGGAGCTTGGGTGGCCGCCACAACGAGCCGCTGACGCTGACGGCCGAGCACCGCGGGGCGACCGGGCCGCCCCTCCCCCCTTGACGCCTCGGGGCGCGCGGGGGCATGGTTGGGGCTCGGGCGGCCGGTGAGCCACCAAGCGTTGGGCAGTGTGCTCGCCCCGTCAGTCCACAGGAGGCCGTGATCGGTGGGTTTCTTCGTAAGAATGCTGATCAGCGCGCTAGGGCTCTGGTTGGCATCGCGCATCGTTCCGGGGGTCGAGATCACTGCGACGGGCACCCTACTTTTCGCCGCATTGCTTCTCGGTGTCGTCAACGCCGTGGTGAGGCCAGTGGTCATCCTACTCACGCTTCCCATCACCGTGCTCACGCTGGGGCTGTTCCTTTGGGTGGTCAATGCCGCCATGCTCGGCGTCGTCGCATGGCTGTTGTCCGGTTTCCAAATCGCCGGGTTGGGCTCTGCCTTGCTAGCTTCGGCCATCGTTAGTATCACGAGCTGGCTTGCCTCGTGGCACATTGGCCCGCGAGGCCGCCACGAGGTGCTAATCATTCGCCGAGATTGAGTGCTTCGCGTGTGAACGATCCGCGGTGCCGGTCAGGCCTCCCCGGGGTTGGCAGAATGAGACATACCCGATGGCCCGCCCTCGAACCCGAGCTACTTGCGTAGCTGTTGATATGCCTGTTGGATCTCCAACGCCTTGCGATGCGCGAGCTCCTGCAGCTCCTCGCCCAGGTGAGCCACCTTGTCGGGATGGTATTCCTTCATGCGGGCCTTGTAGGCGGATTGGATCGCCTCCGCGGAGGCCGAAGCGGGGATTCCCAGGACCTCATACGGATCGAACGCGGGCTCGGATGCCGCCGGTTGCGCACGACTCGAGCGCTCCTTCCGGCCCGGCCCTTCGCTCTCCCGCGTTTCGCGCGCGGCCGTTCCCCGCAGATGCCTGCGATAGAACCAGACCAGCAGGGCAATGACCAGCAGATCGTCGATCAGGCCGAGACCCCGCCCCAGAAAGTCGAAAACCAGGTCGCGAGGAAAGACGAGATAGAGGACGGCGATCGCGATCAGCCACTTCTTGAGAGTTCGGGGGTCCACCGTTCTCAGGGGACGAGCAGCACACGGCCGAAGGCCAGGCGGCTCTCGATGCGGCGATGGGCCTCGGCAGCTTCGGCCAGCGGGAAGCGGCTGTCGATCACCACGCGCAGGGCCCCCTTGGCCAGGTCGGCGACGTGGTTGGCCACCATCGGGTGGACACGGTCGCTCAGGAACGCCGAAGGCGGTAGCGGAAGTCGCACTGAGAGGCTCCTTGCATGCAGGTCTGGGTTCGCTGCAGATCGAGACCCCAAGCCTCGGCGGCTGGAAAGTCTCCGTCGCAAAGCAGCAGCGCGCCCAGGTCGAGCGCATCGAGTTCCTGCATCATCTCCTTGTACCGGCAGCGAGTCACGTTGAAGTCGAAGGCTTCTTCATCTTCCCGCAGAATCTCGTACTCCAGGGCTCCGCCGGCAGCCGCGGTTTTCACCATCCCCTTCTCAGTGAACGGCATCCGCGTAAGGTGCTTCCCCTCCAGTGCCTTCTTGAGGTCTGCCCTCGTTTTCTCGGCACGGGCTCGCGCCACGATCTCGTGAGTGCGGTCCACTCCCAGTTTATTCTCGAATGCGCGAATTACAGGAATCAGCGCCTCAACCTCGATTCGCGTGCGTTCGAGATCTATCAGACGGGGTGCGTCAGGCATCTGAGAGTCCTCCGAATTGGCACTATACCCCCACTCGTTGCCGGAAGAACAGAGGCCGCCAGGCGTCTCCACTTTCCAGGCGCCGGCCTCCAACCATCGTAGCCAGTCGGCGAGCCATTCCCGTACCCGGAGCTACACAGCTACCATGATGAAAGGGCATTCCACCTCCGATTTGAATGAGGCGGGTGATTCCACCACTACGACGCCCTCTCGAGTCCGTGCTGATCCCAGTGACCTGACCGAACCATATGGACTCCCGACCCCCAGGAGTTCATACTGCCCGCAAGGGGTAGGACTGTGTCGCGTCTGAAGCGCCTCATCCAAGAGATCCACCGGCGCTCGCTCTGGCAGGTGCTGGGGATCTATCTCGGCGGAGCCTGGGTCCCACTCCAGGGGATCGAGGCCCTCGTCTCAGTGCTGGGCCTGCCCTCCGTGGATACCGAGACGCTGCAGGACCATCCCGAAGGGATGCCGCTCGAGACCGACCGGATCAACGAAATGGGGGGAGTCATACAGCCCGAGGAGGTGGCAAGCGCCGCCATCCGAGGTCTGCAGTGAGGCTCGTTCCTGATCATCCCAAACCTCGGCGGGAGGCTCCTGATGTTCGCGAACCGACTCGCGCCGTGGCTCGTCGACAGGTCTCTCGAGAGGACGGTTGCGCAGGCCCGGGCAGAAAGGGGGCTCTAGTGGACCAGGATTCGGGGGACCCGCCATTGCGAGTGCCTAACTGTCTACGATGCCTTGAGCATCGACGCAAACGTGCGCTTTCCGGGTGTCAGCATGAGCTTCTGGAAGTTCTTCTCTAGGCAGGCGGCCAATCCCTCCGGCCTGTTCGGCAAGTGGATCATGCCGCTGGTCTTCGACAGAGGCAACGCGGAGCTCAACGCGATGATGAAGAGCCGGCTCGATGTACGGGCCGACGAGCACGTACTTGAGATCGGTTGCGGCACTGGGGAGTTGATACGCGATCTGGTGTCGGTCATCGGTCGGGGGCGTGTCGATGGCGTCGAGATCTCAGAAGTCATGGCGTCAACGGCCCGCAAGAGGAATCAAGCGGCGATCGACGCAGGGCGAGTAGCCATCCATCTGGGCGACTTCAACGAGCTCGACCTCGAGGAGAGCGCATACGATACGGTCTGTTCCTGCAATACCATCTACTTCTGGCCTGACCCGGCGTTTACCCTGAAGAAGGTGCACTCGCTCCTACGACCTGGTGGAAAAGTGGTCATCGCCTTCGAGGACGCAACGAGGCTCGAGACCAAGCCGATCAGTCAGGAAGTCTTCCGGTTCTACTCGCAGGAAGACGTGAAGCGGCTCCTGAGAGATTCCGGCTTCCCGGGAGAGGCCGAAGTCGATACAAGAGCCGGTGAATCAGCGGGGCTGTGCTGCGCAGTCGCACGCAGTTAGCCCTGATTCGCAATAAATCTGAGCCTACGCGGCCTCGGGCAGAGCGTCCAGGATTTGTAGGATTCTCGCCTGGGTGTCTTCAGGCGCGGCGATCCGGAGCTCCGTTCGTCCCTCAGGTCGTGCGAGCTTTGCGGGCAGGTTGAGGACTTCGTATCGGAACGTACGCAGCGACTCGAGGACCCACCGGTAGGTTCGTTTGCGGCCGTTCTTGCGTTTCGCGGCGGTCGTGGTGATTTGAAACTGCCGGAAGACGTTGTGGGTCAGCGCGCTGATCAGCTGCCAGGTGCTGTTCGCGTCCCAATCGTGGGTCGGGATGGTGTCGAAGGCCAGGTGCTGCTTCAGCTCGCCCAGCGTCTTCTCGTGACCGCCGCGACCGGCCATGAACCCCCAGAGCGCTCGCAGACCGATCCGTTTGTTGGTGGCCACGGACGAGTACTCGTAGTGCCCATCGTTTGGGTCGAACAGGTCGAGCTGGAAGTTCTTCCGGGTCCGGTGCGAGACGTGCTTGCGATAGGCCGCGACGCGGAGGGTGAGATCCCACTTCGGGATGCGGAGCTTCGTGAAGAACGCCTGCAGGTCGGGTCGAATCCGCTTCCAATGCCGGCGCTTCCCGATCAGGGTGCGGGTTTCGAGCCAGTCCCAAAGCGGCGCTTTGATCGCGTACTCGATGCCCGAAGTCTCCAGATATTCGAGCAGATCCCGTCGGAAGAAGGCCCCATCGAAGCGGGCTTCGAGGTGCCGCGGAGCCAGCTCCCTCCGCACGTCCTCCATCAGGAACTCCAGCGTCTCGAGCGCCTTCTCCGAGTCGTGGACGTTGCCCTCGCGGTTGACCACGGCCAGGAGCTGACCCGTCTGCGCGAGATGAGCCGTCAGCGGGTAGTACGACTTGTCCTTCGGGTGATGGGGATTGAAGCCCCGCGCCGCCCCTTCGGCACAAAGTCCCGTGCGTTGCACAGTCCCATCGAGATCGATCGTGGCCCGGGACAAACCGGCCTCCCGGGCGGTGTCGTACGCGACCTCGCGAAGCAGTCCGCCGAGCTCGTCACGGACCGCTCGGGTCGTCTCCTTCAGCGTGTTCGACACCGTACCATCCGTGGGAAGTCGCTGCAGACGGGCAAAACGAAGGAACAGCGGATCTCGCTCCAGGACCCGCAGATGTCGCAAACGCGTCCCGCCGAGCAGCAGCATGCCCATCAGCGCCAGCGTGATGCGAAACGATCCATAGTCGCCATCGAACTGACGGATCGAGAAGATCTTCTTGAGTCGCTCCGCAAAGCCCGAACGATCCAGAAAACGCCGAAACAGCTCGATCCCCCCGTGCGCGCTGAGTTTCTCATCGCTGAAGACAATCGGAAGATCGCCCTTGACACGGCCTCGAATCGAGCCTTTCCTTATTCTCACGAATGTGGCCCTTTCGGTGGAGGAAGGTTGGTAGCTCACTCTTCCATACCACCGACGGGGCCACTTTCAATTCGGGCGTTTCACCACGCTTCGTTATTGCGAATCAGGGTTAGTGCTGGACGGGCACTGATGTGCGAGCTTCGACCCCTGCGAATCTCCAAGACTACATTCTCCCCGCCGTGCTGCAGGCAGTTCCTGCGCCCTATCGACTCGCGGCGGTGGTCAGGGTTCCCCGGGGTGGGTCGCCCATGGTAGGCTTCATGCCGGCCGCAGCTTAGCGGCCATCCGTTGGGCGGCCCTAACGCGAGGGATTCCCATGCTCAGCACAAGGCTTGTGGCTTCTGCGATCGCGCTGATTCTCACAGCTTGCGCCACCGACGGGCCGCTGTTTGTCGCGCTTGGGTCGCACGACAACGAGCGCGTTCAAGAGCTCGTTTTGGGTGGGGCCTCCGTTGAGAATCGAGACCGCTCCGGTGCAACTCCTCTAATTATGGCTGTCATCTCAAACAACTTGGACGGTGCACGCATCCTGCTCGAGCATGGAGCGGATCCGAACGCTCTGAGAGAAGGCCGAGGTCCCCATGGGAGTGCGATCTTCTGGGCCGACTCGGAGATGGTTGGTTTGCTCGTCACCCACGGGGCCGACGTCGACTTCCGCACGATGAGAGGCGAGACGCCCCTCATCGTCCAGTCGGCACTCGGCAACTTCGAGACCGTGCGCCAGCTGATCGCACACGGTGCCGATGTAAACGCGCGGGACGACCGAGGTCTATCCCCGCTTGGAGCGGCACGAGCGAACGCAACCGGCCGTTCGAGGGAAGAGGTCGACCGACTCGTTGAACTCCTCACATCTGCTGGTGCCGTTCGGTAGGGCCGCCCAAGCCGCTGAAGCTGACGGCCGAACGCGTAGGCGCAACGGCCCGCGGCGTTGGTCAGGGTTCCCCGGGGTGGGTCGCCCATGGTAAGCTTCATGCCGGCCGCAGCTTAGCGGCCAGACGTTGTTGCGACACGAGGTCGTTTCATGAAGTTGTTCGACTCATCTTGAGATTGAACCGCCCATGTCACTGGGTGAGCCTAGGGACCTGAATGAAGAGCGGTCCTGACAACGTACAGAAGGACATCTCGGTGTGCGGGAAGGGAATCGCGAGAGACCCTTCCTCCTGCCAGTCACAAGGCGGGTAATGGCCAGGCAGCGGGTATGGTGAACATACGTGAATCTGTGATAAAGATCGTCAGGCCGACGAGCCAAAGTGACTGACAGGCTCGATGGGAGTGGGAGGTTGGTCTTAACGTTGCCGCCTCGTGACCCACAGACTCCCCGGTCGACAGCAGGCACCTAACCCCGCGTACTTCAGAAACGGAACGTGGAAACCCCGTATCCCTCCCTCGTGAGGGAAAGCGAGCCGCGAGGCGAGCCGATGGGGGTGCGGGCTTGAGAGGTCGGAAGAAGCGAATGCCGTCTCGTAATGAGGCGGATACGGGTTTGGACGTCACCCGGCACGAAAGTGAGCCCACGTCCGACAGGTCTATCTCTGCAAGAGAGTTTGGAGAACCAACGAAGAGGGGGAAGGCAAATGGCGACAGCGGCGAAGCCGTTGATCGGTGCGCCCCCGGCTTTGGCAAAGGAATGGGAGTCCCTTGATTGGGCTGCCCTTCATCGCCAGGTTCAGCGGCTCCAGGTGCGTATTGCAGAGGCTGTGAAAGAGAATCACAACGGCAGGGCGCAAACGCTGCAGTGGATTCTCACGCACTCCTTCGCCGCAAAGGCGTTGGCGGTGCGCAGAGTGACGAGTAATCGGGGGAAGAATACCCCCGGCGTTGACGGTGTGGTGTGGCGAACGCCACGCCAGAAGATGCTGGCGACTCGGTCGTTGCAGCGGCGGGGCTACCGTGCCCAACCCCTGCGCAGGATCCATATTCCGAAGAGCCGAGGAGGACAACGTCCTCTTGGGATTCCGACGATGAAAGATAGGGCCATGCAGGCCCTATACCTTCTGGCTTTGAATCCCGTGGCAGAGACCCGGGCCGATTCCAATTCATACGGTTTCCGTTTGGGTCGCTCAACAGCGGATGCGCTCGAACAGTGCTTCGTCACTTTGGCGAAATCATATTCGGCAGAGTGGGTGCTCGAGGGCGATATTGAATCCTGTTTCGATCGAATCAGTCACGAGTGGTTGCTGGAGCATGTGTTGATCGATCGCTCCATTCTTCGCTCGTGGTTGACGTCTGGCTACTTCGAAGAAGCTCGGTTCTTTGCAACCGGGCAGGGAACCCCGCAAGGCGGGATCATCTCCCCCGTGCTCGCCAACCTCGCGTTGGATGGGCTCGAGGAGGTGGCGAGGGGAGCGGCTCCACGCCGCTCCAAAGTGAACACGGTTCGCTTTGCTGATGACTTTGTCATTACTGGCAACTCGCGTGAGCTGCTGGAAGAGAACATTCTCCCGGCAGTCTCGGCTTTCCTTGCAGAACGGGGTCTACGTCTCTCTCCGGAGAAGACGAAGATCACGCACATCGATACTGGGTTCGACTTTCTCGGTGCCAACGTACGCAAGTACAAAGGCAAGCTCTTGATCAAGCCGTCGAAGCGCAACGTCGTCGGTTTCCTCCGGAGTATACGGGAGTTCATTCGAAGGGCACGTTCGATGACGACGGCGGAGTTCATCCGCGCACTGAACCGCAAGGTGCGGGGCTGGGCGCATGCTTTCCGCCATCTGGTATCGAGCGGCATCTTCAAGTGCGTCGACGCCGCCATCTTCAAGAGCCTCTTGCGCTGGATCCGTAGACGGCACCCGCACAAGGGCTGGCGATGGCTGCGGAAGAAGTACTTCCGAAGCCATCGAGGTCGGCGGTGGGTCTTCACCGCCAAGACTCGCAATGCAGACGGGATCGACACAGACGTCGATCTCTTCCAGGCGAGTAGCCTACGCATTCATAGACACATCAAGGTACGCGGGGAGGCGACGGTCTTCGACCCCGACCACGCGAGCTACTTCCGCGAGCGAAAGCAGCGGAGGGGCTCACTGGCCAGGCACAGGTCCGTCGTCCAACCTGCGTTCTAGAATCGAGGATGCGACAGGTGGCGACACGCTCCGTACACTCTACAGCTGGGTCAGTTGGGCAACTGGCCTTTGATTAGGCTTGAGCCGTATGAGGGGAAACTCTCACGTACGGTTCTTAGGGGGGCCCGGGGCTGGCAACAGCCCGGGGCCTACCCGGTGGCGGCACGCCCGCAACCGGCACGATCGCTTGATCGGTCACAAGGAGACTGTGATGACGGTTACGAACAGGCAGTCGGGGACGAACGTGCATGAGGTTGCTGATGGGATCTATCGTGTCAATACGCCCGTTGAGATCGGAGATGCAGGCCAGTTCTCGTTCAACCAGTACCTCATCATGGATGATGAACCATTGCTCTTCCACACGGGGCCGCGAAAGATGTTTCCACTCGTGCGTGAAGCGGTGGCGACTGTCCTGCCCGTCGAAAGGCTTCGCTACATCGCGCTTTCCCATGTGGAGGCCGACGAGTGCGGCTCCCTCAACGATTGGCTTCGCATCGCTCCACAGTCCGTACCGCTGTGTGGCACCGTTGCTGCGATGGTCTCGATCGAGGATCTAGCGGATCGGGCACCCCGCGCCTTGACTGATGGAGACCTGCTTTCTCTGGGCACGCACTCTTTGCGTTGGCTCGATGCGCCTCACTTGCCACACGCCTGGGAATGCGGATTTGTGACGGAGGAAGGGACCAATACCTTGCTGTGCGGGGACCTATTTACACAAGGCGGAGATGGTCATCCGCCCGTTACGGAGTCAGATATTCTTGGGCCGAGCGAGGCGTTCCGTCACAGCATGGATTACTTCTCGCACACCAAGAACGCGCGACTGATTCTCGAGAGGCTGGCCTTGACCAAGCCGACAACGCTCGCCTGCATGCACGGCAGCGCATGGCGCGGCGATGGTGCAGAACTGCTTCGTGCCCTTGCGGGTGTGCTATCTGGGTAGCGGACGCCTTCCTATGCACGGACATTCCGCCCAGCAAGCCGCCGAAGCTGACGGCCGGGCAGCGCGAGTCAGTCGACCCCCGGTTCCGGTGAGAACTCCTCGGGGAGGGACCGTTCCTGGGACAGGATCGACGCCGGGTCGAGGACCAACCCCGCCTCCCCGCGCCGCTCCGGCGGGCGGACCCGGGCCGCGCGTCTCACCCCGTTGCTGTCACGTTGCCGTCAGACCGGCGCCCGGGAACCAGCGCAGGCCAGTCGACCCGCGTAGGTGTCCAGGGTTCTCCGGGTGGCGGCGCTGTTCTACTCGCTCATCGGATCCGCGAAGCTGGCCGGGGTCGAGCCGCGCGGCTATCTGCGGGAGGCCACTCTCAGGGCCGCCCGGAACCCGGGCACGGTCACCCTCGCGCGCGACTTCAAGTCCTCGGAACCCTGAGGGAAACCGGTGCTTGACCGTCTGGGAAGGAATACGCGAGAATGGCCAAGCACTTACGATCAACCGGCAAGCATGCACGAGCGCCTCTCACATCTGCCAGGCACGCGCGAAGCGATGCGGGGTCAGTGGATTCTGATCGCGTCGTTCGCGACAGTCACTCTCCTCCTGCATTTTCTAACCAACGGTCGCTACGGCTACTGGGTCGATGAGCTGTACTTCGTCGCCTGTGGCGAGCATCTCGACTGGGGGTATGTCGATCACCCGCCGCTGATCGCGGGGGTAGCCAGGGCCAGCCGCTTGCTTCTCGGGGATTCTCTGTTCGCCATTCGTTTCTTCTCCGCCGTCGCGGCAGCGCTGCTCGTGTGCGTGACGGGACTCATCGCCCGTGAGCTCGGCGGCAGACGCTTCGCACTCATTTTAGCGATGCTGTGTGTCATGGCTGCGCCGGTCTACCTTCTGTTCGGCAACCTTCTGACGATGAACGCGTTCGAGCCGCTGCTTTGGATGCTCTGTGCCTACGCTATCATTCTCGTCATCGGGCGGAAGCGGCCCAGCCTCTGGCTGTTGTTCGGCCTGGTCGTTGGCATCGGTCTGCTGAACAAGTACTCGATGGTGTTCTTCGGTTTCGCCATCGTCGTGGGCTTGTTGCTGTCTGCGAGCCGTACGGTGCTGCTCAGTCGGTGGGTGGTGGTGGCGGCGCTGATCACCGCGATCATCTTCCTGCCGAATCTGGTGTGGCAGGCCAACCACGGATGGCCGACGCTCGAGCTTCTGGGTAACGCCAGGATGTATCAGCATCAGCCGGTCACTCTACTCGAGTTCGCGGGACAACAGATCCTGTTGATGCATCCGGTCACGTTTCCGGTGTGGCTGCTGGGACTCTTCTTCCTTCTCCGATCGGCCAGGGCGAAAGCGTACCGCGCTCTTGGGTGGACCTACGTTGTGCTCTTTGCTCTGTTCGCGGCCGTACAGGCCAAGAACTACTACCTTGCACCGGTCTACCCGATGCTCTTCGCCGCCGGGGCGGTTGCCATCGAGCGCTGGAGCAACGAACGCCGCTGGAAATGGTTGAGGAAGGCGATGGTGGCGGCAGTGGTCGTCGGGGGCATGATCACCGCCCCGTACGTTCTTCCCGTGCTCCCGATCGGCATGGTCCCGGATTACATGCGGATGATCGGGATCAAGGAACCTAGGTCGGAACGGCGCGAGGTGGGCGATCTTCCGCAGATCTTCTCGGACATGCTGGGCTGGGGCGATAAGGTGGCGGCGGTGGCACGCGCCTATCAGCGGCTATCTCCGGAGGAGAGGACGCGCTGTGCCATCTGGGGACAGGATTACGGCGATGCCGGAGCGGTGGACCTGTTGGGTGCAGCCTACGGGCTGCCCAAGGCCATCAGTGGTCACCAGAATTACTATCTTTGGGGTCCGCAGGGACACACCGGTGAGATCGTGATCGTAGTCGGGTCCTCGGTCGATGTTCTGGAAACCTTGTTCGAGCAGGTCGAGGTGACTGAGGCGCTCCATTGCGAGCACTGCATGCCGGACAAACGCGATGTGCCGATACACATTTGCAGGAAGATGAAAATTCCGCTTGACGAGTTCTGGCCGCAGGTAAAGTGCTACACTTGCCCCGACCCCGGCTTCACCCGCGGTCGCGAATGACTCGCGGGTTAGGGAATGGCGATTGATCTGGGACAATGGCTGGTGACCGCGAAGCTGGTCTTGAGGGCTGAGGGCGATCATCCAAGGAGGGAGCCGCAATGGCTGGACTGATTGCGCCGCGCAAGTTCCTCAAGCTGTTCCACCCCGAGGCCATTCCCTGGCCCGGTTCGGTGGTCTACAACGCGATCAGTGGAACGACGATCTTCCAACGTACCTATGAGGTGCTGGCCCGCGACATACTGGGCTACTGCTCGGAAGGGCAGCCTCCCAAGCAGAAATACCGCAATCCAGCGAAGCCCTCCCAGGACCTGGTCGGGTCGCGGCAAGAAACCGGCGTGGGTAGAGAAGGCTCTTGAGCAAGGGAAGTCTCTCAAGGATCTTCCGTCATTTGCGCCCGGCCCGGACTCCCCGTAGGGGTTTGACATAACGCCCATACCCGGACCATGCGCAGATTCCCAGCTTGGATTTCCTATCTGCCAACCGCTCCTCGAGGAGCTCGGGGTCGAGATGCGAGCCCTCGACGGTTCGCCCTACACGCTCGGGGAGAACTGAGCCCACGTCGATCTCGCCGGCGGTCTCTCCTACGCTCGCCAGGTGTGGAACACGTGCTGTGGATCGGCGGTCCACCCGCATCGGGCAAGAGCTCGATCGGCGACTGTCTGGCCCGGCGACACGGCCTCCGGCGTTACTCGGCTGACACCCGGACCTGGGTGCACCGCGATCGCGCGTTGGTGGAGGGCGTCGCCGCCGCGCTGCGGTTCGAAGCCCTCTCGCCGACCGAGCGTTGGGAGCAGTCCGGCGACGACCTGGTCGGCATGTCGCTGCACACCGAACGAGGGCCGATGATCCTCGACGACGTGCGGGCACTGCCGCCCACGCCGATGATCCTCGCCGAGGGCACGCCGCTGCCGGCGTCGGCAGTCGCCGCCGGCGACCTTCCCCGAGAGCACGCGGTGTGGTTGCTGCCGACGGCGGAGTTCCAGGAGCGGCAACTCGGCGAACGGGCCACGCCCGACGGCCAGGGTCGGTTGTACCGCCGGCTGCGTGAGGTGATCGAGCGCGACGCACTCGCCGCCGGGGTGGCGTTCGAGGTCGTGGACGGGTCACGCACACTCGAGGAGGTCACCGCTGCGGTCGAGGCTCGCTTCGCACCGCTGCTGGCGGGCGCTCAGCTCGCGGCGACCGGCGCAGCGCGACGGCCGCTCCTGCGCGAGGCCAACCTGGCCGTCGTCGGCCAGGTCAGGGGGTTCCACGAGCGGCCATGGGCGGAGGGCGACCCCGAGGCAGTCGTGCGCGACTTCGGATGCGAGTGTGGTGAGAGGTCGTGCGCTGCGGTCGTCACCACGACCGTGGGTCGGGCCGCGGTCGCCCCCGTGCTGGCCGAGGGCCACCACCCGTGAGCCCCGTCGAACGCACGCTCCTGGCCGTCGGGCGCGAGGCCGAGGTGTACCTCGAACCCGACGGCCGCGTGCTGAAGTTGTACTTCGAGCCCGGCGACTCGGAGCGGGCCGCCGGGGAACTGACGTTGTCGACGGCCCTCCGAGCCGCCGGACATCCTGTTCCGGCGATCCTCGGGTCGACCGTGGTCGACGGCCGGCCGGGCGTCTTGATGGAACGCCTGATCGGCTCCGAGCTGCTCGCCGCCCTCGAGCGTCGGCCGCAACGAATCCTCACCGCGGCCGGGGTCCTCGCCACGACCCACGCCGAGATGCACGCACTCCCGGCCCCCGACGTGCTCCCCGATCTGGTCGACGTGCTCCGCCGCAGGATCACCCACGCCGGACTGCTGTCGGATCCGCAGCTCGACCAGGTGCTCACGCTGCTCGATGCGCTCCCGCGCGGCAACGCGGTGTGCCACGGCGACTTCCACCTGGCCAACATGTTCGGGACCTGGGACGACGTGACGGTGATCGACTGGGCGGGGTCGGCCCGGGGCCACCATCTCGCCGACGTGGCCCGCACCGAGTTGCTCCACCGCACGGCGACCCTCCCACCGGGCACCTCGGCGGTGTTAAGGACGATCACCCGCCTCGGTCGGGGCCTGCTCGTCGACCGCTACCTCGCGCGCTACGCCGGGATCGGCGACCTCGACCGCGACCTCCTCGCCAAGTGGTACGTCATCGCGGCCGCCGCCCGACTCAGCGAAGGGATCACCGAGGAGAACGAAGCGCTGCTGGCGCTGGTCGATGCCTGGTGCCGGAGTCGGTGACGATCAAGGCCGGGAGGCCAGCTTCTTCCGCCAGATCACCTGGATCTCGCCGGGCAGGTCGGGATACGCATCGGGATCGCCGAGCGCCGCAGTCATGCCCATCGCTGCATAGAACCGGCACGCGTTGGCGTTGATGTCCTGGGTCTCGACCTTGAGCTCGGTGCAACCGTGTTCGAGGGCGCATGCCTCGACCGCGGCGATCAGGGCTCGACCCACGCCTGAGGAACGGTGGGCGGGATCCACTCGGAGGTCCAGCAAGTACGGATGAACGGATAGCATGCGAGGAGCGCAGCCTATCCACGGGGCGTTCTCGGGATCGAGGCCACAACCTCTCTTCTTTACTCCGGTTTCCCCGGATCCGGATGAACCTCCGATGTTATGATACTGCGAGAGCTGCTGCCTTCTTGCTCGAAGGCCCGCAGCATAAATCGTAGTTGGGCCCACGAATCCACACTCGTAGTCTCGCCACTAGCAGATGTCGTTGCTTGAAGCCATCTTAGCGTCCGTCGAACCGGACACCGTGCTCGATGTCGGTTGCGGATGCGGTCACCTCGCGAAGTCACTCCGTGCCGATTCCACGCGCATTGTGGCCATCGACCCCGATCTCTCCTTGCCTCCCACGTGGCGTCGATTTGGTGACGGATCGACAGTCCGGTTCTGTTGCATGGATGGCAGGGCTTTGGCGTTCGCCGACGACACCTTCTCTCTTGTGTTTGAGCGCGACGCCCTCCACCACACCAGGGACTGGACGCAGGTCATAGACGAGATGGTGAGGGTTTCATCCAAGCACGTACTCATCGAGGAGCCCATTGATGATCCGAGATCCGTCGAGAAGCGCAATACCTTCATGGCACAAGACCTGTTGCTCGAACTCCAGAGGGAGGTGGGTTTCCCTCACTACCGACATCTTTCGTCCGCTGATGTGCTCTCCCACATCCAGACAAGGGCAACCGTTGCCGACACGCATATCCACAGAAGCGATGCCCGGATCTCGTTCGAGGAGTTTTTTCGCTCCTTTGACCACTTCGTTGCTCGGAGCGCTAGGGAAACGTACTGGCGCGATCGGCTCAAGGCGTTTCGATCCTCCCTTGCCATCGATGAGTTCTGTGACGATGATCGGTTCTTGCTGGTGGCAACAAAGGGCCGAGCAGGCGCATGATAGAGCGTTGAAGCTGACGGCCGAACGGCGCACGCCAGTGGGTCCGCGGTGCCGCTCAGAGCTTCCCGGGGAGGGATGTTTCCCAGCCAAGGCGGAGGCACCGCTAAAAGGGGCGACCTTGCCTCCCGCGCCGCCCCGGCGGGTGGGCCCCGGGCCGCGCATCGCCCGGGTTGCTGTCTCGTTGCCGTCAGACGGCAGGTCAAATCACTCTGACGGGTCATCGCAAGAGGAGTTCTCGAAGAACGGTCGGTTGCACGTTCGCCCGACGCGTACGGGCCGGTGTACGTGCTACGATGGTCGCTCGATTCTTCGGGAGTTCCAGGTGCTGAAGAAAGCCTTGCTGATAGTTGTGTTTCTCGTCGCTGGATCGACGGGAATCCTCTGGCTCGGCGCCGTCACGTCTCTGGACTGGGATCGGCAACACAGCAAGGCGACCGCCGCCCTGGCCGAGTTTGCTCCCAGCAGCAACGGCCTCGTTCGGATCGCGGCCGGCCCCCACGCCTTCCGCGCGCGGGTGGCGGGGCTCGGCGGTGGAAGCGGAAATCTGATTTTGTTGCACGGATTTCCCGAATCTTCCGCCATGTGGATTCCGCTCATCGAGGCCGCGGCCGACCGTGGCTATCAGGTAGTTGCTTTCGATCAACGGGGCTACAGCCCAGGCGCGCGACCGGACGACGTCGCTGAGTACAGTGTCGAGAAGCTGAGCGCCGACGTGCTGGCGGTCGCCGACGCCGTGGGTTTCGCTGAATTCCATCTCGTAGGTCACGACTGGGGATCCGGGGTAGGCTGGGGCTTGGTGTTGACCCGACCCGAGCGCATCCTCAGCTGGACCTCGCTCTCCATCCCCCACGTCGCCGCGTTCGGTGCCGCCATTGCCAACGATTCCGACCAGCAGCGTCGCAGCTCCTACATGCTGTTGTTCCGAACGCCCTGGCTGCCCGAACAGTTGTTTGCATTCAACAACTTCCGCCTGATGCGATCGATACTCTATGCCGATCATCACCAAAGGCAGCTGGACGAGTATCTGGCTCTTTTCGCGGAACCTGGTGCACTTACCGCTGCACTCAACTGGTACCGGGCTGCCATTCCCGGGGATCTTCCGAGCCTGCGGGTAACGCGGCCGGTGCTCTTCATCTGGGGCAATCAGGACCCCGCGGTCGGCCGAGCTGCCGTCGATGGACAACGACCGTATCTGCCCGACGACTACACCGAGCTTGAACTCGATGCCGGACACTGGCTCATGGAAACCCATGCCGAGGTGGTGGTCCCAGCGGTGCTCGCTCATCTGCAGAAACACCGCCCAACGCCCACTAGGGACTGACTGTCCGCATTCCAGGACGCGAGCGAATGCGTCGCGCTGCGCTGGATCTCAACCAGGTGGTAGACCTCGTCACCCGATACCGGGTCAACCGCCGATCAAGCCGCGGCGCCGGCCAGGGGTCCCCGGGGTAGGGCGCCCGTGGTAAACTCAGCACCGGCCGCGGCTCGGCGGCCAGTCGTTGGGCGGCGGGAGAGAGCAGATTCTGGATCAGGTTGAACTTCTGACAGCCATCATCGAAGCCTCGATTGCCCTGATCGGATTCTCAGGCCTTGTGGTTGTGTTGGGCCGCCGATCTTCCGGGGAGTGGTTTGCCAGCGATCAGCTCCGATTGATCAACCTCCTGGGAGTTGGCTTCATCTTGCTCGTATGCACGCTCGTTTCTCTGGTTTTCGTTTCAGCCGGTTTCTCGCACTCCGCAGTCTGGGCCTTGTCAAGTCTCGTGTGGCTGATCCTCGTCCTACCCTTCGCCGTGTGGTCCGTCAGGAGGACGATCCAACTACGGAGGGGGTCCCAACCACCAAGGGAGCCAGTCCGAATCTGGGCGTACTATGCCGGTATCAGCCTTGGTATAGTGGTGGCTACGGCGGGGGTCCAAGTGGTAAATGCAGGATTTCTTACAGAGTTCTGGCCCTTCTTCCTTGGGCTGGTCGTGCTCCTCATCCTGGGTGTCGTGCAATTTGCTCGCCTATTGTGGTTTGGACTGTTCCAGTAGCAGGGTGTCGCACTGGCCGCTGGAGCTCTTCCCGCACGAACTTACGATTTGTGAGCAAGCGGTAAAGTCCGACAAGCGGCCGTAAGGCACGCGGCCGAACAGCATCCTTCAAGCGATCCGCTCCCCAGACAGCGATGCCCCCGAACGGGTTGAGGCAGGTGGTCGAGGGCCAGCCTCGCCGCCCCGGTCGGAGGGCCCCGGGCCGCCCATGATCGCTGGTTGCTGTCACGTTGCTGTCAGACGGGCGGGCGGGGCCCCGGGGCGAGCGCGTAAGTGCCTGGAATCATTGGAGCCGACGGGCGGGCTCGAACCGGCGACCTGCTGACATGAGAAGGGGCTTTCGTCCCTCCTCGATTCCCGTTGGCGGCTAGATCCGATCCGCGATTCGGCCAGCGGTGCGATGGGCGAGGGCCATCCCGGTGAACATAGGGTTCACCGAGGTGCAGCGTGGGAATATCCCGGTATCCGCGATGTAGAGATTCTCCAGGTCGTGGCACTTTCCGTCTTCGTCCACGACTCCCTTGGTGGGATCACCGTGCATCCGGGTGGAGCAGAAGGCGTGATTGGAGGCGACCACGAAATCTTGCGCTCGGTGCTCCCGAGTCCGGAGGACCTGGGCTTCCTCGAGTGAGTGGAGCTCCTCCGGCACCCCGTGGACCCCGGCGAGGATCTTCCTGGCTCCCGAGGCGAAGAAGAGCTCGGCGACCACCCAGAATGCGTGAGCCAGGACCTTCACGTCCTGCGGATGGAACTCCCAGCTGAGAATCGGGTTCATCGAGCCTCGCCTCGCCCGCACCCGGCCCAGGGACCGGTGGCAGCTGACCATGGCGCCCCAGACCGCGGCGTGGCGGAGATCGGCCAGGCGCCGCTTGAGATCGTGCCCCAGGCCGGGCATCCGCACCGCCAGCAGCGCCGGTGGCGCCCACACAGTTTCGAGCTTGAAGCCTTCGCGCAGGAAATCGAGGCTGTGATAGCTCTGGGTCGCACCGAACTGGGGATGGGTCGGCTCGGGGAAGACCCCCATGATGGCCGCGCCCGGGTGAAACTGAAGGTTCTCCCCCACCTGCTTGGATCGGTTCGCCAGGTTTCCGCTCTTCTGGAGGATGACCGGGGTGGCCATGCAGCCCGCGGCCAGCACCACCACCTTGGCATTGACCCGGAAGCGCGGACCCGGCGCGCCGGTGAAGGGAGCCACCGCCCTTCCGAGCACGGCCTTGGCCCGCCTGCCCTCGGCCTCGACAGCACGCACCTGGAGGGAGGTGAGCACCCGGGCGCCGTTCTGGATGGCGTCGGGGATATAGCTGATGTCCATGGATTGCTTGGCGCGGCTCCGGCAGCCAGTGAAGCACTCGCCACTACCGCGACAGCCGCGCGCGTTCCGGGCAATGGATTCACTGGAATAGCCGAGAGCGTCGCACCCCCTGCGGAACAGCAGGTTCCGGCTCCCCTGTATTTTCTCCGGCGTCACCGCGATTCCCAGGAACTCGGCCACCGCGTCGAAATGCGCATCCAGGTTCGCGCGTGTGGTGCGAGCGAGATCGTAACGGTTGCACCACTCGTCGAAGACGAAGTCCGGGGGTCGAACGCAGACCGCCGAGTTGATCAGAGAACCTCCACCCAGTGCGATCGCCTGCATGGTCGTCATCACGTAGCCCCGGGTGGTTCGAAGCCCGGCCTCGCGCAGGGTGCGAGCCATGGAGCGGGCGCCGTCCAAGTCGAAATCCGCCGGCGTGAAGGGCGGCCCCTCCTCCAGCAGGATCACCCGTTTCCCGGCGCAGGCGAGCTCGCGAGCCACGATCGCGCCGGCGGGACCCGAGCCGACCACGGCGACGTCGGCCTCCTCCGTGAAGTCGTGACGGTACTGAGAGAAGACCTTCACGCTTCCGGTCTCTTCCGCCTTCATGAGCTCTTCGTCTCCAAGAACCGGGGATCCAGGGGGCCGTCGAGATCGATGGGTGTCCCGTCACTCGGCGGCGTGAGGTCGCCACGCGTCAGTTGGATCGCATCCGGTGCTTCTCCGATCCGGGGATAGAGGAGATCGGCTTCGCAGATGGGAGACGCGATCGCGTAGGGGGCTAGACCGAGCGGACGGACCACGGCGGGGTCCGAGAAGTAGCCCATGGTCAGAATCGCCCGCAGGCTGGTGAACGCCAGTCGCCGCGGGAACAGGCGGCTGCTGCGCCAACCCTCGAGCACGGCGACCCGTTGCTCTCCGGAGAGCGATGAAAAGCGCCGGAATCCGCCAGGTCCCGGAGCTGGAAAGAAGAGGGTTGCGTGCTCCACCAGGAAGAAGAGCATACGCATCAAGGTTCGCTGCTGTCCCGGAAGCATCGCGAGGTACCGATCCGTGTACTCCACGATCCCCGCCTCGTTGCCTGATGGCGGAATCTCGCCACCGGGCGGATAGATGGCGTCGGAGGCGGCGCGAATCGTCGCAACCTCCCTCCTGGAGAGGGTCTCGTAGGCGAAGCCGGCGACCGGATAGCCCACCAAGAACCGTGCCAGGCCGTATCCGATCACCGCTCCCAGGGCGATCCAGGTCAGCATCGCCGGAGCATAACCGAGCGGGGCCGGGACTGGCGGCGCTTCATGCGCCGCCCCGGGTTGCTGTCACGTTGCTGTCAAACCGGCGCTCGGGGCGCCCTGGGGCGGGCAAGAAGGGCCGCAACCACGCGGGATTGCTGGAGCCGACGGGCGGACTCGAACCGCCGACCTGCTGATTACGAATTGGCTGCTCGAGCAGGTGGGCTTCGTCTGGGCAGTCGTGATCGGGCTGGCGGCGAGCTCGGGCGGGAACGCTCGGGCAGCCCTCTCGCCCAGGCCCGGAGGGGTGCTGCCGCGCTAACCCTGGAACCAGCCACCCTGGGCATCGCGGGTCAGCGTGACGAGGCCACCCAGGTCCGGGGCGCCGAGGGGAAGAGCGTCGCCGGTGAGCTGCTCGACGATCACCCGGATCACGCCCTTGTGGAGAACCAGCAGCGCGGAGTGGACATCGGCGGCCATCAGACGCTCCAGCCCCCGGCCAATGCGGGAGCGAAACTCCTCTCGGGACTCACCCTCGGGGTAGCCGAATCCATCGACCCCGGATTGCCAATCATCGTAGAGAATTGGATCGCGGATCTGGATCTCCTCTGCGGTGAGACCCTCCCAGCGTCCGAAGTCGACTTCACGGAAGTCGCTCTCGAGGCGAACCGGCGCTCCGCCGCCCACGATCCAGGCCGCCCCCCAGGAGCGGCGCAGGGGGCTCGCAACGACCAGATCGATCGGTTGAAGACGCACCTGGCGGCCTGCTCGTGCCACCTGCTCCCGCCCTTCCTTACTCAGGGCGACGTCCGTACGTCCGTGGAAGCGGATGCTGGACTCGCCATCGGTCTCACCGTGGCGAACCAGGAGGATGCGGCGAAGGCGCGACATGGGTTCTCCGGGCTCGAAGATCGATGACCCGATGCCCGCCGTCAATGCGGAATCCGGGGTCTGGTAGACTTCGTCAGCTCGCGAATCAGGGGGGGGAATCGTGACGAGAAGAGCCTGGGGAGTCATCTTGCTGATCCTGCTCCTCGCAGCGGCGGGAGGCGGGGTCTGGCTGCGCTGCGAGGGAACCGCGCCCGGCATCGAGGCACCCGAGTCGCTGCTGATCGGACGCGACGGGGCATCCCTGGTGGTCCGCGTGTCCGACCCGGAGTCTGGCGTGCGCGACGTCACGATCCGCCTGCGCCACGAGAGGGGGGATCAGCTCCTCTTCGAGAGGGCCTATCCGGGCAATCCCTTCACGGGGGGAATTGCCAAGCCCGCCGCGGATCCCATCGAGATCGCCATCGACCCCGAGTCCCTGGGAATGGACGATGGCGAAGCGATCCTGGAGGTGAGCGCAAAGGACTGGTCCTGGGCGGAGACCTTTGCGGGAAACAGTGGCGTGATGGAGATCCCGATCCGGGTCGACCTCGAGCCACCAAGGATCTGGGTCGAGAGCAGCCTCACCTACGTGCAGCGTGGAGGTGCGGCCGCAGTCGTCTACTCGCTCGACGAGAAGACTTCCCGGGACGGAGTCGAGGTCGACGACGCCTTCTTCCCCGGCTTTCCCTTTCCGGGCGAGGAGGCAGGCCAGCAGACCCCGGCCGGGGGGAAGCGAATTGCCATCTTCGCAGTGCCCCGGAATGCACCGGCGAACCCGCCGATTCGCGTGGTCGGGGAGGACGAGGCCGGGAATCGCACGGCGGTGGGCTGGCTGACCCGCCTCCAGGAGCGCGAGTTTCCCGACGTTCGGATCAACCTGGGGGGAGCCTTCCTCTCCTCGAAGGTTCCGGAGCTGGCCTCCAGCCTGGGTGTCGCGGGAGACGACCCCATCTCGACCTTTCAGAAGATCAACAGCGAAACACGCGCCGCGAACGAGCGCCAGATTCGCGAGATCGTCACTTCCAGCTCAGCGGAACCTCACTGGCGCGGGGCATTCCAGCAGCTGCGCAACTCGGCGGTCACCAGCCTCTTCGCCGAGCATCGTTCCTACTTCGCGGAAGGGGAGAAGGTCTCGGAGGCGATCCACTACGGCTACGACCTGGCCTCCACCGCTGGCGCGCCGATCACCGCAGCCAACGCGGGGCGGGTGATCTTCCAGGACGCGCTCGGAATCTACGGGAACTGCGTCATCCTCGATCACGGTCTCGGTGTCACCAGCATCTATGCCCATCTTTCGCGAATCGACGTCCGCGAGGGAGACATGCTGGAAAAGGACCAGAGGCTGGGGCTCTCGGGCGCCACCGGCCTCGCTGGCGGTGATCACCTGCACTTCGCCGTCATGGTGGGCACCACCTACGTGGATCCCAAGGAGTGGTGGGATCCGAAGTGGATGCGCGAGCACATCGAAGCGCGTCTCTTGACCCAGGCTCCGTGAAGGTCTCCCTCGCCGCGGATCTGGAGGGCCGGCTGCTCAGGCGTTACAAGCGCTTCTTCGCCGACATCGAGACCCGGGCAGGAGAGAAGCTCACCGTTCACTGTCCCAACCCGGGGAGCATGCGCGGCCTGGTCCGCGAGGGCGCCGCCGTCCGCTGCTCCAGCAGCGACAATCCCAAGCGCAAGCTGCGCCACACCTTGGAGATGATTCGGGCGGGACGCACCTGGGTCGGCCTGCATACCGGCCGAGCCAACGCCGTGGCCGAGGCTGCGCTGCGGGCCGACGGCATCGAGGCCCTCTCGGGTTACCGACGCATGCGGCGGGAAGTCGTCACGCCGCAGGGCTCGCGCATCGACTTCCTGCTCGAGGAACACCCCGAGGATCCTCGGCCCGCATGGGTCGAGGTCAAGAGCGTGACGCTGGCCGAGGGAAGCCTGGCGCGCTTTCCCGACAGCGTGACGGAGCGCGGGCGCAAGCACGCCATGGCGCTGGCGAGCCTCGCAGAGAGCGGCGCTCGCTCGGCGATGCTCTTCGTGGTGCAGCGCGCGGACTGCGACCGGATCGAGCCCGCCGACGACATCGACCCCGCTTACGGCGCGGCGCTTCGCGAGGCCGTGTCCCGCGGCGTCGAGGTCCTGGCAGTGGGCGCGCGGGTCTCGGCCAGAAGCATCCGCGTAGAGGGTGCGCTCCCGGTTCTGCTGTGAAGGAGGTGCGCAAAGCCCTTCTCTCCTGGTACCGGAAAGCCCGGCGCGATCTGCCCTGGCGACGGAGCCGGGATCCCTACCAGATCTGGGTCTCCGAGACGATGCTGCAGCAGACACGCGTGGAGACGGTGATCCCCTACTACGAGCGTTTCCTGGCGCGCTTCCCGGATCTCCGCTCGCTGGCGACGGCCGACACCGATGACGTGCTGGGGGAGTGGGCGGGGCTCGGCTACTACGGCCGGGCCCGCAATCTCCAGACCGCGGCTCGCCAGGTGGTCGAGGAGTGGGGCGGCGAGATGCCCGATGACGTGGAGGGACTCCGCTCGCTCAGGGGCGTTGGGCGCTACACGGCAGGAGCGGTGGCCTCCATCGCCTTCGATCGCCCCGCCCCGGTAGTCGACGGCAACGTCGCTCGCGTGCTGACGCGTCTGCTGGAAATCCGGGAAGACGTTCGAAGCGCACCGGTGGTGAGGCGGCTCTGGGAGGAGGCCGAAACTCTCGCCCGGGGAAGATCGCCCGGAGACCTGAACCAGGCGCTGATGGAGCTGGGCGCGACGGTCTGCACACCGCGCTCCCCCCTCTGCGAGGTCTGCCCGATCGCGGCTCACTGTCGGGCTCGGGAGAGCGGCGATCCGGAGGCGATCCCGGTGAAGCGGCCCCGGGCCAAGCCGAAGCGGCTCGAGGCCGCCGCTGCCTTCCTGGAGCGCCGCGGCAAGGCCCTCGCCGTCCGGCGCCCACCGCGAGGCCTGCTCGGGGGCTTGTGGGAGCTGCCCGGGGGAGAGCTGCGCGACGAGGAGAACCCCGAGGAGGGACTGGCCCGCGCGATCCATGAGCACGTCGGCCTCACGCTCTCGGGGACCGAGGAGCTCGGCACCGTGCGGCACGTCTTCTCGCACCGGGTCCTTCGTCTCCACGTCTACCGGGCACGGGGAGCCTCGGGCCGCGTACGGCTGGCGGGCTTCGACGCCCATCGATGGCTGCCGCGCGACCGCCTGGCAGATCTCCCGCAGAGCGCCGTGATGGGCAAGGCCCTGCGCCTGGTGAGCGGGTCTTGAACGCCTCCTTTGCCGGGCCGGTCGAAAAGCCGGCCTCGGGCATCTATGCTGACGGACGGACTGGAGAGTTCGAGTGGCGAGCGAGTTCGGGCGGATCTTTCGGATCTCGACATTCGGCGAATCTCACGGGGGCGCCGTGGGAGTCGTGGTGGACGGGTGTCCGCCGCGGCTGCCGCTCTCGGTGGAGGAGATCCAGCGAGATCTGGACCGGCGCAAGCCGGGCCAGAGCAGGCTGACCAGCCCCCGTCAGGAATCGGACCGGGCCGAGATCCTCTCCGGCGTCTTCGAGGGCCGGACCCTGGGAACGCCGATCGCGATCCTGGTGCGCAACCAGGATGCCCGGCCCTCCGCCTACCAGGACTTCAAGGACCTATTCCGCCCCTCCCATGCGGATTACACCACCGAGGCCAAGTACGGAATCCGCAACTGGCAGGGCGGCGGACGAGCCAGCGCCCGGGAGACGGTGGGGCGCGTCGCCGGCGGCGCCATCGCGCGGCAGCTGCTGCAGCAGGCGGCGAACGTGGAGGTGCTGGGCTGGGTCCGTCAGGTCCACGAGCTCGACGCGACGATCGACCCCGGCACTGTGACGCTCTCCGATGTCGAAGCGAACCCGGTGCGCTGCCCGGACCAGGCAGCCGCGGCGCAGATGGCCGAGTGCATCGATGCGGCCCGGCGACGCGGTGATTCCCTGGGCGGCGTCGTCGAGTGCGTCGCGCGAAGGGTACCCCCGGGCCTCGGAGAGCCCGTCTTCGACAAGCTCGAGGCGGACCTCGCCGGAGGCCTGATGTCGATCCCGGCCTCGAAAGGCTTCGAGATCGGCAGCGGCTTTGCAGGGACGCGGCTGACCGGCTCGGAGCACAACGACCCCTTCGTTCCCGGCGACGACGGTCGACCCCGCACCCGCACCAATCACTCGGGCGGCGTGCAGGGGGGAATCAGCAACGGTGAGGACATCCTGGTCCGGGTGGCCTTCAAGCCGACGGCCACCATCCGTCTCCCTCAGGAGACCGTGGATCGGGATGGCAACCCCCGTACGCTCGAGGCCATGGGCCGCCACGACCCCTGCGTTCTTCCACGAGCGGTTCCGGTGGTGGAGGCGATGGTCTGCCTCACCCTCGCCGATCACTGGCTCCGCCAATGCGCCGTCGACGTGTTGGAGAGAACAGAAGAGTAGGACGAGCCCAGCCCCTACCGGCTACTCGACCCTGTGGACGGCGTCTTCCGGCAGGCGCTCCAGCAGTGAGCTCAGCGCCCGCTCCAGGTATGCGGCGTCTCGTGACTCCAGTGTGAGCAGCACGCGGTAGCTCTTCTCGCCCATGCGCGGGTAGGAGCCCAGCATGAGTTCGGGAAACTCCCCCAGCAGCTCGTGCAGCGAGGCGGCGATGTCGCTCTCCATCCGCTTCACGAAGACCCGCCGGAGCAGGACCGGCACACCTCGGAAGCGCTCCTGGATCGACTCGAACTTCTTGCGCAGCAGCTCCGGAATGCCCGGGAAGATGTGCACGTTCTCGACGATGACCACCGGGAACCAGAAATCCGCCGCATCCACCAGCTGTGCACCCGCGGGAATTCGCGCCATCTTGAGCTGGCTCTGATTCGGCTTCCCCTTCTGCGCCCGTTCGATTCGCGCGGCGATGGAGTCGCTCAGCTGGATGGAGCGCCCGAAGGCCTGGGCGATGCCGTCGATGGTGAGGTCGTCGTGAGTGGGGCCGATCCCCCCGGAGGTGAAGACGAAGTCGTAGGCCGCGCTCAGTTTCCGGACCTCTTCGGCGATCGTATCGACGTCGTCGGGAATGGTGACGATCCGCTCGACGTCCACGCCGAGTGCGCGCAGCTCACGGCAGAGATAGGTCGAATTGGAGTCTGCGACCTTTCCCGAGAGGATCTCGTTTCCGATGATCAGGATGCCACTCGTCGGCATGACTGCAGGTTATCCAATCCGAGCTAGCGGGTCGCGGGGACGTTCTCGTCTCCTCGTAGCCAGAAAAGCGCAAAAGGCAACACCGTCCCCGCGAAGTTCAGCCCTCCTCCTGGAAGCGGCTCTCGTGGACCCTCCAGTTCGCCAGGGCAGAAATGCAGCCGCTCGCGGAGAACACCGCGACCGCGAGCAGCAGCCTCCCGAGAAAGCGCGCCTCCAGCAGCGCTTCGGGCATCGCGCCACTGGGATTGAAGAACTCGATCAACAGGCCGACGACGATGCCCATCGGAAGTCCGCGTCCGACCACGCCGTACCTGAACAGATACTGCCCTCGTCCCAGCGTCCGGATCTTCGCCCAGTCTTCCTTGCTGTGGAGCCGCATCGATCCTCCGGGGATCCACCACCACCCCCACCAGAATGGCGCGCGGCCGGCGCGATGTCATCATGCCCCTAGCCATGAGCTCCGCCGCGACCCTCGCCGCGTTCTGGTTCCTCTTCCTGGGGGGGCTGGGCGTGATCTTCCCCTATCAGAGCCTCTACTTCAGCGAGAACGTGGCACTCCTCGGTACCCAGTTGGGACTGGTACTGGCGGTCCGCCCCCTGGTCGGGATGCTGGCGCAGCCCCTATGGGGACAGTTGGCCGACCGGACTGGCTCGCGAACCCGGACACTGGTGTTGTTGGCGGCCGGAACCGCTGCCGGCTACCTGCTCCTGGCCGAGGCGAAGACCTTCCCGGTTCTGCTCGCCGCGATGGCCTTTGCCGCCTTCTTCTCGAGTGCGGCCATGCCCATGGGAACATCGGTGAGCATGGCGGCTCTCGGGGACCGCGCCGCCGAGCGTTTCGGAAAGGTACGGGTATGGGGCACGGTCGGCTTCTTCGTGCTGGTGATCAGCTTCCCGTTCCTGCTGCATCGGGTCCAGGCCGCTCGCCATCTCGTCCGCGAGCCCGGCGGACCCTCCGAGCCCGGTCTCGAGTTGATCTTCTACCTGGCCGCGGTGGTCTCCGTAGCCGCCGCAATCGTCGCCTGGCGTCTACCCCGAGAAGGCGCCCTGGCTGCCCGCTCGCAGCGGGGCGACCTGCGCCTTCTGCTGCGCCACCGCCCCTACCGCCGCTTGCTCTACTTCGCCTTCCTGGCCCATCTCTGTCTACAGGCACCCATACAGCTCTTCGCACCTTTCATCGTCGCTCACGGCGGAAGCATCGACACCGTCAGTCGGATGTGGATACCGATGCTGCTCGTCGAGATCCCACTCATCTACTACTCGGGGCGTACGCTCGGTCGCATCGGTGTCCGCGGACTGCTCGCCGTCGGCGTGGTCGCCGACGGACTCCGCTGGCTCGCCTGCTCCCTGGTCAACGACCTCACCGTGATGTACGCGCTGCAGTTGCTCCACGGCGTGGTGGTCACGGGCCTCTTCGTCGGCAGCGCCCTCTATGTCGAATCCGTGGTCCCCGAGCGGCTTCGTTCCACCGGACAGGGCGTCCTTGCGATGCTTGGCATCAGCTGTGCGGGGGTTTTTTCCAACATCGGCGGCGGCCTGTTGCTCGAGCACTTCGGAGCGGACGCGCCCTTCAGAGTCGGCGGCATCGGCGCGCTGCTGCTCGGCCTGGCGCTACCCCTCATCCTGCCCAGGCCCGAGCGCCCTGAAGAGCCGGCTACGTCTTCCCCACGGACGCCTTCGCCTTCTTGATGCTCTCACGGATGTAGCGCTTGCTGATCGGGGAGATGGCGTCGTGAGGCACCCGGGCCTCGATGATGACGAACCCGTCCACCTGGTGGGCTGCCTGCAGAGCGTCTCGCAGCTCGGAGGCCGTCTCGGCGACGAAGCCCACACCGCCCCAGCACCGGGCCAGCTCCGCGTAGGGCCAGTTGGGAATATCGAGCAGATCCTGACGGGGCGAAACTGGACGAAACATCCCCCAGCCGCCGTTGTTCACTAACACCACGATGGGAGATAGCCCGTACTTCGGCGCGTGGGAGATCTCGGCTCCGGTCATCTGAAAGGCGCCGTCGCCGGAGAGCAGGATGGGACGCGTCCCGGTTCCGATCTGGGCACCCATGGCGGCGGGCAGGCCGAAGCCCATGGATGCGTAGTAGCCCTGGGCGCAGTAGAGGCCGCCTTTGAGCCGAAGCTCGATGCCACCAAAGAGCATGTCGCCGGACTCTGCAAAGACGAAGTAGCCGGGGTGCTCCGCCAGGAAGCGGTTCATCTCGATCAGCAGCTCGGTGACGCCGAGCGCGGATTTACACGAGGAGGTCTTCTTCGCGGCGGCCTGCAAATTGTCGTGGTAGGTCACCTTCTCCCGGAAGCGCGGGAGCTTCCGCTTGGCCAGGCCGGCGACGAAATCGTGCAGGGAGACATCGCTGTACTGGTGGTAGGAGATGTTGACCCGGCGGTCCGCGGCCCAGACCGAGCGATCGCGCGAGATCTGGGGCCTCGCCGCCCCCAGGTTGATGTCGGTCAGCTGGGTCCCGAGAGCAAGGACGAGGTCGGCCTTCCGCACCCTCTCCTGGATCGGGGGGGGGCTGAACGGTCCCATGTGAATGCCCATGTGAAGCGGGTGATCCATCGGGAAGACACCCTTGGCGAGGACCGTGGTGACGACGGGCACACCCAGCTTCTCCGACAGCTTGAGGAAGCTCCGCTCCGCGCGCTCGCGGAACAGCTCGACGCCCCCGATCAGGATCGGGTGCCGTGCGGCTCGGAGCCGCTCCACCGTGTCGTTCACGGCCTCGGCGAGCTTGCGCCGATCCGAGCCGGGCCGGGGAAAGGAGCCGTCCCAAGCGACGATCTCCGGAGGCACGCTGATGGGGGTCTCCACCGTGTCCCTGTGGATTTCGAGATAGCCGGGACGGTGCTCGGACATGATCTGGCCGACCACCTCGTGGACCTGCCGAGCCGCCAGCTCTGGCTGACGCAGAATCCGCGCCGTGCAGGTCACCTCGGCGAAGATTCGGCACTGACTCTCCACGTCCTTCACCTGGTGGTGGATGCCGGCGATCTTCTGCTCGGCCTCCCCGGGGCCGCCGGAAACGACCAGCAGTGGAACCTTCTCGGCGTAGGCGCCCGCGACGGGGTTCACGATGTTGTGCCCGCCGGCTCCGTAGGTGACACACACGACACCGAGGCGGCGGGTGCTTCGCGCGTAGCCGTCGGCGGCGAAGCCCACCGTCGGCTCGTGCGAAAAGGTGATGATCTCGAGGCCCCGATCCTCACCGAAGCGGTGAAAGAGCGAGAGCACCAGGTCCCCGGGCAGACCGAAGATGTGATTCACGCCAGCGCGGTTCAGATAGGCGACCAGGAAGTCGCCGAGCGCCATCCTGGACTTCATCGCCGACCTTCCGGGCAACTGTCGCCTCCTCGTATCTATTTCGTGAGCGCGTACCAGTAGAGGGCCGCCACCACCAGGGCGTGGTCGATGATGCCCCGGCGGAGCTGGTCCGGGATCTCCGCCAAGGGAACCAGCTCGACGCTGGTCTCCTCGAGCTGGGTGTTCTGAATCGCGGCGGCGGGCACGACCTCCGGTGCGAGAAAGGTATGGCACCGGTTCCCGAAGATCGCCGGGTTGGGATTCACAATTCCGATCGCCTCGACTCGCTCGGCCCGGTATCCGGTCTCCTCCATGAGCTCCCGCGCCGCCGCCTTCGCCGGCGTCTCTCCCGGATCGACGATCCCGCCAGGAATCTCCAGGGTGATCTCTCCCGAGCCGTGGCGATACTGGCGCACCATCACCAATTCCTCGTCGGCGGTGATCGGAACCACGTTCACCCATTCCCCTGCCTCGATCCGGAAGAAGGGGTGGATTTCCCCTGTGCGAGGCGATCGGGCCATGCTGCGGTTGACAGCGAAGACCTTGCAGTCCTGTAGCTGGGCGGTCTCTACCACTTCCCATTGGCGCGGCGTTCCCATCGCCGGAAGTTAGCATGGGAGCAACTCCCTCCAGTAGGATGCCGGCGCGCTGTGGCGACACGAAGCCGCCCAGTACAGGCGCCGCGCGGGCATCGCAAGGCGGGCTCTTGCCAGGATGAATTGGCCGACCTCGACATCCCAGTGGAGACGCGGGGGGCACCTGTTCATGGTGCTCGTCGCCATCAGCTGCGGCCTCGCCGGCGCCTTCGGGGCGATCGTCTTCCGTCTGATGATCCGCCTTTTCCAGGGCCTCTTCTTCGGCGGTCTGGAGGGCGCCGCGGCCGTATTCAAGAAGGGGTTCCTGGTCGAGTCTGGCGATCCGCTGGCGGTGGCGCTGACCCTCTCCTGGCCGGTCCTGCTGCTGATCCCAGCTGTGGGAGGCTTGATCGTCGGTCCGCTGGTCTATTTCTTCGCCCGGGAGGCCAGGGGCCACGGTGTTCCCGAGGTGATGGAGGCGGTGGCAGTGCGGGGTGGGGTCATGCGCCCACGGGTCGTCGCCGTAAAAATCCTGGCCTCGGCGATCTGCATCGGCTCGGGCGGATCGGTGGGCCGGGAGGGTCCCATCGTGCAGATCGGATCCGCCCTGGGCTCGGCGATCGGACAGATGCTGCGGGTGCCGGCGCGGCAGCTTCGCACCATCGTCGGGTGCGGCGCCGCGGCGGGGATCGCGGCGACCTTCAACGCGCCCATCACCGGGGCGCTTTTCGCCGTGGAGATCATTGTCGGCGACTTCGCCGTGACCCAGTTCAGCCCGATCGTCATCTCGGCGGTCGTGGCGACGGTGGTCTCGCGCTACTTCCTGGGCAACACCCCCGCCTTCCCGGTTCCCGAGTACCAGCTCGTGAGTCCCTTCGAGCTCGGCCCCTACATGCTGGTGGGCGTGTTGGCCGGTCTGATCGGCACGGTCTTCGTGCGAACTCTCTACGCCACCGAGACCGCCTTTGGGAGGGTTCCGATTCCGGAGTGGGCCAAGGCGAGCCTGGGGGGGCTCATGATCGGCGCCATCGGGATCTTCTTTCCGCATGTCTTCGGCGTGGGATACAGCACCATCGAGATGGCGCTCTCCGGGGAGCTGCCGGTCCTGCTGCTCGGCGTCCTGCTGGGCGCGAAGCTTCTGGCCACCTCCATCACCATCGGCTCGGGCGGCTCCGGCGGCATCTTCGCACCCTCCCTGTTTCTCGGCGCGATGACCGGTGGGCTGTTCGGGAAGCTGCTTCAGGGCTGGTTTCCAGCATCGACCGCTGGCTCCGGCGCCTACGCCCTGGTCACGATGGGCGCCATGGTGGCGGCCACCACCCACGCTCCGCTGAGCGCGATGATCATCATCTTCGAGCTCACCCAGACCATCGACATCATTCCACCGCTGATGGCCGCCTGCGTGGTGAGCAGCCTGATCGCGATGTTCTTGTCGAAGGACTCGATCTATACGCTGAAGCTCACCCGGCGCGGCGTAGACCTGCACCGCGAGGACGACCCCAACGTTCTCAAGAGCCTCTACGTCCGGGAGATCGTCGACCGCGAGCCTCAGGTGGTACCGGCTTCGGCGAGCCTGGAGCAGGTGCTCAGCCTGATCGTGGAGAGCGACCACACCGAGTTCTTCGTCGTCAACGAGGCAGAAGAGCTGATCGGCGCGATCTACCTCAACGAGCTCCGCCGCATCGTTCTCGAGCAGGAGTACTTGCGCTCCCTGGTGGTGGCTGAAGACCTGCTGGAGCGAAACCGTCCGTCGGTGCGGGAGGACCACGATCTCGACCTGGTGATGCAGATCTTCAGCCACGAGGAGATCGAGGAGCTCGCAGTGGTGGATGCAGCAAACAGCCGGAAGCTGGTGGGATCCGTCCACAAGCGCGACGTCATCAATGCCTACAACCAGGAGGTGATGCGCAGGGACCTCGCCGGCGGGGTCTCCACCACCATCGCGGTGGTGGACAAGGTTCACCAGGTGGATCTAGGCGGGGGGTATGTGGTCCAGGAGGTGTTGACGCCGCGCGCCTTCGTCGGCCAATCCCTGAGCCAGCTCGACCTGCGCACCGAGGCGGGCGTACAGGTGCTGATCATCCGGAGCCCCACGGCGAAGTCGGGCACATCGACCATCCGGGTCCCTGGCCCGAATACCCGGATCGAGACGGGCGACAAGCTGGTCGTCGCCGGCCCCAAGCACTCAGTCGATTTGCTGGCGAACGCTTGATTCTCAGAAGATCTCGTCGATCAGGATGGTCACGCCGGCGGCGCCCGGGGAGTACTCCCCCGGGGCCACCCCTTGGAGGTCCCCGGCCGTGCGTGTCGCGGCATCGCCGTCCGCATCGACACGTGCAGTGAGCTGAAAGGGGCCCTCGTAAGGCACGTCGTGGGCCATCCGGTCTTCCGGGCCCAGCTCGAAGGCAAGCGGGAATCCCGCGGCGGAGATCCGCTTGGCTGCGACCGGCGGCCCCGAACTGCCGGTCCGGGCGATCACGAACACTACGGCGCCCCTGGGAACCTGCTCGGCGAGCTCCGGCGCCAGGAGAATCTGCCCGCTCAGCGGAGGACCCGACGCCGCCGCCGAGCGACGGCCCGCCATCGGCATCGCGGGGCGTGCATCCCCACGCGGGGCGTTCGAGCGCTCCAGACCCTCGGGAAAGATCGCGGAGAGGTCCGGCGCCACCACCTGCTCGCTGGGATCGAAGGGCTCCACGTTGCGGTGGCATCCCCCCGCGAGGACAAGCGGTAGCAGTAGGCTGACAATCCAGCGGCTCGTCATCACGGGGAGAGCGTAGCGGACAGCTCGAGAGAGCGAGATATGGAGGCTCTTTGTCGGTAGCCCCGGGAAGCTGCTACGTTCAAGTTAGCTGTGGAGCCTGGGGGTGGCCCGGCGATACCGAGCCTGAGATCACACCCCTCGAACCTGCTCTCGTTCGTACGAGCGAAGGAAAGGCAAGGAGGCACGAGCTTCTCCGATCCAGCCCCGGCGCCCCGCGAGATTCCGAAGGAGCGTCGAACATGTCCGAGCCCACGCAGCGCGGTTCCCGCTTCGAGCTTCCGCCCCTCGGCGGCGATCCCTCGTCGAGTGGGGAAGGAACGACGCCTCGAAGCTTCGCCAACCCCCCTGACGTGGGTGGCCCCAGGGCGTACAGCTCTCCGGACACCCCCGGAATGCCCGAGCCCTCGGGAAAGACCGCCTGGGACTTCCTTCCCTCGGGCTGGTCGCTCGAGAACGGGCGATGCGTCTCTCCGCAGGGCTTCGAGCCGATCACCCAGCTCGAGCATGCGCGGCTGGGTCGCATCACACCCGAGATGCGCCGCGCGGCCGAGGGAGAGCCCCACCTGTCGGTCGAGCAGATCCGCGAAGAGGTGGCGGCCGGGCGGATGGTGATCACCGCCAACCGGGTTCACCTCGAGCACCGCCTCGATCCCATCTGCATCGGTCGGGCGGCCACGACCAAGGTCAACGCCAACATGGGTGCCTCGCCGGTCTCGAGCGGCACCGCTGACGAGGTCGAGAAGCTCCGCTGGGCGGAGCGCTGGGGGGCCGACACGGTGATGGACCTCTCCACCGGGGGCGACCTGGACGCGACCCGGGAGGCGATCATCGCGAACTCCAGGGTTCCGATCGGAACCGTTCCGATCTACTCGATGATCATCGGACGGCAGATCGAGGATCTCGACGAGCGGGCCATCCTGGCGGGAATCGAGCACCAGGCGAAGCAGGGCGTGGACTACATGACCGTTCACGCCGGGGTCCTGCGCGAGCATCTACCCCTGGTAAAGCGGCGTTTGATCGGCATGGTGAGCCGAGGAGGATCTCTGCTGGCCAAGTGGATGCTGCACCACGGCAAGCAGAATCCCATGTACACGCTCTGGGACGACATCTGCGAGATCATGCGCCGCTACGACGTCACCTTCTCCATCGGCGACGGCATGCGTCCCGGAGGCCTGGCCGACGCCACTGACGATGCTCAACTGGCCGAACTCGAGACGCTCGGCGAGCTCACTGAGCGGGCATGGCAGCACGGCGTCCAGGTGATGGTGGAGGGCCCCGGACACATTCCCTTCGATCAGATCGAGTTCAACATGAAGCTGGAACGCCGTCTCTGCCACGGGGCGCCCTTCTACGTACTGGGGCCCCTGGTCACCGACATCTTCCCCGGCTACGACCACATCACCAGCTGCATCGGCGCGACGGCCGCCGCCTATCACGGTGCCTCGATGCTCTGCTACGTGACGCCGAAGGAGCACCTGGGGCTTCCCAAAAAGGACGACGTAAAGCAGGGCTGCGTCGCCTACAAGATCGCCGCCCACGCCGCCGACGTGGCCCTCGGAATTGCGGGCACCCGCGAGCGCGACGACGAGCTGACCAGGGCGCGAGCCGCGCTCAACTGGGAGAAGCACTGCGAGCTGGCCTTCGATTCGGACCTCGCCCGCGCCTACCACGACGAGGATCTCGACGTGGACACCGACTTCTGCGCGATGTGCGGTCACGACTGGTGCGCCGTCCGCATCAGCAAGGAAATCGGCGAGTTCCTGAGCGGCGGAGACGAGCGCTACGCATGGGACCGGGCCAAGGTCAGCGCCGCACTCACCGAGGATCAGCGGGAGATCCTCGAGAAACGCGGCGTGCTTTCGCCCCAGGAGATCCAAAGACTCGCCGGCAAGACGCGTCTGGAGATGGGCAGCGGCCCGGGCCACAAGGCCCGCTGCCACAGCGACAACACGGATGCGGAACGGGCCCGGCGACTCCAGGAAGAAACGGACGAAGAGCTCCGCGCGGCCGGCGACTCCTAGCCCGCTACGGCGGCCCAGACGCAGATCGCCCCGGAACCCTGAGGTTCCGGGGCGTCGAGACCGCGAGCTTCACCCCCCCCTGGTTTTGCCCGGATCTATGCTCCTCCATCTCGGCGAATTCCCGCCAGACTTGAGCAATTCTTGCCGACAGAATGCATTTTCTTGGAGCGGCAGCTCTGTATCACCACTCTGCGTCGCGGTTCCGACCTCGATCGGCGAAGTCGACCGTGTGGTTTCAGCAACGGTCGACCCCGGGGAACACCGTTTGCGGTCTATCTGCTGGTGGGCTCCTGCTCTTCTTCCTCGCGATCGCCGGCCGCGGCCGAAAGCTCCTCCGGGGCCTCGGGCTCCTCCTTCGCCCACTTGATCCGGGTGTAGTCGAAGTTCCCATCGGTGATCACGTTGAACTTGATGATCTCGAAATAGGGAGAGAGGTCGAAGTCCCGGGGGGTCAGCAGCGTGGGATGGCGCATGCGGAAGATCCCGGTGTAGCGGCCGGAGTCGTACCCGAAGATCAGTCGCAGCAACCGGCCACGCCGGGGCACGACTTCCTCGGCATCGTCGGGGAACTCCACCGCTGGAAGAACGGGAAATCGAACCCTCTGGAAGATCTGGCCAATCAGGCTCGAGCAGATCACCTCGGTAGGCGCACCGCTCCCGAAGTGCAGTGCGGTGCGCCGCAATCGGATCGGGATCAGCGATACCGGGATCAGATACCGGGCCAGGTCGAAGACGTTGCGCAAGTCGTAGCGCCACCCGATGGACGCAACGTGGTCGTCGAGAATCGACTGAAGGTGGTCTGACCGTAGGCGATGGGGACGCACCAGGCGGATGTTGAAGTCGATGTACTTCGAAAGCGGGGATGCGACGACACCCTGGGGCAAAGCCTCGACCAGGAGGTGAGCCGCCTCCTCACCGAAGGCCCGACGGGCTTGCTCCGCCTGCTCCCCTCCGCGCCTCAGCATCTCGTCCCCGATGTAGAACGCGGCGTGGGACCAGGAACTCTGGGTCAGGTACTTGATCATCGCCGAGATGCGGCTGTCGCCGTCGACCAGGAGAACGTCGCCCTTCCGAATCTGGCGTCGCAGCGCCTTCGGGTCGTTCCAGCCACGACGCTGGTAGCCGGAAAGCGGCTCGGTCAGGAAGCCGACGAGTCGATCGGTGATCCAACGGCGAATACCCAAGGCGATCTCCCCTCTCTCCTTTCGGCCCGAGCAGCCACCCAGAAAAGTCGGGAATTTCGTAGCCGTTTCGAGAGGCGTCGTGTATCCTTTGCGCCGCTTGCTAAAAATTACTGTGTTTTCGTATACTTAGCGAATAGTTGACGAACAGTCGGGGCGAGATCAGAGCTTCAAATGGATGTCAGGATCAAGACCACTCTCGAGTTCATGGTCTCGGGCAGCGCCCTCGAAGATGCGATGGCCGAGTTCGACGAGCTCACCGTGGCCGGTCTGATCCGAGAGATCCTCGACAAGGCCATCGCCTGCGACGACATCCGCGTCGATGTACTCGAAGGGCCCAACACCCTCGAGGAGTACGACACTCAACAGGGCGGCTGAGTCACCCTGATCAGAACAAACTCAGCTGCCGAGGGATTCGAGGCGCGGGCTCGCCCACCGTTTCTGTGGGGGAGATTGGTGCAGCCGCGACCCTGCGGCTCGGTCGGTAGATGCTCTGGTCCCGTGCGTACTCCAGAATCACCGCATAGAAGCTCCTGAAGCGTTCGCCGTGGTCGAAGTGCTCGAGGTGCGCCAGCTCGTGGCACAGGGTGCTGATCAGGCTGGAGTATTTGAGGGGTTTGCCGGTGGTAGCGTGTCGAAGGCGAATGCGGATCGTTCCGTCCGAGTAACAGATGCCGTAGCGCCGCTTTACGTTCGCGGCTTCCGCCTCGATGGATCGGTAGCGCAGCCCGAAACGCGCTGCGATCACCGCTGCATCACGGTTCAGTCGCCCGATCAGTGTGCGCTTGGTTCGGCGATCCATCCAAACGGGTGAAGTAAATCCACAACAGGTGCGGTCGTCAAGACAGGGAACCGACCTTCCAAGCTCCAGCGCGCATCGGCTCGCCGAAGGCGTTTTTCGACGGGAGGGACGAGCGCGGAATCGATGCAACGAAAAACGACGAAATTTCTTGTTTTTTGAAGTTATTCTACGAAAGAATACGATTCGGATTTTTCTGGGACCCTTCCGGCGACACCTCTTTGCACCGGCTCACGCCGCATCAAGGTTCGGCGGAAACTCCGCGAAACTGTAACACGTTCCGACTTGCAAACAGCGGTTCTCCGACGGAAAAAGCTCCCCTTGCAGCGAACCTGCGGCGTGTCGCCGCGGCGACCCGATCCACCGCGGTCGCAATTGCGCCATCCGGGTCAGAGTGCTCTAATCCCGCCCGAATTCGAGGCGGAGGGCGGCGGATTTTCCGTTGGGAGCGACTCGAAATCCCCGAGAATCAGTAAGAAAAGAATGAACGGTCCCCCCTCGCTCTGGAGCGAGGTCATGCAGCAGCTCCAGAGCGAACTGTCGGAGTTTGCCCTGGAGGCGTGGATTCGCCCCCTCGTGATCTGCGAGGACGGCGATCGGCTTCGGCTCCTGGCGCCTGGCTCGTTTCACAAGAAGCGGGTGGAGGTACGGTTCCTCGCCCGGATTCGCGACATCGCGGTGAGCCAGGCCAACCGCCCGATCGACGTCGCCGTGGAGCTGCTCCCGGAGGAGCGCACGCCGCCTCGCCAACCGCATCGAGCCCCGCGAACCGCACCCGTGCGATCCAGGGAAGCGAAGATCAGCCCCTGGGCGCGGCAGCCCGTACTTCCTCACAGCTTCGAGAACTTCGTCGTGGGTCGCACGAATGCGCTGGCGCGCGAGGCGTCTCTGGCTCTGGCACAGGGACGACAGAACGGCGTGAGCCCGCTGTTTCTGGTGGGCCCTCCGGGAAATGGAAAGTCGCACCTTGCGCAGGCGGTCATCACCGAAGCGAGACAGCATGGAATCGAACGGGGACGGCACACCTCGGCCGAATCCTTCACGACGGAGCTTCTCTCCTCGATTCGCTCCAGGCAGACCGGTGGATTCAAGCGGCGCTTCCGCGAGCAGATCGATCTCCTCGTGGTCGAAGACGTCCAGTTCTTCCAGGGAAAGACCGCAACTCAGCTGGAGCTCTTCCATACCATCGAGCACCTCCGCGGAGTGGGCGCCCGCATCGTCCTGACCGGCGACCGACTCCCGCGCGACATACCGAAGCTCGATCGTCGTCTCTCCTCGCAGATGTCGAGCGGCATGGTGGTGGAGGTGGAGCTCCCGGACGCAGATCTCCGTCGCAAGCTCCTGATCGCCAAGGCCTCTGCCGGCGGCGTCCGCCTTCCCGAGTGCTGCCTGGACCGCCTGGTCGAGGCGGTCCGCGGAAGCGTGCGGGACCTGGAGGGCGCGCTGATCCAGCTGGTGGCAACCGCCTCACTTCTCAAGAGGCCCATCGACCTCGCACTCACCGAAGCGGCCCTGCGCAAGGTGGCGGATCCAAGCAGCCGAAGCGCCGCCATCGGCGTGGACGCCGTGATCCACGTCGTGGCCGAGTTCTTCGGCGTCTCCATCGACGAGCTCTCCTCGCGCTCCCGAAAGCGGAGCATTCTGGTACCCCGTCAGCTCGCCATGTTCCTGAGCCGCCGTTACACCGATGCATCCCTGGCGGAGATCGGTCGCGCCCTCGGCCGCGATCACCCGTCGGTCCGCAACGCCATCGGGGTGGTGGAGAGAGCCATCCTGGAGCGGGCTCCTCTGCGCTATCAGGTCGAGGAGCTCGCCTCCCGGATCGAGAAGCATCGCACCAGCCCTTGACCCTCCTCCAGCCCGCACTTCTCACCGTGCCGCGGCTCCAGAGAGGGCGGATCCAGGGCCGGATCGTCGAAGCGGCGCAGGATCTCGTACACGGTGCTGCGCTGCACGGGAATCCTCCCCATCTCACGGATCAGGCGTCGCAGCTCCTCGGGGGGAAGGTTCTCCCCGTGATCGGCGCCGGACTCACGGCTGATGGATTCCTCCATCAGGGTCCCGCCGAAGTCGTTGGCACCGGCTAGCAACGCCAGCTGCGCGAGCTTCCCGCCCATCTTGACCCAGGACATCTGCACATTGGTGATCCAGGGACGGAAGAAGAGCCGCGCGACGGCGATCAGTCGCAGATCGTCGGGCGCCGAGGGCCCGGGGCGCGTTCCCAGACGATGACCGAGCATGGTCTTCTCGTGGATGAAGCCCAGCGCCACGAACTCCGTGAAGCCTCCGGTCTCCTTCTGGAGATCGCGCAGCAGCTTCAGATGGTTGACCACGTGGTGGGTGTCTTCGATGTGGCCGTACATGATGGTGGCGCTGGAGCGGAGCCCGACCGCGTGGGCCGTTCTCACGATCTCCACCCAGCGCTGCGTCATCAGCCGCCGCGGCGCCACACGAGCGCGGAGCCCGTCATCGAGGATCTCGGCGGCGGTTCCCGGAATCGTCCCCAACCCGGCATCCTTCAGCCAGGTCAGATACTCGCCCAGCGGCATTCCGCTCTTCTTGTGGCCGAAGTCGATCTCCTCCGGCGAGTATGCGTGGATGTGGAGGTCGGGAAACTCGCGCTTCAACCGCACCAGGATCTCGCGATAGTGGTTGTGATCCTTGCGGGGATCGATCCCACCCTGGATGCAAACCTCGGTGGCGCCGCGAGAGACGCCGTCCCGGGCCTTCTCGGCGATCTCCTCCAGGCTGCGATCGAAGGCGTCCTCGTCGCCGCGGTGTCGCGAGAAGCCGCAGAAGCTGCAACCGGTGTAGCAGACGTTGGTGAAGTTGATGTTCCGGTTGATGACAAAGGAGACATCGCCGCCGACGTCCTCGCCGCGGGCGACGTCCGCCGCACGGGTGAGGGCCTGGAAGTCGGCGCCTTCGGTGTGCAGCAGCCGAATGGCATCGTCGGCGCTGAGCTCGCGGCCTGCCAGGGCGCCATCCAGCAGTCGCGCAACCTCGGGGGAGATATCGGAAAGCAGTCGTTCGAGCATCAGGCGGCCTCCTGCCGTGGAGCAGCATAACCATCCTCGTCGGCGAGTCGAAGTGCCGCTGCGCGAATCTTCGGATCGAGGAACTCGGGGCGCCTCAGATACTCGGCGTGAACGGGCAGACGTTCGACCAACCTCTGCCCGGTGGATTCGGTCCGTTCGCGCAGCTCCCTGAGCGCCGGCCAGGGCGCTTCGGGATTGACGAAGTCCACCGTCACCGGAGACACCCCGCCCCAGTCGCTGACGCCGGAGCGCAGCAGAAGCTCGAGCACCCCGGGGGTAAGGTTCGGAGGCGCCTGCACCTGGATCTCCCGACCGAGCACCAGCCGCGCCAGAGCCACCCAGCTGGCGAACTCCTCGTCGCGCAGCCCGGAGACGGCCCGCATCCGCGTCCCGGGCTTCGGATGGAAGGGCTGGATGATGGCTTCCTGGATGTGGCCGTAGCGTTCGTGAAGGCGACGGATGGTGAGCAGCGTCTCGATCCTCTCCGCGGCGTTCTCGCCGATCCCGAGCAGCATCCCGCTCGTAAACGGGATGCGAAGCTCCCCCGCCTCCCTGTGCATGCGGATGCGGACCGAAGGATCCTTGTCTGGAGCGTACTGGTGCGCCATGCCCTTCCCTCGAAGGCGGGGACTCGTGGTCTCGAGCATCAAACCCATGGAGGCGTTCCAGGGACGCAGCCGGTCCATCTCTTCCTGACTCAGCACCCCGGCGTTGGTGTGGGGAAGCAGACCACCCTCGAAGGCCACCCGAGAGGCCTCGACCAGGTACTCGGCGGTGCTCCGGTAGCCACCCTCCTCCAGCCATACCCGGTGCGCCGGGTAGGCGAGCTCCGGCTTGTCTCCGAGACACAACAAAGCCTCGACGCATCCGGTGACAACACCCCCTCGGACCAACTCGGCCACCTCAGCGAGGCTGTAGGTTCTGGCCTCGGGGGAGTCGGGCGGCTTCGCAAAGGTGCAGTAGGCGCAGCGGTCCCGGCACAGATTCGTGATTGGGATGAACACGTTACGCGAGACCGTGACCACCTGGCCCCGAGCCAGCCGCTTGCTCTCGGCCGCCCCCTCCACCACCGCGCGACGGAGGTTCGGGTCTCCCAGGTGCTCGCCGAGAAGATGGGCGTGCTCGGCTTCGAGACGCCCGCTCTCGACGGCTCTGAGGACGATCCGTTCGCCGTCGTGGGAGGAGAGGGGACTCACTTGGCAAAATATACCAGCCCTGGGACTGACCCGCGTTTCCGAGGAGATTCCCGAGAAATCGAGAGAAATTTGTCCCCGTGGGAACTTCCGTGACCCCTACCCCGCCACCCACAAATGCGAGGAGGTGCACGTCAAGGTCGGGTGAAGGCTGACCGATTCCCCGACCGGCGGAGACTCAAGGGGATCTGATGGACCACCAGCGGGGCTGGCACTGGAAACGGCGATTCTCGGGGCTGGCGTTTCGCATCAGCTTCATGGTCTTCGCCGCCACGCTCTCCACCTCACTGGTGATCACCTGGGTCTCGATCCACTCCATCGAGACGTTTCTGCGCAGCGAGCTCGAGCAGAGTTCTCCCGAGTTCTCGAAGCGCAACAGCGACCGATTGAACCTCTGGTACCCACAGCACGAGTACGACGTCACCGCCTTCGCCCCGATCCGAGCTTCCCTTCGCCGCGCCCTCGGCATCAACCTGCTGGCGGTGCTCCTCTCCAGCGCGGGAGCATTCGCCTTTGCCGCCTGGCGGGTGAGACCGATCCTGGCGCTCTCCGAGGGAGCGCGCCGCATCAGTGAGGGGGAGATGGCCGTCGAAGTACCCGATTCGGGCTCGGGCGACGAAATCCAGGTTCTCGCCCGGACCTTCAACCTGATGTCGTCGCGTCTGAACCAGAGCCGCCTCCAGCTCGAATCCCGGAACGAAGAGCTCAAGCGCGCCAACCAGGCTCTCGAGCAGCTCTCCATCACCGACAGCCTGACCCGCCTTCACAACCACCGATTCTTTCAGGACCAGTTCGCGCGAGAGGCCAAGCGAGTCAACCGGACCGGATCGCCCCTCGTTCTGATGCTGATCGACATCGACGACTTCAAGAGTCTGAACGATCGGCTCGGACACGCTGCCGGTGACGCAGTCCTGGCACGGGTCGCCGCAGTAATGAGCGAGGTGCTGCGCGATACCGACCTGCTCTGCCGTTACGGCGGCGAGGAGTTCACCCTGCTCTCGCCCCAGACCGATCTCCCCGGTGGGATCTCTCTGGCCGAGAAGATCCGCAGCGCTGTGGCCGAGAGCAGGTACCCGATCGTCGGCCCGAACGGCCCGATCCGCATCACCGTATCGATCGGCGTCGCCGCGTTCGCGCACTCGACCGAAGCGACCTTCAACGAGGCGGATCGCGCGCTCTACGATGCCAAGGCGTCCGGAAAGGACTGCGTGGTCACCGCCTCCCTCAGCGGATGAGGGAGCGCCTCTAGCGCCGTCGCCGCGAGGGGTAGGGCTTCGGCTCGCCCTTCGGCTGGGTTCGCCAGCGCCGGTGGCCCCAGATCCAATGATCGGGCACCCGGCGAATCTCCTCTTCGATGACCTGCGTCATCCGCCGGGCGTTCTCGCGAATCGCCGCCTCCCGGTCGTCGCCCGCGGGCAGGATCTCCAGGGCGGGGTGGATCCGCACCCGGTGGCGAGCGCTCCCCACCTCGCGCTCGATGAAGACAGGCAGCACCGGAGCTCCGGTGTGCATCGCGATGCGCGGCGGCCCACTCCGGGTAGAGGCGAGGCGACCGAAGAAGGGAACGAAGACCCCCTCCTCACGACTGCAGTTCTGGTCGTAGATCAGGGCGAAGATCTTGCCCTGCTTGAGCGCGCGAAGCGCGGAGCGAGCCGCGGAGCCGCGGGCGAAGAGCTCCGATCCGCCGCGACCTCGCAGGGAGCTCACCAGCTCTTCGATCATGGGGTTGTCCCGGGTGCGCTGTACCAGGGTGACGGGATGGCCGTGGGCGACCATCGCCGCAGCCAGGAGCTCCCAGGAGCCGAGGTGAGCGGTGAGCCCGATGACGCCGCCGGTCTTCGACTCCTCGCGGGCCGCCTCCAGGTGTTCGAGGCCCTCGACGCTCACCAGGCGTCGGAGCTCCTCCGCATCCCCCCGACTCAGGAGGGCGAGCTCGATGATGCTGCGCGCGAGATTCGCGTAGGATGCGGCGAGCACGTCGCGCCGCCGCGCCTCGGTCCACTGGGGAAAGGCGATACGGAGATTCACCCTGGCGACCGAGGTCCGTGGCCCTCCCAAGCGGGCGTAGCCGCGACCTGCCCGACCGGCCAGGTCGAGTGCCGTCTGCCGGGGCAGGAGCCGGACGAGACCAACCAGAGCACGCGCTGCCAGTGCGAGGAGTCGACTCCCGATGGTGGGGCTGGCAGCGGCCGCGTCGCTCACGGGGCGGAGCGTACGCGCCGAATCCTGATGCCGGCGTACTCGAGCACGCCCGCGATGGGCTTCGGCTTGCGGACCGTCACCGTCACCGCATCGATGTCGAACTTCCCAATCACCGCTTCTGCGATTCGCTCGCCGAGGGCTTCCACGAGCTTGTGTTCGTGGCTGCTGGCGACGTCCTCCACCACCTCGAAGACGCGCTTGTAGTGGACGGTCTGCCCGATGCGGTCGCTACGACCGGCCTCCCTGAGATCGCGTTCGATCTCGATGTCCAGGGTCACGGGCCGTCGCATCTGGCGCTCGGCGGCGGTGACACCGAGCGCTGCCGGGATCTGGATCCCCTCGAGAAAAATCGTGTCGACCATGACCTGCCTCCGCGGCGCCGGGTTCGAGACCCCCAGCGCGAACTGTATCGGAATCCCCGGGGCTCGCGAGCCGGCCCTCCAGGGAGCCCGCTCGGGAGGGAAAGGCTGGTAGACTCAGCTCGCGGATCCAAGAGAGAGAATCGATGCCGAACCGAGAGAACGGGCCCGACGATCTGGGCGAGTGGGGACCGGTCCTCGAGAACCTGCAGCGGAGGAAGCAAGAGGCGCGCGCGATGGGCGGCGCCGAGAAGATCGCGCGCCAGCGAAAGGACGGGCGGATGGACGCCCGCCAACGCATCGACGCCCTGCTCGATCAGGGGAGCTTCCGAGAGCTCGGCACCCTGGTGGGGAGCCGTCCCCGCGCTTGACGTGGCTCCCCGGAGGATCGAAGCTCCCGGGCTCAGTAGGAGGCGACCATGGACTTCGAAAAGGTGCGCGAGAGAGAGGCGGCTCACTACCTTCCTGCGTTCGGGCGGATGCCCGTCGCCCTCGTCGAGGGGCGCGGATCGATACTGCGCGACGTCACGGGCCGCGAGTTCGTGGACCTGACCGCCGGCTGGGGAGTCACCTGCATCGGCCACTGTCATCCGGCCCTGGTAGAGGCGATCTCCTCTCAGGCCGCACGCCTGATGCAGACCACCAATCTCTTCTACACCCTGCCCCAGCTCGACCTGATCGAGAAGCTGGCGGCCCTGACACCGGATGAGATCACCCGGAGCTTCCTGGTGAACTCGGGTACCGAAGCGATCGAAGGAGCGCTGAAGCTGGCTCACCGGGCCACCGGCCGCACCAAGTTCGTCTCCACCGAGGGCTCCTTTCACGGGCGGACGCTCGGCGCGCTCCGCGTGATCGGCCAGGCCAAGCACCGCGAGCCCTTCGCCGCTCTCCTGCCGGATCCTGCCGTCGTTCCCTACGGCGACGGCGATGCGGCCGGAGCGGCCATCGACGAGGAGACCGCCGCCTTCATCGTGGAGCCGGTTCAGGGTGAGGGCGGCGTCAGGGTGCCGCCGACGGGCTACCTGCGGGAGGTACGCGAGATCTGCCGTGAGCAGGGAGCGCTCCTGATTCTCGACGAGGTTCAGACCGGAATCGGCCGCACCGGCAAGATGCTGGCGCTCGAACACGAAAGCGTGATCCCGGATGTGCTGGCCCTCGGCAAGGGCCTCGGTGGAGGCTTCCCGATCGCTGCTTTTCTCACGACCGAGGAGATCGCAAAGACCGTCTCCGTCGGCGATCACGGAGGAACCTATATCGGCAATCCCCTGGCGTGCGCGGCGGCCAATGCCGTCCTCGAGGTGGTCTGTCAGGAGAAGCTTCCGGAGAGGGCCGCGGAGCTCGGAGAGAGGATCCGGTCGCACCTGCAGAGCTTCGCCGACGGTCACCCGGACCTGGTCTCGGAAGTGCGTGGACGCGGGCTGCTGATCGGTCTGGTGCTTCGCGACGCCGAGAAGGCCGCGGCCCTCCCCGGGCGCGCCCTGGAGCGGGGGATCCTCGTGAACGTCACCGCTGGAGACGTGATGCGGCTCTTCCCGCCGCTGAACATTCCCGAGGACGAGCTGTGGCCCGCACTCGACACATTGCTCGAGCTGGTGAGTAGCTGAGCCGCTCGCGGGGACGGAGCTAGGACTGGGCCAGCGCCATCTCCGCTTTGGCCAGGGTGAGCACCTCGACTCCCTCGGCGGTCACCAGACAGGTGTGCTCGAACTGGGCCGACAGGGTCCCGTCGACGGTGACGGCCGTCCAGCCGTCGTCGAGGATCTTGGTCTTCCAGTGGCCCAGATTGATCATGGGCTCGATGGTGAAGGTCATCCCGGGGACGAGCGGCTCCCCGGTGCCGGGTGCACCAAAGTGGAGGACCGAGGGGGCGGTGTGAAACTCCCGGCCTATGCCGTGGCCGGTGAACTCCCTCACGACGGAGTAGCCCTGGGCCTCGGCGAAAGTCTGAATGGTGTGGCCGATGTCACCCACTCGGGCTTCGGGTCTCACCACCCGGATCCCCAGCCACATGGCCTTGTAGGTATCCGCGACGAGGCGGCGGGCGATCGGCGAGACCTCGCCGACCAGGAAGGTGCGCGAGCTGTCGCCGTGCCATCCGTCCAGAATCGGGGTCACGTCGACGTTGATGATGTCCCCATTCTGGAGCTTGCGATTGTCGTCGGGAATTCCGTGGCAGACCACGTCGTTGATGGAGGTGCAGCAGTGCGCGGGAAAACCGCGATACCCGAGCGGAGCACTGGTGCCACCGTGGGAGCGGGTCATCTCGGCGACCAGTCGATCGATGTCGGCGGTGCTGGTGCCGGGCTGGATCTGTTCCGCGACCCGGTCCAGGATCTCGGACGCCAACCGGCCGGCCGCCCGCATCCCCTCGATCTCGGCAGGGCTCAAGGTGCTGATGCCGTTCCTCTGCTTCTTTGTCTTGTTCTTCTTGCGGTTGCGCTTCATCGAGGTTCGGACCTGCACAGTGCACAGTTCAAGATAGGCGATCCGGATATCCCCGGCCCGGCTGGCTGGCCTACCCCGACAGCTCTTCGCGAAGGCTGCGAATCAGGAAAGCCCGCATCTGGGCGGGGTCGACGATCTCCTCGATGGAGCCCACCTCCCGGGCGCGATCGACGCTGTGCACGCCGTCGAACTCGGCTGCCAGCACGGCCTGCTCCTGGAGGATCACCTCTCCCAGGGTTCGCTCGAAGAGCCCCCGCACATCGTCTCCCGAATCCGAGCGCAGGCGCTCTTGGAGCGCTCGCACCCGGGGGTCGGCCATCGCGCGTCCGCGCACCTCGCGTGAGAACACCACGGCCGCCGCCGGCCCACCCCCGATCACCGAGGCGAATGAGCCAGTGAGCGCCGAAGCCCGCAATCGCGGGTTGAGGGCCCGAGAGAAGACCACGTAGGCGCCACCGTGGTAGCGGGACACCACCAGGAAGATGATCGGCCCTTCGAAGTTCACCACCGCCCGGGCGATCTCGGCGCCGTACTCGAGCTGGAGCTTGCGCATGGATTCCGGGGAGCCGTCGAAGCCAGAGAGATTCGCCAGCACCACGACCGGCCGGTTCCCGCTGGAGGCGTTGAGGGCGCGAGCCACCTTCTTCGAGGAGAGGGGGAAGAGCGTGCCGCCACTCCACGAGGCCGGTCCGTCGAGGGGCCGGTAGCCCTCGCGGGGGATGTTCTGGCTCTCGATTCCGATCAGACAAACCGGCTGACCACCCAGGTGCGCGTCCCAGACGATGGCCGTCTCCGCGCCTACCATCGAGCGCCAGCGTTCCAGGTGTCCTCCGTCGCGATCGATGACCGCCTCCATCACCGGCCGCATCGGAAACGGTCGCTTGCGACCCGGGTTCGTGACGTCATCGAAGATCTCCCCGACGTTCTCGAACTCCCCCTCGCAGGGATGATCCAGGACCGAGCGATCCTCGTCGTCCGCCGTCGGGTGCCCGCGAGGACCGCTCTCACCCGGAACCACGTAGGAATAGCGGTAGTGTTCGTAGAGGATGCGGTAGGCATCGGCGATGTCGGTGGCCTGGTACTGGGCTTCGCCGTTCGGGCCCATGATCCGCTCGAAGCCGCCGATGGCCGTCTCGTCCTCGGCGGAGACGCCTCCGGAAGCCTCCAGGGCCGCGCGACCGGTGAGCACCATGGAGGCCCCCGGCGTCATGATGAGCGCACCGCGCGTGTGCATGAGCATGGTTCCGAGGGCATCGAAGTAGCTCTGGGCTCCCACGTTCACGCCGGGGACGATGACGTGGATGGTCCCGCCCGCCTGTGTGAAGGTGACGATACGGCGCGCCACTCGCGCGGTCGCGTCCAGGTTCTCGGTACCGCTGTCCATGGCGATCCGAGCACCGCTCGAGACGGGCACCCACTCGAGGGGAATGCCGCTGCGCTCCGCCAGGTCGATCGCAGCCACCAGCCGATCGCACTCGCCTCCGGCGAGGGAGCCCATTCCCAGGGTGGGATCCGAGAGCACCAGCACGCGACGCATGCCCTCCGGCACCTTGGCGGTCGGTGTCTCGATGATGCCGAAGACCACGGAGCTCGAATTGACTCCGTAGGGGCGACCGGAAACGCTGCGCAAGACCGGGAGCTTCGCCTCGGGATCGAGATCGTACTCCTCGAAGCGACCGGCCGGCAGCCCCGCTCGCGGACTTCCACCGTCGGGCCGGCTCCCGCTGCCGGTGAGCATGCGGATGATCTCGTAGGGGTAGACGAGTCGACGGCGCCTTGCCTCGACCACCTTCCGCTCGTACTCGCTGCGGGGCAGCAGCCGACTTCGCCGGGGTGTGCGCCAGAGGAGGTTCATCTGGGAGCCGGTGATGTCGGAGATGACGATCTCGATCTCTTCGGCGGCCCGATCCGGCGCTTCGCGATCCAGCAGCTTGAGCTGCACCACCACCTTCTCGAGGCCGAGGTGGCGTGTCGCCGGGGCGAGCCGGTTGGAGAGCCGCTCGGCGACTTCGCGATCCAAGAAGATCTCCGGAGCCACGAAGATGACGATGCGGTTCCACTGGAGTCGGCGCTTCGGATCGCGAAGCGTAAGGATGGCGCGCAGCGAACGGGTCGCCTCGTAGAAGGCCTGCTCGAAGGCGGCGATGTGCAGATCGGCCTCGCGCCCGTCGTCCGGTGAGCGGCTGCGCAGATCCGCCAGCACGAAGATCCGCTCGTCGCTCTCGACCTCGCGGCTGCGGCCGTGGAAGCAATAGATGCCCTCGCTGCCGGGGATCCGGCTCAGCTCGAAGCCGGCGAGCCGCTCCAGCTCGATGCGCCGGGCGGCTTCGGGATGAATCCGGTGAAGGGAGCCATCCTCCCGGAAGCCGTCCTGGGTAGGAACGAAGGTGCGGTGGGAATCGGGTCCTCCAGGTCGCACCAGGTTCAAGGTGAAGCGTCCCGAGGGCAGGCCTCCCGCCAGGGCCGGCTCCAGCTCCTTGACGAGGTCCTCGGCGGGGGGGCCGCCGCCGACCGGAACGAAAAGCTCGATGGCATCGACGGCGGGCCACTCGTGGCTGTCTCGCTCGCCTTCCGCCGCCTCGAGCAGGCGCGCCGCCGTGGCGGCGAGCTCTCGCGGCGCCGCGGCGCCGCCCAGGACGGTGCGGAGGCCTGGAAACTCGAGACGGTCGATCCAGATACCACCTTGTCGGGAGGTGACGTGGAGGACCGGCTCCAGCGGCGAGTAGACGCGGCGCAGGTGGGCGGCGAGGGCGATGGCACGGCGCGGATCGGTGTCGGCGAGCCGGAGTCCGACCCGGTCGAAGATGGCCCGGGGCGCATCGGCCAGCTGGCGAAGCACCTCCTGGGGCGGCGCCGTCGGCTGGGACTCGACGGCTGCCAGCCAGGCCTCGACCTGCTCGGTGGTGCGCTCGGCTTCACGCTCGATCTCGGGCCTTTCGAAGATCACGTAGCTCGCCTCGATGGCGGCATCGGCAACCGCGTGAGATACCCCACCGCGCATTCCCGCGATGCCACGAAGGGCGGCGGCCAGCTTCGCGTCGGCGCGCAGCTGCACCCCGCTCCGGGCCAGCACCGTGACGCGGCTGAGCAGGCCGAGGACGAGGCGGTCGCGAAGCTCCGAGGGCAGCTGGGCGGCCAAGATCCGCATCACCGCCCGTTCCAGGGCATCGCTCGGCTCCAGGCTCGCAATTCCGTAGTGCGCCAGAGCGGTGCTCACCAGCTCGAGAAACTCCTCGGCGATCCCGGTACCGCCGGCGCGAACCCGCCGCACGTACATGCGGAGCCGCGCGCTGTTCGACGGTCCGAGCTCTCCCGAGACGGAGGCCCGGGGCGAGCGCACCGAGAGCCGCGCCACGTCGGCGAACAGCACCAGCTCGTGGCGAACATCCGCGAGCTCGCGCCGGAATTCGCCAGAGAGCCGATCGGGAAGCGGCGCCTCCAGAAACTCGCTCAGTCGCTCGCTGCGCTCCCGGTCCGCGTCGTAGCCGAGGAGAACCCGGCGCACCTCCTCACGCACGGCCTCGATGGCGCTTCGCCGATCCTCCGCTGCGGCGCGGTCGGCGGCGAGGAGGTCCGGCTCGCCGAGGCCTCCGCCGGGAAGCGACCGGAACAGGCGTTCCAGCGGATCGCGCAGCTCCTGGAGCTGGAGCCGTCCGCGGGCACCCTCGTCGGAATCTTCCTCGCCGGAGGGATCGATCACCAGGAGAACGTCCCCGGCCGCAACCTGCTGTCCCTTGCGCACCCTCACCTCGGTCACCACCCCGGTCACCGGCGCGTCGAATCCGATCTCCACCTTCATGGCCTCGAGAAGGCCGATGGTCTGGCCGGCGGTGACGCGATCCCCGGGTTCTACGCCGATGGAGACGACCATGGCCGGGGTACTGGCGCGAACGTGGCCGGCGGCTTGCGAGCCGAACCGATGAGCGTGCCCCTCGACCTCGATCCGCAGCCCCGCCTTGGTCGCGTCGTAGAGAAGCCGTAGGGTGCGCTCGCCAATCTGAAGGCGGGCGGCGTGGGCGCGCTCTTCGCGAAGGGTGGCGGCGACCACACGCCCGTCGAGGTGGACGCGGTACCTCCAGGAACCGATGGCGAAGACCTGGAGCCGATAGTGCTCGCCGCCGTAGCTGAGATCGATCTGCTGGCCTCGCGAGGGCGGAATGCGCTGGGGCGTGAGAGTCGATGGATCCGCGTAGAAGTTGAGCTGGACTGACGCCCGCGCCCGCTGGTAGGAGAGGATCGCAGCGGCAATCAGGGCATCCACGGCGTGCTCGCCTTCCCGGGTGCGGGAGGCGGCGAAGCGATCCAGCCAGCCGGTGTCGACGCCGCCGGCGCGAAACTCGGGGTCTTCGAGAATCTCGGTGAGGTAACCCTTGTTGGTGGCGCCCCCCTCGATCACCAGGTCGAAATCCGAGAGGGCGCAGGCCAGACGCGCGCGGGCTTCTTCGCGGGTCTCGCCGCTGGCGATCACCTTCGCGATCAGGGAATCGAAGGCAGCCGGCACCACGCTGCCGGTGGCCACGCCGGTGTCGATGCGGACCCGCGGACCGAAGGCCGGGTCGAAGCGAACGATGCGGCCCGGCGCCGGAGCGAAGCCGGCCTCGGGATCCTCGGCGCACACACGCGCTTCGATGGCGACACCCTTCTGACGCATAGGAGTGTAGGAAAGAGATTCTCCCCGCGCGATCTGTATCTGCAGCCTCACCAGGTCGCTTCCGGTGATCTCCTCGGTGACGCCGTGCTCCACCTGGAGGCGTGGATTCATCTCGAGGAAGTAGTACCTGCTGCCGGTCACCAGGAACTCGACGGTCCCCAACCCCTCGTACTTCACCATCGCGGCGATGCGAACCGCGGCCTCCTGCAAGGACTCGATCAGCGCCTCGGAGATGCCGGGAGGCGGCGCCTCCTCGAGCAGCTTCTGGTGACGACGCTGGACCGAGCATTCCCGGCAGCCGAGGGCGAGCACGACGCCCCCCCGATCGCCCGCGATCTGCACCTCGACGTGGCGCCCGAACTCGACCCGCTTCTCCAGGAACAGGCGTCCGTCGCCGAAGGAGGCTTGCACCTCCGCCGCTGCGGACCGAAACGCCTCGGAGAGCGCTCCGGGCTCGTCAACGACGCGGATTCCGCGGCCGCCGGCGCCGGCGCGGGCCTTGATCACGACCGGGTAGCCGATCGCCTCGGCTGCGATCCGGGCCTCCTCCGGATCGGCCGCCCCCAGGCCGCTCCAAGGCAAGACCGGCACCTTCGCCGACTCCGCCAGCCGCTTGGCAGCGATCTTGTCACCGAGGAGATGGAGCGCATCCGCCGATGGCCCCAGGAAGCAGATGCCCTCGGTGGCCAGACGCTCGACGAAGACGGGATCCTCCGCCACGAAGCCCCAGCCCGGCCAGACGGCATCGGCATCCACCCGATGCAGCGTCTCCACCAGAAGATCGTGGTCGAGATAGGCGGCGGCCTCGCTCCCGGTCACGGGAAGCTCCACCGCCAGATCCGCGTGGCGGACGAAGGGTGCGTCTCGATCCACATCAGTGTATAGAGCGACTGCGCTGATCCGCGAGCCTTCCTGGGCGCGCAGGGATTTGACGGAGCGGATGCAACGCATCGCGGCTTCACCGCGATTCACGATGGCGAGACGATGGATGGAATCGCGGGGATTCACGCGCCGGTGCTCCACTCCTGGCGGGCGAGATCCCTAGCCACCGTACATGCCTCCGTTTACGTGGATCACGCTGCCGTTCACGTAGCTCGCACGGGTCACGAGCCAGCAGACCACCTCGGCCACTTCCTCCGGTGTGCCGAGCCGGCCCTGGGGGATCCGCGCGATGATCGCCTGGCGGATCTCCTCGGGAAGTGCCGCGGTCATTTCGGTCTCGATGAAGCCCGGAGCGACGGAGTTGACCAGGATCGGTCGTCCGGCGAGTTCCTGAGCCAGGGACTTGGTGAGTGCGTCGAAGCCCGCCTTCACCATGGTGTAGGGCGACTGTCCACGATTGCCCGTGTGCCCGACCACGCTGGAGATGTTGACGATGCGCCCGCCGTCCTGACGCAGCATGAATCGGCGCAGGACGAGCTTGGTCAGGTACCAGGTGCCCCGAGCGACGGCGGCGACCGAGTCGTAGTCGTCGAGCTTCATCAGGGGAAGGGGCGCGTTGACGTTGTGGCCGGCGTTGTTGACCAGAACGTCGATCCGACCCGTCTCCTGCTTGAGCTTCTTGATCAGCGCGTCGATCTCCTCGGACCTGGCGAGGTCGGCCTTCACCGCGCATGCGTCGGGAAGCTCTTCGACCAGCTCCCTCGCCGCCGCCTCGCTCGAGCGGTAGTGGACGACGACGCGAAACCCCTCCGCGCCCAGCGCCCGCGCGCAGGCGGCGCCGATCCCCGTCGCGGCACCCGTCACCAGAGCCACCTTGGCGCTACTTCTCGCTCCGGGCGCCTCCATCGGGTGCTCCTCGCTCACGATTCCTTCCCCCACCAGGGAGCCTAGCCCGCCTCCGGGCGGGCCGCGCTTGCCTCGTGAACTGCGTTCGCCTGCGGCTCGCTGCGCGTCCGGCTCGCCACCGGCGAGCCGGACCTGCTAGCCCATCCACGCGCCGTTGTTGGGGTCGAAGGCCTGACCGGTGAAGGCCACACCTCCCTCCGAGACGAGGAACTCGACCAGGGCCGCGATCTCGCCGGGCTCGCTCATGCGCTGTAGGGGCACTGCGTCCACCATCTGCTTCCGGACCTCTGCGTAGGCTTGCCCCTGCTCGGCCGCCATCTCCTCCATTCTCTCCACTGCCATTCGCGTCTCCACCCAACCGGGACAGATCGCGTTCACGAGCACCCGCTTGGGGGCGAGTTCCACGGCCAGGGAGCGGACCAGACCGAGCTGGCCTGCCTTGGCGGCGCTGTAGGCCGAGATACCTGGCACACCGAAGCGGGCCACGCAGGAGGAGATCACCACGATGTGCCGGGGTTCCGGACTCTGCTCCATGGACTGCTCGAACGCCCGAATGCAGAAGTAGGCCCCGTCCAGGTTGGCGCGCACGATCTCGTCCCAGCGATCGCCCTCGCCGAGGTCATTGGGTCCGCCGATCCCGGCGTTTGCCACCAGGATGTGAAGGGGCCCGAGACTGCGTGCTGCCGACTCGAACACCTCCTCCACCTGCGAGCGCATCGCCACGTCGACGCTCGCGCAGATCGCCTCGCCCCGCGCCTCTCCGGCTACCGTCTCCAGCTTCTCGAGTGTTCGCCCCAGCAGGACCAGCTTCGCTCCGCGCTGTGAGAGCCGCAGCGCGATCGCCCGTCCGATCCCGGACCCCGCACCGGTTACCACGGCGGTGCGCCCCGTGAGATCGACCATCGGCTTAGTCTCCTCCAATCCCGACCTCGGCCAGAACTCTGGAGAGGTCTCCGGCCGTCGCCACGGTGACGTGGCATCCCGGGGGCAGGGCCTGCTCCAAGCGCCGGAAGTAGCCCTTGTCCGTGCGCCCCTCGACGATCACCACGATGCCGCGATCCTCCTCGGTCCGGATCAGCCTTCCGACCATCTGCTTCAGGTTCAGCAGCATCCTTCCCATGGTACATCGGTGAAATGCGGCGATCCCCTGGCTTTCGAGTCGGCGTTCGCGACGCTTGCGAAGCTCCGTCGGCACTTCGAAGGGGAGCTTCTCGATCACGACCGCCTGGAGACTGTCGCCGGGGATGTCGATCCCCTGCCAGAACTTGCGCGCGCCGAGCAACACGGCGGCGCCGCGCACGAAGCGCGTGACGAGAGCACCCGGATCGTCCGAGGCCCGCCGCGGCGCGAGGACGTCGATTCCCTCCTCGCGGAGCCGCGCCGAGAGCTCGTCGTTCACCTCGTACATGCGACGCAGACTCGTGAACAGGCCCAGGGTGCGGCCACCGAGCTGCCGGGCCAGGGATTCGAGCACCGCCGTCGTCTCGTCGACGAGATCGGCGCCACCCTCGAGAGCGACGACCCGCATGTGCTCGGTGTACGGGAACGGGCTCGGCACCGAGTCTCGCTGGAGGCGTTCGCCGGCCCGGGCTTCGATCTCCAGATCGCCCAGGGCTGCAAAGGCGTCGTCGGCCACGAAGAGGCTCGCCGAGACTCCGGCAAAGGATCGCAGCCCGTCGATGAAGTTCGCGTGGAAGGAGTCGGCCGGGGAGACCTGACGAACCATCAGGCGCCAGCGGTCGAAGGGAGCCAGAACGCCTTCGAAGCCCGCCACCGCTTCGGGGCGGCCCTCCTCGAAGGCGAGGCGCAGCGCCTCCGCGGCGCTGCGAAGATCTCCGATGCTGCGATCCAGGGCGCTGGCGCCTGCCTCGGTGGAGCCGCCCGCGGCAGCGGCGTCCGAGACCTGATCGAGCCGGTCGGCGACGCGGCTCGCAACCGCCGCTGCCGCCGCCAGGCGTGGCCCACGGGGATCCGGAACCTGAACCTCGCCGAAGTCACCGGCGTCGTCGGCCAGCGCGCGCCCCAGCGCGACGAACTCCTGGGAGATCTCCCGGCGCCACGCCCGCGCGTCGGCCTCCAGTGTCCGGCGCGTGCCGGGAGGAAGCAGGGAATCTCGGCGACTTCTCCGGCCAGCGCCCGGGCGCCCGAAGATCTCGTCGAAGCGCTCGAGAATCTCCTCCGGAGACAGATCCAGCGCGTAGACCTCGTCCGCCACCTGAGCCAGCTCGTGGACCTCGTCCACGATCACGTGCTCGAAGCGGGGGTAGTCCGGAGGCCAGCGCAGCACCAGATCGTGATTTGCGACGATCAGATCCGCACGTGCGAGGGCGGCGCGGCGACGGCCCAGAGGACAGCTCTTCTGAGCGGCGCACTGCTCCCGCGAACACTGCTCCGCCCGCGCCGCCACGGCGCGGCGCAAGAGCGACCGAAGCGGCGGATAACGGCGCAGCAGCGCCGCCGGAACGCTCCCGATCTCGCCGTGGGGACGAATCCGGGCGCAAGTCTCCAGTACCGCGTACGCCAGGCGGTCTTCCGGGAAGATGCTCTGTTCCCTTCCCTCGTCGAGGGCAAGCGCGAGACGGCGGGCACAGGCGTAGTTCGCTCGGCCCTTGATCGAGACCGCCCGGAGCTCCGGGTGCCCCAGGAAGCGCGCGGCGGCGCCGATGTCGCGATTCAGCAGCTGATCCTGGAGTAGCTTGGTGCGAGTCGAGATCACCAGGGGGGAGGATTCTTCAGCGTCGGCGCGCTCGATCGTGAAGGGAATCGCCGCCGCCAGATAGGCCAGGGACTTTCCGATCCCCGTGCCTCCCTCCGCCAGCAGGATCTCTTCGTCAGCCAGGTTCCGCGCGAAGCGCCTGGCCAGCCGGATCTGCTCCTCGCGAACCCGATAGTCGGGGAAGTGGCGCCGCCCGCGAGCTTCGTCCGCCAGTGCGGCGGCGATGGCCTCCTCGTCGAAGCGGACCGGCGGCTCCCGGGTCTCGCCGATCTCGACGAACTCGGATTCCATCCGATCCTCTACCGCGCCGCTTGGCTCGACGAGGAGAGCCAGCCACTGCGACTCCGGTGCGAAGCTCTCGAGTGCCTGGCGAGCGATCCGGTAGCGGACCTCGCCCCGCGCCGAGCCGACGCCAATGCGGGAGATGATGCGCGCGGTATCGAGCGCGTCATCCAGGGCTCGGTGGTGCTCCTCTTCCCCGAGCAGGATCCGGGTGAACGATTCGAGGCGGAGATCCGGCGCGTCCGGATGGGTCAACGCGAGCAGGTCCAGGGTGTCCAGGAAGCTGGCCTTGGCGAGCCCCGGGGAGACGAATTTGGAGAGGAAGGCGCGCTCGAACTCGGCATTGTGGGCGACGATGACGCGCCCTTCGAGGACCGAGCGGAAGCTCGACACCAGCTCGGCGAGGAGCGGTGCGTCGCGGACGTCGTCGTCGCAGAGCCCGGTGAGCCGCTTCACCGCCCGGGGTAGCGCACCTCCGGGACGGAGCAGCGTGCTCAGGGTGACGACGTGGGGAAGATCCGGATCGACGAGCAGCGCACCGAACTCGAGGATCTCCGCGTCGCCGTCCGACGCCAGGCCGGTGGTCTCCAGGTCCACCACGGCGAGCGGGCCCAGCCAGGCGGCGAAACCCGCCAGCACCTCGGCGTCGAGCCCGAGGGCGCCGGGCTCGCTCACCACCTGCTCGATCGCTCGACCTCGATCCGCGCTAGACGTAGGTACCACCTTTGAACTCACGATCCTGACGGATCACTACGTTCACCAGCGCCGGCTTGCCGGACGCGGCGGCGCGATCGAGTGCCGGGCGAAGCTCCTCCGGGCGTTCCACGAGCTCGCCGTGACCTCCCATGGCCTCGACGATCTTGTCGTAGCGCGTGTAGTCGAGCAGCGTGGCCGAGAGCCGGTCCCAGCCGTAGACGGCGCCCTGGGGACGCATCATCTGACCCCAGGCGCCGTCATTGCCGACCACGCCGATGATGGGCAAACGGAAGCGAACGGCGGTGTCGAACTCGAAGCCGTTCAGGCCAAAGGAGCCGTCGCCGTAGACGATCACCACGCGCCGATCCGGTTGGGCCAGCTGAGCCGCGAGTGCGAAGGGCATTCCGACACCGAGAGTGCCGAGGGGTCCGGGATCCATCCAGGCGCCCTCGCGCTTGACCGGCAGGATCTTCGCGGCCGTCGCCACGATGTCGCCGCCGTCGCCGATTACGATCGGATCTTCGAATGTCTCGAGCCAGTCGCGCACCTCGCGGCACATGCGCTGAGGGTCGACGGGAACCGCGTCACTGTTGAGCATCGCCTCGACCTGCTTCTCGGCCTCGATCTCGATCTCGCGCAGCGAGTCGCGGAAACCGGAGAAGTCGAGCTGCACCCCACGGTTCTTCATCTCCTCCAGGAGCATCTCGAAGGAATTGGCGAGGTTTCCAACCAGGCCCACGTCGGATTGACGGTTCTGGCCGATCAGCGTCGCATCCATCTCGAGCTGAATGATCTTGGCGTCGGTGGGAATCGTCTTGCCGAAGCGCATGCGGAAGTCGAGAAGCGTGCCGGCCAGGATGATGCAGTCGGTCTGCTTGAGGGCGTCCCGGCGCGAGCGATTGCCGAACTCGGGGGAGTCCGGCGGAATCGTTCCGCGCCCCATCCCGTTGGTGTAGGAAGGGATGTGAATCTCGCGGATGAAGCGGTTCATCGGCTCGCTGGCCCGGGACCACTTGACGGAGGTGCCAGCCATGAGCATGGGCTTGCGCGCCTGTCCGAGCAGCTCGATGGCGCGGCGAACCTCCTCGCGGTCGGGAGAGAGCCGGGGCGAATCGGTGCAAATGCGCGGAATCTGGACCTGGTCGTCCTCCACCTGTGCCATGAAGATGTCCATCGGGATCTCGAGGTAGGCCGGACCGGGAATCCCCGACACGGCGTGGCGAACCGCCAGCTCGATGTATTCGGGAATCCGCTGGGTCTGATAGACGGTGTCGGCGTACTTGGTGATGGGCCGAACCACACCGATGTGATCCATTTCCTGGAGGGAACCGCGGCGCAGATTTTCGAAAGGACCCTGGCCACCAAAAACGAGGATGGGGGAGTTGGCGCGCCAGGCGTTGGCGATACCCGTGATACCGTCGGTGACGCCCGGTCCGGCGGTGATGGCCGCCACGCCGATCGATCCCGGCCTGCAACGCGCCCATGCGTCTGCAGCGTGGACCGCAGCTTGCTCGTGACGCACGTCGATAATTCTGATGCCCTCGTCGATGCAGCCGTCGTAGAGGGGCATGATGTGGCCGCCGGGAAGAGTGAAGACGATCTCGACGCCGGCTGCCTTGAGGGCCTTCGCCGCCAGCTTTCCGCCATGCAGAGGCATTTTTGGATCCCCGTGGGTGGAGTGGGTTGGAGGGGATCGACGATATCACCGCGCCTCTGGGGCGGCCAACTAGAGGCGTAGCCATCGAGATACGGAAACAGGCGTGAGCGAAGCGCTCACGCCTGTTTCCGGCGAGCGATCTGTGTGGCGCGCTGGGCTCTAGCGCATCACACGGTGTTCAGCGCGGCGGTTCCACTTCCAGGCCGCCTCGTCGTGTCCCTGTACGGCGGGCTTGCTCTCACCGAAGCTCACCGTGTCGACGCGCGCGGCGGCGACACCCGAGTTCACCAGGTACTGCTTGACGGAGTTGGCGCGGCGCTCGCCCAGGGCGAGGTTGTACTCCTCCGTCCCCCGCTCATCGGTGTGTCCTTCGACGACGATGATCCGCCAATCCTGGTGCTCCTCGACGGCGCTCGCATTGGATCGCATCGCGGGCTTCTGATCGTCCCGGATCACTGCGCGGTCGAAGTCGAAGTAGACGGCCTGGAGCTCCGACACCTCGAAGGCGCCCGACTCGTCGCCGGAGAGGGAGCCACTCCCCTCCGAGAACTCAGTGTCGCCCGTGACCGAGCCTTCGTCTTTATCCGAACCGCCGAACAGCGCGCACCCGGTTGCCATACTAAAGGCCGCAGTAGCCAAAACCACTGCGGCGAACCACGAGACGAATCGTCGCTGCATGCGCTTCTCAATCCTCTCAAACCTTGGTCGGCGAGGCGGACCGCCCGGCGGTCCGCCTCACAAAACCCCGGTGTGCATCCCTACGCACACCGAGGCGCCTGTCCCAGAAACATTGTGAAGACTCATAGCGAAGCATGCAAGGCTAGCCTGCGTGATCCTCACCACGAAACACGTGAAAGCGATGGGATTCCCCTACGAGTTCAGCCATTCCAGGCTTTCCGCCGAGCCGACGAAACGGACGGCTTCGAGGACAGCCTCACCAAAGATCTCGGTGTCAGGAAAGGAGAGCGAGGCCACGCCGTCGGCGGCTAGGGACTCGATACAGGGATTGCAGCTCTCCGGACCCACGCCCAGCTGGATCGCCTTGGCGATCCGCATGGCGTCCTCACCGGGCTGCGCCTCCATCCGGCAGACCACGCAGACGGATCCTCTCACCTCGACGGCCAGATCGAAGGCGATGCTGCGAGCTCCGTCGGGCTCGCCGACCTGGGCCGCAAAGGCGCGCTCAACGCGACCCCAGGCCAGGAGAAATCGTTCACTCCCACGCCGGTAGAGCACACCCCGCTCGGTCGGCTTGGCGCCGGGAAGGAGATGAACGCGGTACCGCGAAGGGACCTCGGAGGCGGCGGCGTCCTCGGCCAGAGGCTTCAGCACGGGGGATTCCTCGCTAGGACCTACATCGGCCGGCGACGAGCCCACCTTGACAGGATCACCCCGCGCGAAGCCGGCCTTTCCGAACTTCGTTCGCCTACGGCTCACTGCGCGCGCGGCGCGGCCCCCGCCGAGCCGCGCTTGCTACCCTCGGAGCCGTGAAGACCCCCGCCTCCGAAGCCCATCTGGTCCTGCTGCGGTTCTCGGGCGAGCTCTCGATAAAGGCCCGAGCCACCCGGCGCCTGTTCGTGACGCAACTCCTGCGCAACGTCAAGGACGCCCTCGCTTCCGAGGGCTACCAGGGGGAGATCGAACGCCACCACGACCGGGTCTTCGTCGAGGTCTCGAGCCCCGGCGCGATCTCCGTCCTGGAGCGGGTCTTCGGTCTGCAATCCCTCTCCCCGGTGCTCCGGCGACCGGGGTCCTCGCTGGACGAGATCGTATCGGCCGGAGACGAGGTCTTCCGGGACGCCGTCCGCGGCAAGCGCTTCGCCGTTCGCGCTCGCTTCGTCGGCGACCGCGACGGTCATTCCTTCAGCTCCAAGAACCTGGAGGTCGAGTTGGGCGAAGCGCTTCGCCCTCTTGCCGCGAGAGTGGACCTCGACGATCCGGAGGTCACAGCCCACGTCGAGCTCTACCGGGGAAAGGCCTACTTCTTCGCCTCGCGACGCCCCGGCCGGGGAGGGCTACCCGTCGGCAGCGGGGACCGCGCCGTCGCCCTCGTCTCCGGGGGGTTCGACTCGGCCGTGGCGGCGTGGCAGCTGCTGAAGCGGGGAGTGGCCCTCGACTACGTCTTCTGCAACCTGGGGGGCGCAAGCCATCGACTCGGCGTCCTTCGCGTGATGAAGGTGATCGCGGACCGCTGGTCCTACGGGTCACAACCACGGCTCCACGCCGTCGATTTCGAAGAGGTGTCCCGGGAGCTCCAGCACCACACGACGCCCCGCTACTGGCAGGTGCTCCTGAAGCGCTCGATGCTGCGCGCGGCCGAGGCGATCGCCCGAGAGTCCAGAGGCTGCGCCATCGTGACCGGCGAAGCGGTGGGACAGGTCTCTTCTCAGACCCTCAAGAATCTCGCGACCATCAGCCAAGCGACGAGCATGCCGATCCTGCGCCCCCTGGTCGGCTTCAACAAGGACGAGATCATCGAGGTGGCGAACCGCATCGGCACCGGTGCCCTCTCGGCGGTGGTGGCGGAGTACTGCGCGATGGTGCCGCGTCGCCCGAGCACCAGCGCGAAGCTCGACGTCATCCTGAGGGAAGAGAGCCTGATCGCCCCATCGGTCCTCGAAGCGGCGATCGCAGACCGCGAGGTGCTGGACCTGCGCGCACTCGATCCAGACGACAGCGGTCTCGGCGAGCTCGAGAAATCGGAGATCCCCAGCGGAGCCAATCTGATCGATCTGCGCAGCAAGGAGGAATTCCAGTCCTGGCACCACCCCGACGCAGTTCGGCTCGACTTCCGTCACGCGCTCGAGAGCTATCCCTCCTTCGCCAGGGATCGCACCTACCTGCTCTACTGCGAGCTAGGACTGAAGAGCGGCCTCCTCGCGGAGCTCATGGTCCGTGACGGTCTGCGCGCCTATCACTTCCGTGGCGGAACCCGCGCCCTCCGTCGCTACTGCGAAGAGCACCTCTAGCCCGCTTTTCTCACCAGGTCGCGTAGCGAGGGCGCCGAGAGTGCCGCAGATTCGCGGCCCTCGGACCGGAGGGGGCCGAAGGCGTACTTGGCAGTACGTCGAGGCGACCGGAGGGAGAAGGTCGCGAATCTGTGGTGCTATCGGCGGCCGCAGTAGCGAGTTGGTGAGAAATGCGGGCTAGAGCTTCTCTCCCCGAAGGGCGGGAAGTCCGTCCAGACTCACGCGGTTGTTCCCGAGCTGGTATTCGCGCAGCCCCGCCTCGCCCTTGCGCTCCGCCCAGGCCGTGAGCTGAGGCCGTTCCCCTTCGAAGCGATACAGAGGAACCCCAAAGCCGCAGGAATCGGCGATGCGGGTGACCGAGACGCGGATGATGGAACGGGTACCCGGGTACCTCGGGAAGCGGGTGAGAAGGGCCTCGAAGCCTTCGTCTCCCGGCTCGAAGACCTCACCCCTGCCGAAGAGGCGGAGCAGCAGGGGTGGACCCTCGAAGGAACAGAACAGAATCGTGATGCGCCCGTTCTCGCGGAGGTGGGCGATGGTCTCGGCGCCACTTCCGACCAGATCGAGATACGCAACGCTGTGGGGATCCAGGATCACGAAGGAATCGAGACCCTTGGGCGAGAGGTTCACCGATCCCTCTGCCGAGAGCGCAGCCGTCGCCACGAAGAAGACATGCTGCTTCCCGATCAGCTCGGCGAGCCGTTCGTCGATGGCCTCGTACACCTTCCCCATGAGGACCCCCTGGAATCGAGTTGAGAAGCCTGAGAATGCAGGACAACCGGCACCGGTCGTGCCCCCGGAAACTTACCTCGCCGGGAGGGTGAGCAGGAACTCGATCACGGCCTGGTTGAAGGCCTCTGCCTGCTCGATGTTGACCACGTGGCCCGCGTCGGGGATCGACACGTGGGTCGCATTCGGGAGCTTGGCGGCCATCACCTCGCCCGCCCGGGCGTAGGCGGTGTCCAGCTCCCCGACCAGGACCAGCGCCGGCGCTTCGATGCTGGCCAGATCGTCGATCACCCCCGGCGCCGGGCCGACGACCCGCCGGCCAAAGCGGGCCACCCCGTGGGGATTCTGGGCCTGAATGGCGCGGCCAGCCGCCTGAGCCGCCGGGAGATCCGGTCGGCGTCCGATGGCGGTCGCAGAGGCGCGACCATCGACGTAGCCCTCGAAGCCGATCTTCTCGAGGCGGTCGGCAATACGGCCCACCTGAACCTCCCAGCCAGCCTGGGCCTCGCGGTTCTTGAAGCCCGGACCGCTGTCGAAGAGCAGCAGGGCCCGAACCCGCTCGGGATGGGCGATGGCGAAGTGAAGCGACGCGAGGCCGCCGAAGGAGAGCCCGCCCAGCACCGCGGGCCGACCCGGCGCCGCCCAATCGAGAACCCGCTCCATGTCGTCCAGCACTTGCTCCCAGAAATAGGCATCCGGATTCTCGGGAGACTCGCTCTTGCCGTGGCCGCGGTAGTCCCAGAGCACGACGCGGGCCCCCGCTGCGGCGAAGGGTTCCACCTGGGGTCGGAAGTTCTCGTGGGTCTGGCAATAGCCGGGAGAGAGCATCAGGGGAAAGCCATCGCCCTGCACCTCGGCGTAGAGCTTCACGGAATCGCTGGCGGTCACCGTCGGCATCGCCCGCCCCTATTTCCCGGCCTTCATGCGCCGCTTGAGAGCAGTCACCATCTGATCGATCTGCTCCTCCATGGGACCTTTGATCGTAAACTCGGGCACCAGAGTCTTGGTCTTCCCGTCCAGCTCGACGGAGATGCGAGTTCCCTTGCCCCGCTCCTCGAAGGTCAGCGTGCCGCGCAGCCGTCGCCAGATGTTTCCATCACAAACCTTCTCGAAGCGGACGTTCCCGTCCACCAGAAAGGTGAAATGGAAGGTCGCCTCCCCGTCGCGACCCAGGGCGCGGTAGCGCGACACCGTGGTCCTCCGGTCACCACTGCGGTCCACCACCCTGGTGTCGGTGTCGGGGAAGAGACCGGTCAGGGTCTCATCCTGCTCGATGAGCGCGATCACTTTCTCCCGGGGCTGCTTCACCTGAAACCGTCTCTCGAGGCGCATGGCGGCTTCTCCTCAGTGGATCTCGGCGAGCCCGGGCGGAATCAAGAGCGGAGTTCCGGCGGGAAGCACCTGGAGCGTAGCGACGAGCTGGCGAACAGCGGACGGAAGTGAGAACGAGGACACGCTGGCGCGAACCGAGGCGCCCAGCGCATCCTGGATCTGCTGGGCGAGAGGCCTGGGCAGGGGGTAGGAGACCAGTGCCACGTCGGCATCCGCATCGATGCCGACCGCTCTCTTGGCCTCGAGAACGGCCGTTCGCAAGCCGCCCAGAACATCCACCAGACCGAGCTCGCTGGCCTGGGCCCCGGTCCAGACGCGACCCTGACCGATGGCGTCGACAGCTTCCGGAGTCAGCTCGCGGCCGGCGGCGACGCGGCCCACAAAGCTCTCGTAGACGCTGCGCACGTCCGCCCGAAGCCGCCTGCGGGTCGACGGCGAGAGTGGCCGCGAGGCCAGCAGCAGGTCCGCGTGCTCACCGCGGGTCAGCTCCTCCACGCCAACGCCGAGTTTCTCGAAGAGCCCGCCGAGGACGGGGCGAAGCACGAAGACGCCAATCGAGCCGGTGTAGGTCGCTGGCTGGCTGACGATCCGATCCGCTCCGCAAGCCACGTAGTAGCCACCGGAGGCGGCCACGTCCGAGAAGGAGGCGATCACCGGCTTGCCCTGCTCCCGGGCCCGCTGGGTCGCTCGCCAGACCAGGTCCGAGGCCATCGCCGAGCCCCCGGGACTGTCGATCCGGAAAATGATCGCATCGATCTCCGGAGCCGCGGTGGCAGCCGCGAATGCCTTGGAGAGGGCGGTGGAGGCGAGCTCCTGCCGTCCTCCCGGACCGCCGGATCCGGCGCCAGCCACCACCGGACCGGTCCCGTAGATCAGGGCGAAGCTGGCGACCGGGTCGAAGCCGACGCTGGACGGATCGACCTGTGCGTACTCCGCGCCCTCCATCACCGGTCGCTCCTCTTCCCCATCCCGGAGCTGTTCCAGGATCTCGTCGAAGAAGCCGACCCCGTCGGTGAGCCCGAGTTCCTGCATCTCGGCGGGAGTCGCGGGCGCCGCGTCGATGGCCGCGTGGATCTGCTCCGGGGTCAGGGAGCGCCCTTCGGCGATCGCCTCGACGAAGCGAGCGAAGACGGAGTCGAGAAGCGCCGTTGTCATCTCCCGGTTCGCCTCGGACATCTTGGATTCCGCGAAGCTCTCCACGGCGCTCTTGTACTTGCCGATTCTCTCGTACTCGACTTCGATGCCGAGCTTCTCGAAGAAGCCGCCCAGGAACAGATACTCGGCGGCCAGACCGACGAAGGGATTGCGGGATCCGGGAGCCATGTAGATCTGATCGGCTCCGGTCGCGATGAAGTACTCGAGGTTGGCACCGAATTTCTCGATCTCGAGATAGGCGACGGTTCGCCGGCCCGGCGCCGAGATCCGGGCGATCGCCGCCCGGATCTCGTCGGCCTTCCCCCAGCCGATACTGACCGGACGAATCCGCAGCACGACTGCGGAGAGTCGCTCGTCGCGCTCCGCCTTGGCGAGCTCCGAGAGCAGACCGATCAAGGGTCGCTCGGGTGTGCCGAACAGCCGGGAGAGATAGGGAGTGGAGTGGGTCTCCACGTACGACCCCTCGAGATCCATCACCAGAACGGTCCCGTCCTCGACTCCGGGCCCGCGGCCGACCATCAGCCATGCCAGGACCAGCAGGAGCAGGACGAGGCCGACGATCCACCGTTTTGCCACCTTTCTCCTCCCTCGACTCTCGGAAACGAAACTTCCGAGGACCGTAGGGTATCCTAGGTGGCAATGGCCAAGTCGGTCTACATCGCGGGGGTGGGGCTCACCAAGGTCGACCTCACCGGACAGGTCTTCGGCAGCATCTTCGACCTCTTCGCCGAGGCCTACCGCGGCGCCTTGGAGGACTCCCGGATTCGCTCCTTCGGCGCCGTACAGGTCGGCATCATGGACAGCGAGGAGTTCGAGAACCGCGCCAACATCGCCGCCAAGGTGGCAGATCGGCTGGGACTGACCGGTGTACCGGCAATCCGCAGCGAGACGGCGTCCTCCACCGGCGCGGCCGCCTTCCACGAGGCCTACTACAAGGTCGCCTCGGGACAGTTCGAGAATGTGTTGGTCCTGGCCGGCGAGCGGATGAAGACAGTCACCACCCAGGCCGCCACCAACATCATGTCGAAGACCGTGGACCCGGTCGAGCGGCGCTTCGGCTTCACGATGCCGGGGCTGATCGCGCTGGTCACTCAGGCCTGGTTCCGCGAGCGGGGCATCAAGGGAAAGGCCGTGGACAACGTGCTGGCCCGGCTGATGCAGCGGGCCCACACGCTGGGGGCGGCGAATCCCCTCGCGGCCTTCTTCGGCAGGCCCGAGCCCCTCTCGGCCTACTTCGACAGCTCGCAGAACTCCCCGGTGGCGACCCCCCTGATGCGCAAGGACTGCTCCCCCATCTGCGACGGAGCCGCGGCGCTGATCCTGACTTCGAAGCCGCAAGCGATCCAGGTGGCCGGCATCGGCTCCGCCACCGAGACCTCCTCGATTCTCGACCGCAAGGCGCTCTCCCATCTCGACGCCACACGCCAGGCGGCAAAGGTCGCCTACTGGCGCGCCGGAATCGCCGACCCGCGCCAGATCGACGGTCTGGTCGTCGAGGCCCACGATGCCTTCAACAGCTTGCTGCCGATCGGCCTTGTCGACCTCCTGCTCGTCGATGACGACGAAGCCATCGAGGCGCTGATGAAGAGCCCCCGGAAGGCCCTCGGAGATCCCCTCGAACACCCGCTCACGGGACTCAAGGGCCGGATCCCCACCAATCTCTCGGGCGGGCTCAAGGCGCGCGGCCATCCAGTGGGCGGAACCGGGCTCTTCCAGATCGCCGAGAACTACCTCCAGCTGACCGAGCGCTTCCCGAATCCCCGCGCCCAGGTTCGCCGGGCCAGCCTCGGCCTCGCCCACTCGATCGGAGGCCCCGGCAACAACGTCTACGTGACGATCCTGGAGCGCTCGGATTCAGCCCGGAAACGGGACGAGGTGGCGAAACCGAGACTTCAGTTCCAGTCCTCGACTCGCGAAGCCGTGAAGGAGGGCGGCGCGAAGCTCCACGGCGCGCGGGCCGTGGTGGAGGCCGCCACCACGATCTTCGTAACGCCGGGGCGCTCCAGTGAGCCGGTCCACGTCGCAGTGCTGCGGATCGACGGACGGCGCATGTTCGCCAAGCTCGATCACTCCTTAGATGCGACGGAAGCCCCCGAGGAGGTCCTGGCCGGCCAGAAGGTGAAATTTCTGGTCAAAGACGACGGCGACCACTACTTCCAGGTCGACCGCGGCGTGAGCCGTGACTTCGGCCGTCTCGTCGATCGCCTCCGCACCCGCCTCTCCCGAGGCGGAGACACGGTCACATGATCAGGACGCCGCGGGCGTTCACGCCTTTCAGCATGTCGTCGAAGGCGCGGTTGATCTCGTCGATCGGATAGGTCGCGGTGACCAGCTCGTCGAGCTTGAGGCGATTCGACCGGTAGAGATTCAAGAGCCGCGGGAAGTCGATCTTCGGCCGCGCCGATCCGTACATGGAGCCGGTGAGCACCTTCTCCTGGAACGGCATCATGAAGGTGCCGAGGGTCACCGTCCCATCCGCCCGGGTCACGCCGACCACCACCGCCGTCCCGCCCTTGTGAATGGCGTTGTAGGCCTGGGCAATCACCTCGGGGATGCCAATACACTCAAAAGAGTAGTCCGCTCCCCCTCCGGTGATCTCGCCGATCTTGGCGACCGGGTCGCCGTCGCGGCCCGGGTTGATGGTGTGCGTCGCTCCGAACTGCTGGGCGAACTCGAGCTTCTTGTCCTCGAGATCCACGGCGATGATCTTCTCCGCTCCGGCCAGCGCCGCGCCCTGGATCACGTTCAGCCCGATGCCTCCGGCGCCGAACACGGCGACGCTGGAGCCGGCCTCCACCTTGGCGGTATTGAGGGCGGCGCCCACGCCGGTCATCACCGCGCAGCCCACCAGCGCCGCTTTGTCCAGGGGGATCTCGGGATCGATCTTGAGCACGTTGTCCCGGTGCACGGTGGCGTACTCGGCCATCACCGAGACACCCGCGTAGTGATTGAGCGTGTTGCCGTCCCGGTCCTTCAGGCGCGAGGTGCCGTCGGGCAGTGTGAACACGGCCTTGGCGCTCATGTCGCAGAGCGCCGGGCGACCCTCGACGCAATAGCGGCACCGCCCGCACATCGGTATCCAGACGATCGCCACGTGGTCGCCGATGGCGAGGTCCTCGACCCCCTCACCCAGCTCCTCGATCACGCCGGCGGCCTCGTGACCGAGCACCAGCGGGGGAGGCATCGGGATGGTTCCGTTCACCGCCGAGTAGTCGCTGTGGCAGACGCCGCAGGCGGCGATCTTCACCATCACCTCGCCGCGGCGGGGAGACTCGACCTCAACCTCCTCGACGCACACCGGCTTGTTCCACTCGCGAACGATGACGGCCTTTCCTCGCTTGCCCATGGTTCTACTTCTCCCGACGCGCCGCGCACGTCCTGCAAAGGGGGTTGAAGGATGCGAGTCTACGGAAGCGTTGACTCCAGTGTCAAACCAGCGTTGGCGCGGGCGAACCCAGTTCGATGGTGGTGATCTCGCGGGGACAGTTGACGCGGAGGGCGGGGCCGGCCACGCCAACGCCGCGGTTCACATAGAGGACCGATCCGTTCTCGCGGAAGAGCCCGCGGTGGTACCGGGTGACCAGGCGCGCCAGGTTGAGTCGGCCCCCGAAACTCGGAAGAGCCAGCTGGCCGCCGTGGGTGTGACCGGCGAGCACCAGCGGAAAGCCGAGACGCGCCGCCTGGGGAAAGGCCTCGGGGCGATGCACCAGCAGCACCGTGGGGCCGTCACAGGGCATCTTCTCCGCCAGCCCCTGCAGATCCGGAAGATCGGCACCCCGCGCCGTCCAGTCTCGCCCCGGGTCATCGATTCCCGCCAGGTAGAGCGGCGCCGATACGGGAAGTCGCACCACCTCCTTGCGAAGCAATCGGAGATCGGGTGCGTAGTCGCGCAGCGCCACGGCCACTTGTTCGGCTCCGACGTAGGTATCGTGATTGCCGAGAACGGCGAACACTCCGTATCGCGTCCGAAGTCCCGCGAGTGCGCGGGCTCCTCGCTCGAGAAAAGAGGGATCGAAGTCGAAGATGTCACCGGTCATCACGACCAGGTCGGGATCGAGGGCGTTGATCCGCCCCACCAACCGCTCGAGGCGCCGACCCTGCATGCCGTTGCCGATGTGGAGGTCGGAGGTCTGGACGATGCGAAGGCCCCGAAGGCCCTCAGAGAGATTCTCCAGGGGAATCCGCAGGTGGGTGTGGGTGAGATGGGCTTGTCCGCCGGTGAAGCCCCAGAGCAGCATGCCGGCGATGGTTCCCACGATGGGAATGCTCACCAGGCGAAACACCTGGAAGACCCACTCGGCGGAGACCCCGAGCAGCGAGAGCAGACCGCCGATGGGGAGAAAGCCCAGCCAGGTTGCCACCACCGCCATACCGAGGAGGATGGTGGCGACTCCGAGGCCCATGTACGCCCTGGCGATCAAGCCCGGGAAGCCCCCGCGCCGCCGCGCCCCTCGCAGCACCGGCACCAGATAGGCGTTCGCCGCGACCAGAAGCGCGGCAAGGACCAGCCCGATGCCGAGACCCGGACCCTCCCGGTTCGCCAGCACCACCGTGACCCAGTGGCCGACCACCACCTGCGTCACACCCAGAATCACCGCCAGAGTGAGGATCAGGCGACCGAAGAGAAGCCTGCGGATCCGGCTCTTCATGGATCGAGAATAGGCGATGCGAGAGTGCGCGGGAGAAATGCAGTCTAGAAGCGGTCGGCGGTCCAGAAGCCGAAGCTCTCGGCGGGCAGGACCGTCTCGAGAAAACGATCGAGGTCTCCGGCCTCGGGCGGCTCGACGCCGAGACGTTTCGCCAGCGCCCCAGGGTCGATGCAGCGCAGCATGCCGGTGGGATCCTCGACCCCCTGGCGAGCGAAGCCGCGGTCGTCGAGGGCGCGCTCCAGCTCCGGGTCGAGGTGAAGGTTTCCGGCGACGGCGTGCCCGTCGACCATCGCGGCGAAGAGATCTGCCAACGCCGCGGCGCCGTCCGCGCCATGCCCGAATTCGGTGAGGATCGGGAAACCTTCCAGGATCGTCGAACGGGCGTAGGCCAGCACCTCTCCCCCACCGCGGGCGACGCGAAAGTCCTCTTCCGGGTTTCCCGCATTCGCCAGCGAGGCCTTCCAGAGCGGCTCGTCGCGTACCACCGTTCCGTCGACGGAGCCCGAGTAGCGCCGGTAGATGGCCTTGACCGCCGCCAGATCCCGAGCCGGTTCGAAGGGCAGGATCTCCGCATCCGGTATCGGGGGCGCGGGGTCGCGCCGCTCGAGCAGGGTGCGCGTCACCACCCAGGAGCGCCAGCCGAGCCGGGTGTACCAGGGAATCCGCACCGCGAAGAGCAGCGAGATCTCGAGTCCCGACCGGGACATCGCCTCGACGGCGTGATCCAGCAGGGCACCTGCGACGCCACTGCGCCGATGCTCGGGCAAAGTGAAGACGCTCCCGATCCCGCCGGCCGGAACCGCCTCCCCGCAGATCCGCAGGGGCCGCGGAAAGATCTGCACACAGGAGACCAGGCGCCCCGCCTCCGCCGCGACCCAGACGTTCTCGTCCGAGAAGGTCGGATCGTTCTCGACGTAGCGGCGAAAGAAGTCCCGCCCATGCCAGCCATCCGCCATCGGCCAGTGATCGAGGAGCTCGAGAAGCGGCTCCCGCTCGGCTCTCTGTAGCGTCCGAAGCTCCATCGGCGGGAGTATACGCCGCGGGTGAGCTGCGCCTTCCCCTTCCTACTCGAGACGGAGGCCGGCCAGGCCGGTCACCAATACCCGAACCAGGTCTGACTGCCGGTGGGTATCCGTCTTGACGAAGAGCTGCTTCAGGTGACCGCGGACCGTGTGGATGGTGATGCCGAGAGCGTCGCTGATCGCGGGAAGTCGCATCCCCGCGGCGATCCGAGCGGCAACCTCGGCTTCCACCGGCGTGAACCCGTAGATCCGGCTAAGCCGCTCCGGAGACCCGTCCACCTGAACATCCGGCTCGGAGACGAAGATCGCAGAGGTGGCCCTGTGCTCGAACAGCGGCAAAGATTCGACACTCATTGGTGTAACGACGACTTCCAGGGGAGAGCGTCCCGAAGGGCGCAGGAGCCGCATCACCGCGCCCGCATCCTCCCCGTTGCCCGCTCCCGTTTCCGCCGCGCCGGCGAGGGCGCGCCGAAGCGCGTCGGTCTGCTTCGGAGTCGAGGCCGAGAGGCCGTTCCGATCCAGGATCAGCCCGTCGTGTGCGGCCAGGATCCGCTCGGCGGTCTGATTGATGGCAATGGGAGTTCCCCGCTCGCCGAGCAGGATCACACCACCGAGGAGCCGGTCGAGCGCCTCCTCCGAGGCACCGGCCCGCATCTCCGCACCCCGGATTCGGGAGTGGATCGCCAGCGCCCGCTGGAGATGGGGAACCAGCGCGCGGACCGGCTCGAGATCTTCATCCCGTAAGGGCCCGCTGCTCTTCTCCCGGAAGCCGGCGAGATCCGAAAGCGGCTCCCCCGAACCGTCATTGTGGAGAAACGCCACGAACGGATGGGCAGCGCCCTGGGGGCGCATCCAATCGTTGTAGAACTCGGTCTGTCGCTGCTCGCTCTCGGGAATGATGCTGTCGCACAGGAGAACTCGACCCTCTCTTGCCTCCAGGCCAAAGGGTCGCCAGGGATTCAGTCGGTAGAAGTGAGACCGGTACGCGTCTTCGTGGTGCGAATCGATTCCGGCGGAGGCGATGATGCCGCGGTCACCGTCATGGGGGTGACGGAAGACGAGATGCACGCTCGCAAGCTGCAGCGCCTCACCGAGACCATCCAGGAACGCCGGCCAGCGCTCGGGCTCCAGCGCCGCTTGGTAGATTCGATCGATGTGGGATCCCAAGCCGGGGGGTTGGCTCTCCACTTCAGCGCACTCCGCAGCAGTCTCATTGGGCGGGGCGAGAACAGGGGTTCAATGCCCTCACCAGAATGAGGTGGATCTTATCAGTTTTCTAGGGTGAAGCACGTAGGCTTTTCTGGAAAAACCCTGAACAACGTTCAGAGAGCGTTTGGGCAGAATCGGGCCAGGCTAGCCACTCGTCAATCCAGACGAATGCGGGCCGGACCGGTGAGAATCAGTCGAACCAGCTCCGCCTGCCGGTGGGTGTTCGTCTTGACGAAGAGCTGCTTCAGGTGACCGCGGACGGTGTGGATGGTGATGCCGAGAGTCTCAGCGATCTCCGAGAGATCCATCCCCCTGACCACGCGAGACGCTACCTCGGCCTCCATCCGCGTGAGCCCGTAGATCCGGCGGAGCCGCGCCGCCGGGCACTCGTCCTGGAAATCCGGCTCGGCGACGAAGATCGCGGCCGCGGCCCTGTGGTCGAACAGGGGTAAAGACTCGCGGCCAATCGGCGTGACGACGGCCTCCAGAGCGGGGCGACCCGAAGGGCGCACGAGCCGCAAGATCGCGCCCGCGTCCTTCCCGTTGCCGTTGCTCGCGCCGGTCTTCGCCGCCCCGACGAGCAGCCGCCGGAGCTCCGCAGTCTGCTGCGAAGTCGAGGCCCGAGGACCGTCCCAATCCAGGGCCAGCCCGTCGTTCATCGCCAGGATTCGATCGGCGGTCCGGTTGGTGACGATGGCAGCTCCCCGTTCGTCGAGCAGGATCACACCACCGTGAATCCGGTCCAGTGCATCCGCCGCGGCACCGGCCCGGATCTCTGCGCTCTGGACTCGGGAGTGGATCGCCAGAGCCCGCTGGAGGTGGGGAATCAGTGAACGAACCGGCTGGAGATCTTGATCCTGGAGCGGCCCGCTGCCCTTTTCCCGGAAGCCGACGAGATCCGAGAGCGGCTCTCCCGAACCCGCATTGTAGAGGAAGGCCACGAACGGCGGATCGATGCGTTGGGGGCGCATCCAGTCGTGGTAGAACTCGGTCCCCAACAGCTCGCTCTCGGGAATCAGGCTGTCGCACAGCAGCGCTCGGCCCTCCTTTGCCTCCGGGCCGAAGGGGCGCCAAGGGTTCAGCTGGTAGTAGTAGAATCGGTAGGCGTCCTCGTGGAATTCATCCATGCCGGTGGAGGCGATGATGCCGCGGTCACCGTCGCGGGGGTGGCGAAAGACTAGATGGGCACTCGCGAGCCGCAGCTCCTCGCGAAGGCCATCCAAGAACACCGGCCAGTATTGAGGCGCCACCGCCGCCTGGTAGATTCGATCGACGTGGTGTGCCAGATCGGGGCTGTTTTCGCGCAATTCGATGGCCTCGGCAGCCGCATGAGGGATCGATTTGCGCCCTGGTCGTAGATTACCACTTGGACAACGGAAAGGAACCGCCAAATCACCTGCGCCAACACTGAACAATGTTTAGCAGGAAGATTCTTCTGCTTTCGCGACACATCGGCGCCACATCACGGCGCCGATGGTGCCTCCGCGCCCGCGTCAGAGACCGAGGCGCTTCAGCGTTTCCCGAAAATCCGGTGGATCGGGCGAGCAGACACTGATCTCCCGGTAGCCAATGGCCGCGGCGTGAAGCATCTGGCGGGGGGCATCTGGGGCTCCACAGGCCCCATACACGGCATCTCCGAGCACCGGGTGACCCAGATGAGCGAGAGCGACGCGGATCTGGTGCAGAAACCCGGTGACCGGCTCCACCTCGATCAGGGTTGCGCCACCGCTGCTCCCGACGGCGCGCCAGTGCAGGGCCGTCCTTCGGGAGCCGGGTGCGCCGGCGGGACGGACGCGGACCCGGGCCGGACGGTGCCGGGTCACACTCAGGTGCAGCACCAGGTCCTCGTCTCCCACGAGCTCGCCGGCAGCGATGGCCCGGTAGCGCTTGTACACGCGGTGACCGCGGAAGGCCTCGCGAAGCTTCCTCCAGCGATCCTCCCGGGTGGCGAACAGCAGCGCCCCGGAGGTCTCCACGTCGAGCCTGTGCACCACCCCGCTGCGGAGCCCCGCCTCGCCGATCCCGAGGATCTCCGGAGAGCGGGCCACCAGGGCATTCAACAAGGTCCCCCGCTCTTCCTCGGCGAGCGGGTGAACGGGTGTTCCCGGGGGCTTCTCCACGGCGATCCAGCCGTCTCCCTCGGCCAGGACCACCAGGGGCACCTCGGGATCCGGGATGGGGTGCTGGGAGGCCGGAAGCCGGAAGCTTCTGACCTCGATCCGGGAGCCTGCGGCCACGGGCAGGCCCTTGGCGCTGGAGCCCACCACCCGATCGTCCACCGCCACCCCGCCCCGGGCGAGGAGCTTTCGGACCTGGGCCCGGGACGCCCCAAGAGCCCCGCTCAGGTAGCGATCGAGCCGCGAGCCGGCTTCGGACTCCAGGATCAGGAAGGTCCGGGTGGATTTCCGCATGATTCGATTCTAACCACTGATGGAAGAACGATCGGGAGAAGCAATGGCCGACACCCACGAGCACCGAATCGAGCTGATGGACACCACCCTGCGTGATGGCGAGCAGACTCCGGAGATCTCCTACACGCCAGCCGAGAAGCTGCAGATCGCCCGCATGCTGCTGGCGAACCTGGGCGTCGACCGGATCGAGATTGCGGGGACCCGGGTCTCCGAAGGAGAGCACGAGGCGGCGCGCCTGATCACGCGCTGGGCCCGCCAGGTCCGGATGCTCCGGCGGGTGGAGATGCTCGGCTACTGCGACGGCAAGGCCTCGGTCGACTGGATCGTCAGCGCCGGCGGCCGGGTGCTCAACCTGCTGGTGAAGGGCTCCGAGCTCCACTGCACGGGCCAGCTCCGGATGAGTCCGGAAAAACATCGCGCACGGGCGTCCGAGACCCTGGAGTACGCGCGCAAGCGGCGGGTTCGCGCCAACGTCTACCTGGAGGACTGGTCGAACGGGGTGCGCGATTCCTTCGACTACGTGTTCGCGATGATGAAGATGCTGGGCGAGCATCGCATCGACCGCGTCTACCTGCCCGATACCCTGGGGATCCTGAATCCCGCCGACACCAGCCGCTACATCGGCCTGATGGTCTCCACCTGGCCCCAGGTCCACTTCGAGTTCCACGGCCACAACGACTACGGACTCGCCACCGCGAACAGCCTGGTGGCCGTAGAAGCCGGAGCCAGGGGGATCCACACGAGTGTCAACGGAATGGGAGAGCGAGCCGGAAACGCCCGGCTGGCGGAGATCGTCGCAGCCCTCCACGACCACGGCCCCTACCGGACCGGTGTGAACGAGTCGCGGCTGGTCGCCGCCTCGCGGCTGGTGGAGATCTTCAGCGGAAAGACCATCAACGCGAACGCCCCCATCGTGGGAGGAGACGTGTTCACCCAGACGGCCGGCATCCACGCGGACGGCGACGCCAAGGCCGAGCTCTACGCGAGCCGCCTGGCGCCGGACCGCTTCGGGCGCCGGCGCCGCTACGCCCTCGGAAAGCTCTCTGGCAAGGCCTCCCTCGACCAGAACCTGGAGCGACTCGGGATCGAGCTCCCGGAAGAGGCGCGCGATCTGGTGCTGAAGCGCATCGTCGAGCTGGGAGACAAGAAACACGCCGTCGTGCCGGAGGATCTCCGCTTCATCATCGCGGACGTGCTGAAGACGCCTCGGGAACAGATGGTTCAGGTGGACTCCTACGAGGTCTCGGTGGGAAGCGATACGCAGCCGCGGGCGAAGGTCACCGTCTCCTACCACAGGAAGACCTCCACCGCCGAGGCCTCCGGCGACGGCGGTTACGACGCGTTCATGAACTCCCTCAAGAAGGCGGTGAAGAAGTTCCGGCTCGAGGTCCCGATCCTCCAGGACTTCCGGGTGCGCATTCCCCCGGGCGGGCGCACCAGCGCACTGGTCGAGACCGTGATCACCTGGCGGGGCGAGGCGGGAGAGGATTCCTGGTCCACCCTGGGTGTCGACTCGGACCAGCTCGCGGCTGCGGTGATCGCCACCGAGAAGATGCTGAACGCAGTCGCCGCCAAGCGCGGGAATCGATGAGGCGACCGACGGCGATGCAGCGCATCGCCCTCTCCCTGCTGCTCGGATCGGTGGTGCTGTCCGGATGTCGCTCCACACCCAAACCGGATCCGCGCTATCGCCCCAGCGAGAGCCTGCTCGAGGTGCTGGCGGTACTGCGCCGCCACGTGCCCGACGACACCTACCACTTCCAGCCGGCACGCGATTTCACGGGCCGCAACATCTATCGCGCCTCGCTGCTGCGCCTGGAGAACCTGCAGAGGATCCACGCCGAGGAGCTCCGTTCCGGCTACATGGACGACGTGTTCGCCTTCTCGAGAGGCCGCGCACTCGAGCGGCTGCGCGCCTTCGATCTGGCCGCTTCGAGCTACCAGATCGCGGCCGGGATCGAAGGCCCCCTCCAGCGCGACGCTCGCGAGAGCCAGGCGATTTGCGAGGCGCTCGCCGAGGCGGCGGCGCTCGAGCCCGGGCAGGCGCCGATCCCGGAGGAGGGCGATCCGGTGCCGCTGGCCGCCGAGCGCGAGAGCGTCCTGGCGCTGTTCGACCAACGGGTGGCATTCCTCGAAGCGCTACTCGACGGCGCCGGGGGCACCCATTACGCCTTCGTGATCCGCGAAGAAATCGAGCGGGCGGACATGGGCCGGGCGCGCTTCTTGAGCGACACCCGGCGCCTCTACGTAGATGGGGACGTGCGGGCCCTGGCGGCGCTCCAACAATTGGTAAACTCGCATCGGGAGAGCAAGAACGCCAACCGGCACCTGCTGACGCTGGCGGATCTCTACGCGGAGCTCGCGGTGGAATACGTCGAGAGCCACCCACCCGAGGGACTGCGCTTCGATCCGCCGCAATTCGAGGAGCTGGTCGAGGCCGCGGCGCGGCTCTACGAGGCGATTTCCAACCAGGACGGAGCACCGGAGAAGCTCGAGGCCGCGAGGCGGCTGGAAGCGTTTCTGGCCTTCACACTCAAGGTGGACCGTGACCGCTTCAGCCCGTGAAATGGAGTTCGGCAAGCTCGGGCTCGCAGTAGCCCTGGCAACGCTGGTACTGGGTTGCTCCACGGCGAGCGCACCGCCCGTCTTCTCTCCCATGGAACCCCTGCCCCTCGTCGGCAACTACGTGCCCGACGACACCGACGGGCTGGCGCACTCGCTCGCCGTCGCCGTATGGACCAGCAATGGGCTGAAGGCCGACGATTGCATCGAAGGGCTCCAGGCCGTCGAGACCACGCGGAGGCTGCGCGAAGAGCCGCCCACCGGCATGCTTCCCTACGCCCTCGACGCCCGAAACGCCACGCTGGACAACCCGCTCGTCTACCGAAGAGAGGCGAAAGCACTGCTGCGGCGCAAAGATCTGGACCCGGCACTGCGGGCCCGAATCCGCCAGGAGGTCGCCGACGACCCCATCCGGCTCGCCAACGCGCGCCTTCACGACGCACGGATGCGGCGTATCGGGCGTACGGTCAATGCCTTCTCCGAGGCGCTGGGGCGCTCCGCCTTCAACAGTGTCATGCTCCCGGTTCGCCTGCTTCGTTCGGTCGTCGCCGTCGCCCTCGCGGAACACCAGGACCCTGAGCTCACCGCGCCGGAGCGCCAGGCCCTCGCCCACTGGAAGCGCTTCATCGAGGAGGAGCCGAACGCACCCCAGGCGGCGGTGCTCCTCGAACGGATCAATTCGGCGCAGCTGCGCTGGTTCCGCACCCAGCGGGATCGGAACCTGCGTAGCGCACGACAAGCGCTCGAGGGAAACGATGCACCGCTGGCCGTCGCTCTCTCGGAGCGCGCACTGCGCTACGCGCCCGAGGATCACGAGGCGATCGGGCTCCTGCGAGAGGCCGAGGAGCGCCGCGCGATCTGGAGCGAGAACCAGGCCAGGAACCTCCAGGCCACCGACACCGACTCGACCCTGCAACGGAAGCTCGCGGTGGCACTGCTGCTTCCAGACGGCCCCGTCGAAGCGAGGGCGACGGAGCTGCTCGCAGAGTATCCCGAGGGAGCGCTGGCCGACGAGGCCGCCTTTGCACTGGCCACCGCGACCGGAGAGGCGGGCCACGAAGCCCAGATGTGGGAGCAGCTGGAGAAGATCGCAGAGCTCGGTTCCGAGCGATCCAACATGGCCCGCCATGCCCAGGCGGCGCTATCCAGCACAGAGGAGAACCCCTACCGTGCCTACCGGGCGGCGCGAGGCGCACAGAGGTGGACCAAGCTGCGCTGGCTCTTCCTCGGGCCCCTGGCGGGGGGAGTGCGCGACCGGGACCTGGCGCGACCCCTGGAGTGGGCCATCGAGGTTCCCACGGTGATCAACGTGGTCAGCGGCTTCCCCAACCGGCTGATCCGCTACCCGTTCATGAAAACCACCACCCGGGTGCCCTCGGTCATGGCACGGCGCTACCTGGAGCGATACCCGAGTGGTGAGCACGTCGCCGCGGTGCGGAGCTGGCTGGAGGGTTTCGAGGCTTCCCGGGGCAACTACTTCGGTGCGCTCCAGCTGGCGGAGGCGGAGGCCGACGCGGACGCCGATCATCTGGAGAAGCTTCGCAAGAAGGCGTCCGAGCAGGCCCTCGAGGCCGCGAGGCGCGAAAAGCGCCGAGATGTCCGCATGTCGCTGCTCAAGAAGATCGCCCGGGAGTTCCAGGGTACCGAGGCGGGTCGGGAAGCGGGCGAGCAGGCTCGAGAAGAAGTCGAGAAGGGGACACCCCAGCAGATCCAGGTGACCCGCGCATTCCTGCTCGAGAACCCCCAGGTGGCGGGTCCCGAGGGATTCGCGCTCCGCCCGGAGCTTCTCGACAACGACCTCAAAAACGGGGAGCTGCATTCCGAGGGCATCACCTTCCTCGGGGGACGGGTGTTGGAGTTCGCGTTCGTGAACGAGAGCGGCAACGACCGCGCTGCCCCCGAGACAACCCAGGCCGCGGTCTCCGCGGAGCGGCTGTCGCGGGCGGTGGCGCTTCTCGAGGAGACCTCGCTGCGGATCGTCCAGGTCGACCGGGACGCGCGCGTCGAGAATGACGCGAACCGGGATCTCTTCTTCGAGCGCGCGAAGTTTGGCGTGACCGGGACTCCGGATTTTCGCGCTTCGGCCGAGTCGACCTACGCCTTTCGCGGAATGCGCGAGAAGTACGGTCTGGTCCGCGGTCGGGATTCGATCCTCCCCGTCGAGATCGTCCTGCAGGGAAGCTTCGACGATTTCAGCCTCGGCGCCTTCCCGCGCATCCGGATCCCCAAGCCCACCTCCGACGTCATCTTCTACCGATAACGGGGACGGTGCTACAGCTCCCCGTACGACTCGGCCAGGAGCTCGATGGGGTGAACGACGCGGGCGCGAAGACCCCATTTCCGTGCGCCGGCGGCCAGCTGGATCAGGCAGCCGGGGTTGCCCGACGCGATCACGTCGGGGTCGGCCGCGGCAAGCGCGCTCATCTTCCTCTCCAGCACCTGCTGGGACATCTCCGGATGGGTGAGATTGTAGATTCCCGCGGCGCCACAGCAGCCGGTCGGGTCGTCGTGACCGATCAGCTCGAGTCCCGGAATCATCTCGAGGAGACGCCGCGGCGCGGCCTCGACGCGTTGGCCGTGGACCAGATGGCAGGGATCGTCGTAGCAGACCCGAACCTCCAGACGACCCGGGGGCGGATCGATTCCCTCGGCCTCCAGGAACTCGCAGATGTCGCGCACCGATGCGGCAAAGGCCTCCGCCTGGTTCGGGAGCCAGCGCTCCAACTCGCGAAGAAAGGCGCCGCAACCGGCGGAGTTGACCACGATCGCGTCCACCCGCGCGGGATCGAAGGCAGCCAGATTTCGCCGAGCGAGGTCGCGGGCGACGCCCATCTCGCCGGCGTGCGCCTGAAGCGCTCCGCAGCAGCACTGCTCTCGAGGGACCCACACCTCGAAACCGTTGCGCGCCAGAACCCGGGCCGTGGCCAGGTTCACGCGGCCGAAGAGTTCCGGCATGATGCATCCCTCGAAGAGGGCCACCCTACCGCGAAGCGTGCCCTGGGCGGGGACCAGCGACGGCAGGCGGACCCGTTCCCGCGCCGGCGGAACCACCGGCACCAGCTCGTGCGCCTCTCGCAGTCGGGCCGGCAGGAGGGAAAGCGCCAGACGATCGAGACGCAGCCGTTGCACCCAGCCGAGGGCGCTCACCAGCCAGTGGAGCCAGCGGGGCCGGGGCAGCAGCTCCCGGAGGGCCCAGCTCTCGACCCGCTTGGCCCAACCCTCGCGGAGACCCGCCTCCTCCACCACCGCGCGGGTCTCTTCGAGCATCGCTCCGAACTGGACACCCGACGGGCAGGCGGTCTCGCACGCACGGCAGCCGAGACAGAGATAGGCCTCCTCGGCCAGCACCTCTCCGACCGGAATCTCGCCCTCGATCGCCCCCCGCATCAGGTACAGGCGGCCGCGGGGGGAGGAGGTCTCGCGGCCGGTGATCCGATAGGTCGGACAGACGGGAAGGCAGAGCCCGCAGTGCACGCAATCGAGCGTTCCGGGATAGAGATCTCGGAGCAGCTTGCTCGGCTCGCTCATAGGCGTCCCGCAAACCGACCGGGATTCAGCACCCCCTTGGGATCGTACTGGTGCTTGAGCGCGCGAAACAGCGGGAGCAACCGGCCCGGATCGCCGAAGACGTCGCGACTCTCCTTCGCCCAGTCCGGGGCGTCCTCGATCACGTAGCCGCCTCCGGAAGCGGCGGCGGCGTGTCTCGCGCTGCGCTCTGCCGCCTCCACGGCGCGCGCGTCGTTGGAGAGCCCAACCGGAAAGCGCACGTAGAGGAGGCCCCTGGCGGGATAGGCGAGAACCGCGCCGCCGTCTCGCGCCAGGATTTCCGCCGCTTCGCCGACGCGGCTGGGAAGCGAGCTGAGTCGGATCCGCAATCCGCCTGGATGAAAGATCCCGCCTTGGACGCCCCGGAGCCGCTCGATCATCACCGCATCGACTTCGTGCGCTCCCGTCTCCTCGACGAGCTCCCGGAAGTCCGCTTCCAGCAGTGACTCGTTCCCGGCGAGCTCGAGCAGCAAGACGCTGCCTTCCCTGGCGGTGGCGGGATCGATCGCCGCTGCGAGCGCACGGTCCAGATGGGCGGCAACGCGGGCGGAGGGACGGCGTGCAGCCGCCAGCGCTCGTTCGAACCCCTCGGCGCCATCGGGAAGCGCCGCCGCCAGAAACAGGCTGCGCTCGGGAAGAGGACGGAGCCGCAGCCAGGCGGCCTCGATCACGCCGAGGGAGCCGAAGGAGCCGATGTAGAGCTTGCCCAGGTCGTAGCCCGTGACGTTCTTGACGACGCGCCCACCGCAACGGGTTCGCGCACCGGATGCCAGAGTGACCTCCAGGCCCAGAACGATCTCCCGCGGGTGACCGAAGCGAGGCCCGACCGCCGCCGAGGCGAGGGCGCCCCCGACACTGGTCCCAGCTCCCGGCGGGTCCAGGGGAAGCTCCCAGCCCTCGGCCCGCACCGACTCGCGCACTGCAGCGATCTCGGTCCCGGCGCGGACGTGAACCACTCCGTCTTCGGCGTCGAGCTCCAGGATCCCGTCCAGACCGGTGGCTTCGAGGGCGAGGTCGGCGCGCTTCAGCAGATTCCCCTGGCCGAGGCGACTCCCGCCACCGCAGACCAGGGCGGCCATCCCCCGCTCCGAGAGCACCCGGAGCCCGGCGGAGAGCTCCTCGCCGCTGCGGGGGCGGAGGCTCTCGGTCAGGCTCACACCGTCCACGTCGACCGGCCCGTGCTCGACGACGGCGTCAGCGCCGACCGCGGCGCGCAATGCGTCGAGCGGAGCGGTCATCCGTTCCGCGTCACCAGGCCCGCCTCGACACAGGCTCGGGGTGTGGGAAGGACCTTGCCCGGGTTGCAGATTCCATGCGGATCGAAGGCCGCGCGCAGCCGGCGCATCGCGTCGAGATCGTCCTCACCGAAGAGAAGCCCCATGAATTTCTGCTTCTCGTTGCCGATCCCGTGCTCGCCACTGAGCACCCCGCCAGCGTCGACGCAGACTCGGAGGATCTCCTCGCCGGCGGCGAGCACTCGCTTCATCTCGTCCCCATCGCGGCGATCGAAGGAGATGATCGGGTGGAGGTTCCCGTCGCCGGCGTGGAAGACGTTCGACAGGCGCAGGCGGTAGCGGTCCCCGATCTCGCAAATCCGTTCCAGAACCTCCGGCAGCTTCACCCTGGGAACCACGGTGTCGTACAGGTAGAGATCCGGCGCGAGCCTCCCCATGGCACCGAAGGCTCCCTTGCGCGCCCGCCAGAAGCGCTCGCGTTCCTGATCGTCCCGCGCGACCTCGACGCGGTCGGCGCCGGACTGCGCGATCAGGCCGCGGACGCGCTCCACCTCCTGGGCCACCACCACGGCAGGGCCGTCGAGCTCGATCAGCAACATGGCGCCCGCGTCGGTGGGAAGGCCGGCGGCATAGACACTGGCCTCGACGGCGGCAATGGTGCGTTGATCGATCACCTCGAGGGAGGCGGGCACGAGCCCCGCGCCGATGATCGCACCGACGGAACGGCAAGCCGAGAACACGTCGGGAAAGACGGCCAGAAGCGTCTCCACCGACTGGGGAAGCTCGAGGAGCCGAACCGTTGCCTCTGTCACCACGCCGAGGGTTCCCTCGGATCCGACGAAGGCCCCCACCAGGTCATAGCCCTGCGTCCAGCCGGTGCGGGAGCCGAAGCTCGCGAACTCGCCATTCGGGAGAACGACTTCGAGGGCGAGCACGTGGTCGGTGGTGGTGCCGTACTTGAGCGTGTGGGGCCCTCCCGAGTTCTCCGCCACGTTGCCTCCGATGGTGCAGGCTGCCTGGCTGGATGGATCCGGGGCGAAAAAGAGACCGTGGGGCGCCACCGCCTTCGACAGCTCGAGGTTGATCACGCCGGGCTGCACCACCGCATAGCGATCCTCGAGATTCACCTCGAGAATCTGGTTCATTCGCGCGCACTCGATCACCACCCCGCCGTCCAGGGCGAGGGCGCCTCCAGAGAGCCCGGTCCCCGCGCCGCGCGCCACGAAGGGGACACCGAAGGCGTGGCAGGTCTTCACGACCCCGGCGACCTGGGCCTTCTCCCGGGGCAGCACCACGGCCCGGGGGCGGGCGCGGTGGAGGGTGAGACCGTCGGCCTCGTAGACGAAGAGATCTTCGGGGCGCACCAGGCAGGCATCGTCTCCGACGACGCCGCGGAGTGACGTGACGAGATCCGGAACGGACACGGCTCAGGCCAGGCCGAGCCGCTCGAGATCATCCTCGTCGAGGCCGAGATAGTGGCCGATCTCGTGCTTGACGGTGATCTGGATCTGCTCGACCAGCTCGGCGTGGGTGCGGCAGACCTTCTCCAGGTTTCTCTTGAAGAGAATCATGCGATCCACGTCGCGGGCCTGGGCGGTCACCGCCGCCTCGGTCCGAGGAACGCCAATGAAGACCCCCAGGATCTGCGGCGACACGCTCTCCTCCGCGAGCAGCTCGGCGGAGGGAAAATCCTCGACGAGCAGGGGGACGTGTTCGATGTACTCGCGGATCGAGCGCGGGAGATCGCGCATTGCCTCACCGGCCACCTGCTCGAAGTCGCGATCGTCCACCGCCACGGGCAACGGGTAGTGCCCTCCGTCCAGCGCGTGGGCCTGAGCGAAGGCCCGACCCGCTTCCTCGTTCTCTCCCAGCCGCTCGAGAACCAGACCCAGGTGGTAGAGCGCGTGCGCCGACTCGGGATCGAGCCCCACGGCGTGCTCCAGGTAACGGCGGGCCTCCTCGAAGCGTCCGAGCTCGAAGGTGATCTGGCCCTCGAAGGCACGGTAGACCGCCACCTCACCGACGGTCTTGCCGGCGCGCCGAACCAGGAACAGCGCACCTTCTAGATCGTCCAGGTAGAACAGGGCCTTGGACTTCAGGTAGTAGATCTCCGCCTCGGTGGCGCGATCCGGACGGGGCAGGTCGGGACTCCCCGAGAGCAACAGGTCGCACTGGCCGATGGCCTGATCGAACTCACCGAGCTCCTCGATCAGAAGCTCCGCGCGGTTGAGCTGCGCAGTCACGAATTTGGGATCGGCCATTGCGGCGAGCTCGACCTCGTAGAGCGCTTCGTCGATTCTCCCTTCGTCCCAGAGAATCTCGCCGCGACCGTTGTGAGCTTCGGCGCCGTTTGGTTGTGCCTTCAACGCCTCGTCGAGCCAGGCGAGGGCCTCGTCCGTACGACCGCCGTGGGACGCTTCCATCGCCTGGTCCAGGCAATCCCAGTATCGATCCCGATCCTTCATCCGTGGGCGGCAGAATAGCAGAATCCGCAACCCCACCGCGTTTCGGGTCTCCGTCGGAGCCAACTCGTAAATATTTGATCTTAAAAAGGAAAATCGCGTTTCACGAGCGCCGTGGGAACGCCGCACGGCGGCTTCGCAGGAGGCTTCGCAAACCGGCGTTCTACCGCCCGTTTCGGGCTTCCCGCCAGCGCGGGTCAGGCGTGGAAGGCGTGACGCCAGGCGCTGAGGATCTCGTCGCGCACCTCATTTTGGGAAAAGCCCGCCAGGAAGGGAGACGGGTTGCGCCCGCTGAGCGCCAGCAGCACGAACCCGTGAAGCCATGACCAGCCCACCATGACGAAGGCGCCCGGATCGCCTTCGCGCAGGACGCCGGAGTTGACACCTCGCGCGTGCGTGTCTCGCCAGAGATTCCAGAGCCGTGACCGGTGAGCGATGTCGTCGGGGGTAAAGGCTTGGACGGAGGTATCCTGGAACATCAGGCGGTAGATCTCCGGGTTCGCCAGTCCGAAGTCGATGTAGCGCTTCGCGCCTTCCAGAAGCGCCTCGCTCGGGTCGGGGAGACGCAGGCAGGGTTCCAGCGCCGCGATCATCCGGTCGAAGCCTTCCAGAGCGAGGTCGTGGAGAAGCTCCCTCTTGTTCTGGAAGTGCAGGTAGATCGTGGCGGGCGAGTAGCCGAGTCGCTCCGCCAGGGAGCGCATGGTGACGTTCTCGACGCCATGCTTCTGGACGATGTCGATGGCTTCCTGGAGGATCTTCTCGCGCAGGGACGCGCCCGGCGCAGTGCTGCTCATGACCCACCTCGAGGCCCGGCGCTCGGCTCGCGACCGACCGCAGCCCGGGTCATTCGACACCCGTGAAAAGCCTATCACCGCATTCGCCGATCGGCCAACCCTTGGGGGAGGCAACCCTCGGGGAAGGCGCGGCAGACTGGCCTCGAGCGCGGGCCTCAGGCGTGCCCGACCTCGGCGCGAATGCGTTCGTGGATCTTCTCCAGGTCATCGCAGAGGGCGTCGGCATTCTGCCCCCCGGCGACGTAGACCGCACTGCCGTTGAGGGCGGCCCCTCCGAAGCCCGCCTCCTTCGCTGCGCGTGCCACCGCTGCAATCTTGTCCGGGCTCGCATGGAAAGCGAGCCCAAAGGGATCTTCCGGATCCGGCGGAGCGGTGATCTGCGCCTGGAACCCCAGCCCCTCGGGATCTCGGCCCGCCTCCTCCGCGTGCCTCTTGATGGTCGCGATGGCGGCCACGTCTTGCTCGGTGATGGCGCCGTTCGCCATCCAGCCGTCGCCCAGCCTGCCGGCGCGTCGCAGTGCTGCGGGCGAGTCGCCTCCAACCCAGATCGGAATCGCCCCGGCCTGGGGCGGCTTCGGCTCCATCGCCAGCTGGGTCGCCTTGTAGTAGGTGCCCTCGAAATCGACCGACTTCTCTGACCAGTAGGTCCGCAGCAGAGGAATCGCCTCGTCCATCATCTTGCCCCGCTTGCGGAAGGCCGTACCCAGGGCCTCGTACTCGCACTCCTGCCAGCCCACCCCGACTCCGAGGCGAATGCGGCCGGCGGATAGCGTATCCAGGGTGCTGATCTGCTTGGCGACCAGGGCCGGCTGGCGCTGGGGGAGGATCAGCACCTCGATCCCCAGCCCGACCCGCTCCGTCACCGCCGCGAGAAAGCCGAGCCCGACCAGGGGCTCGAGAATGGGCATCTCGGTCGGATAGGGCCCGCTGAGGCGCCCCTCCATCGGGTGGCCCATCACCACGTGATCGAAGAGATCGATCTGGTCGAAGCCGATCGACTCTGCGACGCGTCCAACCTGAGCGACGGCCGCCGGGCCCTCGCGGTAGACGATGTGCGGAAATTGCAGTGCCAGCTTCATTGGAGCTTCCCATCCTTGCGAAACTTGCCTGCCGGACTTCCCGGAGGACCTTCGGATCGAGCGCATTGTGACACGGACCCGACGATCCGCGAAAGGCCGGGCCAGGCGCCAGATTTCCCCCGTTAGAACCGGGGTAAAACCCTACACCGTGCCGAAATCGATACGGACCCTGAAGATTTTTAATGGAAGCGAGACTTACGCACGGGTAAGCTGGGAGCCGGCAGGGGATTAGGGGAGAGCAGCCTAAATCAATCGCGGGGGGGACGTGATGCGAGGGTGCACGCTCAACGAACGGTACGCGGTTTGGGTACCAGTCGCGACCTGTGTTTCCGTGGTCGCCGTCCTGGCCTTCCTGGGTGCGGCCGGGACCGGCCCCGCCGCGGCCGTCGAGTTCGAGGCGGGGGAGCTTCGGGGCAACGTCGACACCACGGTCTCGGCGGGCTTCTCGATGCGCGTCCAGGACCGCGACTGCCGGATGATCTGGGTGAACAACGGCGGCTGCCAGACGGCCGATGGGTTCACCAACTTCGACGACGGCGATCTCAACTACGACGTGTGGGACGTCTTCGCCAACACCTACAAGGCGACCGTCGACGTCGAGCTGGCCTGGAGAAACTACGGGGGCTTCTTCCGAGGCAGCGTCTTCTACGACCTCGCCACCATGGCGACCGACACCGCCCGCACCGACCTCGCCCGGGAGTCGCTCTACACCAGCAGTGCGTTCCGGAGCGGAGTGGTCGGCATGGGCTACCAGCTGCTGGACGCCTACGTCTACGGAAACTACGAGGTCGCCGGGCGCCCCGTGGAGATCCGCGCCGGTAACATGCTGCTGAACTGGGGGGAGAGTCTCTTCTTCCAGGGCGTCAACGTGACCAACGCCATCGACCTGAACCGGCTGCGGGCTCCGGGCTCCCTGATCCGAGAGGCGCTGCTTCCGGCGCCGATGATCCGCGCGTCGGCCGAGATCTTCCAGAACTTCAGCATCGAGGCCTACTACCAGGCGTACTGGAATCGCGTCGAGCTCGATCCCACAGGCAGCTACTTCTCCTTCAACGACCTTACAGGCCGCGGCGCCGAGGGGTTCTTCTTCGATCAGGATCCGGGGGCGAGCGGGAAGAGTGCGGAGCAGCTCTTCCGCACCGGCTTGACGGGGCAGCAGCTGGGCGCCCTGGGCTTTCCGGCGGAGCCGATCGAGACGATGATCACGGTGCCGACCGGTCAGGGGGCGCTCTACGACAACTTCATCACCCTGGCCAACTCACTCGGGTACTTCCCGTCCACCATTACCTATCTCGACGTCTTCTTTCCGGCGGGCATACCCAAGCTTTCGGATCGGGACGCCCGCAAGCAGGGTCAGTGGGGGGTGGCGCTGCGCTACTTCGCCGACGCCATCCGCACCGAGTTCGGCGCCTACTACGTCCGCTTCCACAGCAAGCAGCCCACGCTGGGCTTCGTGGCCGATCCCAGTGCCCTGACGGCCACCACCTTCATCATGCCGGAGAGCTTCGGTCCCTTCGTGGCGCTGGTGCCGCCGGAGAGTCTGCCTCCCAACCCGGTGGACGTGACGGTCGAGACGGCGCCGCGTCCGGTCGGCTACTTCCGGGAGTATTCCGAGGACATCAACATCGTCGGGGTGAGCGCGGCCACGGAGCTCTTCGGCATCGCCTGGGGTGCGGAGCTCTCCTACACCACCCAGCTTCCGGTCGCCGTCACCACCGCCCTCCCGAACGCGCTGGCCGAGGCCACGGCGACCCACCAGCGTGCGGTGGTCTCGGGCTTCGTGCGGGAGGAGAGGCTTCAGGGTCATCTGAGTGCGATCGCCACCATCGGTCCGGGGGACCCCTACGTGGGCGCGATCGTTCGCGCGCTGCGGATCAGCAGCATCGCGGTGACCGGTGAGGTCGTGTTCGTGGATTTTCCGAACTTCGACGAGAGCCTCGGCTACGCCACGGTGAACAACACGGGCCGTCCCACCGAGTTCAGCTGGGCCTACGCGACACTGATCCGGGGGGACTACGACAACCCGCTGGGGGTCCCGATCACGGTGACGCCGAGGGTCAGCTTCAGCCACGCGGTGAACGGCACCTACCCGGGCGGCCAAACCCAGTTCATCAAGGGGCTGATGGGCTTCGGGGCGGGCGTCAACGTGGACTACCTGGGTGTCTGGCAGTTCGACCTGTCCTACACCGGCTACTTCGGGGGCGGAGAGAGAAATCCCGTGCTCGACCGGGACTTCGTCTCGTTCAGTGTGACGCGCAGCTTCTGAGGGCTCCGCCGGGGCGCTCGCCAGGCCAGGGGAATCGCCAATTTCAGCATCGGATTCAGCAGGAGGAAGAGCAATGGCCAGATGGACTGCCACCGCGCTCGCGGTCGCGCTGGCGCTTGCGGCGACGGCCGCCTTCGCAGTCCCCACCGAGGAGGAGATCGCCCGCCTCGGCGGACCGGAGCTCACGCCCGTGGGCGCGGAGCGGGCGGGCAATGCCGAGGGCACCATCCCCGAGTGGACGGGCGGGGTCACCAAGCCGCCTCCAGGGTGGGAGCCGGAGATGAAGCGGCCCAACCTCTTTGTCGACGATCCGATTCTCTTCACCATCGACGCCAGCAACGTCGACCAGTACGCCGACAAGCTCACCCCGGGGCAGATCGCACTGATCAAGAGCTACGACGGCTACATCATGAACGTCTACCCGACCCGCCGCAGCTGCGCCTTCCCGGAGGCGGACTACGAGAACGCCAAGCGCAACGCGCGCGAGGCCGCGGTCGACGACCAGTGCTTCATCACCGCTGGCAGGTGGAGTCCCCTCTTCCCGCTTCCCGAGAACGGCTGTCAGGTCCTCCAGAACGGCAGGCTCTCGATATTGAACGGCCTGATAGGGATGGACAGGATCGAGGCCACGCTGATTCCGACCAAGAGCGGCTCCTTCGTGCCGATTATAAGGAGACAGGTCCTGTATAATCGGACCCACGAGCCGAAGTTCGAGACCATCGAAGATCTCGATGGCGTCTGGGCCAAGTCGCTCTCCCACAACATGGCGCCGCCCAAGCAGGCCGGCGAAATCACCCTGGTCTACTCGCTCACCGACGGTCACCTCAAGGCCTGGACCTACAATCCCGGCCAGCGGCGGGTGCGGCGCAACCCCAACTTCGAGTACGACAACCCGATTCCCGGCTTCCAGGGTCTGATGACCATCGACTCGACCAACGGCTTCATCGGCGCCGCGGATCGCTACAACTGGAAGCTGCTGGGGAAGAAGGAGATCTACATCCCCTACAACAGCGTGAAGTTCTTCGACACCGACCTCAAGTACGAGGACATCATTCAGCCCCGCTACCCGCGGCGGGACCTGATCCGCTACGAGCTTCACCGGGTCTGGGTGGTGGAGGGCACCGTCAGGCCCGACAAGCGGCACACCATCGCCAGGCGCGTCTTCTACATTGACGAGGACCACTGGATGATAGCCGTGGTCGACGGCTACGACACCAGAGGAGATCTCTGGCGGGTATCCGAGCACCTTCCACAGCTCCTCTTCGAGGTCCCTTCCTGTATCGCCAACGGCAGCCTCTTATACGACCTGGTGGCGGGCCGCTACGTGATCACGCCGGCCATCAACGAGGAGAAGCGAACCCATCTACGAACACCTCGGGATACCAGCCGAAGAACGCACCCTCGCAGACGACAAGGGTCTCTTCGCGCCGGACGACCTGCGGCGCATGGGGAAGCGCTAGGGAGCGATAGAGCAGAGCATCCGTGATCCGCTTCCTCGAGAACCTGGTCTTCGGCCACCGCATCGCGCTCCTGATCATCCTCGGGGTGATCACGGCGGTAATGGGCTACTTCGCCACCCAGCTCCGCATGGATGCCGGCTTCGAGAAGCAGCTCCCGCGAGATCACGAGTACATCCAGACCTTCCTCGAGTATCAGGACCGGCTCTTCGGCTCGAATCGAGTCATCTTCGTGCTGCGCGCCAAGCACGGAGACATCTGGACCCAGCCCTTCCTGGCGGAGCTGAAGGCGCTGACCGACGACGTCTTCTTCCTCCCGGGCGTCGATCGGCGGACGGTCACATCGATCTGGACGCCCAATACCCGCTACTTCGAGATCACCGAGGAGGGACTGATCGCCGACGACGTGATCTCCGCGGATGTCCTCGCCACCCGGATGAACGGCGAGGACATCGAGGTGATCCGGCGCAACGTCATCAAGGGCGGCTACGTCGGGCGTCTGGTCGCCAAGGACTACACGGCCGCGATGGTGACGGCCGAGCTGCTGGAAGTCGACCCCAAGACGGAGGAGAGACTCGACTACCTGGAGCTCTCCAAGCGGATCGAGAAGGAGATCCGGCAGAAGCACGAGAGCGAGGACTTCGACGTCCACATCCTCGGCTTCGTCACCATGATGGGCCAGATCGCCGAGGGTGCAAAGGGCGCCTTCTGGTTCTTCGCCCTGGCCTTCGTCCTCACCGCCGCCGCGGTCTACTATTACTCGCGCTCCTGGATCCTGACGGTGCTGCCTCTGTTCTGCTCGCTTACCTCGGTGGTCTGGCTGTTCGGCGCGATCCAGCTGCTGGGATTCGGGCTCGACCCGCTGGCCATCCTGGTCCCATTCCTCGTTTTTGCCATCGGGGTGTCGCACTCGGTCCAGCAGATCAACTTGATCTCGAAGCAGATCTGCGGCGGATCCGACAGCATCACCGCGGCCCGGCGGAGCTTCAGTGGGCTGCTGGTTCCCGGCTCCATGGCGATCGTCACCGACATGGTCGGATTCGGCATCCTGGTGATCATCCCCATCGGAATGATCGAGGAGCTGGGGATTACGGCGATGATCGGAGTCGGCTTCAAGATCATCACCATCCTGGTGATGCTGCCGGTCCTCGCCTCCTTCTTCAGATTCGACGAGAGCTACATCGACCGCATCGAACGCGCGCGGGAGGCTCGAGAGAGACTCATCCGTCGCCTGGGAAGGATCGCGGAGACCCGCAACGCAGTGGTGGCAGTCGTATTCTTCGTCGCCCTCTTCGCGGTGGCCCTCTGGCAAGGTACGGGTCGACACGTGGGTGACGTCCATCCCGGCTCGCCGGAGCTCCGCTCCGACTCCCGCTTCAACCGGGACGCCATCACCATCGTGGACAAGTTCTCCCTGGGGCTCGACGTGCTCACGGTCATCGTCGAGACACCCGAGGAGTCCTGCATCGACTACGACGCGATGCAGTATCTGAACGAGCTCAGCTGGCACATCCAGAACGTCCCGGGAGTGCTCTCGGTAGCCTCCGTGCCGGTGATCGCCAAGCAGATCAATGCGGGAGGAGCCGAGGGGAACCTCAAGTGGGCCACGCTTCCGCGCAACCGTTATCTCCTGGTGAGGGCGGTGGGGCACCTCCCCGAGGAGACTGGGCTGCTGAATGCCGAGTGCACCCTGATGCCGGTGTACGCCTTCACGGCCGACCACAAGGCCGAGACGATCAGGCTTGTGATCGCCGCCGTGAACGAATTTCGTGAGAGCCACCCGAGGGACGACATCAAGATCCGCCTGGCGAGCGGCAGCGTCGGGGTCCAGGCCGCCATCAACGAGGAGCTCGAGAGGTCCGAGGTGCCGATCATGCTCTACGTCTACGGCGCCATCATCGCGCTGGTGCTACTGACCTACCGCGACTGGCGCGCCACCATCTGCTGCTGCGTACCCCTCGGAGTGGCGACGGCTTCGGGCTACTGGTTCATGAAGGAGCTCGAGATCGGCCTCAAGGTGGCCACCATGCCGGTCATGGTGCTGGCGGTCGGCCTCGGTGTGGATTACGCCTTCTACATCTACAACCGCCTGCAGTTCCACCTCTCCGAGGGCCTCGACATCACCACCGCCTACCAACAGACCCTCTTCGAGACCGGAAACGCGGTGATCTTCACGGCCGTCACGCTGGCGATCGGCGTCTCCACCTGGTCCTTCTCCGCACTCAAGTTCCAGGCGGACATGGGCTTGCTGCTGACCTTCATGTTCATGATCAACATGGTCATGGCCGTGACGATGCTCCCTGCGCTGGCGGTCACGATCGACCTGATCGTTCCGCGGCGCCACAGGGTCAGGGCACCCACCATCGGCCGCTGAAGGAGAACGCCGTGTTGACCAAGGCGATACGAGAGCTGCTAGCCAAGAGGCCCGGACCGGCTCCCGGCCCGGAGCGGCCCTTCGAAGTCCAGACGCTGGCCGCCGCGGCGCTGATGGTGGAGTGTGCGCGCATCGACGGCGCCTTCGGCGAAAGGGAGCGCGACGCGATCTGCCAGGCCGTCCGGGAGGCCTTTGCCCTCGATCGCGAGACGGCCGAGATCCTGGTCGGAGTCGCCGAGAAGCACGAAGACGAGATGTGGGACAACTGGCTCTTCACCGAGACGATCAAGAGGCACTTCAGTCAGGGCGAGCAGATCGAAATCGTTCGAAGACTGTGGGAAATCGCCCTGGTGGACGAACACCTTCACCCCTTCGAGGAGCGCCTGATCAAACGTGTCGCGCGCGAGCTGGACCTCCCGGAGGAGGCGGTTGCCCGGAGCCGACAGCAGGCCATCGAACGGTCGGGCGGGAAAGAGGAGCCGCGCGGATGAACCGCGGGTGGCCGAAGAGCTGGAGGCATTTCCTCTGGGTGCTGACGCTGACATTGTTCGCCGCGTCGGGTGCCGAGGCCGCGGAGGAGCAGGCCATTCCCTCGCGGCTCGCGACGAGCTCGCTTCTCGTCGATGTGGCGCGCGCGAACGGTCGCCTGGTCGCCGTCGGCGAGTGGGGCCATGTGTTGCTCTCCGACGACAGCGGCGGGAGCTGGCGCCAGGCCAGGTCGGTTCCGACCCAGGTCACCTTGACCGCGGTCACCTTCGTCGATGCCAAGCGGGGCTGGGCGGTGGGGCACGATGTGGTCGTGATCCACACCCGCGACGGCGGTGAGACCTGGGAGCTGCAGCATCGGGATCTCGCGGAGGAGGCACCCCTGCTCTCCGTCTGGTTCCGGGACGCCAGGCGCGGCCTCGCGGCGGGGGCATTCGGCCTGCTGCTCGAGACCACGGACGGCGGTGAGACCTGGCAGCGTCGCCCGCTCACCTCGAACCCGGCTGACGACTATCACCTGAATGCCATCTTCCGCGGCCCCGGCGACACGCTCTTCATTGCAGCGGAATCCGGCTCGATCTACCGCTCGCTGGACGACGGTGCGTCCTGGGAGCGTCTCCACCCGCCCTACAGAGGATCCTTCTGGGGGGGGCTGACAGTCGGTCCGGACGCCTTCCTGGTGTTCGGCATGCGCGGCCACGTCTTCCGCAGCGAGGACCGGGGAGAGAGCTGGCAGGAGCTGGCGAGCGGCACCGATCAGTCTCTCCAGTCCGGCATCGTCCGAGCGGATGGAACCATCGTCCTCGTCGGGCTCGGCGGCGCCGTCTTGACCAGCAGCGACGGCGGCAGGACCTTCTCCGCGGCGATCGAGCCGGATCGCCGTGGGAACGCAGCCGCAGCGGAGGGCGTCAACGGGAAGCTGCTGCTCTTCGGCGAGACGGGTGTCAAAGTCCGCTAGCCTGCATTTCTCACCGGGTCGCGTAGCGAGGGAGCGATGAGTCGGCCTTTCGGCTGGCCTCTGGCGGGAATTCAGGTGATCGATCTCTCCACAGAGATCGCGGGGCCCTACTGCACGAAGATGCTCGTCGACGCGGGTGCCGAGGTCGTCAAGGTCGAGTCGCCCGATGGAGGCGACCCGCTCCGACGCTGGACGGCGTCGGGCGCGAAGATCGCCGAGGGCGAGGACGGTGCGCTCTTCCAGCACCTGAACGCCTCGAAGCGCAGCGTCACCCTCGACCTAGAGAGCCGCGCCGGGCGCGAGGCCCTTCTCGACCTTGCAGCGACGGCGGACCTGGTGGTGGAGAGCTTCGGCCCGAGAGAGCTGGCACGCCTGGGCCTGACATTCGAGCTGCTGCAGGCGCGGAGTCCGACGCTCTCGCTGGTCTCGATTTCGCCGTGGGGAAGCGATGGCCCCTGGGCAGAGCGCCCCGCCACCGAGTTCACCCTTCAAGCCGCAACCGGATCGACGGCCCATCGGGGTCTCGCGAGCCGCGAGCCGGTGGCGGCCGGAGGCCGGATCGGCGAGTGGATCGCCGGCGGCTTCGCCGCGGTCGGGGCGCTTTTCGCCTGGCTCTCCGCGCGCAACACAGGAAGAGGTCAGCACGTCGACCTCTCGATCTTCGAGGCGATGCTGCTCAGCATGACCTACTACCACGACCTGAGCGGACAGTGGCGCGAGGGGAAGCTGCCCCGGGGAATCGAGGTCCCTTCCGTCGAGCCGGCCAGGGACGGCTGGGTGGGCTTCTGCACCATTACCGGCCAGCAGTGGCTGGACTTCTGCGTCCTGATCGGACAGCCCGAGCTCGCCAAGGACGTGCGCTACCTGGAAGGGACGTTTCGAAGTCAACAGCTCGAGTTCATGCAGAAGATCGTTCACGGATGGACGCGGAAGCGCACCGTCGACGAGATCATCGAGCTCGCCAGCTTGATGCGGATTCCCGTCGCGCCGATCGGCGACGGACGAAACCTCCCGAAGATGGACCACTTCGCCCGGCGCGGCAGCTTCGTCGAGGGTCCGGGCGGCTTCGTCCGGCCGCGGCCACCCTATTTGCTCGAAAAGACCGCACTCAGACCCTTTGGCCCCGCGCCGAAGCTGGGGGAGCATACCGACCAGGTGGCGGCAGCGCGGAAGGCCACGAGGCCGACCGCGCCGTTCGTCGAGAGAGGTGGAGCCCTGCCGCTGGGCGGCCTTCGCGTCGTCGAGCTCTCCACCTTCTGGGCCGGCCCGATCGCGGGATGGACCCTCGCCGACATGGGCGCGGACGTGGTCAAGGTGGAGTCGATCCAGCGTCCGGACGGCATGCGCTTCGCCGGCGCGATTCCCACCGACCGCCTCTGGGAATGGTCGCCAATTTTCGCCGGAGTGAATCCGGGAAAGCGCGGCGTGACGCTTCAGCTCGACAGCGAGGAGGGGATGGCGCTCCTCGAGCGCCTGATCCGTGGTGCGGACGTCGTGACCGAGAACTTCTCCGCCCGCGTCATGGACAATTTCGGCCTGGGTTGGGACAGGGTCCATGCGCTCAATCCCAGCGCCATCATGGTCCGGATGCCGGCCTTCGGCCTCGACGGCCCCTGGCGCGACCGCGCGGGCTTTGCCATGACCGTCGAGCAGGCGAGCGGACTGGCGTGGATCACCGGCTACGACGACATCCCGCTGGTCCCGCGCGGTCCCTGCGATCCGATCGGCGGAATGCACGCGGTCTTCGCGCTGCTGCTGGCGCTCGAGCACCGGCGCCAGACCGGCGAGGGCCAGCTGGTCGAGGTCCCGCTGGTCGAGGCCGCCCTGAACGTGGCGGCAGAGCAGGTGATCGAGTACTCCGCCTACGGGCGGCTGCTGACGCGCGCCGCGAACCGCGGCCCCTACGCCGCTCCGCAGGGGGTCTACCGCTGTGCCGAAGAAGACGAGTACCTGGCGCTGGCCGTGGCCTCCGACGCTCAGTGGCAGCGGCTCTGCGCGCTGATGAATGAGAGCGAGTGGTCTCGCGATCCCGCCCTGGCCTCGGCACGCGGACGTCGCGAAGCCCACGACGGGATCGACGCGCGGATCGGAGAATGGCTATCGATGCAGAAACGCGACGAAGCGGTCCAGACGCTGGTCGATGCCGGCGTCCCCGCCCACCCCCTGGTCAACGGGCACTTCCTGATGCCCAATCCGCAGCTCGAGCACCGCCGCTTCTTCCAGGTGATGGAGCACCCCGTCACCGGCGAGACGCGCTATCCCGGTCTGCCGATGGCCTTCTCCGGGCTGGAACGCCACCTGCATGCGAGCCCGCCACCCACACTCGGTCAGCACAACGATGAGATTCTGGGCGGGGAGCTGGGGCTCTCTCCCAACGAGCTCCGGGGGCTGCGCGAACGAAAGATCATCGGCGAGCGCCCGTCATTCATGTAAGGAGTTGCGCGTATGATCCTGGAGGACCGAACCCTGGTGGTATCCGGTGTGGGCACCGGGCTGGGACGCGAGGTGGCACGCCTCGCTCTCCGCGATGGAGCTCGGGTCGTGCTGGCGGCTCGCACCGAGTCGGTTCTCGAGGCGACAGCCCGGGAGCTGGATCCCTCGGGTGAACGCATCGCCTACGCCCGAACCGACATCATCAGCGCAGACGACTGCGAGGCATTGACCGCCCTTGCCCTGGAGAGGTTCGGGCGCATCGACGCGATGGTCCAGGTCGCGGCGTACGAAATCGTCTTCGGCGGGCTGCACGACACGGATTTCGAGAAGTGGCGTCTGGCCTACGAGACCAATGTGCTGGGGAGTCTGACTCTGATCCGCGCGATCGCTCCCCGGATGAAGAGTGCGGGGGGCGGAGCACTGGTCCTGATCGGCTCGCAGGCGATGTACCAACGGCAGATGCCGCACGCGGGCTACGCCGCCTCCAAAGGCGCGCTGCTCTCCGCCATGTACTACCTCGCGCACGAGCTCGGCGCGGACCGGATCCGCGTCAACATGGTCGTCCCCAGCTGGATGTGGGGGCCGCCGGTCGAGGCCTTCGTCAAGCTTCGGGCGAAGACCGAAGGAAAACCGGAAAAAGCGATCCTGGATGAGATCACCAGCCGCATCCCCCTCGGCGAGATCGTCCCCGACGAGGACGTCGCCGAGGCCGCTCTCTTCCTCGCCTCCGACCGAGCGCGCTGCATCACAGGACAGACCCTGATGGTAAACGGTGGAGAGATGATGCGCTGATGGCGCAGGCCGCTGCCGAGGAGAATTCTTCATGTCTCACAAGGTGATCCTCTGGGGAACGGGCTTCGTCGGGAAGATGGTGATCCGGGAGCTGCTCGACCATCCGAGCTACGAGCTGGTCGGCGTGATCACCCACAGCCCGGAGAAGGACGGCGTCGACGTGGGTGAGCTCGTCAAGCGGGAGCCGATCGGCCTGCGCGCGACCACCGACGTCCAGGGCGCACTCGCCGCGGACGCGGACGCCGTCGCCTACTTTGGCCCCACGGCCCAATATGCAGCTCAGAACATCGAGAACCTGAGCTGCGCGCTCGCCGCGGGAAAGAACGTCGTGGACACCTCGATGACGCCCCTGGTCTACCCCAAGGCGTGTCCACCACAGATGATCGCGCCACTCGAGGAAGCGTGCCGGGCGGGAGGTACCAGCTGCTTCACCACCGGGATCGACCCGGGCTTCGCCAACGACCTCTTCCCGATGACGCTGATGGGCCTCTGCGGGCGCGTCGACCGGGTTCGAATCCAGGAGATCCTCGATTACTCCAGCTACCCGGGCTCCTACGAGCCGATGGGGCTCGGCGACCCGATCGAACAGAAGGCGATCCTCGAGAACCCCCGCGCCCTCATCTTCGCCTGGGGACACACCATCCACATGATCGCCGACGCCATCGGCGTCGAGCTCGAGAAGCTCGACACCGTCTGGGAGAAATGGCCGACTCCGCAACGGATCGAGTTCACCCATGGGGCGATCCAGCCCGGACATTGCGCGGCGGTGCGCTTCGAGATCCGGGGCTTCGTGGGCGGCGAGCCGCGGATCATCGTCGAGCACTGCAACCGCATCACCAACGCGGCGGCGCCCCACTGGCCAAGGGCAAAGCTCGAAGAGAACGACGCGTACCGGGTCACGGTCGAGGGAAGCCCGAACATCGTTCAGGAGACCACCTTCCGAGGAGAGCGGGACGGCGATCCCAATGCGGGCTCCTGCCTCGCGACCGGTATGCGCGCCATCCACGCCATCCCGGCCGTCTGTGCTGCGCCTCCTGGGCTGCTCTCGGCCCTGGACCTCCCGCCGATCCCAGGACGAGGCAACATGCACACGCACGGCTCGTAGGTCTTCTCAGCCTCGAGCGTCCCCGCCGCCATTGGCGTGAAGCTTGGGGAGCAGCTTCGTGATGTGGTCGGTGAGACGGAAGAGGGTGTCCAGCTCGCAGCCCTGGCGCTTGCGCATCTCCGCCAGGGCGGGGGGGAGATCCGCTCGCCCACCTTCATGCACAGGTAGTTGACGCAGATGTGGTCGCGCGCCGGAAGGCGGCAGCCCGCGGAGCCGAGGAAGAGGCAGCTCTCCTGGTCGCGCCACTCCTTCTCGATGACCGCGTCCAACATCAGATTGATGAGCAGCAGCACGCCGTCGTAGTGGTCCTCCATTCCCCGGCCGCAGCACGAGCCGCCCTCTTCCTCCTCACAAGCGCGGCAATTCTCGACCAGGCCGGCGCCGACCATGGACTCTCTCGAGGTGACCACCTGAGCGCGCAGCTCTGCGAGGAGGCGAGAGACGAGCTCGTCCTCGCGCAGGCGCGCCCCATAGAGCCGGTGCTGCTCCTGCGCCCAGGCGTACCGCGCTTCGATGGAACCGCCCCGCGAACCACCTGTTCCCGTCGATCCGCCCACTCTCACGAAGAATCCTGGCTGGCGAGGAATCCTACCCGAGCGATGGAGTACCGCTCTCGAGGCCGCGGGAAGATCTTAGCGCTCCTCGCAGCCGTCCGGTCGCAAGCTGCGCTCAAGCGGTGCGCCCTACACGCCGATGAGAGAAAACCGAGGCAGCAGGCCGGGAGGAGCAGATCCATGGCGGAGCCTTCCATCAAGGGATCGATCTTCAGGGGAGCCATCGACGACCTCGCCCGCCTGCAACGCGAGGGGCGCGTATCCCAGGAGGAAGTCGACGTCCATCTGGCCATTGAGGATCTCGCCTTTCTCGAGAGCGAGATCCACCCCTCGGCGTGGTACCCGATGGAGAGCTACGGCCGCCTGATCGAGCTGCTCGGTGACGTCGAAGGCGACGGCAAGGACAGCTACTTCGTCGAGAGGGGAAGGGCCAGTGCGCGCCGCCTGATGACGAGCGGGCTCTATCAGCAGCTCGACTTCCTGTCGCGCTGGGGAGAGACGAGCGATTCAGTGGGTGGCGGCCAGTCGACAGTGATCGCAGACTACGCTCGCAACATCAGGCTACTTACTTCGCTGGCGTCAGCGATCTACAACGTGGGCAAGTGGATGGTCGAGCCCGATCCCGAGCATTCGGGACGCGTCTGCATCGCGGTGCGCGAGGCGCACGCCTACTCTGAACCCATGCGGCTCGCAATCGAGGGATTCCTCAACGAATGCGCACGCGCTGCTCGCGAGGACCTCACCCGCCTCCACATCTCCGAACGACCCGCCCCCGACCTGATGCTCTTCCGCATGACCCGCGACATCATGGACCTCTCCGAAGCCTGAGCGATTTCGCCTCCGTATCGCCAAGTGCCTGGGGTGCGCCGCGGCGCCGGGAGCGTGAGGGATCTGCCGCACGTGGCTCGCCTGCGCCCCGAGCAGCGGATCGGCACAGCGGGATCGAACCAGGCGGCCCCATGTTGCGAAAGGCCGGGTCGTCGGAGTAGCGTCGTGGCGTACCGGAAGAGAAGGAGAGCCCGATGGCCGCGCAATTCGAGATTGGACCCGAAACGACCTTTGGCGAGCTGATGAGACACAAGGCCGAGAGCGTGGGCGATCAGGTCTTCCTCACCTATATCCGTGATTTCGACAAGGATATCGAAGAGAAATACACCTATCGTGAGATGCATCTCCGATCGAATCGGCTCGGGAACGGGCTCGAGCGGCTGGGGCTCGAGCAGGGCGACGGCCTCTCGCTGGTCGAGATCAATTCCCCGGAGTTCCTCTTCAGTCTCTTTGGAGCGGTCAAGATCGGCGCTTACACGGTCCTCGTGAATACGGGTCTCAAGGGCGAGAGCCTGCAGTACATCATCGATCATTCCGACAGCAAGGCTGTCGTCATCCACTGGACGTTGCTCGACAACTATCAGGCCATCTCCGATCAGCTGCCAAAGGTCGAGCACGTCATCGTCGACGTCAACGAGACGCCTGGAGACTTCAGACTGCCCGAGGGAATGATCTCCCTCCAGGAGCTGATGGAAGCACCGGATGATGACATCGAGACGAAGCTCGATCCGGGAGACATGTCGCTCCTCATCTACACCTCGGGCACGACCGGTCTTCCCAAGGCCACTACTTTCTTCTACGGAAGAACCTTCATGGGCCTCGCTCTTCACGGGCCGATGTTCATCGCCCATGCGATGGGCAGAGCCGGCGATGTCTTCTACACCTGCCTGCCCCTGTTCCACGGGAATGCGCTGCAACTGACGACGATCCCCGGCTTTGCCGCGGGCTTCCCCGTCATTCTCTCCAAGAGATTCTCCGCCTCGAGGTTCTGGGACATCATTCGGAAGTACGGAGTCACCAACTTCAACTTGCTCGGATCGATGCCGCATTTCCTGCTGAAGCAGCCGGAAAAGCCGAACGACAAGGACAACCGTGTTTGGCGCGTCAACTCGGCTGCCTGCCCCAAAGAGCTGGTCGAGCTGTTCGAGAGCCGGTTCGATGTCAAGGTGTACGAAGCCTACGGGGCCGTCGACGGCGGAGGCTTCATGCTGGGTACTTTTGGCCGGGAGAACATCCCGGTAGGAACGATGGGGATGCCTCCCGATGGCGTAACGGCCGAGATCATGGACGACGACGGGGCGCTGCTCGGTCCCGACGAGCCCGGGGAGCTGGTCTTCCTGGTCAAGGGAGAGGAACAGGAACAGCGAAAGGTCGTCTACTACAAGGATGAGAAGGCCTCGAAGAGCCGAGTTCAAAAGGGACCCGACGGACGGCTCTGGTTCCACACCGGTGATCTGGCCACCAAGGACAAGGACGGCTGGCTCTACTTCGTCGATCGGAAGAAGGACGCCATCCGGAGACGGGGAGAGAACATCGCCGCCTGGAGCATCGAGCGGGTGGTCAATCGGCACGAGAAGGTGCTGGAATCGGCAGCCTACGGCGTCAAGTCAGAGGAATACGGCGAAGACGAGGTCATGGTCGCGGTGGTGCTGCGGCCCGGTGAGACCCTGACTCCCGAGGATCTATTGGACTTCTGCCGCGACAAGATGGCGGATTTCATGATTCCAAGGTTCATCGATTTCGTCGAGAAGCTCCCCAAGAGTGAAGTCCACCGGATCATGAAGCGCTTCCTGAAGGACCAGGGAGTCACGCAGACCACCTACGACAGAGAAAAGGCGGGCTACAAGCTGTCGAAGGGCTAACTGGGGCCGCGGCGTCACGGACGAGTGCGCCATCCAGTCTGCGGAGGCTCCAGGACGCGCACTCGCTCAAGTCGCCGCCTTCGCCACTGACGCCAGAAGTGCTTGGCGCCATCGAGCGAACCAATGAGGAGCTCTGGCCCGGTGTGCCCGTGATCCCGACGATGAGCACGGGGGCGACGGACAGCTTGTTCCTGCGCAACGCGGGAATTCCCGTCTACGGGGTCTCCGGCATCTTCCAGACATCGAGGACGTGCGCGCACACGGCCGCGACGAGCGGATCCTGATCCGTTCCTTCTTCGAAGGCCAGGAGTTCCTCTACCGCCTCGTCAAGCGCCTGAGCTCGGTCTAGGAGAGGCGCAGCCGCTTCAGAGTCCCTTGTTGGCAGCTTTGGCCGCCTGCTTCGCGGCCTTTGCCTCCGCCTTGGCGGCCTTCTTCGCAGCCTTCGCCTCCACCTTGGCGGCCTTCTTCGCGGCCTTGGCAGCCTGCTTGTCAACCTTCGCCGCGGCCTTGGCCATCTTCTTCTCCGCCTTCGCCTCCGCCTTGGCGGCCTTCAGGTCGCCCTGATCGTGCGGGACCAGAATCTCGACCACGCCGTCGGTGTAGTTGTTGGAGGCATCGGTGGCGTTGTAGGTGGCTGTGTAGACGCGGCCCGATCCGCCCCCCATCCGCTCTGCGCGCAGCAGGAAGATACGGTCGTCGGTGCCGACCTCGGCCTCCTGGATGTCGTCTACGGTGTTTCCATCACCGTTGCCGTTATCCGGCTCGTTGCTCACCAGAGAGGTCAGGAGCACAGCGGGATCCGGGTCGCAGTTGTCCATCACGACCAGATCCACGTCCACCTCATGCAGCTTGTGGTTCGGCGGCCAGAGTACGATGGGATCCGAAGCGCCCACCACCGTGGGCGGGGTGGTGTCGCCGATGCTGACGTCCACTGTGTCCGTCGCGGTGGTCTCGATCAGCGACGTGGGATCGGTGTAGGTGAAATTCAGGGTAACGGTCGTCAGCCCCAACGGGAAAGCGCCCATCGGCGTCGGGCTCGTCTCGTCGTCGAAGTCGACGTCCACCGCCTCCCAGAGATAGGTGACGTCAGCCGCATGGGGATTGAGGAGGTCGTCCATCCTCACCCCGTCCACCGTGGAGGCACGGCCATCCAGGTTGACGTCTGTGCCATCCGTCGCGGAACACTCCAGGAGGAGATCTTCGCCCGCATCGGCCACCACGACCTGTGCGGACGCGGGAATCGCCATCAACAGGACGGCCGCCATAGCTGTCACGATTCGTCGAGTCATCTTGCGCACTTCCATCTCCTCCGTGTTCGAGCCGCACCTCTCCCGTAGGGGGGTGAAGAACGATCGTAACATCCTTTTCGAAGTATCGTAGGGATAAACCCGTGAGCGGTGTCACACCGTTGGACCTGGCGAGGGCCGGTCGGCCCTGCCAACAACAGGAAAAAGTACACGGAAACGAGGACCTGGAAAGACTCTCTGCGTACCGGGTCCCCTCGTCGGGGAGCCGGTCCGCCGCTAAGATCGAACACCACCAGAACCAGTGGGTCCTTGGTGGACGCAGGCACGCGTCGGCGATGGATCGGTCGGAATCGCGGCCAGCATTCTCGCTCAATTGGATCGATCGGAGGGGCCGCGTCTTGACCGTCATCGCCCTGCTCTTCACAACGATCGTCCTGCAGGTCACCGATGCGCAATTGGCCCGAGAACCGGATTCGGTCATGAGTACCGGCCGGGAGGGGGGCAACTACTACTACATCGGGAAGCGCCTCAAGTCGGCCATGCTGCTGGAGCACGATGCCTGGATCGAGATCCTCACCAGCCGGGGATCCATGGAAAACCTCAGGAGGCTCGACGACCCATCGAGCCCGGTGGGCGTTACCCTGACCCAGACCGACGCGTTGAACCGCTATCTGCAGCACCACCCGGAATTCGCATTGAGTTCATCGTGCTGGGCGATGCGGGCAAGGAGTGCGTCTTCGTCGTCGCGCGGCAGAGTGGCGATCTCACCACCGCGGCCAGCCTCAAGGCAGCAACCGGTGGGGAGATCTCGGTCGACGATAACGAGAGCGGCGCCTCCGTGACCTTCGAGAACATAAGCGAGCTGGAGCCTGGATTCCGAGCGATCACTCCCGTCTCGGTCGACGTCATGGAGGCTCTCCTGCAGCTCAAGGTGGGTGGGGTGCACACGAAGCTCAAGGCCGCCATGATCGTACAGCGTCCCGAGGCCCGGTCCGCGCCGATCAAGACCGTCCTCGAGAACCCGGACACCTACCGACTCGTTCCCATCAGGGAAGCGGATGTCGGAAATGCCAAGCGTCCCGACGGGAGTGTCGTCTACACCTTCGAACGCGTCACGGTGGGCGGAACGAGCGATCACCGCTCCCTGGAGGTCGACACACTTTGCACACGAGGTCTCATGCTCGCCTCCAAGGAGAAGCTCGACAAGGACCTTCGGAGCCAGCTCTCGGCATTGATGTTGGAATCCGCCGGAAAGATCATCGGATCCGACCAGTAGCTACTCTCCTCGTCCACTCGCAAGGCAGAGCACAGGCGTCTACAGCCACTTGCGAGGCCGCTATGACGACTCCCGGAGGTGGGCGCGGATGGTCTCGGCATCGACTGGATCTGCGGCCATCTGTCTCGCGGGCCAGATGCGCATGAAATGGTAGAGCAGCGCGGTGATCGCGAGTCCGGCGACCACCACCATGCACGCCGCCACCCCCTGCCTCAGCTGGTCCTCCTGGGAGCGAGACAACGAGTTGAAGAGCAGCGCCACGGCTCCGCCAATCGCGGCCGCAGATAGCAGCGCGGCCGCCGCGGTTGGCACGAGAGCATCCCGCACGATGCCCCTGGGTCCGCGCTCCGCGGCGTGGCGAAGTGCGCGCAGGGAGAAGTTGTCCAGAAACCAGCCTGTCTCCTCGTCCACGCTGCGCGCATCTGCCGGCGGCCTGGTGTGACCGGTGATGGGATCATGAGCGTTCTCGCCCTGCTGGTGGCGGGCGATGCCATCGCGAATTACCCCGTGCACGTCGCGACTGATCGGATACCGGAGGAGGATGACCAGCCCTCCGATGTGGAACGCGATCGGAAACAAGGTGAATAGGCCTCGAATGGCGAGGGTCGCCCCGTCCGTGAGCTTGGGCAGCGTAGGGTCGTAGCCCGCAGCGCCCATCAGAGCGAGCGGGAGCGTGGCGCCAAGGATCGCCACGAATTTGGGGATCAGGTTCAGAAAGGCCCCGAACTGCGCCTCGCGGCGCCTTCCCGTCCGCAGCTCGTCGTAGTCGATCACGTCCGCCATCATTGACGGACCCAGGATCACGATGGCTCCGGCCGCGAACCCGCGAATGATCTCGAGGACGATCATCCTCGTCGTCTGGCCCTCCCCTACCGTGAACAGCACGAAGCTCGAGACGACCCCTATCGCCGCCGTAATGATCCAGACAGGGAGCTTCCCGATTCGCCGCGCCACCCCCATCCAGACCGGCAGCGATAGAAAGCCGGAGACGACATAGACACCAGCGAAGACGAGACGCCACTGGTCCTCGACCTGAAGCACATACTTGGTGAAGTAGGGCATCAGCAATGTCGGCATGGTTGCCGGAATGGTGCCGAGAATGGTGGCGAGAAGCAGGATTCGAAAAGGGCGGTTGCGCAGAGCGCGCCGGATTCCGGGGACGAAGGGGGCGCGCTTCCGAGTCGAGAACTCCGGATGCTCCCGCACCCGCAAAAGGGGCCATACGAAGAGAGCGATCATCAGCAACGCGAAACATCCCGTAAGCACCGCGAGCATCTCGCGGTCGTCCGCGAACATCTCTCCCGCCTTCGTCTGGTAGAGGAGGAAGAAGGACAGCATCAGCCCGAGCCCGCCAAGGATCGAGCGGTACCCGAAAAGGCTGGTGCGGTCGTCGTAGTCGGGGGAAAGCTCGAAGCCGAGGCCGGCGTAGGGAACGGCCCAGACGGTGTGGAAGAGGTAGTAGAGACAGTAGGCCGCGCCGATCCAGATCACCGCTCCGCCCTCTGCCGACAGACTCTGGGGTGGAAGGAACATGATCCAGTAGCAGAGAGCGCAGAGTGGGACTCCGAGTGGAATCCATGGCTTTCGCCGACCCCAGCGGGTCCGGGTATGATCCGTGATCCACCCCATCAGCGGGTCGGTAATGGCGTCGAAGGCCCGGGCAATCGCCATCGCGACCGCCAACAGGCCGGCCGGTACCAGCACCGTATCCGTGTAGAAGATCTTCAGCTCGATGATCACGGGGGCGGCCATCGCTGCCGTGGCGAAGCTGGGAACGGCGTAGGAGAGCTTGACCCCTAGAGAGGGTTTCTCCCAATCGGACGCCGGCTGCACGAGTCTCTTCGGATCCACATCCCTACCGCAGATGCACGACGTTCGCCGTGATGAGTCGGGCGTAGTCGGAGGAAAGAAACGCGATCACCTGGGCCACTTCTTCCGGCTCGACGATGTGGATCAGATCGCCACGGCTCTTCACATGCTCTCGTACCGAATCCGTGATCCAGCCGGTGTCCGTGACAGGGGGATAGACGATGTTCGCCGTGACGCCAAAAGGCGCGAGCTCGAACGCCGCGGACATCGTGTAGTTCTCCAGCGCGGCCTTGGCCGCTCCATAGGAGACCTCGCCGGGAAACCCAAGGGCGCCGCCGGACGTGAGGCCAATGATGCGCCCCCAGCGGTCCCGTCTCTCCACGTGCCGCCGAGCGAACTCGGCGATCATCAGACCCCCGCCGCGCGCGTCGACTGAAAACTGCTGGTCGTGGGTAGCCGCGGATACCCGCGCCACCTCGAAACCGGCGCGGTGGCGCTCACCTCCCGTGAAGGTGTCGGCCAACCATCCCGTGGCGTTGTTGACCAGGATATCGACCGGCCCGAGCTCAGTCTCCGCGAAGTCGAAGAGCCGTCCCGACGCCGCCGCATCGCCGAGATCAACCTCCAGAGACACCGCGCGACCTCCCCGGGAGCGAATCGAGGCCAGCACCTCGTCAGCTCCCTTGGCTCGGTTGCGCCAATAGGCCTCGGGGGTCCCGGGCTCCGGCGGATCGGAGACCCGTAGATAAGAGACCAACACGCGGGCGCCGCAGTCGGCGAGAACCCTTGCGGTCGCGGCCCCGATTCCGTGGTTTGCGCCGGTAACCAGGGCCACGTGCCCTACCAGGTCATAGGGAAGCGTTGCGCCGGTGTTGGCATCGGGCATGGACGCAGCCTACCACGAGAGGCCAACCCCGGGGAACCTCAAGTACCACCGCAGATCGCCTGGAGGGACGCGTTGGGCCGGCCGCTTCACCGGCTACGCAGACAGCCCGCCTGGTGGACCCAGGCGCAGGCCCTAAAGAACACCAGGTGAGCCAGGTTCGGGGCCGCTGGAACGAGAAACGACCGGAGCAGAGGTGTCGTCATCCCGACGGCGACGAGCGCAACCATGACCAATGCGGGATTGGAGAGGCCGACAAGGCGGGGTGTCGAGTCTCGCCCACGCGTGACGAACCAGCCGAACAGAACCGAAGCCAAGAGGACCGAAACCGCAGCCAACGCCCAGAGAACCAGAATCGTGGGCCCCCAGCTGGCAACCGACGAAAGCGGATCCTGCGCAGCGGCTCCAGCCTCGAAGTCCGCGTGAATCTGGACCGCGGTCAACCCGTGGATCGCCGCGCCGAGCAGGGCTCCAATGCTCCCGAGCCAGAACACCGCACGAGCCGCACCCCGCGATACGGCTTCCACGATGCGAGAGGCGGAGTGGTAACCCAACGCGTAGAACGGGATTGCCAGGACACCGAGCACGCCGCCGATCCAGAGAGAGGCGGCGGGTATCGCGGGAAGGGAGAGCTCCGGACGCTGGCTGTTGCTGAAATAGAGCATCAGGAGATCACCGATCGTCGCTGCCAAGGCGGCGAGAGCAGCGATCAGGGCGGCAATCATTGCCCGGGTTTGCTCGCGATCCGATGCTAGGGCGCGTCGAGAGGATCGAGGCGGACCGGCCTCACCGACTCGTCGTCTGGGCCGATGAAGCGAACCCACCGATCCGCCAAGCCGTATTTCGCGCGGAGAAGTTCATGGACCCTTGGGTGGGGACCCGGAACCGGTTGGGCGCGGTATCGATGTGTTTCTCCACCGCGCTCGATCTCCACGATGGGGCGAGCCGTCAGATTTCGCATCCAGTGAGAATCTGCGCCATGGAGCCACGAGACGGCACCGTCATCTACGATCCAAAGGCGGCTCTCGAACCATCCCCCATCAGCCTCCTGGGTCCGCAGCACGATCACCTCCCTCCCGATCTCGATCAATGCCCAGTGAGCCAGCAGGTAGGCTACGCAAAGACCGAATATCGCTGCGACGACAATGGCGAATCGCTTCATCGGGTGGCCGTACTCGGGATCAGTCGCCCCGTCCAACGCCGGCCGCCAGGCTGCGGCCGGCATCGAGCTTACCACGGGACTCCACCTCGGGGAACCCTGACCCCCACCGCAGAGCGATTGAAAGACGCTGTTCGGCCGGGCAGCCTCGGCGGCTTTGTCAGGCGCCACCCTTTCCGGCATCCGCGGCTCCAAACGTCTCCCCGCCCGATTCCAGATGGGCCACTTCTTCGCGCGTGGAGCGGCGGCGGAGAACGGCGTTTCGGTGCGGAAAACGTCAAAACTGACGGATGACTTCGCGATGCCGAGCTGCGTACGCGGCGAACTCGACGAACATCGGCCGCAGGTCGGCCGGAGCCCGCGAGACCAACTCCTCGAAGAGCTCCACTGAGCGGTCCTGAAGCAGTAGATCCTCGGAATGCTCCAAGGGCAAGTAGAGAAACGACGCCTCGAGAGGATGAAGCTTCTGGCCGATACCTGCCTCGATCGCTCGATCGAAGGCGTCGCTCTGGACGAACCACAATTCCTTGCGCGAAGCCACAGCATTCAGGAAATCGAGCGAGTCTCCGAACCAGAAGTCGAGGATTTCTTCGTACAGCCTACTCACCTTCTCTTGCGCGATGCTCTAGAGGAAGTGAGAGAACATCTGGACGTCGTCCCGACGCTCCCATCCCGTTGGACCCCAGAAGAGCTCCCCGAACCGGTTGCTTCGGAAGACGAATACGTGGCATTTCCCGATTCCGGCCCGCTGAAGGCCTGAGAGGCAGCGCTGAACGAGTGCGTGGCCGATCCCGGAGCGACGCTCCGAAGAGTCCACTGCCAGGTGGTGGATGTAGCCGCGACGACCGTCGTGACCGCAGAGGGCAGCGCCAACCAGGAGATCGCCTCGCTCCGCGACCCAGCTGAGACCCGGGTTTCGCTCCAGAAAATGCTCGAGGGAAGCAGGAGAGTCCGAGCCCAGGTCGATGCCCTCGGAACGTGACCACAGCTCGAGGACGCGGTCGATCTGCTCGCCTTCGAAGTTCCGGTAAGTGACACGCATTCGATCCGATTGACCCTTCCGCCCAACGGTCCGCGACCAGGCTGCGGCCCTCATCGACTTTATCATGGGAGACTCACCCGAGGAATCCCTGGCCGCCACCCCGGATCGATCGAGGAAGGTTGTTCGGCCTTCCCATTCAGCCACTCGTCAGGCGACGGCCACCCCGCGAACTGCCTCGAAGAAAGACGCCAGGAGCTGCTCATCCAGAAAGCCAGCGGGACGAAGGCCAGAGCAGACATCAACCCCAAAGGGGCGAACCTGCCGGATCGCCTGAGCGACATTGTCCGGTCGGAGCCCTCCGGCAAGGAAGACGGGAACATCCAACTCGGCCACGATTCTGGCGCTGACTTCCCAGTCGTGCACCCTACCCGTACCGCCGAGTTCGCGAACCGGCCCGTCAGGTGTGCCCGAGTCGAGGAGGATGGCGTCGACCAGCGACGCAACGGAAATAGCGTTGGCGATGGCGCTGGCACCGGTGACATGAATGACCTGTACCAGGGAAACATCGGGAAGAGAAATTCGGAGTCTCCTGAGATCGGGGGCGTCGACGTGATCGACCAGCTGGATGGTGTCGACACCGGTCTCGCGTTGTTGGGCGACGATGAGGTCTGGGTCACACCGGCTCGTGAGAAGAAACGACCTGACTCCAGGGGGTATGGTCTTCGCGATCTCGCGGATCCGATCGTCGGAGATCACCCCGACGCCCGAGGGCATTTCCGATACGAGCCCTACCGCGTGCGCGCCGTATCGGATTGCCAGTTTTGCCTCCGCTACAGAGGATATGCAGCAGATCTTTACCTGCATCACTCGATGGCTGCGGCCACTTGAATCTCGTCGTCAGCTTGCCTGCGAGACTGAACCCCCACTTCGCATCCTCCTTGTCGCCTCTACTTGATCCGCTTGCTCTCGAAGCCTTCGATGTGTTGCCGCGCATCGCCGGCGATCTCGTCCCACGGCGCCTTCGATCCCACGAAGATATGACCCGCAACCCTCACTCCGGGATCAGAGTCCAGGAGCCCCGCAGGCACCCAGTAGGCGCCACCGGATGGATGCAGCATCGGTGTCGGCGATCCGCACACCGCGCAGCGCCACGTCCCCCATCCGGACGGCAACCGGAACTTCGTGATCTGATCCTCTCCTGTGACCCACTTGAGATTGTCTCGACTCGTCATCAGTTGCAGGTTGGAGGCTACGCCAGACACCTTCCTGCACTTCGAGCAATGACACATCCCCAGATCGGTGGTCTTTCCTGTAACCTCGAACTGGATGGCACCACAGAGGCAACTACCTCGAATCATCGTTCAACCTCCAAGCCCCTCGTTCCACACCCCTACGGACCGGGCGGCCCGCGGAACGAGGCAGCAGATCGAAAGATCGGCCACTGCAGCGCGGCCGGCTCTGATCCTAACATCGGCGCCCCACTCCCGGGAAGCCTGAAGAACATTCCGGATCGATCGGAGTGCGCTGATGGGATGTTTCTCTTGCACTCCGGGTAGAGTCAGCCCACCTCACTTCTCGCCATCGTCCTCGATCCGTTTCCCGAGGCCCACCACGTCATCGATTCGATAGCCGATCCTCTCGTAGAACCCGATCGCAGCGGTATTGGTACCGCGGACCTGAACGTTTACCTTGGGGCACCCTGCCTCGTTCAGCAGTTTCTCCGCTTCGGTCATCATCGCCCGTCCGAAACCCTTCCCTTGGTGCTCGGGAGCCACCGCCAGGTAGTTCACCCATCCACGGTGGCCCTCGTACCCGACCATCGCCGTGGCGACGAGTTCTTCACTCGAGACGCCAACGAGAAACATCTCCGGCTGGACCTGGAGCTTTCGCCGGATGTCCTCCTCGGGGTCGTTCCAGGGGCGCAAGAGATCGCACGCCCCCCAGAGCAGAATGACAGCGCGCTCATCTGAGGGCTGAAAAGCTCGGATCTCCATCAGAATCTCCGAAGCGGGCGACGTGACGACCATGGTGTTCTCGAATGGGTCGCGCACCTATGATTTCCGAGGCCGCCAGTCCGCGAACCTTCGATAGGCCGGATCCGCTTCTTTCTGCTCGCCTTCTCGAGCTAGCTGATCCGCGAGCCACTGAAACCACTCTGCCCAGGATGGTTGATCCTGTTCCGCGCGGATCGCGTCCATCCATCGCGCCAGCTTTCGCCACATGACGATTGCCAGCCCTCCGGTCAAGTCGCGGACCATCGAGAATGAAGTCATTCCGCGGAACACCAGAAGGGCGATCGTCTCATAGGTAGTGGAGACGATCACGGCCGCCCGCTCGTACTCCGGCCCTCTGGATCGCAACTCCTCTGCGGAGACTCCATCGGGCAATTCCCGGACCAGATTCACGGCATGCGCGAACTCGGGACTATGGAACGAGCGAATCAGCTCTACCGCCACAGCCTGGCGTCGCTGCGTCCGAAACTCGCGTATCTGAACGACCGCAAAGACGACACCGCCGACAATGGTCAGCGTGCCAAGAATCTCGGCGATGTTCGCCAGCGTTGACAGATCTGCCACGCAGCCCTCGTTCGGCTTGACGGCCGGGCGCTCAGCGACTGGCCGCCAAGCTCCCGCCCTGATGAAGTCTACCACGAGCGACCCACCCCGGGGAACCGGCTCCACGCCCGTGGATCGTTCGAGCTTCTGATTCGGCCGTCAGCATCGGGGATCTTCGAACCGCGCGCTACCCGCGCTCAATTCTGGCCAGGCCTGCGGCTGCCCCGATCAGGAGGCCACCGAGCTGCGCCCCGTATCGAGTCCACCATGGGTCTCGCAGCCTGTGGAAATCTCGCCAAGACCATCTACCACCAGGGGAAATGGGGTATGAGCATCAAGGCAGGTACGCTCGACGACACTTCCGGCTTCAGCCCCGACGCGCACTATTGGACGAAGAGGAAACAAGCCTGGTTTCAGGTCCCGGAAGGCGTGCGATGCTTCGCCGGTGATGGCTAGACCCAAGATCGGCCGCGCCTTGGCGGCCTGGAGGATGGTGAGCCTCGTCATCCACCGCTAGCAACTCGTGGGTGCGTCAAGGGGCTTCGTGAGAAAGCGCGTAGGACCCGAATCGCCCATGACCAGGTCGGCGAACCCAAAGCTCCGGTACAGCGCCAACGCCCGCCCGTTATCGTCTTGTACCTCGAGCGTGAGCCTGCAACAGCCACGTCGGCGAGCGCGCTCTTCCGCAGCGCCAAGCAGTTTTCGACCGATCCCTTTGCCGCGCCACTCCGGAAGCACTGCCAGGTCGTGGATATTCAGGAGCGGTCGAGCCAGGAATGTAGAGAAGCCCTGGAAGCACACGGCGATTCCAACCGGGCGTTCCTGCGCGACGGCGAGAAGCACCAATGCGGACGGATGATCCCGCAGAGCCGGCACGAGCCGCTCGCGTACGTCTGCGGTGAGAGGCTCTCCGCCGCCCACCGGGTCGGCGGCATACGAGTTGAGCACCTCGACGATTCCAGCGCCGTGCGCCGCATCGCCGAAGTTTACGTCTACGATTTCGACGCCCATTCGATCAGACTAGCATTTCACCGCCGAACGGCTGCCCGTGACCTTCGGGACTGAAAGATCCCGTTCGACCATCAGCTTCAGCGACGTGTCAGACGCCCGATACACTCGAGCTCCCGAACGCGACACCATCAAACTCTGGTACCGACTCGCTGGCGTCGAGCACCGCGGCGAGTAGCACGTCGTCGCGGTAGCCCCACCCTTCCAGTTCCCGGCCAGATTCGCTCTCCAGAAGGGCTTCCTCGAGCTCACTTCGATGCTCTCGGAAGGCCGCGACGGCAGCGCGGACCTCAGGTGAGGCACACCCTGAGAGGTGACTGAGGATCGCTCCTGCTCCCAGCCAGTCTTCGAGCGCGGGACGCAGGGTCCCGTCCGGCCACCGTTCACCCGCTGGAATCACCGAAATGCGCCGACCGCGCTGCGTCGCGACGCGAGCCACCGCGGAAGCATTCCTGAGACATCCCGCCAGCGTCGTTCGCGCTCGCGAAGCAAGACTGACCATCGCACCGTTTGGAGACGGTAGCAAAACCCGTGTGCCGGGATCGATATCCAGGAACGTCGACGGCGACAGCGAGTAAAGGTCTTTTCCCCTCGATCGTGCCAGCACCGCGCCATGTTCCTCGGCGAATTCCTCTGCTCCCGGTCCTCTTTCGGGATATGGAAGGACCTCGCGGCGCGATACCGCGATGTCCACGCAGGTGGAAAACGACAGCACATCGACCACCACGACGACATCTGAAACGGGGGCAAGCGCAACGACTCCTGCTTCGCCCCACTCGCACCGGAGGTCGAACCGAGCCTCACTACTCCTCATCGGATTGCTTCAGTCTCCCTCT
>CAVXZE010000020.1:0-18091 GCA_963766175.1 uncultured delta proteobacterium
CTCCCCTTGATTCTACCACAGCTCGCCCCCGCTATGGGCCTTCAGCTTCAGGGGCTCGTTGGGTAGCTGGCTTCGGGTTGACCAAGGCAACACCGACGAGGTAGAGCACCAAGAGCACGACCGCCATCTGCCACGGCGTCGCTCCGCTCCGTTCACGATCGCCGAAACAACCGATCACGATGGAGCGAAACAAGCGTTCACCATCAGCGAAATGCGCAGCTTCGGCTTCTGCTTCTTTGCCGGAACGGGTTTGACCTGCTCGATGGTGACCTCCGGCGTGCCTGCCCGAGAATCTCGCTGTAGACGGGTGCGCCCGTGCAGTCCGCTGTCTCGTACAGCTCGAAGGCCAGCGGGTCGCCGAAGAGGAGGTTCTTCTTCAGAGTCTTGTGGTCGGCGTCGGAGGCGACTGGGAGTTCGGCCCAGGCCGGGGTGGCCAGGAGGAGGGCGGCGACAGTGATGAGTAGGCGCATCGGGGGTTTCTCCGTCACTCCCCGGTGGCACTATCCACCCTCAGCTCCCTGGTGGCGCAAACCATGCTCGGGCTCGACTCGCGTCGAGCCGCTAGTGGTATGGGTCTCGGAGGTGTGTCGCCTGGCAGGGTTCCGCTACTAGAGCGGCACGTCGGTGAGCAGCGAACTCTGCAGGGGCTCAGCGGTCGGGTCAGTCAGCGCCTTCGCCCAGAAGCTCTGGAGGTCCGCGTCTGCCAGCTCCTTGTCCAGAAATTCTCCGTATGCCTTGCCATCGGCATGCTCAGTGACATAGGTGACGGTGAATGGATTCGGCCCAGCACCTCCTGCAACACTGGCTTGCAGCCCGTATGGGTTGCACGACGGCGTGAAGGAGAGCTTGTCGGTCCCACGGAGGCAACCGAACAGCGTTTAGCCGAAGAGAAAGGGGATCGGACTTGCCGTCCACAGCCAGAGACACGGGGGATACAGACATGCCAGGGTGACTGTGACTTGAGCAGTCTCACGGGCAAGGACTGAGTATTTCTTGACTTCGGATTCAGCAGGGCGTAGGAAGGAGCCGGAGAAGGGATCAGCTCAACCTTACCACGAGTTGCCTCCTCGAAACACCCGGTTTCATTCCTCCCCCACCCGTTTCGGACCCCTTTTTCTTGGCCGTTCCCAGCGGTAGCGAGCGTTTCTCCGCCCGCGGTACCGGGGCGGGCTCTCGAATTGTCTTTGATCGGGAGGCCAACTGGAACTTTGAAACGACCCCGTCGCGGCAGCGGTTGTGTGCATCGTTTGAGCGGCATGGCGCACCGAAGGCGGGGCTTTAGGACTCACGGAGATACGTCATGAGAAGCGCCCTGATCGGATCTGTAACCGGAGCTTTTCTCCTCTTGCTATCAACGGCGGCCTACGCCGACCCGCCTCCTGGGGTTGGTGCCGCCATCACCGCTTCCGGCTTCGAGTGCACGGTCAGTGTTCCGGTCAGACCCGGTGAGGCCTTCCCGATTCTTCCGGATGGCTACGGAATCGTGCTCGCGCCGATTGTGGGTGAAAACACTAAGAGCGTCACGGTCAACTCCGCGAACGGCAACATAAATATTAGCTGTCACGGACAAATCGAGTATGGCTCTGAGATCACGGCGATTGACTGGGTCACTGGACTTGAAGTGAACGCCACGATTACGGAGTTTGACGAGGGATGTGACGTGGTAGCCCCAGTGTTCCCTGACGTCTGCAGAGGAGGTGTTGGGATTCAGAATGCTGAGACTACATCCAACCCAATCCTCCAGCCCGATGGCGGAACCTGCGAGGTTGCCCCGGGTCTCTTTACTTCCGACTGGCGCTCGCTAATTACTCGGAGCGGAAGGGTGGCGGTGAACTGCCAGTATGTGGCGGAGTGACTAGGAACTGACGGGCAACGCCCCGGCTTCGGTCGGGGCGTTGCCCTCCCTGCGCGTGCTTCTCGCCTCCGGCCTCGCGGGCCTGGCACTGCGGTGGCGGCTCTTGGCATAGGGCGCTACAGCAACCTCACCCACCAACGGCCCCTGGACACTTCGGACACCGTGGACGGCTAATTCGGAAACTCTCCCTAGAAGGGCTCTACAGGCAAGTTTCTGGAACTGGTGTCCTGTCCGTCCAGTGTGTCCAGCGTGAAAAGAATGAAAGCAGAGCGAGGCCCACAATCGGGTCATCGAGATGCGCCAGGTCCGAGACTCATTACCACTGGGGCGATAGCCGATGCAATTGATCGCGGCAGCTCCCGTCCTGGCAAACGCAGAAGCCCTTCGGTGTCAGAGCGTAATCGTCATCGGCAAACTTCTTAAGCCGCTTCACAAACTGATCAAAGTGGGTCCCTTTCCCGGCGCTAGCCGGCTGCGTCGCAAGGCTCATTAGTATCACCACTGCCCCAAGGATCACGAACAAAGCACGCACGTCATCGTCCTCTGTAGCATCGGACTCCCCGCCCAGTGATTGCGAAGAACATCAATGGATTTCCTGCCTCCCCATTTTGCGCATGCGGGCGGCAGCGATGCAAGGGTCAGCCAAGTCCTCTCAGCCTCCACCGAGCCGTGGCGGAACCGCTCAGCGAGTGTCTCTGCAATCCGAGGCTGCACCTCAAATGGGTTGTACGAGACTCTATTGATTCTGTGTGAGAGGCCTTCCTTGGAGATATCCGTTGGGTGTAGAGTCAGGCTCTCGGATCGGGGCGTTGAGGCGATTCTCGCTATCCATTCTTCACGTGGACTTTCCCACACGCTCGGTGACCCGCCCCGCCGAGCCAGACTGGAGGAACGCAGATGAATGTCGAGATCGAGACGCCGAGGGATGAGGAGGCGATCGTCGAGGCCGTCCTGTTCTACGATAAGGTCAACGTCGAACGCTCTGCGCGGTGGGAGGCGAGTCGGGATCTGCAGGTTCCGATCCTCACCGGGGAGAGCCCGTTCGCCAAGGAGCGGGAGATCTGCCCCTTGGTTGCCCGGCAGGCGGGCGAGATCGTGGCGCGAGCCGTAGCCGTCGTGGACCCGGTCTACAACCGTCACTGGAACGATCGGCTGGGGCACCTGGCCTGGTTTGAGGCGATGCCGGAGGCGGAAGAAGCCGCGCGGTTGCTCGTCCAGCAGGCATCTGCCTGGTTCGCCGAGCGAGGGATGGACGCGATGCGCACGGGCTTCTGCGTCGGGATGCTCGATACCCCTCTGGCGATGGACGACTACGAGACGCTCCCGCCGGGTCTGCTGCGCCAGAATCCACCCTACTACCATCGCATGCTCAAGCGCATCGGATTCGAGGTGGAAAAGGGCTTCGTCGACTACAAGCTGCGCGTCACTCCCGAGCTTCAGGCCCGCTGGGCGAGCAGTCTGGAGAGCGCCCGCAGGGCCGGATTCGAGATCGTCCCACTTGGCGAGTTGGAGCCGTCCGAGCGCGTCCACGACCTGACCGACACCTGGGCCGACACCTTCAAGAGCCACTGGGGATGGATCCCATTCAAGGAGGAGGAGGTGGCGCTTCTGCTGGATGAGAACGCCGACACCAGCATCCTGGATACATCCTGCGTGGCGTACCTGGACGGTGAGGCTGCTGGGTTCCTCTGGAACCCTTCCGAAGACCCTGACGACGCAATTCTCATGCCCGGCAGGACTCTGGACGACTCGGAGAAGCTCAACACACTGGCTATCGGGGTGTGCGAGAGGGCGCGTGGAAGGGGCTTGAACTACGCCATGGCCGGATTCTCATGCCTCGAGCTTGCCAGCCGGGGCTGGACGCACCTCAGCTACACGCTCGTGCTCGACGACAACTGGCCCTCACGACGCACCGGTGAGGGTCTGGGCGCGAAGGTCTGCGCAAACTACCTCGTCTATCGCCGAAACCTGCGCCGGTAGGTCATCCCTTCAACCCCTTCCGAGAGGCTTGGCTGGGAAGCTTTTCGTGTTTCCCGTCAGAAGAAGTTGTGTTTCAGCAAGACTACCTCGACTGGCGGGGATGCCTCCAGCCTTCGGCGTTGTGGGAGTCGCGCATCCCCATCATCGAGGCCGTTTTCGTTTCCCACTGGTCGCGGAAATGGTGGCACACAAATGGGCGGATCTTCTTCACACCTGCGTTTCAAGAAGTCATCGAGCAGATGCTCTCTGTGCAGCCCCGGGACGATGGCGACTACTGGAAGCAGTTGACTGCCGCGCCGACGATCACGAAAGGCGCTGATCATGCGACGTGAGAGCTCTGCCTAAAAAGCCGCTGAATCCGGCGGCCCATAGCCCGGGATGGCTGGGGTGGAATGCGGCCGGTGAGCAGCTGGCCGATGGGCAGCGTCAACGGGTGCAAGTCCTCGAAAGCAATGTGACCGGAGGCAGTTCATGGAAACGTATCGCTTCTCCCGTCTGCTGAGTATCGCAGTTCTGATTGGCCTAGGAGTTTCCTCTGCTAGCCACGGCGAGGAACCCTCGGCCATCGTGGCGGCGGGTGCACAGCTCGAGAAGGTGTTCGACGGAGGCCACTTTCTCGAAGGCCCAGCCGCTGCGCCCGACGGATCGATCTATTTCTCGGACATCACGTTCTCGAGCCAGAGTGGCATGCAGGCCGGTCACATCTGGCGCTTTGATCCCCGCAGCGGAAAGACTTCGATCTTCCGCTCTCCCAGCGGCATGTCCAATGGAATCATGTTCGATGCGAATGGTCGGATGCTGGTGGCCGAAATGGCCGATTTCGGTGGACGAAAAGTTTCGCGTACCGACATGACCACTGGCAAGAGCTACATCTTGGCGGGGCTCTTTGAAGGCCGTCCCTTCAACGCTCCAAACGATATCGCGATCGATCAAAAGGGGCGTGTTTACTTCACCGATCCCCGATACCTCGGACACGAGCCGATCGAACAACCCGTCACGGGGGTCTATCGAATCGATCCCGATAACTCGGTGCATCGCATTGTATCCGAACTCTGGAAGCCGAACGGCATCGCAGTATCCCCGGACGACAAGACGATCTATGTAGTGACCGTTGGCGATTTCCGGCTGGACCTATTTCGCGTTGAAGGCCGCGTTACCGAGCAGGAGCCGCCCAGTATGATCCATGCCTTCGATCTGGCTCCCGACGGCACCGCGAAGAACCGAAGGGTTATTGTGGCGTATCCGATGGGTCGCCACGCGGATGGCATCACAGTAGATGCTGGGGGCAACGTCTATGCCGCAGTCGGCGATGAAGCGGGTCATCACGGCGTCTACGTCTATTCGTCATCGGGTGAGGAACTCGAATACATTCCAACGCCTGAGCGAGCTGCCAATGTCGAGTTCGGCCGTGGCGATGAATCCAACGTGCTGTACGTGACTGCCACTTCGAGTCTCTATCGCATACGGCTGAAAAAGGTTGGCTACCACGTTTCGGAGCGGCAAGGCGGCCAATGACGCTGCCTATTCCGGGATGTAGCGCACGCAACTGGGGTATTTCTGTCACGACTACGGCACCTGGGGGCGGACTGCCTCATCTCATGGACGCGACGGAACCATATGGACTCCTGATCCACGGACCTTCATACTGCCTCGAAGGGGCAGGGCCGTGTCACGCCTGAAGCGCCTCATCCAAGAGATCCACCGGCGCTCGCTCTGGCAGGTGCTGGGGATCTACCTCGTCGGTGCCTGGGTCGCCTTCCAGGGCATCGAGGCCCTCGTCTCTGGGCTGGGCCTGCCGGAGTGGGTGCCGGGCTTCGCCCTGGTGGTCATGATCATGGGGCTCCCGATCGTCCTCGCCACGGCGTTCGTGAGGGAGGGTGGCGGGGAGGAGGAGACGCCCGGTGAAGCCGACGCACCCTCAGGTAACGGAGTTCGCCGCCCCTGGGTAGTGCTCGCCACGACGGCAGGGGTGCTGGTGCTTCTCGCAATTGCCGCATGGGTGACATGGCCGCGCCCTCTGGGCCTGCTGATCGACATCGCGGGGGTGAGCGGGCCGCCGGTCGATCCGTCCCTGCCCGACGAGCCCTCGATCGTGGTGCTGCCCTTCACGAACATGAGCGGCGACCCGGAGCAGGAGTACTTCAGCGACGGGATCACCGAGGACCTGACGACCGAGCTCTCCCGAAATCCCTTCCTGTTCGTCATCTCGCGGAACTCGGCCTTCACCTACAAGGGAAAGAGCGTGAAGGTGGAGGACGTGGGCCGCGAGCTCGGCGTCCTCTACGTCCTCGAGGGCAGCGTGCGCAAGGTGGCGGGCAGGGTTCGCATCACGGCGCAGCTCATCGATGCGACCACCGGGGGGCACCTCTGGAGCGAGCGCTACGACCGGGATCTATCCGAGATCTTGGCGCTCCAGTCGGAGATCTCCCAGGAGATCCAGGCGGCGGTGGGTGCGAGAGGTCTCTCAGGCCGAATTCGAGCGGGTCGCGCGGAGGCCTACCCGGAGCTTGTCGGCCGCTGAGATCGGGTGGAAGGGCACGTATCACCTCAACCGCGCTACCCGGGAAGACAACCAGAAGGCGCGTGATCTCTACGAGCGCGCTGTGGAGCTCGACCCGGGCTTTGCGTTTGCCCACGCTCTGCTCGGGACCACCTACTGGGCCGAGTTCGCAAACGGGTGGAGCCGCGACCCGAAGCTGCTCGATCGAGCGGAGGAGCAGGGACGCCGCGCGATCGCAATCGATCCCCTACAGCCACTCGGTTACATGACGGTCGGGTGGGCGCACTTCTTCCGGGGGGAGTCGGCCGAGGCGATCGCTGCCGCGGAGCGAGCGATCGAGGTCGCGCCCAGCTACGAGATGGGCCACGCGCTCCGGGGGATTACCCTGGCCCGGGAAGGTCGGCTCATCGAGGCGACGCAGTCGATCCGACGGGCGCTTCGTCTCAGTCCGCGCGCACCTGTTCCGGTGCTCCTGACGAGCGTGGCATACGTGAACTTCGCCGCGGGTCGAAGGCGAGGAAGCGGTGGACTTCTTCGAGCGCGCCCGGGTGGCCGCCCCCGAGAGCCTCCTCGTCCGCGTGTGTGCTGGCGGTCTACTACGAGCAGGAAGGCACAGCACGCCAAGGCGGCCGCCTGTGGTCCAGGAGATCCTCCGGATCGCGCCGGATCTCACCGTCGAGAGAGGCGATGGAGCTGATCCCGGGGCTGGAGAGGACGGTAGCCCGAGGCAGCTCGCGCAGTCTCCGGGACAACCTCCGCAAGGCCGGGTTGCCGGAGTAGCCCCAGGCGGTTCTCAACTTGCCCGGCCGGAGCGCGGCTACCGTGAACGCGATCCCCACATGGTAGTCGTGAAGGCGAATCCCCTTCTGGACCCTCTCCGCTCCGACCCCCGCTTGAACGACCTGCTCCGCCGCATCGGGTTCCCGGAGGAGTGATTTCGGATGCCGTCGGCGAGCGTTGGCGTGCCCATTTGGGCCGCCGAAACGGCCCCCGCTGCTTCCCATGTGCTTCCCAGCGAGTTTTCCCGTCGGGCGGGAAACGCGTAAGTGCTTGAAATTACTGGAGCCGACGGGCGGACTCGAACCGCCGACCTGCTGATTACGAATCAGCTGCTCTACCAGCTGAGCTACGTCGGCCCGGCTCCGGTCGAAGGACTGCGAAGGAGGCGAAGTTAGCCTTGGGGTCGGGGGCACGCCATCAGGGGTGCGTCCGTCAACTCGCGGCCCCGCCTCCTCCTCGTCCTCCCGATCTTTCGTCCGCCCAACCTTCCCATTTGACCGGAGGTTCCTGGGCCGTCTAGCATGGTGGGCGCGCTGTCCCGGAAGCCTCGCCAGGGCTCTGAGGGGCTCCCAGTGGGCTCAGGAGGGCTGGTGCCGTGCCGATTCTGCCGCTGATCGATTTGATGATCCTGGTTGCGTGGACGAGCCTGATCGTGGCGATGGTCCAGAAGGCGGTTGGGATGGCCTTGGCCACTCGGGCGACGGTCTTCGGGATGACCCCCTTCGACTTCGTGCTGGTGGCGGGGGTCTCTCTCCTCTTCGCCCTCGCCCTGGCGGCGCGGGTCTGGGTGAAGGGCAACGAGCCGCGGCTGCTGCGCGGCCAGCGAGAGCCAGGGCCTCTCGACGAGGTGCTGCCTGACTTCCCGGATCCGCGCGGGGGGGAGGCGAAGCCCGGGGAAGAGACCCGCGGGGGCAGCGGGGCTACGGATCAGACCGCTACGGGGTAGCCCGCGAGGATCCGCTGCTCTCGGCGGCCGCAGAGGCGGCCTGGTCAGAAAGGCGAGCTACAGCAGGGCCTTCACGCGCCGAATCGGCACAAGCTGAAGGGCGGACAAGGCCAGCTCGCGGTAGAGGGCTACGCTCAGTCTGACCAGCTCGGTGCCCTTCCGGATGGATCCCTCGACTCGGTGCATGTCTATCCTCCTCCCTGATTTGGGAGTGGGGATCTCGGGGCCTCGCGTGGCAGGGTTTCTGCCGGTGGGCTGCGGGTTTCCCCTCGGGTGGTTGATATGCTCCCTGCGATGGAACCTCGAGAAACTCCTCAGCGATTGATCTGGATCGACGGGAAGCTGGTGCCCTGGGCGGAGGCCACGGTCCACGTGCTCTCCCACAGCCACCAGCGCGCCTCGCTGGTCTTCGACTACATGAGCCTCCACGAGACGCCGCGGGGCCCTGCCATCTTCCGGCTGGACGACCATCTGGCCCGTTTCCGGACCTCGACCGAGCTGGTCACGCTCCCCCTCGCCCGGGATCACGCGGACCTGCGCGACGCCGTGCTCTCGACGGTGCGCGCCAATCCGGGTGCAAAGGTGGTGAAGATCTCCGCCTATCTGGCCGCGGTGGAGGTGGACCTGGTGCCGGTGGACGAGCACGTGACGGTCGCGGTGGCCGCCTACGATCCAGAGGCCGACATCCAGGCGCACAAGGCGGCGGAGCCGTGGAAGTACGGCCGGGCGCTTCGCATCTGGCTGGAGAAGGATCGCCGCAACCGCCGGCGCGACATCATGCACCCCCACGCCAAGGTGGCCGCCAACTACGCCTCGCCGATGGCCGCCAAGTGGGCGGCCCGGAAGAATGGCTACGACGAGATCCTGCTGGTGGACGAGAACGGCTTCCTCGCCGAGGGCCCCACCACCAACGTATTCCTCGTGGATGGGGACGGAACGCTGCGCACGCCGCCCGCGCCGACCGTGCTCCTGGGGGTGAGGCGCCGCTCGATCCTCGAGATCGCCCGTCACGAGGGACGCAAGGTGCTGGAGGAGCCGATCCGGCCCGAGGAGCTCACGGAAGCGTCCGAGGCCTTCCTCACCGGGACGAGGGTCGATGTGGCTCCGATCGGAACGGTGGACGACAAGCCGATCGGCGATGGCGATCCCCCCGGTCCGGTGAGCCGGGCGCTCGGCAAGCGCTTCCACCGCATCACCCGCGGTGAGGATCCGGACTTCGACCACTGGCTGGCCTACGTGGATGAGGCCGCGAGCCAGGCACGCAACGGGCCACGGGAAGACGACCCCGGGCAAGGGAAGGATTGATCGATGCGCGTCCTCTCGGGCATCACCTCCTCCGGTGAGTGTCACCTCGGCAACTACTTCGGCGCGATCCGCCAGTACGTCGAGCTGCAGGCGAAGGGGGAGGGCATCTACTTCATCGCCGACTACCACTCGATGACCTCGGTGCGCGACGGCGCGGAGCGCCGTCGTCTGGTGCACGAGGTGGTTCTGGACTTCCTGGCCTGTGGCCTCGACCCGGAGCGCTCCGTTCTGTATCGGCAGTCGGATCTCCCCGAGGTCTGCGAGCTCACCTGGATCCTCTCCACGGTGACACCCATGGGTCTTCTGGAGCGCAGCCACGCCTACAAGGACAAGATCTCCCAGGGCCTCAGCGCCGATCACGGGCTCTTCGCCTACCCGGTGCTGATGGCGGCGGACATCCTGATCTACCGCTCGGACGTGGTGCCGGTGGGGCAGGACCAGAAGCAGCATCTCGAGATGGCCCGCGACATCGCCCAGCGCTTCAACCACGCCTACGGCGTCGAGGTGTTGAAGCTGCCCGAGCCCCACATTCTGGAGGACGTCGCAGTAGTACCGGGCACCGACGGCAACAAGATGAGCAAGTCCTACGACAACGTGATCCGCATGTTCTGGCCGGAGAAGCAGCTCAAGAAGGCGGTGATGAGCGTCGTGACCGACTCCACCTCGGTGGAAGATCCCAAGGACACCAACACCCCGATCTTTCAGCTCTGGTCTCTCTTTGCTTCCGAGGCCGACCGCAAGGAGATGTTCGAGCGCGCCAGGCGGGGTGGCCTCGGCTACGGGGAGCTCAAGAAGGATCTGCTGAAGAGGCTGCTCGAGTACTTCGGTCCGATGCGCGAGAGGCGCGAGGATCTCGCCAAGCGCCCCGACGATGTCGAGGACATCCTGGCCAGCGGAGCTCGGCGTGCCCGCCAGCTCGGCGCCCCCGTGGTCGCGGCGGCCCGCGAGGCCGCGGGCCTCGGGCCGGGGAGCTGAGGGACTCCAGCCGCTGACGCCGCGGCGGATCAGCGCCGGAGGGACTTCGAGATCTTCTGGAGCCGGCTGGTGACCTCGGACGCGGTCTGGATGCGGTCGTCCGGGTCCTTGGCCATCAGGCTGAGGATCAGGAGGGCCATCGCCTCGGGCACGCTGGGCTCGCGTTCGCGGGGGTCGGGAGCCGGCGTGTGCCGGTGGTGGAAAGTGATGTCTCCCTCGGTGAAGGGCACCTTACCGGTCACCAGCTCGAAGAGCGTCACGCCCAGGGCGTAGAGGTCGGCCCGATGGTCGACGCCGGTTCCCGCGGATTGCTCTGGAGCCATGTAGAAGGGCGTCCCTCCGACGATGGTGCTCGCCTTGCGCACCTCCTCGACCATCTTGGCAAGGCCGAAGTCCATGATCTTCACCACCTTGTCATTGGTGAAGAAGAGGTTCGCCGACTTGATGTCCCGGTGGATGATGCGTTGATCGTGGGCGTAGCCGAGACCGGCGGTGATCTGGATGCCGAGGCGCGCGGCATCGAAGCCGGAGAGCTTCCCGCGGCTCTCCACGATCTTGTTGAGCGGTGTCCCCTCGAGCAGCTCCATGGTGATGAAGAAGGCGCCCTCCTCATGGTCGACGTCGTGGATGGTGACGATGTTCGGATGGTTGAGTGCGGCCGAGGCGCGCGCCTCGCGAAGGAAGAGATCCACCACCTTCGGGTGGTCTTTCAGGTTCTCCGGCAGCCGCTTCAGCGCGACCTCCCGCTCCAGGCGCTTGTCCCGCGCCCGGTAGACGACGCCCATGCCGCCGCGTCCGATCTCCTCGAAGAGCTCGTACCGACTCGCCCCCGATCCGAGGGCGACGCCGTCGGGCATCGTCGTCTCCCCGTCGGCCTTCTTGCTCGCGATCTTCTTTCGGATCTCCTCGATCCGGGTGGTGAGGTGGGGATGGTCCGGCTGTTTTTCCTGGAGCTCCTCGAAGACGGCCAGGGCGCGGTCCGGGCGTCCCGCCTTGTCGAGGAGGTCGCCGTACCACACGAAGCTGTCGGAAGAGACCATTCCGGGCCGGGAGAAGCTGATGGCCTCGTCCGCCTTCTGCACCGCCAGCTCGAGCTTCCCCTGCTCGCTGAAGGTCTCGGCCAGGATGCGGCAAGCCTGGAAGTACTCCGGATGGCGCGAGTCCACCTGCTGGTAGGCGCGGATCGCGCGGCTGGTGTCGTGGCGTTCCTGGCTCAGTGTGGCGGCCTCGAAGTAGTCGCCGGTCTTCTCCAGCACCTCGATCAGCTTTGGAATGGCGCCCGCGTCGCGGTAGCAGACGATCGCGCTCTCGTACTCCTCCGCCTCCTCGTAGGCGCGCCCGGCCCGGAGCAGATCACCGACGGCGCTGTAGATCTCCGCGGCTCGTTCCGAGTCTCCCGCCCGCTCGAAGAGAGCCGCTGCACGCTCGGGCTCGCCGTTCTGCTCCCGCAGCTCCGCCGCCTCGAGCAGCCGCCCGGCTGCTTCGTAGCGGCTGGCGGCGACGCCCTTCTCGCCGCGGTCGCGGTGAAAGCGCGCGCTCAGTAGATGGGCCATCTCCAGCTGCCCGTCCCGCTCCAGTGCGGTGGCGGCGACGGAGAGGTCGCCCTGGAGGAAGGGTTCGACGGCCGCGGGTGAGTTCAGGAACACCAGGTCCGGGCCCGCGTCCATCTCGATCACCAGGGTCTGGGGCTCGAGGCTCTCGACCTCCAGGTGCCGCTCGGCGGCCCGGTCCTCGAAGCCGGCCAGGATCACGTGGCTGCCCAGGGGAAGCGAGAGCTCCATCGTTCCTTCCCGGGCGTAGCGAAGAGAGGTCGGATCTCCGCCCAGGGCGATCCGCGCCTGGGGCGCCGGCTTGCCGCCGCGCATCAGCCGGATCTCCACCGGACACTGCTTGGGCCGCAGATCGAACTCCAGGCGCACGGTACGCCCCTTCGCGACGCGGATCTCCTGCTCCTCGAAGACCGCCGTACGGGATCCCTCTCGCTCCGGGTCCTCGGTGACGCCCTCCAGCACCACGAAGTAGTGTCGCGCAGGGACGGTGGGGAACTGGGTCTCCCGGGCGACCATGTAGTGCTCGAAACGGGTCGAGGCGCGGGAATCGTCCTCCACGACGCGTTGCGTTCGAGCCGCGGCCCGACGGCGCTTCGCCTTTGGCTTCTTGGAGAGGCAGACGCTGAAGGTTCCGCGCTGGCTTCGCGGAAGCTCGATGCAGACCACCAGATCTCCCTTGCCGCGAATCGCCCGGGAGAGGAGCGAGAGGATCAGGCCGCCGAGCAGCGCGAAGCCTGCCAGGAGGGCGAGATCCCGCGGCTTCCAGCCGGCGATCTGGCCCTCCTCGTCCTTGATCCGAGGGCGGGGGAGGTTCTCGGCGGGCGCCGCGGCGCCTTCGTCGCCGAAGGTTTCTTCCACCACCTGCGGATTCCGGGTCTCCTCGCTCTCGCTCCGCTTGGCCTCCGCCTGGAAGACGACCGCCAGCTCCTGGTAGAGGCTCGGATCGTGGGGCGCGAGCTCGATGGCCTCCCTGAGCGCGTCCTTGGCCTCCTCGAGCTCACCCCGCTCCCGGTGCAGCCTGGCAGCGTTGCGAAGCGCTTCCGGGTCCTTGGTGTCGCTGCTCCCGGATCCGGCCGGGGCGCAGAGCAGGGCGGCGACGAAGGCCGCCACCAGCCAGGCGCAGAGCCGGCCGGATACACCTCTCCCATGCCCCGGAAGGGATTTCCTCACGAGCGTCTACATCGGTCTCTCAGCCTGCCGGGTTTAGGCGGCAACCCCCATCCGCACCGTCTCGGCGATTTCTCCGAGCAGGCCCTCCGTCTCCTCCCAGCCGATGCAGGCGTCGGTGATCGAGACGCCGTACTCGAGGGTCGCCCCCTCTTTCCAGGATTGTCGGCCGGGCCGCAGGTTGCTCTCGATCAGCAGCCCCATCAGCGCGTCCTGGCCCGCCCGGAACTGTCCGAGCACCTCGCGGCAGATCGGTCCCTGCCGGGTGTGGTCCTTGCCCGAGTTGTCGTGGGAGCAGTCGACCAGCACGCCCCGCGTGATCCCCGTCGCCTCCTGCGCCGCGCGCGCGACCTCTGCCGGGCCGTAGTTCGATCCACTCCCGCCCCCGCGCAGCACCAGGTGGCGGTCGGGGTTTCCCCGCGTCTTGATCACCGAGGTGAGGCCATCGGCGTTGATGCCCAGGAAGCTGTGGGGGTGGCTCGCGGAGACCATGGCGTCGAGTGCGACCTTGAGGTTGCCGTCGGTGCCGTTCTTGAAGCCGACGGGCATGGAGAGGCCACTCGCCATCTCCCGGTGCGTCTGGCTCTCGGTGGTGCGCGCTCCGACGGCGGCCCAGGAGAGCAGGTCCGCCGTGTACTGGGGGGTGACCGGGTCGAGCAACTCCGTGGCGCAGGGAAGTCCCATTTCGTTGATCCGAAGCAGCAGTCGGCGCGCCAGCATCAGCCCCTCGGCGACTTCGCAGGAGCCGTCCAGGTGGGGATCGTTGATCAGGCCCTTCCAGCCCACCGTGGTGCGCGGCTTCTCGAAGTAGGCGCGCATCAGGACGACGAGATCGTCTTCGCTGCCGGCCGTGGCACGGCGGAGCCGCTCGGCGTAGTCGAGTACGGCCTCGGGGTCGTGAAGGGAACACGGTCCCACGATCACCACCAGCCGTCTGCGATCGCGTCCGTGGAGGACATCGCGGATGGCGCGGCGGGTGCGGAGCACGACCTCCGCCGCCGCGGCAGAGGTCGGGAGCATGGCTTTCGCTTGCTTCGGCGGAATCAAGGGATGTACCTCACTCAGGTTTCGGTTCTCGAGTTGCTCGTGCATCTCGCTTCTCCAGGCTTCGGTGGCAGCAACAGAAAAGCCCCGAGAGACGCTCTCTCGGGGCTTCGGGATTTGCTTCTAGGATCGGGTTCTAGATCTTCGCGCAGCCTCCCTTGGCCCCGGTGGCGTACCAGGTAAAGTAGAAGCCGAAAAAGAAGTAGGAACCCGCTGACACCATTAGAGGCTCGTTTACATCATCGTCCCGGTGCGGTCAACCGGTGGCCCGGGAATTCCTCGAGAGAGGGGCCCCGCTGCACGCCTGCTAGCTCTTGGAGAGCTGGCGCAGCCGCTCGCAGGCCACCGCTGCCATCGCCGCCTGCAGGTTGTAGGACGGGATGAATCCCAGCATCGGAATGCGGATCACGTCGTCGCAGGCCGCCAGCACCTCTGCCGGGATGCCGTGGCGTTCGCCGCCGACCACGAACAGCACCGGGCCTCTCAGATCCATCTCCCAGGGAGCCCGGCTGCCGACGTCCTCGATGGCGAGAACGCGCCGGCCGGCTTCCCGTGCGGCGCCTACCACCGGGAGGGCGGGCATCCAGAAGACCGGCATGAAGTGGTCGGCGCGCATCGAAGCGCGCACCGCCTCGCGCCGGCCCTCGTGCTCGAAATCGCTGTCGATGAAGACGCCATCGGCGCCGGAAACCTCGGCGGTGCGGATCGCGAAGCCGGTGTTGCCGGGATATGCGATTCCCACCAGGAGCCAGGCGTCCCCGCCCGCCGAGAGCACCTCTTCCATCGGGGCGTTGGGATCCCGGCCGAGCAGGGCGAGGATCTCCGAGGGAGGATCGGTCTTGCCGAGCCGCCAGAGCGAGGCGCGGCTGGTGGGTCGCACCTCGATGCCGGCGCGGCGAGCGCGTTCGCAGAGCCGCTTCACGCGCGGGTCGCTGGGGTCGCTCGCCGCCAGCAACAGCCGCACCGGCTCGCCCGCGGCGAGGGCCGCCTCGATCTCTTCGGGTCCCGCGAGCTGCCGGGCGCGGCGCTCGCTCATTTCCTCGGTCCCAGGACCAGGTAATCGTTCAGCGCACCCTCGCGGCCGTCTGCGCTGAAGCGATCCAGGCAGGGGAGGGCGGTGGCGGCGAGCAGGCGATCGATCTCCTCCTCGTCCAGGAAGTGGCAATAGCGCACGGCCCCCGGCTCTTTGCCAAACGACAGGAGAACGTCGCCGGGCTCGAGGTCGGCCGTCTCGATCGGCAGCTCGAAGGGGACCTGCTTGCCGCGGAAACGCTCGAAGGCGCCGAAGCGCCAGACCGAGACCGCGAGGCGGCCGCCCGGCTCGAGGCGCTCGCCGAGCGCGGAGAGAAGCTCGCGGCGCCGGGCAAAGCTCGGCACGTGGTGGAGCAGGCCGAAGGCCGCGACCAGGCAGTGGTGGCCGCCGGGGAGCGCCTCGGCGCAGGGGCCGGCGACCAGGTCACGCTCGATCAGCGTGGTGTCGGGAGGCAGGTCGCCTCGCCGCCGCGCCAGGGCCAGGAGCTCGGCGGATGCGTCCAGCCCCAGGTAGGCGAACTCGCCGCCCAGCCAGGCGGCGAGGTAGGCTCCGAAGCGGGCGTTCCCGCAGCCGACGTCGAGCACCGACCTCGGTGGCTCCGGAAGCCCCCCGACGATCCGCTCCCAGCCGAGCCAGGGGTAGTCGCGGCTCGAGCTGAACGCCTCTGCGCTGGTTCGGTAGAATCGCCGATTGATCTCGTTCAAGGCGAGAACGGTTTCCGGTGACATGGCTGACGCGAGTCTACAGACCGACTGCGGGCGTGACGAACTCGACGCGATCATCGACGAGGTGATCGCCTGCGAGCGCGTCGACCCGCGCGCGCTGGATCGGATCCTGCGACGTCATCCGAAAGAAGGGCGGGGCATCTACTCGAAGCGCGAGATCCTCTCGGCCTTCCGGGAGCGCGCGGGAGCGGAGTGCGACGGGACATTCGAGCTGGCCTTCGCCGAGAAGCTCCGCACCTGCCCGACCCGGTCGGTCTCCGGCGTGACGCCCGTCGCAGTGCTGACCCGACCCTTCCCGTGCCCCGGGCAATGCATCTTCTGCCCGACCGACGACGGAATGCCCAAGAGCTATCTGGCCGATGAGCCCGGCTGCCAGCGCGCCGCCGCCAACGAATTCGATCCCTACCGCCAGACCTGGAACCGCCTGCTCGCCTACCGGCGCATGGGGCACCTCACCGCGAAGATCGAGCTGATCGTCCTGGGCGGCACCTGGTCGTGCTACCCCGAGGCCTACCAGGTCTGGTTCGTGCGGCGCTCTTTCGAGGCGCTGAACGACTTCGGTGCGGGTGTCGACGGGAGGGGCGAGGTCACCGAGTTCACCACCACCTCCGAGCCACCGGACTGGGAAGGGCTCGAGGAGGCGCAGTGCGCCAACGAATCGAGTCCGAGCCGCTGTGTCGGGCTCGCCCTCGAGACGCGGCCCGACTGCGTGAGTGCGGAGGAGGTGCTGCGGATTCGCCGCCTCGGAGGCACCAAGGTGCAGATCGGCGTCCAGAGCCTCTCGGACGAGGTGCTACGCAAGAACCGCCGCGGGCACGACCTCGCGGCGACGCGGCGGGCGCTCCGCCTGCTGCGTGGCGCCGGGTTCAAGCTCCACGTCCACTGGATGCCGAATCTGTACGGATCGAGCCCCGCCGCCGACCTCGAGGACTTCGATCGGCTCTTCTCGGATCCGGACTTCCGTCCCGACGAGATCAAGATCTATCCCTGCAGTCTGGTGCGCGGCGTGGAGCTCGAGCAGCACCATCGAAGCGGCGCCTGGCGCCCCTACACGCACCAGGAGCTTCTCGAGCTGCTCTGCGAGTGTCTGCGCCGGATCCCGGAGTACTGCCGCCTGACCCGGCTGGTCCGCGACATCCCCTCTCACTACATCCTGGCCGGCAACAAGCTCACCAACTTTCGCGAGGTGGTGACGGCCCACCTGGCCGAGCAGGGTTTCCAGAGCCGCGACATCCGCCAACGCGAGCTCCGCGGCGATTCCTGCGATCCCGAGCGGCTGACTCTCAGTTCGACCGACTACGACACCTCTCTGGGACGCGAGTGCTTTCTACAGCTCGTCACGCCGGAGGACCGCCTCGCCGCATTTCTCCGTCTCTCGCTTCCGGCGAGCGATGGCGGCGCCATGATCCGCGAGGTCCACGTGTACGGAGTGGCGGCAGATCTCGGCGAGCGCTCTCCGCGAAAGGCGCAGCACCTGGGCCTGGGAAGGCGGCTCGTCGAGCGGGCCGCCCGGCTCGCTGCCGAGGCCGGTTACCGCGACCTCGCCGTCATCTCCGCCGTCGGAACCCGCGACTACTACCGTGCGCTAGGCTTCCGCGACCGCGGTCTCTACCAGTACCGGTCGCTGGAGAAGGGCGTCTCTCAGCTCGTCAGAAGCTCGTGAAAGGAAGAGGCGATGCACCACTCGATCACCAAGGCGCTCTACGAGATGTTTCCCCGGGAAGAGAAGGGCGACTTCTTTCACGCCTATCTGTACCTGAAGCACCTGAACCACTTCATGTACCACGCGCTCAAGGCGAGCGGGAGCAAGCCCAAGGAGCCCGAGAGCGATCTCGGCGACGACGTCGACGATCTGCTCGAGGCCATGGTGCAGAGCATCGCCGAGAATGCGGCGAGCCGGGACACCAGCACCTATCACGCCAAGGTGGTGCAGCTGAAGGACGCCCTACAGCTCTTGAGCCAGAAGCAGGACATCACCCTGGAGCCGTCCGAGACGGTGATTCCCTACCAGCAGGCGCGCAGCGTCATCCTCCAGAACCCCGAATCGATCTCCGTCGGAGAGTGCGCGTGCCGCGCCGCCGCCGAGGAGTCCTGTCTCGGTGAGGGCGAGCGGGATGTCTGCCTCTTCGTCGGCGATCCCCCACGCAGCCTTCGTGCGCGAGGTCAATCCCCAGTTCCGCGGGGTCTCCTTCCGGACGATGCGATGGCGGTGCTGGAGGATGCGCACGCCA
>CAVXZE010000021.1:0-713215 GCA_963766175.1 uncultured delta proteobacterium
CGTTATTGCGACACGAGGTCGTTTCATGAAGTTGTTCGACTCATCTTGAGATTGAACCACCCATGTCACTGGGTGAGCCTAGGGACCTGAATGAAGAGCGGTCCTGACAACGTACAGAAGCACATCTCGGTGTGCGGGAAGGGAATCGCGAGAGACCCTTCCTCCTGCCAGTCACAAGGCGGGTAATGGCTAGGCAGCGGGTACGGTGAACATACGTGAATCTGTGATAAAGATCGTCAGGCCGACGAGCCAAAGTGACTGACAGGCTCGATGGGAGTGGGAGGTTGGTCTTAACGTTGCCGCCTCGTGACCCACAGACTCCCCGGTCGACAGCAGGCACCTAACCTCGCGTACTTCAGAAACGGAACGTGGAAACCCCGTATCCCTCCCTGGTGAGGGAAAGCGAGCCGCGAGGCGAGCCCATGGGGGTGCGGGCTTGAGAGGTCGGAAGAAGCGAATGCCGTCTCGTAATGAGGCGGATACGGGTTTGGACGTCACCCGGCACGAAAGTGAGCCCACGTCCGACAGGTCTATCTCTGCAAGAGAGTTTGGAGAACCAACGAAGAGGGGGGAGGCAAATGGCGACAGCGGCGAAGCCGTTGATCGGTGCGCCCCCGGCTTTGGCAAAGGAATGGGAGTCCCTTGATTGGGCTGCCCTTCATCGCCAGGTTCAGCGGCTCCAGGTGCGTATTGCAGAGGCTGTGAAAGAGAATCACAACGGCAGGGCGCAAGCGCTGCAGTGGATTCTCACGCACTCCTTCGCCGCAAAGGCGTTGGCGGTGCGCAGAGTGACGAGTAATCGGGGGAAGAATACCCCCGGCGTTGACGGTGTGGTGTGGCGAACGCCACGCCAGAAGATGCTGGCGACTCGGTCGTTGCAGCGGCGGGGCTACCGTGCCCAACCCCTGCGCAGGATCCATATTCCGAAGAGCCGAGGAGGACAACGTCCTCTCGGGATTCCGACGATGAAAGATAGGGCCATGCAGGCCCTATACCTTCTGGCTTTGAATCCCGTGGCAGAGACCCGGGCCGATCCCAATTCATACGGTTTCCGTTTGGGTCGCTCAACAGCGGATGCACTCGAGCAGTGCTTCATCACTCTTGCGAAATCATATTCGGCAGAGTGGGTGCTCGAGGGCGATATTGAATCCTGTTTCGATCGAATCAGTCACGAGTGGTTGCTGGAGCATGTGTTGATCGATCGCTCCATTCTTCGCTCGTGGTTGACGTCTGGCTACTTCGAAGAAGCTCGGTTCTTTGCAACCGAGCAGGGAACCCCGCAAGGCGGGATCATCTCCCCCGTGCTCGCCAACCTCGTGTTGGATGGGCTCGAGGAGGTGGCGAGGGGAGCGGCTCCACGCCGCTCCAAAGTGAACACGGTTCGCTTTGCTGATGACTTTGTCATTACGGGCAACTCGCGTGAACTGCTGGAAGAGAACATTCTCCCGGCAGTCTCGGCTTTCCTTGCAGAACGGGGTCTGCGTCTCTCTCCGGAGAAGACGAAGATCACGCACATCGATACGGGGTTCGACTTTCTCGGTGCCAACGTACGCAAGTACAAAGGCAAGCTCTTGATCAAGCCGTCGAAGCGCAACGTCGTCGGTTTCCTCCGGAGTATACGGGAGTTCATTCGAAGGGCACGTTCGATGACGACGGCGGAGTTCATCCGCGCCCTGAACCGCAAGGTGCGGAGCTGGGCGCACGCCTTCCGCCATCTGGTATCGAGCGACATCTTCAAGTTCGTCGACGCCGCCATCTTCAAGAGCCTCTTGCGCTGGAGCCGTAGACGGCACCCGCACAAGGGCTGGCGTTGGCTTCGGAGGAAGTACTTCCGCAGCCATCAAGGCCAGCGGTGGGTATTCACCGCCAAGACTCGCAATGCAGACGGGACCGACATAGACGTCGATCTCTTCCAGGCGAGTAGCCTACGCATTCGTAGACACATCAAGATGCGCGGCGAAGCGACGGTCTTCGACCCCGACCACGCGAGCTACTTCCGCGAGCGAAAGCAGCGGAGAGGCTCACTGGCCAGGCACAGGTCCGTCGTCCAACCTGCGTTCTAGAATCGAGGATGCGACAGATGGCGACACGATCCGTACACTCTACAGCTGGGTCAGTTGGGGAACTGGCCTTTGATTAGGCTTGAGCCGTATGAGGGGAAACTCTCACGTACGGTTCTTAGGGGGGCCTTGGGCTGGCAACAGCCCGGGGCCTACCCGGTGGCGGCAATGTCGAGGGAGCGGACCGATTGTGAGAGTCGTTGTCGTCGTAGCCGTGCTACTCATTGTCCGATGCCTCTTTCTTCCTGTGCGGGCAAACGCCCCTCGAACCTCGGAGTCTTCGATGGCAGGCTCGCTCCCTGCCGATCCTCGCCCAACTGCGTTTCCAGCGACGCGCACGACAGCACGCACCAGGTACCCCCCCTCCAGCTTGCTGTGGCTCCCCCCGAGGCCTGGCAAGCAGCCCGGGAGGTCGTATCGGAACTGCCTCGAGCACGTAGTAAGAGAGACGGCGGACTACCTTCATGCTGAGTGCCGAAGTGCCCTATTCGGCTTCGTTGATGACCTTGAACTTCAACTTCGCCCCACCGATGGGATCATTGCGGTGCTCTGCCTCCCGCCTGGGTTACTCAGACCTCGGAGTCAATCGCCGCCGAGTTGAGGAGCTGCGGGCTCTCTCCTCAGCTGTCGATCGGTAGCGTTTGTGTGTTGCGGCCTAACAAACCGCTGAAGCTGCCGGTCGAAAGCGTTGGCGCAATCGATCCGCGGTGCTGGTCAGGGTTCCCCGTGGCGGGTCGCCCATGGTAAGCTCCATCGCCGCAGCTTAGCGGCCAGACGTTGTTGCGACACGAGGTCGTTTCATGAAGTTGTTCGACTCATCTTGAGATTGAACCGCCCATGTCACTGGGTGAGCCTAGGGACCTGAATGAAGAGCGGTCCTGACAACGTACAGAAGGACATCTCGGTGTGCGGGAAGGGAATCGCGAGAGACCCTTCCTCCTGCCAGTCACAAGGCGGGTAATGGCCAGGCAGCGGGTATGGTGAACATACGTGAATCTGTGATAAAGATCGTCAGGCCGACGAGCCAAAGTGACTGACAGGCTCGATGGGAGTGGGAGGTTGGTCTTAACGTTGCCGCCTCGTGACCCACAGACTCCCCGGTCGACAGCAGGCACCTAACCCCGCGTACTTCAGAAACGGAACGTGGAAACCCCGTATCCCTCCCTCGTGAGGGAAAGCGAGCCGCGAGGCGAGCCGATGGGGGTGCGGGCTTGAGAGGTCGGAAGAAGCGAATGCCGTCTCGTAATGAGGCGGATACGGGTTTGGACGTCACCCGGCACGAAAGTGAGCCCACGTCCGACAGGTCTATCTCTGCAAGAGAGTTTGGAGAACCAACGAAGAGGGGGAAGGCAAATGGCGACAGCGGCGAAGCCGTTGATCGGTGCGCCCCCGGCTTTGGCAAAGGAATGGGAGTCCCTTGATTGGGCTGCCCTTCATCGCCAGGTTCAGCGGCTCCAGGTGCGTATTGCAGAGGCTGTGAAAGAGAATCACAACGGCAGGGCGCAAACGCTGCAGTGGATTCTCACGCACTCCTTCGCCGCAAAGGCGTTGGCGGTGCGCAGAGTGACGAGTAATCGGGGGAAGAATACCCCCGGCGTTGACGGTGTGGTGTGGCGAACGCCACGCCAGAAGATGCTGGCGACTCGGTCGTTGCAGCGGCGGGGCTACCGTGCCCAACCCCTGCGCAGGATCCATATTCCGAAGAGCCGAGGAGGACAACGTCCTCTTGGGATTCCGACGATGAAAGATAGGGCCATGCAGGCCCTATACCTTCTGGCTTTGAATCCCGTGGCAGAGACCCGGGCCGATTCCAATTCATACGGTTTCCGTTTGGGTCGCTCAACAGCGGATGCGCTCGAACAGTGCTTCGTCACTTTGGCGAAATCATATTCGGCAGAGTGGGTGCTCGAGGGCGATATTGAATCCTGTTTCGATCGAATCAGTCACGAGTGGTTGCTGGAGCATGTGTTGATCGATCGCTCCATTCTTCGCTCGTGGTTGACGTCTGGCTACTTCGAAGAAGCTCGGTTCTTTGCAACCGGGCAGGGAACCCCGCAAGGCGGGATCATCTCCCCCGTGCTCGCCAACCTCGCGTTGGATGGGCTCGAGGAGGTGGCGAGGGGAGCGGCTCCACGCCGCTCCAAAGTGAACACGGTTCGCTTTGCTGATGACTTTGTCATTACTGGCAACTCGCGTGAGCTGCTGGAAGAGAACATTCTCCCGGCAGTCTCGGCTTTCCTTGCAGAACGGGGTCTACGTCTCTCTCCGGAGAAGACGAAGATCACGCACATCGATACTGGGTTCGACTTTCTCGGTGCCAACGTACGCAAGTACAAAGGCAAGCTCTTGATCAAGCCGTCGAAGCGCAACGTCGTCGGTTTCCTCCGGAGTATACGGGAGTTCATTCGAAGGGCACGTTCGATGACGACGGCGGAGTTCATCCGCGCACTGAACCGCAAGGTGCGGGGCTGGGCGCATGCTTTCCGCCATCTGGTATCGAGCGGCATCTTCAAGTGCGTCGACGCCGCCATCTTCAAGAGCCTCTTGCGCTGGATCCGTAGACGGCACCCGCACAAGGGCTGGCGATGGCTGCGGAAGAAGTACTTCCGAAGCCATCGAGGTCGGCGGTGGGTCTTCACTGCCAAGACTCGCAATGCAGACGGGATCGACACAGACGTCGATCTCTTCCAGGCGAGTAGCCTACGCATTCATAGACACATCAAGGTACGCGGGGAGGCGACGGTCTTCGACCCCGACCACGCGAGCTACTTCCGCGAGCGAAAGCAGCGGAGGGGCTCACTGGCCAGGCACAGGTCCGTCGTCCAACCTGCGTTCTAGAATCGAGGATGCGACAGGTGGCGACACGCTCCGTACACTCTACAGCTGGGTCAGTTGGGCAACTGGCCTTTGATTAGGCTTGAGCCGTATGAGGGGAAACTCTCACGTACGGTTCTTAGGGGGGCCCGGGGCTGGCAACAGCCCGGGGCCTACCCGGTGGCGGCGTGGCGAGACTTTGAGCTTTGGTTCCTTCCGGCTAGCTTATCTCCCAAGACTGGAGGACCGCGATGTTGTATAGAGCCATTCTTGTATGCGTGACCATGTTGTTTCTTGCATCCGCCGCCAGTGGGGCAGTAGTGACCTACGTCTTACAGGTACCGGGAGTTGTCTGAGGAGGTACCTCCGCGAAGGCCCGTGTGGCCGTCGAGAAGATTGCCGAGGTACGATCAGTCGACACCGACATGAACCTGCACACGGTGACGGTCGAGTTTGACGACGAACAGGTATCGATCGAGGACATCATCCGCGCTCTCAACGAGGCAGGCTACACGGTTCCAGACCATTCGAGAGCAGAGTAGGCCGCCTTACGACTGGGCCCGCCGCCCGACAAGCCGCTGAATCTGACGGCCCATAGCCCGCGCGAATCGTGGTAGCATGGTCGCGGCGATCAATCGACGGTGAGGTACGCACATGCGAGACCTGCAAACGACCGTCCGATTGATTGTCACTCTTCTTTTCGGCCTTTCGGTGTTGGCCCTGCTCTTCCTCGTCTCTGCCCAAATGGCAACGCACTACTTCCGAGGGACCGCCGAACAGAGTATTCGGCTGGCCTTCAGCGAAGCTAACCAGACCAAGGAGGGCGTGCGCTACGATATCGTTTGCCGGAGATCCGATACCGACCGCGAGCGTTTCTCAGAATGCGATCCAATTGCCGTCAAAGCAGAACGCTCGCTCCGGTCTGCCTCGTGCAGTGGCCGAGGCTTTCTCCGCCTTCTTGGAAGGCAATGGGGTTGCGTCGCCAAGTTCACGGATGGAGCAACCCTGAGGGTCGATGTCTCGTTCGGTTTCGGGCACCGTCATCTGGAACTCGTTCTCCCGTTCCGCGAACCCGCCGTCTGACAGACCGCCGAAGCTGATATCCGAACACCGCTGGCCAAATATCACTCACGGTGGTGGTCAGGCTTCCCCGGGGTGGCTCGCCCATGGTAGGGTGCAGGATCGGCAGCCTTTGCGTGGATCACCGGTAGGCTGCCCGAAGGAGGTCAACGATGCTCATCGTAGTCGCATTCTTCGCGGTGCTAATCGTTGCCATCAGCAGCTACGGCCTTATCTCGCCCCCTGGAGTCATCAGTCTTGTCCGGCGGTTCCAGGCTGGTCCCGGCGTGTGGGCCGGCTTTGTCATTCGGTTGGTCTTCGCGGTCGCTCTCTGGCTGGCAGCACCCCTGTCAGCTACCCCCTCGGCCTTTCGCGCCCTCGCAGTGGTAGCTTTTCTTGGTGCGGTCGCGTTGCCGCTAATGGGTTCAACGCGTTTCGACATCTTCGTGGAATGGTGGGCCGAACAGCCCGCCTGGCTTCTCCGAGTCTGGTTGCTGCTGGCCCTCGCCTTTGGCCTCTTCACACTCTGGTCATCGGTAGCTGGATAGGCCACGGCGGTCCTCGTGTGACTCCTTGCCTTCGCCGCAGGTCACGCGCCCCTCCGTTGAGCTGATTCACCCATTCGACTATCCGGTACTTGGGGAGGGAACCCGCTCGTTTCGCCGATTTCCCCGCGGGAGTTTGCAGATCCTGCCTTACCGGACGCTGGCAGCCCCGATCATGGTACCTAGCCGCCTGGGTTAGATTCGCTTGTGCTCTCGCCTGCGCCCGGTGAGAGAACTCCCTACGTGGTCAAGGTGACACAGCTCGACGGTTACCTGCCGCGGTCGAGCCCGGTGTACGTCACGCGTCGACGCCGAGGCGCAGGGGCGACTGAGATGAAACATTCGAGAGCATCAAAGATCCAGGCGAATGTCTCCGCACTGCACTGGAGGAGTTCCCGAATCAATCATGTTTCCGGATCCGTCGAATATCGGAGCTACGTAATCCGATTCGACGCACTCGGAGCTTGAAAAGCCGGACAGATCATTATCTCTCATATCCAGATTCTCCAGTGCTTCCGCTCCCATCAGGGATGCCCCGATTCCGATATTGCTCTTCCCCTTGATCGTATTGCCTTTCACGATGCCGCCCTGAAGGTTCCGCAGGCAGAGCCCCCAACCCCTGCTTGCATCCACCGCAGGAGAGATGAAAAACGTATCAGCCGAGTTGTTCATGGCAATCGTATTGTCCTTGATCACCGGGCGTGGCGTGACCGGTGCAGACAGCTGGGGATCATTGACCACTGCAATTCCAAAGCCGAACACATCGTTCTGATAGACGTAATTGTTCACAACAGTCGATTCGAGCACCGAATAGGGCAACACTGCCCCGTTATAGAGCACGATGGGAATGTTACCTGCGACGTTCGAATAGATCGGTCCGTCTGACGCGGTGAACACGTTGTTTCTCAGGACCGCTTTTCCCTGAACATCGAGGATTTCGATTCCGCGAAGGTTGAAGTTCTTCACCGTGTTCCCGGAGACCAGAATGTCGGCCCCTTCGAGAAGCGGAATATCCATTGCCATTCCAACGGCTGGAACGATTCCATGGGGATTCAGGTCAATCACGTTGTTTTCGATGGAAATCCTTCCCGTCTGCAGCATTGGGACCCAGAACAGATTGGTCCTTATAGCGGCCTGACCATGCCCGTACATCCCATCAGGAAAGACATTGGAAAACGTGCAGTCCTTGATGGCCAGATCCCGATGAACCACCCCGGCTATGCCCATACCGAATGAGTCGACGAAGTGAATCCCCTTGATGCTCACCGAGACATCCGGGAACCACCCTCCCCAGTCATGGCTCACTCCGATCAGGAATGCCGGCGCCCCGTGCATGATCGTGGGCGGCTGACCGTCATGGATTTCACCTATGATTCGCACATCCTTGGTGATTCCGACCGTATTCCACTCGGAATGCCCGAGGTCGAATGTCCCCTTGAGGATGATCTTCCCTCCGCGATCCACCGCATTCCTGAGTGCACGAATATCGTCAGAGGGGTTCCCAGTCCCTATGATCGTTTGCCCTGCGAAGGCACCGGTTGTCGTGCAAAATGAAAGCAGGAGTAGTGTCAGGAGCCTGAAGACACCGCTCTTTTCTTTCTTCATCATCATGCCTCCAGGATCTTTCGCGCCTCGGAAAGAAGGTGCGTTCTTGTCCCGCTTGCGCCGAACACTCGGAGTCGTGAGGGTTTCTTCGACGTGGCTTCGGGCGACCTTGGTGAAGCCCATCACCCGCAATGGCAACTCGAACGCGGGGTCTAGCAGCTCGCTGGTAACGGAAGCGCAAGCCCGCTTCCTGCGTCAGCAATGCCTAAGGGAAGGTCTGGAGGTGAGACTGCGCAGGAGCTGTAATCTTGGATCGGACACCGGAGTAAAGTACGCCTGTCGTAATTTATGACGGAAGGCGACACGCGAGGGGAGCCGCCAAGATGGTCCACCTGCTGCCCGGTTCACGGAGCCTCTCGGCTGTGGACGACGGTCGACTGACCGTAAGCCCCTGGCCATTCTGGCGTCGTCGCCCCCAGACAGTCAAGCGCTGGTTTCCCTCAGGATTCCGAGGACTTGAGGTCGCGCGGGAGCGTGGCCGTCCCCGGGTTCCGGACGGCCCGCAGGGTGGCTTCTCGCAGGTAGGCGCGCGGCTCGACCCCGGCGAGCTTCGCTGACTCGATCAGCGAGTAGAAGAGCGCCGCGACCCGGGTGCCCCGCTCGGACCGGCTCCCGTAGTGATTCTCCCTTCCGACGGCGACACCGCGTAGGGCGCGCTCCACCCCGTTTGTGTCCAGCGGGATCTTCGGGTTCTCGAGGAACCGCACGAGCCCCGTCCAGAGGCCACCCGTGTACGCGATGGCCTTCCCCAACGCCGAGCGCGGCTCCTGCCGCTCTTCGTTGTACTGGTGCTCTCCCACCGCACCGTCGTTCGGAGGAATCCCCAAAGAGCGCCTTCGTACGGCTGGCGAGCTGCTCCTTGACCTCTTCAGGAACTCGTCGACGTCGGGCTCCTGTCGTGGTCTTTTCGATCAGACTGCGGATCTCGTGGGCAGTGGCCATCGCAAAGGTCCTCCTCCGGTTGATGGATGCCAGGACCTTCGTGAGGAATCACGATGGAATCAAGACGGGGTACACCAAGGACGTAGGCCTAGGCCGCTCCCCTCACACGGGAGTCTCGATGCGTTATCCCTCACGAACACCCATCCGGAGTTGGCCGTGGGCTGGCAGCGAGCTCGACTGGATGGAGACCGCCTCGGCGGGTGTCCCCGACGACCCAGCCTCAACCGGCTCGGAAAGCCCCCCGGTTCTGACAGCAACCTCGACAGCAACGGGGGCGGACGCCGGCGGGCGCCCGCGGGAGGCGATTGGGCGCTCTACTTGCCCTTCTTGGCGATCTTCTTGGCGGCCTTTTTGAGCTTCTTTTCCTTCGGCGTGAGCTTGGTCTTATTCGTCTTTTCGGTGCGCTTCTTGTCTTGAGATTTGGACATGGACCAATGATACCCCCGCCATTCGGCAGCGCCCGATAAAATCTGGCCTGCTGCGTTTCAGGACATTCTGAAGCGGAGGCGTTGCAGCAGCGACCGCCTCGGCGAGCATCCCCGACGATTCTGGCGAAGGACGGATGCTTGGATCCGGCGCCGGGGGACTCGAGCCCCCGCGAGCCGTGGCTAGAGGGGCAATGGCTCGACGCCGAGGCCACCGCTCCGCTCGAGCCACTGCGGCGCAGCCGCTCAGCCGGAAGGCTTTCCCCACGGGATCTCTCGCGCGAACGGAGCCCCCTCGACACCGAGAGCGCCGCTTGTGCCCAAGGGGTTGCATTCAAGGGAACACGATGATGAGATGGAGGGGGAGGACGGAATGGATGGGTAATGGCATCGATCCCATGCGTATGATTCGGCTCCGGCTGCTCCGGGGGCTCCTCGCGGCCACGGGGGACCCGCGCTACCGCATAGAGCTCGCAGGCGAAGAGGCCGTCGGTGCACCCCGGGAGGAGGCCCTGGGGACGCTGCGAATCCGGGACCGGGGGGCTCTCTTCCGCCTCGTCATCGACCCGGAGCTCCAGCTCGGCGAGCTGCACACGCAGGGACGGTTGAGCCTCGAAGGCGACGCCGTCTCCCTGATCGAGGCGGTCTTCCGCGCAAAGGCGGGCGTGGGGTGGGTCCGGAAGCTGCTCTTGCGGCGCCTCCTCGAGCGCGGCCTCGACCAGGGCCTGGCCGCCTCGGCCCGCAGCGCGCAGCACCACTACGACGTGGGCAACGATTTCTACGAGCTCTGGCTCGACGAGCGCATGCTCTACACCTGCGCCTACTTCCCGACGGCTTCGACCGGCCTCGAAGAGGCGCAGGTCGCGAAGATGGACCACGTCTGTCGGAAGCTGGCGCTGCGGCCCGGAGACCGGGTCATCGAGGCCGGCTGCGGCTGGGGTGCGCTGGCCCTGCACATGGCCCGGAGCTGCGGAGCGAGGGTGCGCGCCTACAATGTCTCCCGAGAGCAGACGCTCTACGCGAGAGAGCAGGCCGAGAAGCAGGGGCTCGCAGAGCGCGTCGACTTCATCGAGGACGACTATCGTAACATCACGAGTCGCTGCGATGCCTTCGTCTCCGTCGGGATGCTGGAGCACGTGGGCCCGGCCCACTATGGCGAGCTCGGGTCCGTGATCGACCGTTGTCTCGAGCCGGAGGGACGCGGCCTGATCCACACCATCGGGCGCAGCCAGTCGCAGCCCGTGAACCCCTGGATCGAGAAGCGGCTGTTCCCGAACGCCCGACCGCCCACACTCGGCGAGATGATGGCGATCTTCGAGCCCCATGACTTCGCGGTCCTGGACGTGGAGAACCTTCGCCTTCACTACGCGATGACCGCCGCGGAGTGGCTGCGGCGCTTCGAGCGGAACCGGGAGCGCGTCGTCGAGCTGCTGGGCGAGGAGCGCGCGCGCACCTGGAACCTCTACCTGATCGGCACCGCGGCGACCTTCCGGGTCGGAACCATGCAGCTCTACCAGGTGGTCTTCACCCGGGCCACCAATAATCGGATCCCCTGGACCCGGGCCCACCTCTACACGGATGAGCCCTCGGGCTTCGCCGAGCCCGCGCTCGCGTCGAGAGAGAGGCGTGGAGCGGTGTGACCTGCTGATCGTGGGGGGCGGTCCGGCCGGCTCGACCCTCGCCTGGGCGCTGCGCGATTCGGGTGTCGATGTGTGGATCCTCGACCGCCAGACGTTCCCGCGCGACAAGCCCTGTGCAGGCTGGATCACACCTCAGGTCCTCGAGGAGCTCGCCATCCACCCCGAGATCTACGCGAAGAGCCGAGTGCTCCAGCCCATCCGTGGCTTCCGGGTCCGGCGGATCGGAAACGCCCCCTCCGAGGTCCGATCGGAGGTACCGATCAGCTACGGGATCCGCCGCTGCGAGTTCGATCAGTTCCTGCTCGAGCGAAGCGAGGCTCACCTGCGGCTCGGCGAGCCATTGCGGCGGTTGGAGCGCGTCGGGGGACGCTGGATCGCGAACGGATCCATCGAAACACCGCTGGTGGTGGGTGCGGGGGGGCACTTCTGTCCGGTGGGACGCCGCCAGAGCACCGCCGGACCGGAGCCCGAGCCCGTCGTCGCGGCTCAGGAGGTCGAGTTCCTGCTGGACGAGCCGGACCGGGGAGATTGCCCCGTCCGGGCCGAGCTACCGGAGATCTTCTTCACCGCCGACCTCAAGGGGTACGGCTGGCTGTTCCGGAAGGGCGACTACCTGAACGTCGGTCTCGGGCGCCGCGACACGCGGCGCTTCTCCGACCATCTGGCGGAGTTCTTGGACTTCCTCCGCGCCGCGGGGCGACTGCCCCGAGAGCTGCCCAGGACATTTCCCGGTCACGCCTACCTGCTCTACAGCGAGTCACCGCGCCAGCTCGTGGGCGAGAACCTCGCATTGGTCGGGGACGCAGCCGGTCTCGCCTACCCGCGCAGTGGCGAGGGCATCCGGCCTGCAGTGGAGTCCGCGCTGCTCTTGGCGCGCTCGCTCCGGAACGCCGCGGGTCCGCCGTACCGCGAGGCCCTCACTGCGTACGAGCGCGCCATGACCCGCCGCTTCGGGAGGCGAGGCCCCCGCCACCGGGGCCTCGCCGACCTGCTGCCGCGCCCGGTGGTCTCGAGACTCGCGGGCAGGCTTCTCGCGAATCGGCGCTTCGCACGGCACGTGGTCGTGGACCGCTGGTTCCTCCACACGGCGGATCCGCCCTTGCCGAGCTGAGCACTTTCCAGCGACGCGATGCCGTGGACGCGCAAGGCTGCTGCGTTTCAAGACATTCTGAAGTGGAGGCGTCGCAGCTGCGACGCCCCTGAATTCATTGAGCTTTTCTCTGGTGTGCCGCGGTCGTTGGGCCTGCCGATACGAGGGTAATGATGGCCCTCCGTGCTCGACACACCTACGACCACCGCACTCGAGAAATGATCCGCGAGCCGGCGATCCAGGCCTGGTACATATGTACGCGAGACCCCCATTTCGCTGCGTTGCAGTTGCAGCGGGCGACGTGCGGAATGTCCTGAGATGCAGCAGGGTGAGATATCAGTCGGTGAGCCTCGATGACGCGGATCTCGAATTTCTGACGGACGCCGATGCGCGGATCCATCTCACGCATGGAGACTCGGATTGGATTTAGCTACCCCTCCCGAAGGCCCGATTCTCCCGGAATCACGGCCACTTATCGAGACCCATCCCACGCCGTGGGGTGCGGCAGCCGCGCGGCGGCACGGGCACAAGGGTCTGTGTCGGGGCCGTTGAGCGGCTGAAAGGCGTGACCAGTGGGCCCCGGAATCTGGAGAAGGCCAAACGGGAAATCTCGGCCGAAACCTCATCTTCACTTCTCGGTGAGGCAAAAGGGCTGACAAGGGAGTATCGCAATGGCACGGCCCATGTGGTTCGTGAATCTCCTCAAGAAATAATTCCCCAGCCGTTTTTCCCTTGCCAGGCTCACCACGGTACCGGTCCTCGGCCGGGTCATCGCCCATGGGCTCTTCGATGTTGATGACATCATCTATTTGCCCAAGGAAAGCGAGATTTAGGTCAACGAACCCGTGACGCGCCCGGAAGACATGGTGCTCCCCTCGCAGCTGCTGGAGCATTTCATCGACAAGGCCATCCACCACTGGATCATGAACTTCTGCATCTGCCGCGATGCCACCGGTTGCCGGAATCACCCGATAGATCTGGGCTGTCTCTTTCTGGGCGAGGCGGTGCTGGGCATCAATCCGGAGCTCGGTCGCCTGGCTTCGAAAGAAGAGGCGCTGGCCCACGTGCGGCGCTGCCGTGAAGCCGGGCTGGTGCACATGATCGGGCGCAACAAGCTGGACAAGGTCTGGCTAGGTGTCGATCCCGGTCACAAGCTGCTCACGATCTGCAATTGCTGCCCTTGCTGCTGCCTTTGGAGAATGATCCCGGACATCGATCCTTCCATTGGTCGCAAGATCACCAGGATGCCGACCGTGAGCGTGGCCGTGACGGAAGCTTGCGTGGGCTGCGGTCTCTGTGCGGAAGGGGTGTGCTTCGTCGACGCCATACGCATGAGCGATGAATTGGCCGTGATCGACGATGCTTGCAGGGGTTGTGGCCGCTGCGTGGAGATCTGTCCAGCAGGCGCCATCGAGCTCTCTTTCGATGAGGAGCTCTTCGTGAGGGAATCCATCCAGCGGCTGTCTCCCTTGGTGGATCTCTCCTGAGTGCCGTCCGCCCGGAGAACTCCGGCGGGCGCCGCTCTTCACCTATGCGGCCGGAAGCACGACGCATCGAGCTGCTGCTCCATCGCACGCACCACGCCCCCGATCTCCCCTGTTCGCTCAGCTCACGGGGAGATAGAGGACCCTCGTTCAGCCTCGATCCCCCGATTGGCGGGCTCGTGAATCGTTCGCCAATGTTTCATCGTCCTCGAGAATCGAGCGCTTGACGCAATCGCCGAACCAGTGAACGGGACATCCCATGCGCTACTTCCACGGACCCTGGCCCAAGAACTGCAAGGGAGCCCTGTGTCTGACCTTCGACGTCGATGTCGATTATGCCTACACCAAGGGAACCCAGACCTGGGGTGCCCTCCCTCGCTGGCTCGGCCTCAAGACCTTGCTAGCCGGTGGACTTTCCGTTGAGTCACGCGGGTATTACGGGCTGTATACCGGGCTTCCGCGCATTCTGGATCTGCTGAAGCGCAAGAGTATTGAAGGAACGTTCTTCATCCCTGCGCGCAACATGGAACAGTATCCGGAACAACTGAGAGCGATCCGCGCAGCCGGACACGAAATAGGCAATCACGGATACGCTCACGAAGCGCCCGACCAGCTCGAGCGCTCTCCCAGAAAAGAAGCCGCTCTGCTGAAGCGGGCTCAGTCCGTCTTCCGCAGCACATTGGGATTCGCCCCTGTCGGCTATCGATCCCCGGCCTGGGACATGAATCGCCGTACGCCGCGCCTGCTGGAGGCAACCGGCTTTCTCTACGATTCCAGCCTCTTTGCGGGTGACGCCCCGTATCGGTTGTCGCTTTACGATCCGGAGGTGGAGCTGCTCGAGATTCCCATCGACTGGTCGAAGGACGACGCGGCGTACTTCTTGTTCTTCAAGCCCCCGGTTACGTTCGCACAGTTTCACGATCCGGAAAGCGTGTTTCGTATTTGGAGGACCGAACTCGATGGCGTCGTCGATGCGGGCGGGGTGTTCACGCTCACCTGCCACCCTTCCATCATCGGGAGGTTTCACCGCCTCGAGATCCTGGAGAGGCTAATAGATCATGCGATGGCGCGCGGCGACGTCTGGTTCGCGTCTCTGGAGCAGGTAGCGCGGTATGTTCAAGATCGTCTCTGAGATCGATCAGTCCGTCCCGAGAAGTCCTGCCGGAGCCGGCCTCCTCATCTCATCGATGCCAGTAGGCCTGCCGGCCAGAGAGGCGCCAGGGCCTCGGCTGGCCCCCGAGCAGGCCAGGGCTTAGCATCGCCGGGGGCCTCTCCCCTCGTTCTGGAGCGAGCGACGACGATGACCGCTGGAGACGAATCGAAGCCCTCCGATCTAGACATCGAGAAGACGCATGCCTACGAGCGCGACTCGCTGGATTTCGCCCTCGGGGCTCGCCTCACGAAGGCCTTCCTCACGGTGATCCGGGGTTCGAAGCACGACCTCGGCCGCCACATCGTCGTGGAGGAAGCGGTCCAGATCGGGCGGTCACTCGAGCTCGAGTTCTCGCTCCAGGATCTGGAGATGAGCCGCGAACACGCTCGCGTCGAGCGGGCCAGTGACGGAACCTGCACGCTCGTCGACCTCGGCTCGACCAACGGCACCCTGCTGAACGGCGAGACGCTGACGGCACCACGGCACCTGAAGAACGGCGACCGGATTCTTCTGGGAACCACCGTGCTGCGCTTCGCCCTCGCCGACGACCTCGAGCTCGGGTACCAGATGGAGGTGGGGCAGATCGTCGGCCAGGATCCCCTCACCGGCCTCGAGTCGAAGCGGCGCTTCGACGACGCCACCGACTTCGCCGTCGAGTCCGCGAGGCTGCGGGGTCGGCCGCTCTCGATGCTGATGATGGACATGGACGGCGTGAAGCGGATCAACGACACCCACGGCCACCTCTTCGGCGCCCATGTGATCGGCGAGACCGGGCGGATCATCGCGCGCCATCTCAGCCCGAACGCCCACGCCTGCCGCTTCGGCGGCGACGAGTTCTGCGCCTTCCTTCCAGGCCTCGATCAGTCGGAGGCCAGGCTCGTGGCCGAAGCGATCCGCGCGGCGGTCGAGAACGCGGGACTCGAGAAGGACGGCATCGCCCTCCATCCGACGATCAGCATCGGGGTGGCCAGCTACCCGGAAGACGCAGACAGTGCAGAGGGGCTGCTCGTGCAGGCCGATGCCGCCCTCTACCGGGCGAAGGCGGAAGGGCGCAACTGCGTCCAGACCTGAGGGCCTGCCACTGCGCGACGGCGGAGTGACGAGAACGAACAGGACTCAGCCAACGTTCCCGGTTGGGGAGTCTCCGATTTGCCTGGGCTCGGGCTGGGAGCGCAGGTTGCGGACCTCGGGGACGCCGAGTACGGCAACTGTCGGCAGGACGATCAGGGCCACGAGGATCCAGAGTGTCTGGCTCGTCCCCAGGATGTCCGTGGCGGGGCCGGCGGCAGCCTCGGCCAGGGGGACCAGGACGATCGAGCCCAGCGTGTCGTAGGCGATCACGCGGGAGAGGGTCTCGGGCGCCACGTGCGTCTGCTCGGCCGTGTACCAGAGCACCATGAACAGCTCGAAGCCCATGCCGGCCACGAGGGCGCTGAGCGCGATCAGCCAGACGGGAGCCGGACCCGCCAGCAGCATCGGGGGCAGGGCCATCAGAAACATCAGCAGCGTCCCGACGAGGATGGGACGGTCCACGCGCACCCGCAGGGCGGCGATGCCGCCGCACAGCAACCCCACACCGTACGCACCGGCGATCCAGCCCCAGTCGGTCGCTCCCCCGAGCAGCCGCTTGGCGACGATGGGTCCCACGACCGAGAAACTCGCCATCCAGGCGGCCCACATGACCGTGAACTGGAGCACGACGGTCCACAGCCAGCGATGGGACGTGAACTCCCGCCAGCCGTCGCGCAGATCTCGGAGCATGCTGGTTCGTTCCGAGCGCAGCTGCGCCCGCCGCGGGCGCAGAGTCGATACCAGGAGCGCGGCGACGCCAAAAGTGATCGAGTTGACGGCCATCGCCCAACCGGCCCCGACGGTCGCGACGAGCACGCCACCGGAAGCCGCCCCCAGCCCGAAGGCCCCGGTACGGGCCAGGGAGAGCAGGGCATTGGCCGGCTGCAGCTTGTCGCCGTCGACGACCAGGGGAACCAGGCCCATGGCGGCCGGATAGTGAAGAGCGAAGGCAACCCCGGTAACCGCCATCAGCGCCGCGAGCACTGGGACGTTCGCCTGTCCGGTGATCAACAGGAAGGCGATCAGACCCTGGCTGATCATCCCGAGGCTGTCCGCGGTCACCATCATCCGCTGGCGCGAGATCCGGTCGGCGAGCGCTCCGCCGACCAGCTGGAGCAGCGCCGACGCCGCCGACTGGGACGCGATCACGATGCCCATCGCCGTGGCGGAGCCCGTGAGTTCGAGGACGCCGAATGCCATCGCGACCGGCGCCATCGCGCTGCCGAAGGCAGCAACGAATCGCGCCACGAACAGCCGGCCCAGGTCCCGGTCCCTCAGCAGGTCCAGTTCGTCTCGAGACCTCTTCCCGCTCACAGCAGCGACTTCAGGTCCGGGTCAGGCCGGCTTGCGACAGACGAAGCGGCCGAGCTCCATCTTCCCCTGGGCAAAGTGGATGTCCATCTTGTCGCGCTCCAGGGCCGCGATGTGGGCGTCCTTTCCGTGGGCCTCGATGTACTGCGCGATCTTGGCGGGATCACGGTTCCCGGCACGCTGGACGAGGCTGGTGAGGCCCATCTGGATGGCCTCGGTGTCGCCGGCGACCGCGTACTCGCGACCCACCTTCTCCTCGCTCACGATCTCGAAGCCGGCGGCCGTCAGGAGCTTGGGGTAGCTCTCGGCGGTCTCCACGCCGGGGAAGGACCACGCCTTGCAGAAGGCGCTGAATTCCTCCGGGGTGATGAATTCTCCGCGCATCCAGTCGGTAAACACCAGGTGGCCCCCGGGGCGAAGCACGCGAAAGCACTCGGCCAGCACGCGGGGTCGATTCGGAATGTGGCAGAAGCCGTCCTGGCTCCAGACCAGGTCGACCGCACCGTCTTCGATGGGGATGTCCAGCGCGCTTCCCTGCTTGTACGTGACCAGCGGCTCGACGTCGGTGCCCACGGTGACCTTCTTGGCGAAGTCGACCGAGCGCTGGGTGATGTCGACTCCCGTCATTCGACAGCCGAGGCGACCGGCGACGTAGCGGGTCGGCACCCCCCAGCCGCAGCAGAGGTCCAGCACGTGCCATGACGAGTCGACGCCGAGGCCCTCCAGCTTGTTGGCGAGCTGCTCGGTGGCGTACGAAAAGCCGAGGTGGTAGTGGATGAAGGCCTGATACTGACCCTCGGCATCGAGAACTTCGTTGATGTGCGTGTAGAGTTCGGCTGCCCGCGAGACCTGCTCGCTCTCCGAGGGGTTCGACTGCTTCTGCTTCTCGCTCATCACATCGTCTCCTTCTGCAGCTGGGCGGGGGTAGCGAGTCCCCGGGCCGGGTGTTCAAAAAAGAGCGGGAGGATAGCGGATGGGCGCAATTTGGCCCCCTTGCGCGTCGCCGGCGTCCCGGCGTAGGCTGTCGGTATCATGAGTGAATCCAAGACCGAAGGCTCGGTTCCGGGCGCATGCCTCTGCGGGGCCATACAGTACGAGATCGATCTCCCGACCCTGGGCAGCGTGCACTGTCACTGCACCATGTGCCGGCGCTGGAACGGCGCCGGTTATACGACCTGGTGCGCTGTCGCGAAGGATCATCTACGGATCCTATCGGGCGAGAAACAACTGGTCCGCTACCAGTCCTCGGATCACGCCGGGCGCTTCTTCTGCAGCGTGTGTGGAAGCTCGCTCTTCGGCGACTCGTCGAGGACGCCGGACGCGATGTACATCGTGATGGGCCCCCTCAAGGGCGAGATCGATATCGCCCCCCTGGCCCACCAGAGCATCGAGTGCAAGGCCGCATACATCACCATCGGCGACGACCTGCCGCAGATCGAGGGAGCGGGGGGGCTGGAGACTACCCCCGATTGACTTCCTGCCCCCCGTGTCGGCCACGGATGGGGTCGAGCGGTACGTGGGAAGAGTTCGCTCGTGCGGGCATGGGCCTCGACGGTAGCCGGAAGTCCCGCCTGTGCGTCCCGAGAGCTCCTGCCGGCGCCGTTGAGCAGCGGCGGCGGACGCGGACTACACTGCGATCATCGCGGAGCCTACCCGCACCTGACGGATCCGAGGACTCCACCAATGCCCCACCCGCCTGCCTACCCCCACGATCCCATCGAGGAGATCGCTACGGACCTCTTCATGGTCCGCGGCAGCATTCGGATGAACGCGCTGATGCGCATCACTCGGAACATGGCCATCATCCTCCACCAGGGAGAGCTCAGCCTGGTGAACCCGATCCGTCTCGACGAGGAGGGCGAGCGACAACTCCTCGCCCTGGGTGAGATCAAACGGATCCTCCGGCTCGGCCCCATGCACGGCCTGGACGACCCCTACTACGTCGAGCGCTTCCGCGCCGAATTCTGGGCCCAGGGCAAGTCGGAGATCTACCCGGAGCCGAAGATCGAGCAGAAGCTGGCCGTGGACCGGCCGCTGCCATTCCCCGATGCCGAGCTCTTTGCCTTCGAGGGCGCGAAGCAGCCCGAATCAGCCCTGCTGATCCGACGTGATCCCGGGATCCTCCTGACCTGCGACGCGATCCAGCACTACGGCGACTACCGCCACAACACGGTGCTCGCTCGGCTCCTGATGCCGCTCATCGGCTTCCCAAAGACCACCGTCGTCGGTCCCATCTGGCTCAAGATGATGACGCCGGAGGGCGGTTCCCTGAAGCGCGACTTCGAGAACCTGCTCACTCTGGACTTCGACCGCCTGCTCTCCGCCCACGGGAGCCTGCTGACGACCGGCGCGAAGGACTCCGTCGCCATGGCGGTTCGCAAGGCCTTCCCGGACAACTGAACGCGTCGGCGCAGGTGTCGGTAAACGGGTTGCACGCCAGACCGGCTGTCGCATCGGATCGAGATTCAAGAACCGGGCCTTAGGGATCGCCGACGGATCTCCGCCTCATCCCTCCTGACAGGCCCAGGGATGGAGGGAGAAGCAGCGCTCGACCGGCCGGCCGGCGGGATCGCACACGCGGCCGAACGGCTCGCCCGGATCCTCGACTCGATCGCACCTGGGCGGCGAGATGGCTGTAGGGATCATCGACCTGATGGAGGTAGCGGATGCGATGGGGCTCGCGGCGAAGCCACCGCCGCTCGGCGGACCAGCTTGCTCATCGTGTCGTCACCTCGGCCATGCGCCGATGCGCGGGCCGGCAGGGCCGAACGATTCGGCCAGTAGCTGCGCCAATCTTCCTGCCTGAGTTTCAGACTAGGGAGCCACCTACCGACTCTGCCCTGGCGAGAAGCTCCACATCGTTGCGGGCCGAATCCTTCGCATTCAATGAGCCGTAGTGGTGGAGGAATTCCACGGAAGAAGCCCCCATCGCCATGCCGACGACATTGAGCCACTCATTCAGGTAGTCATACAGCTGAGGGACCATCGGCTTGTCCTCAGGGTCTCCACGAGAAGTCACGACGACGAACTTCTTTCCCCCGGGAAACTCGATGGTCTCCTTCGTGTCCCCCGTCTCGGCGTCCGTATCGAAACCGTAGAAGCAGTAAAGACGGTCAATCAGCGTCTTGAACTGGGCATTCACGTGGAACCAGTAGATGGGAGTTCCGAGAACGATTGCGTCGAATCCCGGCAGCTCCTCGAGCAGCGGCGACAGATCGTCCTTTTGAACGCAGTGGCCCAGGTTCTTCTTGCAGCCATCGCAGCCCTGGCAGCACTTCATGTCGAGTCTGTTGAGGTTCACGAGCTGTGTCTCGGCACCTTTCGCTGCGGCTCCCTTCAGCACGGCCTTCACGACCGTCGCCGTGTTCGCTCCCTTTCTCGGGCTGGCATTGAAGCCGATGACTCTCACGGAGATTCTCCCTTCCTGGATTCCTGTGTGGCCAGCCGAGGGTAGCTCGACCAGGGCACCAATGTGGGGCCTTCTGCGAGCGCTGAAGACCCATTTTCATGCAACCTGGGCGTAGCCCCCGGCCTATTTTCCGTCCCTGGGTCACGATCTCGCGAGGAATCCACCCGTTGTGCCCACATCCCCGCGGAGGCCTACAGTTCCTGCATTGCCGGAAGCTGGCAAGATCCCTGATCGTAACTATCCCCGAAGGGAGAGTTCAGATGAAGCGAGCAAGCGAGAGCCGGACGGGACTCCGCACAGGGCCGACCGTCTTTGGACTTCTTCTGGTTTCGGCGCTCTTGCTGCAGGCGTGCACCCAGCAGGAGGAGCCCCGGCCTCCCGTAGATGCGCGTGATGTCATTGCGACCGTGCAGGCGGCGGGCGCAGAGCGACCGAACATCATCATCATCATGGCCGACGATCTGGGCTACGGGGACCTGGGCTCGTACGGAAGCCGTGCGATCCGCACCCCGCACATCGACAGCTTGGCGGATGACGGGATTCGGTTCACCGATTTCCATGCCAGCGACTCGGTCTGCACGCCGTCACGAGCGGGTCTCCTGACGGGACGATACGCGAAGCGCATGGGGTTGGATTTTCCGCTGCAGTCCGAGGACATCCCCTTCTGGACCGGCGTCGTGAACCAAGTCGGCTTCCTGAGCGGAAAGATCGGCCTGATGGACATGGCCAGCGAGGGTGGCGCGAGCGGGCTCCACGCGTACGAGATCACTCTGGCGGAGGCATTGAAGGTCGGGGGATACGCGACCGGCATGGTGGGCAAGTGGCACCTCGGCGATTTCGCTGCGAATCCCGAGTACAACCCGCTGCGGCACGGTTTCGACTTCTACTTCGGCGTGCCGCACAGCAACGACATGCACCCGTTCCCCCTCTACCAGGGTGAGGAGCAGGTTCTGGCGAACGTGGACGACCAGACCATCTTGACCAGACGTTACACCGAGGAGGCGATCCATTTCATCGAGTCGTCGAAGCAGGGTCCGTTCTTTCTCTACTTCGCGCACACCTTTCCGCACCGGCCGCTGTACGCATCCGAGACGTTCCGCAACCGCTCCGACGCTGGCATCTTCGGCGACACGGTCGAGGAGATCGACTGGAGTGTGGGCGAGCTTCTGGCCGCCCTGGATCGGAACGGCTTGCGAGACAACACGCTGATCGTCTTCACCAGCGACAATGGCCCCTGGTATCAGGGGAGCCCGGGAGGGCTCCGCGGCCGCAAGGGGCAGAGCTTCGAGGGCGGGCACCGCGTGCCCTTCCTCGCCCGCTGGCCGCGGGGGATCGCTGCCGGGATCGTTTCGCGCGAACCGGCGATGAACATCGATCTGTTTCCCACCTGCCTTGCGCTGGGGGAACTCTCGCTACCGACAGACCGGATCATCGACGGCAAGAGCATGGTTTCCCTGCTCACGCGTCCCGGGAGCCCCTCGCCTCATGAGCGGATGTTCTTCTACCACCAGGGGGAGCTGGAAGGAGTCCGGGAGGGCAAGTGGAAGTACTTTCGTTCGATCAACCACTACGTCTGGCCCATGCCGGTGAACAAGAAGAGCGGCGGCTTGAGCGAGCACACCACGGGACCCCTGCCCTTGCTGTTCAACCTGGAGAGCGATCCCGACGAGTCGTACGACCTGTCGGGAAGACATCCGGAGGTGGCGAGGAAGCTGGCCGACGCAATGACGCAGTGGGAGGAGGGAATCAAGACCCAACGGGCGGGCGAGAAGAACCAGACACTTCGAAGGAAACGGGCGCCCCGGGCGGCGAATTGACAGCAGTGAGACAGGAACCAGGGACGAGAATGGCCCGCTACCCCTGCACCTCTCGTTCGAGCGACTCGGCCACGCCGAGGTACTTCTCGTGCACTCCTTCGGCCGTTTCCTCCTGCTGAATCCGTTCGAAGGCATCAGCAACCTCGGCCCGCTCTCGACCCTGAATGACGCGATCGGCCATTGGAAACAGGACGCTGTCTTCCTTCAGGATGTGCTGACGAAGGAGGGTGACGTACCCCAGGGCATTCCGCTGAACCTCATCTCTCGCCGCCTCGTCTCCCGCCGCCAACTTCTCCGCGGCGGCCCGCATTCCGCGAGTCAGCCGCCTGCCTTCCTCATGCTCAGCCAGCATGACGCCAATCGGTCCCCCTTTCCTGGGAACACCGGCCGCCTCCATTGCAGGGAAAAGCACCCCTTCTTCCTTTCGATGGTGGCTACCGTCTGCAAACTCCCTGATGAAGTCAGCAGCGTCCAGAAAGAAGCCCGCGCGGATCGATGGATCGGAAGCGAGGCGCTGCGCCGCAACTTCGATGGCGGCGATCGCGCGCTCAATCACGCGATGCTCCTCCATCAGTATCCTCGTGGCTTCCACCTCATGTCTCCTCTGATTGATCAGAACCATCAAGAAGAATAACGGTGGTTCGCGTTTGCTGGGTTCGGGCGCGAGCGTCACTTCGGGGCCTTCAGCTTGACCTTGAACGGCTTCTTCGCCACGGGACCCACGGAGGTCGTGCTCGCGCCCAGGTTGCACACGTCGTCCGCCGGTTGGGCACCCGGACCCGAAGCCTCACCCCAGAAGTTCTTCGTCGCCTGGACGGCGAGATCCGTCTGGTTCAGGACGCCGCAGTTCCCCGACGGATCATTGCCGAAAATGTTGTTCCGGCTGATCTCGCTGGCCGGTCCAATCAGCCAAAGGCCTGGGCCACCGTTTCCGACGAAGGCGTTGGCGACGATCGATTCAGCCGAGGCAGCGTTCTGCACGAAGAGTCCGGCTTCGCCGTTTCCGTTGGCGACGTTTCTTTCGAACTGGTGACCCGACCCGGCGAGGTGGAAGCCGTTGTCCGAGTTTCCGCTCGCCACGTTCCCCGTCAGGGTTGAATCGTTTTCGAGCACGAGGAAGCCGGTCTGGCTTCCGAACGATCGATTCCCGATCAGGGTCGCACCGGGTCCAGATGAAACGAATATGCCCGAGAGCGGGTTCCCGACTGCGGTGTTGCCGACGAGGATTGCGTCGGGGCTTGAAACGCGGAAGCCGAAGTCGACGTTCTGGGTCGCGAGATTGCCCTGCACGCGATTGCGGCTGCCCCGCACCTCCACACCGATCGAGCCCGCACCGCGGACCGTGAAGCCCCTGCCCGGCCTACCGAGGGTCCCGTCGGTCGAATCCATTTGCACGCCGAACGAAGCGCCGCCTGCCTCGATGACCGTGACCGCCGCTCCCGCGCTCGATTGCAGCAGGAGGGACTTCGTCAATGAGACCGCACAGGCGCACGCCAACGGGGCCTCCTCTTCGGCCTCTCCGAGCACGCCGTTCGCGTTGAGATCTCCATAGCGCCCCGGACCTACCTCGACGGTGTCCCCATCGAGGGCGTCCGCCATCGCGGCGGTGATCGTCCGGCACGGCTCCTTCTTGCCGCCGCAGGTGGCGCTGTCGGTGCCGTTCGCGGCGACGAACCATCGGGTACCGCCGACCGCCGGGCTCGAGAGCGCAAGCGGGAACACTGCGAGCACGAACGCCACTGTCACGAATCCTCTCACCGCTCCACCCTCTCCTTCTGACCGTTCAACGGTAAGTCCTCGCAAGTGCAGCGCGCGAAGACGCCTTCTTGCCAGACCGGCGCGGTCGTGCCGCCAGTCTCGTGGAACTCCCGGATCATCTCGGTCTTCATCAGCTGCCGGAGATCCGGCTTGATGATCGCTTCGTTGAGCATTCCCGGCTCCTTTTCCGTCACCGCGCAGGGGAGACGGACAGTCGTGGACGCCGGTGTAGATGATTCAGTAGCTATATCAAAGATATTTCATTACCGGCGCTTGTCAATTCCGGCCAACCCGGGTACCCCGTACCGAGTCTGTCTCTCCCGAAATCACACCCACTCATCGAGGCGCATCCCCAGCCAGGCGGCGGGCGGGAACCTGGCGGAGGCTCGCCGGCGCTGCTCACCTTCCGCTAACGGCCGCAACAATGTTTCCGCTCGAGTCCTCCGCATAGAGGGCGACCCCGTAGGCTCTTGCTGCTTCCCTTGACGACCTTCACGACGCACGCGGACTGGGCGCTGATCGAGGTTCCGGTCTTCGTGTTCTCGAAGGGTTCCAGAATGATGACGCTCGGAGCGAACACTGCGTTGCCGCTGAAGTCGTCGACCGCGAGCTCGACTGTGATGGGCTTCTTGTCCGAAGCATTCGAGATGATGCACCGGATGCTGCCACCCGGGGGCGGGTCGAGTGCCGGTGTCGCGACGGAGGCCGTGATTCGGGGGCGGCTTCGACGCGGCGCATATGGATTCTATTCAGCCGCGCGCCTTTCGTCCGGCCGTGGCGCTGAGGCTCGAATTTCACTCGCGCTGATCCGTCGGAGGAGGTGACCGCCGAAAACGGCCCAAGCGAGAGGAGAGAAGTCATGACGTCGAAGCGAACCTACCGCCGGTGGACGATGGTTGCTGCGCTGGGCATTCTCACGAGCGCCGGCGCCGGACTCTCCGGCTGCTACGGGCTCCACCCCTACGCCCACCACGGGTACGCAAACCGCTGCGGCGTGCACTCGCAGCGCTGTGATCGGCCGCACCATCACAAGGAACAACGCCGGCACCGGGGCGACCACCACCGCGGCCGCTAGTGCGCAATCGAACAGAAACCGGAAGCTGCGGGGGCGGACGCCGGCTGAACGGATGTGTGCAGGCTGGGGTATTTGTCGCTGGGCTGCTGGGCGTCGCCTGTTTGCGATGTATTCTCTTGTTCTACCGGAACCATCGGCGGCCAGCTGGTGAAAGCGGAGCAGTCGCACGGAATCAGGAGACGGTGAGTTCGGCAACCACAAGGAGCTGCCAGAGGAGTTGGTACATGAAGCCTAGAGAGCGCGTTGCCGCGGTCTTGAATCATCAGCAACCGGATCGGGTTCCCGTCGATCTGGCCTCGAATTGTTGTACCGGTATCAACGTCATCTCATACAACCGGCTCAAGAAGAGCCTCGGGATCACCACGCCGAGCTACGTGCGCAACATCGTGATGATGATCAGCGCGCCCGATCTGGAAGAGGACTACATGCTGCTCAAGGAGATGGGCAGTGACTTCGTGATGGTTCCCCGTTACGTGGTGGATGGATTCTCCGCAAGAGCGTGGAAGCCTTGGACCCTCAAAGACGGCAGCGAGTGCATGGTGCCCGAGGATTTCAACCCCACGGAGAATGAAGCAGGTGGCCTGGAGTTTTCCGACCATGGAACCACCTTTCGCATGCCAAAGGGGGGCCACTACTTCGATCCCGTGACCTACCCGCTCGCCGGAATCGAAAGAGCAAGCGATCTGGACGCCGTCTGGCCTTTCGTCAGGAACAGCTCCTGGTTGAAGATGAGCGACGAGGAGCTCGACTTCATCGAAACGCGCTCGCAGAAGCTTCACGCAGAGACCGAATTCGCCCTCGTAGGAGATCCCTACTTTTTTTCTGTGTTACAGCTCCCGCTTCAGCTCTTCGGGTATGAGAACCTGTTCGTTTTGATGGCTGCGGATCCGGATTTCTTCAATTACTTCATGGAGCTGTACACGAACGCGGTGGACGAATACATCACCAGGTATCTGCAAAGGGTGGGGCGATTTCTCGATGCCGTGATCATGACGGACGACTATGGTTCTCAAAACGGCCCGCAGATATCGCCTCGGATGTTTTCCGAACTGGTCAGTCCCCATCTCAGCAGGATATGCGACCGCATCCACGAGGTCTCGCCCAACACCAAGGTCGTACTGCATTCCTGCGGTTCGGTCTATCGCCTGGTGCCACAGTTCATCGAGTCGGGGGTGGACGCGCTCAACCCTCTCCAAACGTCGGCAAGAGACATGAGCCCCGAGGTGCTGAAGCGCGAATTCGGCAAGGACATCGTCCTGTGGGGCGGCGGCGTGAGCGCGCAGACCACGCTCCACCATGGCTCGGTCGAGGACATCAGCAAGGAGGTCAAGGAGCGGATAGGCACCTTCAAGCCAGGAGGCGGCTACGTTTTCTGCGTCGACCACGACATCCAGGAGAACGTGTCCTCCGAAAAGATCAGAGCCGTGTTCATGACCGCACGGGAGCACGGAAGCTACTAGCCCGCATGGGCTAGTAGCCAATACCAAGAAACCGCTGCGAGCTTCGCTGACTCGATCAGCGAGCAGAAGCGCGCCGCGACTCGGGTGTCCAGTATGTATTCATTCCCAGCGGGCTGGCGAGGATCGAACGCTGACTCACGATCCTTTCTTCCAGCGCCGTCTACCGGGGATCCAGCCGGACGAAGTACCTCGGTGGAAAACCGGTCAGGATTCGGAAGACCACACCGAGGCTGTTCTCGCCGTCGACGCGATCGTGCTCCGCACCCGTGACGGAGACGGCCCGATAGTCGCCCTTCTCGCCATCTATCGTGACCGCCACGTCCGGGTTCTCCAACGCACGTTTGTACCAGGCCCGGGGCCAGTGGTTGGCCGCGACGTAGAGCTGGCCATCGCTCTCGAGGCGTGACACGACCCGATCGTGCGGGGTTCCGTCCCCTTCGAAGGTGGTGATGACGAGGATCGACCCGGCCGCGGGCTGGAAGTACCCGATCAATGACTCAAACGCGACGACGATTCCCACGTAAACCAGGACCGCAAGCGCGGCGATCTTCAAGGCCTTCATCGATTGACTCCCGGGGGCGTCCTTATCGAAAGCCGCGCGACGATGCTGGATCGGCTCACCTGCTGGGCATCACCCGCCGGCTGACGTCGGGCCGCCGAGGTGCGGCCGCCATAAAGCTTACCACGGGCAACGCTGGAGGCCCCTATCCGCCTCAGCCAAGCAGGCTCGTGATTGGACGGGGCTGCCGAGGTCCTTCCCGTCAGCGCCGTGTAGATGGATTCGGCGATCTCCCTGGCTCCTGCGGCGTTGGGGTGGATCCTGTCGGGGAAGAACTGGGGCTTGTCGCTGAGCGCTTTGTAGAGATCTATGATAGGGAAGCCGGTTTTCGCCGCGACCTGATCGATCTTCGCGAGCACCTCCGGATTGATGATCGAATCCCGGATGCCCGAGCGCCCCGGGTAGGCTGGTACCGGATAGCAGATCCAGATGCGTGGTCTGGATTCCAGCTCAGCAAAGGTGCGGATCATCTCCACGTAGTCATCCACGAATGCTCTGGCACGCTTCCAGTTCTGAGGTTTCGTGTCGTTCGTCCCCAGCATGATGATCACGACGTGCGGCTCGAACTTCTGGGCGCGGTAGAAGGCGGGTTCCTTCCAGTAGGGCATGTCTCCCTTCTTGAGAAGCGTGGCGCCGGTCACCCCGAAATTGCGGACATCCCATCTCTCGCCGAGCAGTTCCCCCAGTTGCACGGGATAGGAGTTCTTCTCCCGATTCTGAATCTTCGCACCATAGGTGATGCTGTCCCCGACGCATGCCACGCGAATCGTTTCTGTGTAGTTCGCCTCATGGATGAATCGCGATGTACCGAGCTGGCCGCACCCGACCATGAAGGAAATGCCGGCGGCCGCCAAGAAGGCCTGCGGGGACAGTGCGCACCTCATGTTTCGAAAGCTCCTTCCCTCTTCGGACACATCGTAGGCGAGGCGTGCACCTGTGGGTCCCGAAAACCTGATTCTCGCGTGCCTTTTCTCACCGGCATGATCCCATCCCGAGCGACCGGATGAGCCTGTCTCCGCCGCCAAGGAGGCATTGGAGATGGCGCACCGGGAGATCGGGATGCGGGAGATTCACGAGGTCCTGCGTGGGCTTGCTCGGGGCGAGCCGCGAAATGAATGTCAGGTGAAGGCTGGCAGCAGATGCGGGGGAGATGAGTGACACTGGATACCAACGCGGGCCTTTGATGCGGCCAGCCCTTCCCTCAGGTGGAGAATCCAGGATGCGTAGGACGCAGCAGCGGCAGCCCGGTGCTCGCGCCCGCCTGCCTCGAGCTGTCCTGGGACTTGGCACGGTCGCCCTCCTCTGCATCCTGCTCCACTGCGAGGCCGGGGAGCCTGGCGATGCCCAAGAGGCCCCGCGGCCGGCGTCACTGGATACTCCTGCCGATTGGGCGGAGCGCTGGCAACAGATGGAGAAGCTGGGTCGTGGCTTCGTCGTCTGGGAGTCCAATCGCACCGGCCATTGGCGGATCTGGTACCGTGACCTCGACGGCTCCGGCCTCCGTCAGCTGAGTCCGGAGGAGGAAGGGCGCGACCATTTCGCGCCCCACATCGCCCCGGACGGGACCCACCTCGTCTATCTGAGTTATCCCACTCCCCGGAACGCCTATAAGTCCATTCCAGAAGATGTATCGGTGCCGCTCCATCTCCTGCGCATCGAGGACGGGAGCAATCGCGTGCTCGCCCCCAGCGCGCGTTCCTACAAGGGGGATCGCGCGGTCGTCTGGCTCGGAAATCGCGAACTCATCTACATCGATGCCCGAGGAAACACGCAGCAGCTCGACGTCGGGAGCGGCGAGGAGCGGCAGCTCACCGAAGAGCCCCATCCGGCTTTCGGGTTTCTGATCGATCCCACCTTGACCCACGCTACACTGGGCAGCCCCCCAACTTTTTCCCTCTACGATCCGGAGAAGCGCAGCATCGCCCTGCGCCGCGCCGAAGACGGCTGTCAGCCCTATTTTTCTCACGACGGTCGCTGGGGATTCTGGATCGAGGCCAACGGCGGTCCGGTGCGCCGGATCGATCTGGTCACCGGGGCAACGGGGAACATCATCGGTCGCGACGACCCCCAGATGCCAGAGGGCCGCGGTTACCTCTACTTTCCCATGCTCTCTGCCTGTCAGCGTCTCATCACGTTTGCCGCCTCCCGGTCCCCGACTGAGCACGACCCGTTCAAGGCGGACTACGACGTCTTCGTGGGCCGAGTGGATCCTCTCAGCCTCGAGCTGATCGACGATCCGGTTCGCTACAGCTTCGATCCGGGCACGGACCGCTATCCCGACGTGTTCCTCTCGGGTATGGAGCTCGGGCACCACCGTGGAGAAGCACCGCTCTCCATCGCGCTGGAGCTCCCCGATCAGGCCGTCGGTACCGGTACTCGAGATCCATGGCGGTGGGATTTCGGCGATGGCACCTCGGCGGAAGGCGAGCCCGCGATTCACACCTTCGAGCGGCCTGGCCGCTACCCGGTCACGGCATCCCGCGGTGCCACCGAGCTCTCCGGAGACGTGAAGGTGGACCCCGCGCGGCCCCCGAATCCGAAGCGCGTACGAGTATACGACGCGGGACGCGAGGTGGTTGTCGAATTCGACGAACCCATCGCGCCTGCGAAGCCCAGCCTCCGTTTCGAATCCGGCGCCCTGGTTCGAGGCTGGCAGATCGCAGCGGACGGTCGCACGCTGGTTCTGAACCGCGATCCCCCGGTCGAGACCGAGGACCATCTTCTGATCGAGGGCTTCGTGGACCGGGCGCAGACACCCAACCCGATCGAGGCTCACCGTCTTCTCGTAGAACCGCGCGACTGGCCGACCCGAGACAATGGACTCGTCTTCCTCTGGAAGACCGCTCGGGATCCGAACCTGGTTCGCGACCCGCTGACCAAAGTCTCGCACACCTACGAACTCGAGGGACGCATGAAGGCGCGGCTGGATCACAATCACGCAATGCTCGTCTCGGGTGGATACTTCCGGGTCGTGGAGTTCGCCAGGCGTGAGGTGGAGACCCTTCGAAACACTGGCGCCGTGACCGTCGAGGCGACGATTCGGCCCGCGATCTTCGAGTCGAACCGCGATCGGGAACTGGCCGGTATCGTGACCCTCGCGCACGAGATGGACGAACAGGAAAGCGTGAGCTTCGCCCTCGTCCAGTCGGGCGACGAGCTGGGGATTCGCTTGGGGACGTCCCTCACCGGCCCGCTGGGCAGCGAACTGTTCAGTCTCGGCCGACTCTCGGCGAGCGAGCCCACTCATGTGATCGTCTCCTACCACCCGGGTCGGCTGACCGGCTATCTCAACGGAGAAAGGGTCCTCGACACCGACGCGGTGCAGGGTGATCTCAGCACCTGGTCCGTGCATGACTTGCTGCAGTTCGGGATGGGCCATGGCTCGGTGTCCGAATGGGATGGAACGATCGAGGGCGCGGCCCTCTACAGCCGATTCATGGAGGCCGAAGAGGCAGCCGCCAACGCACGCGCCTATCTGGATCTGATCGCGGAACGGGTGCCCGTGGAACGGATCGAACTATGGGGCAAGCTGGTGGGGAGGTCCCACGTACCGACGCTGAAGGAGATCGTGCCGTACCGAGAAGCCCTGGTGATGTACGAGTATGAAGTCCTCGAGGTGCTGGGCGGAGAACTGGGCGACGATACCATCCGCGTGGCGCACTGGGCGAGCCTCGACGGCAGTCTACAGCCGATCGTAGAGCGCAAGGTGGGCGAAAATGACCGCCTTGCGCTCGAGCCGCTCGACCGCAATCTGCAGGTCCAGAACATCTACCTGTCGGACACGTTGGAGCTTCGTCTGGACGTTCCCGTCTATCTCGATGTGGATCCCTGAGCCGGCAGATGAGATTGGTCGAGAACCCGCCATTGATGATCGGCTTCCAGTGTCCTCCGGCCTCGGGGCTCTACACCGCAAGCCGCTCGACCCCCGCTCAGCTCTCCGGAGGGATTTCGAAGCGCGCGCAGTAGGCCTCGTAGCGCTTGCGCTGGTCCGCCGCAGACAGACCGAACTGCCCGAGCGAATAGCTGTGGACACGATCGCCCTTGCGGGGATGGCGATTCAGATAGGCGTGCATGGCCTCTCGGGTCGACGCGCTGAACTCGAGCCCGAAGTAGCGATAGATCCCCTCCATGGAGCGGATGGGATCTCTCATGAAATCCGCGTATCGGAGGTCGAAGAAGTTCTGCTTCGGAAGTCGCTGCCTGGCTTCGAGGGCGATATCGAGCGCCTCGGGCCAGATGCCGCCGGCCACGTAGGCGCCGAGTTCCCGGGCGTCCACTTCGTCGCTGAACATGATTCGCGAGTGCGCGTAGAGGCTGCAGTTCGAGGGCAGCGACTTGAGTGGGTCGCGATGGGTCTGAATCACGCAGGAATCGGGGAATATCTCGAGGATGTGCTCCAGCCCGAGAAGGTGCGCAGGATCCTTGAGGAGCCAGCGCCCCGGGTACTGCGAAGACGACCTGTGCCGGTCCTGCCACTGCAGCAGGCGGAGCTGATCTCGATAGCGTCGATACGCGTTTCCCAGATCGCTCTCGCGCAGCCAATCCACGTAGCCGGGCACCCGGTATTGAAAGTCGAGCTGGGGAGTCGAGAACAGGTGCATGAAGAGCAGAACGCACTCCTCCGGGAGATCTGCGCCCATCGGGTGGATGGACTGATAGTTGGGCGAGAAATAGTCGAAGCCGCGAATCGTGCTGCGTGCTCGCTGGAGCCTTCGATCCGGACCGCGCTTCGGCGGCACCGGATCGAGGCCCTCCCACAGCAGCAGGGGTCGGTGGGCGGGATCTTGCGAGAGCAGGGCGAGAAGGATGGTGGTGCCGGTGCGCGGTAGTCCCACGACGAACACCGGACGGCGGATCTCCTGATCACACACTTCCGGATGTCGATCCAGCTCCTTCAGGATCCGGACCTGGGTCCGAATCAGGCGAAGCGCGAACTGCTGGGCGACGACCCGACCGAGAAAGTTGAGGCGGGCCTCGCGTTCGAAGGAGGTGGTGAGGGCGCGCAGTCCGTCCCGAAACTCGAGGCGCTCGGCGGGGAAGTCGGGGTGCGGGCGCAGCGCCCGGCCCACGAGGTACGACTCGTCGAGATTCACGAATCTCCCGAGGGGGCGCCCGAGCCGGTTCACCCAACGGATGGGAGCGGGAGGGCGGCTCTTCGGCCCCAGCCAGGTGGCGACGGCGTCACCGTGGGGGCTGGCGGTCATGCTCTCTCCTCGCATCCAAGAGACGAGCCTACCGTGGGTCCGCCGGCTCGATCTCGGCGAGCCAACATAACATCTTCTCATGAGGCGGGTGCGGGCATTCGTTCATCCTCGATCCCCTGTTGGCGGTGGATTCGACGCGGCGCCCAGGATAGGATGGGGCGATGGCGTCCGGGCTCTATTTCGACTATGCGACGATCACAGGGCCACGACGGGCTTCCGGCACCCACTTCCACGCCGGTCCCGCTCAGGCGCTCGCGCGATCGCTGCGTGAAGACGGGTTGCCTCGGCTCGAGGCGATCGGGGGGCGGTTCTACGGCCTGTGGATCGCGCAGTTTGGACTGGCCTCCAACCAGCTCGTCTTGATGACCTGTTGGGATCGACAGGAGGGCGTTTCGTCCTCTGTCGAAGAAGTGCTGTCATCCCTGGAAGCCGTGGAGTGCATCGACCACCACATGGTCACCCCCACCGCCCGTCCGAAGACCGCAGAGCCTCCGCGCAGGCCAGGGACCTACGTGCATCGCTGGTTCGACGTCGAGCCGCGCCACGTCGACGAGATCGTCGAGCTTTCCGCGGCCGCCTGGGAGACCTTCGAGAGCACTTTCGAAGTCGAAGTCATCGGATTCTTTCTCACGCTCGTCGAGCCTGGCGCCAATTCGACCCAGCTGATGCTTCTGAACTGGTATCCGAGCCTGGCTGCTTGGGAGGCATCTCGGAACTTCGACGCAGACCCGGAATCGAAGCGCAATTTTCTGCGACGCGCCGAGCTGACTACCGGAACCCGGGCGATCACGACCGCGCTCGTGACGTAGGACCGCGCGCAGGCTCGACGTGATCCTGAGTCCCGATGTAGTATCTAGGGAGCAGCGCTGACGTAACTTGGGAAAAATCCGCATCGGGAGGGCGTGACGTGGCTGCACACACCAGGGCAGATCAGAAGGGCTTGGAGCCTCACACCTTGTTGAAGAACGGGCTGATCGTCGACGGGACGGGTCAGAAGGCGTACCCCGGGCATCTGCTCATCAAGGGAGCGAAGATCGAGCAGATTTCACCAAATCCCATAGAGATTGACTGCCAGACGGTGGATTGCTCAGGTCTGGTCGTCGCACCAGGCTTCATCGACGCGCATTCCCACATGGATTGGGTCGTGCCCATGGAGGGTGCCGAGGAACTCAAAAGCCCATTCATCGCCCAGGGCTGCACCACCTTTGTCACGGGGAATTGCGGGTTCAGTCCCGGCGGCTTTCGCAGGAACAGCGAATACAAGGGCATGATCCGGCTGGGGGCGGATCGGGGGTTCGACGTCAGCTGGGACACCATGGAGGGCTATTTCGAGTACCTGGGTCGGGCGGGATTGAGCCACAACATCGTCCACCTGGCCGGCCACGGGACCACGCAGATCTCGATGCGCGGAATGGACCCGAGCCCGCTGGATGAGAGTGAGCTGAAGGAGCTGCTGGCTCTGCTCGAAGAGGCGATGGACCAGGGCGCACGGGGCGTGTCGTTCGGGCTCGGATACGAGCCGGGCATGTTTTTTTCGAAGGATGACATCAAGAAGGTCGCGCAGCTGGTGAAGAAGAAGGAGAAGATCATCACGGTCCACGGCCGCGTCTACTCCTTCATGTCCGGGTTCTACGAGGACAGGGGTGGCACTCCTCACAACGTGCTCTCACTCGAAGAGATGATCGATGTCGCGCGGGACACGGGCGTGCGCCTTCAGTATTCGCACCTGATGTTCGCCGGAACCAAGACGCACCCGACCTACGCGCAATGTCTCGAGGCGATGGATCGAGCCATTGCTGAAGGCGTCGACGTCATGATCGATACGTACCCCTACCACTGTGGGAACTCGATCATCAACGTGGTGCTGCCGCCGTGGTTCCTGGCCAATATCCCGGCCAACTACAGCGACCGCGAGGCTCTGGCCAGGGTGGAACGCGGTCTGGACAACATGTCCCGGAACGTGGGTTTCGGTTATGAAGACGTGCAGCTGACGTTTGCGAATCATCCCGATTTCAGTCCGTTCAACGGAATGTTCATCAGCGAGATCGCCGACGAGCTGGGCATGCCACCCTCTAGGGTAGTGGTGGCGCTCTCAGAAAAGACGCACGGACTGGCGCGGATACTGAATCACAACTACAGCAACATGGAGATCATAGACGCGCTGATCTCCCATCCGGCCTGCCTGTTCATGACCGATTCGGTGGTGTCGGCCGAGGGCGTTCAGAATCCCGCTTCCTTCGGCGCCTTCCCTTTGCTGCTGCAATACGCCCGCGATCGAAAGCTGGCCTCTCTCGAGGAGACCGTGCGCAAGATGACAGGGGCGTCGGCCGAGCGGCTCCACGTGAAGGACCGGGGCTTGCTGAGACCCGGTCTGGCCGCAGACATCACCGTCTTCGACTGGGAGAAGGTGAAGGACAACAACACCGTGACCGAGACGAACCTGGCGCCCACCGGGATCGAGGCCGTGTTCATGAACGGCCGGCAGGTCAAGAAGGACGGCGTGGTCGATGGCTCGGCCAATGCGGGAGTCGTGGTTTCTGCCTGACCCCGCTGATGCGACGACGATCTGCTGGCGAGCCGAGTGAGGAGAGGAAGCAGTGATGGTGGCCGAGAGATACGCAGACTACATGCACAGGCTGGTTCAGAGGGTCGTCTCGGAGATCGGTCCCCGGGAATCCTGTGGCGACGCGGAGAAACAGCTCGGCCAACTCCTGGTAAAGGAGTGGGAGCCGCTCTGTGACACCGTCACCACCGAGGCCTTCGCCTGCCACCCGCGGGCGTTTCTCGGTTTTCTGCCGGCCTACGCGCTTCTCTACCTCGCCGCGGTCGCGTGCTACTGGCTCTTTCCGCTGCTCTCCTCTCTGCTCGCAGGGCTCGCCTTCGCCACCTTCGTCCTGGAGCTCATGCTCTACTGGGAGTTCGTGGACCCCCTCTTCCCCCGCGAGCAGGGCGAGAACATCGTCGGCGTGATCCGGCCCAGGGGCAATGTAGAGAGGCGCGTCATCGTCAGCGCGCACACCGACTCCGCCTACGAGTTCACCCTCTGGTACTTTCTCAAGAACGCGTCGATGCCAATCATCGTGCTCGGCGTGCTCGCCAGTCTCTTTCTCTGCGTCGCCGCCGGGGCCAAGACGCTGGCTGGCGGTGACTCTGCCACCTTCCTCACCGCGGGTGTGATCGCCGCGGCCCTGTATCCCGTCGTAGGTCTCTTTCTGTTCTGGCATACCTACACGCCCGTCCCGGGTGCAATGGACGACATGGCCGGCGTGGCGGTGGTGGCGGGACTCGCCAGGTACCTGAGTGACTGCAAGCAGGGAGATGGGTTCTTCCCCGAGGGCACGGAGGTGGTATTGATCGGAATGGGTGCAGAGGAGGCCGGCCTGCGCGGTGCCAAGCGCTACGTCAAGGCCCACAGAGAGGAGCTCGAACGGATCCCCAGCTACGGCCTGTTCGTGGATGGAGTGTACGACGAGAAACACCTCTCAGTGATTGACCGCGAGCTCTTCATCGGGGCGAAGCACTCCTCCCGTCTCGTCGAGCTGGCGAAGCAGGCCGCCGCCCAGAGGGGACGGACCATCAAAGTGACGATGGTCCCCGTGGGCGCAACCGATGCCGCGGCCTTCACCCTCGCGGGCGTCCCTTCGACCTGCATTCTGTGCCAGGACACCAGCAAGTTGGTTCCTCACTACCACACCCGCCTGGACACCGCAGAGAAGGTCCGCCCCGAGTCACTCTCGGTGACCCTTCAGCTCATCATCGACATGATCCAGCGCATTGACGAGTCGGAGGAGCTCGAGTGACCTGTGCCGGCCCAGGACTCCTGTCAGCGCCGATGAAGATCCAGGTATAGACGATGGAAAAGCGAAGATTGGGCAAGTCGGATATCGGGATCTCGGTGTGTGGGATCGGCTGCTGGTCCTTCGGCGGCGGCGACGAGGACTACTGGGGCCCCCAAAACCAGAGTGAGGTCGAAGCCGTCGTCAAGGCGGCGCTGGATCGCGGAGTCAACTACTTCGATACCGCGGAGGCATACAACGAGGGGCGCAGCGAAAAGGCGCTGGGCAAGGCGCTGAAGGGTCGCCGCGACGAGGCCATCATCGGCTCGAAGGTCGGGCCCGACAACACAGAGCCAAGCGTTCTCCGCAAACACTGCGAGGCAAGCCTTCGCCGATTGGAAACCGATCGGATTGACGTCTATATGATTCATTGGCCGATCACCAACCACTCCACCGCAGACGCCTTTGCCACCCTCGAGGACTTGCAGTCGGAAGGCAAGATCCGCGCCATCGGCGTGAGCAACTTCGGCGTCGAGCAGTTGGCCGAAGCTCGGGCCACCGGGGTGCGCTTCGACAGCAACCAGCTCTGTTACAACCTGCTTTCGCGCGGCATCGAGCAGGAAATCATGCCACTGTGCGCAGCGTACGAGATCGGGATCATGGGCTATATGCCGCTCTTGCAGGGGCTCCTCGCCGACAAATTCAAGACGCCGGGCGAGATCCCCGAGGCTCGCGCGCGGACCAGACACTTCGATGGAAGCCGACCCCTCTCGAGACATGGAGAGGCTGGGGCCGAGGAGGAGACGTTCACGGCACTCGAGCAGATAAGGGAGATCACAGCGCGGGAGGGCATTCCCATGAGCCAACTTGCCCTGCGATGGTGCATCGCACGACCCGAGATGACCTGTGTGCTGACGGGCGTGCGGAGCGTGTCGCAACTGGAGGAAGACATCCAAGCATTTTCGCACGATCTTTCCGCCGAAGTCGTGAGACAGCTGAATGAACTCACTGACCCGGTGACCGACAAGATCGGCGCGAACCCCGACTATTTCGAGGGGCGCAGCGATAGTCGGATACGATAGGCGTAGACGCTACGCTCACAGCGAAGAGGACACACTCCATAGCCCGGGCAGTGCCGCGATCCGGCGCAAGGGGCTGTGACTGTATACTGGTGCCGCCGGGTCCACCCGGCGAGGGAGGGAAACTACGTGCGCGTTCTTTTCACGATCCTTGGCGGAGTGGCCATCTTGATGGGCCTCGCCGCGCAACCGGCTGGCGCCGCGCCGGCGACCGATTTCGATAAGTTCCTGAAGCAGGTGAAGAAGTTCGCGAAGCGGGACCAGAGTGAAGTGCTCGATCCGAAGGTGAAGGGCATTTGCGTTTGCCAGGACGAGGGTCCGCGCCGAACACGAGCCGGAGTCCTGATCCACTCCGGCGTGCTCGGCGATCCAGACATAACCATAAGGTGCTTTGTGCGCCGCTTCAATCCGAATGGGGAGAACGCCCCGGCAACCCCCTGCGACCTCTTCGAGGTGCTCACGAAATAGCTGGCTGCCGCGATGATGCGGCCCTGTCTTGCCTCGCCCATATCGTGGCAAGCAGGGGGCCCGTGACATTGTGCCAGACACTGAAGAGCGCGGCAGGAATGGCGGCGGCGGGGCTGATGTGAGCCGCGGCAAGGACCACGGCCAGGCCTGAGTTCTGCATTCCGACTTCGATGGCCAACGTGCGGCGCTGGGCGTTTCCGAATCGGAACATCGCTCCCACGCCAAAGCCCAAGAACAGGCCCAGTCCGTTGTGGGCGATCACTCCCAGGAAGATCAGCGGTCCGACGGAGAGGATCTGCTCTGCATTCTTGCCCACGATCGCTCCCACGATGATCACAATCGCGGTGACCGACAGGAGCGGCATGATCCCGATCCCCTTGGCAACTGCCCTCGAGAAGTACCGCTGAGCCACGACGCCAAGTATGACCGGAACCAAGACGATCTGAAGGATGGAGAGAAAGAGCGCGGCGACCGGGACAGGCATCCAGTGTCCGGCCAACCACAGTGTGAGTAGTGGAGTCAGTAGAGGAGACAGAACGGTCGAGATCGATGTCATCGTGACCGACAGAGCCACGTCTCCGCGCGCAAGATACGTGATGACATTCGAAGCAGTTCCGCCAGGGCACGCGCCCAGCAGAATGAACCCCACGGCAAGCTCGGGTGGTAGCCGCAGAAGCCGGGCGATGCCAAAGGCCAGTAACGGCATCACCAGAAACTGGGCCCCTACCCCGATGCCCACAGCCGCCGGTCGCGTGGCAACGCGCTTGAAGTCAGCCGGTGAGAGCGTCATCCCCATGCCGAACATGATCACGCCGAGCAGGATCCGGATGTGGGGCAGGAGAAACAGGAAGGTCGACGGCCAGATCAATCCGATCGCCGAAGCCAGCGCAACCCACAAGGCGAAGTACTTCGAGGCAATCGACGATATCTTCTCGAACCATTTCATCTGCGAACCAGTGTAACGAGGCCGCCTGTGAACCATCGAGGTTCGTCGAAGAATTTCGTCCCCACGGGATGTGAAGTCGACGGCTGTGGGCTCGAACGTCTCGAGGAGCTGGGGGTTGGAGCAAGCCAATGACCTGGTTCACCAGGTCATTGGGGGGCCTCGAGGGCTTTCACTCTGCCACAGGGAGTGGTACAAGAACGGGGGCAGATCAGCTGGGAGGCGCCGTTGAGACGGTCTCGAGCTGAGAAGGGAGGATGTTCGAATGGAGGCATTCCAGAGGGAATATGACGCCATCATCGTCGGTTCCGGTCCAGGTGGAGCCACGGTTGCGAAAGAGCTGTCACAGCGGCAAGAAGGTTCTCATTCTGGAGTGGGGAAGCAATGCGCCATTGAAGGGGACCTTGCCTCAAGCGGCAACAATGATCGGCATCCCGGGGAAGAGCCTCCTCATCACCAACAAGAAGATGCATGTGTTGTTGAGGGGGATCACAACCGGCGGCAGTTCGGTCTTCTACTGCGGGACGGCCTTCGATCCGCCTTTTGAGATGCTGGACTCCCACGGCATCGATATCCGGAATGAGATCGAGGAGCTCAAGAAGGAGATTCCCATCGAGCCTCTTTCCGATGAACTCATCGGTCCCATGGCAAGCAGAATGATGAGCAGTGCCCAGGATCTTGGCTACGACTGGCAAAAGCTCAACAAGTTCATCTTCCAGGACAAATGCAGGGCCGGTTGCTGGAGGTGCGCCTATGGCTGCCCCTACGATGCAAAATGGACCGCTCGCAATTTCGTCGAAGAGGCGGTAAGGAACGGCGCAACGCTGGTGAATGGTACCAAGGTGAAATCGGTACTCACAAATGGGAGCAGAGCCATAGGCGTTGAATTGAAGAAGCGAGGCCGGTCATACCGGGTTGAAGCGCCAATCGTTGTCCTGGGGGCCGGTGGCATCGGTTCGGCTGACATTCTGAGACGCAGTGGCGTGGAGAGTGCAGGGCACGACTTCTTCGTCGATCCCCTCGTCCTGGCCACCGGGAAGGTCCCGGACATCAAAGAGGGGAAAGAGCTCCAGATGCAGGCGGGCTGGCACGCGAAAGACGAATATGTGATGACCGACCTGGCAATGCCGAACGTCCCCAAGCTCTCGATCATGATCAAGATCAAGGACGATCTTGGCGGGCGGATCACCAACAGGGGCAGCTGCAGAAAAGATCTTTCAAAGAGCGACTACAGAAAACTCAGTGATGGATACGACCATGCCAGGAAGATCTGAAGAATGCAGGGGTCAAGAGCGTTTCAAAGAGCATGGTGTTTGCGGCACACCCAGGCGGAACCGTCAAGCTCGGTGATGTCGTGGATTTCAACCTCAAGACGGAGCACGACAACCTCTATGTCTGTGACTGTTCCGTCATTCCCGAAGCCTGGGGCTTGCCGCCTACCCTGACGGTTCTCGGCCTCGGCAAGCGACTGTCCAAGCATCTCTTGAATGGAGAGACCTCGAGTCCGGATTAGGGCACTGGGCGTGGCTCAGCCCAGCCCGGGGTCGTCGATAAGGATGCGCTACTGCGCATCCGAGCCCCGCTGCAGCACGAAGGTAGCGATCACAGGAGCAGGGGGCCGGAGTTGATCGAGATCTTCGTGGACGGCGATGGCTGTCCTGTAAAGGACGAAGTCTACGTGGTGGCAACGCGCTACGGGGTGCCTGTGGCGCTCGTGCGCCAACGCTCGCCTGAGCGTGCCCGAGGGTCTCGGTGTCGAGATGGTTTTGGTCGATCAGCGGCCCGATGCGGCCGACGACTGGATCGTCGAGAACCTGCAGCCGGGGGACGTTGTCGTGACGGCCGACATCCCGCTGGCGGCGCGCTGTCTCGATGCGGGCGCCCGCGTACTTGGCACGACTGGGCGGATCTTCAGTGAGGACTCGATCGGAAACCGGCTTGCCATGCGGGATCTGAAGGCGCACCTCCGCGAGGCGGGCGTCATGTCGGGTGGGCCACCCGCCATGTCTGCGAAGGACCGCTCTCGCTTCCTCTCGAGACTCGACGAACTCGTCCAGCTTGGTCTGCGCGAACAACCATCCGTGCAAGATTCGCTCACGCCGCCCAGCAGCTGAACGCTCATCCCCGAAGGCGACGCGGCCTGTCCTTCCCGACAACCCGTCTTCGGCGATCAGCGACCTGGATCGACGCCCTCGATGTCGCCCCCGACTACTCGGCCGATACCAGACGAACACCGGTCGCTGTAAAGCTCACGGTCCGCTGCGGACCGTGGACCTTGGCGGGATCACCGTCGATGGCCTCGGCTTCATAGTGGCGAGCTTCCTTCTCGCTGATCTCATCCACCGCCGCTCTGCCCTCGACGTAGGCGTCCTTGCCACTGCTGTCCTTGGGTACGAAGAAGCCGTAGTCGGCAAAGCGGACCCGCATCTGGGACTCGCCATCGGTGAGCACCATCCAGCAGCCCTTCTTCTGGCAGACGTCGCGGATCCGTCCCTTTACCAGGAGCGTCCGGTCGGCATGCAACTCGGGGCGGCTCACCACCTCGCGCAGGGGAGTGGTTTCTTCGAGGGTCAGCCCCGCTCCGTAGTCGACGCCGGCGGGAAGCGCCCTTTCGGCCTCTGCCCCGGCCGCGGAGGCCCAGAGCAGGAGGATGACCGCCCAGATTCCCATTCTGCTGCGTTTCGACCCCGGCTTCGTCATCGACTCGACTCCTGTCTGGTTCGGAAGTATCCCTCGAACCCTCCCTATTGTAGCGGGGAGTGGGATTGGCGGGTCCGGGTGTCGTTCGCCATTGTTTCATCGGCCTCGAGAATCGAGCACTTGGGATACGGGACCGGGTCATGCGGATCGATGCCCGCCTTCACCTGGAGCTCTACGGAGAAGAGGCGGCTGGCGCCCTGGCCGAGATCGCGGAGCTTCGCATCTCCTCGGTCTCGGTCGCCCTCGATCCGGCCACCTACCAGGCCGGCCCGAAGAATGCCCTCCGCGAGCTCGCCGATCTAGGGGTCTACTTCACCGTCGGCGTCGAGGTTCTGCGCTCCGACGCCGTTCGTGAGATCGCACGTGCGATTCCGCCGGATCGCCTGCTCACCGAGACGGACAACCCCGTCGCCTGCCTTTGGCGGGCGGGCGAGCCGGGACGCCCCAGGCTGCTTCTCGACGTGCTGACCGAACTCGGCCGCGTGCTCGGGACCTCGGCCCCTTTTCGCGTGCTGCCAACCTGTAACGCCAATCTCCGTTGGCGGCGGCGCGGACGGCGCTCAATCTGGGGCGCATATCGCTTACCTCATGGGCATGACCCGGAGTAAAGCAACCCGCCCGGCTGGCCGGGGCCGCGCGATGGCCGCGCTCGCGCTGCTGGCGGCGACCTGGCTCTGGGTTCCCACCGAGATCTCGCTGAAAGCGCTGTGGCCCACTGTGGTGGCGGTTGCCAGCGTCTTCCTGCTGCGCCGCGTGCTGGCGGGCCTCGTTCTGGGTGGGCTGGCCGGTGTGCTGCTGCTCGAGTCGGGCAACCCCGCCACGGCGATTTTCGCCCTCTTCCGGGACCACCTGGCACCGGCGCTGGCGAGTACCTGGAACCTCAGCGTCGTGGCCTTCACCCTGCTGCTGGGCGGTTTCGTCGCCCTGATCGAGCGCGGTGGCGGCTTTCAGGGACTGCTGAAAGGCTGGCTGAAGAACCCGAGCCCTGCTGCCGAGCGGGTCCAGTGGTCGGCGTTCGGGATCGGGTTGCGTGCTTTTTCGACGGCCTCGCCAACAGCATGCTCGTGGGCCGGGTGATGCGGCCCATCGCCGACCGCGCCGGCATCTCCCGGGAAAAACTCGCGTACATCGTCGACTCCACCAGCGCCCCCGTCGCTTGCGTGTCCTTCATCTCCACCTGGATCGCCTACCAGCTCTCCATGATCCAGCAGGGCCTCGCCCAGACCGGCACCGAGGGCAACCCCTACCTCCTCTTCCTCCGCTCCATCCCCGTCAATTTCTACTGCTGGTTCACCCTCGCCCTGGTGGCCGTCGTCATCTCCCGCGACTTCAATTTTCCGTTCATGGGGCGCATGGAGCGGGAAGCCCGAGCCGCCGTCGCTCCCCCCGACGCCTCCGGGGTCCCGACCGGACGCCACTGGCGGCAAGCCGCCATCCCGCTGGCCGCCCTGGTGGTGACCATGGTGGGCGGGCTCTACGCCAGCGGGGCGGCCACCCTCTGGCCCATCACCTTGACCTCGCTGGCCGACGCCTTCGGCGGGGCCGACACCGCCCTGGTCCTGGTCTGCGCCAGCGCCTTCGCCGGCCTGGTCGCCCTCCTGTTCAACCACCGCCTGCCCGACCACCGGGAGCGCGCCCCCGCCGTCTACCTGCAGGGCCTCACCACCCTGTTTGTCCCCGTCCTCATCCTGGTCAGCGCCTGGTGCCTGAGCAGCGTGCTCAAGGCCCTGGGCGCCGCCGGCGCCCTCACGCAACTCCTCTCCGGCAACCTCCCCCCCGCCCTGGTGCCCGCCGCCGTGTTCGCGGTCGGCTCCCTGATCTCCTTCACCACCGGCACCTCCTGGGGCACCATGGGCGTCCTCATGCCCCTCGCCCTCCCCCTCGCCATCTCCCTCAGCACCCCCCTGGACCCCGCCCACGCCCAGACCATCCAGGTCGCCACCATCGCCGCCGTGTTCAGCGGCGCGGTGTTCGGCGATCACAGCTCCCCCATGAGCGACACCACCATCGTCTCCAGCATCTCGTGCGGCGTCGAACCCTCCCTCCATGTGCGCGCTCAACTCCCCTACGCCCTCACCGTCGCCGTCCTCGCCATCCTCCTCGGCTTCCTCCCTGCCGGCTACGGCGTCCCCTGGTGGCTCTGCCGGCAGGATTCGGCGCGCTGGCTCTGCTTCCCGCTATCCTTCCAGGAGGACGCCTCCCGTGAGCGCGGCCGCCATCAGGTTCGTGACCGGATGATCTACGTCTGCAACCTTCACGACATGCCGCAGCACGTTCGTAGCCTGCGAGTGGGCTACCTCGTGTCGCTCGTCCAGCCCGAGTTTCAGCCCCCGACACCCAATGGAGTCCCTGCCGATCGGCATCTCCGCGTCGCGGTCCACGACATCTCTGAACCCGAGTACGGCGGCGTCGTCCCTGGAGAAGCCCACCTACGGGAGCTGCTGGCTTTCTTGCAGAACTGGCCCGGCGACGAACCACTCCTGCTGCACTGCTACGCAGGTGTGAGCCGCTCGATGGCCGCGGCTCTCATCGCGCTCTCCCTCGAGAACGATGGCCGGAAGATGGAGGCCGCGCAGCTCTTGCGCGCAGCCGCCCCCCACGCTCAGCCGAATACCCGCATGGTTGCATTGGCGGATCGGCTCCTTGGCAGGCAAGGGCGCCTTGTAGCCGCGAAGGAGGCCATGGGACCGGCCACACTGGTGTTCGAGGGCCCACTGGTGAAATTGCCTCCCCTTCCCTGAACTCCGGAGGGTCAGAGAAAGGTCTCGGGCTCCCGCCGTTCCAGACAGGTGCGCAGCAGTCTCTGGGTGATGGCTCTGACCTCTGCGTCTTGCGTGAACCGGGCATTCTCGGGACAAGCTCTTATGCAGGAGCAGCAGAAGATGCACTTCTCGCGATCCGTCTGAATTGCGTCGTCCTTGTCAATGGCGCCTGTTGGACATACGGGAGCGCATTCACCACATTGAGTGCACAGCTCGATCGAGGTCGCAGGGGCGGCTTTGAAAAGGCGCACCCGTTTGCGATAGGGGAAATTGCCCGGCACAGTGACCGGAGCAGCGTCGGCAATACTGGTCAATTGCTCCAACTTGCCCTTGATGCCGGTGCCGAAGGCCACGGCCTGAGCGATATCCCGAGCGTCCGGTCGGCCGGGGGCCAAAGGCGTCTCGGCGGTTGAGAACGAGTGCTCGCCGATGAAAGCGCCTGCCGCGAGGGGCAGAAAGCCTGCTCCTGCGGCAATGTCGGAAAGCTCCAGCAGCGCGTCGTCATAGGCTCGATTTCCGTAGACGACCACCACGACGGCCGGTGTCTGGCGGGCAGTCAGCGTGCTCAGATACTCGGCTGCCTCCAAAGGTACCCGACCGGCATATACAGGCACCCCCAGGAGGACCAGGCCGTCTCGAAAGGGAGGTAGCGGCCCGGCCCTGTCCTTCGGCAAGGTGAAATCGGCTACCTCTGCTTCTTCAGCCGCAAGCCCTTCTGCAATGGACTGAAGTATGGTCTTCGTGGTCTGGGTGGGGGAGAAGCAGAGCAAGCTTTTACAGATCTGATCCGCACAGCAGTTCCTTCTGACTCACTTCAGGAGTCCATACCACACGTCGAACCGGGTTGACCCGATTTCGCGAGATGCCGGCGATTCAGGCGCGCGGCTTCATCGCGAAACTCTGCCAGTGGGCTCAATTGTCTCGACCTGCTGTCCGACACAGTTGTTCGTCGCTCCATGGTGAGCGGAATGCCGCAATCTTCGCCTGGATCCGTGGAGACAGGAGGTAATCGCGCAAGGCAGTTGCACCCTCGACATTCACGCCTTGGATCTTGTCGGGGCTGAGCCACGGATCCACCGCTGCCATGATGCGCTGGAGCAGCGGGTCGGCGAAGACCAACATTTCCAGGTCCGATTCGCGCTGGCTGCTGAAGCGCAAGAAGGGCCAGGCGCCCCATATGAAATAGCCTTGCTTCTCTTCTGCCAGCAGGGCAGACGCGACATTGACTCTGTCCGTCTCGAGAAACCAGTCTCCCTTGTCAGGTAGCCCGCCCCCTTGCTGTTGTTGGCGATGAAAGGGGCCTTGACCCTGGCGATCCGACTCAGAGCCTCCGAAGTACTCGAAAGCCCCCGAATCCTGGCCGGGTCATTCTTGGGTCCGCTCAGAACGGCTTGGTTGGCGAACTCGATCTTGGGCCATGAGCCGTACCCTTCCAGAACAAAGCTCTCGACCTCATGTCGCCCGTAGTGCGAGATGTCGATATCGGCCTTTCCCGCTCGTGCTTGCTGGTAGACATCGTTGCCACTGTAGACCTCGAGGGTGAGTCCGGTCTTGGCTTCGAATTCGGGAAGCAGGAAATCCAGCAGGCCACTGAATTGTGGGGTATTCACGACCGCCAACCGAACGATCTTGGCGCTCTCCGCGTGCGCTGTGGTCACAGCCGCCGCAATCAGCAGAATCGGCCATCGTATCGATTTCAACGCCTTGCCCCACCGGCTACCCTCCAAACGTGTTGTACACGCGAACTTAGCGAAGTGAGCTCCACCTCCGTGTGCTTTCCCAAGAGGGCGCTTTCCTAAGGGGACGTCTCCTGCTTTGGGCGAGGAGCTCTTCCAGAAGGTCAAGGACACGCCCGGTGACATCCTGATGGCGGTGCAGGACGTGGAGAACAACCTTGCCGACGGAATCACGCACGAAGACGGGAAGGTCCACCTCCACATCCCACGGCTGGATGACTGGATGGCCGAGATCGACCCTGCAGGAGGAGCTCGAGAAGCTGCAGGACACGGGCTATCCGCTGGTGCTGGCGGCGGGGGAGCGGACCGACTTCAACGCGACCTCGCGGATGCGGAACAAAGATTGGATGGGTAACAAACAGCCCTGCACGCTGAAGATGCACCCCGAAGATGCGAAGGAGCTGGGGCTCGACACCGGAATGAATGCTCTCGTCGAGACGGAGCGGGGCTCACTCGAGCTCGAGGTGGAAGTGAGCGAGGAGCCCCTGCCGCGGGATGGTGATCATCCCGCACGGCTTCGGTCTCGAGCACTGCGGCGAGGTGCTGGGCGTGAACGTGAACTATCTCACCGCGGCTCGAAACCGCGACCGGCTGGCCGGAACGCCTCTGCACAAGTCCGTACCCTGCAGGGTCTCGGCGCTACTCGACGGGATGCCAGTGAGAGCGCCGCCAGGCTCACGCCTAGCAGGGGTAGCGTGCCGGGCTCCGGGATGATGCTGGAGAATGTCTCAGGGTCGTTCACGATGTAGCCGTCGAGTCCGATCTCGATGGCGGTTCGCATTTTCTCGGGCGTATCGGGGGTCTGTTCGAAGTTCCACGCGAAGGCGAGCAGCCCGCGCTCCTGCGTGGACGCTACGAGGCCGGGAGCAAGACGCTGTAGTTCTCGAAGACGATCGAGATGCCGTCGACGCCGAGGGCCGCTATCTGGTCCAGGAAGCCGTCCATGGTCGCCTCCCAGAAACGGGGGCTTGGGTCCACAGGATCCTGGCGCTGGGCACGAGGAGCCGGATGTCGGCCACCTGGGCCTCGTTCCACGCCGTGACCCAGACCTGATCGAGGGGGAACGCGGTGGTCGCCAGCGCCGCTGCGATCTCCGACCCGAACAGGATGGAGCTCTTCTGGTCGAGAAGCAGAGGACCGCGTCCCTTGGCCTCTTCCAGGATCTCCTCGAGGGTCGGGATCTGCTCGCCGGCGAACGCCGACCCGAACCGCGTCCGGGGTAGCCGGCGTCGAGCGGCCGCAGGCTCGCTGAGGGTGAGGCTGTCCACCCGGTCGTCCGTGAGGGCGTCGGTGGTGCGGCCCACGGTGTCGTCGTGGATGACCACGACCTGGCCGTCCGAGCTCTTTTGCACGTCGAGCTCCACCATGTCGGCGCCCACATCGAAGGCACGGCGCTCCGCGGTCAGGGTATTCTCGGGGGTGGCCGCCGAGTAACCGCGGTGCCCAACGTTCATGGCACACCCCAGGCAGAGACGGCCGGCAGGACCAGGGCGATGGCGACGAGGGCTCTCAGCACGGCGATTCCTCCAATTCCGTGTCCATTATGCCACGTCTGGCCTCGCGGGTGTCGCGGTACACCGAGGAGCCGCTGTAGTACCATCCGTAGCCGAAACGATGAGCAAATATCATCTTCGAAGAAATCAGGGAGCCAGCACGTGAAGATTTTGATCGCCTATTTCAGTCAGACCGGCAACACGGAGCAGATCGCCCGGGCGGTTCAGCAGGAGCTGTCGGGAAATCATCAGGTGGATCTCGAGAAGATCGAAGAGATCGACGCGGCGGGACTGGCCGGCTACGAGCTGGTCTTCGTCGGCACCCCCATTCACGCGGGCGGCCTGTCCGGGCCGGTGAAGGCGTTGCTGGAGGCCCTACCCTCTTCGCCCAGCTTCGCGTTCGCGGGCCTGGTGACCCATGCGTCCGACCTGTACAGCAAGGAGAACTACGAGAAGGGTCTCGAGTCGCTGGCGTCGACCGCCGAGGGGAAGGGCATCAGATACCTCGGGTGCTTCGACTGCCAGGGCCGTCTCGCCCCCGCCATCCAACCCATGGTCCAGGAATCCCAGGGCCTGTCCGACGAGGCGTGGGCGGAGCGAATGGCGGAGACCGACAAGCACCCCGACGCCGAGGACGAGAAGAGCGCTCGGGAGTTCGCCCGGGAGGTCATGGCGAAACTCTGAGCTACCTCTGCCGGGCAGCGGAAACGGAATAACGGTGCACCCGGATCAGCCCTCACCCCGTCCCCTGGCCAGATGGGCCTCCACGCGCCTCTGCGCGTTCTCCCGCACGTCCATGTAGAAGAGCGCGCAATCGAGTCCGTGGTAGTTGAGAGTCCTCCTTCGAATCGTTTCGCTGCCTGGCTTGTGGACTCTGCTACGTAGCCGGTGAGAAAGAGAAGGCGATCGAGCCGAAACCGGTCGCCGGTTACGAAGCCCGACCTCGAAGAAGATCGAGAGACCGAGTTACCTACCAGGGATACTTCTCGCCGAAGAGCGAGGGCTCCTCGATCACCTGGGGCATCGGACCGGCCCTGACCTTTCCCACCAACACCGACGACGCCTTCGGCAACGATAAGTGGGCCGCCGGGCCCGGAGTCGTCATCGTCTGGATGAAGGAACGCTGGATGATCGGCGGCCTGATCAACAACATCTGGGACTACGCGGGCTTCCAGGCCCAGTTCCTGTTCCCGGCATAGAGCCCTTCGGCGCATTCCATGAAGCGTGCGCGTGGGGTCGTCCCTCCGACCGCGGGATCCTCTCACAGGAAGGATGTCTCTTCATTTCACGGTGTCCGCCCACGGTTCTCGATCTTCTTCACCACCGAAGAAATCCGGATCCCAGACGAACCTGTACAAGGGCAGATTGATGCTCTCACCGCGAGGGAATGCTCCCAGGGCGCTCGTCAACTCGGCCACCACTCCGGGTTCGCCTGCGGCGCGGTCGACCCGCTCGGTTGGATCCTCATCGATCTGGTAGAGCTCTACCTCACCGGATTCAAGGACGATCAGCTTCCAGGGAAAACGGTAGTAGGCTTCGCCAACCCTCGCCTGAGCCACGTAGTCTGGAGTGGCCACTTCAGCGCTCGTTGAAATCAGAGGCCATTGATTCCTGCCATCGAATTCGGCATTGGCATCATCCAGGCCGACTGCGCTCAGAACGGTCGGAAGGACGTCCTGCACCGTCACCATCTTCGACACTCGACGCGCCGCTAGACGGCCCTGCCAGTAGATGAAGGAGGGTACCCGCACACCCCCTTCATGGACCGACTGCTTCCCTTTGCGAAAAGGCCGGTTGTCCGAACCACCCTCGAGCGCGTTGGCACGTATGAATTCGAGAGACCTGACGGGCAAGGGCTTGCCGAACCAGCCTTCGAGCCGGGTGGAAAGCTTGCGAAAACCCTCGGGTACGGCAGCTGGGTTCAAGCCGCCGTTGTCGCTCATGAACCATACGAGAGTATCTTCCAGCATTTCCTCCTCATCGAGCGCATCCACCAACCGGCCGATCGCCACATCGAGCTCACTGACCATGGCGGCGTGGGTTCGCCGGTAGGGATTGTCGATGTCCGCATACCTCGCGATCGTCTCGGGTGGAGCTTCGTTCGGCAGGTGCGGCGCGTTGAAGCTTGCATACAGCAGTATCGGTTTCGCAGGATTGCGAGACTTGATCAGGCGCACCGCCTCATCTGCGATCAGGTGGGTGCTGTAGCCCTCTTCCCGAAGCGTTTCGCCGTTGCGTTGCCAGTCGAAACCGCCGCCGTGCACATGATCCCAATAGCCAATACCTCCGGTGACATGACCGTAGAAGTGATCGAACCCCCGCGAGAGCGGCAGGTACTCGCGTCTCCTGTGACCGAGGTGCCATTTCCCGGTCATGAACGTCTGGTATCCGGCCTCGCGGAAGTACTCGGGCAACAGGCGCTCGCTGAGCGGCAACCCGGTGGGATTGTTCTTGGAAATGGGCGACAAGACGCCGAGCCGCATGGCTGCCTTGCCGGTCATGAGAGAGGCGCGGGTGGGGCTGCAGGTGGGTTGAACGTAGAAGCGATCGAGCTCCACGCTTCGAGCCGCCAATTCATCCAGGCGTGGGGTGGCGATCTCGCTGCCGTGGTACCCCACATCGCTCCAGCCCAGGTCGTCCGCCAGGATGATCACGACATTGGGAGGAAAATCCGCGGCGAGGGTGACCTGCGCCAAGAGCAGAGCAGCCAATCCTGCTAGCAGCTTCATACCTTCAATCCTTCCGCCATTGCTCGGCATCGCGCCGTTCGATGGCGGCGATGCGGGTCTGCACGTTGCGCAGCCTCTCCAGATCGAACTTTCTGCTGCGGTCGAAGCGAACGACACCGTTCTGCTCCTGGTAGATGTCGGTCAGCTGCGTGTAGCAGTAGGCGAACATGTTGGGGTCGTCGAGCAGCACCGTGCACAGACGTTCGAAGTGCTCGTAGAACTCATCGATCGTCTTCGGCCGTTCCCCGTAGCCCCACGATTCTTCATCTTTCGCGGCTTCCGGGTTCCACCAGATGCCCCCAAACTCGCTGACGAAGAACGGCTGGCCGCGGTAGGGGATGGACCAGTCCAGGTCGCCGCGCCGATTCACGAACGGTTTCCCATCAGCGAGCCCCGCGTGACGCCCCGGACCAGCTGCTGCAGGAGGAAACACGCGTTGTCGACGTCGGGCGTGATCCGCGTGCGCCCCAGGTGGCAGGGGTGCAACGGCTCCATCCAGACGGATTGCCAGATTCCCGTCGTGCGTTTGTAGATGGCGCCCGCATGACCGTAGGTCTGCGCCTGTTTTCCGCGCGGCTGGGGGCGATCGTTGGTGTCGCGCGCGCGAACGACGACCGTGGCGGTTTCGCCCGGTGCGACGACATCCTTCAGGTTGGCCGAGAACGGAGTGAACCCACCGCGGTGGCGCACGACCTCGGTGCCGTTCACCCAGACCGTCGCGTCGTAGTCCACCGCCTGGAAACGCAGCACCACCTCTCGCCCTGCCCATCCCCCGGGCACGGTGGCGTCACGCCGATACCAGACCGCGCCCAGGAAGTCCTCTTCTCCAACGCCCGAGAGCGGCGCCTCAGGGCAGAACGGCACGGTGATGCGCCTCTCGAGCAAACGCTCCAGCAGGCCCCGTTCCAGGCCGCTGTCACCCTGGTCGATCTCGAATTGCCACTCACCGTTCAGGCACAGCCACTCCTCGCGTTGGAACTGTGGGCGCGGGTATTCGTGGCGCGGCGTGGTGCTCATCTCGATCTCCTTCGCCTGTCTCCAGTGGACTGATCGTGGCCGTATGTTTCACCAAGGCCTCGATCCGTGCATCCCTAGAACTCGATTCTCCCGGAATCACGCCCACTTATCGAGGCGGAGCCACAGCCGCGCGATGCCCCGGCCGGGCGGCGGCGCGACCTCGCGAGACTCACAGTCATACCGGTCCCTGGCGGATTCCCGCAGACGATCCGGATTCAGTACGTTAGGGGCGTTGCGTTGGATCCGGGCCGGGGATTCCGGTCCTCGATGGGAGGATTTTCGTGTCGGACCCCTCTGTCTCGTCTCCCGTGGAGCTGCGCCGTCTCGCACCGGTCGACCCCGAGAAGCGGCTCGGCCGATTGCTCTCTCACAGCTACAGCTATCGAGACTGGGAGGACGTCTACCGCGAAGAGTGGACCTGGGACGACGTGGTCCACGTCTCACACCTTCGCGTGAACTGCGTCTCGACCTGCTTGTTCGATGCCTATGTGAAGGACGGTCTGGTCTGGCGCGAGGAGCAGGACGCCAACTACCCCCAGGACTTCCCGGACATCCCGGACTTCAATCCTCGCGGCTGTACGGCCGGCTGCACCTACAGCTCCCAGATGTATGACCCCAGCCGGATCCGCTATCCGATGAAGCGGGTCGGCGAACGGGGCTCGGGGCGTTGGCAGCGACTCAGCTGGGATCAGGCCTTCGAGGAGATCGCTGACAGGCTGATCGACGTCATCACCGAAGACGGCTCGGATTGCATCATCTACGACCACGGCACCACCAACATCGACAATGGCATCGGCTCGGTGATGGAGATGCACGTCTTCGGGACCGCCCTGGCCGCCACCACCATCGATTCCTGGGCGGGGGTCGGCGACCTTTCCACAGGGCTGATCCAGAGCTGGGGCACCTACATGAGCGAGGCCACAGCCGACGACTGGTTTCGCTCCGACTACATCTTCATCTGGATCTGCAACCCCAACTACACCCGGCAGCCCGACGCGCACTTTCTCTACGAGGCGCGCTACCGCGGAGCCAAGATCGTCTCCATTGCCCCCGACTTCAGCCCCTCCACGGTCCACGCCGATCGCTGGCTCAACGTCCGCTATGGCACCGACGCCGCGCTGGCGCTCGGCATGGCGCACGTGATCGTGGAGGAGAACCTCTACGACGCCGACTACATCAAGGAGCAGACCGACCTCTCCTTCCTGGTGCGCGACGACAACGGCCGCTTCCTACGCGAATGCGATGTGGTAGAGGACGGGGCCGACGACCAGTTCTACTTCTGGAACGCCTCGAAGGGACGCAAGGAGCTCGCCTCCGGCACCTGGGGCTCCGAGGTGATGACGATCGAGCTCGGTGACGATCAGGATCCGGCCCTCGAAGGCGCCCACAAGGTCCGTCTCGTCGATGGCAAGCTAGTCCGAGTGCGACCCGTCTTCGAGCTGCTTCGCACCCGCCTCTCCGGATACACTCCGGAGCGGGCCGCTGAGATCACGGGAGTACCCGCCGACAACATCCGGTTCGTCGCGCGAGAGCTGGCGGCGGCCAGGTCGTCGATGATTCTCTCGGGGCCCGGCGCCTGCAAACACTACCACTCCGACCTCTTCCAGCGCGGCATGGTCTACCTGATGGCGCTCACCGGAAACTCCGGCGGGAAGCCTGGCTCGGGGATCAAGGTGGCGAACTGGTGGCCCATGCCGGGCTTCGTCCTTGGTTCGTTTACCGCGCGTCTCAACACCGAGCCACCCCCACCCATGCCGGTTGAGCGGGTCCAGATACAGGACGTCTCGAAGCAGATGTTCGAGCTGACGAAGACGACGGGGCGCAGCGCGCCACTCGTCCCCTGGCTGTACGCACACGACCCGAAGTTCGCCGAGATTGCGGCACGCGACTCGTACGCGGACCCCGCCCTGACCCGCCCCGTTTCCGAGTACATGGAGGAGATCTTCGAGCGCGAGTGGCAGCCCGTCCATCCCAAGCCACCCAAGCGCCCGAGGTTCCTCTACTACTCGGGCCCCAACCCGCTTCGGCGATGGCCCAACGCCAGAGCCATCCGCGACAGCCTCTGGAAGAGCATCGACACCATCGTCACCACCGACTTCCGCATGTCGACATCGGGGATGTGGTCCGACTACATCCTTCCGAATTGCGGCTACTACGAGAAGCCGGGCATCAAGTACGTCATGTCCAACGTCCCCTATGTGATCGTTGGAGAACGAGCCGTCGAGCCCCTCTACGAGTCCAAGCACGAGTGGGATATCATGCTCGGCCTGGCCAGGAAGATCCAGGAGCGAGCCAGGGCCCGGGGTATCGACAGCTTCACCGACTCGGCCGGCACTGTGCGCACGCTCTCTTCCATCTACGACGAGCTCAGCAGCGACGGGGTGTACCCCGAAGGCGAGAAGGGGGAGACGGCGGCTCTCGATTACATACTGCGGCACTCGCCCATCACCCGGGCCACGGACCTCGGCGAGCAGCCATGGCGGAAGGCGGCCGCGGACGGAAAGGTGGAGATCAAGGAGATCGCCCCCGTCTACCTGGCGATGGGGCTCAACTCGATGATGAGCGACTACGACCGCAGCGAGCCCATGAACCAGTTCGGGTGGTTCATCAAGCAGAAGAACCCCTGGCCAACGCTCACCGGCCGCCAGCAATTCTACATCGACCACGAGTGGTTCCTGGAGGTCGGCGAGCAGCTGGCGGTGCACAAGGAGCCGCTCCCGGCGGGCGGGCCGTACCCTCTGCGTCTCACCGGCGGACACGCCCGCTGGAGCCAGCACTCCATCTTCCGCGCCAACCAGCAGCTTCTCCGCCTCCAGCGGGGTGGCCCGGTCGCTTACTTGAGCCAGGCCGACGCGCGGGAGCGGGGAATCTCCGACCACGACCAGATTCGCGTCTACAACGACGTGGGCGAGTTCGTGCTACGGGCAAAGATCTCTCCCGCCGTCCAGCCCGGCGAGGTGATCTGCTATCACGCCTGGGAGGGCTACCAGTTCCCCGAGGGCGCCACGCAGAACGACGTGGTCGCCAGCCCGCTCAAGCCCACCAACATGGTGGGTGACTACGGACATCTCCAGTACCGAGGGATGTACTTCACCATGAACCACGTCCCGAAGGAGGTGGCGGTAGAGGTCGAGAAGCTGCGGGAGTAGCGGTGCGAGCTGCCGCGCCCAGTGAGCGGCCGGGTGCTGCGGGGAAGCTGCCGGCGACCTGCCCTCGCGCCGCGCATCTCTTGCCGGCCCTCGCGGGGAGCGGCTGAAGTCTCGGCGCAAGCTTTCCGATACGGACTTGGATCCACCGGAATCGGAGAAGTCTCGTGCTCCTCTATCGGCTTGCCGGCGTCCTTTCCGTGGCCCTCCTTCTGCTGGCCACCCCGTTGCAGGCGGCCTGTCCGACCTCCCTCGAGCAGGAGGTGGTGCTGCTCGTGAACCAGGAACGTGCGACCCGCCAGATTCCCCCGCTGGCGCTGGACGACCGGCTGCTGGCGGCCGCCCAGGGACACGCGCTGGACATGGCCACGAACAACTTCATGAGCCACACCGGCTCCGATGGCTCCTCCGCGTACGAGCGCATCGTCTCCGCCGGCTATACGGGTCCCTCCTGGGGCGAGAACGTCGCGGGAGGCTATCCCACCCCAGCGGCCGTCGTGAACGCCTGGATGAACTCGTCCGGACACCGAGCCAATATCCTGAATCCCAGCTTCGAGCACATCGGAGTCGGCTGGGCGTATCAGGCGGGGACCACCTACGGCAACTACCAGGCGCAGTCTTTTGGCGGGGGGACGACCCTCGTAGCTGCCTGCGGCGGCTCCCCGCCGGGCTCCGTGGGAGATCCCGACGCCCTGGCCCACTGTCAGGGCGCCCAGCTGAAGGCGCTCTCGCGTCTCTCTCGCGACCAGCTCTCGTGCGCAGCCAGGTTCGTCTCCCGACCGGACCGGGATCCGGGCGGCGCCAGATGGGACGCTTGCCTCGAGAAGGCGGAGGACCGCTTCACGCGCCTCTACGACAAGGCGCGCAGCAAGGCTGCCGAGGATCTCGCCATCTGTGCGCTCAACGACTCCGCGTCCGCCGTCGTGGCCGACGCCGAATCGGAGGCCGACGCCGTCTATCAGGGCATACTGGCCGGCTTCGATCCGAACGGCTTCGACCCGAGCGATCGCGTGCAGCGCGAGGACGCTCGGCTGCGGGCGGCCCTGCTGCGCGAATCGGGACGACTCTCCCAGCAAGGCCTCGCCGCCGAGAGCCGTCACGCCACCCGGCCAGATGCCGGGCGACGCGATGTCAAGCGTCAGAAGGCCAGGGATTCGTTCGACTCCCGTAGCGCGAAGGCGCTCACGCGCGCCCTGGATCGCGGCGTCGGATACGCCGGAACGGACGCCGCGAGCCTCGGCGACTATTGCGAGAGCCTCGTCGACGAATGGGCATCGACGACGACACCCTGACGGCAGCGGTCTCTACGGAGTTCTAGCCCGCCGCGAGGTCGATTCCAAAACGGCGCTGGAGAATCTCGAGCACCTCACTCTCCGAGGTCAGCTCCCGCTCGCTCCGCGCGCGGCTATACTGGGACGCGTGCTGTACGCCATCCTCGCTGTTGTCGTTCTCGTCGCGGCCGCGACGGTGGCGTGGAAATGGTACCGCGTGCTCCAACCCCCGGCGCGCGCGCCCGAGCGGTGGTCCGAATCGCTCCGGCCGGAATCCGGCCCGGTCGTGCTGTGCCTGGGAGACTCGATCACTCACGGACACCTGGGGAGCGATTGGACCGGCTTGCTGGCGAGCCGCGGTCTTACCGTCGTGAACGGCGGAATCAACGGTGAGCTCGCATGGAACGTCGCCCAGCGCGTGGACCGGGCTCTGGCCTGCCGCCCGGATGTGGTGACAGTCCTGATCGGTGCCAATGACGCGATGGCGTCCCACGACGAGGCTTCCGGCCGTCGCTACCTGAAGCTGGTGAATCTGCCCCGTCTACCCGATCTGGAGTGGTTCGAAGAGAACCTCCGTGTGCTGGTGCGCCAGCTTCGTGAGGGAAGCGAGGCGAGAATCGCCCTGATGACCCTGGCCCCGATCGGCGAGGACCCACGAGCGCCGATCGCGGCCCTCGTCGGCAAATGCAACGCGATCATTGCTCGAGTCGCGAAGGACATGGACGTCGAACTCCTGCCTCTTCACGATCGTTTGATGGCACTTCTCGGTGATGGCTCCGGGGCCCGCCCTCATCGTTTCGTGCCGGGAACCCGGAGCACGATCCGGATGGTAGGCGCCGGGGCGCTCCGCTACCTCCTGGGCATGAGCTGGAATCGAATCGCTGCTCGACGCGGACTGACGCTGACCGTCGACCTCGTACACCTGAACGACTGCGCCGGCAGGGTCGTCGCCGACCTGGTCGAAGGATTCGCACTCAAAGGGTGAGGCACAGCCCGCGGCGTCATCGCGGTTCGGTTCCCCCTGCTGTGGGTCCCCGTCAGCGAGCCCGGCGTTGAACTCAGCTCGCAGACCTCGGTCCGACGCTATCATCTGGCCGTCGTCCGTGTCGGCCACGGGAAGGGAGACCCGATGCACCCGAGAGATTTCGAAGCCAGGCCCGATTTCCTGGCGGGCAGCCCGATCGGTGCAGGCGAGCTGTCGATCCGCTGGTTCGGCACCGCTGCCTACAGGTTCGAGTACTCGGGCAACGTCCTGTGGATCGATCCGTGGTTCTCGAGGCAGGGTCTCCTGGCGCTGCGCTTCGGCGTCCTCGAGCCCGCCAGGGGGGAAATCGACAGGTACATGGACAGGGCCGATGCCATCGCCATCGGCCACAGCCATTACGATCACGCCGGCGACCTGCCCTATATCGTTCCGAAAACGGGAGCCGTGGTGTACGGAAGTGATTCCACGGCGAACCTCCTGAGGGCCTACGGAACCGACGAGAGTCAGATCAGGGTCATGAGGGGGGGAGACACCGTGGAGGAGGGACCGTTCAAGATCACCTTCGTGCCCAGCGCCCACGGTTCACTGATGGGCAGGATACCGGGCGACTTCGACATCGGGCCGGACATCCAGCCCCCGCTCAAGGCCATGGAGTACGGTCGCGGCGACGTCTTCGGTCTGCTCGTCGAGGTCGAGGGCTACAGCATCTACCACAAGGGCAGCGCCGCCATCGTCGAGGAGAGCGAGAGAGATGTACGCGCCGACCTGCTGCTGCTGGGCATATCGCTGAGGGCCGATACGAAGCGGTTCGTCTACCGCATGGTCGAGATGATCGATCCCCAGATCCTCATGCCCATGCACTACGACTTCTTCTTCCGTCCGCTCCGCAAGGGACTCCGCCTGGTTCCCAGAACCAGGTTCAGACAGGTCGTCGACGAGGCCCGCGACGCGAAGCCAGAGATCAAGATCGTCACCCTGCCGCTGCTCGGCGAGTATCGGGTGAGGTTCTAGCCCGCTATGCGGTTCCTCCCCATCCGCAGACCCTCTTGACGGCCTCGTTGGCGCTCACCATCGCCGCTTCCATGAAGCAGCCGCCGAAGATGTCGCTGACGAAGGAGACGCCCCGGAGGTCCTTTGCCTTCTCCTTGAAGTCCAGGACTCTTCGATACGATCCGGTCGGGTAGTGCCCCATCCCGGCCTCCTTGTGCCAGAACACCCGGGCTTCCTCGACCCAGCCCGTAATGCCCGGAATCACCGATTCGAGATCCTCCAGCGCCTTCTTGGTGATCTCGTCGTCGGGCCTGTCGACGAGGTCGAGCGTGTTCGGGTAGCACGACCACGCGCTCACAACCCCCTTGCCACTGGGAACCATCTCCGGACACTTGACCGAACCGTCGACGGCGAAGCTGAAGGTCCGCTTGACGGTAGGCTGGTTGAAATAGGCCCAGACATCTCTCCTCACGGGACGGTCGAGGAAGAAGACCGGCATCGGAAGAGGCGCCTGGACCACCGACTCGAAGAAATCGCGCTGCTCTGCGAGTTCTTCGGGCAGCATGCGTCCGACCGAAGGCGCCGCGGCCGCGACGATCACGTGCCCGGCCCTGCTCACCGAGCCGTCTCCCTCCATCTGCACGCCGACGACCCGGCCTTTCTCCATCACCAGCTGGCGCACCGGGGAGTCGCAGCGCACCGGCAGACTCCTGGCCATTTCATCCGTCAGGGAAGCCGAGCCACCGGTCAGGACGGAGTACTTCGTGAAGAGGTCGATGCGGAGCAACTGGATGAAGTGGTACAGGCTCATCCACTCGGGCTCGCTCATGTTGCTCGCCAGGGCGATTCCGGTCACCAGGTCCCGGAGCTTCTGCTCCGAAGGCTTCTTGAAGAACTCCGCGATCTCCACATCGTCACGCTCCGGTCGGTCCTCCTCGATCCGGTACATCGGCGACCTGTGTCCGAAGATGATGTGCCTGAGGGCGAACCCGTAGAGCCTCGCGTTGTTGGCCAGGCCGAGGCCGGCCATGTAGAGATTCCTGGGCGTGAAGTCCAGCTGGGTGCCGTCGGCGAATCTGAAGACCACCTTTCCCTTGATGTCTTTCAATGTCTGACGCAGGCCGAACGCGTCGATCAGATCGAACGCGTGGACGTAATTGGAGTGGAAGAACTGGGCGCCGACATCGACCTTGTCTCCCTTCCGTTCGATCGTGGCCATACGTCCACCCGGCCGGTCCAGCGCCTCCAGGATCTCGACCTCGTAGCCTCTCCGTTGGAGCCAGTATCCCGCCGAGAGCCCGCCGATTCCGGCGCCGATGATGATCACCTTCCTGTTTTGCACTTCTCAGTCTCCTTCGTACTGCACGACCCATTCGTCCTCAGCGTGGAGAAAAGAAGTAGGGACCCTTCATGTCCAGCTCCGCCATTAGCGTCATCATCCCGCCGAGGTACTCGGGCACCTTCGACAGGTAGTCGGGGGCGAGACGCTTGCGAAACAGATCGGCGGAGAACATCCCGGCCCAGGTGCGGACGGGAAGGACGCCCTCCTCGGAGCCAGGAGCGGTCTGGGACCAGCCGGCGACCGTCTCTTCCGACCGGAAGAGGTTCATGCGCTCTCAGTTGAAGGGGGTCTCCTCTTCGCCCCACTTCGGCATCGGTACGCAGATGTGGCCGACGACGGTATCCGGCGAGATCTCGAGGATCTCTTCGTCTCGAAACCTGAGCAGGATCGGCTCCGCGGTGGCGAGATCCAGCGTGTCGATACGTACTTCACGTCCCGGGAAGAGCCAGCGCACGGCCAGCGACTCGAGTCCTCACTGCCCGTACCACTTCTGCACACCGTCGACGCTGACCAGGTACTGGGTCGGTAGGTTGGAGAAGGGCGCCCACGAGCCGATGTAGTCGGTAAGGGGACTGTTCCAGCAGCCGATTCGAGAGCCCTCGATGGCGTCGACCTGCGCCAGCCGGGCCTCTTCCGTCGAAATCCCCAGCGCGACCGCCAGCTCGGTGTAGTGCGGGCCGCGGCCGTGCTCGACGAAGTGCTCGAGAATCGTCGTGTAGGCACGCTGGGCAAGGGCCGGATCGTTCATGATGCCTCCAATCGCACGCTCCGGCGTCTACGGTATCACATCTCGCACCGATCCGACGAGGCCAGATCGAGCCGGATCCAGGCTCTACCTGCGCCTCCCGCCCTTCTATTGCGGCGCGCCGGTGGCGACGGGCGCACCGCCATTGCCCTTCCTCGAGAACGCCGATCCCTTAGAATGGGACGCCAGGAAGGTCTTGGCCACAGAAAATGCAACCGCCGGATCCTTCCGAGAATCGGTTGGAAAGGACCCGGCGGTGTTTGCGATACGAATCGATCCGCCGAGAGAAAAAGAAGACTCTCCTCTACATCGCGTCGATGATGGCATTCAGGGTCGGGCTGGGACGCATGACCGCTTCCACCTTGTCATCGTCGGGCAGATAGTAGCCACCCAGATCGACTGCCTCTCCCTGAGCGGCGAGCAGCTCTTCTACGATCTTGGCTTCGTTCTGCTCGAGCTCTTTGGCCACCTTGGCGAAACGCGCCTGCATCTCTGCATCCTTGTTCTGGGCAGCCAGGGTCTGAGCCCAGTACAAGGTCAGGTAGAAGGTGCTTCCCCTGTTGTCGATCTCGTTGACCTTGCGGGAAGGAAGCCTGCCGTTCTCCAGGTACTTGGTGATGGCCTGATCGAGTGTCTCTGCCAGAATCGTGGCCTTTTCGTTCTTGGTGTTTTCGGCGATCAGCTCCAACGACGGGACCAGCGCACAGTACTCGCCCAGGGAATCCCATCGCGTGTGACCCTCTTTCACGAGCTGCTGAACGTGCTTGGGCGCCGAACCGCCAGCACCGGTCTCGAACAGCCCGCCACCGCCGAGAAGCGGTACCACCGACAGCATCCTCGCGCTGGTGCCCAGCTCGAGAATCGGGAACAGGTCGGTGAGGTAATCCCTCAAGACGTTGCCGGTGACGGCGATCGTATCCTCGCCCTTGCGGATCCTCTCCAGGGAGAACTTCATTGCCTCTGCCGGCTTCATGATGCGAATGTCGAGGCCTTTGGTGTCGTGGGCGGGAAGATACTTGTTCACCTTCGCGATGATCTGCGCATCGTGCCCTCGGTTCTCGTCCAGCCAGAATATCGCGGGCGCTCCGGTGGCCCTCGCTCTCCGGACGGCTAGTGCGACCCAGTCCTGGATCGGGATGTCCTTTACCTGACACATCCTGAAGATATCGCCGGGCTCCACGGTCTGCTCCAGCAGAGTCTGGCCCGAGGCATCGACGACGCGGAACTTGCCGTTGGCGGGCGCTTCGAAGGTCTTGTCGTGAGAGCCGTACTCTTCCGCCTTCAGGGCCATCAGACCGACGTTGGAGACGTCGCCCATCGTCGAAGGGTCGAACTGTCCGTTCTTCTTGGCGTTCTCGAGGATCTCCTTGTACATGGTCGCATAGCAGCGATCCGGCACCATGGCGATGCAGTCTTGAAGCTCGTCGTCGTTGTTCCACATCCTGCCGCCGTCGCGAACCACGTTCGGCATCGATGCGTCGACGATGATGTTGTTGGGCACGTGCAGGTTGGTGATGCCCTTTCTCGAGTCGACCATCGCAAGCGCCGGCTGTGTCTCGTAGACCGCAGCGATATCCGCTTCGATCTCCGCCCGCTTGCCGGCGGGAAGCCTGTCCAGCTTTTCGTAGACATCGGCGAGGCCATTGTTGAGATTGACGCCGATCTCCTGGAGTGCATCGGCGTGCTTGTCGAGCGCCTCCTTGTAGTAGACCGCCACGCAGTGACCGAACATGATGGGATCGGACACCTTCATCATGGTCGCTTTCAGGTGCAGGGAGAGCAGCACGCCGTCCTTCTTCGCCTCTTCGATCTGCTCGGCGTAGAAGCTGCGCAAGGCGGCCACGTTCATCACCGCGGTATCGATGACTTCGCCCTCCAGCAGCGACAGTCCATCCTTCATGACCCTGGTCTGACCGCCGGTGGCGACGAACTCGATCTTCACCTCGCACGGCTTCTCGATGGTGGTGGAGTTCTCGCTCGCGTAGAAATCCTTGCCGCTCATATGGACGACGCGCGACTTGGATCCGGATTTCGGCCACTGCTGCATCATCTTGTGCGGGTTCTTCTGGGCGAACTTCTTGACCGAAACGGCCGGTCTTCGATCGGAGTTGCCTTTACGAAGTACGGGATTCACCGCCGAACCGAGAACCACGGCGAACCTTTCCTGCAGGGCCCTCTCGGCCTCGTTCTTGGGTTCTTCGGGGTAGTCGGGGATGTCGTATCCCTTCTCCTGCAGCTCCTTGATCGCGTCTTGCAGCTGGGGAATCGAGGCGCTGATGTTGGGCAGCTTGATGATGTTGGCCGCGGGGGTCTTTGCGAGCTCTCCGAGCTGGGTCAGATGGTCGGGAATCTTCTGGTCGTCGCGGAGCTTCTCGGGGAAGTTCGCAATGATCCGGCCCACCAGGGAGATATCCCTCAGCTCAGTCTCGATGCCGGTACCCTGGGTGAACTTCTCGATGACGGGGAGCAAGGCGTATGTTGCCAGCGCAGGAGCTTCATCGGTCTTTGTCCAGATTATCTTCGATGTGGTCATCTTTCGTCCTTCATGTCTGTAGAGCTGCCGACCACGGCCCAACCTGACGGTCTGACGGGCTGACGGGCTGGCCTGTCTGGCGCCGTTTGTCAGCCATGCCGCGACGCAAGTAGCGCCACCCTAGATAGGCGATATTTCCCGATTTGCAATACGGGGGTGGCCAGCCAGCTGGTGACGATGGCCGTGGCTGATCTGCGCGAATTCGTTGGGGTTGCGGCCGTCTACGCTTCCGCGCAGGAGTGCCGAGATCGCAACTCGGCGCTGGAAGAACAGCTCTCGAGCCCCTACCTCCTGCGTGCGATGAAGCGGCCCTGGGCGATCTTTCCCGCGTGGGCAAGCTCCCCGAAGAACCCGAACCCGCTCGCCACCGACCCCAGTTGCTCGGAATCGAAGCCCAGGACCTTCAGTGCGTCGTACATGAGCTGCATGTCCACCATCTGGAGGTAGAGGTCGACGTAGGGAGCGAAGCGCCCGGTGTCTTCCGCCACCGCGACCTCGCATCCGTTGCTCTCCAGCAGGCTCCGGTAGCCCGCGATGTCCTGCACGCCTGGGAACTTCATTCCCTGTAGAAACGCCCCCGCCTCTTCGTCGCTCAGGCCAGCCGGTCCCTCCACCCAGTCGGTGAAGGCAATCGTTCCGCCGGGCTTGACGATGCGCGCTGCCTCCGCGACCAGCTTTGCCTTGTCTTCGACGTAACACCAGGCGTCCTCACCCCATACGAAGTCGGCCTGGCCATCCGGGAGACCACTCGCGCAGACATCGGCGAGCTTGAACTCGATCCGGTCCGCGAGACCCTCTTCCGCGCATCGCACCCGCCCGCGCTCGACCACGGTCGTCGTGGCGTCGACTCCGATCATCGAGGCGACGTCGCGGAAGCGGACCAGGAAGCGCATCCCCGCGCCGTTGCAGCAGCAGAGGTCTACGCCGCGCTGTCCTGCCCCGACCCCGGCGCGCTCGGCCAGCTCCATGGACGACTTGAAGCCGCCGATGTGGATCTGCTCCCCCATCAGCAGCTCCCACAGATTCCCTTCCGGTCCATCGTAGACCTCTTTCACGTCGGCGAGCTTGATGCTCTCCAGCGACTTCATGGTTTACTCTCCTCCCGGCGCAAGATCTCGGTGCGCGGTCTTCGCGATTCAGCCACACCCCTATCGAACCAGAATGAGAGCCCCCTGCATATGACGATGATCATACCGGGCGGTTCGTCCTGGTTGTAGAGCAGAGCCGGTCGCTGTCTGGCAACGCCGTTCCGGCACGAGCGGGAAGAACCACCCCGGTGCTATTGGTCAAGGCGAGGAGGTGTCCCATGTCCATCGGTGGATCGACGCGGCTGGGCCTGTCGCTGGCGGTGGCCGCCAGCCTTTCGGCCTGCGCGACCGGCACGCAAGTCTCGCAGTCCGAGATGGCTCGAGCCGCGGGAGCCCTCGAGCCGCTGAAGAGGGAATTGCGGAGCGCGTTGCTGGGTGCGCTCGAGGAAGGCGGTCCGAAGCGGGCCATCGAGGTCTGCCAGCTTCAGGCACCCGAGATTGCGCGGCTCACCAGTACAGACGGCGCCGTCCTCGGCCGGACCAGTCACAGGGTGCGGAATCCCGAAAACGCTCCCGAAGCCTGGATGTCCGTATTCCTGGATGAGTATCTCGCCAACCCGGACGACAACGAGCCGCGGGCCGTTCGACTTGCGTCGGGTGACATCGGGTACGTGGAGCCCATCCGGATGAAGGGTCTCTGCATGCAGTGCCACGGCGATCGGATCAAACCCGACGTGAAGGCCCGACTGCGCGCACTCTATCCCGAGGACCAGGCGACCGGCTTCAAGAAAGGTGAGCTTCGAGGGATGTTCTGGGTCAAGCTCTCGGCGGACGTATCCACCTGACGCCACCTACTCGAACAGCCGCTGGGCGGGACGCAGCGCCCGTTCCACGATCGCGTGAACCTGCTCGACGTGGTCGTCGACCGTCTCTGGCTTCCAGTTTCGGGTATCGATGGGCTCGAGCACGTCCACCTCGAGCTCTCCCGGAATCAGGGTGAAGCTCCGATCGGGCACCCGCTCGTGAGCACCGTGGAGGACCACCGGAACCACGGGGAGACCGGTGGCAAGCGCCAGGTGGACGAAGCCCTTGCGGAACGAAAGCAGCCGCCCGTCGCGGCTGCGGGTGCCCTCGGGCCAGATCCAGATGCTCAGACGGTGCCTGTGGACGAGCTCCGCGGTCGCGGCCAGGGCCGCGATGGCGCCTTCCCGGTCTCCGCGATCGATGAGCAGGTGCCCAGACAGCCGGTAGGCCCACCCGAAGAAGGGGATGCGGGCGATCTCCTTCTTGGCGATTCCGCACCCGCCCATCGGACACAGCCACATGGCGATGAGGACGTCGAGGGCCGAGGTGTGGTTGGTGACGTAGATCGCCGGACTCGACTCGCCCAGACGCTCCCGGAGTCGTACCCGGGTCCGCACCCCCAGGATCCGGACAACCGCGGGCCCGAAGATCTTCCCATACAGGTTGCCGATCCGGATTCGCAAAGGCCGCCACGGCAGCAGCAGCAGCGAGAGCAGCAGGTAGACGATCGCCCCGGAGGAGACCAGGACGAAGCTGGCTACGATGCGCACCCATGTGCTGATGAATCCAAGCGGCCGTTGGGCGATCCAGAAGCTTCGCGAGGCGTTTCCGGGCGAATCCATCTCTCGTTACCTCGCCGTCAGCGCGAGATCGGTGTACTCGCGGTAGTCAGGGTCGCGTTTGATCTGCGTTCGCACCCGGCGGAACTTCAACACCAGCGCCAGGAGGCGCCCCTGGTTGTAGAGGGTTCGCCAGGCATGGCGCGGGTAGAAGGTCATCGGACTCTCGAGGGGCAGGCCGGGGCGCCGCTCGCGACGGCTCTTGAGCCGCAGGAACCCGCCGTCCAGGGGATGGATCTTCTCGAAGGCAATACAGCTGTAGAACCAGAGCAGCGACGTCCGGCGCCGACTCACCCCCCGCCCCCGGGCGCGGCGCATCACCGTCTCGATGTGCTCAGGTGTGTAGTAGGCCTTCCAGGCGCGATCGACGGCGCCCCTCCACTCTTCGGGCGACATCTGCGAGTGCGCAGTGGTGACCTGCGCGGTGTCGTACTTGTTCATGTCGGGATCCATCCACACGCCCTCCTTCTTCAGGCGCTGGTGGTCCTCGGAGCCCGGGAGTGGCGTGAGCACGAAGAACTCCATCAGGTCGATGGGCAGCTCGCGCTTGATGACCTCGATGTCGCGGGCAATGGACCCGGGAGTGTCCGATGGAAACCCCAGAATGTAACCCGCCAGGGTCATTACCCCCGCTTCGCGCCAGCGCAGGAGCATGCTGCGGTACTCGGTGATCCGGTTCTGCCGCTTCTTGCTGTGAGCCAGGGCGCTCTGATTGATGCTCTCCATGCCGATGAAGGCCCGCGCCACGCCGGCGCGCCCGCACTTCTCGATGAAACGCGGGATCTTGTGGCTCATGGTGTCCACTTGGATGGTGAGCTTGATCTTCAGGCCCTCCTCGCGGAGCTGGATCACCCGATCCAGGATCGGCTCCCACTCGGCGTTGCGGGCAAAGTTGTCATCGGTGATGAAGAAGTTGCGGACGCCCTGGGCCAGGTTGTGGCGGATCAGCTTCTCCACGTCGTCGGCACTGCGTCGGCGTGACTCGTGGCCCTGGACGTTGATGATGGTGCAGAAGCTGCACTCGAAGGGACAGCCGCGCCCCGCATCGAAGCTGGTGGTGGAGCCCGCGGTGCGCTGGACCTGAGCGGCGGAGAGGCGGGGGCCCGGAGCCCCGCGCAGGTCCGGCAGATCCTTCATGAAGTTGTAGAGCGGCTCGAGCTCGCCGCGGTAGGCGTCCTGGAGCAACCCGTCCAGCCGGCCCTCGGCCTCGCCGGCGAAGAGCGAGATCCCCAGCTCCATGGCCTCGCGCAGGTCGTCCGGCATCTCCGCCAGCATGGCCAGGCAGCCGCTCACGTGGAAGCCACCGATGCACACCTGCACGCCCTCAGCGCGGAACTCGCGGGCCAGGTCCACCGCCCGCGGGAACTGGTTCGACTGGACCCCCACCATTCCGACGAGACCGAGCCCGCCGCTGTCGCGGATCTGCTTGGCGATCCGGCGGGGGCGGATGCGCGTGTTCGTCTCGTCGTAGACGCTGAGGGCGATCTCCACGTCGCGGCCCAGGCTTCGCCGCTGGGCGCAGTCCAGGCCCAAGCCGTTCATCACGGCCAGCGTGTTGGAGGGAATTGCCGAGCGCAGCCACCGGATCGGGTAGCCCTCGGCATCGTAATGGGATGGCTTGATCAGAACGAGGTGGAAGACCTCGCCCATTGGCACTGAACTCATCAACCCCCCGGCCCGGAGCCGGGCGGCACCGAGACCGTTCGAATGTAGGGTATGCGGAGGGCGAGCGCCGGTGCGGCTCCAGAGCGGGCTGAGTCCCGAAATCCGGAGTCGCGTGGAATCACCCCGACGACGCCCTGGATCGACTTCCAGGGCATCCAGGCCCTCGTCTCCGGGCTGGGCCTCCCCGAATGGGTCCCGGACTGCCGTGAGAACCTTCCAGCCCCGACCCTACGCCTATGGATCGATCTTCCTGCTCGACCTCGTGGCGAAAGGCGGGCTGATCCCGTACACCCGAAAGAAGCTTCGAGGGTCGGAGTAGGTCGTCGATTCGGAGCCGGGCGTCTGGCAGCGGAGGGTGGAGCGTTGACGAAGTCGGACTGGGATTACCGAGGGCTGGCGGCCGAGTCTTATGACCTCTGGTTCCCGAGCGAGCCCTACTGGGATCAGGAGTTCTTCTTCGAGAGGATCCGGGAGAACCAGGGGATCGCCCTCGAGGTCGCCTCGGGCACCGGGCGCCTGCTCCTTCCCTACCTCCGAGATGGGCTGGAGGTGGAGGGGATCGATTCCTCCGAGGAGATGCTTGCCATCTGTCGCCAAAAGGCGAGGGACATGAATCTCCAACCGGTTCTCTACCAACAGCTCATGCAGGAGATGGATCTACCCCGAAAGTACGGGACCATCTTCATCCCGAATGGCTCCTTCCAGATCCTCGCCGAGCGAGAGGAGGCCTTCGAAGCCCTCTCGGGTTTTCGTCGCCACCTCGAGAAGGGAGGAGAGCTCCTGATCGCCGTCTCCGTTCCGTGGCGCGACTTTCCGCACCAGGGCCAATGGCGCCTTCGCCGTTCGGGCACACGGCCCTCCGACGGGGCCACGGTTCTGATTCACGAGTGCACGCGAAGCGATCTGGTGGAGCAGGTCCAGGATCAGTGGCTGCGATTCGAAGTCTTCAAGGATGGCGAAATCGTGCAATCGACCCTTCGCACCCACCGCCTCCGTTGGTATCACAAGCACGAGTTCTCGCTCATGCTCGAGCGCGTCGGATTCTCCGAGATCTCGGTGCGACTGGGCCTGGGCACGGAGCCGCCGGACGCCATCCATGACACGGAGCTGGTCTTCTCGGCTCGTAGCTGACCGGCCCACGCCCATCGACGCATCTGAACGGCCGCCGTCGGAGGGCGCACTGGAAGCTTGCCGAGCTGCGCTTCATCGGTAGGTCCTGTCGTCGTGCCGAAGCCACCCGCCAGCCCGTGCGCCAGCCGGGTCGCGGTGAGTCCAGTGCACCACGCCGCCCCGGGGATTCCATTCGTACTGGCCCCGAAAATGCACCTCGTCCCCGATCCGCAGCGAATCGAGACGGGGCGCCAGATCGATGTTGTGGCTCACCAGAATGGTCCGCTGCAGTGCGAGCCGCAGGATGAACCGCTGATGTCTCGAGCCAACCCGATCGTCGGGTAACAGCTTCTCGACGGTTCCGGTGCCTTCGACCACCACCCCGGACTGTCGCTCGCGGAAGAGCCGCGCGATTTCGGAGTTCCCCGGGTCGCCTTCGCGGAGAACGGCGTCTTCGGGAGGCGGTCGATTCTCCCAAGTTGCGACGACGTAGACGGCCGTTGCGGCGAAGAACATCACCGTTGTCCATCGAAGTCGCGACCGACGCGCCATGGTGCGCGATTGTAGCCGCATGCAAGAGTCCAGAACTTCATGAAGCAGGCGCACCCCATGAGGCGGATCGCTGAGCCCGAGGAAATCGCCGAGCCGGCGGGATGGCAGGCCAGATCGCCACCCCTCGCGCTGGTGCCCGGCACCGTGGCAAAGGCGCGCCTCAAGGTCTCCCACAAGCCCCGGGGCGACCCGCTCTGAGGAGGGAGGGGAGCCGATTCCGGCTCCCCCTCGTCACCCGCTATGGCGAACCCCCCTCGCTCTCCTCCCATGCCTCGTTTCGGGGGTACACTTGAAGTGTCACCAATCCAGCCAAGCCTTCCGGTGACGTGCAGTTTCGTTGGGTGCGGACGCATCCGGCGGGGGCTGGCCGGACCCGGAATGGAGGTTTTTCGATGAGCACCTGGTCGGAAATCGCTCGCGCATCCTTCGTGGGAGCCGTCTTGCTGGTGGGGTCGGCGCTATGGAATTCCCCCACCGCGATCGCCGACGAAACCTGCATGTCGCCCTACATGGCTAAGATCACCGGGCAGGAGGACTTCGTCTACGTGTGGACGCTCGGCATGGAGGGGCTCGGGGACGAGCAGGACAAGCTGGTCACGATCGATGTCAACCCCACTTCCGCAACCTTTGGGAAGGTCGTGCACTCGCTCTCGGTAGGCGGTCGTAACGAGGCACATCACTCCGGGCTGACCGATGACCGGCACTACCTTTGGGCGGGGGGGCTCGACACGAACAAGATCTTCATCTTCGACATCCACAGCGATCCGGCGCGACCGAAGCTTCACCGGGCCATCTCCGACTTCACGGCTAGCAGCGGCGGCGTGGTCGGGCCTCACACGCACTACGCGCTGCCCGGACGGATATTGATCACCGGCCTCTCGAACAATCGCGATCACGGAGGCCGCACTGCGATGGTCGAGTACAGCAACGAGGGAAAGTACCTGGCGACTCACTGGATGCCTACCGACGACGACCTCCGGGGCGCACAGAAGTCGGGCCAGCTTGCGGACGGCTACGGGTACGATGTTCGCGCGCTGCCGCGTCGCAACGTGCTGGTGACGTCGTCCTTCACCGGTTGGACCAACTACATGATGGACTTCGGCAAGATGCTGAATGACGCCGAGGCCATGAAGCGCTTCGGTAACACCGTCGTGGTGTGGAACCTGCACACGCGCACGCCGAAGAAGGTCTTCGACGTTCCCGGCGCGCCATTGGAGGTTCGCTGTGCCTGGGGTTCCAGCCACGACTATTGCTTCACCACCACCGCCTTGACCTCGAAGATCTGGCTGATCTACGAGGACGAGAGCGGGGAGTGGCAGGCCAAGGAGGTGGCGGACGTCGGCGACCCGGCCAAGGTCCCGCTGCCGGTCGACATATCCATCTCTGCCGACGACACGCGCCTATGGGTCGATACCTTCATGGACGGCAAGACGCGCATATTCGACATCAGCGACCCGCACCAGCCGGTTCAGATCCTCGAGCAGGTGATCGGCAAGCAGATCAACATGGTCTCGCAGAGCTGGGACGGCCGCCGCGTCTACTTCACGTCTTCTCTCCTCGCCAACTGGGACAAGAAGGGAGAGGACAATGAGCAGTACTTCAAGGCCTACACCTGGGATGGCGAGAAACTGTCCCCGGCCTTCTCCATCGACTTCATCGCCGAGAAGCTCGGCCGGCCCCACCAGATGCGTTTTGGCGCTTACGCGCTCTACGGAGGAAGAGACGCGGGCTCCGCGGGAGCAAAGGTGGCGGCGAGGCCCTGAGGCCGAGCGGAAGGCTCTCGACGATGTATGGATGCGGCGCCTTCCCGACAACCCAAGGCGACATGACGATGGTTCTTTCGACACTCCTCTGGATCGCAGTCTTCGGGCTGCTGGCTGGGAGTCCGGCTCGCGCTGTCGGCGAAGATCAACACGCCGAGCACAGCTCGCCACCCGAGGTGCTGGCACCGGGCTGGGGCCCTCTCGGATTCGCGCCGCCCAACCCCGGCAGCTACCAGCTCCCGCCGCTCGCGGAGGCCGCCGATGGCGAGGTACTCCTCAGCAGCGGCGCTTCCAGCTCGCTCTACGACGTCTTCGGCGGCGATCTGGTTCTGCTGAGCTTCATCTATCTGAGCTGCAACGACGTGAACGGTTGTCCTTTGGCCACCGCGGTGCTCGACAAGTTGCAGAGCCGTCTGGGGGAGGATCCGGTCATCGCCGGACGGCTGCGACTCGTGAGCCTGAGCTTCGACCCCTCCCGGGACACGCCGGAGGTGATGGGGCGCTACGCGGAGAGCTTCGCGGGCGGCGGTGTCGATTGGGCGTTCCTTACCACTGCCTCGGAGGAGAAGCTTCAGCCGATTCTCGAGGCCTACGGTCAGAGAATCCTCAAGGAGGTCGACGCCGAGGGAAACGAACTCGGCACCTTCTCACACCTCCTACGCGTCTTTCTCATCGACCCCGAGCGGCGTATCCGCAACATCTACACGGTCTCCTTCCTCCACGCCGACACGCTTGTCGCCGACGTGAAGACCCTCTTGAGGGAGACCGGGGCAGGGTCGGCCATTGCCGGAGTGGGCGACTCCGACGCGCTTGCCGCTCTGGAACTACACGGCCCGGGCGATCCTCGCGAAGGTTACGAGCGATCCGACTTCCGCACCCGCTCCGTGCGCCTGGAAGCGCGGCGTGGCGCTCCCACCGACCTTGCCGCCCGGGTGCGAGACGTGCCACTCGGTTTGCCACCGGTTCCCGTACCCGCGGACAATGCCGTGACTCCGGCCAAGGTCGGCCTCGGCCGCAGGCTCTTCTACGACCGCCGCCTCTCGTTGAATGACACCTTTTCCTGCGCCATGTGCCACATCCCCGAGCAGGGCTTCACCAGCAACGAACTGGCCACGGCGGTCGGGATCGAAGGGCGCAGCGTCCGCCGCAACGCTCCGACCGTCTACAACGTGGCCTATCTCGACCGCCTGTTTCACGACGGCCGTGAGACGCGGCTCGAACACCAGGTCTGGGGTCCGCTGCTGTCGCGCAACGAGATGGGGAACCCGTCCATCGGTGCCGTGGTCGAGAAGATCCGGGCCACCCCCGACTACGCGGGGCTCTTCGAGTCCGCCTTTGCCGGCCGCGGGCTCGCCATGGAAACCATTGGAATGGCCATCGCGAGCTACGAGCGCACCCTGCTCTCCGGCGACTCTCCTTTCGATCGCTGGCACTACGCCAAGGACACCACGGCTGTAGGCGAGGCGGTCCAGCGCGGATTCCAGCTCTTCACGGGCAAGGCGGGCTGCAGTGCCTGTCACACCGTGGGGACCGATGCCGCCCTGTTCACCGACGGAGCCCTCCACAACACGGGTATCGGCTACGCCGTGTCCATGGCAACGGACCCGAGTCCAATGCGCATCCTCGTCGCGTCCCGGGCAGTACCTGCTGGTGGACCGCGCGCTGGTGGCACAGGTCAGCGAGCGGCCACCGAGCGACCTGGGCCTCTACGAGATCACGCAGGACCCCGCCGACCGCTGGAAGTACCGGACGCCGAGCCTTCGCAATGTCGCCTTGACGGCGCCCTACATGCACGATGGCTCTCTCGCCTCCCTTGGCGATGTCGTCTCCTTCTACGACGCGGGCGGCACTCCCAATGAGACGTTGGATCCCCTGATCCGGCCGCTCGGCCTGAGGGCCGACGAACGAGACGATCTCGTCTCCTTTCTCGAGGCCCTGACCGGTTCCGACGTGAATACACTCGTCTCGGACGCTTTTGCCGCCCCGATCGGCGACGCGCGTTAGCCGGGAATCATCACCGAAGCTTCAGGACTCAGGTTCGCTTGATCACCGTGCCTGCGAGGGCCTTCGCGTCATAGCTGCCTCTTTCCAGGACCGGCTTTCCATTGATCAGGACGTACTCGATTCCTTCCGCGAACCGGTGGGGATCCTTGAAGGAGGCGCAGCTCCTCACCGTCCTGGGATTGAAGACGGTGATGTCCGCAAAGGCGCCCTTCTTCAGGATTCCCCTGCCCTCGAGTTGCATCTGCCTCGCCGGGAGGGAAGTCATCTTGCGGACCGCCTCTTCCTGGGTCAGGTATTGCTCGTCCCGGGCAAACTGACCCAGGACCTTCGTGAAAGCGCCGTAGGAGACCGGCGACGGATTCGGATAGTCGACACCGACGATGTCGGTCATGATCGCGCAATTCGGATCGGAGATGGCCCAGGCCCCGATCCAGTCGCTGATCTTCTGGTCATCGATGCTGTAGACGAAGAAGATTCTTCCCTCTTCTTCCACGATCAGGTCGAAGGCCGTATCGTAGAGATCCGTTCCCCGCTCCTTTGCGATGTCGTGAAGCCTCCTGTTCTCGTAGGGGCGATTCTTCTCGAGCCTGAAGCCGCTCAACATGAAGGATCCATCGAACATTTTGTCGGTCCACCAGCCGTGTTCCCAGGTTGGCCACTTGGGGGAAGCGCTCTCCATCTCCTTGGCCACCGCCTTGCGCGCCTCGGGATCACGGAGCTGCTCCAACAACTTGGCCATCCCACCGGTGTATAGTCTGGGCGGCAGGATTGCGAGCAGGCTGGTGAAGGCGCATATCCAGGGAAGCATGTCGTGACCGACGTCCACCCCTCGCTCCAGTGCTCGAGCGATCAGCTGATTGGCGCGTCGATGGGACGGCATGCTCTTGAGCTGGTTCTTGACGGTGAAGTTCCGCCCCATCGCCCTCGCCAGCAGAAACGAGAGCTTTGTCTTCAGCCGTGTCGGATCGATGAGCTTGCCGGTCTGGAAGCCACCAAGATGGTGGGAGAGGTGCAGGGGAATCCTGTTGTTCTCTGCAACCTGGATCACCTCCTTCACCGCTTCGTCGTAGATCTCCGACATGCCTCGGGTGTGCGTGACCAGGGGAGCACCGTGCTCCGTCAGCACCGAGGCGAGCTCGGTGATCTCTTCGGTTCGGGAGAAGCATCCCGGGCAGTAGAGGAGCCCGATGGAGAGGCCGATCGACCCCGCCTCGAGCGATTCCTCGAGCATCTGTTTCATCGTCGACATCTCGTCGGTGGTGGGAGCCCGTTCCTGCATTCCCATCAGGTTCATCCGGAGGACGTTGTGACCGGTCAGGACGGCCACGTTGTAGGCCAGACCGTTTCGGTTCATGTGATCGAAATACTCGGCCATGCTGGCCCACTCGAAGGTCAATCCGTCCCTCGGGAACGCGAAGTTCCAGTACGTCCTGACCGTGTCATGAATCTCCGGACGGATGGGCGCAGGGCTGAAGCCACAGTTCCCGGCAATGATGGTCGTCACTCCCTGCCGCACCCATCGTTCCATCACCTCGGGATGCCTCGGGGAGGTGAGAAAGAAGTCGAGGTGGGTGTGCACATCGATGAACCCGGGCGCCACGGCCAGGCCCTGGGCATCGATCACCTTTCCGGCCTGCGCATCCGGAAAGCTCCCCACATCCTCGATGCGGTCCTCGCGGACGATCAGATCCGCCCTCACGGCCGGAGTCCCGGTGCCGTCCATGACCGATCCGTTCTTGATCAGGATGTCCTGGTCCATCTTGAAGCCCTCTCTCAACAGATCTCCAGCTTCGGGCAGGAGCTCTCGATGCCGCAACCCCCTGCACCTTCAATTCTCTCGAACTTCCCGCCCTTGTCTGCATTTTTCGTATAGACTCGAAGAAACGGATCGGGACGGACCGTGAGGAAGGTGCGGATGCCGGACGAGAAAGGCAATCACGAAGCGTGGGTCTCCCGCGAGGAGTACGACCGCATGGAGGAGCTGCACAGGAACAACCTGTGGGCCTATGTGCATGCCTACGCGCGGGCCTGCGACTTCATCGGCAGGAACTTCGGCGATGAGGCCCTGAGACAGTTCCACGTCGAGGCGGGCAAGGAGAGCGCGCATCCCAGGCTGAGGCTGGCGGCGGAGGTGGGAGCGGAGAAGTTCATGCCGCTGCTGTGCGAGCACATGAACAACATCGGCGGCGAGTTCACACTCGAGGAGACCGACGAGGCGATCGTCGTGCGCGGGACCTGCGGCACCGGCGGACGCTACGTGCGAGAAGCGGGAACGGCACACGACAGCGAGGGCGTGCCCTATTACTGTGTGCACTGTCCAATCTGGTGGGAGGAGATGCCGAAGGAGTTTGGCATCAACCTGACCTTCCAGATGGGCGATCAGGGCGTCGGCTGCGCCTGGCGGCTACAGAGGTAGCTCCGGCACGAGCTCTCGGGGCGGCGCACCGCGCGGAGCGTTCCCGTCGCTCGCCTCACGCGAGATGCTTCTTGCGTTCCAGGATGAGGCGGGCGTAAGCGCGAGAAACCAGCTCGCACAGGGCGCCCAGCGCCACCACCGAGGTCTCGGCGAGCGACTCGGAGCCGGCATCCGCGTAGAGGAGGTTCACCAGGTGGTGCCGGACGCGGATCGGGTGAACGAGCACCTCCCGCACACCCTCCCGGCCCAGAGCGCGCAGGATCCTCTGATCCGTCGCCGCATCGGGTCGGGCGCGACAGGTCTCGCCCAAGGCGGCCGCCCGGGTCAGCGCGCTCTCCAGATCCACGGGCACCATGATTCCGTCGATGACCTCGGGAACCGCTTCGCCGTCGCCGCGAAACCCGGAGACGATGCGGCCGCGCACCACGAACAGCGCTGCCGCGTCCACGTGGATGCGGGCCAGGCGAAGCGCCAGCCGCGCTACCGCGTCGCGGTCAGGTGCACGCAGGAGCTCGGCCTCGAGCGCCGCAGCGTCGGCCCGCGCCCCAGGAGCCGCCGGAGCCTCACCTGGGTCTGCGTGCGTCTCTTCTGCTGAAGCGGCGGCAGGGACCGGCGGCGTTGGCTCGGCATTCTCTACGGGCTCGGAGTTCTCCTCGGGCCCGGCGCCCTGCCCCAGGGACGCGAGCTGCCAGTCGGAGTGGAGCAGTGCAAAGGTCTCCTCGTCGATCAGCTCCTCTACCTCCGGCTCCACCGCTGCGGGTCCAGTCTCCGGGTGCGACCTCGGATCCTTGCTGGCTTCCTCTGCGATACGCAGCTCCCCTGGGATTCCGTAGTAGTGCTCGAGAAGGGCAGATAAGCGCACCTCGGCAACTGCGTAGGGCCGGATCCCGAGGCCGGTGGCTCTCCCCAGCTCGTCGCGCTCGGAGGCGGAGCAGGGATCGCGCATCGCCACGTGGAGCAGTCTGCCCTCGAGGCGCAGGGGCAGCACGCGGAGCTTCTCCACGAGCTCCCGAGAGACGGCAGCGAGGGCGTCCCGGGCAGGCGCCTCGATCCACGCGCAAGGCACCTCCGGCACGCCGAGAAACGCAGCGAGGTGGCGCCCGAGTTCGTCGATGTCCACGGCCCCGAGCTCCACCAGGCTGGTCCCGAGCCGGCCCCCGTACACGGCGGTGTTCCGGGTGGCGCGCTCGAGCATCTCGCGCGAGCAGACACCCCTGTACAGGAGATAGGTTCCGAAACTCTTCGCGCGCCTCTTCCGCATGGGCCCGGGTCTACATCGGCACCGAGCCGGCGCTGCCTTAGCCCCTCCGCCGTCGGGTTTCAGGAGATTTCAAAGCGGTGGCCTTCCAGCGCCAACGTCGCTGGATTCATTGAGCTTTTCTGTGATCCGCCGCAATCGCCGAGCCTGCTTCCGGAGCCGAAGATCCCTCGTTCCACGATTCGAAGCCGATGGCGCGGGCTCTCGATTGCGTTATAAAGGGTCAAGAGAGGTCTTTCGATTGGCCTCAGCTTCCGGCCTGACTCGCCTGTTCTGATCCCCTTTCGATCCTGCCTTTCGCGTCCCCTTCCGTGGTCGAACGATCGGTACTCGGGGGCGGAGCCCATTGCAGTGGATCTCCTGCATCCGGAATGACCGGGCGGGGATCCGGCGCAGGTCGCGCCTCTCTGAAGCCGAGGCGCGGCGAGGATGACGAGTTGAGCAAGAAGATCTACATCGGGAACCTGCCCTTTTCTTCCACGGAGGATGAGCTGCGTGCCGTTTTCGAGCGCCACGGAAACGTTGCGTCGGTGAGCGTCGTCACGGATCGAGACACCGGCCGCTCGCGCGGCTTCGCGTTCGTCGAGATGGACGACGCGAGCGCAGCCGACGATGCGATTCGCGCACTCGATGGGAGCGAACTCGGGGGCCGCAACCTTCGCGTGAACGAGGCTCAGGACCGCCGCTCGGGCGGGGGCGGCGGCGGCCGCGATCGCTACTAGCCGGCCTGTAGCGATACCTGACCCCCCGGACCTTCACGCGTGTGGCAGGTCTGCACCCAGGCCAGCGAGTAGGGAGTTGATTCCAGGCGAACCATGCCGAACGTCCGCATCTTCATGAGCTTTGATCGGGAGAACGACGAAGATCTGCACGATCTGCTTCTCGAGCAATCGCGCAGACAATCCTCCGGATTCGAAATCTCGGCTCGATCCGAGGCCGCGACGATGACGGATCGCTGGGACGACAAGGTTCGCCGCCAGATCTCCGAGGTGGACGAGGTCATCGTGATCTGCGGGGAGCACACGGCGTCATCGGTACGCATGAATGCCGAGCTACGGATCGCCCAGGAGGAGCAGAAACCCTACTTCCTCCTCTGGGGTCGGCGGGAGAGGATGTGCACGAAGCCAGCCGGATCCAAGCGCGACGACAGCATGTACAGTTGGACATGGGAGATCCTGCAGGATCAGATCGTCTCGACGCTCCGGAACGCCCGACCCCGCGAGGTGGCGGAGCGCTACAAACGGGCCTGATGCTCCTCGGAACGGCGTAGCGCGTCGCTACCCGAGCAGCCCCAGCGCCCTCTCCGTCAGGGTCGACATCGACAGCTTGGTGGTCTCCCACAGCGGGTCCCGTCGCTTGCCGCGGCGGTGCAGAGAGAGATTGAGGCCCGTGATGATCGCGAACTTGTAGGCGGCCAGAGCGCGGTACCAGCGGAGATCCGGAAGGGGCGCCCCCCAGGCCTCTTCGTACATCTCCACCATCTCCTCCGCGATCGGCATCACGTCGGAGACGAGGTAGCCCTCCGACCAGGCGGGCGGATCGCTGAAGGTGGCGATCCACCCGACATCGTTCAGCGTCGACCCGATTCCCGTCAACTCCCAGTCGACCACCGCCAGGAGCGTCCCGTCGAAGGAGCAGAAGAGGTTCGACCACTGGAAGTCCCCGTGGAAGACGCCGATGGGAGCGTTTTCCGGATGTGAGCTGAGCAGCCGCTCGCGGAGCCTCGGCACCAGGGCGAGCCGCTCGGGATCAGCTGCCCGCTCGTAGAAGCGGTCCCAGCGAATCACGTCCTCGGCGAAGGGAACCGGGTCGCCGAGGTACGCTACCTGTGCCGGATCGACTCGATGGATCCCGGCCAGGGCCGTCATGGCCTGCCGCGCCAGGTCGCGACGCGCTTCGGGGGAGAGCTCGGCCGCCCATTCGCCGGGCCCCATGCGCACCACGTCGCCCTCGAGCGCCGGAACCACAAAGTAGGGGCATCCGAACCACTCGAGGTCGTCACCGGACCACCGAACCGAGCAATGGGGCACGTCGGTTCCGTCCAGGGCCTGCAATACCGCCACCTGGCGCAGAACATCCGCCGTTCCGCGCCACTTTACCTTGGGTGGTGGCATCCGCAGAAACCAGCGCTCCTCCCGCCCGCCACTGCGGACGGTGAAGCCGTAGGAGAAGCCCGCGTGTCCGGGCATCTTGTGCACGCCGGAGACAGCGGCCTGCTGATCCGCGTACTTCGCCCTCGCGAAACCCAGAAGCCGCTGTTCGAGCTCGCCAAGTTCCATACACGTGACCCGTCTGCGTGAGTTGGCCCTCGTCAGTCTCTCGTGAAAGGCCCCCGGCCGTGGCGTTCGACGGCGTCGCGAACTGCGAAGATGTTCCGGAGGGAGACTCGCCAGGGCATGCAGCAGACCGGAGTCACGATGAAGCGGCCGTAGGGGGCGAGCTTCACGATGTTCTCACGAACCCGGGCCTCGACAGCCGCGGGCGTGCCGTTCTCGAGCTCGCCGTTGACGAAGACGGATGCGCCCATGATCACGATATCGGGGAACTTCTCGCGGAAGCGGACCCACTCGTCGAGATCGAGCGGGTGGCTCCCGTTGACGGCGATGACCTGGACGCCCTCGCTCTGGTGCTTCTCGATCAGCTCGACCCAGTAGGGATCGAAGCCACAGTTGTGGATGGCTAGGGGAAGGCGCGTCTCCCGGCAGAACCTGTTGATGAACTGCCCCTCGAACTTCCAGGCGTCCTCGAAGCGCAGCATGGTGCGGTTGAAGGCGTACTGGCAGTTGAACGCGAAGGTCGGCTTGCCGACGACTCCGCAGTAGGCCTGGTAGTAGTCCCACTGCGAGGCGTAGATCTTCTCGCACAGGGCGAGCAGCAGCTCCGGGTTCTCGATCACGTCCATGTAGGCCCGGCTCCCGCGCAGCATCTGGATGCTCGACCAGGTGAGGCTGGGCGAGAAGCCCCCGCCCATGCCCGTGGTCTCCTGCACGATCGCCATCGCTTCGAGGATCGTGGGCCAGGGCTCGAGCTTCGAGTGGTCCGGGATCTCGAGCCGCTCGATGTCCTCCTCCGTCGAGCACAGCTCGCCTTCGCGGATGAACGGCGTGGTGTAGTCCTTCCAGACGAACAGATCCTCGCGGCCGTTCGCCTTGGCGAAGGCCAGCCCCTCGTAGGGACCGCAGTAGGGCGTGACGACCACCGAGACGTTGTCACCGCCCAGGACCTCGCAGACGCCGATGCTGACCTCGGCCAGCTTCTTCGAGCTGGTGAGCATCTCGCGTATGGTCAGCCCGGAGATGCGCGCGGCGATGTCCTCGGAGGCGATGAAGCTAACGGGCACCCGATCCGGCGTCTGCCCCAGCAAGGTGGCCGCCACTCGTTCTGCCGATGCCTTCCAGTCGTGCTTCATGTCTGCAGCTCTCCCTGTACCAGCCGGCGAACACGACGCAGCGCCTCCCAGGCGTTACGGCCGTAGTCGTCGGCCCCGATGGCCTCCGCGGTATCCGGAGTCACCGCCGCTCCTCCCACGATGACCTTTGCCGGAATTCCACTCTGCTTCAGGAGGGCAACGGTCTCGGCCATCTTCGAGACCGCGAGAGAGATCAGAGCCGAGAGCCCCACCACGTCGGCACCGACCTCCCGCGCCTTGTCCACGAACTCCTGCGGTGGCACGTCCCCGCCGAGGTCGTGCACTTCGAAGCCGTCGCCCTCGAGGACGATGCTTACGATGTTCTTGCCGATGTCGTGATTGTCGCCCTGCACGGTACCCAGCACGACCTTGCCCGGCGGACCCACGCCCTGGCCAACCATGTGGGGACGCAGGAGGTCGAGGGCAGCCAGCGTGGCCCGGGCGCTCAACATGAGCTCGGGCACGAACAGCTCCCCCTCCTCGTAGCCCTGACCCACGAGCTCCATGCCCGGGGCCAGCCCCTTCGAAATGATGTCCTGCGGCGAGAGCCCCGCGGCAAGGGCCTCGCGCGTGGTTCCCACAACGCCCGCTTGATCCAGCTTCAGAACCAGCTGCTGCAGGCGATCCAGAAGTTCTCCGTTCGCCATCGTCTTCGTATCCTCTCGCCGTATCGCTCGCAGACGCGATCCGTGCCCGCGGCGTCTGGCAAGGATACCCCCAAACGGCCCAAGCCCACAGCCAGCCGGAATCCCGGCTCTCTCGGCGCTCGGCCGCTATTTGCTGGTGGACGAGCCCGGGTGGCACACGATCGAGAACGGTGTCGCCCTGGCCCCCCTGTTCGGCGGCAGTGGTGATCGAGTAGATCGTGCTCGCGCCGGTCGTATCGGGCACCGCACAGCATCAGCGCCACGACAAGCAGGGCGGCGGCGGACAGGCGCACCCTCGAAAGCGTAGGTTAGCTCTAGCCCCCGGAGGTCAGCTTCTGGCTTGCGAGCCGCTCGAGCGGGAAGGGATCGTCGCCCTGCAGCTCGGCTTTTTCCGGGAAGTAACGCCGCGCATCGGCGAGAAGGACGCCGGTCTCAGGGGGCAGGCCGGTCTCGATCAGCTTGCGTGCGACGCGGATGTACTCGTCCTGCACCATCTGCAGGTGCCTGGCAGCGTTCCTCTCGCCCTGCGGCACTTCCTTCAGGTCGAAGTACTCGGCCACGCTCTGCGGGGGCTTCAGAATCAGGACCGGATTCTTCTGGTCATCCTCCTCCAGGCGGCCGCGCACCGTTGCCTGGAAGAGCATCGGTGACAGGTCTTCGTGGGTGATGTTCCAAAGACGCTCGTAGGGCTTGTGGGTGAAACAGTCGACCTCATCGTCCTCGGTGACCGAGATGGCGAAGATACTGCCGGGGTACTGGGCTTGGGAGGCCCGGCAGTCCTCGAGGATCAGCTTCCCGTGGGACACGCTCTTGCTGCTTCCCCGGGCGTCTTCGGCCCCTGCTGCGGGAGCGGTGCCAGAGGAAACCGGAGCGGTGGCAGGGCTGACCGCCGGCTCTTCCCGAGGCTGCTCAGCGTGGGGGTGCACGCCGTACTCCTCGTGGCTCGAAGACCCTCGTCGAGTCACCTGCTTGCCGAGCAGGTAGGGGAAACGGATCGTGATCGTGGTGCCCTTGCCTAGCTCGGAGTCGATGGAGAGCTCTCCCTGGAACTCCTCGACCGTCTGCCTGACGAAGACGAACCCAAGCGAGTGGAGCTCTCCGTCCAGCGACTCTTTGTCGGTCAGTAGCTGCTGCTGCTTCTCCGGCGTCATGCCCGAGCCGTCGTCGCTCACCCGCATGAAGACCGAATCCCCGTCGACGCAGGCGGTCGTGCGGAGGACGCCGACCTTCTGCTGGCTCATGGCGTCGACCGCGTTCATGATCAGGTTGAAGTACATGCGGCGGAAGCGCGGCAGGTTCCCGGACAACACGGCGGAATCCAGCTGGCCGAGCTGGAGGTCCACGCGCGCGGCGCTCTTCTCCACGACGTAGCCGCGGAGAGTGTTGCGGGTGAGGTGATCGATCTCGGCCGCGATGTCGAACTCCTCGCGCACCTGCCCGGTTGCCTGCTCGTCGAGGAAATGCTGGATCCGGCGCTGCACCCCACCGATCCAGTTGACGCAGTTCCTGTAGAGCAGGCGCGAGCCGACCGAGCGCGAGTCCTGAGGCAGGAAGTCCATGACCTTGTCGATCCGGCCCCAGAGTGGATTCAGGATCAGCTCACAGATGGAGCAGATGGTGTCGATGTACTTCCGGCCGGTCAGCAGGATGGTCCGGTCCGGCGAGAAGTTCCTCACGGCGTTGGAGTAGTTCTGGAAGGCCTTCCGCAGCTTGACGGCCTGTTCCTTCAGCACCTGCAGGTCTTCCCCGTGCAGGACCTGCGCCTGGTCGATGCTGTAGATCTCCAGATCCGTGTTGAGCGTCACGTGGAAGTGAATCACTTCGTTGATGAAGCGCTCCACGCGCAGGTCGTGGATGAGGAACTTGATCTCGGCGACTTCCTTCTTGATGCCTTCCTTGTAATCCGCCATGACAGGTATCCTGGAGCCGGGTCTAGCTATTTCAGTAGGTTACGCGGCCTAGTTGCGAAGAATTCTCGACGCTGGCTTGCCGCTGGGGGCAGGGGGGCTGGAGGGTACATGAGCGAAACGCCCGCCGCCTACCTGCCGCGGGTCAGGTGGACGGCGGCCAGCAACGTGGCGCTTTTTTTGGGGGGGGTCTGAGGCTCGAAACGGTCTGACCGGGCCCTGGGCGCAGCGGATCTGGATCACCCAACAACGGAGGCATCTACACGTAGATCGAGCAGTTGTCACGGACTGGCCGGAACAGAGCCTGAGAATTGTCGGGCTTGGGATGCTCTGCGTTCGATTGGTGGGAGGTGCAGACATGAAGCGCCCGGCGGACCTGGTCCCACCGGGCGCCGTCGCTGTCTCTTCTGGCTTTGAGCCGCCTCGCGGATTGGACGGTTTTGCTCGGGCATTGACTTCTGCCGAGGCTAAGCTCCGCGATCGACCCTACAGGCGCAGCGACCTGCCTGCGTGGGCTTTAGCCTACCCCCCTCAAATGGGGGGGGTCAAGCAAATTCCCCTCCTCACATTGCCGTCATGACCGGCGCCGACGCCCGAGCTGGATCTGTGGAGAACCGTCCCCAAAGCCCGCCAACTCGCCATCCCTAGGCCTGGCGGTGGTCTTTGGCAGCTGATTCTGCTGTCCGCCCGGTAACGCCTACCGCTGGAATCGCCCCCGGGGCGGGGGCCCGGGTCATGGACCTTTTTTCGCGGATCGCCAGTTGGCTGGGCGAGAACGAGGCCACCATCAGCGCGGTGGTGGGGATCACGGTGCTCGCTGGGGTGCTCTTTGCCGGGCTTCGTTCCCTGGTGTGGCGACGCGGAGAGACCGCCCAGGAGAGGGCTCCCAGCGCAACCGCTACTGAGCCGGCTCCAGCGGCAGAAGCCTCACCCGCCGAACTCGATCCGCTCACCGTCCCCGAGTTCGAGGGCCGCCCCGCCATCGCTGTGCTCGCGTTCGACAACCTGAGTAGTGATCGCGATCAAGAGTACTTCGCTGACGGGATCGCGGAGGATCTCATCACACGGCTCTCGGCTTGGCGGGAGTTCCCCGTGATCGCCCGCAACTCAAGCTTCACCTACAAGGGCAAACCCGCGGACGTGAAGCAGGTGAGTCGGGGACTCGGTGTACGTTACGTCGTCGAGGGGAGCGTTCGCAAGGTTGGTGGTCGCGTGCGGATCACCGCACAGCTTATTGATGCGACAACCGGTGGGCACGTTTGGGCGGAGCGTTATGACCGGGAGCTGGAAGACATCTTCGCCATCCAAGATGAGATCACGACAGCGATCGCTGGCGCGATGGGTGCGAAGCTCGCGGTGACCGAAGAGGAACGAGTGGCTCAGCAGCCGGCTCAGAGTCTGACCGCGTACGACCTCTTGATGCGCGGAAGGTACTGCTTCTGGCAGGGCTGGTTGGAAGGGAACTTCCATGAGATGCAGGCTGAGGCGCGATCGTGCTTCGAGCGAGCGCGAGACCAGTCCCAGATTTGCCGAAGCGTTCGCCTGGCTCGCGATGAGCCACTGGGCGGCTTGGTTCAGTCAGAGTGACGCTCCTGCCCGATCGCTGACCGAAGCGGAGCGGGCAGCGCGAAGGAGTGTGTCGCTCGACCCGGAGCTGCCAGTCGCTCACCTCACCCTGAGCATGGTCCATGAGCTCCAGGCCAAGTGCAACGACGCGATCGCGGCCGCTCGCCTCGCGATCGAGTTGGACCCGAGCTTCGCCCGCGCATACCTGCAAATGGGTTTCTACCTCCCCCAAGTGGGCGAGTCAGACGAAGCGATCGCGATCCTGGATAAGGGGATGCGCCTTAGCCCTCGTGATCCATGGTTGTTCGAATTTCTCCGCGCCAAGCACGAAGCCCACTTCGCGGCCCGACGCTATGAAGACGCCGTCGAATGCCTGAAGCAGAGCGTCGCGACAGGTCGGTCGTTTGGCGGTGCCAACTGGTTAGGCCTCGCGGCAAGCCTCGCTCACCTGGACCGCCTCCAAGAAGCAGAAGCAGCGCTTCACGAGGCACAAAGGCGATTTGAAATGAAGGCGACCGTGCGCGATGTCAGGCGAATACTCTACTACAAGAATCCCGAGTTCCTCGAACGCTGGCTCGACGGCCTCCGCAAGGCCGGGCTCCCCGAGTAGCCGATGGCGCAACGCGAACCAGCCCTCGTCACACCCTTCTGGGTACGCATCGCCACCGAGACCTCGCTATCGCCGGGCTGGCTTCTGATCGCCTTCGCCGTCGTGCTCTACCCGGCGTACCTGGCGCTGGAAGCACTGTTCGGGCGGGGTTTGGCTGCGGCGACGGAATGTTTTTGGGCGGGTGGACTCGCGAGCGGTAGCCCTTCTCCGGGTCAACGCGCTGGAGGGGCTCGCAGCGTTCTATCTCAAGGCGGGTGGTATCTCAGCACCTCCCAGGCCGAGAGAATTTCATGCGGGCCGGATAAACCCCGCGAGCAGGAGCGCAGAATCGAAATCTCGGGCGGTCTCGACGTGGCCGAAAGCGCTGCTCATTCTGAGAGGAACGATGTGGCCCGATATGAGAAACGCCCCGACCGCGAGTGGGCCGGAGCGTTTCGGTGTGTCCGTGGGCGTCGTCTTCAATCGAAGCGGGAGCCGTCGCCGTGTTGCTGCAAGCCCCGCTAATCGTTCCTTTTCGCCAAGCTCACCGCCTTCCTCTGCAGCGATGACGCTCGCAACATCACCGGCCGAGTCATCGCCCTCGATGGCGGTAGCACACTGCGCGGCGGCGACTGAGCGCAACCCGCCCAACGCCCTCTCGCAGCGAGCGAGGGGGCGTCCTGGTCAGATCATGGACGGGCGCGGCGAGTCAGGGAGTGAGATCCACTGCCACCGAGTTGGAGAGGATGCGCATGCCTGCCGCCTCGAAGTCGGCGACGAGTTGCTGCCAGTCAGGCGTGAAAAAGAGCTTCTCGTTTGACTGCACCATCGAGGTCATGCTCGGGTACTCCGTCGCCACCGCCACCCCGCCCGTGTTGGGTCCGGCGAGCGTGGAGACCCAAAGGCGGCTTTCGCCGGTGCTCCCGTACTTCTCGAGGATCACCATGGCGCGCTTGTAGAACTCCAGGAACTTCGGCATGTCCCCGCCGATGTCGTAGGTGACGACGTTGATGACCTTGGGCGGCGTCTGAGCCATGGATGAGCTGGGCACCAGGGTGAATGCGAAGACGAACGCCAGGCCGATCAGGAGGGAAGTGAATCGCATGGATGTCTCCTTTCCCCCCACCTCGATCCTGATTACGCTCCCCCATCGAGACCGTGTCAACACCCATTCGGGTTGTATTGTGAGTCTGAGGGGTTGCCCTATCTGCGCTCCTGGCAAAGGGTTTCCCGCGAACACGGAAGGATGTTTCCGTGAGTGATAGTGACCCCACCCGAATGTGGTATACACTAAAATGAGACGAAGAGCCTCGACTAGACAGCTCTCATCCGACGCGAAACCGGGCTTGATCCGCCCACCGACAGCGGCGAGGGATCACTGGCACTTCGTGGTCCTTGCTTCTGTACCTGGCGGCGCCCTGGCGTCGAGTCCCCTTTCTCGTAAACCGCGTGATTTTCCACCCTCCGACAGCCACCGAGAACGGAAGGATGTTTCCATGGGTTCGAGAGTCGCTTGGTCAAGTATCGTAATCCTATTGGTGCTTGCGTTGGCGCAGTCAGGCCCCGCGCGTGCACAGTCGGCTTCTGGGGTATGGGACATGGTGATCACCGCAAGAGGCAAGGGCGCTGGGGGCAAGGCGAGCTTTTCCGGCACCGGAACGCTGACGCTCGATCCCGATCGGACCTATGCGCTTGAGACCGATGGAGATCCCCTAATAGAAGAAGGGGTGTGGTTCCAAGATGGAAAACACGTCAACCTCTTTGCCACGAATATCCTGGAGATGGTCATAGCGCTGGAGGCTGAGGTGTCGGCTCAGGTTGGAGAGCCCGTCGAGGTCATTCCTTTGAAGTCGAACACCAAGTGCGCCCTCAACCCGAACACGGGGCTTCTTTCGGTCAAGACCAAACAGTCGGTCAAGGTAATCGGCCTAACGTCGGGCACTACCATCAAGCTCGGTGTCACCACCAAGGCCACCGGAACACGGGCTGTTCCTTAGAAGCCCTACGCAAGACGGGCGACATACAGCTGGCAGAGGGTTCTGCGCCGCGATGATCCCCGAACCCACCACCCCCGTCCTCCTCGCCACCGGCCTAGCAGGGCTCGCAGCAGCAAGGCGGTGGCGCTCACTTCACTGTTACTGCTTCTTCGTTTCCCTGAAATCCGCCATGACTCGAACCAGATCGGCTTCTTCTAGAGAGTTCCAAAGGGCCCGGGGGCGCGTCTGCGTCGCCACAGGCGAGCGAAGCCTGGGGCGGGGTGATGCGAGCCTTCGCCCTCCGCGGCAGACAACTCGAATCAGCGGAGCTCGTCTCCTCGGAGGGCCCGAAAGGCAGCGCCTACCACCCCGGCGTCGTTCCCGAGCTCCGCTCTGGAGAACTGGAACCGCTGTCCCCAGGCAGTTTCTGCCAGACGAACCTTTTCGCGCAGCGCCGGAACGAAGAACTCGAATTGGTGCTCCATCAGTCCGCCGCCGAAGACGACCATCTGTGGCACGAAGGTGTGCAGAATCGTCCAGAAGGCGGAAGCGACGGCCAGGGCGGCGCGTTCGACCAGCAACGAGGCGCTCTGGTCCCCCGCGCCGGCTCTCTCGAAGACCTCTGCGGCGTCTCCGAATCCCTCGGTCTGCCCCGCCTTCGCGAGCGCGGTGCCGGAGGCCAGACTCTCCAGGCATCCCCGCATTCCGCAGTAGCACTCCGGACCCTCCGGGTCGACGGGGATGTGGCCGATCTCCGGGTGCTCGCCATTCATGCCCCGGTAGACTCGCCCTCCGACCAGGGCTCCCCCACCCACGCCGGTTCCGAATGTCAGCATCACGACTTCCCGAAGCGAACGGGCGGAGCCCGCACACGCCTCACCGAGCACGGCGGCGTCGGCATCGTTCTCGAGATGGGCGGGTACGCGGAATCTCTCTCCCAGGACGCGCACGGGGTTCGCACCTTCCCATCCGGGCAAGGTGAATGGGTTGTGGATGGTGCCTGTCACGGGGTTCACGGGTCCGGCGCACCCGATTCCCAGGCCGACCAGCTCTTCTCGCCTGCACCCCGCGGCCTCCAGGAGTTCGTCGATCGCGCGTGCGATCTTCTCCATGGCCTCCAGGAAACCTCTTTCCGGCTCGGTCGGGAAGACCCGCCGCCGCTCGAGGCGGCCGGATTCACGAACCACGCCGACGGAGATCGTGGTTCCTCCGATATCGACTCCGATCGCCACCGCCTCGCGCATCAAACGTGACCGTCACCCGCACCCGAAGCCCGCATCTAGTGGACCTCGGCGTCGCTCGACATCCTCTCGAGCAGCTGGCTGGTGATCTCCCCTACCACATCGAGATGCCCCGGACCACACCGGACCGCGTGAAACGCCTCGGCAAGATCGATCTGGTACCTCTGTCCGATCCCGGACGCCATGGTCCGGATCAGGTCGTGAACCCCCGCGGCCAACTGCTGCTTCTCATCCGCGGTCAAGCTCAGAGGATCCGCATCCGTAAGAAACCAATCGGCCAGCATTTCGACCTGGGACTGGTGACAGAGGATGCTCTGGACCTTCTTCTCGAAGGTGTGTCCAATGTCCACGATCCGATTCGGCGCTCGCTCCGTCGGCATCATGTACCAGACCTCCTCGGGCTGGTGAGGGTCCAGCCCCGCTTCGATCTGGTTCGGGAAATACAGTGGGAAGCAGGTGAACACCGCAACCTCCGAAGCGATCCTTCCGACGGTGATGTGGTCGGGATGGATCTCGTAGCTCAGCCAGGGATCCAAGGTGACGATTCGGTCTGCTCGGAGCTTGCGCACCCAGAAGGCGAGCTTCTCCTTCAGTTCCTCGCCATGACTGCGGAGCGACCCGTCGGGGAACCAGAAGCCGACCGGTTCGTGTCCACCGATCACCTCCATCGCCCGGGTGAGCTCGCCCCTGCGTCGCTCGGCGACCTCGGCCCGGGTTCGGCCGATGATCTTGGTTCCCATGCTCCCGTCGGTCGCGGAAATCGCGTACACCTGATGGCCTTCCTCGGCCCACTTGGCCATACTCCCGCTCGCGAGGAACTCGGCATCGTCGGGATGTGCGTATACCGCGAGTATGTTCATGGCCTTCTCCCTTCTGCACGGAGCTTCGCCGCGATATCGGGCGCGATCCGGCGCCCCTATCTTACCCTTCTCGTGGCTTCGGCATGCCCCGTAGCCGGCTTCGGTTCGGAGCGGGTGAGCGGGGGGTTCCGGTGGCAGCCTTTCCCGATGCCGAAGCTCTGGGAGAGGCGCTCGCTCGGGAAATCCTGGAGGAGGCCGAGACGGCGCACGAGGAGGGGCGGAGCTACCTGCTGGGCTGTCCGGCGGGGCGAAGCCTTCGCAGCACCTATGCGGCCCTTGCAGATCTCGCGGCCGCACGGGGCGCCGACCTCTCACAGTTCGTCGCTGCGATGATGGACGAGTACCTCGTCCCGGGTACGGGGGGTCCGAAGCTGTGTCCTGCCGATGCGCACTACAGCTGCCGAGGATACGGCCGTCGGGAGATTCTCGGGCGAATCAACCAGGGCCTGCCTCCGGACCGGCGGATCCCGCCGGAGAACCTCTGGTTCCCCGAGCCCGACGAACCGATGGCGTACGAAGCGCGTCTCCATGCCGCCGGCGGCATCGATCTCTTTCTGGTGGCGGCGGGCGCGTCGGACGGTCACGTCGCCTTCAATCCGGTCGGGACCACCCTCGCCACGCGAACCCGGGTGATCCAGCTCAGCGCCGCCACCCGCTGCGACAACCTGGAGACCTTTCCGGACTTCGAGGCTCTGGATGAGGTACCGACGCTCGGCGTGAGCGTGGGGCTGGGCACGATCGTCGAACAGTCCCGCCGCGTGGTCCTGGTGATGACGGGAGCGGAGAAACGCGCTGCGGTGTCTCGTCTCCGTCGCTGCACCGACTTCACCTCCGACTGGCCGGCCAGCTTCATCTACCGCTGTCCGAACCCCGCGGTTCTCGTGGATCGGTTCGCGAGCCCCGCCGCGTAGCGGGCCTCCATGTTCCCCCCCGACGCTCCTCCCGATGCCCCCGTGCCGGCCTCCCCTTCCATCTCGATCCCGCGCGCCTATCGCGATTTCACCTTCGGGACCGGGTTGTGGTTCGGCGGTTGGGGGATGCTGCAGGTGCTGTTCTCGTGGCTCGTCGTCGGAGAGCTGCGGGCGCGCGAAGAGCTGGTGGGCATCGCACAGATGGCGCTGATGTTTCCGGCACTCTTCTTCCTGCTGATCGGTGGCGCCATCGCCGACCGGGTCGACCGCCGGCGCCTGCTGGTGTGCTTGCAGCTTGCGGCGGGCAGTCTGGCCGCGGCGCTGGCAGCGGCCGTCTGGGCCGGAGCGCTCAGGTTCTCGCTGGTGATTGCCTTTGCGGTCACAATGGGAACGGTCTCAGCGCTCGCCTTCCCGGCGCGCGACGCGCTGCTCTACGACGTCGCCGGCAAGAACCTGATGCGGGCGGTCACCGGAATCACACTGATCCAATTCATCGGACAGGGGATCGGCCAGCTGCTGGCGGGCTCGGCACGGTACCTGGGGAGCGCAACGGCCCTGACAGTCGAGAGCCTGCTCTTCCTGGTCGGAGCCCTGGGGTTCGCTCGAATCCCGCGCAGCGCCTCCTCTCGAGCCCGCCGCGCCGAGCGGATCCGACCATCGGAGCTCCTCGAGGGGATCCGCGAGGTGGTGCGGTCGCCCGTTCTGCGTCCTGCCTGGCTGCTGACGATGGGGGTCGGCCTGTTCTTCGCAGGGCCCTACTTCGTGGTCTTCCCGCTCTTGAACCGCGAATACTTCGGCGGTGACGTCGGCGATCTGAGCCTGATCTACATGACCTTCCCGGCCGGGTCGATCCTGGGACTGATCCTGCTGTGGCGCCGCGGCCATGTGCGACGCCCGGGCCGGGCGATCGTGCTTGCGCAGGCAACGGCCGCCCTCAGCCTTCTCCTCATCTCCGCCGGAATCCCCTTCGCCGCGACGCTCCTGGCGGGCACGATCTGGGGGGGTTGCGGTGCATTCTTCATCAGCACTACTCGGACCGCCTTCCAGGAGATCGCCAGCGACGCGCACCGGGCGCGGGTGCTTTCGGTCCAGATGCTGGGCGTGATGGGGGCCAGCACGGTGGGCTCACCGCTCGCGGGCTTCCTCGCGGGCCAACTGGGGGCGCTCGGCACCTTCACCTTCTGTGGGATCGCGATGCTGGTCTTCGTGGCGCTCGTCTGCCTCTTCACCGACATCTGGGCCTACGAGTCGTGATCAGTCCAGCGTGCAGGCGGAGCCTCCGTCGTAGCGGGCGGTGCGTTCGGCGACGAACGAGATCCAGGCGCGGACCGCTTTCTCTTCCTCGAGGAGCTCTGCATCGACCTGCGCCACCACGTCTTCCATCTCGACCAGGCAACGCGCGAGGCTGCGCTCGCTGACGTAGACACACAGGCAGGCCCGCCTGGCCACGTACTCCGTGGCGGCTCCCGCCTGGTACAGGATGGGCCGCACCGAGTGGTAGGCCACTCCCACGACCAGCAGCAGCAGGACGATTGCGATCCACTTCCAGCGTCCAGCCATCGCTTCGCTACCTCTCAACCCAGCGCCGCAGCGACTTCGCGGCCCGCGCGAAGGCCGCTCTCGATGGCGCCATCGATGAATCCCCGCCACCCGTTGGCGTTGTCACCGCTCGCGTAGAAGACCCTTCCCTCCGGTCGCTGCAGCTCCCGCAGGTATCGGGTGAGCTGACCCGGCCGGAAGACGCACCAGGTGCCGCGCGCGTAGGAATCGGCATTCCAGTCGTAGCCGACCGCCCACTCGACCTCCGCCCCGGGGAGGAGCCGACGCACGGCGTTCTGGATCGCCTCGTCGTCGTTGATGTCGATCAGCTTGCCACTGGGTCCGAAGGCGGTGAAGACGGTCCCATCCGCGTCCGAGAACTCGGTCATGAGCGAGCTCAGCGGGGCCGGCCACGGCGCAACCCCGCTGAAGCCCCCGAGCTGGCCCCGGACCCTGATGTGGAGCTTCACGCCACTCCCGGCGTGACCCTCCGTGGCGGCAGCCCGCTTCTCCGAGGAGAGGGGAGGCGAGAACTCGATCTGGTTCAGGACGTTCAACGGGGAGGTGACCACGACGGCCCGGGCCGAGACCGTCTCCCCACCGTCGGTGGTGACGACCACCTGATCGCCATCCTGTCGGACGGACTTCACCGGGGTGGAGAGGCGAAGCTCGGGCCGCCCGTCGGCGAGGATCCCCTCGATCAGCGTCTTGGTGCCGCCGCGGAGCCAGTAGCGGCCGACCGAGTCCATGTACGCCAGAAGGGTCGCGCCGGGCAGGGTGTACCAGCGAAGCATCTCGAGCATGGCCGCCTCCGATGGATCGCAGTGGCAGGAGGTGGCGAAGATGGCGTCCAGGACGTCCCGCTGATCTTCTGGAAGACGCAGCCCGTCGAGGCGACCCGCGACCGACTGGTGATCCACCTCCGCGACGCCGGGCACGAAGAGCTGATCGTGGGGGCGTGGCATGAGCTGCATCGCGTCGAAGAAGAAGGCCCCGGCGCCACGGAAGCCCAGCAGGGAAAGATCGTCGAGGGATCCCTCCCGAAGCTCGCCAGAGGTCACCCAGGCAGCCCGCGGTGGTGCCGTGAGCGCGGGCTCCTCGATCTCGAGCCCGTAGCGGGTGATCTCGGCCCAGACGTGCGGCTGGGTCCAGTGGACGAAGGCGCCTCCCAGCTCGACCTGGTGCCCTCCGACCTCCGAGGTGAAGGTCCGTCCGCCGATGCGCGGACGCGCCTCGAGGAGCAGCACGCGAAGCCCGCTCGTGCGCAGCTCCCGGGCGGCCGTCACACCGGCGAACCCGGCCCCCAGGACGATCGCGTCGTAGTCGGGGGAAGGACCGGATCCTCCCGCACGAGGCTTCTCTTCCGCTTCCGGATCCGCACCGGAGGCGGCCTTCCCGCCCGCGAGTCCGGTCGCGGCCAGCGCTCCGAGACCGGTGTTGCGAACGAACTGCCGCCGCGTCCAGCGTCCGCGGCTCGAGTCTGTCTTCCGATCAGTCACTGGCCTGGTCCTCCAGGAAGCAGATGATGTCCTGCCGATCCTCACTCCGCTTGAGTCCGGTGAACGGCATCCAGTTGCTGTCGACGAATGCCGCAGGGTCCGCGAGGTACCGATCGAGCTTCTCGCGGTCCCAGGTGAAGTCGGCATCCCGAAACGCGTGGGAGTAGTCGAAGCCGGGGGCGGTGCCCGCCTTTCGCTCGATCACCCCGTTCAGGTTGGGACCGACCACGTGCGGGCCTCCGGCTTCGGCCGTGTGGCAGGGCTGGCATTTCACGAAGACCTGCCGGCCCCTGGTCTGATCGCAGACGCGCGTCTCATCGCCGGCGGAGGAGACCAGCGCGGCCAATCCGACGCCGGCGAGCGCGGCGCCCAGCCACAGGACCTTGGCGGATCTGAAGCGCATTCGGAGCCTCCCGTTCTCGGGCGCGGCGAAACGACCCTACGCCAAGGAATCTGCGAGCGGCTATGACGGCCATCATACCCGGGACCTCTCGGTCGAACCTCCCGCGCCTGCCAGCCCGGTGGGCTATCGTGGAGAGCCCCCCAACAGCGACAGAGGATGAATCCCAAGTTCCTTTCAATGGAGGTCTCGAGATGAAAGTCATCAGCCTGGACCAGATCACCCGAAACAAGGTGGACATGGAAGGCGCAAAGGATGTCTGCAAGCAGATACCCCTGGGTCAGAATGACGGCTCACCGGCGTACTCGTTCCGCGTATTCAGCCTCGATCCCAACGGTCACACCCCGTACCACCGACACCCGTACGAGCACCTGAACTACGTGATCGAAGGCCATGGCACACTGATCGAGGAGAGCGGCGCCGCGCGCGAGGTCAAGAAGGGGGATTTCGCTCTGGTCCTTCCGAACGAGAAACACCAGTACAGGAACGAATCGAAGGATGAGCCGTTCGTGATGATTTGCGCGGTGCCGAAGGAGTTCGAGTAGAGAGCTCGATCCGGCTGCATCCGCGTCGGGAAGCGCGCGGTGCCATCCGGAGGTGATTCATGGCCTACCAACACTACGATCGTCTCACCGCTCTGGACCCCAGTTTCCCGTCTACCTGCTCGGCGCGCGGATGCAGGAGATCTATCCGCTGGTGCCGCTGGCTGGCAATCAGGGCCTCGGAATCGCGCTCTTCAGCTACGACGGGGGGCTCTACTGGGGCCTCAACGCGGACTGGGACGCACTGCCCGACATCCACAGCATGGTGAAGGGCCTGCACGAGGAGTTCGAATCTCTCCACAAGGCGGCCCTCAAGAGCTGAGGCGAGGCAGTCTAGAAGGTGTAGCGGATGCGCATCCAGAGCTCGTCGCGCTCTCGAATCGCCGCGAGCCCGTTCTCCACGAAGCTGCGGTAGTCGCCGCGGCCGACCCGAGGATCCAGCGAATTCTGATAGAGTGGAGCCACCCTCTTCTGGAAGCTCCCGAAGAATCCGGCCATGCCCACGGAAGCCGACAAGTTCTCCGTCAGGCGGTAGGTCACCTCCGGCAAGATCGCCCCCGAAACCGACCCGAAGTCGTAGACGAAGGTGACGCTGGGAAGCAGGCGATCCTGAAAGTAGCCGGTGCTGACCGAGAAGGTCGCCAGCACGTTGAAGGGGCCGTTGCTGGTGAAGCCCCTCTCGTAGCCGTTCACGTACTGGAAGAACCACTGCGTGTTGAAGAACATGGTCCGGTTCTGGTTCAGGAAGTTCACGAAGGTGGGGCGGTCGATCGACAGCGTCAAGTTGTAGGTGTCCGCCAGACTGGTGTTCTCGAATTTGTTGTGGTTCGTGAAGGGCAGCCCCTCGATCCAGGTGAACTCGACGCCCCAGTTCGACTTGCTGAAGTCCTCGGCAAAGTCCATCGAGAAGCCGAGCACGTTGCGCTTCTGGTAGCGAAGTGCGAGGTCGCCTCCGCCGTGCCAGGTGAAGTCCCGACGTCCGAATTGGCCGTTGCCGCCGGCGATGACCGCGTTCCGTCGCACTCCGGTGATGGAGTCGTAGGCAGAGACGTTGCCGCAGTAGTTCGGCGCGGCGAAGGAGCATCCGTTCGTGCGGAAGGGGTCGTTCGGAGCGAACTCGTCGTCCTGCGGGTGGTCGGGATCCTCGGGGAGCGAGAGCGCCGTAATCACCATCAGGACGTTCCAGGAGACGATCGCCATCTCGCTGTGCCACTGCTGTCCGGTAAAGGGATGGACGCGCTGGTACTGCCCGGGGATCGCGACGACGGAATCGTCCCCGAAGGTGGAGCCGTCGACGTTGATGTTGTAACCGGGATCACCAGGCCCCCGGCAGCCGGGCAGGATGAAGGTCTTGCCACCCTCGTAGCGGGTGCAGGCCGGGCCACCCTGGAAGCCCACCGTGCCAGGCTGGGGCCTCGAGGCGTCCGTCGTGAACGGCACGGTCCCCTGTACGAAGGTTCCCTCGAAATGCGGCCAGGCAAGCATCGACGCGCTGGCCTCAGAGTTCATCAGGTCCATCCCGTCGATGTCGCAGTTGGTGCCGTAGAAGGGACCGCAGCCCAGCAGCGCCTCCTGCTCGTCGGTCAGGACCGACGAGAGCCCGTACTGGGCGAAGATGTTCTGGACCGCAATGGGGTGATTCATGGGGGGGCCGTCGTTGGGATTCACGACGAGCGGGACCAAGGGAGTCACGACGCCGTTCGGGTAGAAGTCGGGGAGGGTGTTGCCAGCCGTCATGGCGCGCACCTGGTTCTGAGCGTCCGGGCCGTAACCGGCCAAGGCGAGAAAGATCGCTCCGCCGGTCACCCCGAAAGCAGCGTTCGGATCCTGACCCGAGAGGCCCAGGCCGACCGCCACCGCCACCGTGGGCGAGAGGGGGTTGGTGGTGTCCGCCAGGTTCTGGCTGTTGTAGACGGTCTGGCCGCAGGCGGCGGTGTCGAGAGCGTTGAAGCCGATGCTGGTGGCGCAGATGAAGTGGAAATTCTGCTGGTTCACGCTGTGCTGGGTCAGCGCATTGCTCGGCTTGAGGCAGCTCGCCTCCTTGCCAGTCCGGCAGGGACCCGTGGACATCGTATGGCGAGGCCGACCCGAGAGCGGATCCACGTTGCGGCTGTAGCTGAAGATCGGGTCCACGTAGGCCCCGTCGTTGTAGCCGTAGAAGTCGGTGATGGCGAAGCTGAAGCGGTCGTAACGCCATTCCAGACGGCCGCCCACCTCGATCCCCGACCAGCTGTCCCAGGGATTCGAGGGCCGCACCTCTCCCGCGATCGCGGCCTGGGTGAATCCGTGGGCCATCAGACCCCAGGTCTTGTCGCAGACCGGGAGCGGCGAATAGGGCTCGCCGCAGCGCCCGAGGTCGGTCGGCTCGAACTCGTCGTAGTTCATCGCCAGCTCGAGGCGAACGTCCTCGAGAGGCCCGACGTTGTAGAAGGACCAGACCGCCCGCAGCGCCCAGAGGCCGATCCGCGACTCCTCCAGGTTCGTCAGCGAGCCAAGAGCGAGATCCTGGGGATTGAACTGGTCGGTGGTGCGGAACAGCTCCGTCTTGCCCCAGACGATGTTCTGCTTGCCGATCCGCAGCCAGAGCCGGCTGTCGAGCATCTCGATATCGGCGTAGAGTTCCTTCAGCTCCTTCTCGTCCTGCTGGCTCGCGCCGCGGTTCCAGGCCAGCTCGTCCTGGCTGAAGTTCTGGTCGAAGCTCCCGAACTTGTCCCTCCGGTACATCTCGGCGACCTCGTAGTTGGGCAGCCACAGGCCCTGGGCCACCTCCCCGCGACCCTTGCGAGGCCCGGCGAGTAGATTCGGCGCAGGCCGGAGCGGAAGGGTGCTGCCCCCGACTCCACCGAGGACCGGGTTATAGTCGATGGGGCTCAGGGGATTCGCCTTGTCGGCCATGGCAGCGGCCGGGATGATCTCGCAGTCGGGTGTGTGAGGGAGGTTCCGGATGCCTACCAGCTCGGCGTTCCCCTTCTGCCTCTGGACGCCAAACAGGCACTTCTTCGGATTCATGAAGCCGTAGGTGTAGTAGGGGAAGGGGTCGTCCTCGGTTCCGAACTCGCCGTCCGGGCCCAGGCTGGCGGAAAGATTCTCGAGGCCGGGGATATAGGAAAAGGTCATCGGCTGGCGAGAGGGAGTCGGAATGTCCCTCAGGTTGAAGCTCAACTGCAGCGGGTTCGAGTACTGCCGGAAACGCCGGGTGTCGCCATTGAACGCCTGCAGGCTGTAGCCGGTCCGCCGACCGTCCAGCAGCCGCTTGGGGAGCCTCTTGGAGCGGTCGCCGTAGGTATCCGCCGAGGAGAAGATGCCGCAGCCTCGGGTCCACACGCAGTCGTAGCGGACCTCGATGCGGCCGAAGGCCGAGATCAAGTCGAAGGGACCGAAACCGTCGGGGGCGATTTCCGCCTCTATCTCCAGGTTGAGGATGTGATACCACTGGGTGAGATCCCAGCCGTCCTGGTAGTCGAAGTTGTTGGCGATGGATCGGACTTGCATGCCGTAGAAGCCGTGAATCGCGAGCCGTCCGTCCCAGAATTCGAGCGCAGCAGCCGGCGCCCCCAAGACGGTCAGCACGGCAATCGCGCAGACAGCACCACCAACACACCGAAACGCAGAAGCTCCCCTCATGACCCCTCCTGCCGCGTTTGGCCCCACCTGCCGGCGGGGTGAACAGGTAAAGTCTTATCAGTTTCAAAGCGGTCCAACCAGTTCTCCGGGGTAGAGTTCATTCGTCGTGGAGGCGTTCGGCCCCTCGGGCGCGGACTAATCTGTGGGGCAATACCCACGACTCCGTTGGTCTTGGAGGGCTGACGCGCCTCACCGCTCGCGACGGACTCAGGCCAGGGTCAGGAGACGGTGCGCGCCGCTGGTGCGCTCCTGGATCGGCAAGCCGTGTGGACAGGCGCCGGTGCAGGGAGCGCTGCAACCGAAACAGGCGTCCGCCTGCCGCTCGAGCTTGGCGTAGAGACGCATCGCTTCCTTCTCGTCGCCGTAATCCTCGAAGTACATGCGGTACCGGAGCACGTCGTCGATGGCCAGGCCCGCCGGGCACGAATCCAGGCACGTCCCGCAGTGCTGGTAGCAGTGGCGCGCGGCGTTCAGCCGGTCGTACTTCTCGAGCAGTGCGAGGTCCCTTGCGGTCGGCCGCTGCCCCGAGGCGTAAAGGTACTCGTCCACGTGTTGGAGGTCGTAGAACGAGATCACCAGGCCGGAGACGTTGGGGTTGCTGAGCACCCACTTGAAGGCGGCCTGGGTGTACGTGTCCGCCTCGTCCCGGTTCTCGAGCAGACCGCGATGTCGCGCGCCCTTGAGCGTCTTCATGGCGACGACACCGACGTCGTTCTCCGCCGCGCGGTCGATGATCTCGCCCAGTAGCGGCCACGAGCCGTAGTGGTAGGCGAGCATCATCACGTCGAACCGGCCACTGTCGATCGCGCCGGTCGCGATCTCCTCCATCCGCGGGGTATGTGACGAAAAGCCCAGGAAGCGCACCTTCCCCTGCTCCTTCAGGCGGTCGAAGGCCTCTTGGGTGTTCGGGGCGAGCAGCCGCTCCACCGAGTTGCAGGCGTGGATGTGCACCAGGTCCACGTGGTCGGTCTGTAGGCGCTCGAGGCTCGCCTCGACCACGTCCATGTGTTCGCGCACGCTCGCGCTCGGCGAGAGGTGTCCCTGCGGCGTGCAGAACTTGGTGGCGATGAACATCTGGTCCCGGTGCCCCTTCATCGCGCGACCGAGGAGCAGCTCGGAGCCCGACTCCGCGTAGTCCGGAGCGGTGTCGAAGTAGTTGACGCCCAGCTCGATCAGGCGCCGGGCGATCTCCTCGCCACCCTTCTCGGCGCGAATCTTGGTCGATCCGAGGGAGATGTCGGAGATTCGCGCCTCGGTGCGCCCGAGCCGCCGGTACTCCTGGATGCGGGAGCCACGCCACGCCGCCTGCGGGCTCGGGTCCTCGGTGGGCGCCTCCGCGTCGCCCATCGGCTTCGACACGATGAGCCAGGGAGAGAAACGCGCAAAGCTGGCCGCGCCCACGCCCAGCACACCGCCGAGGCTCGCGCCCACGCCGGCGAGGAAGCGGCGACGGCCGGATGGTGCCTCCACGCCTTCCGGAGCGCCGGCGGCGCGGGCGGGGCGTCGGCGCGCCCAGACGACGGTGAGGGCGAGGGAGACGATCAAGGCCACCAGTGGAATCGCGATCAGCGGCTTCGAGATCTGCCCCGGCAGGATTCCCTCGATCAGCCGAGAGACGAATTCTCCGAGTCCGAAGTACCCCGCCACGAAGGTCAGAAGCCATGCGGCGGCGACGATCCATCCGGACAGTGAGCCGCGCTTGCCGCTGCTCGTCACGCTTTCCTGAGACATCCCCACCACCCCTCCGGCGCCTCGGCGGACTACGTCCAACCGTGCTCGTAGCCCGTTTCGTACATCGCCACGATGTTCTCAGGCGGGCTGATCGCCTGAATGTTGTGACACGGGGCCAGTATATACCTGCCCCCTTCCCCGAGGATACGGAGATTGTCGAGAACTTCCCGACGGACGTCCTCGGGGGAGCCAAAGGCCAGCGTCTGTTGATTGTCCACGGCGCCGTGGAAGACCAGATCGTCCCCGAAATCTCGCTCGAGACCCTCTCTCTCCATGCCGGCGCATCGCCACTGGACGGGGTTCAAGATGTCGATCCCGGCATCGATCATGTCGGGAACGATCTTCCGGATCGCTCCGTCGTTGTGATGGAATACGAAAGCTCCAGCTTGGTGAACCAGGTCGATCATCCGCTTCATCCGAGGAATCAGGAATTCGCGGATGTGCGCGGGCGAATACAGCAGGCCCTTCTGGCTCCCCATGTCTTCTGAGACGTAACTGAGCAGGACCTGACCGGGCAATTGCTCGAAGATGCGTCGCGTGTTCTCGTAGCAGAAGCCGAACAGCCGATCGAGGCAGAAGTGCACCATCTCGGGGTTGTCCAACAGGTCGATCAGAGCCTGCTCCTGCCCACGCAAGAACGTGTAGGTCAGGAAAGGCTCCGATCCCCCGCCGCGGATCGGGCGCGTCTCCTTCCCCCGGACCTGGCTCGGAATCACCGAGTAGTCGTACCAATCGGGGTCGGGCCAGCGGTCGTAGCCACGCTCGATCTCGTCGAGCGTCTGAAACTCGGCCAGTGGATGATGGGTGCACTCGAGATACTTCCCGCTTCCGTAGTCGGCCGCCTGGTATCGGCAGCCAAAGGAATCCTCACCCGGCGGCAGTCGAGGCCCCTCGTATGTCGGCCCCACGTAGACGGGCACGTCGAGGTGCAGACGCTGGTAGAGGTCCTCGAGATCCCCACATCCCAGGTGTTTCATGAGCCGGGTGTTGGCCTCGCCGGTGGCCCAGTAGTCCATCGGCAGGCGATCCGGCGTCTCGCCATGTAGGACCGCCAGCCAGCGCTCGCGCGCCGTCATCGTCTCCTTCGGCATCGTCGAGGACCGTCTCCTCAGTCCACGAGAGCCGAGAGCACCAGATCCGAGAGTTGTTGGAGGCGGTCGAAGTTGTTCGATTCCTCCAGGAGCCCCGCGGTCAGGCAGACGAAGACGATCTCCCGCTGCGGATCGACCCAGAACATCGTCGAGCCCGCGCCGAGGCCGCCAAAGGTGCGCGGCGAAGTAGTGAGCCCGAAGGGCGTCTGGAAGATGCCCTCGCCGCGCAGGAAGAAGCCGAGCCCCAGTACTGCGGGAAACTCGTCCCACCCCCGGTGCTCGCGCATGTAGTCGAAGAGGTGGTTCGGCTCCGCGCCGGTGTGGTTTCGGGTGGCGAGGTCCAGGAGCGCGGGAGAGAGGATCCGCACACCGTCCAGCTCCCCGCCGCGGCGCAGCGTCTCTGCCCAACGGTAGACGTCGTAGGCCGTCGCGACGCCCCCCCCTCCCGGGATCTCCGTCTTCTCGTCGAGCAGAACGTTCATGGCCTCGAGCAGCTCGGGCACGAAGAGGCCCGGGCTGCGGTCGCGAACCACGACCGGGACCCGGCGCGCGGCCAGATCCGCGCGCAGGCCGAGAGCGGTGTCCTTCATCCCGAGCGGCGTAAAGAACTCGTCCGCCAGGATCTGACGGAAGGCGCGCGCGCCTCCGTCCAGGCGACGCACCAGCTCTCCGAGAACGGCATGGGCGCCGATCGGGCTGTAGCTGACCAGGCGCCCGGGCGCGGAGAGGAGGGGTTGAGCGGAGACGGCGGCCGCCATCGCCTCCAGGTCCCCGAGCTTGTCCGGCGGAAGCGGCGGCATCTCCGACGACATCCCCCCGGTCTGGGTGAGGAGATGCGCCACCGTAACGCGCTGCTTGCCCTTGACGCCGAACTCGGGAATGACCTCTGCCACGGGGGTGGTGAGCTGGATCTCACCGCGATCGACCCGGGCGAGTACGGCCGCGGCAGTGAAGGTCTTGGTGACGGAGAAGAGGCAAAAGACGTCATCGGTGCGCGCCCGACGCTGGCTCGTCCGCTCGGCGAAGCCAACCGCCTCGTGGAGGGCGATCTCGCCGCGCCGTGCAACCACCACCGCGGCTCCGTCGTAGCGCTCCGCGTCGACGTCTGCCTCGATGGTCTGGACGAGTCGCTCCAGGCGGCTCTCGTCGAATCCCAGATCCCGTGCCTTCATGGGCTCTCCTCCAAGACGACCAGGGAAGCCGGAGAAGCGGCGTCGCCGGCCAACGTCGGGAGATTGTCGCTCGGGGCCCTTTCAGCCGCCACCCGCGCATCCGCCAGTGGCCTTTTGGGGGAAGGGATCTCTGTGCGTATAATCGACCTCCGCTCCTCGAATCGAGCCAACCGAGAGGGAGAAGAGCCCATGCCCAAGACCCCGCCCAAGCTGAGGGATGTCTACGTCGTCGGCGTCGGAATGACGCCGTTCGCGCGCCATGAGGGAAAGACGGTCGTCGATCTGGGCAGCTGGGCGATTCGCGACGCGCTGGAGGACGCCGGTCTACCCTTCGAGGCGGTGGAGGCCGCCTGGTGCGGGCACGTGGGCCAGGGCTCCACCGCTGGCCAGAAGGTGGTCGGCGCCGTGGGACAGAGTGGAATCCCGGTGATGAACGTCGAGAACGCCTGCGCGAGCGGCACCACGGCCTTCCGTGGGGCGTATATGCAGGTCGCCTCCGGAATGGCCGATGTCGCTCTCGCCGTCGGCTTCGAGAGGATGGGGCGCGGCGCGCTTCCGATGCCCAAGACCCCGGGTGAGAAGTCCGATGCCCCCCCGCCGAAGCAGGAGCCGAGCAAGAAGCCCCCGCCTCCCTTCCCCAGCCTCTTTGCGGGTCTGTTTCGGGAGCACAGCCGGCGCTACGGAACCACCGTGGAGCAGATGGCGAAGGTCGGTGTGAAGAACCACCATCACGGCGCCCTGAACCCGCGCGCCCAGTACCGGGACGAGGTCACGGTGCAACAGGTGCTGGAGGCGCGCGAGATCGCCGATCCGCTGACCCTGCTGATGTGTTGCCCCACCGGCTCGGGCTCGGCCGCGGCGCTGCTCTGCAGCGAGGACGTGGCCCGTCAGGCCAGAGGTGAAGCGATCCAGATCCTGGCCTCCACGCTCGTCTCCGAGGCGGCCAACACCACCGGCGACCCCCTACACGCCGTCGTGGAGATCAACGAACGGGCTTCGAAGACGGCCTACGATCTCGCTGGGGTCAAGCCGGAGAATATCGAGGTCTGCGAGCTGCACGACTGCTTCGCGATTGCCGAGATCCTTCACTACGAGAACCTCGGATTCTGCGAGCGCGGCGAGGGGGGGCGGTTCATCGACGAGGGCATGAGCGCCATCGGCGGACAGGTGACCGTCAACCCAAGCGGCGGCCTTCTGGCCAAGGGACACCCGCTGGGGGCAACGGGAGTCGCTCAGGTCTTCGAGATCGTCACCCAGCTGCGGGGCGAGGCGGGCGACCGACAGGTGCGCAATGCCCGGATCGGTCTGACCCACTGCCAGGGCTTCGGCGGCGCCACCGGCGTCCACATCTTTACCCGCTGACTCGGGTCATTCATGAGTGATGGACACGCCCTGTACCCGGAGCGACTCGCGCGGATCCGCAGGACGATCGAGCTACAGCCGGTGGATCGCATTCCCTTCGTCTTCATGGGCACCGCATTCGCGCCTCGCTACATGGGCGTATCCATGGCGGAGTTCTGCGCCGACCCGGACCTCCGCGTCGACGTGACCCTGGCGGCGATGGATCGACTGGGTGGAGAGTTCGACGGCATCAATTCCCTTCCCGCCGGGCGCATCAGCGTCGCCCTCAGCGCTGCCTGGCTGTCTCGCGTTGCGGTGCCGGGCCGGGATCTGCCCGACGACAGCCTCTGGCAGGTGGACGAGGCCGAGGTGATGACCGTCGACGACTACGACACCATCATCGATCGCGGCTGGCTGGCGTTCCTGGCAGAGTACATGCCGCGCGTCATCGATCCGGCCGAGCTCGAAGCCAACGCCACCTGGATGGGGAACAACCTCTCCAGCGTCGTGCAGCGATGCCAGGAGCGGGGCTACGTCCCCGTCTCCGGCGGCGGAACGACGATCCCCTTCGAGTGTCTCTGCGGCGGGCGCTCCATGGAGGAGTTCTTTCTCGATCTCCACCGGATTCCCGACAAGGTGAAGGCCGCCCTCGACGCGATGCAGCCCGGGATGATTCAGATCGGCGTGGACGGGGCTCGTCGATCCGGGGTGCCGGCGGTGTGGGTGGGCGGCTGGCGAGCGGCCAGCGCCATGCTGTCCCCGAAGATGTGGAACGAGTTCGTCTTCCCCTATTACCTGGAGATGGTCACCCGACTCGCCGAGAACGACATCGTGTCGGTGCTGCACTTCGATCACGACTGGAACCGTGACCTCTCCCGGCTGCGCGAGCTTCCGGCCAGGCGCTGCATCCTTAATCTGGACGGCTGGACGGACATTCGTCGCGCCAAGGAAATCCTGGGAGATCACATGGCGATCATGGGCGACGTTCCCGCTCCCCTTCTCTCCACCGGAACCCCCGACAAGGTCTACGCCTACGTGCGCGACCTGGCTCGCGACGTGGGCCCCACCGGTCTGATCCTGTGCCCCGGCTGTGACGCTCCCATCGACGCCAAGCCCGAAAACATGGAGGCCTTCGCTGCGGCCAGCCTGGAGTTCGGAAAGGTGGTTTGATCAGCCCGCTCAGATTCGCCGGTAGGCGAGGTGTCGCAGCTTCCAGACGATCCCAACGCTGGGGTGAGCCTGGTTCCGCAAGGCGTCGAGATCTCGTTCGAGCCGCGCGATCTCCTGCTCCTCGACGTGGTCGCGAACGAAGGGATGATCGCGCCAGGTCCGGAGGTTCATCGCAAACATGGCCGCCGCGTCGGAGGGGAAGACGGGAAACTCGAGGATCCGGCTCTTCCACTTCGCGAGGGAGTGGGGAACCGATGCGCTCTCCAGCTCCGAGCCGATGTAGAGCTGGTTCGACTGGCTTCGGAGCATCTGGTCGAGGATCTCCAGGTATCGCTCGAGCGCGGGTGAGTTCGTCGCGATGGACTCCACCTCCTCCACCATCAGAAGTCCTCCCGGAACCAGCTGCGTTGCCCAACGCTCGATTGCCTGTATCGGATCGCGAAGGTGCGTCAGGAGGAGGCGGCAGTAGAGGAGATCTGCGGGGCCCACCGGAAACGGGACGACGTTCACATCGTGAACGCGGAAGGCGACTCGTTCGGAGGCAAAGCGACCGGCGCGTTCGACGAACTCGGCGGAGAGATCGAGCCCGACCGTGCGCCGGCATTGCAGGACTTCGGAGAGGAGCGCCGTGCTGTGACCCGGCCCACAACCGAGATCGACCCCGAGATTCCTCGCGCCCGGTTCCGCCTCCCGCAACAACGTCCGAGTCGCGGGCTCGAAGACGCGCGCCACCATCTCGAGCCGGGCCGACGCGAGCTCGGAATCTCCGAATGCGTAGCTCAATCGACCCCTCCTGATTCCGACCGCTGTAGAGACAGTGGGTGCATCGTCTCGCGAGCCGAGCGCCAGTGCAAGCCGGCGACGGCGCGGCTGCGGGCCACCACGATCTCTCGCCGCAGGGTCTCCCGGCAGATCTTGGTTAGAATCAGCCGCGGAGGTGCGGATGTCGGAGAATGTCGTCGCTCAGCTGGACCCGATTTTCAGGCCGAAGTCTCTGGCGCTGATCGGTGCAAGCAACAACCCCTCGAAATGGGGGGGCATGGTGCTCGGCCGCGCCCTCTCCTGCGCCTTTCGCGGCCGCATCTATCCGGTCAATCCGAAAGAAACGGAGATCTCGGGTCTGCGTGCCTATCGCGATGTCCTGGAGATCCCCGATCCCGTCGATCTGGCCATCTTCACGATCCCCGCCGCAGAGATCCCGGCAACCATGAAGAGCTGCGTGGAGAAGGGCATCAAGGGAGCAGTCGTCATCTCCGCGGACTTCGCCGAGACAGGCGAGCGAGGGAGGGCTCTCGAACGGGAAACCGTCCGGATCGCACGGGAAGGTGGACTGCGATTCATCGGCCCCAACGGAAACGGGATGTGGACATCCGCCGTCGGACTGAACGCCTCTCCTCTCCCGACTCCCTTGCCGGGGAGCCTGGCCATGATCAGCCAGAGCGGCATGTTCGGAGGGGCGGCCATCCACGCAACCTTGAGCAAGGGTTTCGGCCTGAGCAAGTTTGTCGCCATGGGCAACCAGGCCGACCTCACCGCCGCGGACTACCTGGCGTACCTGAGCAGCGACGAAGATACCCGGGTCATCGCACTCTATCTGGAAGGCCTGAAGGAAGGCCGCAGGTTTCTCGAGGTGGCGAGAGAAGTCTCACGGCAGAAACCGATCGTGGTGTTGAAGGGAGGACGATCGGCGCCGGGAGCGAGGGCGACCCTATCGCACACGGCCTCGATCGCGGGCGAAGACAGCATCTTCGACGCCGTCTGCCGGCAGGCCGGACTGATCCGGGTCTCCCAGCTCGAGCACCTCTTCCTGATGGCCGAGGCGCTGCTCAGCCAGCCGCTGCCCGGAGGAGACCGGATTGCCGTGGTCGGCAATGGCGGACAGGGGGTCGCTACCGTCGACAACCTGGCGGCACTCGGCATCGACGTGCCCGAATTCGCTGAACAGGACCAGCTCGATCTGAAGAAGCTCCTGCCTCCGCACGCCCCGATTCCGAGAAATCCCGTGGACTTCGCGGCGGGGGCAATGGACACCAGCGACGAGGTCAACGTGATCGAAAAGATCGCATCCCTCGACTACATCGACGGCATCATCACCAACGTGCCGAGAGAGAGCAGCTTCAAGTCCTCGTCCCACGCCGAGCGCAAGAAGGCGGTGATCACGGCTGCCGACCAATTCGCCCGCATCCCCGAGAAGTACGGCAAGCCGATCATCACCCAGAAGCTGATGCCATCCGAGACCGTCGTCGAGCTTCTGCGGCAAGGCGGGATCCCGATGTACGACACGCCCCAGGAATGCGCCCTCGCCATGTCCGCCCTGACCCGCTACGCCCGGATCAAGAACCGGCCCTGAGAGGCCCGGCGCAGCGAGAATCGTCACGAAATCCTTGGGCTTGGGGGCGGTTCTGCCGACGATCCCGGAGCCTGGGATCGGGTGCAGGTCGGTGAGAATTCCGAACAGATCGAGCGGCCGGGATGATAGAATCGAGCCCTCGCGGAGGGGCGAGACCTGACCCGAGGATCGCTCGATGTCCGGTCGCGCTGCCCCGATCGCGGTGGTTCTCTGCGCCGCCCTCGCCGCGGGCGCCGGAGGGGCGGCCGCCGACTTCGCTCCCGGGGAACGAGTGGCCCACCTGGAAGCCCCTTTGCCGCTGGTGCGCGCTCTCCCCGCCCCAGCCCACTACCCGGCGAGCCTGCTCCGGCCGGCCTTCCGCGAACGTTGGGACGAGAGCACCCGCCGTGAGCGGCGTCGGGACTACGAATCTGCGGCTGCGTTGCGAAAGTCGCTGGCAACCGAGCTGCGGGATGACGTGCACCTCCACTGGCGGATCGCGCGGGACACCCTTCGCGCCGCAGAGCAAGTCCCGCCGGGCGAGACGACCCGACGCAGAGCGCTGTATGCAGAGGCGCTCGACTGGGCGAAGCGGGGGCGCGATCTGGACCCGAGCTGCGGGGAATGCTGCCTCTACGAATTCGCAGCCAGTGCGCGGCTGCTGGCGCCGTCCGGGGCGCTGCCCTCGCCTCAGCGTCTCCGGCGCGTTGCGACGACCCTGGAAGCCTGCCTCGAAGATCCGCCAACCTGGAGGGATGGCCCGGACGAGTCGGAGCTGGGAAACCTCTACTACGGCGCCGCGACCTTCTACCGCCGGCTGCCCCGATCGCGCTGGTTCCAGTGGGTCGCCGGCGCGCGCGGCGACCCCGAGCGCGCAGTCACCTTGGGGCGCCGCGCCCTCTCACTCGCTCCCGACCGCATCGACTTTCACGTGGAGCTGGGAGCCTCGCTGCTCTGCCTCGCCGCCGAGCGGGGCGATCCGGAGGTGCGCGCGGAGGGGGTCCGATGGCTCGAGCGCGCCACCGCGCTGCCCCAGCGGCGGCCTGGAGACGCGACCGATCGGGAGCGTGCTCGTCTGATGCTCGACGATCCGACCCGCGCCTGTGGCGACTCGCGGGGCGGCTTCTCGCGGGGCGGCTAGAACAAGTGGGGTGGCTGCTCGTCTGAGGAGATCTGCCCCAGGGGCTCCAGCGGCGGGGGCGACTGGCCGATCGACCAAGGGAACGCTCTTTCCGATAGAGGGAAAGGGATTTCCGTTGCCCTCGGGAATAGGGTCTGGTGCCGCAGGAGGGCGCAGTAGAGACCTGGCCAGCTTCTTGCTACGGCTGCCGGGGGAGATCTCCGTCGGAGGAGGAAACATGCGGGCGTTGCTCGGCATGGCGGTCGCTCTTGCACTGGCATGGGCTGCACCGGCCGCGGCCGTGATCATCGCGTCGGGGGACGGCACGGGGAACACCTCTGCGCCGCCAGACGACCCGGGCTGGGACAACGTCGTCAACCTCAATGGGCTCACGGGGGTCTACATCGGGAACGGCTGGGTCCTGACGGCGAACCACGTGGGCGCGCGAAGCATGATCATCGGCAGCGACGTTTACGAACCGGTTCCTGGCTCGAAGGTGCGGCTCCAGACAGATGTCTCGAACCCCGCCGATCTGGCGCTCTTCCAGATCCTGCGCGATCCCGGCCTTCCCGACGTCGAAATCTCCGCCTCCGCGCCGCCGCTCGGGGCGGACGTCGTCATGATCGGACGCGGTCGCAACCGGGGCGCAGACACCTCGGCCTGCTACCCCCTCCGACAGGGCTGGCTGTGGGGAACGGGAAATACCATGCGCTGGGGCACCAACGCCGTCGAGGAGAAGGGCATCAACGTGTCGATCTCCGGAACGCTGACACGCGCCTTCTCCACCGAGCTCAGCGCGTCTCGTCAGACGGACCACGAGGCCCAGGCTGCGACTGGCGACTCCGGCGGCGCCGTCTTCGTCAAGAACGGTGCAACCTGGGAGCTCGCGGGCATCATGACCGCGATCGGCACCTGGGGGGAATGCAACCTTGGCGCCGCGCTCTACGACAACCTCACCTATGCTGGCGACCTCTCCTTCTACTTCGACCAGATCGACGATATCGCTTCCGTTCCAGCCTGCGACGACGGCATCGACCAGGACGGCGACGGACTCGTCGACTATCCAGATGACTGGGGCTGTGACGATCCGCTGGATCCGTTCGAGACTTCGGACGCGCTTCCCTGCGACGACGGCATCGACAACGATGGCGACGGCAGGGTCGATTTCGATCCGGTGACCTTCGCCGATCCCGGCGACGAGACCACTCTCCCCGCCGGTGAGGGAGACCCGGGGTGCTGGAGCCTCACCTGGAGCACCGAGAGCTCCCAATGCCAGGACGGTATCGACAATGATGCCGATGGAACGATCGACTACGATGCGAGGCCTCTCGGCCCTCGGCTACGTAGCGACGGAGCCGGATCCCACTGCGTCGGCCTCCCGTGGCAGAGGACGGCGAGTCGTCTTTCTGTGGCCTCGGCGCGGAGCTGACCCTGCTGCTGCCCCCGCTCATCTGGGTGCATCGCCGGCGGCGTTGACGTTCACCGCCCGGCAGCCATGACGGCCGCCGTGGGGGCCGTACCACGGGTCAGCCAGGATCTCCTTGCGTCCTGGGCATCCCGTGACGGAAAATACGGTGTGGGGGATCAGAGCGGAGGAGCGACGAGAAATGGTCGCACGAAAGAAGCAGACCGCACGAGCCAAGACCACCGGGAAGAAGGCGACGAGCCGGAAGAGCCCTCGAGAGCAGGCGCAGGCGGCGCTCGACGACTCGCTCCGGCAGCTCGAAAAGAGGTTGCCGAAGAACCTCGCGAGCCTGGCGCGCGATCTGCGCCGGAACCTGAGCAAGTTCCAGCGCCAGATCGACAGGGCCCGCAAGGAGCGCGAGGACCGCTGGAACCGGGTCGAGGACCAGATTCGCCGCGATGCGGTAAAGGTGCTCCGCCGGCTGGAGAAGGCCGTGGAGCCACAGCGGAAGACCGGTGCGCCCAAGAAGGCCAACCGGAAGAAGGCGACGCCAGCCAAGACCGCCCCGGAAAAGACCGCGGACCGCTGAACCGGAATGCAGTCGACGTAGCGCGGAGACAGGCTCGGTGCCGTCGTAGAGTTATCGGCTACCGAGGCTTCTCCAACAGAACCGAGCGGCTTCTCTTGATGTCGGGACGGTCGACGATCGAAAGGCCTGCCTTCCGGGCGGCCGCCGTCGTCCCTGCGAGCGCTTCTTCGGAAACGTGGCCGCGCGGTTCGGCGATCAGGAAACGGCCTCCGGGAGCCAGCGCATCTCCGATCTCTGCCAGGAACGGCGCCGCGTCCGGGACCTCGTGCACCACCGCATAGGCCAGGGCAAAGTCGATCTCGCCCGCCAGATCCCGAAGACCGAGGCTCCGCGCCGAGCAGACGCGGGTTTCGATTCGATCCGAGACGCCGGCGCGAGCCGCACGCTTGCGCAGCGATCGGATCATCCGCTCCTGAAGGTCGACGCAGATGACGCGTCCACTGGGACCGACCAGCTCGGCCATTGGAAGGCTGAAGAATCCCATCGCGCACCCGACATCCAACGCGATCGAACCGCTCGTCAGGTATGGACCAAGCACCTCTTCGGGTTTCTCCCACCAGCGTCGTATCGGGCTGGCGAGCAGATAGCCCATCCACCAGGGACAGATACGTTCGGCCATCTCGATTCCTCCATCCGCGCTGCCACCGAGCCTACTGCGGCGTCGAGTCTCGATCCGCCGCGGTTGTCTCCTCGCGTTCTCCGGTGTGGTGGGAGGGCGTCCCGGGCAGCCTTCCGAGGTTTCGCCCTACGCGCACCGGAACGTTGAAATTGTGCGGATCGAAGAGGGCGAAGTCCAGCAGGCCGTCGCCATCGAGATCGCCGAAGCGGATCACACCGGCGGTGGGGAGCTCCTGGCGATAGCCCTGCCTGGCGAACGGATGCTCACCTCCGCCAAGTGAGATCTCGATCGCATGGCCGCCTCCCGAGCGGACGAAGTCGGGGAAGCCATCCCCGTTGAGGTCGACGTCGCCGGCGGGAATGAAGCCGGCAAGGCGGAAGGTGTCGAAGCTGACGGGAAGCTCCACCTGGGTCTCCACCCACGGCTTCTCCTCGAAGCCCCGATCGGGTTCGTAGCGGTGGACGGCGACCTGGATGTCGATCTCCCGGGTCAGGAGGAACTCCACGACCTCGAGCAAGCTGAAGCGGAACCCCATGCGCAGGAGCTCGGTGCGGCCGTCCCCGTCCGTGTCGAGCAGTGCGTCGGCTACGAGGGTGCCCTTCGAGTGGAAGACCTGGTCGGGCTCTTCGAGATTCCAGCCACCGCCGCGATTCATGTGGATATAGGTGGTGCTGGACGCATTGGAGAAATTCCCCGCCACGTGCGAGACGAGCAAGTCGAGCTTCTCGTCGCCGTCGATGTCCTTGGCCGTGCTCGCAATGCCTCCAGAGCCGCGAACGTGATCGCGCGGGGCGAGGAGGTGCAGGGCAAGCCTGCGATCCGGCGCGGTGGGCAGACTCCCGTCCCCCCTGCGCAGGTAGACCCAGATCTCGTGGCGCGTGGAAAAGACGACGTCCGCGCGTCCGTCGCCGTCGACGTCTCCCACGGACAGCTTGGGAGCGTCGACGAAGACCTGGAGGTTGCTCTCGATGGAAACGAGACCCGACTGGGGGGCGATGAAGTAGTTGGCGCGGCGCGGCGTCTCGAGGCGCGCCCGCACATCCCCTTCGGGTGACAGGGCCAGGAGCTGGCCAAGCTGCGGGATCAGCAGCCAGGGCTCGGGACCGAAGTCCCGATAGACCAGCGGAAAGGACCCGAAGCCGCGCTCGTCGTCGCTCACACCCAGGGTGGTGGAGGCCGGAACCGGGAGGTGCCAGCTGCGGCCCGACGCGTCGGCGAGGGAGAGCAGGGTCACGCCGTCGGGACGCAGCAGCACCAGCTCCTGGCCCGGGCTCTCCTTCAGGTCCGCAATGTCGTAGACAGCGCTCCACTGCGGCATCTCGATGCTGTGATCGGGAGTGCGTGGGAGCGATCCGTCCGGCTTCTGGAGATAGACGCGCACACTGCGCTCCTCCTCGGGCGGGATGCCGATCAACGTCACCACCATCAGATCGGTGCGCGCGTCGCCGTTCAGCTCGGCGAACTCCACGGCGACGCAGCGTCCCTGATTCGCGATGTGGTCGATGTCGAAGAAGTCACCCGCGTAGGCCACCGTGCCGGAAGAGAGGGCGATCGAGATCAGCACCAGCCGCGTGGCGCCGAGCGCGCCGTGATCGCGGCGTGAACGACCCGCACCAGAAGACCGGCGCAGCAGAAGACGGATCATCCGCCGGTCTGCGACCGAATGGCTTCGAGAGGCCGCTCCCTCAGGATCAGCTCGGCAGCCCTTCTCGTCGTGCGTCCGACGACGCCCGCGCAGTGCTCGAGCATTCCCCCCTTCATTGCCTCCTCGAGCTCCTTGGGATCGAGCAGGTTGTAGGTCCGGCCCATGATCTTCTGTTGGATGTCGTGGCAGCGGCAGCTTCCGTACTCCCGGATGATTTCCTCGTGAAGCTCCTTGCAGAGGAGATAGGACTGCATCGGCTTCATCATGTCCCGATGGTCCTTGCGATCCCTGCCGAAGATCAACCCGATCACCATGGCGCAACCGGTGAGGGAGCCGCAGGATCCGTCGCCCGTCAGCCCGATACCGTCGGCCAGACCACTGGCGGCCTTGAAGACATCTTCGCTGGCGAGCTCGAACGCATCCAGCAGCCCCGCCACCGCGGATTGCGCGCAGCCGGTGCAGGTCTTCTCGTACTCCGCAGCCAATTGACTGGCTCTTTCGACGATCGCTTCCGGGCTCTTCTCCGTCATCACTCCTTCCCCACGCCACCTCGTCTCCGTGGGGCCGACCGATGGACCCGCACTGGCTCAAGCATCTCCAGTCTAGCCCGGATCGCGAGGCGGGACGAAGCTTCGGAGATCCACTATCAAATGGAGGAAACGGAGAGTTCACCTTGACGAATCCGAACGACTTCGAGCCCGTCTTCCATCCCCGCTCCGTCGCCGTCGTCGGCGCCTCCAACGACATCACCAAGTTCGGAGGCCGGACCTACGCGTCCCTGAAGGCGCGGCGTTTCCAGGGCGGACTCTATGCGGTGAACCCCAGCGTAACGGAGGTCGGCGGCGACAGGGCCTACGCGCGGGTACAGGATATTCCCGAGAAGGTGGACATGGCGATCGTCGTCGTCGCCGCTCCCCACGTGGTGCGGACCCTCGCAGACTGCGCGGAGAAGGGCGTGCGCGCCGCACAGATCCTGACCGCGGGCTTCCGGGAGAGCGGTTCCGAAGAGGGTGCCCGCTGGGAAGAGCAGATCGCCCGGATCGCGCGCCAGAGCGGAATCAGGATCGTGGGCCCCAATTGCTTCGGGATCTACAGCCCGGAGAGCGCGCTCACGGTGCTTCCGGGCCCCGACTTCCCCAGCGAGAGTGGCCCGGTGGGCCTCCTGGCCCAGAGCGGTGGCCTGACTTCCTTTCTGGTCCGCAGGGCGATGGGCCTGGGAATCCGCTTCAGCAAGGCCGTGAGCTACGGCAACGCCTGCGACCTCAACGAGACCGACTTTCTCTCCTACTTCGGAGCCGACGATCAAACCCGGATGGTGGGCGCCTACATCGAAGGCGTCCGTGATGGCAGGCGCCTCTTCGAGGTGGCGAGAAGCACTTCGCTCCGCAAGCCGATCTTCATCTGGAAGGGTGGACTCACCGCGCTCGGCAGTCGCGCGGTGGCCAGTCACACGGCCTCGCTGGGCGGCAGCCAACGGATCTGGGAGGGGTTCTTGCGCCAGACCGGTGTGATCCCCGTGGTGGGCATCGACGAGATGATCGATCTCATGGTCGGGTTTCAGCACCTGCCCGATTTTCGGGGACGGCGAGTCTCGGTCGTCAGCGGCGGCGGTGCAATCACGGTAGCGGCCTGTGACGAGCTGGATCCCGCTGGCCTCTCGTTGCCCGATTTTTCGAGTCGAACCCAGGAGACGATTCGCGCGCTGCTGCCCGCCACTGGAAACACCGTGGGGAATCCTCTCGACACCGGTCCTCCCGTATTTCTGCTCCCCACCGTGAAGCCCATCCTCGAGGCCGTCGCGGCCAGCGACCGCATCGACGCCGTCATCGTTCAGCACGAGGTGGGCAGCCATTCGCCGGATTTCGAGGAAGCAGCGGCCCAGGTGATCCCCTCGGTCCAGCAGGCCAGTGCCAAGCCCTTCCTGGTGACCATGCCGGCGCCCACGACTTCGAGCGATGCGATGGGCGTCGAAATGGTGCGCCGGAAGTATCGCGAATGGTATCTGGAGCGCGGCATCCCCGTCTTCGACACGCTTCACCGCGCCGTGCGCACCCTCGAAGCAATCATCCGCTACAACGAATTCCTGGCAAGGCACGAGTCCCGAAGCAGTCTTTGACGGATCTGCGTGGCCAAACACGGCTCCTTGACGCGGATCGGCCTGGAACTTAGGTTACCGCCCGCCTGAGATTCCCTCTTCGAGCCGTGCCCGTATTCTTCGGAGTTGCCCAAGATGCCGCCCGCCATCAAAGACCAGCTGGATCCGATCTTTCGCCCGCGCTCCGTCGCCGTCGTCGGTGCTTCGAATCGCCAGGATCGCTGGGGCTACGAGACGATGTACAACGTCTTGAACTGGAGTCAGTTCCGCGGAGAAGTGTACCCGATCCATCCAAAGGACGAGCTCGTTCACGGACTCAAGGCCTACAAGAGCGTGATCGAGGTGCCGGGGCCCATCGATCTCGCCGTCATCGTCGTGAACGCGAGCCAGGTGGTGGACGTGTTTCGGCAGTGTGCGGAGAAGAAGGTGGGCGGCGCGGTCATCATCACAGCCGGCTTCGCCGAGGTGGGGGCCGAGGGGGCCAGGCTCCAAGAGGAGCTGGTGCAGATCTCCCGGGAGAGCGGCATCCGCTTCGTGGGCCCGAACTGCAACGGCCTCTGGACCTCGGCCGTCCGGCTGAATCTCACCTTCTGGAACCTGGTGAAGCGCGGCCCGATCGCCTTCGTATCGCAGAGCGGAACCATGGGCGACTACATGTTCGAAGTCTCGGAGTCCAAGGGATATGGATTCTCCAAGATCGTGACCTCGGGCAACCAGGCGAGCCTGGAGGTCTGCGACTATCTCGAGTATCTGGCCGACGACGACGACACCAAGGTTGTGGCGCTCTACCTGGAAGGGCTGAAGGACGGCAGGCGCTTCCTGGAGGCAGCGCGCAAGGCAACCGCCCGAAAGCCGGTGCTGGCCTACAAGGTGGGGCGCACGGAAGCCGGGTCGCGCGCCGCATCGACCCATACGGCATCGCTCACCGGCAGCACTCAGCTCTTCGACGCGGCGTGCCGCCAGGCGGGTGTGCAGGTCTGTGACGACATGCTGGAGATGTTCGATTTCGCCGACACACTCGCCCACCAGCCCCTTCCGCCGGGCAACCGGGTCGGCATCGCGTCCGGAGGTGGCGGCTTCTGCGTGGTGACTGCGGAGGCCTGCGCAAAGGTGGGCCTCGAGGTCCCGGTGCTCGACGAGGCAGCCCAGCGCGAAGTGCTCGGGCACGTACGCGAGTTCTCGCCATCACCCCTGAACCCCCTCGACCTGATCGCCCGCAAGACGCACCTCGACTACGGCGCAGCCATCGAGATCCTCGCCAAGCAGGACTACATCGACGGCCTGATCATCATGCCGCCCTACGGTGGCTTCCAACGAACCTCGTCATTGGATGCCATGAAGGGGCTGGTGGAGTGCTGCAATACCATTGCGGACATCCCCGGCAAGTATCAGAAGCCGGTGCTGGCGTTCGCCAGGCGGGAGATCAGGAATACGGCGACCTACCAGATTCTCGCGCGCGGCAAGATCCCCTTCTACGAGTCCCCCGAGACCTGCGCCCGGGCCATGAAGGCGCTCTGCTCCTACGCCGAATTTCGCCGATCCCGTTAGGAATCCGGCCGCCTTGGCCTTTGCGCCGGACCTCGTTATTCTGCGGACGCCATGACACACACCCTCTCCGAATATGAGTCGAAGCAGCTGCTAGCGGACGCCGGCATTCCGATTCCCCAGGAGCGCCTGGTCTCCTCCGCGGAGGAGGCGGTGCAGGCCGCCGAAGAGCAGGGATTCCCCGTCGCACTGAAGCTCTGCGGCCGCGGCATCGCCCACAAGACCGAGCGAAACCTGGTGCGCCTCGACGTGGGCAACGCCGAGGACGTGCGGCGACACGCCGCAGACCTGCTGGCCCAGCGCGGGCCCGATGAGGGCGACGCGGGCGTGCTGGTCCAGGCGATGGTCTCCGGGAGACGCGAGCTGATCGCGGGCCTGCTGCGCGATCCGCAGTTCGGCCCGTGCGTGATGTTCGGCCTGGGCGGCGTATTCGCAGAGCTGATCGGCGACGTCGCGTTCGCCGTCGCCCCGCTGGCAGAGAACGACGCAGAGGACCTGATGCGCGCGCTTCGCCATCACAAGATCCTGGACGCGTTCCGGGGCGAGCCGGAGGCCGACATCGCCAAGCTGGGGCAGATCCTCGAGGCGCTGGGACGCATCGGCGAAGCTCGACCCGACGTGCTGTCGATCGACGTGAACCCCCTGATCCTCTCCGGCGCCGATCCGGTGGTCGTCGACGCGCTCGTCGAGCTCGACGGGGATCCGAGCTGAGGGCGGGGGCACCTCCGGACTTCACGCCCAGATCGCCTCCATCTCCCAGACGTCCACGGCCGACGTCAGAGCCCCTTCCCCTCGCGCGAGAAGGGTCAACGGGCGCCCTCCTTCGGATTCGAGCGCTCCCTCCCCGACGCCGGGCCAGTCTCCGCCGGCGGTGAGCGCAGCCCGACCGTTGGCGTAGATCTCCACGACCGAGCGGTCGAGAAAGATCCGCAGCTCCAGCCGGCCCTCTCCCGGGAGAACCCGGAACTCCCCGGACCGCTCCGCGCAGCTGAGCCGGCCCGCCTCGCGGTCATAGGCGACCGCGATCTGCCTCTGACCGGGGGCGACGTCACCGAGGGTCAGACCCACCTCACGCGCTTCCCCCAGCTCGAACTCGGCGCAGATTTCCACCGTGTCCGAGGGCAGGTCCATCAGGATCGTGGGCTCGTCCTTCGGGAGGGCGATGCTCTCCCACCTCTGGTGGCGTCTTCGGAGCCGAGCCAGCTCCGGGAGAGGCTCGATTCCCAGCTGTCCGTCCGCGCGCAGACTGAGCACGCGCGGAAGGGTGAGCACGCCCCTCCAGCAGGCACCTGCTGGGCCGACCTGCACCCATCCCCACTGGATGCGCCTCCCCTGCGGATCGAGCATGGAGTTCGGAGCGTAGAAGTCCTCGCGGCGACCGAGGTCCATCGGGAGCCAATCGGTCTCCGGCCTGAAGCGATGCTCCGCGAAGTCGCCCATCGCGTAGATGACCTGGGCGAAGGGCGAGACGCAGAGCAGCCACTTGTCACCCAGAGGGAAGAAGTTCGGGCACTCCATCACGTCGGTCGCGCCCCGGAAGAGGGGTCCGAGATAGGTCCAGTCACGGAGATCCGGCGAGCGATACAGGAGCACGCATCCGCCCTGTCCCCGGATCCCACCTCCCAGGGCCATGTACCACGACTCGCGATCTCTCCAGCAGAAGGGGTCGCGAAAGCCCTCCAGATCGCCGCGCGGAGGCGTCGAAATCACCGGATTCCCGGCGTGCTTGATCCAGCTCCGCAGACGATCCTCACTGGTCGCGATGCACTGGCACTCCGGAGAGACGCCCGTGTAGAGAATCGTCGGAACGCCGTCGTGGATCACGCAGCAGCCGGAAAAGACCCCGTCCTCGTCGTAGCTTCCGGGACCCGGAGCCAGCGCAATGGGAAGGTGCTCCCAGCGGACCAGATCTCGGCTCACCGCGTGTCCCCAGCTCATGTTTCCCCACTCGCTGCCAAAGGGATTGTGCTGGAAGAACAGATGGTATTCGCCGTCGTAGTAGACGGGCCCGTTGGGATCGTTGATCCAGTGTGCGGGGCTGGTCAGATGATAGATGGGACGACTGGGATCGGACGCCGCCCGCTCCGCGTCCGCCGCGACACTCGCGTTGGCGCGCTCGAGGGCGCGCCGATGTTCGAGATTGATCTGGTCCACGAGCCCTGACTGCCGAGATCCCGCGCCGCGGTGGCGATGGCGGGCCCCGGTGCTCGATCGGCCCTCTCCCCGAGACATGACCGTGGTCATACCGCAACCCAGCCGGAGCCTCCATATCTGAAGGGGAGAACCCTGACCGGTAGAGGAGAACGGTGGTGGCGGGACCTTCTGGAGCGTGGGCGAATCGGTATCGCGAGAAGTGGACCTGGGACAAGGTGACCTTCGGTGGCCACTCGGTGGACTGCTATCCGGGCGGCTGCTCGTGGCGCGTCTACACCAAGGGCGACAAGATCGTCCGCGAGGAGCAATCCGCCCTGTGGAGCCCGACCGAGCCCGGAGTGCCCGACCTGAACCCGATGGGGTGCCAGAAAGGCGCGTGCTGGAGCCACTGCCACTACTCGCCCGACCGCGTGACCGAGCCCCTCAAGCGGGTCGGTGAGCGGGGCAAGGGACAGTTCGAGGCGGTCTCCTGGGACGAGGCGCTGGGCGACATCGCCGACGCCATGCTCGACGCCATCGAGGACCAGGGTGTGGAATCGATCATCACCCCGCTCACACCCGAGGTCGGGGCGGGACCGGCCCGCCAACACACCTATATGTTGGGCACGCCGACCACCGATGGCAACGCGGAGTTCCAGGACTTCAGTCCGGGCTGGCACATCACCTGGGGTCTCTACAACCCGACTGCGAGCATGGACGACTGGTTCCTGGCGGAGCTGACGCTGATCTGGCACGCGAACCCGGTCTACACCAACATCCAGTGGTACCACTTCGTAGCCGAGTCCCGATACAACGGCGGCGAGGTGGTGACGATCGCCCCGGATTACAGCCCCTCGGCGATTCACGCGGACAACCACCAGCCGATCCGGATCGGCACCGATGCGGCGCTGGCGCTGGCGATGTGCAAGGTGATCATCGACGCCGGCTTGTACAAGAAGCAGTTCGTGCAGGAGCAGACGGATCTCCCGCTGCTGGTGCGCAAGGACAACGGCCGCTTCCTGCGCGGCTCCGACGTGGTGGAGGGGGAGCGCGAGGACCAGTTCTACTGGTGGGACACGCTGACCGGGACGCTGACTCCGGCGCCGCGGGGAACGCTCGCGACCACGGGCGCGGATCCGGCCCTGGAGGGCAGCTACTCGGTGCTGCTCAAGGACATGACGACGGTGGAGGTCGAGCCCGTCTTCGTGCGCCTGCAACGTCACCTGGAGGACTACACGCCGGAGAAGGCCGGTGAGATCTGCGGAATCCACCCGGAGAACATCCGCAAGCTGGCGCGGAAGGTGGCGACGCGGAAGACCAAGATCTTCATCGGCTGGAACTCGGGCAAGTACTACCACGGGGACCTGATGGAGCGCGCGATGGCACTGCTCCTGGGTCTCACCGCCAACTGGGGCAAGAAGGGAACCGGCACCCGCTCCTGGGCGGTCATGGGGTGGGACGGCGGCTCCTTCATGAGCCGCAAGGAAGGCCCCGGGCAGGAGGCGGCCCAGAAGCTGATCGCCTCCATGATCGCGATGAGGCGCCTCGTCAGTGCCCAGGATCCGACCATGACCCCGGAGATGATCCAGAACCGGGTGGCGGAGGAGGCGGGCGAGCTCGGCGGAATGGGGATGATGATGCCGCCCGCGTTTCTCTGGTACTACCAGTACGGGTACAAGGAGCGCTGGAACGACCCGGAGAACAACGACCCGACCATGAAGCGCAGCTTCGGCGAGTACCTGGAGGAGGCGCTGGAGAAAGGCTGGTGGAACCCCTCCAGCAGCAAGCTCTACGAGAAGGTCGAGCCGCGGGTGCTGTTCGAATCCGGCGGCAACCTGCTGCGCCGTCAGCGGGGCGGACAGAAGCTGCTCCTGAAGCACCTCTGGCCGAAGCTCAAGATGATCGTCTCCTGCGACTACCGGATCACGACGACCGGGCTCTATTCGGACTACATCCTTCCGGCCGCCCAGCACTACGAGAAGCTCGGCAACAGCATGCCCTCGGTGCATCACCTGAACTACGTGCTCTGCGATCACGCCACTCCGCCGCGCGGCAATTCTCTGCCCGACCAGGAAATCGGTCTTCGCCTGGTCGAGAAGATCGAGGAGCGGGCTGCGGCGCGCGGCATGAAGGAGTTCACGGACAGCAACGGGACCGTCCGCAGCCTGGTCGGCCTGGTGCACGCCGCCACCCTGGGCGGAGCCGTACGCGACGTGGAGAAGTACCAGGAGGAGGAAATCAAAGACAGCGCGGTCTACGGGGTCCTGCCCAAGGGGACCACGCTCCAGACGCTGCGCGAGAAGGGCCAGGTGCGGTTCGCCAGCTGGGGAATGGTGGGCCACGGCATCTCCCAGGGATCGACCATCCGGCCCGACGAGGTGCACAACCCGCTGCGCTGGCACACCGAGGACAAGGTCCCCTACGACACCCTGGTCCGGCGCGCCCAGTTCTACATCGACCACGAGTGGTTCCTGGAGGCGGGGGAGGAGCTGGCGACCCACAAGGAGCCGCCGCCTGGACACGGGGGACGAAACCGCCGCTTCGAGATGACCAGCGGGCACAACCGCTGGAGCATCCACTCGATGAACCTGACCAACAACATCATCCAGAATACCTACCGGGGCGAGCCCATCGTGTTCGTCAACGACAAGGACGCGGCGGAGCTGGGCATCGAGAACGGCGAGCAGGTGAAGCTGGTCAGCGACGTCGGGGACTGCCTGCTCGCTGCCAAGATCACCCCGTCCTGCCGGCCGGGTCAGGTGATCCTGTACAACGGCTTCGAGCCCTACATGCACGAGAACTGGTACAGCCAGGCCGACTTGGAGCCCGGACACGTGAAGCACCTGGGCATGGTCGGCAACTACGGACACCTCAAGTACCGCGGCTTCTCGTGGCAACCGATTCCGGCGGACCGGGCGGTGCGGGTGGACCTGGAGAAGGTCAGCTAGCCGAAAGCGCTGTAGATTCGCGGCCCTCGGACCGGAGAACGCCGAGACGGTCTCCCCGAGACATGACCGTGGTCATACCGCAGCCCGGCCAGAGCCCGCATAAAGGGGCGGTAGGACAAACCCTTCCTGTCCGTTCGGACAGGAGAACTCGGATCCGATTGCTCAGCGTGGCGGAGCGATCTGGCTGTAGGCCTGTGTCGATCGTTCCCGGTCGTCGCGGAGCTGGGCTGTGCGGTTCAGGGCCGGTAGAGGAGAACGGTGGTGGCGGGACCTTCTGGAGCGTGGGCGAATCGGTATCGCGAGAAGTGGACCTGGGACAAGGTGACCTTCGGTGGCCACTCGGTGGACTGCTATCCGGGCGGCTGCTCGTGGCGCGTCTACACCAAGGGCGACAAGATCGTCCGCGAGGAGCAATCCGCCCTGTGGAGCCCGACCGAGCCCGGAGTGCCCGACCTGAACCCGATGGGGTGCCAGAAAGGCGCGTGCTGGAGCCACTGCCACTACTCGCCCGACCGCGTGACCGAGCCCCTCAAGCGGGTCGGTGAGCGGGGCAAGGGACAGTTCGAGGCGGTCTCCTGGGACGAGGCGCTGGGCGACATCGCCGACGCCATGCTCGACGCCATCGAGGACCAGGGTGTGGAATCGATCATCACCCCGCTCACACCCGAGGTCGGGGCGGGGGCCGCCCGTTACCACACCTTTACGCTGGGCACGCCGACCACCGATGGCAACGCGGAGTTCCAGGACTTCAGTCCGGGCTGGCACATCACCTGGGGTCTCTACAACCCGACTGCGAGCATGGACGACTGGTTCCTGGCGGAGCTGACGCTGATCTGGCACGCGAACCCGGTCTACACCAACATCCAGTGGTACCACTTCGTAGCCGAGTCCCGATACAACGGCGGCGAGGTGGTGACGATCGCCCCGGATTACAGCCCCTCGGCGATTCACGCGGACAACCACCAGCCGATCCGGATCGGCACCGATGCGGCGCTGGCGCTGGCGATGTGCAAGGTGATCATCGACGCCGGCTTGTACAAGAAGCAGTTCGTGCAGGAGCAGACGGATCTCCCGCTGCTGGTGCGCAAGGACAACGGCCGCTTCCTGCGCGGCTCCGACGTGGTGGAGGGGGAGCGCGAGGACCAGTTCTACTGGTGGGACACGCTGACCGGGACGCTGACTCCGGCGCCGCGGGGAACGCTCGCGACCACGGGCGCGGATCCGGCCCTGGAGGGCAGCTACTCGGTGCTGCTCAAGGACATGACGACGGTGGAGGTCGAGCCCGTCTTCGTGCGCCTGCAACGTCACCTGGAGGACTACACGCCGGAGAAGGCCGGTGAGATCTGCGGAATCCACCCGGAGAACATCCGCAAGCTGGCGCGGAAGGTGGCGACGCGGAAGACCAAGATCTTCATCGGCTGGAACTCGGGCAAGTACTACCACGGGGACCTGATGGAGCGCGCGATGGCGCTGCTCCTGGGTCTCACCGCCAACTGGGGCAAGAAGGGAACAGGCACCCGCTCCTGGGCGATCATGGGGTACGACGGCGGCTCCTTCATGTCCCGCAAGGAGGGCCCCGGGCAGGAGGCGGCCCAGAAGCTGATCGCCTCCATGATCGCGATGCGGCGTCTGGTCACGGCCCAGGACCCGACCATGACGGCGGAGATGGTCCAGAACCGCGTCGCGGAGGAGGCGGGCGAGCTCGGCGGAATGGGGATGATGATGCCGCCCGCGTTCCTCTGGTACTACCAGTACGGAATGAAGGAGCGCTGGAACGACCCGGAGAACAACGACCCGACCATGAAGCGCAGCTTCGGCGAGTACCTGGAGGAGGCGCTGGAGAAAGGCTGGTGGAACCCCTCCAGCAGCAAGATCTACGAAAAGGTCGAGCCGAGGGTGCTGTTCGAGTCCGGCGGCAACCTGCTGCGCCGTCAGCGGGGTGGGCAGAAGCTACTCCTGAAGCACGTCTGGCCGAAGCTCAAGATGATCGTCTCCTGCGACTACCGGATCACGACGACCGGGCTCTATTCGGACTACATCCTTCCGGCCGCCCAGCACTACGAGAAGCTCGGCAACAGCATGCCCTCGGTGCATCACCTGAACTACGTGCTCTGTGACAAGGCGACCCCGCCGCGCGGCAATTCTCTGCCCGACCGCGAGATCGGCGTTCGCCTGGTCGAGAAGATCGAGGAGCGGGCTGCGGCGCGCGGCATGAAGGAGTTCACGGACAGCAAGGGGACCGTCCACGGCCTGGTCGGCCTGGTGCACGCCGCCACCCTGGGCGGAGCCGTACGCGACACGGACAAGCAGTTCGAGGAGCAGATCGCCGACAGCGCGGTCTACGGGGTCCTGCCCAAGGGGACCACGCTCCAGACGCTGCGCGAGAAGGGGCAGGTGCGCTTCACCGGCTGGGGAATGGTGGGCCACGGCATCTCCCAGGGATCGACGATCCGGCCCGACGAGGTGCACAACCCGCTGCGCTGGCACACCGAGGACAAGGTCCCCTACGACACCCTGGTCCGGCGCGCCCAGTTCTACATCGACCACGAGTGGTTCCTGGAGGCGGGAGAGGAGCTGGCGACCCACAAGGAGCCGCCCACACACGGCGGGGCCAATCGCCGCTTCGAGATGACCAGCGGACACAACCGCTGGAGCATCCACTCGATGAACCTGACCAACAACATCATCCAGAATACCTACCGGGGCGAGCCCATCGTGTTCATCAACGACAAGGACGCGGCGGAGCTGGGCATCGAGAACGGCGAGCAGGTGAAGCTGGTCAGCAACGTCGGGGACTGCCTGCTCGCCGCAAAGATCACACCGTCTTGCCGGCCGGGCCAGGTGATCCTGTACAACGGCTTCGAGCCCTACATGCACGAGAACTGGTACAGCCAGGCCGACCTGGAGCCCGGGCACATGAAGCACCTGGGACTGGTCGGCAACTACGGTCACCTCAAGTACCGCGGCTTCTCCTGGCAGCCGATTCCGTCGGACCGGGCGGTTCGGGTGGACCTGGAGAAGGTCTCCTAGAAGCGGTCGACGGCCCGGGCGACGGGGAGGATCAGCACCCCGGCGCCCAGGCCGCAGGCGATCACGAAGCCGCCGAGGACCGGGTAGCCCGCATCGGTGACCATCAACCCGGCCGCGCCCGGGCCGATGGCAACCCCCACGGCCGAGATGCCCGCGGCAGCGGCCGTCCAGCGGCCGAGCGGATCGAGCGCCGCGGCGGTTCCCAACAAATAGGGCAGCGCGAAGAAGAAGGCGATCGCCCAGGCGAGAAGACCCGCCAGATAGAGTCCAGAGCTTCCCGCGATCACGACCATCCAGGTGGCGACGACGTTGGCCCCGAGTCCCACGGCGAGGAGCATCGGCCGGCCCCCGCGCGTCCCCACCACCGCGGCGATCACTCCTCCGGCGAGGCCAGCCAGTGTCGTGACGCCCAGAGCCAGGCCGACCTCCTCGCGGGAGAAGCCGACGGTGATTCCGATGCGCTCGCTGAAGGCCCAGATCGCCCCTTGCCCGACGGAGAAGAGAAAGATCGAAGCGAGAGTGGTGATCCCCAGGAGCCTCCGGCCGGGCAACCCGCGCAATCCCGCCGCAGTTTTCGGAATCGTCGGAAGCCAGAAGAGGAAGGGAAGGCAGAGAAGTGAGATCACGACGATCGCGCCGAATCCCCCCGAATGGCCCCACGGCGCGATCGCATAGGGGAGCGCCACCAGGGCTGCCGCGAAGACGAGTCCCCCGAGGACGGTTGCCTGGGCGAAGAGACGGTCGGGGTCCCGCGCCGACGCGGCAGCGGAGTTGGCGGCGGCGATCGCCGCGCCCTCTCCCAGCCCCGCGACGATCCGAGCGAGCATCAACACCGGGAAGGAATCCACCAGCGCGGAGAGCCCGTGCCCCGTGCAGGCGGCGATCGCACCGTAGACCGCCAGGTGGCGCCGCGACATACGGTCCACGCGAGGCGCCAGGATCAACGAGGCGGCAGCGAGCCCGCCGAGCTCGAGGCTCCCGAGAACGCCCGCGCCCACCTCATCCAGACCGAATCCGTCGATCAGCGATCCGATCAGCAGCGGCAGGACATTCTCGCACGTGTAAGCCACGACGAACGCCGCGACTACGGCCACGATGAGCCGCCGTGAGTCTCGGAGATTCGCCGGCTTCGTGTCCGCGTCGGCCAAGCTAGGCGTAGGCACCGTACTTCTTGGTGGCCTCGAACATGGCAATGCAGTTCTCGGGATCGACCCCGGGATGCAGGGAATTCGAGGAGCAGATGATCAATCCGCCGCCCTCTCCGGCATCCTCGATCGCCTGGCTGACGGCCGCGTCCACCTCTTCGGGGGTGCCGTGGGGCAGCAGCTCGCGACAGTCGATGTTCCCGAGCAGACAGATCCTGTCTCCGCAATACTCCTTGACCCTCTTCAAGTCCATGTCCGCGTGCGGCTCAAGGGGATTGAGCCCGTCGTAGCCGGTCTCCAGCAGGATGTCGAGCAGCCGCCAGAGATTGCCGTCGCTGTGGCGCACCACCTTGAGCCCCAGCTCCTTGGCGCGCTCGACGAGCTTCCGGTTGTAGGGGCTGACGAACTCGGCGAAGAAGAGCGGAGAGATCAGAGGTGCCTTGGTCTGAGCGATGTCGTCCTCGATCAACAACACGTCCACCCCCGCCCCTGCGACCAGATCCAGCATCTGAAGATTGAACTCCAGCGTCATCTGGGCGATGCGATGAACGAAGTCGGGCTCCTCCACCATCATGCACATCAGATTGGCCATTCCCGCCAGGCGCCAGCTGAGAACGAAGGTCCCGCGCATCATCCAGAACAGGGCGACCTCACCCTTGAAGCGCTCCCGCGCCAGATCGAGAAGCAGAAGGTGCTCCCGCTTCGGGACAGGCGAACTGTAGCCGTCGAGCTGCCCCGCCGACTCCAGGGGATGCCCTGTGGGAACCGGGATGCCGTGCGGGTTCCGGGTATAGACGACTCCCCAGTCGTCCTGCACATGAGCCGGATCGATCTCCCTCTCGTGTCCGATCTCGAAGGCGGTGAATCCGTCGACGCCATACTCCTCGTGGATCAGGAAGAGGGTATCGAGCAGCTTCGCCTTCTCCTGATCGTTCATTTCGTGGAACTCTTTGGGTTCGGGAAGCCCGTCCGTCAGATGGCGTCCGATCCCGATGATGGGAGCTTCGTTGATGGCGTGGATGTAGAGGGGGACGCGATCCGGCTGACGAACACTCAGAGCCGTCAGGGTTCTCTCCTTGCCCGTCATCGATTTCCTCCTGGTCCCGCCATTCATTGGGCGCCCCGATTCCAGCCAGCCCACCCAGAATACGTGGCATAATCGGCCTCTGGCAAGGACGGGGGCAATGAGACCGGATCGGCGGCGAGCAACTTCCCTGAGAGAGAGGCCGGGCAGGTGCTGAAGCTCGCCCTGGGTGTTGCACTTCTCCTGATCATCGCCCTGATCGGCTACCGCAGAACTTTCATCCGCCTGCAGCTCCCCAGAGGAGCCCGGCTCATCTTTCTCACCGGTACCGAGTTCATTCTGGTCGGCGTGGCGCTGGGCGACCAGCTGATCGGACTCCTCGACGAGCAGACCATCCGCAGCTTGACGCCGCTGTTCAGTCTGGGACTGGGCGTGATCGGGTTGATCTTCGGGATTCAGCTGGAGCTGGACAAGATCCTCCGTTTCCCCTCTCGCTACATCCTGATGACCTTCATCCAGGCGTTCTGCACCATGCTGGTCGTGTTCTGGCCCTTCTACTTCATCCTGGAGGGTCTCTTCGGCGGCGACCGGCAGTCCATCCTTCTGGCTTCTCTGGTGCTGGCCGCCACGGCTGCCTGCACCGCCCAGACCGCTCTGGCCCTGATCCACCGCGAATTCGGCCTCCGCGGGGCACGGGTGATGGAGCTGCTCCGCTACATGTCGAGTGTCGACGCGGTGGTGGGACTTCTCACCCTCCAGATCGCACTGTGCCTGATGCAGACCCAGCCCGTGCTGGGATTCGATCTGGGCCCCGGCCTCCAGTGGTTTGCCCTCTCGCTGGTGATCGGCGGGACCACGGGTTTCCTGCTCCACCTCTTGACACGGATCCGCTGCAGCGACGAGGAGCTCCTCATCTTCGTCCTGGGCATGGCGGTGTTCTCCGGAGGCATCGCCCTCTCCTTCAAGCTCTCTCCTCTGTTCGTCAATACGCTGATGGGACTGGTCGTAGCCAACCTGCCCGGCTCCCGGAATCGGATCTTCAATCTCCTGGCACGACTGGAGAAGCCCTTCTACGTCGTCTTCCTGATTCTGGCCGGAGCGATCTGGCGTCCCGCACCACCGTGGGGACTGCCACTTGCCATCCTGTACCTGGGCCTCCGTCTGGTCGGGAAGGTCTCCGGGGGATGCCTGGCCGCAAGGATCGCACCGGAGTCCACCCGTCCTCCTCTCACCGTGGGGTTGGGACTGATCTCCCAGGGCGGAATCGCCATCGCCATGGTGATGAACTACTACCAGCTGAGCTCGGCAGCGGTGACCGACGCGGTCGTCACTACGGTGTTGATCGCCGTGATCCTGAACGAGTTGGCGAGCCCCTTCCTGGCGAGAGCCGTTCTCCGCAGAGCGGGAGAGATCGAACGATGGCCCGCATAGCCGCGCTGGCCATCATCATCGCCCTGATGGGGCTCGCCCTCTTCGCGTTCGGTGACGCCGTGATCTTCGCGGATGCCCGGTCGACCATGACCTTCGGATTTCTGCTGCTGACCGCCTACCTGATCGGCGACGTCCTCTCGCGGTTCAAGCTCCCCAAGATCACCGGGTACATCCTGGCCGGAATCCTCTTCGGACCTCACCTGCTGGATCTCGTCAGCGCCGGGACGGTCCAGGAGCTCAAGCTCATCGATGACCTGGCACTCACCTTCATCGCATTCGCCGCCGGTGGTGAATTGCGACTCGCGGGGCTCCGAGAGCGGCGAAAGAGCATCACTCTGAACGTCTTCTTCCAGACGGTGATGGTATTTCTCGGGGTGGCTACCTTCGCCATGGCGGCGCGGTCGCTGCTCCCGTTTCTCGAAGGCAAGCCAGCAGCTCACAGCCTGGCAGTCGCCCTTCTGCTCGGCACCTTCGCCGTGGCGCGCTCGCCATCTTCGGCGATCGCCATCATCAGCGAGTGCAAGGCCCGGGGTCCGTTCACTGAGATGGTTCTCGGGGTCACCGTGGTGATCGACGCGCTGGTCATCATCTTGTTTGCGGCGATGGTGTCGATCGGGCAGGTCCTCATCACTCCGGGTGTCGAGATCGATTTTCGTTTCATCAGCATGATATTCATCGCACTCGGGGGATCGATTCTGGGTGGAATCGGTCTCGGCTGGATCATCCTTCTCTACATGAAATACGTGAGGGCCGAGGTGCTGGTCTTCATCCTGGCCCTGGCCTTCATGGTCACACTGTTCTCGCGACAGTTCGCGATGCTGCTCGACGATGCCTTCAACGTTGCGCTTCACCTGGAACCGATGCTCATCTGCGTCACCGCGGGCTTCTGGGTCCGGAACTTCTCCCCGGACGGCGGCCTGTTCATGGCGACCATCGACCGGAGCTCTCTCCCCATCTACGTCATCTTCTTCTCTCTCACCGGCGCGGCACTGAAGGTCGACGCTCTGAGCCAGACCTGGCTGATCGCCCTCCTGCTGGTCGCCGTCCGGTGCCTGCTGGTCTGGCTGGGGGCCTATCTGGGCGGCTCGTTGTCCGGCGATCCGCCGCGCCTGCGCCGGATGAGCGGACTCAGCTTCATCGCTCAGGCGGGCGTCAGTCTGGGTCTGGCGGGCATCGTCACGCGCAGCTTCCCCGAATGGGGAGCGGCACTTTCCACCACGATCGTCGCAATCGTCGCACTCAATCAGATCATCGGCCCGATCGCCTTCAAGTTCGCCCTCGGTGCGGTGGGCGAAGCCCGTGCTAGCCCGGACCGACGAAACCGCTGACGGGGAGAGTGAAGACGATCCCGGTCCCCTTGGCAGAGAAGTCTTCGCAGACATCCCGGAGCATGCCGATCGCCTCCTCGACCTGCTCCGCCGCCACCACCGAGAGGATCAGGTAGCTCTCCTCACCGCCGCCCGGAAAGAGCGAGCGAAAGCCCGAGAAGACCGGAAGCTCGGTGCTCACGATCTGCCCCATCCCCTTGGCGTCGACGATCGTCGCACCCGGCAGACCGAGCTCCAGGAAGCCCTCCATCACGCGTTCCACGCGTCGGTAGCCCTTGACGACCGCGACCACGAGCTGCCGACTGCTAGTAGACATGACGGGCGTCTTGCTCGAGCAGCATCCGAAACAGCTCCTCCGGCCCCGCCGCGCTCCGCAGCTCCGCCAGCGTCTCCTCGGGAGAGACGATCCGCGCCAGGCGGGCCAGCAGGCGGAGATGCTCGCTCCTGGCGTCCTCCGGACTGAGCAGCAGAAAGAGCAGGTCGACCGGTTCGGAGTCCAGGGCGGCGAAATCCAGGCCGTCGCAGCACCGCCCCACCGCCAGAGCGGTCTTCTCGAGACCGCGCACGATGGCGTGGGGCAGAGCGAGTCCGTCCCCGATCCCGGTGGATTGCTGCGCCTCCCTCTCCAGAAGGCGATCCAGTAGCTCCTGCTCGTCGAGCGCGGGCAGCACCGCGACCACCCGCGCGACGAGGTCCTTCATGAAGGAAGTCTTGTCCAGAGAGGGCAGATCCCATAGAACGAGGTTCTCTTGCAGGTAGTCCCCGAGACGCAGTATCGGCACCTTCTTCAGACCTCCGCTCGCTGTGGGCAGGCCGCTGCCGCCCGGGCCAGGAAGATTGTAGACCGAGGAGACAGCGAAGGTCAGTCCAGGCCTTGCCTTTGGCAGACCGCCGGTCAGGGGGGGGTCAGTGCGACTGGTCGAAGGTCCACTCGCTGAAGAGCTTGGTCCGGAAGGCGCGGAGCTCATCGGAGCGAGCTGCCCCGCTGTTCGCCTCGATCTCGATGAATTTCTCGGTGAGAGCCACCAGGCGTACCGCGATCATCCGAGAGATCGCGAACATCATCTTGAGGACCGCGGTGTCCCCGTCCTCGACCCGAGCCACCACCCCCTCTTGCGGGATGGCGACGATCTTGGCGGCCGTATGGGCGCGGACGCTCGCCGTGCGAGGCAGTCCGGTCAATAGCTCGATCTCGCCCACCACGGCCGGGGCTCGCAAGCGGGCCACTTCGATCTCCCTCCCGCCTTGGGGAATGTAGACCTCGAGCTCGCCCTCGAGGAGGAAGTAGATCTCCCCGCCCTCCTCGCCGCGATGGATCAGGTCCTCCCCGGCGGACAGCGTGCGGGCCTCCCAGGCGCTGCGGAGATTCTCCATCTGGGTCTCGGACAGGCTCTTCAGCGCCGGAAAGTCGGCGATATCCATGGTGGTCTCCCTCGGGATGCGGTCAAATGCCGCGCAGCACGGTCGCCTTGCCGACCTCGCGCACGGCCATGATGAAGGCCGCCGTCCGGTGGTCGAGCTTCTTGGTGCGAACGATTTTCGAAACCTCGTCGTAGGCGCGGCGCAGCACGGGCTCGAGGCGCGCGTTGACCTCTTCCTCCGTCCAATAGAAGCTCTGATTGTTCTGGACCCACTCGAAGTAGCTGCAGATGACGCCACCCGCGTTGGCGAGGATGTCCGGAACCACCATCACGCCGCGGTCGATCAGGAGCTGGTGGGCGTCGGGCCTGGTCGGGCCATTGGCTCCCTCGACGATGAGGCGCGCGCGGATCGTGTCCGCCACCTCGGTGTCGATCACTCCGCCGAGCGCTGCGGGAATCAAGAAGTCGACTTCGCTGGCGAAAAGGCGTTCGACGCTGCTGGCGTCGCTCCCCGGGAAGCCGACCACCGTCCGGTCGGGATTGTCCTCCACATGGCGGATCAGCGCGGGAACGTCGAAGCCCTCGGGGTTCTCGAGGTAGCCGCCGTGGTCGCCCACGGCGACGAGCTTCGCGCCGTTCTCCGTCAGGATCCGCGCGGCCCAGCTGCCGACGTTGCCGAAGCCCTGGACGGCGAATCGCGCCCCCTTCACGTCGATCCCGAGATCCTCGAGGGCCCACATCGAGCAGAGCGCGGTGCCGCGGCCGGTGGCCGCGAGCCGACCCCGGCAGCCGCTCAGCTCGATCGGTTTGCCGGTCACGACGCCCGGCGAGTAGCCGTGGTACTTCGAGTACTGGTCCATGATCCACGCCATGATCTGGCCGTCGGTGTTCACGTCGGGCGCGGGGATGTCGACGTCGGGCCCGATCACATCGTGGATCTGGTCGGTGAACTTTCGCGTCATGCGCTCGAGCTCGCCCGGATTGAGGGTGCGGGGGTCGACCCGGATTCCCCCCTTCGCGCCACCGTAGGGAATGCCGACCACGGCGGTCTTCCAGGTCATCAGGCTGGCGAGGGCGTTGACTTCGTCCTGGTCCGCCTCGTGGTGAAAACGGAGGCCCCCCTTGAAGGGGCCCCGAGCCGCGTTGTGCTGGACGCGGAAGCCCTCGAAGACGCCCACCGAACCGTCGTCCATCTCGATGGCGACCGCGACCTCGAGCTGGCGCGTCGGGGTCATCAGCAGACGCTCGATGCGCTCGCCGACGTCCATGATTCGCGTGGCGCCGGAGAGGTAGCGAAGAGCGTCTTCGAAAGACATGCAGATCCCCCTGCCCGCCACCGCCGCCACCGGCCCGGCCCTCGATGCGAGTGCCCAAGCTTATACGCCCGGCCACCAGCGGCGCAAGCCGCCTGCACCGCCCAGGCGCGGTATCGTCTCGCATCGGAGGCCTCGCGTTCGCCAGCTGGGAGCGGCCGCGCAGCAGCAGATCCGGAGACGACAGAAGGTGACTTCCGACCACAGAGTCACGCTGAGCTGGCACGGCGCAGCGCACTACCAGATCCGCTACAAGAACCTGAAGACGGTGATCGATCCTCTCTACACTCGCCTCCCGGGCGACAAGCCACATCTCGAGCTCACCAGGGACCACCTCGACCGGATCGACTACCTCCTCCTCACACACGGGCATCTGGATCACTCCTGGGATGTCCCCTATCTGGTCGCGAAGTACGATCCCGAGGTCTATGCGCCAGGGGAGTGCCTGCGCGATGTGCGGCGGGAGGCGAAGCGGTCGGGCGCCAAGATCGACATGAGATCGTGTCATGCCCTGGATGAAATCAAGGGCGCCCCCTTCGGCATCGCGGACATCGACGTCACGCCCTATCGGATCGGAACCGAGGAAATCGACTTCTGGTTCGTCAGATCGATGTTCCTGCGGCCGTGGCGCCACTGGAAGCCGGCCGCCATCCCTGCTGGCTTCAAATGGATGACTCACCACGTCTTCGGTAGCTGCTTCGCCTTCCACTTCAGGTTTCCCGACCAGAAGAGAACCATGCTCTACTTCGGCAATCTCACCGATCAGGTCGATGAGATGGGGAACATCGAGCGCGTCGATGTCCTGGCGATCCCCTACTGTCCGGCCAACAGAAAGTGGCTGTCGCAGTCGCAGTACTTGATCGAGCGATTTCGACCCGGCGTGACCATGGTCCACCACTTCGACAACTTCCTGAATCCCTTCACGCTCTCGAAATACATGAACCTCGAGAGCTACCGCGAGGCCCTCCGCGAGAGGTGTCCCGACGCGAAGCTCTACTTCTCGAAGTTCCTTCGCGAGGTGGATCTGACGGAAATCATCGGCGGCTGAGCGAATTCGGGTCAGCTTCGCGCCAGGCTGCTCCGGGCAGGAGAGATCTGCTCCGAGGTGAGACCGAGCTGCTCGAGGTCCTCTGGAAGCGAGCCGCGTACGATCAGCGACGCCGCGGTCCGCGCGGCAGCCGGTGAGGTCATGATCCCAAAGCCCCCCTGCCCCGCCAGCCAGAAGAAGCCGTCCAGGTCGGGGTCCGCTCCGATCACGGGTGCGCGGTCGGCAACGAAGCTCCGGAGACCCGCCCAGCGCCGCCGGATGGATCGGATCTCGAGGGTCGTCGCGCGCTGGATCCGGTCCACGGCGACCGCCACGTCGTAGTCCTCCGCCACGGCGTCGCAGGGCTCGGATGGCGTCTCATCGGCGGGCGAGGCCAGCAGCTGCGCTCCCTCCGGCTCGAAGTAGAAGGTCTCGTCGACGTCGATTACGGCGGGCCAGGCGCGGAAGTCGTGTCCCGGCGGACCGTCGAAGGTGATCGCCGTGCGGTGCAGGGGTTGGAGCCCGACCGATCGAGCGCCCGCCAGACGCCCTACCTCGTCGCACCAGGCGCCCGCCGCGTTCACCACGGTGGCGACGCGGTGGACTTCTCCGCCGGCCTCGACCTCCCAGGCCCCATCCGACGGCTCCACTCGCACGACTTCCGCGCGGGTGCGAACCGCTCCACCCCGCTCTCGCAGCCCGCGCAGGAACCCTTCCAGCATCCCGGCGACGTCGATACCCTTCGCTCCCGGCTCCAGAAGGCCACCGGCGACGTAGTCCTCGCGCAGCACCGGGCAGAGAGCGCGGGTGGCTGCGGCATCCAACAGGCGCACGTCGACGCCGAGATCCTCTCCGGCCTTCTGCTCCTCCGCCAGGCGCTCTCTCTGGTCCTCCCGACCGATGAAGAGGACAGGTCGGTCGAACACCAACGGATACGGCGCGAATCCATCCGGCGGCCGCTCGAAGAATTCGCGGCTCGCCTGGGTCAGCCGCCGAACCACGGCGTTGCCGTAGTTCTGCATCAGGATCGCAGCGGAGCGGCCGGTGGTGTGATGACCGGGTAGAGGCTCGCGCTCCAGGAGGACCACGCGACCGCGGGCCTGGAGCTCATAGGCTACCGATGCACCGGCAATCCCGGCGCCGATGACAGCAAAGTCGTAGTCGGTCATCCGGCTGTGTCCTCCTCCTCGAGCCTCGACGGTGACAGAAGATCTCTGGTGACGGCCTCTAGATCGAGCCGATCGATCTCGTAGTCGTCGGCCGGTCGAATCGGCGCGCCCCGCGCGAAGCGATGGGGATGAAAGCCGGAGATGTCGACCGTCTGGGCCTCGCCCTCGAGAATCGTCTCGCTCATCACCAGACCGATGGCTGGCGAGATCTTGAAGCCCATGCCCGAGAATCCGGTGCAGCAGAACAGTCCTTCGGCACCGGGAATGGGACCGAGGAGCGCGCGGTTGTCGGGCGTCATGGTGTAGTAGCCGGTGACCTGGCGGACGATGCCCGCCTCGGCCAGCGAGGGAATGCGGTAGGCGGCCCGCCGCAGCTTGGCTTCGATCGAGCTCTCGGAGACCTCGGGCTCGACCGATTCGGGATCGAGGCTGCGCGGGCCCTCGAAGCCACCCAGCAAGGCCTGGATCTGCCCTTCCGGGCGGAAGTAGATCCCCAACGAGGAGTCGATGCAGGCCCGCTTCGGGGCTCCGTCGACGCTGGAACGAGTCAGGATCAGGACGTCATGGTGCTCACACTCGAGGGGGAGCGGGATGCCGGCCTGGTCGAAGAGGCGTCGACTCCACGCGCCCGCCGCGACCACGACGACGGGCGCGTCGATCGGCCCGGCGTCGGTCTCGACACCCACGACGCACCCTCCGTCGATCCGCAGACCCCGGACGCGGCAGCCGAGGCGGTAGCTCGCACCGCGCTCCCGCGCGCAGGCGAGAAAGTCGCCGGCTACCGTGGCGCCATCCGCGTAGCCGGAATCGGGCTCGTAGGCGGCGACCTCCACGTCGTCCAGCCGCCAGCCGGGCTCCAGCTCGCGAAGCTCCTCGCGTGTCACGACCTGCGTGTTGACACCACAAGCCTTCTGCATCTCCACGTTGGCTCGAAGCCGGGCCGCCTGCGAGACCGGAACGATGCGGAAGAACCCGGTGCGCCGGAAGCTACTGGGACGTCCCAATCGCTCCTGCCACTGATGGAAGTACGCGAGGCTCAGGAGCGCGAGGTGGACTTCGGGCGGGTAGGTGTAGTGCATCCGCACCAGCCCGGAGGAGCTTCCGCTAGCCCCTGCCGCGACGTAGGCCTGGTCGAGGACGAGGATGCGCCCCGCCCCTCGCTCCGCGAGATGGAAGGCGATCGAGGCCCCCATCACACCTGCACCGACGATCACGACCTCTGCAGTCTCAGCCACGTCCGCTCTCTCCCCGGATCCAGCTTTCCGACGGCCCGAGCGCGCCGGGAGAGCTTCTCACTTCCAGAGCCCCCGGCACACGCCCAGCCAGTTCTCTCCGAGGATTCCCCGGATCTCCCGCTCTCCATAGCCGCGGTGGAGCAGCTCCTCCGTGATTCGGGGGACCTCCTCCGGCTCCAGCTGCTGCATGTCCTGGTAGCCGCTCTCCGGCGGATATCGGTCGGGCATGCGCGCCACGAAGGTCATGAAAGTCTCGAGGTCGTATACGTAGTCGAGACCGAGACCGACGTGCTCGGGCCCCACCAGGTTGGCGACGTGGTCGATGTGATCGACCAGACGTTTCGGCGTCGCCCCACCCTCGCCGAGGAACCCACTCAGCCCGGTCATTCCCAGCACGCCGCCCTTGGCCGCGCAGGCCTGGATCTGATCGTCCCAGACGCATCGGTCGTGATCGCAGAGCACCCGGACGTTGGTGTGCGAGATGATGACCGGTGACTGCGAGGCCTCGATCGTCTCCATGGTGGTCCGATAGCCGGTGTGCGCGCAATCGACGATCATCCCCACGCGGTTCATCTCGGCGATCAGCTCCCGTCCGAAGTCGGTGAGGCCCGTGTCTTCGGAGACGTGGCACCCACACCCGACCCGGTTCTTCTCGTTGTAGGCCATCAGCGCGTGGCGCACGCCGAGCTTGTAGTAGAAATCGACCCAGTCCAGGTTGTCCTCGAAGGGTGCGGTTCCCTGGAAGTGAAAGCCCACCGCCAGCTTCCCCGTCTCCTTCGCCCGTAGCACCTCCTCCGCCGACTCCACCAGGACGCATGTCTCGGAGCGCTCGCGGACGAAGCGCCGGTGGTCGGCAATCTGCTGGGCGGCCGCACCGAAATCCATGCCGTCGATGGCGAGCGTAATCGTCGCGAAGTCGAAGCCGGAACCAGCAAAGCGGGCGAAGAGATCCGCCTTCCGTTCAGGAAGCCCGGGCGTGATGATCGGGAGCGTCATGTCCCAGACCAGGGCGTCCTCGTGCAGCTCCGCGGCCTCCGCGGAGATTCCCCATCGACTCATTGCAGCTCCTTCTCGTCTAGACGCGGTCAGCCGGCGAACGGATCTTCCACGAATGGCCACAGACGCCCGGTGTCGGCGCGTCGCAGGGGAATCACCGTCATGTCACCGGGGAGAGCGCCGAGATCGCCGGCGTAGAGCACCTGCCTGCTGATCGGCGCGAAGCTGGCGTGGAAGTGCTGGGTCGACTTCACCACCAGAATGTGCTTCTTCTCGGGGTCGACCCCCACGCCCGAAAAGATCGACGTGGAGTACCCCTGCCCACGTCGAGTGGTGAGGACGACGTCGATGCCGCGCTCGGGGGCGTCGCTGGTCTCGCCTCCCGGGTGCACCTTGATCCCCGCGGCAGCACCGAGCGAAATCGGCACCCCGCCTATCGTGTTCTCGAGCTCGTCGGACAGACCCACGACGGTGACCTCGACGTCGACGGGATCGCCGGAAGTGGGGCCGAGCTTGCCGCCGATGCGCAGCTGGAGCCGCTCGCCCACTCCCGCATCCTGGCAGATCTCCACCGCCACCGGATCCCAGAGCGGCCCGATGGCGGCGTTCTCGATGCCTCGCTTCATCATCTCCACCAGGAAGAAGGTGGAGTCGCTCGGCGCGCCGCCCCCGGCGTTGTCCGCCGTGTCCGCGATGGTGATCGGGCCCTCCGAAGCCGAGGCGGCCTGGGTGAGGCAGGCGTCCATCGTCTGGGTAGGCGTGCACACGGCGTCCCGGAGCGAGAAGAACTTGCGGCCCATCTCTTCGGCGAGCCGGGCGCCGCGGGCCGCGTCTCCGTCCGTCACCACCACCATCGTCGCACCGAGATCGGGAACGTCTCCGTAGGGAAAGCCGTGGCCGAGCCAGACATTGAGAATTCCCTCCTGGCCTTCCAGGACGGTGAACTCGTCCACGAAGCTCCGCATCGGCTCGGCGGTGGTGGGAACCAGACCGATCATTCGGCAATCGAAGGTCGAAACCACCGGCTTCACCTTGCCCTCGGCCGCGTCGGCGAGGATCGCGAAGAGGTCGAGCATCCGGTTCATGACGTCGACGTGCGGGTACTCCTTGTAGCCAACCAGAGCCGTCGCGTGCTCGACCATCCGAGCCGTCACGTGACAATGGAGGTCGAGCTCCGCTCCCACCGGAACTTCGGGACCCACCAGCTCGCGCGCGCGCGTCAGGATGTCGCCCTCGCAGTCGTCGTAGCCCTCGGCCACCATGGCACCGTGGAGCATGAGCAGCACTCCCTCGACCGGCATGGCCGCCCTCAGATCCGAGAGCAGCTCGTCGCGCAGCTCTTCGTAGAAGGCCCGCGGCGTCGGACCCGCGGGCTGCGCGAAGGCGAAGAGCCCCTCGGCCACCTCCCAGCCGCGCTCGGAGGCCACCTTGCCCAGCAGCGCCCGGGCGCCCAGGACCGCCGGCGGGTCCTGCTCGCGCGGGTCCGAGCGGTGAACGAGCAGAGAATCCTTCCACACGTTCGGCCCCGTCGGCACCGGGGAGAAGGTGTTCGTCTCCGTCGCCAGCATTCCCAGGAACATCCGTTTCATCAGGTTCTCCTCCCGTGGTCGAGGCGAGGCGCCGCCCGGAGGCCGGCGTGCAGGTAGCGCTTTACCGGCGCGTCGAGCTCGACTGAGCCCTCGTCGACCAGCTGCATGATCAGTGTGGTCGTAAAGAGCTTGGTGATGGAGCCGATCTGGAAGACCGAGTCCGCGGTGACCTCGACGCCGGTGTTGCGGTTCACCACGCCGGTGGCGGTCTCGAAGATCTGGTCTCCCCGCCCCACGGCGAGGGCGGCTCCGACGACGCCGTGCTTTGCGGCCCGGTCCTCCAGCAAAGCTCCCAGGGTCGGAAGCTGGGATTCGACGGTCATCTGCTCCTCCTCACGCTGCTCCGAAAGGGCTTCACGAGGTTCGGCGGCGGAGGACATCATACCTTCAGTATCATCTTCCACCATACTGAGAGACCCTCGAGGATTGGAGGAGAGCCGATGCGAAGCAAGACCGTCAGTGCCGCACTGCCCGCACCCATCACCGGAGCTCCAAGCAAAGAGGAGCTGGCGAGCCGTCTGGCGAAGGTTCAGGACCTGATGCGGGAGGAGGCGCTCGACACCTACGTCAGCTTCGACCCCGTCAACATCTACTACCTCACCCACTTCGCCAACAACGTCCACGAGCGGCCGTTTCTGCTGGTGATTCCGAAGCGGGGAACGCCGACCATGGTGGCGCCCCTGCTGGAGACGAGCCATGTCAAGGCTCGCGCGCTCTGCGATCTCGACTACGCCACCTACTACGAGTTTCCGGCGCCGGAAGGCGAGAACTGGTTCGATGTCTATCGCACCCTGATCGACGCCAGCGCGCGCGTGGGCGTGGAGTCGGCCATGCCGGTCGGTATCTGCCAGCGGACACCGGGGGAGACGGTGGTGACGGACCTGATCGACGAAGTGCGCCTCGTCAAGTCGGACTACGAGATCGGCCGCAACGTCCACGCCTGCCAGGTGGTCGAACTCGGGCACGAGAAGCTCCTGGAGATCTGTCGCCCGGGCGTCATCGAGGGGATGATCTACGCAGCGGCCTCCCAGGCGATGATGGCCCGGATTCTGTCGGACGTTCCCCACGCCAACATCGTCGTGACCAAAGCGGTCGGCGCGGTCTGGCCGCCTTCGCTCTCGCACGACCCCCACCTGGTTCCCACCTTCGGCACCACGATGGAGGAAGGCGGACCCCACGTCAGCATCGTCTTCGCCCAGGTGGACGGATACGGCGTCGAGCTGGAGCGCAGCTTCTTCCTGGGCTCCGTCCCCGAGCGGGCGAAGGCCCCCTTCGAGGCGATGCTCGAGGCGCGGGCCCGGGCCTACCAGCTCGCCCGGCCCGGCGCCGTCATGAGCGAGATCGATACGGCCGTCCGCCAGGTGATCGAGGATCGCGGCTACGGAGATCGCATCCTTCACCGCACCGGACACGGATTCGGCATCACCGGCCACGAGGCGCCCTATCTCGCCGAGGGATACGACCGGGAGCTCGAGTCGGGAATGCTGATCAGCATAGAGCCGGGAATCTACATTCCCGGTCAGGGAGGCTCCCGACACTCCGACACGGTGCTGGTCACCGACGACGGCTGCGTGAGCCTGACCCACGCTCCCGAAACTCTCGAGGAGCTGACGATTCCGCTCTGAGGTCACGGGATCGGGCGCCGACTCCATGTGCTATCACTGCTTCGCATCCCCTGCCGGTCGAGGCGCCCCGGAAGCCGCGGGGCCCGGGATCGAGGAATGAGCCGATAGCGCAGCCGTGACGGAGCGGAGAGAAAGGCCTTCGATCGCCATCGTCGGAGCCGGCAAGGTGGGAACCGCCGTCGGCGCGCTCGCCGCCCGCGCCGGCTATCGGGTGACCGCCGTCGCGGGAAGGGACCGTCTCCGCACCGAGCAGGCCGCGAGCCGGATCGGTGCCGAGGTGCCGGTTCTCTCCCCGCGCGAGGCGGCGGGCCGAGCCGAACTCGTCCTGCTGGCGATGCCCGACGACGCCATCGAAGCCGCGTGCCGCGAGCTCGTGGCAGCCCGCGCCTTCGCGCGGGGAAGCCTCGTCGCACACTGCTCGGGAGCTCTCAGCAGCGAGTGCCTGGATCCGGCTCGGCGGGAGCTCGGCTGCCATGTCGCCTCGTTCCATCCCCTCCAGAGCTTCCCCACCGTCGAGGCGGCGCTCGCCAGCCTGCCCGGTAGCTACTGCTTTGACGAGGGAGACGAGGCCGCCCTCGAGGCGCTCGAGGAGCTGGGCGCCGCCATCGGCGCTCGCTGCGTGCGCATCGAAACTCAACACAAATCCCTGTACCACGCGGCGGCGGTGATGGCCTGCAACTACCTGACCGGGCTCCTGGACGCGGCCCTCACCCTGGCGACAGCCGCCCAGATCGAACGCCAGACGGCCTGGCGGGCTCTCGAACCCCTGATTCGAGCGACCGTCGAGAACATTTCGAAGCTCGGCGCGGAAGGCGCGCTCACCGGGCCGATCGCCCGCGGCGACCTCGGGACCGTGAGCGCACATCTCGCGGCCCTCGACGAGAGTGCACCCGAGCTATCCGGCCTCTATCGGGCGCTCGGAAGCTGGACCGTGGACCTGGCGCTGCGCAAGGGCTCCATCGACGAGAACGCCGCCCGCGCCCTGCTCGAAGCGCTAGCAGGCCTGATCCGAAAGGGGAGGACGACGTGAGAGGAAAGGCGATCGCCAGTGTCGCGTAGATCGCGCTGGGACTGACAGGCATCTCATGCGCGAGTGAAAGCGAGCAGGCCATCGAGGTCCAGGGACTCCAGAAGCCGGCCGAGGTGCTGATCGATCGTTGGGGAGTGCCGCACATCTACGCCGGCGATCACTACGATGCCTTCTTCGTGCAGGGCTACAACGCGGCGCGAGACCGGCTCTGGCAGATCGACCTCTGGCGACGCCGCGGTCTGGGACGCCTTTCCGAGGTGTTCGGCGGAGCCTACGCGGAGCAGGACCGGGCGTCCAGACTGTTCCTCTACAGGGGCGATATGTATCGGGAGTGGCTCGCCTACGGATCGGATGCCAAGCGCATCGCCGAGGCATTCGTGGCGGGCATCAACGCCTTCGTGACGCGGACGGAACAGGACCCCTCCCTGCTCTCTCCCGAGTTTGCACTGCTCGGCTACCGACCGGCCCGTTGGCAAGCGAGCGACGTGGTGCACATCCGCAGCCACGGGCTGTGGCGAAACGTGAAGAGCGAGGTGACGCGCGCACGGGTCACCTGCCGCTTCGGCCTCGAGACCGACGCCCTGCGCAGAAAGCTCACACCCGATTGGAGGCCAGTGCTTCCCGACGGTCTGGATCCGTGCTCGATTCCGGAAGACGTCCTGCGTGACTACGACGTCGGGAGTCGAGTTCGACAAACCCGAAGCAGACATCGCACTGGAGGACTCGGGCGCGTCTCGCGATGGTGCCGGCTCCAACAACTGGGCCGTCTCCCCGGCGCGTACGGCGACCGGCAGACCCATCCTGGCCAACGACCCTCACCGCGGCCACGGTGTTCCCTCGCTGCGATACATCGCTCACCTGGCGGCGCCTGGTCTGAACGTGATCGGCGCTGGCGAGCCGGCCCTCCCGGGCATCTCCATCGGCCACAACAAGCGCGTTGCCTTTGGACTCACGATCTTCGCGCTGGATCAGGAAGACCTGTACGTCTACGAGATGCATCCGGAGGATCCCGGCAGTTACCGCTACCGGGGAGACTGGTTGCCCTTCGAGACGGTCGGAGAGACGATCGAGATCCGGGATGCGCCCGACCTCGAGGCAACCATCAAGTTCACGCGCCACGGGCCCGTCGTCTTCGAAGATCCGGAAGAGCACCGGGCGTTCGCCGTGCGTGCGGGCTGGCTCGAGCCGGGTATGGCGCCCTATTTCGGCAGCGTCGAGTACATGCGCGCACAGAACTGGCGCGAGTTCGTCGCCGCACTCAACCGCTGGGGCGCCCCGGCAGAAAACCAGGTCTACGCCGACATCGACGGAAACATCGGCTACAAGCCCGCCGGCCTGGTGAGGGTCCTGGCCCCTGAGGATGCCGCCCCCCTGCTCGAGTACGCCGATCCGGTGCAGGCGCTCGCCTACCTGCAGAATCAGAGTGCGGAGCGCGACGCCTTCCTGGCGCAGACGCTCGCGCAGGCACTCACCACCATGGAAAGTCGCTTGGGCACAGACTCGACGCAATGGAAATGGGGTGCGCTGCACCAGGTCGCTTTCGCTCACCCGCTCGCCCATCGCGCACAGGGGGACCTCCTGGCCCGCATGACCCTGCCGAGCTACCCGCGAGGCGGTCGAGGAGCACACGGTCGAGCGGATCGTTCTTCGGCCCGCCCCGGCGCTTGACGAGAAGAAAGAAGCGGGTAATTTACCGGTGCCATGAGTCTGCGTTCGTCAGCCGCTTCTCTCGATTTCTTCGCACCCGGGGCCGGGACCGCTCCGGCCAGCGGAGCCTTCTGGCTGACGACGGCAAAGAAGACCAAGCGACCGACCCCGCCCCAGGGGAGCGGAGGGTCCTAGCCGGCAGACACGGCAGAAAAGCAGCTGGCACGAACCCCGTTCCCCATAGGGAGCGGGGTTTTCTTGTTTGAAATTCTCGTATTGCGAAAGGAGACCCAGATGGAACGGATGAGCGTTGGTGTAATCGGGGCAACCGGCATGGTCGGACAGAACTACATAAGGCTTCTCGAGGATCACCCGTGGTTCGATGTGAAATACGTGGCGGCTTCGCCGAGCTCGGCGGGCAAGAAGTACGCCGACGCCGTGGAGGGGCGCTGGCTGATGGACGACGACATCCCGGCCCGGGTGAGGGACCTGGTCGTCCACGACGCGAGCGACGTCGAGGAGGCCAGGCGTCACTGTGAATTCATCTTCTCCTCGGTGGAGATGGACAAGCAGGCGATCCGTGAGACCGAGGACGCGTATGCGGCAGCCGGGATTCCCGTGGTTTCCAACAATTCGGCCCACCGCCATACCCCGGATGTGCCGGTGTTGATCCCCGAGATCAATCCCGACCACCTCGAGATCATCCCCGTTCAACAGGAGAACCGGGGATGGAGCAGGGGCTTCGTGGTCGTGAAACCCAACTGCAGTGTCCAGAGCTACATGGCTCCGATACACGCTCTGCGACAGGCCGGATTCCCGGTCGCGCGAGCCATCGTGGCTACCCTTCAGGCCGTCTCGGGCGCCGGGTACCCGGGCCACGCTTCCATCGACATGACGGACAACATCATTCCGTTCATCAATGGCGAAGAGGAGAAGTCGGAAGTCGAGCCTCTCAAGATCTTTGGCAGAATTGCCAACGGCGAGTTCCTGGAGGACAGCTCGATCCGGATTTCCGCCCACTGCAATCGGGTTCCCGTGATCGACGGCCACCTCGCCTGTGTGAGTCTGGCGTTCGAATCCGAGAAGCCATCTCTGGCCGAGATCGAGGAGATCTGGCGGGGCTATCGTTCCCTGCCCCAGGAGCTCGGATTGCCGTTTTCGCCGGATCGGCCCATCATCGTCCGCGAGGAGAACAACAGACCCCAACCGCGCAAGGATCGCGACGCAGACAAGGGCATGGCGGTCACCGTGGGGCGGCTGCGGAGCTGCAACGTATTCGACTGCCGCTTCGTCGGATTGTCTCACAACACCGTGAGAGGGGCCGCCGGAGGAGGCATCCTCAATGCCGAGCTCCTGAAGGCCAAGGGCTACCTATGAGCCGAGGGAGCTCCTTCGGACGACCGTTCGCCCACCTGGAGTACGCCGAATGACCGATCCGGTTCTGTCGGACCTGAGCCACCTTCGCACCCAGTTCCCCTCCTTGGCCCAGACCGGTCGCGACGGACAGCCGTTCGCCTACTTCGATGGTCCTGCCGGGACCCAGGTACCGGCGGCGGTGATCGAGGCGACAGCCAACTACTATCGCCGCGCGAACGCCAACACGCACGGCGCCTTCGAGACCAGCCGGCGCAGCCAGACCGTCGTCGACGCCGCCCGAAACGCCATGGCCGACCTCCTCGGCGGCGCACCGGAGGAGGTCTCCTTCGGCCCGAACATGACCACGCTGACCTTCGCGCTGAGTCGTGCGCTGGCGCGCAGCTATTCGGCCGGTGACGAGATCATCGTCACCCGGCTCGATCATGACGCCAACGTGGCGCCGTGGGTCGCCCTCGAGGAGAAAGGGATCGTGGTGCGTCACTGCGACTTCCACCGCGAGGATTGCACGCTCGATCTCGACCACCTCGCCTCGCTCTTGAACCACAGGACTCGTCTGGTTGCGGTCGGGCACGCCTCGAACGCCGTCGGAACCATCAACCCGATCGCGCGCATCGCCGAGATGGCCCACGAAGTCGGGGCCCTGATCTGGGTGGATGCAGTCCACTCGATGCCGCACATGACCGTCGACGTCGGCGAGCTCGATGCCGACTTCCTGGTCTGCTCGGCGTACAAGTTCTTCGGTCCGCATGTCGGTATTCTCTGGGTGCGGCGGGAGCACAGCGAAGAGCTGGCCCCGTACAAGGTGCGGCCGTCACCGGGCACGGCCCCGGAGAAGTTCGAGACCGGGACCCAGAGCTTCGAGGGACTGGCGGGGGTGGTGGCAGCGGTCGACTACCTGGCCGGGATCGGGCGGCGCGGCGACGATGCGGCGGCGGGCGGTGACCCACGGCCAGGTGGTCGACGCCGTGAGCTGGCGCGAGCGATGTCCCTGATCGCCACGTGGGAGCGGCCGATGGCGCTACGGATCCTCGACGTCCTGAACGCCATGCCCGGTGTGCGGGTCTTCGGCATTACCGATGCCGAGCGAATCGGCGAGCGCTGTCCGACGATCGCTTGCCGGATCGGCGATCTGGCTCCGCGGGAGGTGGCGCGCCGACTCGGCGAACGGGGGATCTTCGTCTGGGACGGAAACTACTATGCGGTCGAGGTCACCGAGCACCTCGGCCTCGAGGCGACCGGTGGCATGGTGCGGATCGGCGTCGTCCACTACAACACGCCCGCCGAGGTCGAGCGCCTCCTGACCGCAGTCGAGCGGCTGGCATCCGAGACCCAGGCGAGCCCGTGAAGAAAGACGGGAGCTCCCGGTCGGGCAAAGAGAACCAGAGCATCTGGTCGGGCCGCGTGTTCGTCGGGATCGGACGCGCGCTCTACATCGGTGGCGCCTCCGATACGACTCCCCACCTGCACCACGCGATCCAGATCTGCGTGGCTCTGAGCGGTCAGATCCGCCTCCGCTCCGGTCCCGAATCGGCCTGGAAGCGATACGGCGGGGCCATCATTCGTAGCGATCAACGCCACCAGCTGGACGGATCCGGCAGTGAGGTGGTGATCGCGTATCTCGAGCCCGAGAGCGAGGAGGGTCGCCGTCTTGGCGTGGAACGCGCCCCGATCCAAGGCATTGTCCCCGCAGCCATCGGAGCCATTCGCGCCACGACTGCCACGGCCCTCGCGGGCGAGGTCAGCCCCGACGCCGCCAGCCGCCTGTTTCGGGGCATCCTGGTGCAGCTCGGCGCGGGGCCGGAGCGGTGTGGGGACCTCGAGGACCGGGTCCGGCAGGTGCTCCTGGCCGTTCGGGCGGAGCCAACCCGCCGCTGGAGAGTTGCCGAAATGGCCGAAGCGGCCGGTCTGTCGAGCCGGCGCTTTCGTGAGCTCTTCGCTTCTCAGGTCGGGCTGAGCTGCCGCCAATACCTGCTCTGGATCCGCCTCGACTCCGCCCTGCGTGAGCTGGCGAGGGGGGTTTCGCTGACCGAGGCCGCCCTCGCGGCTGGCTTCGCCGACGCGGCGCATCTGACGCGGACCTTCCGGCGGATGGTCGGAATCCCCCCCTCGGCCATAGCGCGGTCGGTCACCTTCATGGAGAAGCGGGTCTGAGCGAGGTGGACGCCGCCGTTTCTTTCAAGACACGCATCCACTCGTCTCCCTAGCATCCGGGGCGGGAGGATCAGCCCATGGCGGTGTTTCGAACCAGCTGCAAGATCGGCGCCTGCGAGCCTTTCTGTGGACTCGAGCTGGAAGTCGAGGACGATCGGATCGTCGCGGTCCGGCCGGACCGGAATCATCCCGTCACACGGGGGCACGCGTGCATCAAAGGAATGCACGTGGGCGACTATGTCAACGACCCGGAACGCCTGCTTCATCCCCTCCGACGCGGCCCGGGTGGCCTCGAGCGAGTCCCCTGGGAGGACGCGACCCGCGAGATCGGAGCGAAGCTTCGCTCGCTGCGAGACAGGAACGGTCCGGGCTCCATCGCCACCTACTGGGGCAACGCGGCGGATAGCACCGCGATCACACTGGCCAATACCTTGTGTCACGCCTTCGGTTCCCCGAACTCGTTCAACGTCCTCTCCCTCGAGTACACCGACCGCGGAGCTGTGGCCGAACGGGTGCTCGGCAACGAGAATCTGATTCTCCAGCCGGACGCCGCCCGGGCGCGCTTCGCGCTCCTGCTCGGCACCAATCCACTGGTGACGAACGGGATGACACTTCTCCAGCGACGTCCGCGCATCTCCGCCGATCTGAAAGCCATCCAGCGCGGCGGCGGGAAGGTCGTCGTGGTGGACCCGCGCTCCACGGAGACGTCGAAGCTCGCGGACAGCCACATCGCCATCCGCCCGGGCACCGATCTCTTCCTGCTCGTCGCGATGATTCGCCGAATCCTCGAGAGCGGAAGCGCCGACCACGCTTTCCTCGAGCGCTACGCAACGGGGCACGAGAAGTGGAGAAGCCTGGCCGAGCGGCTCGAGCCCGCACGCGCGGCGCAGATCACGGGGATCCCGCTGGGCCAGATCGAGCAGCTCGCCGACGAGTTCGCCGCGGCAGACGGCGCGTTTGCGACGACGCGGGTCGGCGTCCAGACCAGCCACAACACGACTCTGACGGAATGGGCGATCATGGTCCTCAATGCCCTCACCGGAAACATCGACCGTCCGGGAGGCGTCTATTTCAATCCCGGAGCCATCGACGTGCCCGCTCTCCTCGAGCGTTTCTCCAAGCGCCGCAACCCGGCGCCGTCCCGAATTGGCGGCTATCCACAGATCTTCGGCGGCCCGCCTGCGCCGGTGTTCGCCGACGACGTTCTCTCGACGGATCCGGATCGGATTCGCGCTCTGGTGGTGGTAGCGGGAAATCCGGTGATCACCTTCCCGAACACGGAGAAGGTGGAACGCGCCCTTCGGAGCCTCGAGCTGCTGGTGTGCATCGACATCTACCCGTCGGATACGATCGCCTTCGCCGATTACGCGCTTCCGGCCGCCACGCTCTTCGAGAAGGGTGGACTCCACTTCTTGACGTCTACCTTCGAGCCCTATCCCTTCCTGGAGTGGCACTCGAAGATCGTCGAGCCGCGCGGCGAGTCGAGGAGCGAGTGGGAGATCTTCAAGACGATCTCCCGCGCCGCTCGGGTGCCGTTCTTGAACGATCCGCTCATGGATCGCTTCGCGCGGATTCTCGAGTCCCTGGGCCTGGACTTCAGCGAGGACCTCCTCTACCGCTTCCTGCTGCTGGGCAAGGCTTCCCTGCGCCGGCTGAAGCGTGCGCCGGGGGGAATCAAGCTCGGGGAGATCCGCTTCGGAGAGCTGCTCGACCACGGGATTCGAACGCCTGACGGGCGGCTTCAGCTTGCGCCGTCAGACCTCGCGAACGCCCTGCCCGAGGCACTCGCCGAGCCGCCTGCCTCGACCGAGGAGTACCCCTTCCTTCTGGTTTCCGGAGTCCGCCGGCTGGCCGGCTACAACTCCTGGACCCACCACATCGCGCCTCTCGCCGAGATGCTCGGTGGCAACTGGGCGATTCTGAACCCCGCAGATGCCGCAAGGCTGGGAGTGGCAGAGGGGCAGCTCGTGCAGGTCCGGTCTCGCGTGGGAGAGCTGGAGATCGAGGCGCGACTCTCTCCCGACATCCGCGAAGGCGTGATCGGGATCCATCAGTTCTTCGGTCACAAGTACGAGAGCGGAACCCGCGCCAGTCGCCGCTTCCCCGGCGTCAACGTCAACCTCCTCCACGACGACCAGGTGCGGGACCGCTTTTGCGGGATGCCCGTCTTCAACGGAACGCCCTGCCGCGTGATTCCACTGGGCAGCTAGTGCCAATTTGCGTCGTCCGCCCTGCAGCGAAGCTGACACCGAGTCGACCACGATCCTGGAGCCGCGGCAGCCGTAGTACCCCCGCGAGGCTGACGACTCGACGGCAGGCTGGCTCTGGGAAGCTCGAGAAGCGCTCGATTCCGCCAAGCCTTCCTTCATTCCCGGCTTCCCATCAGCGGAACCAGACGCGCTAGCCGCTTGTTCCACCGTCTTCTTCGCTCCCCCGCGGCCCTCTCCCGCAGGATCGGCTCGTGCTCTTCGAAGGGCGTCTCGTAGAGCCCGCAATCACCGCAATCCCTGAGAAGCCCGCACCGGTCTACCCAGCACCGCACCTCATGCTTCCAGGCCAACGCCACCCGTTCCAGATGGAGGTTCCTCGAACCCTTCAGAAGAATGACCTCGCCCTCGAAGGCCGTGTTCTTGATGTGCTCGTGAACTTCCCTGGCGGTGCGAGACGCGATGAAGCGGCCGGCCTCCCGATCCTCCTGACTGGCCTTGGCGCGGTGGGCGTTCTCTCCAACAAAGATCACCTGATCCGATACAGCGCGCGCGGCGCCGTATGCCTCGCGATACTTGGATTTGGGATTGCCGGCGTAGTCGGAGATCTGGCCGATCACGATACGCTTTCTGGGTGCGACGGCCTTCTCGACGATCCGGATGGCCAGCGGAAGGCTCTCCCATGGGGCCTTGGCGGTGTCCAGGATGAACACCGGACCGTCGGCAGTCGTAAACGGAGTGCAGCGATTCTGTACAGGCTGGAAGCTCGCACATCGCTCCCGGATGGTGTCGACGGGAACACCGAGCTCCAACGCCGCGGCTACAGCCGCAGCGACGGAGAGCCAGAAATGCTCGCCCAGGAGCCTGGATTCGATTCCGATCCTGCCGCCGAGCCATACGATGTCGACCGTCAGCGGACCCGGGTAGGACGAGGTGGCGGAAACGACTCGGTAATCGGCGTCCCGGTCGCGGCCGAAGGTGACGATGCGTGCTTCGGTGCGATCCGCCATCGACATGACCAGATCGTCATCAGCGTTCAGGACGGCAAAGCCGCCCGGGCGAATGGCCCCGACGAGGGCGCCTTTCTCTGCAGCGATCGCCTCCCTGGTGCGAAATGCGGACCTGTGGTCGAGGCCGATGAAGGTGACGATGGTCACGTCGGGCTGCAGAAGGTCGGCCATCGGTTGCATGTCCCCCGGTTGGGCCACGCCGATCTCGGAAACCACGAAGTCCACGGAGGGCTTGCCCTCCTTGGCGGTCTCCGTGACGTGTCGGACCATGTTCCGCTTCGCCTGCAGATAGACGTTTCCATGACCCTCGAGGATATGACCGAGCAGGCTCGTCGTGGTCGTCTTGGCGGAGCTTCCGGTGACGCCGATGAACGTCGAGTCGCTGCGTAGTCTGGCTCGGCGAGCCGTGAAGCTTCTCCACCGGCCACGATAATGCTCTCGGAAGGGTCGCGTGCCGGCGCGCAGTGCCCCGTCTCTTTGCAGCGAGAGGTAGTAGCGGAGTTGATCCTTCATGACGCCGGGCTAACCGATGAAATTCCAGGCCTTCTCGGGAAGATTGCCTGCCATCTGGCGAGGATCGGCTCCGGCCAGACTGGCCAGATGCCGGAAGGCCTTTGCGCCCAGATTGTACTCGCGCCCCTGGAAGGGCACCGCGCAACGGTCGTAGAGTCGAAAGGTGGCGGGCTCCGGCAGGGCCTGGTCACGCAGATAAACGCCACCTGACCTCAGGATCCGAGCAGTGGCGCTTGCGAGAAGGGATCATGAGCGGCTCTGCGCAACGCCCGATAACGTAGGACAAGTTCCCGCGGGGAGGCCGGCAAGACGGGTGGGGTTCTTCCCCAAGTACCGGCTGGAGATCGAGGCGCGGCTCTCTCCCGACATCCGCGAAGGCGTAATCGCTATCGATCAGTTCTTCGGCCACAAGTACCAGAGCGGAACCCGCGCCAGCCGTCGCTTCCCCGGTGTCAACGTGAACTTCCTGCACGACGACGATGTGTGGGACCGCTTCTGTGGGATGCCCGTCTTCAACGGAACTCCCTGCTGCGTGACTCCACTGGGCAGCTAGTGCCGATTTGCCTCGTCCGCCCTGCAGCGAAGCTGACACGGCCGAGTGCCCCCCGGGGGTAACCGGTGAGATCCTGGGGACGCAGACAGCGATAGAGCGGGTCGATTCCTCGTAACCCATAGCCACCGCGTGGATACAATACACTTGGTTGTGCTCACGGAATTGCCGCAGACGGGGAAGCCGGCCGGTGGAAAGAAACGCCACAGATCGGGCCTTCACAGTTCGCCCCTGGCGTTTCGGTGACGACCCTGCACTGGTTGCGATCCTGCGAGCGCATATGGAGCGCGATCCCGGGTGGCCGCCTGCCTACGCGAGAGGAGGCGATCTCGGCGAGTGGCTCGGAGCGCCGGCCACGCTGGGGCGGTGGGTGGCGGTCGACTCCCGTGAGGAGCCGGTGGGCCACGTGGGCATCGCACCGGTCGCGCCCGGTGAAACCGCAGCGCTCTGGACCGCAGCACTTGGCTGCGCAGTCAGCACCCTGGCCGAGGTTTGCCGCAACCTGGTCATACCGGGGATGCGGCGAACCGGAGTGTCTGACCAACTGACCCGCGTCGCGTTGCGCGCGGCCATCGATGCCGGGCGAGTGCCCGTGGCAACCGTCCTTCACGATCGGCAGGCATCGATCGCGATGATGCTCTCGGCGGGGTGGCGCGTCGTCGGCAACGTCATCGGCAGCTCCGGACGGGAGCTCCACGTGATGATCCCCGGCCCCCGGGTCATCGCTGCCGCACGGGCTGGGCGCGCCGCGTGAAGCCGCTCCGTTTCAAAGCCTCTTCTCTGGCAACGGTCTCGAAAGAGAACCAGCGCCGATCCGCTGAGGTGCGAATCGTGTCCATACGCCACGAACCGGCATCACGCGCTCCTCGCATCTACGCGCACGCGGCTACCTCGATCGATCTGGAAAGCTACCGAGCCTGCAAGGGCCCGCTCCTACCTTACCAGGCGGAGCGCGCGCTGTTGATCGCCCAGCCAGACGATCTCGTCTGCGTCGACGAACCGGTTGACCCCAGCTTCCTCGAATTCCTGTCTCGGCTTGGCCTCGGACCGCTGCCGGAGCATCTCGTGGTCGGAAATCGCAGCGTAGCCGGTGACGCCGTACTTGCTGACAGGCTGCGGTGCGACGACGCGAGCCTCCTCTCGATGGCGAACTCCCTCCCGAAGGACCGCGTCGTATATTTCGATCCCTTCATCGGCACGTCTTGTGAAGAGCACCTCGTCCGCGCGCTTCAGACCCGGTATGGTGTACACGTCATCATGGATGCACCAGGCGCTGCGGTCGTCGAACGCTGCAACCGAAAACACGAAGTTCGGAAGTTGGCGACGGAACTCGGTCTTCCGATCGCAGACGGTGAGGTGATCACTCTGGATGGCCCGCCGGACCACCTTCCCCGCGACATGACACCCCTCGAATCCGCGATCGGGCGAGCGTTGTCGCGGACGGCTCAGGTGATCGTGCGTGCGTCCGAAGCGGCTGGCGGCTCGGGAACCTTCCTCGTGGATCGAGATACTGGCAGTCGCGATTCGACGCTAACCGAGGTATCGAAACGCCGCGACAACCGCTTCTACCTGGTGGAGGAACGCGTTGCCGCATCGGTGTCGCCCAACGTGATGCTCTACATACCGCTGCCTCCCGACCCAATACGCTGCATCGGGGTGACGGATCAAGTGCTCGATGAGCAGCTCGTCCACAAGGGCAACCGCTTCCCGACCACGACGCGGTGCGCCGGCACCATGCAACGCGATGCGCTACGTCTTGCGCGCGTGCTGCGCGCCGAGGGGTACCGCGGTTTTGCGGGGTTCGACTTCATCGAATGCGAGGCGTCGCGACCCGCGCGTAGCCAACACCTCTTCGTCGAGCTCAACCCGCGCGTGAATGGGGCCCTCTATCCGCTTTTGACGCGCGCCCGACTGAATGCGACGCAGGAACGTCACGGTCAGCCCAGCATCGATGCTTTCGTCTCCCGCTCACTGCGAACCGAGCCGATATCCTTCGAAGCGCTCGCTGCCTTGACCCGAGATCTACTCTTTGACCCGGAACGCGGCAGCGGCATCCTTCCCTACAAGACCGGCGGCTTCGAGCATGGCTCCGTTACCGCACTCGCCCTGGCCAGATCCCCACGGAAGGCCGAGGAACTGCTGCTGACGTTTGCCTCAAGGCTTCCGGCGCGACATGTCTGACGGATCGCGAGAAACCAGCAGCTTGGCTTCTCGACCGTGGCAGCGTCTACGCGGCTTCGCCAATCTCGTTCGCTATCAAGCCCGCCGGCGGATGACATCTCTCGTTGCCTACGTCTGGCGGCGTCTGATGCTCCGCACGACGATCATTGCAATCAGCGGGAGTGTCGGTAAATCCACGGCCAAGGAATGTCTCGCGGCCATCTTGTCCAGCCAGGCGAGAACCCTCAAGACAAAGAACAACGAGAACGATACCTATGGGGTGCCGCGCACCCTGCTCGCCATGCGACCTTGGCACCGCTTCGCCGTGATCGAGATAGGAGTAGGCGGGCCTGGCGACATGAGACACCTGGCCCGGATTGTGCGACCCGACGTCGCCATCCTTCTCAGTGTCGCGCGCACGCACACCAACAACTTTCGGACCCTGGAGGCAACAGCGACAGAGAAGAAACAGCTGTTGACCTACCTGGGGCGGCGAGGCACAGCCATCCTCAATGCGGACGACGAACGCGTGCGCAGCATGGCAGACAACTCTCGAGGCAAGGTGGTGCTCTACGGCCACGACCCGAGCTGTGACTTCATGGTCGAGAGCGTCTCTTCCTGCTGGCCCGAACGGCTCTCGTTCAAGGTTCGTTCGGAAGGTGCGGTCACACCTGTCCGCACGCTGCTCATCGGTACACACTGGATCAGCTCCGTCTCGGCAGCTCTCGCCGCGTCCGCGGCTTGCGGCATTCCACTCGCCACCTCCGCTAAGCGGATCGCGGCGGTTCCACCATTCGCCGCGCGCATGCAGCCTGTCATGCTACCCAGCGGTGCAGTGATCGTGCGGGATGAGGAGAGCGGGTCGCCGGACACGTTGAACGCGATGCTGAAGGTGCTGAGGGAATCTCGGGCGGAGCGTCGCATCCTGGTGATGAGCGACGTATCCGACTCCGGGACCAATCAAAGAAGGAGGCAGAGAGATCTCGGCAGGACTGCTGCGGGGCTTGCTGACGTTGCCATATTCACCAGCGAGTCTGGTCACCATGCCGTGCGCGCGGCAGCGGAGGCGGGTATGGATCCGGCGCATTGCCACAATATTCCGGATCTCGTGGCGGTGGCGGACTTCTTGAAATCCGAGCTTCGCGATGGTGATCTCGTTTTCGTCAAGGGAAGAACGACCGATCATCTGTCGCGCGTCGTTCTCGCACAGTTTGGCTCCATTGGCTGCTGGACGACTTCCTGCCGGATTCACCGTATCTGCGATGTATGCAGCATGTTGCAGCCTGACTTCGATATGGACCAGGCCCTTTCCGCAGGGGTCGCAACCTCTAGCCGCCTCGACTGCGAACGGATCTGAGGGCAGGGTGAAATTTCCGCGCGAAAGGCCGGTTGCTCGGAGAGGGAGATGAGCGAGCCGATTCTCGAGCTCACGGTCCGCAACCCCGACGAAGCCGACGAAGCGCAGATGATCGATCTCTTGATGAGAGCCTTCCACCGTTGGCCACAGTTCGAGATCCCGGTACCCTCGATCGAGCATCTCCGCTGGAAGATGCGGAGCGACCCGGTCGCCGGGCGGCACCATTGGGTCGGCGCGATCGACGACAGAATCGTCGTCATGCTTCTCAGGGTCATCCGAAGAATCCGCGTGAGGGGCCGGGACTGCCTCGCCCGGGACGGTGCGGACGCTGCGGTCGATCCGGACCAACAGGAGCACCGGCTCTACAGCTCGATGGTCGACGAATCCAAGGAACGTCCACAGTACTTCGAAGTCGACCTGGGTCTCTCGTTGACCTCGAATCCAAAGCTGCAGGGTCGGAATGCGCGAAAGGGAAGCAAGGGAATCGCCAACCCGATTCAAGTACTCCAGAAGCCATACCGTGCGCGCGCGATCGTCAGACGACGCCGGGCGAAGTACCGCGAACGCATGCCGGCTCCGCTGGCGGCACTCAGGATCAAGCTGGAGAGTCTCCTCAACCGGATCGGACACCGGCCCTACTGGCGTCCGGTGAAGCCCGGCTGGTCGATCGCCGCTCTGGAGCGATTCGACGAACGCATCGACGACTTCTTCGACGAAGCCGCCCGGCCCTTCGACTTCCTGGTGGTCAGAAGCCGTGACTACATGAACTGGCGTTACTGTGAACCGGCCGCAGGACGGTTCACAATCCGGGTCGCGGAGCAGGAGGGGAGGATCCTCGGGTACCTGGTGTTCAAGATCAGCGGTGGCAACGGGTACATCGTTGACCTCCTGGCGCTGCCCGAGCGGCTCGACGTGGTGCGGTCCTTGATCGAGGACGCTCTTCGACTCTTCCGAGAAGTGCGTGCCGAGATGGTCAGCTGCTGGATGATTGCGCGACACCCGTACAATGGCCTGCTTCGCAGGTACGGTTTCGTCAACTCACAAAGAGACGTCGGTTTCGTGTACAAGGCGGTGACCCTGGATCCCAAAGCTCTCGAGTTCCTGGAGGCAGCCACGGCACGGATCCATTTCATGCAAGGAGACTCGGACTGGATCTAGCTCCAGCCTATGAGCCTTCTGCCAGGTACTCTGCGATCGCCTTCTCGAGCTGGTCGGGGCTGAAGCCGAAGGGCCCGATTCCCGGTTTGTAGAGCACGCAGCGGTCCTCCCGCTCGCGTCCTGCAGCTCGAAGTCCGGCGCCAGCTCGCCGATCTTGGGGGCCTCGAGGTCATTGCGAGCCGCCAGTCGAGCTCGTGAGTGCGCCACTGCTGCGCGGTCGATACCAGCTCGACGCCCAGCGCCAGGTGACCTCCAAGCGGTGTAGGAATCCGTCGAGCCCAACGGTAGATTCGGATCCTCGAACAATCCCAGGCTGACGGATCCTATCGCTTCTCTCTTCTCCTTTCCCGTGCTTCCGCGTCGATCCTGTGCAGGTCATGGCCGGACAGGAGCGAATACGCCCGCTTCATCACCAGCCGGAGAAATGGACTCCTCGAGTAGGCGTAGAACTTCTGCTCTCGGAACGAATCCATCAATCTGGCCTTCGTCTGGTTGTCGACCAGGCCGTAGACGAGCCGCGTGTATCCGTTCCGGATGCAGAAGTCGAGCGTCGTCGCGATCATTAGGTCATACACGGGCAGCTTGCCTGGAAGCTGTCGATCGTATCCTCCGATGATTCCGATCAGGGTCTTTCCGCACAGGAGACGCGTGCTGAACCCGGCGATCTGGCCGTCCACCCGTATCACGAAATGGATGAAGCGGTCGGAGGTGAACAGCGCGGTTCTCAACAGATTGGCGTTGTAGAACTCCTGGATGGGAAGAAGACCCTTGGAATTCCGGTAGGAACACAACAGGCATGCGATCATTCCCTGCATCGTTTCTTCCGGAACAGATCCCCGCAGTGTCTCTACCTCTACGTTCCTTCTCCTCCTGAATCTCGAAAGCCTCTTCCGGGTCGGTCTGTGGAGCGACAAGTAGTCTTCGACCTTCTCGTATCGGGTGACGTCGATCCAGGAATCGGAGCTGAACGGAAGGCATGCAAAGGAGTTCCTCGCGTAGACGTCCGACGCTTCGGCAGCATCGAAGATGATGACCGTGTCGGCATCCCTCTTCTCTTTCGCCCACGAGAGAATCGCCTCGTTGACCTCATCCTGAAGACCCTTGTCCGTATACAGGAAGGAACGCGGAAGCCCCGGGCTCGATATGGCATGCATCGAGAAGTACACCGTACTTCGCATCATGCCTCCCAGTCTCTCGAGCAATGCGTACTTTCTCAATCGGGTATTCAGGCTGCCGTAGAGGCTGTGGCCGGCGATTCTGGCAAACATCGCCAGGCCCACCAGCTCATTTCCAGCAAAGGCCTTTACGAACATGAATCGATCTTTGTCGGTTGACAACCCGACGAGGCTCTCGAAGAAGAGGAAGATGTCCTCCGAAATTCCGTGTTCCTGGAAGAAGCCGTCGAAGCGCTGCTTCTCCTCGGGTCTGAGGACCGATTCCTCCCTGCAGTGGATCGAAGACTGCTCTTTTCTCGTGACTTCCATCGATTCCCTCGAGAGCGTGAATCGTCGCGGTCGGTGCGGACGTCTGGCAACGCGGAGATGGGCGAACTGGTACAATGCCACGGCGATGCTCGGAGTATTCTAAACGGTCGTGAGGCGGGATGCTCGCTCGCTGACGACCAGCGGATAGGGGATTCCAGCGCCATTTTCCGTCCGATGAGGACGGTCGGTCGAATCCCGCAGGGGAGGACCTGAGAAATGCGATCGAGTGAGATGACCCACCGGGCCAAGAGGCTCGCCCTCGAGCATGGCGCGGATCTGGTCGGTGTCGTCAGTGCAAGGGATCTTCCCGAACACGAGGAGGCGATCTCGAGCATGCTGACGTCGGCGAAGTCGGTGATGGTCGTCGCCTCACGCCACAGCCTGGCGGCCATCCGATCGTCGAACAACCAGGTCGCCCAATTCGACACGATCCATAGCTACGGCCAGGCCGAGCAAGCCGCTCATTGGACAGCCCGGTTTCTGGAGTCAGAGGGCCACCCTTCACTGGCTGTCCCCGCCTTCATTCCAATCGACATGGCGCCACCCAAGAAGGGGATGCGCGGCGAGATCTGCTGGCGAAGAGCCGGCGTCAGAAGCGGGCTGGGTTCCTACGGAGAAAACGGACTTCTGGTCACGCGGGAGTTCGGAGCCGCCATACGCATCTCCGGACTCGTCACGGCAGCGGGCCTGGAAGCGGATCCGCCGCTCGACGAAGACGTCTGCGACCACTGCATGCGGTGTGTCGAGGGCTGTCCGGCCAATGCCCTCTCCGGAGAAGGCAGGATCGACAAGAAGCGATGTGGTGACGTGATCTTCGCGTACGGTTTCCGCTACTTCCAGCGGGTGATGCAAGGGAGTTTGGAAAGTGACACCACCGTCACGCGAGAGGCCATTGAGGGTACAGGACTCCTGGAAATGTGGCAGACCTTCATGACCGGAAACTACTACTACTGCTTCCACTGTCAGAGTCAGTGTCCCGCATCCGCGCTGTACACCCGCGCGTGAAGGGTTGAGCAGGAACGGCGAACGGGAAACCTTGGAGCGGTTCCTGGATCCCATCCATCCGGATCCAGTCGAATCCGAGCTCGAGGTCGAGGCGTTCTACACACTCGGGCGCGAGCTCTCCTTCTTCGCCCAGCTCCGCCTGGGACTGGTGGAGGACCTGCTCGACGACACTCCGGACGAGGTGTCGGACCTCTACGTAGAGCGGGGCGAGATGTGGCTTTACGCTGAGGACATCGCCGGCAGCCACCTGAACTTCGACGTCGGACGGCTGAACTTCGAGGACGATCGCCGCTGGTGGTGGGACGACGACATCGACGCCTTGCGGGTCGCCTACGAAACCCAGACCGTCGAGATCGCCGTGGCGCTGGCCCGCCAGCTTGGGCCCAGCCGCTCCGACCGCCACTTCGTCGAGCCGGAAGACGACCGGGTGCTGCGCGTGCTCGGGGAGGCCTCCTGGAATTGGCACGAGAACCACGTCCTCGAGCTTTTCGCTCTCTACTCGGACGACCACTCACCGACTCCGCAGCCGGGGGATCTGGTGCCGCTCGACCGCGAGGACGAGTCCGACGCACGACTCACCTGGATCGGGGGGCGCGGGATGGGCGTCTTCGACCTCGAAGAGCGGGGGCTCCTCGGCTACTGGCTCGACGCCGCCTGGGTCTGGGGCGACGAGCGCTTCCTCGAGTTCGAGGAGTTCTCGCCGCACCGTGGTGTGGTCTCCTCGCTCACGCGCAGGGACGTGCAGGGCTGGGCCTTCGACGCCGGAGTCAACTGGCTGCTGCCCTTGGCGTGGGAGCCCCGTCTCTACGCGGGCTACGCGTTCGGCTCGGGCGGTCGCCAATCGGAAGGCGGCACCGACCGATCGTTTCGTCAGACCGGCATCCAGGCCAACGAAGCCGGGTTCGGGGGCGTCGAGCGCTTCCCCAGCTACGGCATCCTGCTCGACCCCGAGCTCTCCAACCTCGGGATCCTGACCCTGGGTGCGGGAATCTCGCTCTTCCGCTCCAGCTCCCTCGACCTCGTCTACCACCACTACCGGCTCGCCGAGCCTGCCTTCCTCCTTCGCAACGCGAACCTGGAGGCGGTCCTCGATGGGCGTCACCAGGACCTGGGACACGCGGTCGACCTGGTCCTCGCTGTCGAGGAGTGGGAACGCTACGAGTTCCACGTGGCCCTCCCGGCCTTCCGCGCCGGCTCCGCGTTCGGACGGGACGAGGACAGCTGGAGCTTCGGCGGCTTCGTGGACTTCGCGATCAACTTCTGAGCATCCGGTTTGGTAGTGCTGGTTGGTGGGGGCGACGAGAAGCTTCCACTATGATCTGTCGGTCTTCGCGTGAGGCACGCAGGATTCGAACTGGATCGAGGAGGCCATCATGGAAGAAGGGACCCGCCGCGAATTTCTCGGCCGCAGCGCCGTGCTCGTGATCGGGACGACCAGCTGTCTCTGCGGCCTGGGTGGCTGCGCGACCTTTACCAAGATCGGGAACACGCCCCCCATTCCGGAAGACGCCTACAGCTTCGAGGCGGCCGGCAGCCGGTTGGAGGTCGACCTGGGCAAAGTCCCGCAGCTGGCCGAGTCGGGCGGCTCCGTGAAGATTCGCGACTCGGCGTTGCCGGACCCGCTGATCATCGCCCGAGCCGCAGACGGGACCTACGTGGTCGCCTCCATCGAGTGCCCCCACCGAGCTGTCGAAGTCGAGTACCAGCCCGAGAGGGGAGAGTTCGAGTGCGCGAGCCTCGGGAGCAGTCAGTTCGCCACGGACGGGTCCCGGCTGAGGGGCCCGGCGAAGAATCCGCTCCGAGCGTTCCGGAGCTCCTTCGATCCGGAAGCCGGGGACCGACTGATCATCGACCTGTCGGTCTGATCTCCAGTCCAATCCGGTCACCGCGCATCTACTCTCTCTCTTCTTCCTCTGCTGCGGTTTGGATGGCCTCGATCACGGCAATGAAGCAGGAGACCTGCTGCTCGCTCAGACAAGAGAGAGCCGCGGCTTCGAGTCGCTCCAGGGTCGTTCGGGCGCTGACGGCCACCGGCTTGCCGTCGCGTGTAAGGCGGAGCAGAACCGAGCGCCGGTCATCGGGATGGATCTCGCGGGTGATCAGCCCCCGGTCCTCGAGCCGGTTGAGGATGCTGGTGAGGGTCGAGCGCCTGTGCCCGAACGAGTGGTGCACGTCAGCGATGCTGCACGGGCCGCGCGCCGAGAGGTGCGACAGGACGTGTGCCTCGGCCTGGGAGATCGCGAGCTCGCCCAATTCGCGGTGGACATAGAGACCGACCTGGTGGGTCGCCTTGTGCAGGTGGGCGATCAGCCGTAGCGCCATTCTCGTGTCCCCGCCGATTGACAGTAATACGATATCGTACTATACATTCTCGCACCATATGAAGAGTCTCTTCTGCCAGCTCTCGACGCGGCGACGCTTCCTCGAGGGGGCGGTCTGGGTGCTCGCACTCTCGCTCCTCACCGTGCGCGGCCGCGGCTCGATTCGGAGCGCCACCGAGGGCAGTCGTTTTCTGACCTGCTGGTCGCCGCGAGCATCCTCTTCGTGAACCGCCGGTTCCAGCGGGTCTCGAAAAAAGGAAGGAAGGAGGTGAGCCCATGAAGGATAGCCTGCTGTTGGGGATCGGACGCTACATGATCCCGATCCCGCGCATGATCTGGGAGCGGATCATGAAGGCCGAAGGTCGCAAGAGCCGTGCAGGCCTCGGCTTCATGTCGGAGGACCATCACAGAGTGCGTGATTTCACCGTCCTGGAGCTGCCCCGAACCGGTGCACCGCTGGCTCCAGAGTCGATTGCGGAGGCACTCGATCTGCCCGTCCCACGGGTCATATCGATTCTGGAAGAGCTCGAGGAGCATCTTACCTTCGTCTTCCGGGGCGACCAGAGGGTGGTGACCTGGGCCTATCCGGTCACCGTGGACGAGACACCGCATCACGCCCGCTTCAGCACCGGCGAGGAGGTCTATTCGCCCTGAGCGATCGACAGCTTCGCCATGCCCTTCGTGCAAGGGCACCTACGAAACGAGTCGATCGCGATCACCATCAAGACGGAATGCGCACACTGCTCTCGATCGATCCAGATCGAGATGGACAGCGCGATGAACTGTCATGTCGTGGAGGAAACCGATCCGCTGATCTTCGTCCCGCTCGTGGACTTCGAGAAGCTCGAGGATCCAAGCATCATCGACACCTTCTGACGGAAGTCGGTATTCTTCTGGTCAGAAGAACACGCAAGGGAGCATCGCCGCAAGGCCGGGGGAGACCGCGGTATCTATCTGACCGTGAGCCAGGCCGCGTACATCACGCCGCTCACACAGGGCCCACTGTTCGCATTTCCGCGGCGATAGCGAAGCCAACAGAAACGGGACGGAAGCTCCCGAGTCCAGGAGGTGAAAGATGAAGCTCAGCGCACGCGAGGAGGCCTACGCGATGATCAAGGCCTCGAACGTGATGATCGCCGTGGACGACTGATGCGAACGGGTGTTCGAGGCGGCTGACCTCGAACACCCGGAGAGCTCCTGACCGCCTTCCCACACGTCGAGACGGTGCGAGCGGAGGAGGTGCGACCTAGAACTGCAGACCTGGCTTCACGCCCTTCTCTTTGCCGAGCTTCTCGTAATAGACGGGGCGCCAGGCTTCTTTGATCCTGACATCCTGAGCGAAGATCTCGAACACGAACTTCGTCGCATCGGCCTTCACGCAGACGTCCAGGTTCTGATCCTCGCAGCCCCAGTACAGATATCTCCCGGCAACCTTGGTCGGGGCGCCGAAGCGCTCGACGATCGCAGCATTGGCGGCCTCCGGGTCGATGGCGCCCTTCTGGTTGAAGATGATCTTGTAGATCGTACCGTCACCGATCGCTTCGAGATGGATGTAGACGCCCTGGTTCTTGTCGTTGATCTGCGCCTTGTAGGTCTCGACGATATCCGGGAGTTGCCCCTCTGCATCCGTCCCACTCCACCGGAAGGTTCCACTGCCGCGTTCCCTGTTTTCCGCCTTGTAGTACCCATCGGCCTCCATCAGGTTGATACGGTCCATGGCGTCCTGAATCTGGCCGCCGAGCTGCAGACCGGCGATGACGATCTTGCTCTGATCGAAGCTCGCCTGGGTGGCGATCTTGGGCTCCGGCTTGGGGGTCGCCTTCGCCACCGGAGCGCTGGCGGGCTGTTTCTTCATGCACGCATGCCACAGGTTCTGGCGCAATCTGCGGTTGATGGGCGTGGCATCCTGGTACTTCGGGGCGGTCTCGGCAGATGCCTTGCACGTTGCGATACAGGCCTGATCGGTGCCGCATTTTCCCGTGAGATCATTGATCGCCGCAACGACGGCGTCGTGATCGTTGAAGTCCGGCCGTGACTCGGACCAGGCAGTGTCCGCGAGGAAGATCACGCAAGCAGCGACCGCAAATGCAGTATTCTTCTTCTTCAGATACTTCATCAGATTTCTTATCCCCTTGTGCGGATCCGACTCATCCGACGGTAGTGGTTTCACCCCGCCGAATCCAGCCCTCACTGCACCACTGCTCAAGTGGCCCCACGATCTTCCGATATGGATCTCGAGGGTCTGGGATGGCCCGAGGGAGGACGCCGATGCGCGGAGCACTCACCGTCACACGAAGCGGTGCGTCCCTGCCCGAGGCGGAACTCGACGCCATGCCGGGCGTCTTCCTTGGAGCGACCCGCATCATCGGCTGATCGCGGCGAGCGCGACGTGCCAGGCCCTGGACTGGAGGCGGCGGCTTCGCAACCCGGTGGGAGAAACAGGCTAGCCCCCCGGCGACTCCGTCTGGGAGAGCGCGCCGACCAATGCGCTGAAAATACCCTTCTCCAGCAGCTTGCCGAAGAAGGGCAGCTCATAGGCTGTCTCGGCATGCTCGCGCACCAACTGGTCGAGCGCTTGAGCGTCTTCGCCCACCAGGATCCGCCACTGCCCGTTGCGAACCCCAGTCAGGATGATGGTGGCCGCCTCTGCCGCCGAGGTGGGAGCTTTGTCGCGGAAGTCCAGCATGCGCTGCTGGATGAATCCCTTGAGTTGCTCGTCGCTGATCCCATCAATGGGGATTCCCTGACGCGCCAGCCTCGCCCTCACTTCGACCAGTTCGTCGGCTGTCATGTCTTCCACGCCGGGCCTGCCGAGAACGGTGCGCGAGTTCAGGGCAATCGAGGTGCCGATGTGCCCCGGCATCACCACTGCGGCCTTCACGTGTGGCGCGAAGCACTCCAGGTCGTTCATCAGCGACTCCGTGAACCCTTTGACGGCGAATTTTGCGGTGCTATAGGCCGTGTGGGGATTCCCGGGGCCCAGAGTCGCCCAGAATCCGTTCACGCTGCTGATATTGACGATGTACCCCTCCTCGCTGGCCACCAGCAGAGGCAGGAAGGCGCGGGCACAGTAGTAGACGCCGAACCAGCACACGCCAAAGGTCTTGTCCCAGTCGGCGCGCTCGTCGAGCAGGAAGCTGCCGCCGCCGCCGATGCCCGCGTTGCTGAACAGGAGATTGATGTGATCCGTCGCGTGCTGCTGCAGCACGGCATCCCGGAACGCCAATACCTGGGCTTCGTCCGAGACATCGCACTCGTGGCTGGTAACGCGCGTGCCGGACGGCGCGATCTTTTCGCAGGCCTGCCGGGTCTCGGTCATGTTCTCGGCCAGAACGTCGCAGATCGCCAGGTGGCAGCCCTCGGAAGCCAGCTGGACGGCCAGCTCTCGGCCAATGCCGGTCCCGGTCCCCGTGATCACGGCGAGCTTGTTGCGAAAGTCCTTCATTGCAGTTTTCCTTCCTGAGCATCGTGGGGTCAGACCCAATCAGAATCGCCAGCCGTCACGTGGACACGGACCTCCGGTCGGTCCAGGAAGTCGAGCGCATCTGGCTCCAGCTTCTCGTTCTTCACCAGGCAGCCAGACGTCGAGTCCGTCACGACGAACCCGCGACCGCGCACGAGCTCGAAGTACGGATGATCGGCCAGCAGCCAACAGACCACCGCACCGGCGCCTGAATCCGCCGCGATCTCGAGAGCGTCCACCACCAGCGCATCGGCGACGTCCGTTCGGCCGGAAAGCACCAGTAAATCGGCGATGTGCGCCAGGGGCCCACCGATTCGGATGACGCAGTATCCGATCAGCTCGTCCTTCTGGAAGGCTGCACGGATCGAGAAGCGGCCAGCGCTGGGGTGGGCGTAGCGCCAGTTCAGATAGTCCGCATTGCGGAGGAGGATCCAATCGAATTCCCGCTGTGAATGCTCGAAGAGCCGATCCACGGATTCCGGAAAGCGCTCGAGCCCGTGGATCTCGATGGGGCCCACGCGCCTCGGCCTTGCGGCGCTGGCCACGGCGCGGAGAACTCCGCGAGCCCTGACCCGGCGACCGAACCTTTGACCGCGACCCGCGCGGCCGAAGTTCGACAACGCTCTCAGACCGAGGGCCCGGTACAGCACCAACAGCTCTCGACCGAAGGTCCTGTACTCGTTCTCCAGACGCTTATGGGCGATGACGCTGGTCGAGAAGTTCATTGCCACATCGCCAGTGATCAAATGGTCGTTGAAGTAATCGGACATCACGCCGTTGACGCCCCGACGCTGGAACTCCGGATCTACCGCGTCGTCGACCGCCTGGCGCAACAGCACCGGCCGGCCGCGAACAAGGGCCGTCTGCATCAGGCGCAAGCGCACGCTGATCATGCGACCTTCGATCTCGGCGACGGTGTGGATCTTGCGGGCGATTTCGTGGTTGTCGAACTTCCAGTGGAGATGCTCCTCGGGCGTGATTCGCGGATCGGGAAAGCTCGGCCAGGTTCCGAATGCGCGCAGCAGCACCCGTACCATCGCCGGAATATCCGCCTCGTCCGGAACGCGCACGGACACGCCCGACAGTTGATCCATGCCCCAAGCCTAGCATGTTCCGCGGCCCCCTCGCCTGCGTCTTGGACTCTAGATCCAGTCCGAGTCCCCATGTGTGAGGTGGATCCGCGCATGGGGGTCGTCCAGGAACTCGACCTCCCTGCTATCAACGGTAATCGTTCGATACTCGAACCCCGCTTCCCTCTTCGAATCGACGAAACCGTAGCGTCGCAGGATTCGATTGTACGGATGCCGGGAAATCATCCAACAGGTGACCGAATCGACGCCTGCTCCGCGAAAGACGCGAAGAGCGTCTTCAATCAATGAGCGAACCACGTCGGGCCGGTCGGGCAGCGCCAGCAGGTCGGCGATATACCCCGTCCCTTCGCTGATCTTGAATACCAGATACCCGAGGATCCTGTCGTCCTGCGCCGCAATCCTGACCGTGAAACACCCCGCAGCGGAGTCGCAGTAACGCCAGTTCAAGTAGTCTGTGCTTCTCACGATCACGAACTCGAAGGCCCGCGCCGCGTCGTCGAAGAATGTCTCGATGTCGTCGTCGAATCGCTCCAGAGTCGCACACGAGCCGGCGAACTCTGTCCGACCCAGGTAGGGTGGATGTCCGCACCTGTTGGAGACGGTTCTCAGCTTGATCCTGAGCGCCGCCAACCATGCGGGCGAGCGTCCCGGGTGCTTCTTTCGACGTCTAGCGACGATTGCACGAACGTGAAAAGGCTTCTCGAGTACCTGAATCCCGTTGGCGAGCGATCTGGTTCCGAAACGAAGATTGCGCCGCCGCAACCGTGGATTCGTGGTGAACGAGCAGCCGAAATGGAACTCCTCGTCCCGCCCATCCGCCTTCGCAACATCCACCATCGCGGCGTATAGCCTTTGACCCTGGTAGCGCGGATCGACCGCGGCATCGACACCGTCCTTGGCGAGGTAGTCCCGTCCTCTCACTCGAAACCGGCGGACTATCCTGACGAGCATCACGACGATTCTGTCGTCGATTTCGGTGACCCAATGGTGCCGTGCAGCGAGGGGCTCACTTCGCATCTTCCAGTGCAGGTGCTCGAGGGCGGTTACGGGAAGCTCGAACTGCGGCCATCTCTGGAAGGCCCGCAACAGCAGCTCCGCCATCTGCGGCTCGTCGCTGTCGCCAGGGTTGCGGATCGTGGTCCGGCTGCCCAACTCACTCACGGGCCTCTTCCTCGCTCTTACCGTCACAGCGGCTGTTGGGCCGATCATGCATCGTCAGCCATCCTAGAAGACGGAGTACTGATTCTCCTTCGCGGTGATGAATTCTAGCAGGGCGGGCGTCCCCTCCCGCGTCTTCTCGACCCCTCTCCTGATGGCGCCGGCGATCTCGGACGGTTCCGTCACCCGCTCTCCGTAGCCACCGAATGCCCTGGCCATATCGGCGTAGTGACCCGAGATGTCGGTACTGCGGTACTTCTCCGTCGCGACGCGCATGATGGGGAGCTCGATCGCCATGCAGAAGTTGTTGAGCAGGATGGAAAGGATCGGAATCCGCTCGCGGACCGCCGTCTCGAAGTCCATGCCGGTGAAGCCGATCGCGGCGTCTCCCCAGACGTTGATGCAGAGCTTCTCGGGCCGGGCCAGCTTCGCTCCCATCGCGAGGCCCAGCCCAGAGCCGAGCAGCGTCGTCTTGCCCCAGCCGATGTAGCTGAGCGGCGTCCGGCTCTGCCAGAACGGGGAGAGCTGATCCCGCGGGCTTCCCGCATCATGGGTGATGATCGTGTTGTCGACGTCCACGGTGCGCATCAGCTCCCAGAGAACGCGATAGGGCGAGAGCGGAACCTCTTCGGAGGTGAGCTTCGGCATCCAGTCGGCCAGCCACGATTCCCTGACCGTCTGGATCTCTCCGGGGACGGATCGGCCGCGCTCTTCGGCACGCGGATTCTTCCGCCCCTCGAGCTCGGCGACCAGCGCGCGAAGCGTCAGCTGGGCGTCTCCCACCAATGCGTGCTGAACGCGGATGTCCTTGTTGATGTCTCCCGGGTCCTGGGTCGCCTGAACCATCACCTTGCCCCGCGGCATCTGAAGTCCAAAGGCAGTGAGGGCGAAGCTGCAGCCGATACCCAGGATCACGTCCGCATCGTGCAAGAACTGATGGACCGCCTTGGGCCGCGATCGGCCTCCAGAACCCAGAGACAGCGGGTGATTCTCCGGGAAGGCGCTCTTCCCCTGCAGGCTCGTTGTGACGGGGATGTTCAGAAGCTCCGCCAGCTCGCGCAGCTCTTTCCAGGCCCGAGCGTAGTGCACCCCCTGACCCGCGTAGATGACCGGGCGCTCCGCGTCGCTGAGAATCTCGGCCACGGAGGTGACCGCTATCGGATCCGGTCCGGAGCGGGTGCTGAAGGTCGGCTCGTAGTCCAGCGGCTCTTTCAGCTCCTCCCCGAACAAGTCGAGCGGAAACTCGATCAGCACCGGACCGGGCCTGCCGTTGCGCACCTGGGAGAAGGCCCGACGCATGGTCTCCGGAACCGATCGGGCCACCGTGACCTGCTCGGACCATTTGGTGATGTTGCGATAGTTGAGGGCGGCGTTGAAGTTCGGAGCCAGGTTGGTGACCCGCCGCGGATACCCCACTGGCAAAACCAGGATGGGCACAGAGTCCCCGTAGGCCTGAGCCACGCCCCCGAATGCGTTCTCCGCACCGGGGCCGTGCTGCATCGTGAACACACCGATCCGATCGCCCGAGTTCACGCGACTGAACGCGTCGGCCATGTGGAGGCCGGTTCGCTCCTGACGAACGATGATGGTCCGGATGTCGGCCTCGGCCGCAGCCTCGATGATCGCGCTCACGGGATACGCGACGATGAACTCGACGCCCTCACGCTTCAGGATCTCTGCGATCGCGTTGACTACCCTCACGGCATCCTCCAATCCGGTGCGGCCCTCACCGTGGCAAAGTCCAATACTACAGCATCTTCGCCACCTTCCCTTTCCGCTAACCCTCCCCGCTCTCCGCGCTTTTGAGGAGACGCGATGCTGTGGTATGGTGCCTGACCCTCTTCGAAAGTCATGGAGATTTCACACCGGTGCCGATGCTTGATAAAGGAGCTGACGAATGAACGATGCTGTGATCGTTTCCACTGTGCGGACCCCCATTGGCAAGGCCTACCGGGGCGCCTTCAACAACCTCGAGTCGCCGACCATGGCGGCTCACGTTCTCAAGCACGCCATCGAGCGCGCCAAGGTCGAGCCCGGTGAGGTCGACGACGTGGTGATGGGCGCGGCCATGCAGGAAGGTACCCAGGGATTCAACCTGGCCCGTCAGAGCGTGATTGCGGCGGGCTGGCCCGTCACCGTCCCCGGCATGACCATGGATCGCCAATGTTCCTCGAGTTTGATGAGTATCGCAACGGCCTGCAAGGAGGTCGTGGTCGACAGGATGCCCATCGTTGTGGCCGGTGGTATCGAGTCCATCAGCCTGGTGCAGAACAGCCACGCCAACCGCTACCGCATGCCCGATCCGAACACGATCAAGAATGCGCCGGCGGTGTACATGCCCATGATCGACACCGCCGAAGTGGTGGCCAAGCGTTACAAGATCAGCCGCGAAGCCCAGGACGAGTACTCCCTGCAGAGTCAGCAGCGTATCGCCAAGGCCCAGGAAGCGGGCCTCTTCGTCGACGAGATCGTTCCGCTGACGGCGACCAAGGCCGTCACCAACAAGGAGACCAAGGAGGTCACCTACGAGGAGGTCACGCTCGAGAAGGATGAGGGCAACCGCCCGAGCACCACTCTCGAGGGTCTTGCCTCTCTCAAGCCGGTCCGCGGCGAGGGGTTCTGCATCACCGCGGGTAACGCCTCACAGCTCTCCGACGGCGCCTCCGCCTGCGTGATCATGGACTCCAAGCTGGCCGAGAAGCGCGGCCTCGAGCCGCTCGGCATCTATCGCGGAATGGCCGTGGCCGGAACCGAGCCCGACGAGATGGGCATCGGCCCGGTCTTCGCTGTGCCCAAGCTGCTGGAGCGAACGGGTGTGAAGCTGGAAGACATCGGTGTCTGGGAGCTCAACGAGGCCTTTGCCGTGCAGGCCCTCTACTGCCGCGACAAGCTCGGCATCGACAACAGCGTCTTCAACATCAACGGCGGCGCCATCTCCATCGGTCACCCGTATGGCATGACCGGTGCGCGGTGCGTAGGCCACGCCCTGCTGGAGGGCAAGCGCCAGAAGGCGAAGTACGTCTGCGTCACCATGTGTATCGGTGGCGGAATGGGTGCGGCGGGTCTCTTCGAGGTCTGTTGACCCGGGAATCAGGCTTCACCGATCCGGTGACAGCCAGCATCCAATTCCGAGCGCACCGCGGGATACCGCGGTGCGCTCCTCTATCTGGGGCGAATCAGCGCCTCGTTGAAGCTGTTGCCGTAGGATCCGAGCTCGGCCCTGCCGAGATCAATCCCACCACTGCTCGAACACACGCAGATAGTTGAGACCCAGTATCTTTCGAGCCTCATCCCGGCTGAATCCGCGCTTCAGCAGGCCATCCGTGATGTTCGGGAGATTGGCCAGGTTCACGATGCCCTCGGAGTAGAAGCTCTCCTCGGTCATCCCCTTCAGATGGAAGTGAAGGTAGTAGTTGGGGCCACCGACCGCCGCCTGGCCCTGGCCCATGCTCAGCAGCTCTCTCCTGTCGTACGCGCCGGGTTGTGCATTGGAGTCCAGACCGATCCCGATATGGTCGACGCCCACCAGGTCCGCGAAGTAGCTGATGCTGTCCAGGAAGGTCTCGAGTCCGGGCCTCCTGTCGGTCTGATCCCAGTGAATCGGAGGAAAGGCGCAGGCGCCCACCACTCCTCCCCTCTCAGCCACCTTTCTGATCTGCTCATCCGTGATGTTTCTGGGATGAGGAAAGAGGGCGATCGGATTGCTGTGCGAGAAGATGGGAGGCTTCTCGCAGCAATCCATCGCTTCCAGGGTCGATCGGGCGCCCACGTGACTCAGGTCGACGACGATTCCCGCTCGATTCATGGCGTCGATGAGGACCTTGCCGTGAGAAGTCAATCCCGCCTCGTCCCCTGTTGAACACCCGTCAGCGGCAAAGGTCCGGTGGCTGTATCCGATCTGCATGATGCGCAGGCCCATGCGCGCGAAGACCTCCGTCGAGGCGTAGAGATCCGGATGGAAGATGAATTCGCAGCTCTGGGCTCCGATGATGATGCCGGTCTTCCCCTCTTTCTTGGCATCGATGATGTCCGTGGTGTTCTCTACCAGCGTCAGCTTCGGGCTGCTTCGGATGCTCTGGTGATAGTCGACGATCTTCTTCACCGCGTCTCCCCGGCCGTCCATCACTCCGGGAACCGTGCAGTTCAGGGCGGTGGCCCCCGACTCCTCGAGATGCCAGTTGTAGTCCTCGAGAAAGAAGCAGCAGGTGTCGATGACGACGGATTCCTGGTGAAGGGCCCGGGCCTCGGGGGAGATGGCTCGGTTGAACTCCAGCGCCTTCTCCTTGATGGCGGGGCTGTCTTCGCAGTAGAATCTTCGCCCTGCATCGAGTATCTGTTGCCTCACCTTCTCGATCGCTTCGAGGTCCACCTCACACCTCTCTGGTTGCAGACCATACATCCGTCTCGCGGCGGCGTGGTGGTCGTTTCCGATAGGGTCTAGCTAGCCCGGATCGGGCGTCGAGTCACTCGGCAGGGTCGGCAGATACTGGATCGGCGAGGAGCAGCGTGACTCCAACCAGACTGGTTCGCCTGCCAAGACTCATGCCCGCGGTGATCCACCGTTTCCAGCTCCACGGGTCGCGATTCCCGTCCACCTCGTCAGCCCTTGATGCTGGGGAGGCCCGCCAGAGCCATGGCGATCTCTTCCTCGGGGTACTCGTAGTCGCGGAGCTTGCCCGCGAAGTAGTCGAGATACGCCTGCATGTCGAAGTGACCGTGGCCACAGAGGTTGCACAAGATCGCGCGGCTCTGGCCTTCCTCCTTGCAGCGCAGAGCCTCGCGAATCGTGATCGCGAGCGCGTGAGCCGGCTCGGGTGCGGGGATGATCCCCTCGGCCCGCGCGAACTGTACCGCCGCCTGGAAGATCTCGAGCTGGGGCACCGACACCGCCTCGATCTCGCCGAGTGCGAGCAGGTGTGAGACGAGCGGTCCCATGCCGTGGTAGCGCAGACCACCGGCGTGGAACCCCGGCGGCACGAACCCGCTGCCGAGCGTGTGCATCTTGACGAGCGGCGTCAAACCCGCCGTGTCGCCGAAATCGTAGACGTGCGGGCCCTTGGTGAGCGAGGGACAGGCGGCCGGCTCGACGGCGATGATGCGCTCGCCCTTCGAATCTCCGCGAAGCTTGCGGCCGATGAACGGGAAGGCGAGGCCCGCGAAGTTGGAGCCACCACCCGCGCAGCCGATGATGATGTCCGGCCAGTCGTCGGCCAGCTGGAGCTTCCCGATCACCTCCTGACCCACGACAGTCTGGTGCATGAGCACGTGGTTGAGAACGCTACCCAGGGCATAGCGGCACTCCGGATCCTGCACTGCGAGCTCGACCGCCTCGGAGATGGCGATGCCCAGCGATCCCGTGCAGTCCGGGTCCTTCTCGAGAACGGCGCGGCCGGCGGCCGTCTCCCGGCTGGGACTCGGAGTCACCTCGGCCCCGAACATCTGCATCATCGCCTGGCGGTACGGCTTCTGCTCGAAGCTCACCTTGACCATGTAGACCTTGCAGTCGAGGCCAAAGAAGTTGCAGGCCATGGCCAGGGCCGAGCCCCACTGGCCGGCGCCGGTCTCGGTGGTGAGGCGCTTCACCCCCTCTGCCTTGTTGTAATACGCCTGCGCGACGGAGGTGTTGGTCTTGTGTGAGCCGGAGGGGCTCCCACCCTCGTAGTTGTAGTAGATGCGCGCCGGCGTATCGAGCGCTTGCTCGAGCCGACGGGCCCGGTACAGCGGCGTCGGGCGCCATAGGCGGTAGAGGTCGATCACCTCACCGGGGATGTCGATCTCGCGCTGCGTGGAGACCTCCTGCTCGATCAGCCCCATAGGGAAGAGCGGCGCCAGGTCGTCGGGCCCGATCGGCTGCTGGGTGCCCGGGTGCAGGACCGGCGGCAGGGGTTCCGGGAGATCGGCCTGGATGTTGTACCAGGCGCTCGGGATCTCTTTCTCGCTCAGCATGTAACGGGTATGATCCGACATCTGTGGCCTCCTGTGTCGGCATACTTTACTGCGTGAATCCGGCGATGTAAAAGAGGGGAATCGGGGGAGAAGACGATGCGACAGCTGGGTGCGAATCGGAGGAAAATCAGAGCAGATCGGGCGTCGCTGGCGGTGCTCACGGCGGTCCTCACCATGGCGCTGGGAGCCGAGGTGGCGATGGCGCAGGGGCTGCCAAACGTGAATCTCGGCTTCACCAGCTTCCTCGACGGCGCTCCACCAGCCGGACCGGGCTTCTACTTCCAGCAATACCTCGAGTACTACACGTCCGATGAGTTCAAGGACGACAGCGGCGACGAGATCCCGCTGCTCGGCGACCTGGACGTATGGATCAGTCTCAGCCAGCTCCTCTACCAGTCGGACCAGCCGGTGCTCTTCGGGGGCAAGTGGGGACTCGACGTGATCGTTCCCGTCATTCTGATCGACTCGGAACCGGGCGATATCCCGGTGGTGAACGACAGCGGACTGGGGCTCGGCGACATCTGGATCGGGCCCTACATCCAGTGGGATCCGATCATGGGAGAGAATGGTCCCATCTTCATGCATCGCATCGAGCTGCAAACCATATTCCCCACCGGCAGGTACAGGGACGACCGTCTGCTGAATGCCGGCTCGAACATCTTCTCGATCAATCCCTACTGGGCGGGCACGCTGTTCATCACGCCGCGTTGGGAGGCCAGCCTTCGCTTCCACTACCTCTGGAACTCGGAGAACACCAGGCCCAACAAGACACTGTACCCCTTTGCGGACGACGCCCAGGCCGGCCAGGCCATCCACCTCAACTTCGCCTCGTCCTACGAGGTGCTGCCGAAGAGGCTCCACGTGGGGCTGAACGGGTACTACCTCAAGCAGATCACCGACGCCAAGGTGGACGGAGACAGTGTCGGTGGCACGCGTGAGCAGGTGCTGGGCCTCGGCCCCGGGGCGGTCTGGCATTTCTCGCAAGACGACCATCTGTGGTTCAACCTGTACTTCGAGATGCTCGCCGAGAACCGCCCGGAGGGAATCGGGGCCATTCTCCGCTGGACGCACCACTTCTGACCCGACCCGCGATCGGCAGCACAGCGAGACGCACCGGCCGAGGGGGGGCTCGGCGGATGGGCTTAGCCCCGCTCCGAAGTGGAGGGAGAGAGCCCCCGCGGCTCAGGGAGCGACCAGGATCTTGATGTCGCGGTCCTTGTCGTCCGCCAGGACGTCGAAACCCTCACTCGCGATGTCGTCGAGCGGCACGATCCGGGTCACGATCGATTCCGGCTCCACCCGGCCCGCCGCAATCCACTCGAGCGCCAGCTGCGGGTTGATCGAGTTGGTGCCGATCATCGTGATCTCTCTGCTCACGAACCCGAGCATGTGAATGGGCACACGCTCGGTGAAAATCCCCTGGACCACCACCGTTCCGCCATGGCGTGTCGAGGCGAGGCAGTCCTTGAGCGCGGCCTCGATGCCAACCGCTTCGACGGAGACATCCAGCCCCTGTCCCTCGGTCAACTCCTTCATCTTGCGCGGGATCTTGAACTCCATGGGATCGAAGACATCGGTCGCCCCCAGCTCCCGGGCCTTCTCGCGTCTCGTCTCCGAGATCTCGGTCAGGTAGACCGTCTCCACGCCCACCACCTTGACCGCGAGCAGCACCAGCAGCCCTACCGGACCTCCTCCCGAGATCAGGACGCGATCGGTCGCCTTGACCCCTCCCCGATCGATTGCGTAGGCGGCGCCCGAAAGCGGCTCGATCAGCGCCGCCCGTTCCCAGCTGATGCCCTCGGGCAGTCTCAGGAGCCGTTGGCGCGGCGCCACCATGGCTTCGGCATACCCGTCGCGGCTGAAGGCGACGACGCGATCCCCGACCGCGAAGTCATCGACACCGCTTCCGACCTCGACGATCTCACCGCAGACTTCGTGCCCGAAGGGACTCGCCGGAAACGGCCCATGGAGATACTCGTGCACATCCGAGCCGCAGATCCCGCAGTACACCACTCGGACCTTGGCCTCACCCGGCCCCGGCTTCGGCTCCTCGACCTGCTCGACACGGATGTCGCGAATCCCGTGATAGACGGCCTTCTTCATCTTCTCGTCTCTCCAATAGGGTGCGAACCCCTTCCTCCCCGCGGGATCTGATCGGACGCTGCTTTCCATGGGAGAGGATTGCAGGAAACTCCGCCTATTGCAGCTCGAGGATTCGCGCGGCGTTTTCATGCATCCATTTCTTCTTCACGGAATCCTTCAGCGGTAGCTCGCTCATCTCCTCGATGACTTCTCTGAGCGGCATGGAGAGAGTCATCCAGGCGCTCGCGAAGAGCACCTTGTCCTGAAGCAGCGAGTTTCCAAACTGCAACAGCACCTCGAAACCGCTTCCGGGTTTGGCGATGTGTTTCGGGCGGTGCGCGGCAAGATCGAGATACACATTGGCATGCCTGCGGGCAAGACCCACCAGCTCGGGCACCCAGGGCCAACCTCCCAATCCGGCGATGATGGTCAGCTCGGGGAAATCGCGCGCCACTTCGTCGAGATAGATGGGGCGCCCCAGGTCCATCGCCTTGTCCGAGGCGTAATTCATGGAGGTGTGAAATCTGATGGGGATACCCAGCTCCACACACTTTGCATAGTAGGGATAATGTTTCTTGTCATTCGCGTAGATACCGTCCCTGAAAGAGGAGACATAGAAGCCCTTGAAGCCGAGCTCTCGGACGTTGCGCTCGAGCTCCCTGACACCCGTCATCCCCTTGAAGGGACTGATCCTGAACCAGGGTATCAGACGGTCCTTATGCCTGTCGGCGAGACCTGCGGTGTGCTCTATCGTCGCGAACCATCCCGTCCCGATGCATGCATGGGAGACTCCCGCGTCGTCCAGCATCTCGAGAAAGCCCTCCTCGGACTCCGCGTTCTCGACGAAGCTCTCGATGATCCTCTCGTAGATCTTCGTGATGCCTACCTCGCCTTTGGCCTCTTCGAACTGTTCGGGGCTCATGCCCATCGCGCCTGCCCACCCCGGGCCGAAGATATTCAGGTAGTTGGCCATCCCCTGGTCGATCTTTCCCTGTCTGACGTCGTCGAGGATTGCCTGATACACCTCTCTGGTCGGAATATCGCATTCGATATCGATGACATTCATGTCCATCCTCAGGAGCCTCTTTCCTGGCGAATCACGCCTTCACCTTCGAGTGCTCCGAATGCCTCTTCGGACAGGCCCAGCAGTTTCGTCAGGACATGCCGGTTGTGCTCGCCGAGATCGGGCGGACGGCCCTGTGGGCCCGTCCGCTGGATCGAGAACTTGAACGGAGTATTGACGACAGGCACCGTTCCGACTCCCGGGAGCTCCAGATTAGGCAACATATTGCGCGCTTTCACGACCTCGCTGCCGAGGACTTCCTCGGTCGAGTTGACCTTTGCGTAGGGTATCTCGAATTCGTCGAAGATTCTGGACGCCTCCTCGACCGTGATGTCCTGGGCCCACTCCCCGACGATTTCGAGAAACTCGTTCAGGTTGACTACTTGCGCCGCCATGCTGTTGAACCGTTCGTCTTCGATCAACTCGGGGCGCCCGATGGCCCTCGTAGTCCGCTCGAACTGAAGAAGCAGGGCGACTCCCATGTGACCGTCCTTCATCCTCAGCGGAGCCCGCCAGATGCCGACCGGCTTGTCCCAGAGGCCGTCGGAGAAGATGTACTGCTGCAGAGTCGAATCGTTCGCTGCCAGGAGGCAGTCCAGCATGGATATGTCGATCGCCTGGCCTTCCCCGGTGACCTCGCGGTGGTAGAGAGCGACGAGTATCGAAACGCAGGCATTGAGAGACGCGTAGGTGTCGGCGAACGAGACCGGGAAACCCGGCGGATCGGCCTCGGGTCCTCCCATCTTCCCGGCGATATAGTCGAGTCCGGAATAGGCCTGGACGATATCGGTGTAGGCGAGTCTCGTTGTCTCCGGCCCGGTCTGTCCGAATCCCGAGATCGAGCAGAGGATGATCCTGGGATTGATTTCCTTCAGGACCGGATATCCGAGTCCCATTCTCTCCAGCATTCCGACGCGGAAGTTCTGCAAGACGACATCGCACTCGGCGACCAGCTTCTTGAGCAGGTCGATCCCCTTTTCATTCTTGAGGTCGATGCAGATGCTCTTCTTTCCGACATTCCACTGAGTGAAATAGCTGGAATACTTGCCTTTGAAAGGGGGATACCGGCGCATCGGCTCGCCGGAAATGGATTCGACCTTGATCACCTCCGCGCCCATATCGGCCAGCATCCGGGTGCAGAACGGTCCGGCCAACACGCGACTCAAATCGAGCACTCTCACGTTTCCAAGCATTGCCGGGCCTTTCCTTTCGAATCAGGTGGAGGGATGTCTCTGCAGGTGGGACCTGCCGGGTCCGATTGTATTCGCTTCGAGCCGCTCTTGGGACGGTGAGTTCTCGTCACCGCGGCCTAGAGCTCCTCCATCTGCCCGATACACTCCAGCAGCGCGCGCGGAAGGTGGAAGAAGGTCTTCCACTTGCCCCCCTTGAGCAGGTGCGTGGGCTCACCGCGGCGATTCAGGTATCCGAACCACTCGCCGTGGTCCGGATCCGGAAAGTGCTTCCAGGTCCACTCGTCGAGCTTTTCGAACCACTCCAGCAGCGCCGCGTCACGGGTCAGCCGGTACCCCGTGAGCAGGGCCACCAGTGCCTCGCAGTGAACCCACCAGAGCTTCATGTCCCAGGTGAGCTCCGGAGGCGGCTTGCCGAGCAGGTCCGTGAAGTAGTAGATGCCGCCGAACTTCGTGTCCCAGCCGTGCTCGAGGATCGACTTCACGATTTCGCAGACCTTCTCGACGCGATCCGCGCGCTCGTTCTTCTCCGCGTGCTGGAGTATGAACCACGCGCTCTCGAAGACGTGCCCCGGGCACACGGTGCGACCCTCCGGCGATGCGAGGTCCGGCTTGAAGTCCGGGAAGAGGTTCTCCAGGAGCACGCCGTGCTCCTCGCTCCAGAAACGCTCGAGAATGGTATCGATCGCATCGTCGACCTGATCGTCGAGACCGGGCAGGCCCAGCCCGTCGCTCAGCACCAGTCCCAGGTTCACGGTGGCCATGTAGGTATCGTGGGTCTGCCATCGAGTGCTCGCCGCGAGCCGCTTGTTCCACCGGCCCTTTGGATTGTCGGCGCGCCCCATCACACTCTCGAGCGAAGCGATCGCCACCTCCCGGCACTCCCGGTCGCCGGTGGCCTTGAACAATGCGGTGCACCCCATGATGGCGAAGAAATCGGAGCCGTTGCTGTACGGTGCGACGATCGGCTCTCCCTCGCGGTTCAGGGCGAAGTAGCAGGCGCCCTCCGTATCGCGGCCGTGATCCACCAGGAACCGGAAGCCCTGTTTCGCGATCTCCAGCCATCGCTCACGCCTGTCGGCCGCGAAGCGCGTTTCGGCAAGAGCGGCAAACATGTAGACGGTGCGCCACTGCATCCACAAGTGCTTGGTCGTGTCGTACGGATCGCCGTTCCGGTCGAGGCAAATCAAGAATCCCCCATGATCGCGATCCACGCAGTGGTTCTCCCAGAAGGGAATCACCGAGTCCGTCAATTCCTTCTCGTACCTCTGGATGATGGATTTCATCGCCTGACCCTCTCTGTCTGCGATCGACCCAGCGAACCATGCCTTTGTCTCGGAGTGTAGCGATGTGCGGCTCGAGGTTACCTATCCTAGGCTATTGACGACGTGCGGATCATGGAATCGAGTCGTTACGATGAACCTTCTGGTCGCCAATCGAGGTGAGATCGCCATACGGGTGATGCGGGCTGCAGCCGAGCTCGGCGTTCGCACCACTGCCGTCTTCTCCGAGGACGACGACCGCTCGCTTCACACCCGGCGGGCCGACGTCGCCCGTCTGCTGCGGGGCTCGGGTGCCCGCGCCTATCTCGATTCCGAGCAGATCCTGGCGCTGGCGACCGAGGAAGAATGCGACGCGATTCATCCGGGATACGGCTTCCTGAGTGAAAACGCCGCATTCGCGCGACGATGCGCCGAGGCGGGAATCACCTTCGTGGGGCCGCAGCCGGAAACCCTCGAGCTGTGCGGCGACAAGGGGCAAGCCAGGGCCCTGGCGGAGCGATGCGGAGTGCCGATCCTGCCGGGCACCTCCGGGCCGACCCGTCTGGACGAAGCGCGGAAGTTCTTCGACGCCCTCGGCGACGGGGCGGCGATCATGATCAAGGCGGTGGCAGGCGGCGGAGGCCGCGGCATGCGCCCGGTGCATCACCGTGATCAGCTCGAAGAGGCCTTCGAGCGCTGCCTCTCGGAGGCGGAGGCGGCCTTCGGAAACGGCGAGCTCTACGTCGAGCGGCTGATCCCTCGCGCGCGGCACATCGAGGTGCAGATCATCGGCGACGGCACCGGCGAAGTCAGCCACCTCTGGGAGCGCGAGTGCACCCTCCAGCGGCGGCATCAGAAGCTGGTCGAGGTGGCACCGAGCCCGGGGCTACCGGCAGGCCTCCGCGATCGACTGACCGCGGCGGCGGTTCGGATGGCCGAGGAGGTTCACTACCGGAGTCTCGGGACATTCGAGTTCCTGATCGAGGTCGGGGCGAAGGAGCAGGAGTCCGCGGGCGAGGAGACGGTGTTCGCGTTCAACGAAGTCAACCCCAGGCTTCAGGTGGAGCACACCGTCACCGAGGCGGTGACGGGCATCGACCTGGTCAAGCAGCAGCTGCTCCTGGCAGCGGGCCGGACGCTGGGCGATCTCGGGCTCCGCCAGTCCGAGGTGGCGGCCCCGCGTGGATTCGCCGTAGAGGTCCGCATCAACATGGAGACGATGGGCTCGGGCGGCGAGGTCCGACCCTCGGGTGGCAGGCTCACGGCGTTCGAGCCGCCCTCCGGTCCCGGGGTTCGCACCGATTCGTACGGGTACGTCGGCTACGCGACCAACCCCCGTTTCGACTCGCTGTTGGCCAAGCTGATCTACTCTTCATCGTCGGGGCGCTTTGCCGATGTGGTGGCGCGGACCTACCGCGCTCTCTGCGAGTTCAGGATCGAGGGGGTGTCCACCAATCTCGGCTTCCTGCAGAACCTGCTGAGACATCCCGATGTGGCCGGAGATCAGGTGGACACCCGATTCATCGACGACCACATCGCCGAGCTGGCGGCACCGAATCCCGAGCATCGGCGACTGTTCTTCGATGAATCCGCCGCACAGCCGACCACACCGGGCCTGGCTGGCGCGAAGGTGGACGAGGTCGATCCGCTCGCCGTCCTGAATCTCGGGAAGAGCCCGGCCGGCGAAGCGACCGCGCCGGGTGCAGCCGGAACCGGGCCCACCGCCACCGATCCTCGGACTCCTGCCCTGGAGGGACCGCCGGGCTCCGTCGCAGTCCGGGCGGCCATGCAGGGCACCATCGTCAGCATCGAGGTGCGAGAGGGCGATCTGGTCCGCAAGGGCCAGCAGCTGCTGGTGATGGACTCCATGAAGATGGAGCACGTGATCACCGCCTCCACGGGCGGCCTCGTACTCCAGATCGCGGTCTCGGTGGGCGATGCCGTCTACGAGGGGCACCCCCTGGTGTTCATCGAGGAGGCCGAGGTCGAGGACTCCGTGGCCGGGGAGGCGGATGAAGTCGATCTGGATGCGATCCGTCCGGACCTGGCCGAGGTGCAGGAGCGACACGCCCTGGGCTTCGACGCGGCGCGACCGGAAGCCGTGGCAAAGCGGCGCAAGACCGGGCATCGGACCGCCCGAGAGAACGTCGACGACCTATGCGATCCGGGCGCCTTCGTCGAGTACGCGCCGCTGGTCGTCGCGGCCCAACGGCGGCGGCGCTCCGAGGAAGACCTGATCAAGAACACACCCGCCGATGGGCTGGTCGCCGGAATCGGCAAGGTCAACGGCGAGCTGTTTGGCGAGGAGAGCTCCCGGTGCGTGGTCATGTCCTACGACTACACCGTGCTCGCCGGCACCCAGGGAAAGCTGAATCACCTCAAGAAGGACCGGATGTTCGAGCTCGCCGAGAGGTGGCGTCTGCCCCTGGTGTTCTTCACCGAGGGCGGCGGCGGGAGACCGGGAGACACCGACGGAATCGGCGTCGCGGGCCTCGACGTGCCGGCCTTCAACTACTTCGCGAAGCTCAGCGGCCTGGTACCCCTGGTCGGGATCACCACGGGCCGCTGCTTTGCCGGCAACGCGGTCCTGCTCGGCTGCTGCGACGTGATCATCGCCACCGAGGGCTCCAACATCGGCGTCGGCGGTCCGGCCATGATCGAGGGCGGCGGTCTCGGGATCTTCCGGCCCGAGGAGGTGGGGCCGATGTCGGTCCAGGTGCCGAACGGCGTGGTCGACATCCCGGTCTCCGACGAGGCCGAGGCGGTTCGAGTAGCGAAGAAGTACCTGTCCTACTTCCAGGGTCCGGTCGAGAGCTGGGAGTGCGCCGACCAGCGGATCCTGCGCGGCCTGGTGCCGGAGAACCGGCTGCGCATCTACGACATCCGGAAGGTCATCGAGACCCTGGCCGACAAGGACTCGGTGCTGGAGATCCGCCGCCAATGGGGCCACGGCATGGTGACCTCCTTGATCCGGGTCGAGGGACGACCGGTGGGCGTGGTGGCCAACAACCCGACCCACCTGGCCGGTGCCATCGACAGCGAGGCCGCCGACAAGGGCTCCCGCTTCGTCCAGCTCTGCGATGCCTTCGACATCCCGATCCTCTTTCTCTGCGACTGCCCGGGCATCATGGTCGGTCCGGAGAGCGAGAAGACGGCGCTGGTCCGTCACGCCGCCCGCATGTTCGTGACCGGCGCCAACGTCACCGTGCCGTTCTTCACCATCGTGGTGCGCAAGGCCTACGGCCTCGGCGCCCAGGCGATGGCCGGTGGCAGCTTCAGGGCGCCAATGTTCACGGTCGCGTGGCCCACCGGTGAGTTCGGCGGCATGGGGCTGGAGGGGGCGGTAAAGCTGGGGTACCGCAAGGAGCTCGCCGCCATCGAGGATCCGGAGGAGCGAAAGGCTGCCTACGAGGAAATGGTCGCCAGGGCATACCGGATGGGCAAGGCGGTCAGCGCCGCCTCCTACTTCGAGTTCGACGACGTGATCGACCCCGCCGACTCGCGCCGTTTGATCACGGGTGCACTCACCTCCGTGCCACCGATGCATCCACGCGAGGGCAAGAAGCGGCCTTGTGTCGACACCTGGTGAGAAATGCGCCTCTAGCCCTTGCTCTTGATCGACTCCATGACATAGGGCTTGTCGTACCAGACGAGCCCCATGAGCGGGCCTTCGGCGTCGGGCTGATAGATGGCTTCGCGCAGCGTCCCGAGCGTGATGTCGGTGAGTAGCGGTAGCCCCTTTTGCTCCATCTCGGCCTTGGCGCCCTCATAGTCAGCGACCTTGAAGTGGAAGCAGCCGACACGCGGCGGCTGGCCCGGCTCGAGCATTCCCTCGATCAGCTCCAGGCCCACGCGGCTGATCGCGACGCGCTGCGGACGCGGCACCCCTCCGCCGGAGCTCTCACCGCTTGCCGGCGGCGAGCCGGGACCGGGCTCCATCTTGATGGGATCGACCTCCCGGAACGGGATCTGGTCGAACTCGATCCCCAGGAGCTCGGAGAACCGCTGCTTGGACTTCTTCAGATCGTCGACATATACGACCACGCGGTCGAGCTTCTCGATCTTCACATCCGACTCCTCTCTGCGTCTCTGCGGAGGCTACCAGATGAGGAGGGTGCAGACGACGTGAAAGAGCCGGTCCTGGTCGTCGCCACTCGTGTGTCGAGGAGGAGCGGATGCCATTCATCTCGATCCCGTGCTAACACTCAGACGATGACCAGGTCCGAGCTGCCCGAGCACGTGTGGGAGAACCGCGCCTACTGGGACGCGATGGCCGACGACTGGGTCGCGGCGGGCGAGCGCAGCTGGCGGGCGTCGGAACCGCACTGGGGCTGCTGGAAGATTCCCGAAGCACAGCTCGCGCTCCTGCCCCGGGACATGTCCGGCATGGTCGCGATCGAGCTCGGCTGCGGCACGGGCTATGTCTCGGGATGGATGGCGCGACGCGGGGCGCGCGTGGTCGGGATCGACAACTCGGAGCGTCAGCTCGCAACCGCACGACGGCTCGCGACCGAACACGGCGTGGAGCTGACGCTCCACCACGGCAACGCCGAGACGGTGCCCTATCCGGACGGGCACTTCGACTTCGCAATCAGCGAGTACGGCGCCGCGATCTGGTGTGATCCCCGGATCTGGATTCCCGAGGCCCACAGGCTGCTGAAGCCCGAAGGCGAGCTGGTCTTCCTGGGCAACACTCCCCTGGCCATGCTCTGCACGCCGCCGAGCGGCGGACCGTGCGAGCCGACGCTCCATCGCGGTTACTTCGAGCTGAGGCGGCTGGACTGGACCCGGGCCGAGGTGGACCCCGGCGGGATCGAGTTCAACCTGCCGATCTCCGCCTGGTTCCGCCTCTTCAAGGAGACTGGCTTCGAAGTGCTCGACTACCTCGAGCTACTGGCACCGGAGGGCAGCGAGGACCGCTTCGGTGTCCCGGCGTCCTGGGCCCGACGCTGGCCGGCGGAACACGTCTGGAAATTGCGCAGGCGCTGAGCGGCGGGCGGGGGCTTCTTCTCGTTCGAATCCATGCTCGCTTCGATTCACTCTACGGGATTCGACCAGATCCTCGCTGTCGGACCCGAAACCGCGCTATTCTCCATCTGCATCCGCGCGCGGTCGATCCGTGTGAACCTCCTGGCGAGCGACTTCCCCAACGATGGAGCAATGGAGCAGTGGAGATGAACACTGCCACCGACATCCAGCCGAACGACCGCAAGGCGCCGATGGATTCTGAAACGTTGGAGCAGATCCGCAGCGGGGTGCTGGAATCCAGGGATTCCATCGAAATCCTCGATTGGGCAATCGGGAAGTTCCATCCGCGCCTGGCGCTCTCCTGTTCATTCGGAGACCCCGAGGGCATGGTGCTGCTCGACATGATGCATCGCATCGAAGTCGGCTCGCGGGTCTTCGTCCTGGACACGGGACGCATGCACCAGGAGACCTATGACCTGATCGATCGGGTTCGCGATCGCTACGACAAGGAAGTGGAGGTGGTACTGCCCGAAAGCGGTGCCGTGCAGGAAATGGTGCGCGAGCAAGGGATGAACCTCTTCTACGAGTCGTTGCAGAAGCGACAGCTCTGCTGCCGTCTGCGCAAGGTCGAACCGAGCGCGCGCTTCCTCGCCGAGCTCGACGCGTACGTCACCGGGCTCCGCCGTGAGCAGAGTCTCACGCGAAGCGACACCCGCAAGGTCGAGGTCGACCGCGCCAACGGTGGAATCCTCAAGGTGAACCCGTTGGTGGATTGGAGCTACGACGACGTCTGGCAATACGTCCGCAGTCACAGTGTCCCGGTGAATCGGTTGCACAGCCAGGGGTACCCGAGCGTGGGCTGTGCTCCGTGCACCCGGGCAGTCAAGGCGGGCGAGGATCCTCGCGCCGGTCGATGGTGGTGGGAAAACCCGGAGACCAAGGAGTGCGGACTCCACGCCGACGAGGAGATCGAGGGATCCGGCATCTGAGCTTCGCTTCCGCGCCAATCGGCATGGAGAAGCACGCGGGACTTTCTGTCCACCGCTTTCAGCGCACAGCGCGTCCTGGAGCCGTGGGCGGCCCGGTTCAGAACTTGAGGTCAAGCTTGAAATAGATATCCGCGGCCTTTCCGCCCGACTTGGCGGCCTTTTTCGACTGCCCCGAGGCCGACTTCCACTTTCCGTCCTGGGTCTTCTCGATGGCCTTGTCGCTGAAACGAATCGCCTTCCCCAGGAAATTCAGGGCCTTTCCGTTCTCCTTGGTATCGGGAAGATCGGCCAGGATGCGATCGTAGGCCGACTGGTAGCTGAGCTTCGCCTCGTTCAGGTGGTCGAGGGCGTTGACAGAGTCGGGGACCAGGTTGTCGAGCCTCTGGACCACCTTTAGGTTGAGCTTGATCCCCTCCATGGTGGAGTCCAGGACCATCTCCTCGTCCGTCGCGTTGGGGCGCGGTGCGGTGTTGCCCCAGAAGCTGGCGAATCCCATCTCGCCCTTGTCGTTCAAGCTGCTCCCGCCGACGGCGGGAAGCAGGCTGTCCTGGGTGAGGTCGTAGCCCAGGGCGGCGGCGTCCAGACCGTAGACCAGGGTCCAGTCGATGACGGCCTCGGGCTTGGCGTAGAAGCGGATCATGCTCAGGTCGTCCGCTTCGGCCTTCATCTTGATGCGATCGCCCGCGCCGTTGAAGTCGACGAAGGGGCTCTGGCCGGAACTGCCTCCCAGGTTGTAGCCGACGGTGAGGGACCAGTCCCCAGCGAGGCTGGTCTTGAACCCACAGAAGGCGGCGAACTGCAGCGGATTCGAGTTGGGCACGTCGAACTCGACGCAGCCCTGCTGGTTGAGGGAGTACTCGAGCGCCTTCGGATCGAAGCCACCCATCCTGAAGCCGACCTTCCAGGGTGCGAAGAGCTCGTAGCCCGAGCGCACGAATCCGTAGCGTGGCGCCGTCTTCCCCTTGCCGAGGATCTGGAGGTAGTTCTCCTTGTGCTTGCTGGTCTGCGGCTCGGGCTTGTAGGCCCGGGGCCTCATCTTGACGCTGACGAGGTCTCCGTAGAACGTGCCACAGCCGGCGAGGGACAAGGCCCCTACCAGCAGCCCGATCGTCAGGGTGATTCGCGTGATTGCGGGCATTGTTGCTCCCTCGCTTGTACGTCTGCAGAGTACTTCGAATGACCGGGCTCGCTTCTTGAGATACGGACGCCTTCTGCTCGCTCTTCGCAACCGCACAGCCATGCTATTCTGGGCATTCTTCCCATGGCTGTGGGTGATTTCACCCTGTTGACGGCCGTCGCGCGGCGCCGGAGGGGGAGTGCAAGGACGGGCTACGAGAGTCGGGATTCGGCGGATCGGCCGTCGTGTGCTTTGCGGTGACGGTGGACCGGCCGGTGAGGTGTGCCTCTGATGCGTTGGACCGACGTCCTCACCGGGGTCGGCCTGGTGCTGGCGCTCGTGATTTCAGGCTGTGGGCGCGATGCGAAACTTGCGGAACTGGTGATCGTCGATGCCAACGTCTTGACGATGGCGAGGGCCAACCCGCGGGCCGACGCGGTGGCAGTCGCCGGAGGGAGGTTCATCGCGGTCGGCACACGAGATCGAGTGCGGGACCTCATTGGCGAAGAGACACGCATCATCGATCTCGGCGGGAAGACGGTCCTCCCGGGCTTCAATGATGCGCACATGCATCCGCTCGGAATCCCGCCGGGCAGCGTCCACCTGGGACCCAACGCGATTTCCTCGATGGATGAGCTCCTCGAAGCGCTTCGCGCACGTGCTCGAGAGACCGTAGAGGGCGAGTGGATTCTCGGCTGGGGCTACGAAGACAGCAAGCTGGGACGGCATCCCAATCGCGATGATCTCGACCGCGTCTCGCAAGCTCACCCGATCCTGATCTTCCACTCGAGCGGACACGTCGCCACGGCGAACTCGTACGCACTCCGCAGCGCGCAGGTCGGCGGGGAGACGCCCGATCCCGACGGGGGCAGCTTCGATCGGGATGTGGATGGAGAACCGACGGGCGTGTGTCGAGAGCGTGCCGCATTCGACCGACTCTTCACGGAGGAGAACCCGAAGCCACAGCCTTCGCTCACCGAGGCGGTGCGGTCTCTGGGAGAGCGCTTCCAGATCTTCCACGAGGATGGAATCACCAGCATCGGCGATGCCTGGGTCACACCCGGAAGCTTCGTCGCCTACCTCGCGGCCTTCGCTGGCGGCGCCAGGATGCGTGTCAACCTGATGTTCGGCGACGAGCACTTGCGCTTCGCGAGGTTTGCACGGTGGCTGGAATCCGTGGGGATCCTGAGTTGGATCGGCCGGGATCGCCTTCGGGTGGGACCGATCAAGGTCTTCCACGGGAACTCCTTGAGCGGCCAGACCTGTTGGCTGTACGAGCCGTACGCCGACCGATCCGACTACTACGGGGTTCCTCCGGCGCGGGATCAGGACCAGCTCGACAGGCACCTTCTGGAAATCCACTCTGCGGGCTTCCAGCTGGCCGTTCACTCGAACGGTGATCGCGAGATCGACATGGTCCTGCGCTCCATCGACAACGCGCTGACCCGGGAGCCACGCGCCGATCACCGGCACCGGATCGAGCACGCCAGCATCGTCAATTCCCAGATCCTGCGGAGGACGAAGGACCTGGGCGTAGTGCTGGCGCTGCACTCCTACATCTACGAGCACGGTGACAAGATGGTGGCCTATGGAGAGAAGCGATTCCCCTGGATGCACGCCAACCGTTCGGCGCTCGAGATGGGGATCCCGGTCCCGGGAAGCTCGGACTTCCCGGTCTCCGCTGCCCACCCCATGACACGGATCCAGAGCCTCGTCACGCGCGCGAGCGCCGACGGCGAGGTGTACGGACCGGAACAGCGGCTGCACCCCGAGCAGGCAGTCGCTGTCTTCACGCTGGGCGGCGCCTACGCCTCCTTCGAGGAAGCCATCAAGGGCTCGATCGAAGAGGGAAAGCTTGCAGATTTCGTGGTCTTGTCGTCAGACCCCATCGAGACCCCAGCTGACCAGCTGCGAAAAATCCGCGTGGACATGACGGTCATAGGGGGCGAGATCGTCTTCCAGAGGGACGAGTAGAGCCCAAGCCCAGCGGGAATGTCCGCAGAGAAGGGCGTCAAGGACATTCAGCGGAAGACCCGCCGGTCCTACCGCAAAGCGTCAGGACCGCGTGAGCAGGAGCCGCCAAGGACAGCTTTCCATCGGAGACCGCGAGATCCGGCTGCCTGGCGAAGCTGAGGCTGCTCGAGGTGAGATGGGTCTGGAAGCGCTCGACGCGCAACGTGCCGGGAAGCCGGAGGGTGACCGGCTCGTCGGAGGCCGTCATGTTCACCAGCACCACCGTGAAGGCGCGGTCCGCCTCGTGCAAGTAGGCGCTCACGTTGAGGCTGCGATGGGTATCGTACTCGCTCTTGCCTCCGACCGAACTCTGCCCGTTGGCGAAGGTTGCACCAACCCGCACCGCCCCCGGGCGGATATACCTCGAGAAGTGTTTGAAGGCGGAGTATTTCTTGCTGTCCGTGGGGTTCCCGAGGTGCTTCTTTCCGAGCAGTGTATGCTCGCTCTCCTCTTCGGAGGTGTCGCTCAGCTGCCAATAGACGTAGGCGCTCGCGTTGGCGTGCACGAGGGCATTGTGCATCTTCTGCGCCACCGTGATCGCGCCCTCGCCGGGCGAGCCACCCGCTCCAGTCAGCCAGGGACCCTTGGCGCCTCCCGCTTCCGACAGCCAGATCGGCTTTCCATCGGGCTCGACGCCTGGAGCCCTGGTGCCCGCGGCCCAGTCGGCCGGCACGACCGCCTTCCCGCGGTAGTAGGCCGCCCACATCTTCACCGCGTCCTCGCTGGTGCCCACGTAGGCGTTGCTGTTGTAGAAGGCCAGGAAATCGATCAACTGCGGGTCGGCGTGCGTCTTTAAGGCCTGGATGTAGCTCATCTGGTGCGACAGGCCCACGGGGTTGCCCGGCTTCACTCCCACGTGGGCTACGTGGGGACCCATCACCTTGGTGGTGATCTCTTGCCGGGCGAACTCGTTCTCGACCGCCGCGAGCGCCGCGGCGTACTGCCACCACTGCTCGTCCTGCCCGTCGGGGCCTTTGGCATAGGTGGCGCTGTCGAATGGGTTCTCGAAGCTCAGCTCGTTTTGGAGGCTGATGGCGTAGAACGGCGCCCCGTAGTGCCGTTCGAACCCTCGGACCCAGGCGGCCAGGTAACGACCGAACTGCTCGAGGTTCTCGGGTGTCTGGAGCAGCCGACCGCCGATGCTCTCGCCGCCTCCACGCCCCGAGAGCCAGGGCGTCGGCTTCTTCACCGAGGGGTCGCCGACGAAATGCTGCCGGGTGCCGGTGGGGCCCTTCATCCAGTGGGGGGGGGACCAGACCGCTCCGGTGATCTTGACACGATCCGGCTCCAGCGCGTTCTCCTTGAGCCACTCCGCCATTTCGCCGTACACCTTGGTGCGGGGATTGGCGAAGTCCATCCTGGTGATGTTCGCCGTCAGGTCCTTCCCGAGCCGCACCGGGACGGCCATGTCGCCACTCGCGTCGACCAGGACTTCCTTCTTCATGTTCACGCGCAGGATGTTGAGTCCCAGATCCCGGTACGCCTGGCGCCACGCCAACTGCGCGTACGGCGCGCTTTCGAGGTTCCAGTAGATCATGCAGGTGCCCCAGCCCTCGATGGTCTGATGCCGGGTCGTCACGTCGATCGTGACCTCCGCCGCCCGGGCCGACGCCAGGGACGTCATCGCCACGACCATGCACAGAACGAGCGCCGATCTCATCACTGGGTCCCGCGCGAAGGTTAGCCGAGGGCGGCGGAGAGAGATCCCGCGCGGACGGGAGATTTTGGAGAGTCTTCTGCTTCCGATAACCTGAACTCGGTCAAGTCCCCGGGGATGCAGGGCTTTCGTTCATTCTCGATCCCGATTGGCGGGACACGAAGCGATGCGAGCACGAGCAAGAGGCGGCGGCTGAATGAAGACTTTCGAGGGTCGAAACGTATACATCACGGGTGGCTCGAGCGGAATCGGCCTGACGACGGCCGAGCTGTTGGCAGCAGAGGGCGCAAACGTCCTCATCCTCTCCCGGAGCCAGGATCGCATCGATCGCGCTCTCGGCGAAATCGAAGCACGACGCAAGTCCGAAGCGCAGCGATTTTCGGGGATGCAGCTGGACGTATCACAACACGATGAGGTGAACCGGGTGATGGCCGAGGCGGTCGAGCATTTCGGCATCCCCGACCTGTTGATCAATTCGGCGGGCAAGGCCGTTCCGCGGCCTTTCGAGGAGATCTCCTACGAGCAGTTCGACGACATCATGAGGACCAACTTCTACGGCGCATGGAGCACCATCCAGGCCCTGCTTCCTCACATGAAGAAGAGGGGCGGCGGCCACATCGTCAATGTCTCGTCCATGGCCGGCTTCATCGGGGTCTTCGGATATGCCGACTACGGCGCCTCAAAGTTCGCCATGATGGGCCTCTCTGAGACCCTGAGGATGGAACTCAGGCAATACGACATCCGGGTCTCCGTACTGTGTCCTCCGGACACGGACACGCCGGGATACGAACTCGAGAACCGGACCAAGCCCCCGGAAACCTGGGCGATCGGGGAAACGGCAAAGCTGATCGAACCGGAGGTGGTTGCGCGCGCGCTCCTCAAAGGGATCCGAAAGGAACGGTACATGATCCTGGCCAACGCGGAGGGATGGTTCATCTACCTGACGAAGAGGTACGCCCCCTTCGTGCTGGACTGGATGCTGGACCGGGCCGTCAGGAAAGCGCAGGCACAGAAGCAGTAGATCGGCGTCCAGGGATCAGAGACATCATTGATCTAGATAAGACTCGTTCACGCGCGTGGTGCCGCGTCCGCAGAGGAGGTCAGATGTAGTCCGCCTCGCGTGCGGCCGTCACGTACTCGTGCTCGCTCCACCACTTCTCGATTCCGCAATCCTCGGCAATGGCATTCGAGCAGTTGTAGCCGGGCCCGAAGATGACCATTCCCCCCGGAGCAGCGCTCGCGCCGCCGAGGTAGAGCTTTCCCACCGGTGTCCGATACTGGGAGCACTCCTGGTTGGGACGGAGGTATCCCATCTGGAAGGGCTGATACGCGCCCTGCTTGTAGCTCCCCCGCACCATGTTGGCGAACTTGTTCTGGATGTCGGCGGGCGTGGTGAGGTAGGTCCACAGCACCTTGTCCTTGGAGAGATTCGGAGCGTATCGCTGCAGCAGGGCGAGCTGCCGCTGCTTGACCTCCTCTCGCATCCGGTGATTCAACCACCGCTCGCTGCCCCCATCTGCGAGCTCGAAGGGCGCCATCTGCGAGAGCAGGCCCGTCGCCCGGCCCGGGGGCGCCTGGAAGGAATCGTGAACGCTCGGGAAGCAGCCGTTGCAGCCTGCACCGTCGGGGATCTGACCGCCGCGCATCGCGTCCCAGTGGCCCGTGAGCTCGTCCACGCTCTGGTAGCCGAGAACGTAGATGAAAGCCTGGTCGACCTCGGGCCGGGTCTCGGCGGCCTTGAACCTCGGGGGCTCGGCCAGGGCCAGGTGGAGATTGCAGAGGCTCCACTCCTCCCACTCCCAGGCGCGGAGGGAATCGGCGAAGACCGGATCGAGGTTGTCCTCTCCGACGTATTCGAGGAAGGTCTGGTGAAGATCGATGGTGCTCACCACCGCCTTCTCGGCCAGGAATTGCGTGCCGTCCTCCAGCTCCACGCCGCGAGCTTCTCCGCCCTCGACGATGATTCGTTTGATCTGGGCACCCGTCCGGATCTGGCCCTGGTGCTCGAAAATTGATTTGAGAAGTGCATTGGAGACGCGGTGGGAGCCGCCCGCGGTGAGCCGGTAGTTCGCCATCCGGTTCAGGTAGATGGGAACCATGTAGCTGACGCCAGCCGCGTCGTACTCGAGCCCCCAGTGACAGGCCATGTAGAGCATCAGCGTCCGGACCTGATCGTTCTCGAAGAGATCGCACACGATGTCCTGCGGGGTCTTCTCGGCATAGGCGGAGACCTCGCGTCCCAGCTCCGTCATCTCCGCCTTGGCCGCCTGATCCAAGGCCCCCTCCATGGGGACGTAGGTCTGCGGGCCCAGGATGTGCTTCATCATCTCGTCGAAGCGGTGGTGCATCGCGCGGTAGCTCTCCGCGTCCTTCGGCGAGAACTCGGCGATCGACTGGCAGGTCTTCTCGACGTCCCGGTGAATGCACAAGCACCGCCCGTCTTCGAAGGGCATGGCGACCTGAAGCTCGGGCTGGATGTGCTCGACGCCGTAGGCCTCTTCGAGAGCAAAGTCCCGATACACGGGCGCGTAGTCGACCATCATTTTGTAGATCGCGTGGGTATTGTGATAGTACTCGGGAAGAGTCACCTGCTCGGTGGCCAGACCTCCGCCCGCCTCGAAGCGCTTCTCGAGAAGCAGGACGCGCTGCCCCGCCCGGCTCAGGTAGGCGCCGATTGCCAATCCGTTCGGTCCGCTCCCGATGATGATCACGTCGTAGCTTTGCGCCATCAGGCCCCCTCTCGCAGCGAGTCCTGCACCCGCTTGCGCACGATTCTCTGCTGCTCGACCAGGGAGTCCGGCTCTTCCTTGCCCGGCTCCTCCCAGGGTTTGTCGAGCCCCAGGTCCTTGGCGATGATCTTGTAGCAGTTGTACGACTCCGACGATCCGGCGTTGGAACCGACGTGCCACGATCCGCCGGTGGCGTAGAGTCGTTCAATCGGAGTCCGGTGATTGGCCAGCTCGGGCGTGGGCCGGTTCTCGACGACCTGGTGGGGCGGGCGGTCGACTCCCGCCATGGTTCCGTTCGGCCCCAGGTTCTTCATGCGAGTGTGATCGAAGGCGGTGTTGGTGTCGACTCCGATCACGTTGTCCCAGGTCATGTTGGGCGCGTAATCCTGCCAGATGCTCACCAGCTCGTCGGCGTAGCGCTTCTTGATCTCGAGCCACTCCGCCTCGGTGTGGGCGCTCGCCGGTGGCCCGAGCTGCTCGTTCTGGACGACGTGCTTTCCCGGCGGTGCGAAGCTCGGGTCGACCAGGCTGTGACAGCCCACCGTGGGTGCGTAGTCCTCCAATGGCGGAAACTTGCGGAGCTTCTGGTAGAGACACTCCCGGGCGATGTGCATGGGGTCGGGATCTGGCTGCATGCCCAGCCACTGGCACTCGTGGATGTCCGGGTTGAAGGCCTCGGCGGTGTACTTCGGGGCCTCGTGGACGGCGAAGCTGTACCACATCAGGCAACCGAAGGTGTCCTCCAGGAGCTCCACCCGCCTCTTCAGCGAGTCGCCGACGTGTTGCTCGCCGATCAGATCGAAGATGAGCTGGTGCGGAGAGAGAGTGCTCACCACCAGCTTTCGAGCCGCGATTTCGCTTCCGTCGTCGAGGCGGATTCCGGTGGCGGCGCCGTTCTCGATGATCGCGCTCTTCACCTCCTGATTGGTGAAGAACTCGCACCCCATCTGCACCAGGAGCTGATGGGCGGCGTGGGCGATCTGATGGGTGCCGCCGCGGTTGAAGCCGATCGTCGGAAGGGTCGCCGCCATTCCCATCGCATTGACGCCGGATCCGGGATCGTTGATGTCGACCACCGACGAGACCGCAAAGCGGAGGATGCAGGACTGGAGCTCGGGGCTCTCGAACCACTCCTGTGCCGCGCGGAGAGAGCTGGCCTTCATGGTGAGCGAGTCGGGGGTGAAGCCCGCCTCGATCAGCTTGGGAAAGAGCTCCGCCTGCCGCTGCGCGACCTCGGGGGCGGCCTGCTCCTCCACCGGCCGAAACAGCATGTCCGCCGTCACCCGCATCAGCTCGTCGCCCCGGGCCATCGTCCAGAGCCGCCTCCAGGTGTCGGCGTCCTTCTTCGAGAAACGTGCGATCTCCTCGGCGGTGCGCTCCTGGGTGGGATCGTGCTTGTCGCTGTAGATGGCGAGGCAGTTCTCCTTGTCCTTGAAGACGAAGCCGTCGCTGCAGGTGTGTTGGTCCCAGCGGGCTCCGTACTCCCAGAACTCGGGGAAGTCGCGCCAGACCGGTGCGTAGTACCAGGGCAGGATGATGTTGGCGTGGGTGTTCCCGCGGAAGCCGGGCGCCGAGAGCTCCTCGGTGGCGAGGCAGCCGCCGATCTCGTGCCTTCTCTCGAAGACGCCGACGCTCATCCCGCCGTACTTGATCAGATAGAGGGCGAGCAGGAGCGCCTTGTTTCCTCCGCCCACGATCACCGCGTCGAAGGTCTTGTCAGCCATCGGGGCTCCTCACCGAGTAGGTGCCATAGCGAGGGCTCGAGAATCCCCGCTGCCGCTCGCGAGACCCGCTATCGGAGGCACGATGGTAGCTGACGAAAGCTTTCGGGCAAGCTATCTCTCGCCCGACGCGACCGGCACGCGCAGATCGAAGCTGTCCGCGGCTGGCCGCACCCGCTCGCTGGCATCGGCCGTGGCGTGGAAGGCCAGGCGGGGAGCGATGCCGCTGGGGAAGGGAATGGGCGGGAGCTCCGCATCCCGCTGCTCTGCCCAGGCGCGCGCCACCGCGCCGATCGCGGTGTTCCCCCAGCGCTCGAGGACCGTCTCCAGGTCGGCCCGGGCGGAGCGCTCTCCGTCGGCCCGGGCACTCAGCAGGACCGACCGCATCAGCAAGAGCGGCGCGCTCTCGCCGTCTACCGCCAGAGCCTCCTCGACAGCGGCCCAGGCGGCTTCGGGATCGCCGCGCAGATGGGCTTCGGCACAGGCCAGCGCCGAGCGAAAGCCACTGGGCTCGAAGTCGAGATCGGGGCGGCGCTTCCAGCCCCGTTGGTCGAAGCCGAAGAATCGTCCCTGTGGCGCCGGCAGCTTTCCGTCGCTTCCCCAGAGCAGCCCGAGCCCCGGCTGCATGATCAGGCTGAACCCGGTCGCCTCGCGGCAGATGCTGGAGCGGTGGGCGATGTGGTGGTAGAGCTCGCCCTCCGCCTCCCGGGGATAGGGATCGCGCAGGACCTCCAGGGCGATGCGGGGTGTGACGCGGCCCCGGTAGCGGTCGAACAGCCCGGCGTAGCTCGTGTAGCGCGGGAAGGCGCGGGTGGCCTCCTCGGTGTCCATCTCGCGCCAGTCACCGTTTCGATCAAAGGGGGCGAGCTCGCTGCTTCGAAACGAATTGGTGCTCCAGACGGCGTCGTCCTCCAGCGGGCGCTCGTCGTGGATGCCGCCGGCCGTCTCCAACGCCACGGCCCGGTTCTCCTCGGCACTGGCGACGATGATGATATCGGCCAGCGGCCGCGGCAGCGTATCCGTCACCAACCGCAGGCCCTCCTCCAGCGAGTGGCAGGTCTCGAGCACCCGACGCAGTGTGACGATGAAAGGCACCACGGGCATTTCGATGCCTTCGTAGAGCGAGGGATCGCGGGTGTAGGTGTTGTCCCAGGCGATCGAGAGCCCGGCGTCGCTCATTCCCGCGTTGACGCCGATGGAACCCACGGTGTTGAGCGTGCTGAAGCCGATCCCGCCGGCCGGGCGGTAGAAGATCATCGCCAGGTGCGGATTGATGAGCGCGTGCTCGGGCGCCATCAGGTCGTAGTTGTAGCCGTGGATCAGGCTGCCATCGGCAGTCATGCCACCGGTGACGGCGAACTCCGAGCACCCCCCCACCAGGTACATCTCCCAGATCGCCGTCACCAGCACGACCTCCAGCGGATGCACGCCCGCCCCGCGCGCCACGCCTCGCGCCTCCTCGAGATACTCGGGCGGCATCGTCTCCCAGTAGGCGCTCGCCTGCCAGAAGAGCAGCGGCCGGGCGAGGAGGCGTGCGAGCCATGCCGGCCACTTCATCGCCTGCCGGATCAGGTCCGTCATGTACGCATAGGCGTCGCTGCGGAAGGCCCAAATCCCCTCACGCGCCAGTGTCCCGTGCTGGTAGCCCATCTCATAGTGGCTGCCCGCCAGATAGAGAACCGGCACGCCATCCATGTCCTCGGCGCGAGCGGCGGACATTACCCGTGCGCGCTCGCTCTCGCCCAGGCGGGTGGAGGGCCGCAGCCAGCAGGGCAGGAGTGCGGCGAAAACGGATGCGATTCGTTTCAACATCTTCACTCTCCACTCAGGATGATCGGAGCGTTGATTGCCCCAGCAGCGAGCTGGCGAGGCGCTCGGCCTCGGCCCAGTCGAGCCGCAGCCACTCACTTCCACATTGCACACGAATCCGCTCCAGGGGAAAGGGAGCTGCCGCGTAGCGCGACTGGTAGCGAGGGAACTCGCGCATCGGGACGATCTCGCCGCGGTGCCGCAGTGGGCCCCTCCAGCCGAACTCGATGCGGCCCCGGGAAGGCGACCAGTAGACGACACTCCTCCGGCCGAACGAGAGCGGAGCGGCCGCGATGCGCCCGGCGAATTGCTGGAAGGGACCGTCGACGGCTCGACGGCCCAGCTCGCAGATCCACACCTGCTCACTGCCCCTCGCGATCAACTCGCGACCGCGATCCTCGCCGGGCGCGTCCTGCCAGTGGACGGGATTGCTGGAGCGAAGCGCCAGGTAGCCCTCTCCCTTGCGGGCGAAGATCCAGCCGTCGCGCTCCATCACCTCGTCGAAGCAATCGCGCGGCAGCCAGGCGTGGGTAAAGCGCTTGCGGTTCGCCACGTAGAGCGCGGGGCGGCGATGGATCCGGTAGAGCGCGATCACCACGTTCTTCACCTGGCCCACGCGGGGCAGGCAGGCGCTGCCAGTCCAGTATCCGGGGGATCGGGCCGAACGCGGTCCGGGATGCGTGGTGAAGCACACCGCGTCCGGTCCCAGCGTGGCCTGCCACAGGTGCTGCTGGTCGCCGCCGAACCCCGGGCGCCAGTCGAGGGCCGAGCTGAGCATGAAGTCCGGGGTGCGGTAGGTGACGCAGTTCACCTCGGAGCGAAGATTGCGCGTCATGTCCCACTCGAAGATGCGGGTGAAGAGCCGCAGAGTTCGCGTGCGGCGGAGCAGGTCGATCAGCTTCCTTCCCGCGCGGAAGGGGGCGAAGAAGGCATTCTCCCACCAGTCGAAGGCATCGAACATCCTCATCGTGAGTCCGATCAGCGCCGGATGGGTGTAGGCCTCCAGACTGAGCCACACCATCCCATCCTCGAAATCCCGAAAGCCGAGCCCCCAGCGCGCCGCCTCTTGGATGCGGATTCCCATCCGCTGGCGGATCTCGGAGTCGCGGCGCGCGAGGTCGCAGGCGATGGCGTGCAGGACCGCGGGCGGGCGGTACCGCCGGGAGAGCGCGAAGCAGGGCGCGCTCATGCACTCGGGCGAGCCGTAGCAGCCGACTCCGAAGTGGAGCTTGGCGACGTCCGTGGTGTTCTCGTTGCGCGCCCACTTCTTGCTGATCTCGTAGGCGCGCCCGTGGGTCGCGCCGAAGACGCCCTTGAAGACGTGCTGCGCCATGTCGAGGAGGAGGAGGTCGAGCACCATGGTCGCGCGCGTCCGGATTTCCTCGTCTTCGACGAAGTCGATCAACGAGAGCAGCGCCACCATGTCCTCGTCGTAGTAGACGTTCGAGAGCCACTCGCTGAAGCCGGTGCGAAACCGCAGATCGAGCCAGCGCTGTATGCGGCGGCGCGCCAGCTGGTACTTCTCGCGCCCTCTTTGGCCCGAATTCGCGAAGCGTTGGTCGGGAAACAGCTGCCCGGCCAGCAGCCCGGCGCCGGCGAAGAGAATCTGATGATTCTCGGTCCACGTGCACATCGAATCCCGGCCCGGCTCGTCGGGCCAGTACTTGAACGCGAGCACGGTGCGCCGCGCCCGGTCGAGGAGCCCTCGCGGGAGCCTCGGGTCGTCGCCGAACTGGTAGAGGAGACGAAGGATCCCGTGCAGCACGAAGTCGGCGCAGTCGAGGCGGCAGTCGACGAAGTCGAGGGCGGCATCGAAGAGAGCCAGATGGGCAGGGCCTCCGGCTTCGAGCCGTGCCAGCTCGCGAAAGACGGACGACAGGTGCTCCTGTGCGGGGTTGCGGCTCACCCAGTCGAGAAAGGCTCGGCGGCGCGCCTCCCAATCGCCGGGACCCTGCTCTGGATCGGTGGCAAAGAAGTCGGGCTCCAGCCCGGCGGGATATCCCGGGGGCGGAGGTGAGGAAGCCCGCAGGGAATACGGGAGTCGGTCGCGCTGGACCTCGTCGCCCATTCTGCAATCCTCCCCCATGGGTGGCCTCACGGTCAAATCCGGCGGAGACCCGGAAGAGGGATCGTTGACTCTCGACGATTCGCCGCGCCGGCCGGTGGGGCGCACTGCTGAAGTCGGAAGGAGAAGTCATGGCCAGCGGCAACGTCGACAGGGGTTACCGGACCTTCATCAGCTACATCGATCGGACGCGGGAACTCTACCTGGCACAGGGCTACGGAAACCCCTACCAGTGGGCCTACTTCGACGAGGTCCCCTTCACGCCTCTACAAGGTGTGCTCTCCGATTGCCGACTCACCCTGATCACCACCGCCAGCCCGGTCCGCGAGGAATCCACCAGCGAGGCCGGGCTGCCGATGCCGAAAGAGGTCTCGTCGGGTCCGACTGTTTCACCACCGGAGCGCCTCTACACCGCCGATCTCGCCTGGGACAAGGAAACCACCCACACCGACGACCTCGACTCGTTCTTCCCGATCCACCGCCTTCAGGAGTTCGCGGACTCCGGCCGGATCGGCAGCCTGGCGGCTCGCTACCACGGCGCGCCCACCGAGTACAGCCAGCGCCGAACCATGGAGCGGGATGCGCCCGAGATCCTGCGCCGCTGTCGCGAGGACGGAGTCGAGGCGGCTCTCCTGGTGCCGCTCTGACCGGTGTGTCACCAGACCGTGAGTCTGGTCGCACGCCACCTGGAAGCCGGCGGCATCTCGACCGTGGTGATCGGCTCCGCTCGCGACATCGTCGAGCACTGTGGCGTACCGCGCTTCCTCTTCACCGATTTTCCACTCGGCAATTCCTGCGGCAAGCCCTGGGACGTCGAGATGCAGCGCCGCGTCGTGGGGCACGCCCTCGATCTGCTCGAGAGCGCCACCGGTCCCCGGACCACGGTGCAGGCCCCTTTCATCTGGAGTGAGGACTCCTCCTGGAGGGAGCGTTACGCCCGGTTCGACCCGAGCCAGGCGGAGAAGCTCCGCCAGGCGGGCGAGGCGCGCCGTGCCGTACAGGAGCGCCTGAAGGTCGAGGGGAAGGCTCGCAGCGACTGAACTTCAGGGACGTTACCGTCGCCGCTCGCGGGCGAGGGCTGCGAAGAGAAGGGTCACGGTGAGGACGATTGCCGCGTTGGCGGCGAGGGCTCCGCCGAGCGTGGTGGCGTCGGCGATCGCTCCCAGGAGCACGGGGCCGAGGACGAAGCCGAGATCGCCCGCCGAGCGATAGAGACCCATGGCGAGGCCCCGCACCTCGCGGGGGGCGACGTCGGCGGCGTAGGCAGCGGGTGCGGGTCCCATGATCGAGGTGCCCACGGCCAGTAGCAGGGCGGCGCCCAGAAACACCGTCGAATTCGTGGTCCAGGCGATCAACGCCAGGGCAGCCGCCGTGACCAGACCACTGGGCAGGATGGCGGCCTTGCGTCCCACCCGATCGGTGAGCGTCGCGGCGGGCGCGAGCCCGATCAGGTTGATCAAGGCCATCGCCGTGAACAGCGCGCCAATCGACCGCGCGCCGTAGCCGAACTCCGCAGCGGCCAGCAGAGGAAAGACGGTGAACCGTCCACCGGCGCGAGTCAGGAAGACCATGGCCGTCAGCAGGGAGACGGCCAGAAAGTCGCGCGAGCCGAGCAGCCGCTTTCCAACAGACCCTCCCGATGGATCGGAAGGATCGCCGCTCGGCTCGATCGGCCCACCCGGCCGACGCGGGGCGTGTGTCTCGGGCAGGCGCAGGTAGCCGTAGACCGAGGTGAGCAGCGCCGCCCCGCCCACCGCGAAGAACGGCAGGCGAAAGCCGAACGCATCAGCGAGTACCCCGCCGAGTCCGGGGCCGAGCGAGACGCCGACCAGGAGCGCGCCCTGATTGGCGCCCAGCACGCGGGCGCGATTGTGCTCCGTGGAGATATCAACCAGGTAGACCTGCGCTCCCGTCATGTACATCGCCGAGCCAGCCCCGGCAATCAGCCGCCAGAACAGCAGATCCGGGATCCCCTCGGCGAAGCCGGAGCCGATCATGCCGAGTCCGGTGACCACCGGCCCCGCCACCAGGAGCGGCCGCCGGCCGTAGCGGTCCGAAGCCATGCCGAGCGGCACGTTCAGAACCACGCGCGCCACCGCGAAAGCCGAGAGTGTGAGACCCACCGAGGCGGTGCTCACTCCGAAGGAGCGGGCGAAGAGCGGCAACACTGGCGAGATTACACCCTGGCCCGACATGACCAGCACCGTCGACACCATGATCACGGCCAGGCGCTGGTTTTCGCGAATCAGGTCGAATGACCGTCGCAGTCCCTCGGCGATTCCGGTCTTCAGCCTAGCCTGCATCTCTCACCAGCTCGCGTAGCGAGGGCGCCGCAGTAGCGGGCTGGTGAGAGATGCAGGCTACGCCTCGACGCGGGAGGAAGGGATCTGTCGGCATCGGATATCGCCCTTCCCTTCCTTGTCCGTCTTCATGCAGGCTCCACAGCTGAGGCAGTCGGCGGGCCGGGTGTCGCCGCCCTTCCACCTCTTGATGAGATCGGGCTCGCGGATCAAGGGGCGGCAGAGCGAAACGCAATCCACGGCGCCGGAATCGATCGCCTCCTCCATAACCGAAAGGCTGCGCATGCCACCGACCACGGCCAGCGGCACCGAAGTCGAGCTGCGAATCACCCGCGCGTCCGGCAGCAGGTACGCCTCCCGGATCGGCGCCTTCTCCTTGCCGTGGCTCACCTTCCTGAAGGAGCGCCCGGGCATCCCGTGGCTCACCTCGATGAAGCAGACGCCCTCCTGCTCGAGGGTCGCCGCGACCCTGGCTCCCTCCTCGATCGACATTCCGTCGCCGTCGTCCAGGTAGTCCCGGACTCCGAGCTTGATCATCACCGGGAAGTCCGGGGCGACCTGCCGCCTGATCGCGCGCACCACCTCGACGGCGAATCTCATCCGGTTCTCGAGGCTTCCGCCCCAGCGATCGCCTCGCCGGTTGCTTCTCGGACTCAGGAACTGTGTGACCAGATAGCCGTGAGCGCCGTGGATCTGTACCCCGTCGAACCCCGCCTCCTCGACACGACGAGCCGCTCGGCCAAAGGCGTCGATGATCGCCTCGATCTCCCCGTCGGTCATCTCCCGGGGATCCTTCTCGGAATCCGACGGCCCCTCGCCGGCGGAGACGGCCAGCCGGGGCTCGCCTCTGCGTACCGCCGTGGTCGAAGCGACACCGCCGTGAGCGATCTGCATGACGACCCTCCCCTGCAGATCGTGAACCGCTTGGGTCATCCGCCGATATCCGGGGATCTGCTCATCGCTATCGATCCCGTTCATGTCGGGAAAGACCTGCCCGCTGCGGGCCACGAAGGCGTATCCGGTGATGATCAGCCCGACATCGTTGCCGGCGAGCGTCTTCATCAGCTCGGCGCTGGCATCGCCGACACGGCCATTCTCGTCGGCCAGTCCGTAGTAGGTAGCCGAGCGGACCAGGCGGTTTCGGATCTCGATGCGGCCAAGTCGTTGGGGTTCGAACAGGACGGACACGGTTCACTCCTTTGGCATGCCTCGCACAGCGGTGACTTGCCCCTCGCTCCCCACCAGGCAGGCAGTTCTCACACCGTCGTTACCGAATCTCTGCACCTCCCGCTCCTCGGAGAAGTCAGGCAGCCTCCGGAGTCTCATCGACCTCGAGTCGTTCGAGAATCAGACCGTGAAAGGCGGGATCCCGGCCCTCGAAGTGCCATCCCAGGTGGGTGCCGCATCCCCGGCAGAGCGAGTAGGCCCAGGCGCGGCCCGCGAACCAGCTGAACTCGAAGGTCGGCTCTCCGACCACCTGAGCACCCGGGGCGGAGAGAAAGCAACCGAACTCGAACTCGATCCCCGCCGGATTGGTGCGGCGGTGCACGTGCTCTCCTTCCACGACCGCCCGGTCGTCTTCCGCCGTCACGGGTCCGCGGCAAAGGCGACATCGCAGCCACCTTTTCAAAAGGACGTCCGACACATCCCGCAGCGCGGGCTCACCGATGAGCAGACCCTCTTCCGCGGAGGTCTTTCGGAGTTCGACGGGCCACAAGACGAGCCGATTGTACCGCGAACGGCAGCCAGCTTGCTCGCAGCTCGCGCCGCCTCTCCGGCCCCAAGTGCCCGGTATGACAGGCGTCATAACCCGCTCGGAGACCGCCCCCATACCCTCCATCTGCTCTTCTTGCCAGCGCGCCGGTCTTCCTCGCTGGCCGAAACGGATCCACGTCGAAAAAAGGGGCTCTGGTGGCGGCAGAAAAGACTCGACCCAGTACCGAGAACAGCGCCTGGGCAGACGCCTATCGAGACAAGTGGAAGTGGGACAAGATCACCTGGGGCAGCCACTGCGTCGACTGCTACCCCACCAACTGCCCCCACCGCGTCTACGTCCGGGACGGCCGCGTGGTCCGCGAGGAGGCCTCGGGGCATCTCCAGACGGTTCAAGAAGGCGTTCCCGACATGAACCCCACGGGATGCCAGAAGGGGGCCGCCTGGAGCCAGATGCTCTACGGGAAGGAGCGCGTCCTCCATCCTCTGCGGCGCACTGGCGAGCGCGGCGAAGGCAAGTTCGAGCGCGTCTCCTGGGACGAAGCCCTGACCGAGATCTCCGACGCCATGCTCGACGCCATCCAGGAGTCGGGCGTCGAATCGATCGTGCGCATCGGCACGCCGGGCGAGGGCGGCACGCAGACGATGATCCTGGGTGGCGCCGTTCTCAGCCGTCTCGGCGTCACATCCACCGACGTCCAGTCCGAGATCAACGACTTCAACCCGGGGCTCTACATTACATTCGGACGCTTCGACCCGGCGCACAGCAACGACGATTGGTTTCACTCCGAGCTGCTGCTGATCTGGGCCAACAACCCTGCATACGGCTCCATCCCGTGGTATCACTTCCTCGCCGAGGCCCGCTACAACGGCAGCGACGTCGTCACCATCGCACCCGACTACAGTCCCTCGGCAATCCACGGCAGCCACTTCATGCCGGTCCGGATCGGCTCGGACGCCGCTCTCGCGCTGTCGATGTGCCGCGTGATCGTGGACGAGGGGCTGGTGGACGAGGCCTTCGTGCGCGAGCAGACCGACCTCGGACTGCTGGTGCGCTCGGACAACGGCCGCTTCCTGCGCCAGTGCGATCTCCAGGAGGGCGGCGCCGACAGCATCTTCTACCTGTTCGACGAGCGCACCGGCCAGATCGTAGAAGCACCCCGGACACTCGATCTCGGCGAGCTGGAGCCGGCTCTGGAAGGGAGCTACCGCGCCACGCTGATCGATGGCAGCGGGGTGGAGGTGCGTCCCGCCTTCGTGCTTCTGCGGCGGCGCCTCCAGGACTACGCGCCCGAGGATGCCTCGGCCATCTGCGGTGTAAACCCCGAAGCGATCCGCGAGCTGGCGCGCAAGGCCGCACGCCGCCGCACCATGATCCTGCTGGGCTGGACGCTGGGGAAGGCGTATCACGGCGATCTGATGGAACGCGCCATCTGCCTGCTCCTCGCCCTCACCGGCAACTGGGGCAAGCACGGCGCGGGCGTCCGAAGCTGGGCGGTGGGAATGTTCGACGGCCAGTACATCCTGGGCGGCAAGCCGCGGGCCGGCCAGGAAGCCACCCAGGAGCTCGTCGACGGACAGAGCGCGATGATGAACACCTTTCTCTCCCAGGATCCCACGCTGACCGAGGAGATCCTGATCGCGGAGCTGAGCTACCAGGGAGCCTTCCCGCTTCGCTCGACTCCCTCCGCCTTCTTCTGGTATCACCACTGCGGCTACGCAGAGGCGTGGAACACGGCCAGCTGGAACGACCCGTCGATGAAGCGCTCCTTCGACGACTACGTTCGCGAAGCCATTGAAAAGGGCTGGTGGACCGGGATGGAACAACCGCCCCCGGACAAGCCACCTCGCGTGCTCTTCGAGATCGGAGGCAATCTGCTCCGGCGCCAGCGAGGCGGCCAACGCATGCTGCTCGAGAATCTCTGGCCCAAGCTGAAGCTGATCATCTCGGTGGACTGGCGCATGAGCACCACCGGGCTTCACTCGGACATCGTGCTCCCCGCAGCCCAGCACTACGAGAAGCCGAACTTCCCCTACACGACGCCCGACGTGATGAATCTGACGCTCTCCGACCGCGCGGTCGAGCCCGCGGGGGAGGCCCGCTCCGAGTGGCAGATCTCATTGATGCTCGCCAAGAAGCTCTCCGAGCGAGCCAAGGCGCGCGGCCTGGAGGAGATCGTCAACGGAAGGGGCGAGACTATCCGAATGGATACGCTCTACGAGCAGATCAGCTTCGACGGCGCGCTGGCGGACGACGACGACGTCATCGACGAGATGGTTCGCGACTCGGCACTGATGGGCAACATTCCGCCGGACACCACGCTGGCGACGCTGCGGGAGACCGGCACCGTGCGCTTCACGGGTCTGGGCCGTTCTCCGATGGCCCTGGCACAGGCCTCGGACATCTACCCGAACGAGACCCACACCCCCTTCCGCTGGCAGACGGAGAAGAAGGAGCCCTTCCCGACGCTCACGCGTCGCGCCCAGTTCTATATCGACCACGAGTGGTTCCTGGAGGCCGGCGAGGAGCTACCCGCACACAAGGAGGCGCCGGCCCAGGGCGGCGACCATCCCCTCCAGATCACCGGCGGTCACCCGCGCTGGAGCGTCAACTCGATGTGCAGCACCAGCCGCATCATCCTGGGCACGCTGCGGGGCGAGCCGGTGGCCCACATCAACAACCACGACGCCGCAGCTCGCAGCATCGAGAACGGCCAGTACATTCGCATCTTCAACGACGTCGCCTCCGTGCGCGTGCAGGCCCGGGTCACACCGGCGGTGAGGCCCGGCCAGCTGCTCATGTACAACGGCTGGGAGCCCTATCAGTTCAAGGATTGGCAGGACCTCTCGAACGTGGAGCCGGGGATGGTCAAGTGGCTCCACTTCGCGGGCGGCTACGGGCATCTCCGCTATCGTGCCCTGCACTGGCAACCGATCCCCATCGACCGTCACGTGCGCGTCGACATCGCTCCTGCCGAGGAGTGAGCCACCGGTTACTTGGGAGTAGCTTCCCCGCCAAGCCTCTCCTGGTGGCGCACGATCCGCGCCTCGGCCAGGAAGATGATCTCTTCGGCGATGTTGGTGGCGTGGTCGCCGACCCGCTCCAGGTTCTTGGCGATCAGGATGAAGTCCACCTGCTGGTGGGTCCTTTCGGGGGAGCCGACGACGTCGGCGATCACCGCCTGGATCAGCTGATCCTCCGTCGCATCGATTTCGTCGTCGGCGTCGATCACGCGTTGGGCCTTGACGGGATCGGTCTCGGTGAAGCTGTCCAGGGCTTCGCGGAGGACCCGCGTGGTTTGATCTGCCAGATCCTCCAGCAGCGGGGGCAGCGGCACCGGGGCTCGCTCCGCGAGCCGGGCTGCACTCTTGGCGATGTTCCGCGAGAGATCGCCCACCCGTTCCAGGTCGGTGGCCATGGTCCGGATGGCCAGGATGCGGCGCAGGTCGGCGGCCACCGGCGCCTGGAGAGCCAGGGCCCGGGTGACTTCCTCGTCGAGGGTCACGTCGATGCGGTCGATCTCGAGGTCGTCGCGCTGCACTGCTTCGGCGAGCCCGGCGTCGCGCTCCCAGACGGCGCGCAGGGCCTTGGCCAGGATCGCCTCCGACAGGCTCCCCATGCGGAGCGCCGTCTGCCGGAGCTGCTCCAAGAGCGGATCCACGATTCGCGTCACGGATGGTCCTCCCTCCGGCCCCCGAGGGTAGCTCACCACTTCGTCACCAAGTGAAGAATCCGCGACGGATCCGGGGCGTGTTGGTGACGGGTTTCGTCACCGAAACGTCACCGAGCTGCTGCGAGGCCGACACCCCGTCCCTCCATCCTTATTCACAGGTAACAAGGGAGGAACGGATGCATGTCACGAAGACTCGTCACCGGAATCGCGGCGTTCGCGGCCCTGATCCTGTCGGCTCCCAGCTGGTCCCAGCCGGTGCAGGTGGACCCGGCAATTCCGGCCTATCAGAAAACCGCCGGAGTGGCCGGCAATCTGAATTCCATCGGCTCCGACACGCTGAACAACCTGATGACCTTCTGGGCGGAGGGCTTCCGCAAGCAGTATCCAAACGTTCGGATCCAGATCGAAGGCAAGGGCTCCTCCACTGCACCCCCGGCTCTGATCTCGGGAACCGCCCAGATCGGGCCCATGAGCCGGATGATGAAGGATGACGAGATCGACGCTTTCGAGAAGCGGTTCGGTTACAAGCCCACGCCGATCCGCGTGGCCGTGGACGCGCTGGCCGTCTTCGTCCACAAGGACAACCCGCTCGAGATGCTCACACTGACCCAGGTGGACGCCGTCTTCTCCAAGACCCGGCGCTGTGGCGCTCCGGCGGCGATCGACACCTGGGGTCAGCTGGGCCTGGATGGCGCCTGGGCCAACCGGCCCATCAGCCTCTACGGCCGCAACTCGGCCTCGGGAACCTACGGCTACTTCAAGGAGGTGGCGCTCTGCAAGGGCGACTATCGCGACACCGTGAAGGAGCAGCCGGGCTCGGCTTCGGTGGTGCAGGGCATCACCGAGGACCTGGGTGGCATCGGCTACTCGGGAATCGGCTACAGGACCTCGGGCGTGAAGACACTGGCCCTGGCAAAGAGCGAAGGAAGCCCCTACGGAACCACGAATCCCGCCGACGTCTATGCCGGCAGGTACCCCCTCTCCCGCTTCCTCTATCTGTACGTCAACAAGGCGCCGAACCGGCCCGCGGACCCGATGGTGGAGCAGTTCCTCCGCTACGTGCTCGCCCGGGAGGGTCAGGAGATCGTGGTGAAGGATGGCTATCTCCCGGTCTCCAATTCCGTGGTGGATGCCGAGCTCGCCAAGCTGAAGTAGGTAAGTGGGCGGATCTTTGGCGACTACCACGAACGGCATCCCCCCGTCCCTCGAGGACCGGGGGGATGTTCGCGTCTTCGCGCGCAGCTCGCGGCGCAGGCTCTGGGCGGATCGCGCCGCGCGCTGGGTCGTCGGCGCCGGCGGCGTCGCCGTGATCGCCAGCATCCTCGGCATCCTTCTCTTCCTCGTCGTCGAGGTGCTGCCGCTCTTCACCGCTGCCCGGGTGGAGCCCGCAAGAAGCGTTGCGCTGACCGGCGCCGCCCCCGAGGCCCTGCTCGTCGACGAGCACCGCACCCACGCCGCGGTCCTCGGCCTCGACGGGGCGGTACGGGTGTGGCGGCTCGCTGACGGGGCCATGGTCCTCGAGCGTCCGCTCTTGCCCGAAGGAGGAGAGCTCCACGCGGTGCGGGCGAGCGCCGCCGACTCGCGGCTGCTGGCCGCCACGGAGGATGGACGACTGATGCTGGTGCCGGTCGTCTTCGCGGTCGGCTTCCGCGGTGACAACCGCTTCGTTACACCCGAGATCGGCGAGCCCGTGGTCTTGGGCCTGGATCCCGCCGGCTCCCCGCTACGGGCCTTCACGGCCCGCACCTCGGTGGGGACCTCCACCGTTGCCGCGCAGCTCGCCGACGGGCGGCTGGTTCTCGAGCGCCGGACGCGGGTCGAGAACCTTTTCACCGGCGAGGTGCAAGATTCCGAGGAACGCCGAGAACTCACCTCACCCGTGCCGGCGCGCGAGCTGCTGCTGGATGGGGAGCAGCGCAACCTGTACGCGATCGGCGAGGATGGACGGCTGCTCTGGTGGCGACTCCCGGGAGCCGCTTCCCGGGAACCAGTCCTGCTCTCCTACGGCCCGGCGCCGGTCACGGCCGCAGCGCTTCTGATCGGCGAGCGCTCGCTGGTGGCGGGTCGCGCCGACGGAACCTTCGACGTCTGGTCCCAGGTCCTGGGTGAGGACGGCAGCATCGCGCCAGACCGCATCCGGAGCTTCCCGAGCCAGGGGGCGGCGATCCGGCGCATCACCCCCTCGGAGCGCAATCGCAGCTTCCTGGTCCAGGACGCGGGGGGCGGGCTCGGCCTCTACCACTCCACCTCCGGCCGCACGCTGTGGCGGGGCGATTCACCGGTCGCGGCGGCGTCCCCCGCCACCTACGCACCCAAGGGCGACGCAGCCCTGCTCGCCGACGAAGAGCGGCTCGTCGAGCTCGCCGTCTACAATCCCCACCCCGAGTCCGCGCTCTCCACCTTCTTCCAGAAGATCCGCTACGAGGGCTACGAGCAGGCGGCCTGGGTCTGGCAGTCCACCGGCGCAACCGACGACTTCGAGTCGAAGCTGAGCCTCACGCCGCTGCTCTTCGGCACGCTCAAGGCCACCGTCTACTCCCTGCTTCTGGCGGTGCCGCTGGCGGTGCTGGCCGCGATCTACACCGCCCAGTTCATGCATCCCCGCCTGCAGAGGGTGGTGAAGCCCACCATCGAGACCATGGCGTCGCTTCCCAGCGTGGTGCTGGGATTCCTGGCGGGTCTCTGGCTCGCCCCGCGCCTGGAGGGTGCCTTCCCGGCTCTGCTAATGATGCTCTTCGCGGTCCCCGTCGTCTCAATCCTGGCGGGCGCCGCCTGGAGCCGCCTCCCTCGGCGCGTGCGCGGGCGCCTTCCCGACGGAGCGGAGATCGGATGGTATGGCGCCATCCTGACCGTCGCGCTCGTGGTCTGCCTCCAGCTGAACGGCCCGGTCGAGGCCTGGTTGTTCGGCGGCGACTTCCCCGCCTGGCTGCGGAAAACGACGGGGCTTCCCTACGAGCAGCGAAACGCCGTCGTGGTGGGGATCGCCATGGGCTTCGCGGTGATCCCGATCATCTTCGCGATCTCCGAAGACGCCCTCTCCGCCGTGCCCAAGGACCTGGTGGCGGGCTCCCTGGCGCTGGGAGCGGACCGCTGGCAGACAGTGGTGCGCGTGGTCCTGCCCACCGCGAGCCCCGGCATCTTCTCCGCCACCATGGTGGGATTCGGCCGCGCCATCGGCGAGACCATGATCGTGCTGATGGCCACCGGAAATACACCGATCATGGACTGGAACCTTTTCAACGGCTTTCGAACGCTCTCGGCCAACATCGCGGTGGAGATTCCGGAGGCGCCAATGGGAAGCACCTTGTACCGCACCCTCTTCGTCGCCGCGATCCTGCTCTTCGCCCTAACCTTCGTGATCAACACCGTCGCCGAGCTGGTCCGGCGGCGGCTGAGGACTCGCTATGCCCGGCTCTAGAAGCGGACGCCAGAGGTGGAGCAACAGCCTGGTGGCCCTCTCGGCCGGCGCTCTGGCGCTGAACCTGCTGCTGATCTTGGGCCTGATCCTGCTGATCGCGGTGAACGGTCTCGGCACCTTCTGGCAGAAGCGGGTGGTGGAGCTGACCCTCGGCGACGGGACCCGGCTTCTCGGAGAGATCCACGACCGCGAGCCGCTCCCGGGTGGCGAGGGGACACGCATCCGCCTCGCTGTGGGGAACCGCGATCTCACCGGCCAGGACTTTCTGTGGGTGGACGAACGGCGGGTGGAGATGCGCGACGAGCCGCGCGAGGCGCTGGTCCTCGAGAGGCTCGAGTGGGGCAAGTTCTACGGGCGCGCCGTCGAGATCCGGCGCGGGGACGAGCTGCTGGCGTCCGGGCCCGACGAAGTCTGGGCGGCGCTCGAAACCCTCCAACGCGCCAAGCGGGCCGAATGGAAGGAGATCCGCTCCCTCGAAAACGATCGCATCGGGGAGGTGAACCAGGCTCTCGAGAAGTTGCGCCTGGCTTCCAGACGCCTCGAGATCGACGCGCTCGCGCCCGAGGAGCATCAGCGTCGCGAGATGGAGATTCGCCGGGAGATCTCTCAGCAGGAGACCGAGTATCGCAAGTTGGTCGAGGAGCTCGGGGAGCGCCGCCGGGCCTTCGAGGCGGAGAAGCTAGTGGTGGAAGCGGCGGACGGGAGGCGGGCGACTCTCCCAGTGGGCTTCGTGGTGCGGGCCATCCGGCCCAACGACATGAATCTCCTCCAGCGCGGGCGCCTCTACCTGTCGCGCCTCTGGGAGTTCGTCTCCGGCCAGCCGCGCGAGTCGAACACCGAGGGCGGGATCTTCCCGGCCATCTTCGGCACCGTGATGATGGTCTTCATCATGGCGCTGGCGGTGGTCCCCTTCGGCGTGCTCGCGGCCATCTACCTGCGGGAGTACGCCAAGGAGGGGCTGGCGGTGCGGCTGGTGCGCATCGCGGTGAACAACCTGGCCGGTGTACCCTCGATCGTCTTCGGCGTCTTCGGTCTGGGCTTCTTCGTCTACTTCGTCGGGGGCTCCATCGATCGCCTCTTCTATCCCGAGGCGCTGCCGACGCCCACCTACGGCACGGGAGGGATCCTGTGGGCGAGCCTGACCCTCGCGCTCCTCACGGTGCCCGTGGTGGTCGTGGCCACCGAGGAGGGTCTCGCCGCAGTACCGCGGAGCGTGCGCGATGGATCCCTCGCCCTGGGTGCGACGAAGTTCGAGACCATCGCGCGGGTGGTGCTGCCCTCGGCAGCGCCGGGGATCCTGACCGGGCTGATCCTGGCAATGGCGCGTGCCGCGGGCGAGGTGGCGCCGCTGATGATCGTGGGAATGGTCAAGCTGGCGCCCAGCCTGCCAATGGACCGGTATTTCCCCTTCGTCCACCTGGAGCGCAAGTTCATGCACATGGGCTTTCACATCTACGACGTCGGCTTCCAGAGCCCCAACGTCGAAGCGGTGAAGCCGCTCGTCTTCACCACCGCACTGCTGCTGGTGCTGGTGGTGCTGGGAATGAACATCGCCGCCATCCTGATCCGCAACCGGCTCCGCGCCAAGTACGCGGTGAGCGCCATCTGACGGGAATCCGATGACGTCTGGCCAGGCTGGCATCGAGATCGAGAAGCCGATCCTCAGGGTGGAGCACCTGTCGCTCTGGTACGGCAAGGCCCAGGCGCTCAAGGACATCTCCCTCGAGATCCCCGAGCGCAAGATCACCGCCTTCATCGGGCCGTCGGGCTGCGGGAAGTCGACGCTCTTGCGCTGCTTCAATCGCCTGAACGACCTTCTGGACGAGGTCCGCGTCGAGGGAGACATCCGCTTCGCGGGCAGCAGCGTCTACGATCCCGAGCGGGACGTGAACGCCCTGCGCAAGCAGATCGGGATGGTGTTCCAGAAGCCGAACCCATTCCCCAAGTCGATCTACGAGAACGTCGCCTACGGCCTGCGCATCCACGGCGCCCGGCGCAAGTCCGAGCTCGACGCAGCCGTCGAGCGCAGCCTGCGGAGCGCCGCCCTCTGGGACGAGGTGAAGGACCGGCTCTCCGCGAGCGCCCTGGGCCTCTCGGGAGGCCAGCAGCAGCGGCTCTGCATCGCCCGCGCCATCGCCGTGGAGCCCGAGGTGATCCTGCTGGACGAGCCCTGCTCCGCCCTGGACCCGCTGGCTACGGCCAGGATCGAGGAGCTAATGCAGGACCTGAAGCAGCAGTACACGATCGTCATCGTGACGCACAACATGCAGCAAGCCGGGCGCGCGTCCGACTACACGGCCTTCCTGTATCTGGGCGAGCTGGTCGAGTACGGCCGGGCCGGGGACATTTTCGTCAACCCGAAGCAGGAGCGCACCGAGGCCTACATCACCGGCCGCTTCGGCTGATCGCCAATTCCAGCAAGAAGACGGCCGCGGTCACCCGGGGGAACAGGTGACCGCGGCCAGGGAGCAGAGCGGAGGGGCTCTGCGAACCACTCAGAATTTGAAGACGATGTCCGACTGCATGCGCAGCCGGTCGGAGTTCCGGACCGACTCCTCGAAGGCCAGCCCGGTTCGGATCGGCTCGATCACGAAGAGCGTGAGCTTGATCTCGGTGTTCTCGAGGATCTGCTTGCTCCCGTAGAAGGCCCATCCTTGACGGTTGGTTCTCCCGTCGAGGAAGTCGCTGTCGATGAACATGGACGGGAAGGAGTTGGCCTGGATGCTCCAGTAGCCCGTTCCCAGCTTGACGTACTGCTTGGCGTCGCCGACCTCCAGGCCCAGGCCCCAGGCGGTGTCCTCCCTCTTGGCTCCCGGAAACAGCGTCGAGTTCCTGGCATCCAGGTTGCGCGCAAAGGTGCCGTAGACCGTGATCGGCCAGGCGTCGAACCCATCGTAGGTAAGGTAGGCCCCGGTCTCGACGACGTTGAAGGGATCCCCGTCGAGGTTGCCGTCCAGACCGTCGGGGATGTTGCCTCCGCCGCTGGTCACGCCACCGGCGTCCTCCCCAAAGGCACCTCGCTCATTGAAGTCGAGGTCGATCGCGCGGAAAGCGTACCAGCTGGCCCGTGCACCGAAGACCCAGTCGTCGGAGATTTTCTGGTGGCCTCCGACCTGAAGCCCCCAGAAGTGAGGATCCTTGTCCTGGCTGTTCTCGTCGTCGACGTAGTAGCCGAAGGTTCCGAAGAGGGTGGTCCGCTCGGTGGGCTTCGAGCTCAGCAGGAGCGTCACACCCTCAGGGGCGACGTCGTCGTCCCAGAGCATGTAGTCCTTGCCCTTCTTCATGCCCGTCCTCGCCCAGTTGAAGGGCTGTGGAACCTTGCCCAGCTCCAGAACCGCCTTCCCCTCGGGCAGTGGAACCCAGTTCGAAGGCGCCCTCATCTTTGCATAGACCAGGTTCAGGCGGATGTCGTCGGTGTCGAAGTCGACCCCGCTGCCGAGGGTCTTGTTGTTACTGCGGTTGTCGTCTGCGCCCGAGACCAGCCGGAACACCACGTCGGACCACTCGTTGATCTTCAACTCACCCTTGATGCGGAAGCGGTAGCGGATCCGGGAGCGGTCGCTTCGCTCGGCACCCGTCTCGTCCTCGTCGTACCAGAAGTTCTCCTGGCGGAAACGGAAGTCACCGGACCAGTCGATCTCGGGCATCCAGCTCTGGTGTTCTGTTTCGTACCTGGCATTCTTGGCCGCGAGCCGCTGGTACTCGTCGTCGTCGACGATGCCCCGGTCCTTCAGCACCTGGAGAATCTCTTCCACCACCGGACCGTCGTCGGCCCCAGCCGGGCCGTCCCACACGATTAGCGACAGGGCCAGCAGCGCTCCACCGTATACAGACGCTCTCACGAAGTCCCCCTTTCGCGCGTCACCCGAATGTTCATGTGACCGGCACACTAGGGCGCCTCGGTGACGCGGTGATGACGGTAGCGCGACGAGGCGGTGAAGAACGGCGAGCGGTCAGGCGGGCCGGCGATCGGCCCGGGGCAGCGTGAAGCGAAAGGTGGAGCCCCGACCGGGCTCGCTCTCGAGGTAGATCTCGCCGCCCATCGCCTGCACCAGGTGCCGGACGATGGCGAGGCCGAGCCCGGTTCCTCCCAGGGCCCGGGAGCGCGCCTTGTCGACGCGGTAGAAGCGCTCGAAGATCCGCGCCTGTTGCTCCGCGGGAATACCGATCCCGGTGTCCGATACCGAGACGCGCACGCCCTCCGGCTGGGCTTCGACAGCCACGGTGATGCGGCCACCGGGGTCGGTGTACTTGAGAGCGTTGTCCAGCAGATTGGTGAGGACCTGATCCACCGCGCGCCGGTCAGCCCAGGCGGACACGGCACCTCGATCGGTGACGGTGACCGCCAGCGAACACTCCTTCAGGCGCGGCTCCATGTCGGCAAGCAACGCCTCCGTGAGCTTCACGACGTCGACCTCACCGGGCTGGAGGGGAACTCGTCGACTCTCCACCCGCGAGAGCTCCCGCATGTCGCGGATCAGGTTCTCCAGTCGCGCGGAGTTGCGCAGAATCACGTCGAGCTGGGAGCGCACCTCCTCCCGGGAGAGGTCGTTGCCGACCAGGGTCTCGGCGAAGCCGCGGATCGCGGCGAGGGGAGTCTGAAGCTCGTGGGAGGCGTTGGCGACGAAGTCGCGGCGCACGTTCTCCAGGTGACGCAGCTCGGTCACGTCGTGGAAGACCGCCACCGTGCCCATTGCCGGCCCTTCCTGTGGGAAGGCCGCCGCATGAATCAGCAAGGTGCGCGGGCTGCGCTCGCCCACCTCCACTTCGCTCACGACCGGCGCCGTGGAGTCGCCGGCGGCTCGGAGGGCGTCGTCGATGCCCGGGTGGCGCACCACCTCCAGGAGCTTGCGCCCATCGACCGGACCCCACAGCGAGAGAAGCTCGCGCAGACGGGGGTTCGCGAGGGTCACGCAGCCATCGGTATCGAGTACCAGCACGCCCTCGACCATCCCGGCCAGGACGGCGTGTAGCTGCTCCTTCTCCGCCGTCACTTCCTCCAGACGAAGACCGAGCTCCTCGGCCATGTCGTTGATGGCAGCGGCCATCTCTCCGAGCTCGTCGTCGGCGCGCGGTCGCAGGCGTCGCCCCAGATCGCCTCGTGCGATGGCCCCCAGGCTCTCCCGCATCTCGGAGAGCGGCCGCACCGTGATCCACGAGAGCAGGAACGAGAGGGCCAGCGCCGCGGCGAGTCCGATCAGGCTCGCGACCAGCAGATTCCACCGCAGGTCCGCAACGGCCGCTTCGACCTCTTCGAGATTCACGGCCAGCCTGACCACCCCGGCGCCGCGCCCAGGCTCCAACGGCACCGCCAGGTAGAGCAGGCGGCGGCCCACGGTCTCGCTACGCCGGGTGCTGCTCTCCACTCTTCCCTCGAGGGCAGCGCGCACCTCGTGGCGGTCCCCGTGGTTCTCGACACGGACCAGGTCGGCTGGGGCGACGTCCGAATCCGCCACCACGCTCCCATCGGGTGCGATCAGCGTCACCCTCGCTCCCGCCGCTGCCGCGGCGCGTCGGGCGCGTTCGTCGAGCTGCGCTGTCGCTGCAGACTCGAAGGAGATCCCCGCGACGAGCTCCCGCACCAGCTCGCTCCGCTCCCCCAGCGAGCGCTCGATGAGCCCCAGCTCGCGCTTCCGAAGAGCGCGCTCCGCTACGTAGCCAGAGGCGAGGACGGTCACGGCGACCAGGGCTGCCAGGGCGGCCATCAACTTGAGCTGGATTTTCGGCAAGGGCCTCTCCGGCGGCTGCCGTCGCGTTCCCTACTCGGCGAAGCGGTAGCCCAGCCCGCGCACGGTCTGGATCAGATCCGCCGCCGCGCCGAGCTTCTCGCGCAGGCGCTTGAGATGGGTGTCGATGGTACGGGAGGTGACGGCGATGTCCGATCCCCAGACCTCGTCGAGGAGCTTCTCGCGGGTCATCACGCGGCCCGGGCGCCGCATCAGCACCTCGAGGAGCTGAAACTCTTTGGCGGTAAGCTCCACCTCCTCGCCCTTCACGGCGCAGCGATGGCGCTCCGGATCCAATCGAAGGGGACCGCGCTCCAGCGGCGCCGAGGAAGCCGCCGCTTCGTGGCTGCGCCGGAGCAGGGCCTTGACGCGCAGCACCAGCTCGCGGGGACTGAAAGGCTTGGTCACGTAGTCGTCGGCCCCGAGCTCGAAGCCCACGACCCGGTCCACCTCTTCCGACTTCGCCGTCAACATGATGACGGGGAGTCCCGCCAGGCCCGGATCCGCCCTCACCTGCCGGCAGACTTCCTCGCCGGAAAGATCGGGCAGCATCAGATCCAGAACCAGGAGGTCGGGGGCCGAGCGCCTCAGTCGAGCCAGGGCCTCCTCACCCGAGGCGGCCGTCTCCACCCTGAAGCCGGCCCGGTCCAGGTTGAAGCGAACCAGCTCGAGGAGGTCCGGCTCGTCGTCGACTACCAGGATGCAGCGAGCCATCGCCGCCGAGGATAACTCGCCGGTCGCCCCGGGCAACACGCCGTTGCGGCGAACGTCGCCGAATCTTCACGGCTTCGTCGCCAGCCCGTCACGGGCGCAATCAGTTCAGGGGCAGCGCTTCGTCCCTCCACAGGCCGGAGGAGCTGCTGAATATCAACACGCGGTCCGAGGTTCGCACGCTCGCGGTTCGGCTGAGCACGCGCAGGGACTCGAAGGACTCGTGAACGGTGAAGGAGCGGTCCACCGGTGCTCCGAACCGGGAGGCCCAGCCGATCACCCGTCGATTCGTCACCACCACACCGACGTGTTCGTTTGCACCGCTCGTGACGACGGTTTCCAATGGCGTCAGGCGGCACTCGGTGAACAGCCCCGATACTCCGTCGAAGCCGAGAACCCGTCTGGGCGAGATCAGCAGCGCCAGGTTCGCTGCCAGCTGCACCTCGGGGGATCGACCGTCAGTGGCCCGAAGTCGAGCCTGCTGCCACCCCATGGAAGACGGGGAGACCGCCAGAAAACGCCTGTCGGTCAACGCGACCCCGACGACTCCCTTGGCCGCGGACCAGAGCACCTTCTCGCGCTTCTCCAGACGAATCCTGCTGGGAGAATTTCCGTCGCGAGTCGCGAGAAGCTCCTGGCCCAGATCCTGGATGTCGACGGCATCCAGGGTGGCCGTCTCTGCGCTGATGCTCCGGATCGAGAGGCCGACCAGAGCGATCATCACGAGAGCCACTGCTGCTGTGGAATGCATCGGCGTTCCCCTCTCGGCGAGAGGAGTGGCTCAGGACCCTTTCCTTCAGCTCGACCCGCGCTCGCAGAGATACTGAGAGTATACGCAACCCAGGAAGCGGCCCACCGCGCGCACCACATGAGCCGTGCGCCGGGAATGGAACACCTCGAAAGCGTGCTGCGCGCCGGGGATCTCGGCGTAGGCCACCGGCGCCTTCGAGGTCTCGCGCAGCAGCTTCGCGAATTGTCGCGCTTCTTCCACCGAGGCCAGGCTGTCGTGGCTGCCGTGGATCACGAAGAAAGGTGGCGCGTCGGGGTGGATGCGGTGCATCGGGGAGGCACTTCGGAACGCATCCGGCTCCTCGGCGAAGCTCTTCTTCATCACCACGCGACCGAAGAACGAGTCGAGGCCCGGCTGCGCCTGGAGGCGGTACTGATCGGTCAGGTCGTACACGCCGTAGAACGGCACGCAGGCGCGGAGTGACGTCTCGACCTCCTCGAAACCGGGCTGGTACTCCGGGTCACCGGCGGTGAGCGCGAGCTGGGACGAGAGATGTCCGCCGGCGGAGCCTCCGCTGGCGGCTACGAAGAGGGGATCGCCGCCGAACTCGGCGATGTTCTCCCGAATCCAGCGCAGCGCGAGCTTCAGATCGACGAGATGATCGGGAAAGGTCGCCCGCGGGCTGAGTCGGTAGTTGGCTGCGACACACACCCATCCCCGGGCGGCCAGATGATTCATCAGCGGCAACGCCTGCTCCCGCTTGTCCCCGATCACCCAGCCACCTCCGTGGATCTGGAGCAGCACGGGCGCATCGCGAACGCCCAGACGCGGTGCGTAGACATCCAGCTGATGCTTTCGCCCGGCGCCGGGAGCGTACTGGATGCCGCGCGTCACCTGCACCTGGCGGTCGAAGAGAAGGAAGGGGACCAGCTGCCGTCCGGGGGGATCGGGCGCCGCCAGACGCTCTGCAACCTCGGGAAGAATCCTTTCGGCGTAGCCGGAACCCAGCGCGTCCTGGAGCGCCGTCTCGACCACGGGAGCGGCGCGCTGCGCGATGCGTCCGAGCGCCAGGAGCCCGAGCCAGGACGCGAGCGTGATGCCCAGCCCCACCCAACCGGGCCATGCATGAAGCGCACCGGCCCAGATGAAGAAGAGCGTCGCCGCCAGCTGCCAGGCGAAGTGGTGCGCAGAGAGCTCCGAGGTGAGCCAACCGGCGAAGAAGCTCGGAACCACGAGGGGACCGGTGCGCCGCTGCGGGATGTAGGCGTTGAAGGTGAACCAGGCGCCAATCAAGGTGACGATCAGGAACAACCAGGGCATACCCGATACTGCCTCACGCGCGGATGGCGCGCCAAGCCGGGCGCGCGGGTCGATGCGGGTGGTCAGGTGTTCTGGATGGTGAGCCCACCGTCCACCACCAGCACGGCGCCGTTGATGTAGGAGGAGGCAGGCAGCACCAGACCGAGGATGCCGTGGGCGACTTCTTCCGGATCGCCGTAGCGGCGCAGGGGAACCCGGCGCCGAGCGAACTTGGTCTTCGCCTCGTCGGGAATCAGCGCCGTCATGCCCGTATGGATGGGCCCCGGACAGACGCAGTTGACTGTCACCCCCTGGCTGCCGAGCTCTACCGCCAACGCCCGGGTGAGCCCGATCACCCCGTGCTTGCTCGCCGTATAGGGACTGGCGAAGGCCGTGGCCCCCAGGCCTTCGGTGGAGGCGATGTTGACGATGCGGCCCCCGCCCTCCCGGGTGAGCTGCGGCAGGGCCGCGCGGATCATCCGCTGATGCGCGGTGAGGTTCACCGCCAGGGTCGTCTCCCAGGCCGCCTCGTATTCGTCGCCAGCGGCGGGCTGGAGAAGGCTCACCCCGGCGTTGTTGACCAGGATGTCGAGACCCCCGAAGCGCGCCACGACCTCGGCTACCACCTGCTGAATCCGGGTGGCGTCCTGCACGTCCAGGTTCCAGGCCGCCGCCGATCCCCCCGCTGCCTCGATCTCATCGGCAACCCTGGCAACCCCCTCGGCGTCGCGGTCCACGACGGCGACCCGCGCCCCCTCGTCCGCAAAGAGATGGGCGGTGGCGCGCCCGATCCCGCTCGCCGCTCCGGTGACGAGCGCCACTTTGTCCGCGATCGAACGATCCAGCCGGGTGAGACGTTCCATGAGATGATCAGCGGGACCGGAGGAACTCGGCGAAGTGTCGACAGGCGTCCGTCGCGGTGAAGACGCCCGCGGCCTTCCCGCCCTCGGTCACGATCACCGAGCCGATGTGCCGGTCGGCCATCTCGCTGAGCACGCAATCCAGCGGCTCCTCGCGTTCGACCGAGTACACGTCCAGCGAGCAGACGTCTCGCACGCGGAGACGGGCTCTCAGATCCGCATCGCCTTCGTTCGCGACGAAGGCGATGTCCCGATCCGAGAGGACACCCACGAGCATCTCGGAATCCGTGACCGCCAGGTGGCGGACCTCGTGGTCGGTCATGATGTCTTCGGCGACTCGAACGGGCTCGTCGATCTCAACGGAGAGGACGAACGAGGTCATCACCGATTCGACGGGGGGTATTTTCTCCATTTCTCGAACGCTGCCTTCTCGTTTCTGGTGGGGCTCGACGCCCATTTTTGATGATAAATCCGGGCTCGGCTCAGGTCCATCGTTCCCAGAGCTTCCGCTCCTGGTCGAGGGGTGCGTTCTCGGGATGGCAGTCCCGACCGAACAGCATGGTGGCTCGCGAATCCAGATCATAGGCCTGCCACTCCGGCAACCGCTCGTGGCCGGGTTGTCCCGTACGAGCGAAGTTGATCCAGGCGTACTGCATGCGCCGGGAGAGACGCGCAGCCGATGGAGCCAAGCCGATGAACGGGCGCAAGAAGGGGCGGTTGGTGAGTCCGAAGACGAAGGGCACCTCCAGGGCGTGACAGGCTCCGACCGGCCGTCGCAGGGCCGGAGGGTGCCAGGTAAAGAGGTAGGAGTAGACCGAGCCCCGGGCCTTGCGCTGGGCCTCGGCCAGGCGGGTCGCCGGGTAGTGAAAGACGCGCGCCGACTGAAAGGCGCTCCAGACCTCGAAGGGCGAGGTGTCCCCGCCGCGAGCTTTCACCGCCTTACGGTAGCTCCGGATCGCCTTGGTCGGCGTTGGTGCGCGCGGGGCCGCCACGGGGAGAACCTGCTCCATGCGCTCGACCAGGCCTCGCTCCCCGATGGTTGGAATCCCGGTATCCACGGGAGTGAATAGCTTCCACTCGTCGAGCGTGGTGCCGACCAGAATCGGCACATCGGCAATCGCTCCGCCCGCAACTGCATCCAGCGGCGGCTCCGGAATCACCTCCCCATCGACGACTGGGAGGAAGACCATCAACTGAGTGAGATTGGAGAGCTCGCGGTTGGTCTCTCCCTGCGCCTTCAACAGACGCGAGGCCGGGATGCTCGCCAGCGCCTCTGGAGTCCGCGGCGGATCGCCCAGCTTCTGGAGGAACGCCTCGGCGATCCGGTTCGCCTGGTCCTGAGAGAGCACGTGCTGCGCGGCGCCGCTCTGGCAGATCGCGCGGTGAAAGAGCTTGCGGGCGCGCGGCGCACCGAGAATCGTGCCGATGCTCATGGCGCCTGCCGACTGACCAAAGAGCGTCACGTTGCCGGGATCGCCCCCGAAACGGTCGATATTGTCGCGCACCCACTCGAGAGCGGCGATCTGATCGCGCAGGCCGGTGTTGCAGGCGTCGTGAAACTGCTCGCCGCAGACACCGTTGAGATGGATGTAGCCCAGCGCGCCCAGGCGGTAGTTGATCGTGACCACCACGAGGTCGCCGCGGCGCGCCAGGTCCTGCCCTTCGTAGACGGGGGTGGAACCCGCGCCGATCAGAAAGGCTCCGCCGTGGATCCAGACCAGGACCGGACGCCTGGCATCATCGAGACCCGGCGTCCAGACGTTGAGGGAGAGGCAGTTCTCGGACTGCCGCGTACCGCCGGCGTTCAGGAAGCGGAATAGCGGCACGCTCGCCTGAATGGAAACCGCCCCGGCGCGCGTCGCGTCCCGCGTCCGCTTCCACGGCTCCGGCGGCTCCGGAGGGCGGAAGCGGTGGGAGCCCGTGGGTGGACGCGCAAAGGGAATCCCCCTGAAGCTCCGAATTCCACGGACTTCGGATCCGCGAACTCTGCCGAAGCGGGTGTCGACCTTGGGGTCCAGGACTGCACCTCCGAGGAGACCGGGGAACCTCCTCCTCGATTCGTTCCCTCGAGTCTAATCCATGGATCGCGACCCCGCCGAATCATTCGTGAGGCGCGTTCTCAGGGGTTATCATCTCCCCAGCTTCGAACCTCAGCGACAGTGGATGGAAGAGATGGACGATCTCGACAGTAGAATCCAGACCCTGGCCCAGTGGATGGCCGAGGCCGGGCGACTGGTCGTCTTTACCGGCGCGGGAATCAGTACCGATTCCGGGCTTCCCGATTTTCGGGGACCGGATGGAGTCTGGACCCGCAAGGACAAGGGATTGCCGCCGAAGGACAAGAAGCTCGATTGGACCAAGACAGATCCCAATGTGGCACACCATGCCATCGTCGAGCTGCAGAAGATGGGAAAGCTCGACTTCTTGATCTCGCAGAACATCGACAATCTGCACCTCGCCTCCGGAATCCGAGAGGAGATCCTGGCCGAGCTCCACGGAAATCTCGCGCGACACAGGTGCGTCGTCTGTGAAAGGACCTATCCGAAATCAACCGAGCTCGATGCCTGCGAGTGCGGTGGAAGCTTCAAGTCGAGCGTGGTGGACTTTGGCGATTCCCTCCCCACCAAGGACCTGACCGAGTCTTTCGAACATGCTCGCGGCTGCGATCTCTTCATCGTGATCGGATCCAGTCTGGTGGTCACCCCGGCGGCAACCATTCCCCACGTGGCCTTCGAGTCCGGGGCGAGACTGGTCATCATCAACAAGGGCGAGACACCGCTGGACGGGATTGCCCAGCTCCGCTTCGAGGAAGGGATTGCAGAGGTGTTCCCGCCAGCCGTTCAGAGGCTCAAGGAAATGGCTTGAGGGCGGAGCCGCTCTGCGGGTGTCAGCTCTCGATCACGACCCGGCCTCGATTCGCGTCGACGAGGAGCGACTGCCCGCTGCGAATCAGATGCGTCGCATGGGGAACGTCTACCACCGCGGGGAGACCGTACTCGCGCGCCACGATGGCCGGGTGACTGAGGATGCCCCCCTGTTCGAGCACGACTCCACCGGCGATCAGAAAGAGGGGTGTCCAGGACGGATCGGCTGAAACGGCCACCAGAATCTCACCCGCCTCGAGCTCCCCGGCCTGATCGAGGCCGTGCACCACTCGCGCGCGTCCGCGCACGACCCCGGCCGAGACGGACTGGCCGAGAAACTCGCGCGCGTCCGGATCCAGCACCGGAGCCCGTCCGATCGCTTCCAGGTCATCCGACCGAACCAGGTGGGGCAGGAAGATCTGCCTCGCTGTCCGCAATCGTTCTCGCCGACTGCGAGCGCGCTCCACGGCTTCCGGATCCTCCCCTTCGCGGATCAGCTTCTCGATCTCGGCCAGCGTAAAGCAGAAGATCAGGTCTTCCACTCCGGCTCTGCGCGCTGCTTCCAGCAGCACGCGACGCGCCAGCTCGATGAAGAGGAAGCAGAGGGCCTGTGTGGACTCGCGCAGGGGCGAGTAGCGCTGATAGGAGTCGAGCTCTCTCAGGATCGCGCGGCGCCAGGGACGCAGCCACGGATCCTTCCGGATCTCATCGGAGAACCGTGTCTCGGCCTGGGCGCGGATCCGCTGCTGCTCGTCGAATTGCTGTAGGGGATCGACCCCCGCCCGCGCGATCGCCTCTGCCATCGTCTCGACCCGCCGCGGATCCTCCCGCCAGCGAGGAGCCGAGATCTCGTAGTCCGGACTGCCGCGATGCCCATAGCGATCCAGAAACTCCTCCATTCGGATCTCGCCCGCCGCGACACGGGCGAGATCGAGATTCGTCTCGGTGTTGAAGTTGCCGGCCAGCCCGGTGGTGAGCCGCGCCTCGAAGAGATCCGCCTGGTCGGCGTAGAGGCGCTGCAGGCTCCGCCGCAGCAGGACATGGCTGACGAGTGAAACGCTGTCGGCGATCTCGTGGTAGTAGCCCAGATCGACGAAACGCTGGATCCGGGAACGAAGCGCAGCCAGAAGCTCCAGACTCCCCAGTCCAGTGAGATCCTGCTCCCGCAGCCGCGCCGCCTCCGCCGTCACCGTCGGCTGCACCGTCTCGCGGAATTCGCTGTCGAAGTGGCGCCGCAGACGAAGAAAGCGAACCGGGGCCACGAAGATCCAGCGAAGCAGCGCAACGGGCAGGAGCCGCGCCGATCGCCATCCTCGCCAGGCCAGGCGAGTGGGGATGTGCTCCACGTCGACGCTGTGCGCTCCGGACGCGGGGAGACGCTTCGCATCCAGAGCGAGCGGAAGTGCCTCGTCGATGGACTGAACCGTCGCACCGAGATTCAGGAAGGCGCGTCCGCAGATGATCTCGAAGGTCCGCCCCACCTGCTCGGGTCCGGCGTAGCGAAGGCCGAAGCTCCGCGTCGCCCGATCGATGCTTCCTCCGCGATTCGTCAGCAGGTTGAAGATCTCGCTGCCCATAGGAGACGGCTGTGGAAACATGTCGGCGAGGGAGAAGTCGGACCAGGCGAGCACCCGTCCTGCCTCGCGAGCCATTTGCTCGAGGCGCGCGACCTCGTCGCGGCGGATCTCCTCGACGCTGCTCGATCGCGCAGCCGCGCTGATGGGACGCGACTGAACCAGCCAGATCTCTCCTCTGGCAAGCGCCCACTCGACGTCCACCGGGAAGCCAAAGCCCGCTTCGGCCTCGAGCGCGAGCTCTACCACCTTCCGGGCCGATTCGCGCTCCAGTCCCTCCAGGATCCCCTCAGGATCGTCCGAGCTGCGGATTTCCAGCCCCTCGCGTTCGAAGCAGATGCGAGCGGGAGATCGCTCCCCCGACACCAGGGACTCGCCGAGTCCCTCGACCACCTCGACCACCGCTTCGTCGTCGGAGAGCGGCGACCGCGTGAAACACACGCCCGCCCACTCAGCGGGGACCATTTGCTGCACCAGGACGCCCATCCCGGCGGGCCTCTCACCGGCCGCCTCCAGATAGGACGCGACACGCTCGCTCGCCTGACTGGCCAGACACTCCTCGACCGCCTGGATCAGCTTGGTGTCACCAACCACTGCCAGGCGCGTCTCGTATTGACCAGCAAAGGAGAGCTCCCCACCATCTTCGCCCACGGCGGAGGAACGAACGGCCACCGCGAGAGGACTCGAGCCGACCCTTCCAGCCAGCTCACTGTAGGCAGCGGTCAGGACGCGCGCCTCCTCGGCGCTCAGGGTCCCGGAGCGACCTTCCTCGAAGGCGACGGCGAAGCCCTCCGGCACCGGCAGACCCCACCGAGCCAGGAGCGCGAGATTGACGCTCTTCGAGCCGAAGGATTCCCGATCCGGCTCGTCCAGCTCGCCGAGCCATTCGAGCCGAAGCGGGGAACCGCAGTGCTCTGCCGGGTCGGGCTGATGGCGCTGATCCATCCTCTCCATATCCGGTTGTTCTAATATACTATTATACTAGTTCATTAGAGCCACATGTCAAGCAGGTCCTGGAATCGCCGCGCGGACGGGGCTTCCGTGAGTCGCCTCCCCCCCGCTATCTTGAACTCATGCGCTACCGCGTCGATCCCGAGCGCCCCGCCCCCCGCAAGGTGGAGCCCACCATCGAATCGCTGCGGCGTGGCAACGTCATCATCTACCCGACGGATACGGGCTACGCCTTCGGCTGCGCCCTCTCCAGCGCGAAGGGCATCAACACGCTTCGCAGGCTCAAGGGCATCCACGACAAGCACTGGAAGCCGCTCTCCATGCTGGTCCAGAGCTTCAACGAGATCGGCCACTACGGGCACATGGACACCCAGACTTTTCGTCTGATGCGCAGGCTCCTGCCCGGTCCCTACACTCTGGTGCTTCGCTCTACGAAGGATGTTCCCCGGTCGATGCAGAACCGCCACAACGAGGTCGGTCTGCGCCTGCCGGATCACACCCTCTGCGCAATGCTCGTGGACCTGCTCGGGGAGCCCCTTCTGACCGGATCGGTGACGCCCGCCGAGCAGGCCCCGGAGCTCGAGGAGCCCGAGCAGCTCGAGAAGCGGTACCGCGGTGACGTCGCGGTGGTGCTCGACGGCGGTCCGCTCTGGCCCAATCCCTCGACGATTCTGCGCTGCAACATGGACGGCATCGAAGTATTGCGGGAGGGCCAGGGCCCACCTCCCGAATGAGCGCTCAGCTGGCCTCCACCCGCACCGCCTCTCCGTCCGCAACTTCTGAAAGCACGCCGGGGTCGCCCTCGACTTCGCCGACGAGGTTGACGGGGCTGTAGGGCTGCTGGCCGAAGAAGAAGCAGAGCGCCTTGCCCGGCGGCCAGTAGGCGACGGCTCCCGACGGCACTTCCGCCTGCGGCTCCTCCTCTCCCGCTACCACCGGCGTCTCGAAGTAGACCTCATCGCCCCACCGTTTCGCCCGCGAATCGACGGGAAGGGCCTCCCACAGCTGCCGGGCAGTGCTCGAGTCGTTCAGCACCGCCGTGACGACCAGATCACCAAAGCTGGCGCGAATCCGCTTCGCCTCCATCGCTCACTCCCAGTCGCAGTTTGCGCAGCAGGAGGCCGCCATCGCCGAGGCCTCCTCGCCGTCTCCGCTGAGGTTGCATCAGGTCCTCGAAGAACTCAACCGACGATGAGGACAGGCGATGCCCGCCTTGCATTCCCAGAGGGCCGCGCCGACACTCCTTTTCAGAGAACCCTCTGGAGGACTCCCCACCATGAAAGCATCGGATCTGCTCGTCCGGTGTCTCGAAGACGAGGGAATCGAGTACGTCTTCGGCGTTCCCGGGGAAGAGAACGCCGATTTCATGATCTCCCTCGAGCAGTCCGAGAAGATCGAGTTCGTGTTGACGCGCCACGAACAGGGCGCCGCATTCATGGCCGAAGTCCACGGGCGTCTCACCGGCAATCCCGCCATCTGCCTGGGGACGCTGGGTCCCGGCGCCACCAATCTGATCACCGGAGTGGCCGACGCCAACATGGACCGAGCCCCGTTGCTGGCACTCACCGGCCAGGGCGCATCGACCCGCTTGCACAAGGAATCGCACCAGGTGATGGATGTGGTGGAGATGTTCACGCCCGTCACCAAGTGGGCTACGTCCATCCTGCACCCGGACAACATTCCGGAGATCGTTCGAAAGGCCGTGCGTCTGGCGCGTACGGAGAAGCCCGGCGCCTGTCTCATCGAGCTCCCCGAAGACATCGCAGAGCGGGAAGCGACCGCCAGGCCGCTCCAGCCCAGGCGCTTCCGCCGGCCCGTCCCCGCCGACAAGATCATCGACCAGGCCATGGAGCGAATCGACAACGCCAGACGACCCATCGTCATCGCCGGCAACGGGACGATCCGAAAGCGAGCCAGCAGGCAGCTGCGCCTCTTCGGTGAGATCACCGGCATCGGTGTGGTCAGCACCTTCATGGCCAAGGGCTGCGTCGACCGGGACGCCGACTACTGCCTCTACACCATCGGCCTCGGCTCGAAGGACTTCGTCTCCTGTGCGATCGATGCCGCCGACCTCGTCATCACGCTGGGCTACGACATGGTGGAGTACCACCCCCGGCTCTGGAACCCGGACGGCGACAAGAAGATCATCCACATCGACTTCCTCCCCGCCGAGATCGACGCGAACTATCACCCCGAAGTGGAAATCGTCGGCGACCTCGCCCATACCCTGTGGATGCTCAACGAACGACTCCGCGCGGGAGGGCCTCGAAACTTCGACCTCGCGCAGCAGGCTGCGGTGCGGAGTGAAATGCAGGAGGAGTTCGCCCTCCACCGGGACGACGATACGACGGGCTCGATCCGACCCCAGAAGGCCCTCTGGGACGTCTGCCAGGTCATGGGCCCTCACGACATCCTCCTCTGCGATGTCGGGGCGCACAAGATGTGGGTGGCTCGCTACTTCCATGCCCACGAGCCGAATACCGTGCTGATTCCCAACGGCTTCTGCTCGATGGGCTTCGCCCTCCCCGGTGCCATCTCCGCAGCCTTGGTCCACCCGGAGCGCCGCATCCTCGCCATCTGCGGCGACGGCGGCTTCCTGATGAACGTGCAGGAGATGGAAACGGCGAAGCGGCTCGGATCGAACATCGTCGTCATGGTCTGGGAGGACGGCGGCTACGGCCTGATCTCCTGGAAGCAGGACACGCAATTCGGAAGGCACACGAGCCTGAGCTTCGGAAACCCCGACTGGAGGGGTCTCGCCGAGAGCTTCGGCTGGCGCGGGCACCAGGTGGAGAAGAGCCGCGAGCTATCGGGCGTCCTGGAGGCCGCCTTCCAGGAGGAAGGCCCGAGCCTCGTGGTGATACCCATCGACTATCGCGAGAACCCCCTTCTCACCGAGCGCCTGGGCGCCATCACCTGTCCCATCTAGCAGCGACACCCCGCAGGAGGCGAGCCATGCTCGAGGAATCCTACCCCTACTACCTGGCGAACCGGCCCGGCACACCCAATACCGACCTCGAGGTCCTGGACAAGTACACCGGCGAGGTGGCGACCCGGGTGGCCATGGCAGACGCCGAAGCCATCGACCGCGCCATCGCCGCCGCTGAGGCCGCGGCTGCGCCGATGCGGGAGCTTCGGGCCTACCAACGCCAGGCAGTACTCGATCACTGCGTACGGCGCTTTCGGGAGAGGGCCGAGGAACTCACCATGGCTCTGTGCATCGAGGCGGGCAAGCCAGTCAAGGACGCGCGCGGCGAAGTGGGCCGGCTGATCGACACCTTCCGCATCGCCTCGGAAGAATCGACGCGCATCCTCGGCGAAGTGCTGCCGATGGACATCAGCCCGCGCGCCCACGACTACTCGGGGATGTGGAAGCGAGTCCCCATCGGGCCCTGTTCCTTCATCAGCCCCTACAATTTCCCCTTGAACCTGACGGCCCACAAGATCGCCCCCGCTCTCGCCGTCGGCTGCCCCTTCGTTCTCAAGCCGGCGAGCCTCACTCCCGTCGGCGCTCTGATCATGGGCGAGGTGCTCGCGGAAACCGATCTGCCCGAAGGCGCCTTCTCGATCCTGCCCTGCCGGCGGGACGGCGCGGATCTCTTCACGACCGACGAGCGTCTGAAGCTCCTGAGCTTCACGGGCTCACCGGTCGTGGGCTGGGATCTCAAGGCCCGGGCGGGCAAGAAGCCGGTGGTCCTGGAGCTGGGCGGCAACGCCGCCTGCATCGTCGACGAAAACGCCGATCTCGAGGACGTCGTCGATCGCATCATTACCGGCGCGTTCTATCAGAGTGGGCAGAGCTGCATCAGCGTGCAGCGCGTGATCGTCCACGAATCGCTCTACGAGCCCTTCCGCACCAGGCTCGTCGCCGCGACCAGAGCCTTGAAGATGGGAGATCCCAAGGATCCGAATACCTTCATCGGACCGATGATCTCCGAGGGCGAAGCGTCGCGGCTGGACGGCTGGATCCAGTCGGCGATCGGCGCGGGAGCGATCCTGCTCTGCGGAGGGGGACGCGAAGGGACCATGCTGGAGGCGACTCTGCTGGAAGACGTTCCCGAGGACGAAGACGTGGTCTGCCAGGAAGCTTTCGGGCCGGTGGCGGTGCTCTCCCGTTTTTCGGACTTCGACGCAGCCCTCGACGAGGTCAACAAGAGCGTCTTCGGTCTCCAGGCCGGAATCTTCACGCGGGACATCTACAAAGCTCACAGAGCCTGGGACGTGCTGGATGTGGGCGGCGTGGTGATCGGCGACGTCCCTTCCTGGAGGGTGGATCACATGCCCTACGGCGGAGTGAAGGACAGCGGTCTGGGCCGTGAGGGAATCCGCTGGGCCATCGAGGACATGACGGAAGTCCGACTGATGGTGATTCGGACACCGCCTCGCGGATGATGTTGGCTGCTGCTTGCCGCTTTGCTCGGCTGAGTTGGTGAAGGCCCTCCAACCGCTGCGCAGTCGGTGCCTGCGGATAAGCACCATAAGCGGGTCCGCGCAACGTCCGATCACGCAGGATCTGTAAACTCCCGCGGTGAGATCGGCAATCCGGGTGGGTTTCCTCCCCAAGTAGCGGCGCCTTCACCCCAAGTGCTCGATCTAGCCAATTGGCCAGGCCCCGACTACAGCACTGGTCGTATACCTTCAGCCAATAGCAGCCAAATCGACGAGGACAGCTCCGATGGCGGGCACCGTAGTGACGCCATTGCCTCCAGGAGCAGTTGTTCTTATGCCGGCGCCTGGCCGAGGTAACCCACGACTGGGGATGCGCCCCGATCTGTGAGCGTGATTCGGCCAGAATCACGTTTTCGGGAGGGACAAGCTGCCGGGACGGTCGGGAGAGCCTCCACGTCGCCCGAGGCTGGCGCAGTTCAGGGGTTGTGAGATCGATCACCCTGAACCGGTGTCGGCCCACCGACATATGCTTCAGAATGGGACCACAGGAGGCGGCCTCGTGGCGGGCAGGAAGTTGCTGCTCCTCATCGATGCGGGCGGGGAGTCGATGCATGCGCTTGCCTCGCGCATCCGTCGCCTGGGCTACGGAGTAGTCCGCGCCAAGACCACTGAGGAAGCGAAGCAGCTCCTGTGTGATTCCCGCTACGCCGTGAGCGCTGCGGTGATCCCACCGGACCTACCCGCTGCAGACCTGCGCACCGCGCTCGAGGCGTTGCGAAAGGTCTCCCTCGTCGATCGCCTCGCCTTCCTGGTGAGCGGCAGCCTGCCGCAATCCGATAGGCGCAGGGAGCTGGCAGACGCGGGCGCAGAGTTCGCGCTGTGGGAACCGGTCGACGATCACACTCTTCGCTTTCAGATCAACCGGGCGATAGCCGAGCGCATCCCCCGCGACTCGCGGCGACGTGCGCTGCGGGCGCCCGCCTCCTGGCCGGTCGACCTGCGGGTGGGATGGCGCCACAAGAAGGCGCGCGTCTATACGATCTCTGCCACGGGTGCATTCCTGGCGACGCCCGCTCCCGCCCAGCGGGGCGCCAGCGTGGTCGCGAAGATGGCCCTACCAATGGCAAATGTGCGCGCCGCCGGCCGCGTGGTCTTCACCAACGTTCCCGGCAACCTGATGGAGCGCAGCCTGCCCGTCGGCATGGGCGTCCGCTTCGAGGGCACACCCCCCGAGACGGAGGCGCTCCTTCGAGTCTATGCTGAGGTACGCCATTGCGTGTTGGAGGTCTGACGCGGCGCGTTCGAGCTGCAACCTTAGCTGCGACCGACCCCACTCTACCACGCGCAACGCTTACCCGTGAAGTCTCTACGACCGTCGCCGCCCTACTGCCGCCAGCCCTGCCAGGCGGTGACGAGGAGGAGGGCGGTGGAGGGCTCGGGAATCGGTCGAACCAGCAGGGACCCGATCTGGCTGAACTGGAGCGGTGACTGCTCCCCCGGCAAAGCCGGGGGCATCAGGAATGTGAGCCGGCAGAGCCGGCTTTACGGCGACGCTACGCGTCGCCTTGGGGCCCCCATTGGGGGGCCTCTCGTTACAGCAGCCCGAGCTGATCGATCCTCCGGTCCTCCATCTCCTGACGCTGGATGTAGTTCCGGATCACCTCCTCGTCCCGGCCGACTGTCGACACGAAGTAACCCCGTGCCCAGAAGTTCTTTCCAATGAACCCCCGCGTGGCCTCCCCAAAGTTGCGCGCGATCCAGATCGCGCTCTTCCCCTTCAGAAACCCCACCACCGTTGCCACCGAGTACTTCGGCGGAATCGACAGCATCATGTGAACGTGATCGGCCCTCAGGTGCCCTTCCTCGACCTCGCTCTCCTTTTGGTGCGCCAATTGCCGAAAGACCCCTCCGAGGCGGTCTCGAAGCTTCCCGTATAGAACCTTCTTCCTGTACTTCGGGATGAAGATGATATGATACTTGCAGTCCCACTCTGTGTGATTCGTACGCTTGTAGTCGGACAAACAGATCTCCCTTCCGTGATGCTCTGCCGGCTCACGGAAGGGAGTATCTGCTGCCGATTCCTGGAATTGTTGAACTTTGACGGCCTCCCCGGCATAGCCGGGGGAACTCTCGCTATGGCTTAGGCCCACCATGTCGTCGCGCACCAATGCAGTTTCGGAGTCCTGCGAGCCCCATAACTCGGCGATGCCCAGCCCGAGACTCACATCGCCATCGTAGTAGATGGCGCGGAAGCCGGTCGAAATCGTCTGACCAAGATGCGCTACTAAGTTCACGTGCAGGGGATGGCTGGTGCCGTGCTGGGGGCCAGGGCACGGTGTCGGGTCTAGCGCATAGAGGCTGAACAGGGCGCACACCTCGGCGGTTGTCGCGTACCGCCATCCGCCGGGGATCCAACCACCCGCGCCGTCCATGATTTCTTCGTAAGACATGCCGTCTGTGAGTGGCTCGCCCAGCCATCCCAGGCTGGTCTCGGAGTCCCGGGTGATTCTTGCGTCGCCCGGGTTGTTGAGGTCGACTTTGACGCGTGTGGCGTGAGCAGGAAGCGCGAAGCACAGTGCGCCTAGCACCAAGAGCCGTCGCATGGAGTCCTCCTTCCAGGTTGGTTGTGAAGGAGGACGCCCCAACACCAAGCGCCCCCTTCCCAGCCGGAGGGGAGCGCGAGACTCACTGTAACGCCATGACGAGGTAGCCGCTCATCCTGCAGTCAGGAGGGGACGAGAGGTCCCGAGCGACGGCAGGTATTGGGTTCTACCACCTGCGCCTTCTCCACATCCACATCAGCGGCGGCAGAAGCAGACTTCAACAACGACGGGGCGGTCAACGCTGGCGACGTCGTTGCCTTCGTCCCCGACTTGCAGGCGCAGGCCAGCACGCCGGGCAGCGGCACGGACATGAACTGCGACGGTGTGGTCAACGCCAGCGACGTGGCGCTCTTCGTCCCGTCGCTCACGGCGGGCGCGCCTACGTAGGTCCAGGCGCTCGGCCAACAACACGGCTCTCATGGTCTACTGCCACATCAATAGAGGTAGGGGATGAACCTTTTGGTCTTCTGTATGTAGTTTCGATAGTCGTCTCCAAAGAACTGTAGGCACTCTTGTTCGTCTGCATTGGCGGTAGCGATCAAGAGGGTGGTGGCAACCACGGCCAGGGATCCACCCGGGAGGCCAGGTGCTTTGAAGAAGATGCCCCAGGCAAGCAGCAGGAGAGAGCTGTAGAGCGGGTGGCGGATATACGCATATACCCCAGTTGTGACGAGCGAGGTGGTCTTTTCAAAAGCCAGCAGGCTGGAATCGCCAGGGCGTTCTCCGGTCGGTTGACCGCGCGTACGCAATGATCGCACGCCGAAGGCCAGCGGTAGGAGACAGGCGAATAGCAGTGTCCATGCGATGAGTTGATGCCAGGAGAATGGGTCGACGAACCACATTTGCACGTTAAACAGGAACAACACCAGGATGCACTCCCAAGCGAAGAAGCGGTAAAAACCGTGGGAGCCCGGTTTTCGCAGGGAGGCTCGGGAAATGTAGACCAGGAGGATTGTTGCTGTTGTGAAGACACACAGCTTCCACGCAATGACCACTTTCTAGCATCCGGACTTGGCAAAGCAGTAGGTGTGCTTGCCCTTTTCAAGCAGGCTGAACAGGCCATCCCGCGTTACCCGGTGCACGATCTCGGCCTCCTTCATGTGGTGATCGCTGAAGGACAGCAGACCCTGCGGTTTGAGCGCCCGATGGAGTCCCTCCAGGGCTCCCCGTTGGTCTCCCAGCATATGGAAGGTGTCGTAGAGAAGAACGAGATCGAAGCTCTCGGTTTCCAGCGCGGTAGGATCGGCAGCGCATATCGTTTTGACGTTGGACAGTCCCCTTCCGGCGGCCCTTCTCTGGACTGTCTCGACGGCCCGCGAGTAGATATCCAGGGCGAGCACCTCGCCATCATCCCCGACCAACTCTGCGGCGCCGATGCTGTAGCTCCCCGGGCCGCATCCGTAATCCAGGACGCGGGCTCCAGGCGTGATCTTCGCCTCTTCCAGGAAGCAGACCGGGGCCGTAAACAGGTCCCGGATCTTGAAGACGAGTGACATGAACAAGAAATGAAAGCCGCTCATCGGCTTGTCGGTGACCTTCTGCGCGTCGGACTTGGCCATCTGATGAACTCCACCTGGAGGCACTGACATGGTAACGCCGCACTGATCATAACAGCAGGGAGCTGATGACCGGCTCGCTCGGGAGGTCCTGCTTCCACAGCTCGCTCCGGATGCGGGGAGGCCGCAAGGAGGGACTGGCCCGCGACATCCCGCGGATGAGATCCCGGATTGTTCAAGAAAGTGCTCGAGGTGTTCGATGTCTTCACGTTCCCATCCGACGACCACATCGGCGAGTATCTGTCATTCGGCACCGAGTTCTGGGGCGTCAAGTGGATCTACGGTCAAGAGCATCGCAAGGTGGGTGGGTCCGCGGATCTATCTGCATGGATGGTCACACCCGACGAGATCCAAGCCTATGCGGACGGCACAAAGCCAATCGACGACAGGGTACTATGTCCAAGCGGCGAGCATGCCGTGCCAATAGTCGCGGATATCGAGCTCGACCCGCCAGCTCGAGGGGAATACGAGTGTCTTCATCTTCCGCTTCATGCTTCGGCGCCCGCTTTCTCGGATCGCCCCGGCCCGCCCTCCCCTTCTCGATACTTCCACTGCCTGTGACGCGGGATCCGGATCGCCCTCGCGCGCGACAGAACCGCGTAGGGATAGGCGAAGGCCTCGGCGTCGTTCCGGATCTGCTCCGGAGGCTCATCGCCCGCATAGGGGGCAATCAGCTGAGTGAACTCCTCGCTCTGGCCGTTGTAGGACGGAGCGAGGGGAGCCAGTGACTCCCCCATCAGGGTGCCAATCACCTTTCCCAGGCCGGTGAAGGCGGTCGGATAGTGGAGCTGCTTGCCGTGATAGCTGCCGAAGGGGTTCAGGAAGACGCGCGTCCGGCCTCCGGCCACGCGCGTTCGCATCGGGCAGAAGGCAAGCGAGGCGTTGACCTCGGCGGTCTGAGCCAGGAGCATCCCCTTCTTCCCGTCCGTCACCGCGACCCATCCATGGGTGACGTGATTGTTGAATGAATCCATCCTCTGATTTCGGGAGAACGCTCCGTAGTCGAGATCGTAGTGGCTGACGTGGTCGAGATGGTTGTGCTTCCACACCCTGAGCGATCGCCCCCGATCTCCGAACAGGGCGGGCCTGATTTCACAGGGCATGACTTCGCGCCAGTTGCCATCGTATTCCCGCTCCAGGGCTCGCGCCTTCTTCTCGTCGAAGTTCTTGGAGTGTGTCTCGGGATAGACGATGCGGGTCGTCGCATACAGGTACGGCAGACCCGAGGCGAGCAGGAATTCGCGCTCCAGAGCCACTCGCTTCTTGCCGTCCGCCTGGAAGGGAATCTCGGCACTCAGCTTCATGAACCCGACGAGCCCGGAGCCGAGAATGCCGGTCTCCACGATCTCCCAGGAGGAAGCCTCTTCGATGCGGCCAGCGTAGTGGATGGCGCTCCGGATCAAGAGCCCGTCCGCCAGCTCCATCCCCGAGCACTCGAGGCCGACCAGCTGCATGGCCTGGTCGAACCGAAGCTGCAAGAGGCCGTTTTCGAACGATCTCTCCTCCAATATCACGGGACTCTCCACCGATTCGTCGCCGCGGGCCCGGTCCGGGAATTCGATGCGGAAGTCCCTGCGCTCCCCGCCCTTCATGCTCGTGACGAAGAGAAGTTCGGAGCCGGCGACGCCGTCCTGCTCTGCGATCGACCGGAGGCCAGACGGACGGACCCTCCCCTCGGCGTCGACCAGGCGGACTCCCCCCGCCTCTGGAGCGGAGAGGCCAAGAGGCAACCTCACCAGCGCCCGCGAAGGCTTTGCGGAGTAGCTGACCGCATCGGTGGATATGCCCCGCACGTAGTCGAGAAGCGAGAATTCGAGCGCACTTTCCGGGTCCGCTGGCTCTTCGAGGACACGATCTGCCCCCAGCTCGAAGGCGCGCGAGGCCTTCTCGACCGACCGGCGCAGAAGCTTCGAAACCGTCTGCAGGCGGGTTCGGTTGACGACGGGTGAGGCGAGCCCGAAATGCGTGGTCGAGAGCGATTTCAACCGCGCGTCCCGCGAGTCCTCGAGCAGCATCTCCATCGCTTCGCAGTCGTCACCCGATCCCAGCGCACTCATCAGCGCCCGCGTCTGCAGCTCCAGAATTCGCGACCGCTCGATGCCCGTCCAGAGAAGGTGATTGGACCACTTCTCGGCCCAGCTCGAAAGCCCGTCGAAGCTGCCATCGGCGGTGTCCTGTCCGATTCGGATCTCACCCACCGGTGGGTGTGTCTCTAGGTACGCTCCCGGCGTGGTGAACGCGACGAAGTCGAGATCGCAAACGGTCTCGATCAGTCCCTGAATTCCCCGAGCCGCCGCCAGAAGCCGGCTCACGACGGGCCACTCGTATCCGTACCAGTACTCGTCGTCCGCATCCGCGTCGATCAGCAGGAGCAGGTCCCTCGGTTCGGCCATCGCGATCTGCCTTCGTCTGAGCCGCTTCAGCCACCACCGCAGCGAGACGTTGTCGGCGATGTCGCCGTGATTGTGGGCCGGCACCAGTGTCATGGTCTCATCGATGCCGGGATAGGTAAGTGTGAGAGGATTGAAACGCTGGTCCAGCGGAAGGGGCTCGACGAAGTTGCTGAACGCGTTGAAGGGCACCGCACTGTAGAACAAGCTGATGTACTCGATTCCGTGGCGGGGGTACAGCTTGAGATGCATCGGCGTGTACATCATTTCTTGAGGCCGCACCATCGGCGCGAACCTGCCGAAGAGGTCGCGCAGGCCGGAGCCCGCGTCGTTGGCGATGGCTCTTCCGATCGCATCGTCGAACTCGGAAGCCGTGTGGGCGCTGATGAGACCGTTGTTGTACGACATCACCTGCACTTCGTCCTTGCCCTCGACCACACGGCGCTGAAGAGATTCGATGATGTCCGGGCAGTGCTCCGGCATGATCGTCTCGAGGGAGAAGTAGTTCTCGATATCCCACGTTCCCCGCACGGGAATGCCATCGGCATTGAAGCGGTCGAGCACCTCGATGATCTTCCGGATGATTCGGATGTCCTTGCCGAAGCCGAGCTCGTCGGGCGTATCACCGCGGTAGGAATGATAGAAGTTGGCGTGGAACCTGAACGCGAGCGATATCGTCGGGTGCTCCGAGTGACTCGCCATGGAGCCCTCCTCCCGAGGCATGGTAGAGTGATCGAGGGGCTCGACAAGGGCGAGAGGTTGGGATTTCCTTCTGCCGAGGAGAAGAACCGATGGCGACCGAACACCCGGCAATGGCGGCCTCGAGGGCTTCGTGGAGCGCCGTTCAGAGAAAGAAGAAGCAGGCGTGGCTGGCTCTCTTCGCGGAAGACGCGTGCATCGAGGATCCGATCGGAGTCTCTCCGCTGGATCCCGAGGGAAAGGGACAGCGCGGCAAGCAGGCGATCGAGAAATTCTGGGATGCGAACATCGCTCCCAACACCATCGAGATCGACATGAAGCACTCCTACGCGGCGGGAAACGAAATCGCTCACCTCGGCGTCCTGACGACGATCTTCCCCAATGGCTCCAAGGTGATCGTCGAGGGGATCTTCACCTACAAGCTGAACGACGAGGGGAAGCTCTCTTCTCTCAGGGGATACTGGGCTCTCGAGGACGCAAAGTTCGAGTGAACCGGCGCACGGGTCGCTTTCGCCGTAGACCTCGGATCGAGATCCCCCTATGATATGCCTGCTTCGATCGGCGGGACTGCGTTCCCGCGTGTCTGCGGCTGGCCGGGAGTGGGCAAATTGCCCGCCAGCGGCCCGTCGACACTCAGCTTTTGCTCCCTGAAGATGCAGTGCCATTCCCGCCGCGCCCTTCAGGCTCCAGGAGGAATCGAGAAATGAGCGCACCCTGGGTCACCTATCGTCCGGAAATCAAGGTCCTCGACTGCACCGTTCGCGACGGAGGTCTGGTCAACGACCACATGTTCGAAGACGGTCTCGTCAAGGCGGTGTACGAGGCGTGCATCGAAGCCGGCATCGACTACATGGAGCTGGGCTACAAGGCCTCCAAGAAGCTCTTCGCTCCCTCCAAGTTCGGCGCCTGGAAGTACTGCGACGAAGACGACATGCGGCGGATCGTCGGTGATAACGACTCGCCGCTCAAGCTCGCCGCGATGACCGACGCGGAGAAGACCGACTACCACACGGACGTCCTCCCCAGGGACCAGAGCGTGCTCGATCTGATCCGCGTCGCCACCTACGTGCATCAGATCCCGATCGCCGTCGACATGATCAACGACGCCCATGACAAGGGTTACGAGGTCGCGTGCAACCTGATGGCGGTTTCGACCGCGCAGGACGCCGAGGTGACACAGGCGCTGGAGGTTCTGATCGACACGCCTGCCAGCACCGTCGTCGTCGTCGACAGCTTCGGTTCGCTGTACGCCGAGCAGATCGAGCTGCTGGTCAAGAAGTACCGCAAGGCTCTGGAGGGTACCGACAAGGAAGTCGGCATTCATGCCCACAACAACCAGCAGCTGGGCTTCGCCAACACCATCGAAGCGATCATCCATGGCGCCAACCGCGTCGACGCCACGGTGGCGGGGATTGGACGGGGAGCCGGCAATTGCCCGATGGAGCTCTTGATCGGCTTCCTGCGAAACCCCAGGTACAGGATCCGGCCGATCCTGCAGCTTCTGCAGGACCACTTCGTCTCGCTGCGCGAGAAGGCCGAGTGGGGGCCGCTGGTGCCTTACAACATCACCGGCCAGCTGAATCAGCACCCGCGAGCAGCCATCGCATTGCGCGGCAGTGACGACAAGGACAACTTCGTCGACTTCTACGACAAGCTGGTATCGGATCTCTGAACCGGCGGGCGTAGCGAGCCACTCGCGGGATCGTCATCGGGAATCGCATGCTCGGCATCGGCACTCCGGAACTGATCCTGATCGTCGTGCTTCTGGCGCTGATCCTGGGGCCGCGAAACCTCCCCAAGGCCGCCAGGAAGGCGGGGGAGATGAAGCGCGAGCTCGACCGCATGCGCGGCTCCCTCACCTCCGCCCTGGATCTCCGCGGGAAGCTCGACCCGCCTCGCGAGCCCCCTTGCCCCCCGCCTCGCACCGAGCGGCAATCGTCGGATGGGACCAACGGCGAGGGCGGTGATCGCCAGTGATCGACTCTTGCCCTCTCGCTGGGTACCAATCAGGTGAGGTGAAACAGCCCCGTCTCTCTCCGCTCCAGGGTCCGGGTGGCACGGCCGCTTCAGCGAAATAAAAACGCTGTCTTACGCATGTTGGGAACTGGCTAGAAAGGCTATGCTTTTGCCACCCTCCCGAACGGATTGCGGACTCCCCCCAGCCGCGGTCTGAGAGCCTGTGCTGGCGAGCATCGAGGTTCCAGCAGGAGGCGCAAGAACCACCCTTGCAGTTCCATGTACTCTCGTTCGAGGGTCCGGACGAATATTCGAGGGCGGGCGGTCTCGCCACCCGCGTGGAGGGGTTGACCGAGACGCTGGCCGCGCTCGGCTTCGAAACACACCTGTGGTTCATCGGCGATCCCGCGCAGCCCGGCCACGAGGTCCGCGGCTCCCTGTATCTGCACCGCTGGGCCCAGTGGCTGAGCCGCCATCACCCCGCTGGCGTCTACGATGGGGAGCTCCCCAAGGGCGCCGAGTACGCGCGGACGCTCCCCCGGCACCTGTTGCCCAAGTTTCTGCTGCCTCATTTTCGCCGAGGTGGTCACGCGGTGATTCTCGCCGAGGAGTGGCAGACGGCCGACGCGGTACTCCACCTCGACTGGCTTCTGCGCGCCGCCGGAGTCCGGGAGCAGGCGAGCATCCTCTGGAACGCCAACAACACCTTTGGCTTCGAGCGGATCCAGTGGGACCGCCTCTCCGAGGCCGCACTGGTGACCACGGTGAGCCGCTACATGAAGCACCGAATGTCCGGTGAGGGCGTGATCCCGCTGGTGATCCCAAACGGACTCACCGCTGACGCGTTCGATCCTCCGGATCGTCCGGCGCTGGCTGAGCTTCGGCGTCGTTTCCGGGGCCGGACGCTGCTCGCCAAGATGGCCCGCTGGGATCCCGACAAGCGCTGGATCGCGGCGATGGAGATCGTGGCGGAGATGAAGCGCCAGTCGTGGCGCCCGCTGCTGATCGCGCGCGGCGGAAGCGAGCCCCACGGCGAAGAAGTGCTTGCTGCGGCCCGCTCCCGCAGCCTGGAGGTGACCGAGCGAACCTGGAGGGGGGCCGGAGTTCCGGGTCTGATGGATGCGCTGCAGGACGTGGGTACGGCCGACGTGGTGCTCCTGCGTTCCCACGTGGATCCAGAGGCACGTCGGACGCTCTTCCGGGGAGTGAACGCCGTGCTCGCCAACAGCGAGCACGAGCCCTTCGGGCTGGTGGGCCTCGAGACCATGGCTGCGGGCGGGATCGCCTGCACCGGCTGCTCCGGCGAGGACTACGCGATCGCGGGGCAGAACGCCCTGGTGTTGGAGACTGCCGACCCACGGGAGTTCGTCGGCCTGTTCGGGCGGCTGCGGTCCAACCCCGGAGAGGCGTCCGCCCTCCGGCGCTCGGGCCGGTCCACCGCCCAGCGCTACGCCTGGCCCCAGGTCGCGCGGGGGGTTCTCCTGCCCCGGATCGAGCTCGCCCGCGCCGGCGCCGGCATCGTGCGCCGGGCGGCTCGCCGACGGACCGGGCACCCCCCCGGCCTGCATCCCACCCAGCATCATCTGCCGACGATGGGCAGACCGATCGGCCTGCGTACGGTGATCGACAGCATCGTGACCTAACGGCCGCGCAGCGCCGAGACGATTCGGCCAGATTCCTCTAGCGATAGAAGTGGCTCTCGATCCCGTCGAGCAGAAGCCGGAGTGAGTTGTCGATCTCCCGGAGCTTTACCGGGGAGACCGAATGGAGGAGCTCCTGGGTGCGGGAGAAAAACACGTTGAAGATCTCCTCCTGCAGCGCGACCCCGGATTCGGTGAGAAGAACCCGGATGCTGCGCCTGTCCTCCGGATCTGGAATCCGTTCGACGAGACCGAGCCCCTCCAGCCGCTTGAGCATCTTGGTCATGCCCCCGGAAGATCGCTCGAGGACGGTGTAGAGCTCGCTCGGCGAGAGCTGATAGGGCGGGCCGGCGCGCCGGAGGGTCGAGAGGACCGCATAGTCGCTTGGAGTCAGGTCGAAGGGCTCGAGGGTCTCCTTCTGGAAGATGTCCATCAACACGCCCAGGCGGACCAGACGCGTGATCGGAGAGAGGGTCGACATATCCACATCCGGATATTCTCTCGCCCACGCTTCCAGGGACTCGTCGATCCAGTCCATCTACCCGTCGCCCTTCCCGCGCCGAGGGTCGAATCGAGACGAAGGGTGAGATCGGCGCACCTTCACCTTCGCCAGGAACGCGGGCCTTGCGGGATCGGAGCCTAGCCCAATGTTAGCTTGCCCGAAAGCTTTCGTTAGCTAGTATACCGCAGAGACCGGAGCGGCTCCCGACCGCGGGCTGGATCCTCCAGATGCGACGAGATGGGAGACGTCTGCTTCGTCGAGTGCTGCACGAGGGCCGGAGAACTCGAATAGGAGTCATCACCCCATGCTGTTTCGATCGACAGGCCTGGGCAAGCGAGAACTGGTCGCCGAAATCGTCGCCGTCAAACGGCAGGGTGACTACCTGATCATGGAGGTGCAGACCACCGAACCGGTGCGCTGGATGATTCGGGGCGGAGTGACCTGGAAGGATCTCAGGACGCTCGTCAAGGCGGTGCTGAACTTCCAGGTTCTCTGGTACCTGCTGGCCCCGTCGAACTGGTTCAAACAGGCGGAGCACCCCGGCGAGTTCTAGATCGAGCGCTCGACCACGGACCGCCCGCGAGATCGCACCAGCATCCGGTCGAGGAGAGATCGATGAGCAGGGATGAGAGGTTCGATGTCGTCGTCGTAGGCGGTGGGCCCAACGGCATGACGACTGCGGCGTACCTGGCCAAGTGCGGGCTCAGCGTCTGCGTGCTGGAGGAGAGGACCGAGTGCGGCGGCGCCTGTGAGACGCAGGAGCCGATTCCGGGCGTGCGCATCTACCCGCACGCCATGCTCATGTACGCGGCGCCGGCACCGGGATTCGAACAGCTGGAGCTGCACAAGTACGGCTTCCGGATGGAGTGGGATCCCATGAATCCGCTGGAGGCCAATGCCGGCGGCCTGGCCTGCACGGACGGCTGGCGGTTCCCTGCCGACAAGGACAAGCTGGGCTGGGCGAAGATCGGCGGCCTGCTCGGAAGCCCGCCCTTCACCAGAGAGCTGATGCGCGCCGCCTTCTGGTGCCCGCCGCATCCCCCTGAGGTGGAGGTGACCGACGAGAACACGCCCTACATGCAGGTCTACAAGAAGTACCAGCCCGACATTTGGACGCCCGAGCTTCGCGAGATGACGATGTTCGACCTGATGGACGAGCACCTGGAGACCGAACACTTCAAGACGGCGATGGCCTTCGCCGCCTGGGCGTCGGGAGCCGCCGGCCATTGGGAGGGAGTGGCGATCCCCGCCGCCCTCTGCGTCCAGCTTCTGATCCTCCCCAATACCGGCAAGAACAGCATTCCGCGCGGCGGCCTGCACGGATACTTCCACGCCATCCACCGGGCCGCCGTACACCGGGGCGCCGTGGTCCGCACCAGCTGTCCCGTTGACGAGATCCTGATCGACGACGGGCGAGCGGTGGGCGTCCGACTCCGGGAGACCGCGGCGTCTGGCGGCAAGACGATCCGAGCCGAGAAGGCCGTGATCGCCGCCTGCGACGTCCACCAGACCTTCCTCCAGATGGTCGGGCCCAAGCACCTCGATCCCGGATTCATCCAGAAGGTCAGGGACATCAGCCTCAAGAATCAGACCCTCTACGTCTCGGTCTTCCACACCAGGAAGCAGCTCACCTACAAGGAGAAGTTTCGCGAGATCGGAGAAGCGAGGTACGTCGGTGCCAACCGCCAGCCCGGCCTCGGCATCTATCCCTGCGACTCGCGTGAGATCTACTACGCGAACGTCGCCGACGTGGACGGTCGCAAGGGCCAGCCCACCGTTCCCCCGGAGCGGGCGCTCTGGTTCCAGACGCCGCCGCAGTCCTTCGACCCGACCGACTGCCAGGCCGACTATCCGCGCGGATACATCTCGAACGCCTTCGAGATGGCCGTCACCTCCCCCGACTACCACCAGGAGGGAGAAGACGCCCTGGACGGATACAAGCAGGAGATGGACGCCTACATGCGCGCGGCCTACAGCCAGATGGTGGACGGACTGGAAGACGACAACGTGCTTCACCACTGGAGCGCCACCGGCCGCGACATCGAATTCCGCAATACGGGACTGATCGGCGGCACCTGGTGCGGCAGCCGCCACGACGAAGATCAGCTGTGGACCAACCGGCCGATCCCGGAGCTCGCCCGCTATCGCACTCCCATCGAAGGGCTCTATCACGCCCATCAGACCTCCGGACATCCAGGAGGGCTCTGTCTGATGGCGATTCCTTACAACCTGATGCACATCCTCATCGAGGACGGAATCGCCGAGCCCGGTGACTGGTGGTACGCGTCGCCATACTACATCCCGCAGAATGGCAAGAACTCCGCAAGGCGCCCCTGACCGGCGTCGGAAACGAGCGCACAGTGTCGAACTTCAAGTACCAATCGAAATTCGAGTACGACGCGAGCAATCCGTTTGGGCACATGCAGGAGGAGTTCCCCGAGGAGAGCGAATTCGACGTCGTCATCGTCGGCGCCGGACCCAACGGGCTGATCGCCGGCGCCTATCTGGCCAAGGCCGGGCTCAGCGTGGCGATCTGCGAGCGTCGCTTCGAGGCGGGCGGCGGACTGGCCACCGAGGAGAACCTGTACCCCTGCTATGCCTCCAACCCCCATGTGCTCTACCACATGATGGTGGACTACATGCCCGCGATCCGGGACTTCGATCTCGACGGGCCAGCGCTGACCTGGATCAGGCCCAACGCCCAGAAGGGCATGGTCTTCGAGGACGGCTCCTCGCTGCTGCTCTCCCGCATGGTGAACGACACCAAGGACTCGATCAGCAAGTTCTCCTTCAAGGACGCCGTGACCTTCGGCAAGGTGATTCGCAGGTGGCGGAGAATCGTGAACGAGATCGTGGCACCAGCCACATACATCCCGCCGATGGATCCCATCGAGATCACCATGGCCATGGGCAAGACCGAGGTCGGCCGGGAGATGCTGGAGATCGGTGACATGAGCCCTCTGGACATCATCACCGGCACCTTCGAGCACGAGAAGGTGCGGACCCTGATGCTCTACGCCAGCTGCATGTGGGGGCTCGATCCGCGCGAGACGGGACTCGGCTTCCTGGTGCCCTTGATGATCGATCGCACCGCCAACCGGTGCTACTGCTACGGAGGCTCGCACAAGTTCGCCAGTGCGCTGGGTCGAGAGGTGATCCGAAACGGCGGGCTGATCCTGGAGGCGGCCACCGTCGAGAAGATCCTGATGGAGAACGGCCGCGCCACCGGTGTACAGCTGGCGCACGAGGGACGGATCCTCCGCGCCAAGGCCGTGATGTCCACGCTGGATCCGCACACCACCTTCCGCGACATGCTGGGGGAAGAGCATCTCCCACCCGAGCTCAAGAATGCGGTCGACGGATGGACCTGGGACAAGTGGAGCTTCAACACGCTGCACATCGCCGCCGAGGAGCCTCCCAGGTACGACACCGACGATCCGTGGATCGACGACGCTTTCTCCACCGTGATCGGCATCGAGAGCGTCGATCAACTGATCGGCCACTGGGACGACGTGGCGGCCGGCAAGCTGGATCTCACCAGCTTCGGCGGCCACTCGACCTGCGAGAGTCTGTTCGATCCCACGCTCAGCGATCGCCCGGGCAAGTTCGTCTCCATGTTCCAGATCCACGCCCCCTACGGCATCGAAGGCGGCTGGGAGAGCCACCGGGAGGAGGTCCAGGAGGCGATGCTCGCCAAGTGGCAGAAGGCCGCGCCGAACCTGACCCACGAGAAGATCGTCGCCACCAGCATGGAGGATCCGGAGGAGATCGAGATCCGCTTTCCGCAGATGCGCCGCGGTTCGATCAAACACGGTGACTACCAGCCGCTCCAGATGGGCTGCTTCCGTCCCAACCAGGAGTGCTCCGGGACCGACACTCCGATCGAGGGCCTGTACGTGTGCGGCGTCTCCGCCTATCCCGGCGGACTGGTGCTGGGCGGCCCCGGCTATCTGGGCGCCAACAAGGTGGCCGAGGACCTGGGCGTCGCGAAGTGGTGGAAGCCGACTTCCGAGATGGAGCGGTACGTCGAGACCTACCTGAAAGAGGACTAGCCAGACGCGGGGACGTTGTTGAACGTTCAACTTCAGGTCAGCAAGCGCTCCGGGATGTTGAACGTTCAACAACGTCCCCGCGTCTGATGGATTGTGCCCATGAATGATGAGAGTACCCTGATTGCATCGGACGAAATCGGGCGCTGGCCCTCTTCATCGAGGAGCCACGTCGACGAGCGTCTGCTCAGTGGACGGCGCGCAAGACGTTCGGAACTCTGGAGCGCGTTGGGCATCTTTGCCGAGTTCGTTCGCGGCTCCCGCAGGCTCCAGGGGCTCGGGCCCTGCGTCACCGTCTTCGGCTCCGCCCGCTTCGACGCGGAGCACCGCTACTACCAGCTCGCGAGGGAGATCGGCGAGCGAATCGCCGGGGCTGGATACACCGTGATGACAGGAGGTGGCCCCGGCATCATGGAGGCGGCCAACCGAGGTGCCCAGAACGGCGGGGGCCGGAGCGTAGGCTGCAACATCAAGCTCCCCGAGGAGCAGCACCCGAATTCCTACCTCGACACCTTCGTCGAGTTCAACCACTTCTTCGTGCGCAAGGTGATGCTCGTCAAGTACTCCCACGCCTTCGTGGTGATGCCCGGCGGCTTCGGCACGCTCGACGAGATCTTCGAGACGGTGACGTTGATCCAGACCGGAAAGATGAAGTCCTTTCCGATCGTCGCGGTCGGCAGCGACTACTGGAAGCACCTGCGAACGTTCATCCTGCATACCATGGTCGGAGAAGCCACGATCAGCCCTGGGGACCTCGACCTTGTCACGGTCACCGACTCGCCCGAGGAAGCCATCGAGCTGATCCAGAGTGGCCTGCAGAACGCGAGACTGGTCGCGTAGCGCTACACCTTCCTGGCATCCACGTGGATCGCGCGGTCGATCGGAATCGGCTGCCAGTGGATGCCGCGGTACTGGAGGTGGCCGTAGCCGCCCGCGAAGTGCAGCCACTTCACCATCCCCGGCTCGACGTTCTCAGCCCCGCGCCAGTTCTCGAACTGGAAGGGCTCGTAGCCGTTGTAGATCACCACCTGGCCAGGCATCGTTCCGGGCGAGCGACGCACGTGGATACGGATGCTCGAGAGGTCGTTCCAGACCTCGGCCTCGTCGTCGTTCTCGAGTCCGCGAGCCGCCATGTCATCGGGATTCATGTACATGACCGGGTAGCCGCGGTGGGTCCCCAGCATCAGCCGGCTGGTGTGGTTCATCGAGTGGATGCTCCAGCGCGGGTGTCCACTGGTGAGTCGCAGCGGATGGTCGCCTCCCTGCTTCGGATTGTCCTTGTGCACCGGAAGCTCCTCGCCGCCTTCCAGGTACCACTCGTGATCGATGTAGAAGGAGGCGCGGCGCGAAAGCGTCGGGAAGGGCTTCAGCTGCTCCACGTGATTGCGCCAGGGGGTGTGGGTCTTGTTGGGCTCGATTGGCGACTGCTGGCATCGCATCATCGCGGAGTTGCCCCAGTCGACGGCCCGGATCGCTCCCTTCTCGCGCAGGGTTTCGAGGTCGGTCCCGGCCGGAATCGTGCCCAGGATCGCGCTGTCCTGGATCACCTCCCTCATCATCTGCTCCTCGTCGGCGAGCGCCCCGTCCTTGGTGAGCTGCTTCCAGAGGCCGCCGAGGGCAACCGGCTCCCCGTTGCGGCGAATCCACGGCTCGACCCCCCGCGCCTTGGCCCGCTCCTCGATGGCGCGGGACAGGCCCTGGAGGATGTACCACTCGCTCCGGGCCTCGCCGGGGGGCTCCGCCGCCTTGTCGATCAGCAGCACGTGCAGGTGCATGGGGCTCGAGTAGGGATGGTTCATCTTCTCGTAGTGCTGGGCGGCGGGCAGGATGTAGTCCGCGTAAAGACCCGTCGTGTTGATGCGCCAGTCCACCGAGACGATGGTCTTGAGCTTCGGCCAGAGGTGCTCGAGCAGTACCCGCGCGCCGCCCCGCTGGCGGCGCAGGAGATTTCCTCCAACCTCGATCAGGAAGCGGGGCTCCGCCTCCCGCGCCCGCTGATCCGCGAACTCCCACCAGCCCTTCTCGCAGGCCTCCCGGAAGTACTCGTCGAAGGTTCGCTTCATGGCGGGATCGTTGTACTGGGCCTTGTTCCAGACCTCCCGGTAACCGCAATGGTGGTACCAGAAGAACGCCGGCGGCGTGAAGAGACCCATCGTCTGGGTCATCAGCTGCTCGATTTTGTAGCCCACCATCTCGTCGGTGAGGGTCGGATCCTGCTCCTGCAGCGACGCGGCGATTTTGTCGCGAAGCTCGGTAGTGCCGCCGACGCTGTCAGGACCGGAGCCCTGCTTCATCATCACGCTGTACATTCCGTCGTTCAAGCCGACCGCCCAGCTCCTCAGCCCGGTTCCGTGCTTGCCCCAGTTCCCGGTGAGACCGAGGAGCAGGCTCATCGAGCGCTCCATCAGGTCGCCGTGGTAGTACTTGCCGGAGTTCCAGCCCATCAGGAAACGGGTGCGCTTGGCAGCCACCTTGCGCGCGAGCATGCGCGTCGTATCAGGGTGGATTCCGCACAGCTTCTCGATCCGCTCCGGCGTGTAGTCACGATCGAGCATCTCGCGCAGCAGCGTCATCACCGGCCGTACTTCCACTTCAGCACCATTTGCCAAGCGCACCCGGGCCGATCCCTCTAGCGCGGACACGACACCGCCCGGATCGAGTGTCGCCTTGGGGGCGGGAACCACCTCTCCCGAGCCCGTGTCGAGCCAATAGAACTGGTCCTCCGCGCCTCCGTCGAGATCGCTCGCACGGAGCAGTCTCCGATCGTCCATGCGCACCAGCAGCGGAAGGTCCGTCTGCGACCGGATGAAACCGAGATCCTCCAGGCCCTCGCTCAGAATCACCTGTGACATCGCATTGGCGAAGGCCGTATCGGTTCCGATCGCGATGGGGACGTGGACGTCGGCGTGGATCGCCGAGGGGCTGAAGTCCGGCGCGATGGTGACGACATCACTGCCGTTGTAACGCGCCTCCTGCACGTAGTGATACCAGGTGATGTTGGTGTACACCGGGTTCGCGTGCCAGATCAGGATCAGCTCGGTCTTGAAGAAGTCGTCCATCCCCGGGGCGGGATCGAACTTTCCGAAGGTGGTGTAGATGCCCGGACTGAAGTCGTTGATCTCAGCCTGGAGATCGGTCACCTGGAATCCCAGCTGCGCGGAGAAGGCGTTCCACATGATCTGCTGCATCCCCCCCTCTCCGGGGGTGCCGATGTGGTAGAGCGACTCGGCGCCCTGGTCCTCGACGGCGTCGAGGATGGCGTCGGCGATTTCGCGGTGCGCCTGGTCCCAGGAGATTTCCTCCCACTTGCCCTCGCCGCGCTCCCCGACCCGCTTGAGCGGATGCAGGACCCGCTCCTCGTTGTAGTGCTGCTGGCTCCAGGCGGCGCCCTTCTGGCAACCCATCGGGTTCAGGTCGGGGATGCCCGCTTCGATGGTCGGGAAGATTCCGGCCTGCTCCTCGCGGACGATCTTTCCGTCGCGCGAGTAGACGCGCCAGGGACACCCGCCCGGATAGCAGTCCACTGCGTGGCAGCCCCAGGTGACGCGATCCCACTTCCAGCGCTCGCGGTAGCTGGCTTCCGATTTGCCGTGCTCGGGTCGAGGTGCGGTCGTCATGGTCTTCTCCTGTGCTGCAGTGTCTCCGACTGGGCCACGCGGCGGGCGAGGAGTCTCTTCACCGCCGCTGCGGCCGTCCCGCGAGTCTTCACCAGGTGATCTCCGCCGGATCGCGTGTGAACGGGCCGAGGAATTCCTCCCAGCGATAGCCGATCAGGACCTCCATCAGCTCCGACGGTTCTCCCCGCTGGCGCTTCGCCATCTCGCTATCGAGCGTGAGGATCGCGTCGCCCACGCGGGGGCCGAACTGCGACTCCAGATGCTCCAGCGGGATGCGCCGCTTGCCCTCGTCGATGCCTCCGTCGGGGCGGATCCGGAAGGGAGCCAGCGGCGGCACGTAGAAGACGTTCGGCTCGGTTGCGAACTCGGGATGATGGGGCAACGCGACACCGTGGACATCGACGAGCTTGTGGACCGACGAGTCGGGGTCGTCGCGGAACCCCACGAACACAGCGCGACCCGGACACTGGCGCACGCAGACGGGCGCCACGCCCTTTTCGAGGCGCGGAAAGCAGCCGATGCAGTGCTGGCTGACGTGCTCCACCTGATTGAAGTAGATCTTCTTGTAGGGGCAGGCGCGGGCACAGTTCTGGCTCGCCTGGCAGCTGGTCTCGTCGCGCAGCACCAGCCCGAAGTCCTCGGTCTTGTAGAGCGCCTGATTCGGGCACGCTTCGAGACAGGCGGGGCGCGAGCAGTGATTGCAGATTCGTGGCATGTAGTAGAAGTAGGAGTTTGGAAACTCGCCGGCGCCTTCGTCCTCGTCCCAGTTCATCGCCCACTCGGGCTTGCCCTGCTCAGGGCGAAACCGCTGGTGATCGGCCGAGCTGTAGACTTCCTGGTAGTTGTAGTTGGAGGCGTCGCCGAACTGCGCCGGAGTCGGCAGCTCACCCAGGACCAGCTTCCCTCCTCCGTCGAAGCCACCGCCCATCGCCTCCCAGTCCCGGGGTGTTCCGCGACCGGGCAGGGTGTTGACGGAGCACCACCACTGGTTCTCGGTGCCGTCGGCGTCCTGATGCCAGAGCACCTTGCAGGCCACCGAACAGGTCTGGCAGCCGATGCACTTGTTGAGATCGAAGACGAACGCGATCTGCCGTTCGTCTCCGTTCCCGGGGGTCGTATCCGACATTCGAAGATCCTCCTCAGGGGGTCGTCGAGGGATTGGGGCGGGTCCGCTCTGCCTCGATGCCACTGAGCAGACGCTCGCGATTGGCTCGGACCAGCTCCCGAGCCCCTTCCTGTGCGGCGGCGGCGTCGCGCTCCGCGAGAGCCCGCTCGAGCATCCTCGAGACAGCTCCGATCCGGGTGCGCGGCAGCCGGAGCTGCGCGAGCTCGCTGCGCCTCTCGAAGAGGCTGCGGATCCCGTTGCGAACCAGCTGGAGCACCAGGTTTCGGCTCGCGGCGTGGATCAGCTGGGTGAGCTCGCCCAGCGCTTCCAGGTATCTCTCTTCATCCGTCTCGCCATCCCACATGATCCGCAGGAGCTCGCGCGCTTGCGCCAGCTCCTCGTCGGTCCCGCGCTCGACGGCGAAGCGGACGGCGCCCGTGAACAGCAACTCCAGCACATCCAGGCACTGCGCGGTCAGGACCGGATCCGGAGTGCCATCGACCACCAGCAGGTGTTCGAGGACATCGAGACTCGCTTCCTCGACCGGGATCACACGGGCGCCACCGCCGGGACGGATCTCGATCAGGCGTTGATGCTCCAGCTTCTTCAGCGCCTCGCGAACCGATCCGCGGTTCGCCTCCATCCGTGCGGCCAGATCCCGTTCCGAGGGCAAGCGCTCTCCGGGCCGGTAGTGCTCACCGAGGATCTCGTCGCGGAGCTGCTTGGCGATCTTCTCGGCGATGGAGGGGGTGTGGGGCACCGCGGAGCTCTCTAAAATAGGACCAAACTGGTCCGACCAATCCGGTCCGACCAGTTTACCCTCAGCGCCTGGCTGGATGCAAGCACTTCTCCGCCTTCCGGGAGAAGCGGAGCCTCACAGCACCTCGGCGCGCTGCTCCTCTCCCCGCTCACCGAGATTCCCATAGCGGTGATAGTCGTAGCTGATGCTCTGCTCTCGCAGGTACCAGAGGAGCTCGATGCGGCCCTCGGCGAGCACCGGTGCCCGTGCCAGGAACAGGCCGCTCTCCTGAACGGCCTCGAAGATCTCCGGTGCAGTCCGGTCTGGCGCTGCGTAGCGGATCCGGTCGGTCTGTGCAGTGCGGACCACCTCCGCCAGCGTCGCCTCGGTCTCCTCGATGAACTCGATGGCACCCGCCCAGGGCTCCGTCAGCTCCTCCAGCAGTGCCATGCCCGCAACCCTGGCATCGGGCGGTGAGCTGACGGTGATGCGACAGCCCACGGCCTTGGCGGCGGCCACCCGGGCGTAGAGCTCGAAGAAGCTGTCGTCCGGGTGCAGGCGAATCCGGATCTCGCGGACCGGGCGGTAGCGACGGAGATTGTCCTGTCCCACCAGCCGGAAGTGATCGTGGGTCTCGCCGAACTCCTTGCGGACGTTCAGGTCGTAGCTCCCGATCGCGGCGACTACCCGGGAGACCTCTTCGAGGGTGACGCCCTCTGGGAGATCGGCGAGCCCCTGAAGCCGCTCTCTCAGATCGTCGAGCTGCGGATCCATCACCGACGGACTGCCGTCGGGATCGGAGCACTCCTCGAAGTCCATCAGCTGGGCGACGTAGTTCGGCCCTCCCGCCTTGATCCCCGGACCGAAGGCGGATTTTCCCATCCCCCCGAAGGGCTGTCTCAGAACCACCGCACCGGTGGTGACGCGGTTGACGTAGAGGTTTCCGGCCCGAACCTCTTCGAGCCAGAGCTCCTGCTCGCGATCGTCGAGGCTTTCGAGACCCGAGGTGAGGCCGTAGCCGGTCTGATTCACCAGGGCGATGGCTTCCTTCAGATTCCTCGCCTTCATGACGCCCAGCACCGGGCCGAAGAACTCGGTCATGTGCGTGACGCTGCCGGGTCGCACGCCCCACTTGACAGCCGGGGAGTAGAGGCATGGATTGCTCTCCAGCCGCTTCGGCATCACGGCCCAGCTCTCGCCCGGCTCGAGCTCTTTGAGTGCGCTCTCGAGCACGCCATCCGGTGGGCGAATCAGCGGGCCCATCCGCGTCCGACGATCCCAGGCGGACCCTACTGGAAGGCTCCTGACCGCGTCGCAGAGCGCCCGTTTGAACTCGGGATCTTCGTAGACCTCCTCCTCGAGGATCAGAAGAGAGGTCGCCGAGCATTTCTGTCCGCTGTGGCTGAAGGCCGAGTGCAGCACGTGTTTGATGGCCTGCTCGCGATCGGCGAGCGCCGTGACCACCGTCGCGTTCTTTCCGCCTGTCTCTGCGAGCAGATTCATCTCCGGCCTGGCGTGGAGCATGGTGAACGCGGTGTCGGTGCCTCCGGTCAGGATCACCAGAGCCACATCCGGATGCGTCACCAGCCGCGACCCGACCGTTGCCCCCGAACAGGGCAGGAACTGCAGGGCCTCCCCCGGCACACCCGCGCGCCAGAAGCACCGGCACAGCTCGTGGGCCACCAGCACCGCGTCGGATGCGGGCTTGAGGATCACGTTGTTCCCCGCCGCGAGCGCCGCCGCCACGCCGCCACCGGGAATCGCGATGGGAAAGTTCCAGGGAGGAATCACGGCGACGACCCCCTTGCCCCGAGTGCGCAGATTGGAGATCCGGTGAAATTCCGTCGCGCTCCTGCGGTAGAACTCGAGAAAGTCCACCACCTCGGAGACCTCGGCGTCGGACTCGGAGAGAGTCTTGCCACCGTCGGCCAGGGCGGCTCCCATCAGGTCGCCGCGCGCGACACGGATCTCCTGTGCCACCCGGGCGAGGATTTCGGAGCGGCTCCGGTGAGGCATCGCCCGCCAGCCGCCGTCGTCGCGGCAGGCGGATTCGATCGCCGTCGCGACGTCCTCCTCGCTGGCCTGGCGATAGCGGCCGACCACCACGCCGGGCCGGGAGGGATCGAGACAGTCGCGCACCGAGCGCTCTTCGAAGATCTCCTCGCCGGCCACCAACAGGGGAATCTCGATGGCGGCATCCCCCGCGCGCGTCTGCCAGCGCTCGATGATCGACTTCGCCCAGGCGACGTTGTGAGCGAGCGCGAAGTCGGTGTCCGGCTCATTGACGAAGCCCTCCAGGGCTTCCCCCGCCTCCGCTGCGAGGACCTCCGGCTCCAGCCGGTTCTGGGTGCGGCGTGGCGACTCGGGCAGACGATCGATCAGCCCAAAGCATCCCAGGAATTGCTCCTCGAGCTGCCGCCAGTCGTCGCCGTCGAGCTTCAGCTTGAAAGCGTGGTGGAGGAAGTTGTCCGGACCCGTGTTCTCGTCCAGCCGGCGGAGCAGGTACCCGACCGCGTAGACGAAGTCCTCCTTGCGCGTCGCCGGCGCGTAGAGAAGCATGTTCCTGGTGAGTTCGAAGAGGGCCCGGCGCTGGTGGTTGGCCATGCCCTCGAGCATCTCGAACTGGACCTGGTCGAGAGCCCGCCGCTCCAACGCGAGGACCAGTCCGTAGGCGAGGTCGAAGAGGTTGTGGGAGGCGATGCCGAGGCGGACCGCGGCGATGTTCTCCGCCCGCATCCCTTCGTGGAGAATGCGCTTGTAGTTCGCGTCGACCTCCCCCTTGGTCCCGAAGGGGGCCTGCGGCCAGCCGCGGATCGAAGCCTCGACGCGCTCCATCTCCATGTTGGCGCCCTTCACGATGCGGACGGTGATGGGCGCGCCGCCGGACGCGAGACGACGGCGCGCCCAGGAATTGATCCTCTTCTGCACCGTGAAGGAGTCGGGAAGATAGGCCTGCAGGGCGATACCGGCGCCGGCGTGTTGCAGACCCTCGCGGTCGAGGGTCCGCATGAAAGCCTCCGCGGTGACATTCAGATCGCGGTACTCCTCCATGTCCAGATAGACCATCTTCGGAACCGTGGATCCGTCCTGGCGAGTGAATGGCGTCTTCGCCGCTGCGCGGTAGAGAAGCTCCAGCCTGTCGCAGAGGACCCCGACCGTGTCTTCGAATGCCAGCGAGGAGATCTGCGAGTAGATGGTCGAGATCTTGACCGACAGGACCTCGATCTCCGGAAGCTGCAGCGCCTCCAGATAGGACTCGAGCCGGGCCTGCGCTTCCTCCTCGCCGAGAAGCGCCTCACCCAGGAAGTTGACGTTCATGCGCATGCCGGACTCGCGGCGCGCGTTCAGGTGCCTGGAGAGAAGCTCCCTCTCGGCGGGCAGGATGACGTTGGCGGTCTCCTCCCGCATCTTGTCCTTGACGAGGGGAACGGCGACGCCGGGGAGATAGCTGCCAAAGGACTGGAAGCCCTTGAGCAGCGTACGCTCGACGGCGCTGAAGAACCGGGGCACCCCCTGCACGTCGAGGATGTGGGTCAGTTGATCCGCCGCCCGCACCGCGCGCTCGGAGCGAAACGCCTGGTCGGTGAGCTGCGTCAAGGTCGCCTTCTCGTGCGGGCTCCGCATCATCCGCTCGAGCTCGGCCTGCTGCTTCCGCTCCTGCGGGGTCTGCAGGTCGGCGGCGCGCGCCTGGAGCAGACGGGCCAGGTGAACGGCCTTCTGGGCAGCGATGGAGGCAGCGGATTCCGGATCCCGCTCGAAGCGCTCGAGGGCTGCTTCGAGAGCGCCTTCCAGTCCGTCCTCTCGGCTAGTCTGCATTTCTCACCGGGTCGGGAGCCCCCTCAGTCGTCGAAGTCCCCCTCGGCGCCCTTGTCTGAATCCAGCTTGGAGGCGGCAACCCGGATCTTGCTCTCGGTCCACTCGGCGGGATCCTCGATGCGACTCGCCTTGGGGCCCAGATCGTACGAACCGGCCTCGAGGATGACGTCGATGGCCAGCGGCGCGGTGTCCTTGGCATTGAACACCTCGGTGAGCAGGCCATGGACGAACTCCTCGACCCGTCGCGACATCCGCTCGCGGACCTCGGCGGACAGGCCCAGGAGTCGGTTCTCGAAGGGCAGGTTGAGCTTCTTGTAGTTGCCGCCCTTGATTCCCTGGGAATTCGCGTACTCGACCATTTCGGCCCACATTTCTTCGGTCATGCCCTCGCCGGCGACCTTGACGAACGCTCCCTCATCGTCCTGGATGGCATTTCCGTAGTCGTTGACTTCGAGGCCCCAGGAGATCATCTGGAGAGCGGTCGCCACGTTCGCCTTGGTGGTGCGCGTCTCGGCGGCGATGCGCCGCAAACGATCCGAGTTGTTTCCGGAAGTCCCGTGCTGCGCCCCCGAGATGCCGTAGCTGGCCAGCGCCGCGTGGATCTCGGCGGTGAGCTCCACCTGGATGCCCTGGCCGCTGGCCTCGAGCCCATGACTGGTGCCATTGTTGAGGGCGATCCAGTCCGGGAAGACCCCGTGGGCATTGAGCCCGCGAATCAGGAAGACGGCTTCCTCGGCGGTGGAGAGGCCTTCGCTGCCCTTGATCTCTCCGACCTCGGTCTCGAGGGAGGCCCAGCCCGGCACGAGAGGACTGAGCTCCAGACTGGCCAGGAGGTTCTCGTCGTCGGGCAGATGGGAGGCGTCGACGGCGATCGAGGTGATTCCGGCATCGAACATGGAGGGGATCTCGACCTTGGCCTTCTCCACGTCCTCCTTGCCCTTGACTCCGTAGTGATCGGCGTGAATGGCAACGGGGATGGTGATCCCGAGCTCATTGCACAGGGCGTCGACGTGTCGCGCGATGTTCCAGAAGCTGACTGCGCAGTAGGCGCTCGCACCCCCTTCGGACTTGGCGATCTCCACGATGATCGCCGCGTTCGCCCGCTGCGCCGCCTGCAGGGCGCCGCGGATGGCGAAGTAGCTCCGGCCGTTGGCGGCGATCGCGATCGCCTTCCCCTTGGCGAGCATGGCCCGATCGACCGCCTTTCCACTGACGATCAGGGCCTTCGAGTTGGGGAAAAGCCGTCTGATGTTGGGCGGACGTCCGACCGCGAGCGCCTCTTCGAAGCGGGAAGGCATGGCCATCTCCTGGTCTCCATGGGGATCGAATGCCGGGGCGCGACCTGCCACGACGCACCCGGAAGGTACCGGAGATATCGAAGAGTCCTACAGGTAACCGAGGCTCCGGAGCCGCTCGACCTCGGCCGGATCGAGGCCACCCGCCTGGAGCTCTCGAATCTGGGCCTCGAACTTCTCGGACTCCTCTGGAAAGCGCTTGTCGCCGGCGACCAGGATGTCGATCGCTCCGGTGGCATCGCCCGCGTCGCCGAGGTAGCTGGCGATGGCCAGGTAGAGAGAGGTGCCGGCCTGCTCGGGATACTCGGCAGCCAGGCGTTCGAGGGTCTCGAGGGCTTCCGCGGCCTGGCCCTCCCGGGCCAGGGCTTCGAGGCGGATGCGTTCGAGCGACCAGGTGAGCCGTTTCTCGGACTCCGGCACCTGCTCCAGAGCGCGCGTGCTGATCTCCCGTGCCTGGGAGAAATCCCCTACACTAAGAGCTTGCTGCGCCTCGGTTTTCATCTGCTCCGGGTCGGGGCCGCAGCCGTTAAGGAACAGCAGGCCGATCACCGGAGTCAGCAGGATGGCGCGGCGCGGGCTCATGCGGGGGTTTCCTCCATCGAGCGCTCCGCGTCTGGACCCAGGCGGTCGGATACCGGCATCGGGCGGGGCGGCCTAGAATCTCTCCGGGCAGCACCCACTCCGCACCCCCGATCCCAGGTCCGCGGAATGAGTCCCGAGACTAGCCCGAACTCTCTGGAGACACACCCATCATGGGACTTCTCGACAAGCTATTGGGACGCAGGCAACCGGCAAAGCGCCCGGTGGGGCGCCCCTTGCCCCGCGCCGGCGCGGGCCCGATACGGCCGCGCCCGGAGCCCAAGGCGAAGAACAACTACATCCTGATCACCCTGGACTCCTGCCGCTACGACTCCTTCATGACGGCGGCTCCCACGGTGATCCCCAAGATCACCGGTGGCGAGGTGGAGCGGCGTTGGAGCTACGCCTCCTGGACGAGTCCCTCCCATTTCAACTTCCTGCTGGGGCTGATGCCGCACCGAAGTCCCGACAACGTCTTCGCCTCCGAGTACTACAAGGAGGACTTCCTCAACTACAACAGGCGCTTCGGCACCGAGGGCATGGAGTTCGCCAAGCTCGTGCCCTCGCTGTGGATGCCCGACTACCTCCAGAACGAGCTCGGCTACACCACCCACGCCCGGGTGTCGCTGCCGGTGTTGAACGCGAAGACCGCCGTCAATCGCGGATTCGACAGCTTCCTGCTGATGGACAAGCACAACGACATGATGGCCATGTTCGACACCATGACCTTCGACGACGAGCGGCCTGCCTTCTACATGCTGAACGTCGGCGAAACCCACTACCCCTTCGCAACACCCGACGAGGATCCCAAGGAGTGGCCGCGCATCAGCGGCGTCCACGGCGTCTTCAAGCATCTCGACGAGCAGGTCGTGGGGGGCAAGCTCGTCGAGAGGGACGACGCGCCCAAGTTCTTCGATCAGGAGAAGCTGGATCAGCTGCGGGAAAGGCAGATCAACACGGTGCGCTACCTGGACGGCGTATTCGAGAAGCTCTACGACATGGTTCCCAAGAACACCTTCGTGACGGTGACCTCGGACCACGGAGAGCTCTTCGGCGAGGAGGGCTACTTCGGACACGGTCCGATCATGCACGAGAAGGTCTTCGAGGTGCCGTTCCTGGAAGCGCAGGTGCGCTAGATGGCCCGCGGTCGCCGATTCCGAAAATCCCTGCTTCGCTCGGCCTTCCTCGCTCTCCTGGCAATGGTGATCCTGGTTCCCTCCAACCCGGCATCGGCCTACATCGGCCCCGGGGCGGGCTTCGCTTTCGTCGGCTCCCTCTTCGTCCTGATCGCCACCTTCTTCCTCGCGGCAGGCACCATCCTGGTCTGGCCGATCACCTTCGTCTGGCGAACGCTCCGCATCGGGAATCCCTACAAGAACGCCCAGGTCAAGCGCGTGGTGATTCTGGGTCTCGACGGGATGGATCCGGGCATCACCACCAGGCTGATGCGCGAGGGGAGGCTTCCGAGCTTCCAGAAGCTGGCGGAGAAGGGTGTCTTCCGGCCGCTGGGCACCACCTACCCCTCGATGTCGCCCGTTGCGTGGTCGAGCTTCACGACCGGCGTGGACCCTTCCCGCCACTGCATCTACGACTTTCTGACCCGCGATCCCTGCACCTACATGCCGGTGCTCTCGTCCACCGACATCGGCAACGCCAAGAGGGTCCTCAACGTCGGGAAGTACATCATTCCACTGGGGAAGCCACACATCCGGCTGCTCCAGAAGAGCCAGGCCTTCTGGAAGCTGCTCGGTGAACAGCACATCTTCTCGATCATCCAGCGGGTGCCCATCACCTTCCCCGCGGTTCCCTTCAAGGGCCTGCTCCTCTCGGCCATGTGCGTGCCGGACCTGCGCGGTAGTCAGGGGACCTTCGGCTTCTTCAGCACGGAATCCCAGGAGGGGAAGGCCGCCTTCACCGGCGGCGAGCAGACCGTGCTTCGCCGCAAGGGAAAGGTGATCCGCTCCCGAATCGTGGGACCGGACAACTCACTGGTGAAGGGCGGAACTCGCATGATTCTGCCCTTCACGATCACCATTGCCGACGACGAGAAGAGCGCCCTGATCGAGGTCGAGGGCTGCGATCCCTTCCGCCTGGCGCCCGAGACCTATTCGGATTGGGTGCAGCTCACCTTCAAGGCGGGCCTGGGCGTCAAGGTGCGCGGGATCGCGCGCTTCTACATCACCTCCATCGCGCCCGATTTCAATCTCTACATGACGCCCATCCAGATCGATCCCGAAAACCCGGCGATGCCCATCAGCCATCCGACCGTGTACTCGATCTACCTGGCCAAGAAGCTCGGCCGCTTCGCCACGCTGGGCCTCGCCGAAGACACCTGGGCCCTCAACGAGCGCGTGATCGACGAGAAGGCCTTCTACGAGCAGGCCATGCTGATCTGCGACGAGCGCGAGCGGATGTTCAAGGACGCGCTCGAGAAGACCAAGAAGGGCCTCGTCACCACTGTCTTCGACACCACGGACCGGGTGCAGCACATGTTCTACCGCTACCTCGATCCCTCCCACCCGGCCAACCAAGGCAAGGACACCGAGGTGCACAAGGACGCCATCGCTCGCGTGTACGAGCGCATGGACGGCCTGCTCGGCGAGGTCTTCGAGTTGACCGAGGATCCGGACACCCTCTTCATGGTGATCAGCGACCACGGCTTCACGAACTTCCGCCGGGGTGTGAACCTCAACAGCTGGCTCAAGGAGAACGGCTACCTCCACCTGAAGGACGGCGCCGAGACCTCCGGCGACTGGTTCGAGGCGGTGGACTGGAGCCGGACCCGGGCCTTCAGCCTGGGACTCACCGGCATGTTCATCAACCGCGCGGGACGCGAGCGGTCCGGCATCGTGAACGAAGGCGAGGAGTACGAAACCCTCAAGAACGAGCTGATCGCCGGACTCACCAAGCTGGAGGATCCGCAGACCGGTCGGCGCGCCATCCTCGACGTGTTCGCGTCGAACGACTTCTTCGACGGCCCCTACCGCTTCGACGCTCCGGATCTCCTGATCGGCTACGACGGCGGCTACCGAAATAGCTGGGATTGCGCCACCGGGGCGGTGACCTCCGAGGTATTCTCGGACAACACCAAGAGCTGGAGCGGGGACCACTGCGTCGACCCGCGGGTCGTGCCGGGCGTCTTCTTCTGCAATCGCGCCATCACCAACGAGACGCCGAACCTGGTCGACATCGCGCCCTCGGTCATGACCATCCTCGGGAAGGAGCCGCCCTCTTACATGCAGGGCCAGCCGCTCTTCGCCGGACCGGGCGAGCCAGCAGAGGTCCGCGGAATGCTCGATCCGGCTGTGCTCAACCAGTCGGGCGCAGCCCCGGGAGCGCTGGTCTCGCCGACCGAGCCCGAGCCGGCGCGAGAGGCGGTCTGAGATGCATCGCCGCCGCCTGCTCGCCATCCTGCTCTGCGCTGCACTCGCCTGGGCGGCCGCCGCCGCCATCGGCTCCGAGTCTTCCCCGCCCGGGATCTTCATCCTGGGCATCGACGGCGTCGATCCGGTGATCCTGGAACGCATGATGGACGAAGGGCGCATGCCCCACTTCGCCCGCCTGGCCGAGGAGGGAACTTTTCAGCGGCTGGGAACCAGCACTCCCCCGCAGAGCCCGGTGGCCTGGTCGAACTTCATCACCGGGCGCAACCCGGGCGGCCACGGCATGTTCGATTTCATCCACCGGGATCCCCAGACCTACCAGCCGCTCTCCTCGGCGACGCGGCCGCCGAGCGGCGAAGCGCCCGGAAGCATCGAGCTCTTCGGCTACACGATTCCGCTGGGAGGCGACGCGCTCGTCAACAACCGCGGCGGCATCGCCTTCTGGGACGTCCTCCACGAGGCCGGGGTCGAGGTGGAGGTCTACCGGGTTCCGGGGAACTACCCGCCGACGCCCTCCCAGGCCAGGACCCTCGCTGGGATGGGCACGGTCGACTTGCGCGGCGAGTACGGCACCTACAGCTGGTACAGCACCAAGCCGCGCCCGGCGAAGAAGCACCTCAAGGCCGACTACGAAATGGTGACGGTGGAGGACGCCGACTTCGACTCGGTACCGGATACGATTTACACAAGCCTCAAGGGCGCCCCCGACGTCCTTCACCTGAAGCCCGGAGAGATCCCGGGACCGAACGACTTCCTGATGATCCCCCTGGTCGTGCACGTCGACCCGGAGGAGAACGTCGCGTGGATCAGGGTCGACGATAACGATGTGCTGCTGCGCCAGGGGGAGTGGAGTGACTGGGTGGAGGTCTCCTTCGACGCCCTTCCCTGGGGCCTGATGCGGTTCGCGGGAATCGTGCGCTTCTACCTGAAAGAGGTGCGCCCCGATTTCCAGCTCTACGCCTCTCCGGTGAACCTGGCGCCCGGGGATCCGGCCCAGCCCATCACCACGCCCGACGATTTCGTCGAGCTCCTGTACCAGAAGCTCGGCAACTTCTACACCGTCGGCATGCCCGAGGAGACCAACGCGCTGAAAGACGGTCTCTTCGACGACGACGACTACGCCAAACAGGTGAAGCTCTTCCAGGAGGAGGATTCGGATCGCCTGCTCGATCTGGCCCTCTCCCGCTTCGAGCCGGGAGGGACGACCTTCTTCTACAACTCGGACATCGATCTCCAGTGCCACATGCTGTGGCGGCATGGCGATCCGAGGAACCCCGACGCGCCCCGTCATCCCGCCTGGGAGGAGAAGGCGGCGCACGACCACGCCGCTGACATCGAGGGCTACTACGAACGCGTCGACGGGGTGCTGGGGCACGTTCGCGAGCGGCTGCCGGAGGACACGCTGCTCGTGGTGATGAGCGACCACGGCCATGCGGCCTACACACGCATGGTCCACCTGAACGCCTGGCTGCGGGACGAGGGCTACCTGGTGCTGAAGGACGGGAAGGAGACCGGTCACATCGCCACCGAGGGCGACGTGGATTGGAGCCGCACCCGGGCCTACGGTCTGGGATTCAACGGCCTCTACCTGAACCTGGCTGGCCGCGAGGGCCAGGGCATCGTGCAGGCGGATGAGGTCGATCCGCTGCTCGAGGAGATCTCGCGTCGGCTCGTCGCGCTGCGCGACCCGCAGAACGGCGCCCAGGTGGTGCTGCGTATGGACCGGGCCCGCGACGTCTATTCCGGAGAGCGCGTGGCCGACGCACCCGACCTGATCGTGGGCTACAACGTTCAATACGGCGGATCGGATGCTTCCACACTCGGTGAAATCACGACGGCCGTGCTGGAGGACAACAAGTCCCGTTGGTCCGGCAGTCACCTGATGGCACCCGAGGTGGTGCCCGGTATTCTGCTGGTGAATCGAAAACTCCGGGGGGCGGGACACGACCTCACGGATGTGACGGCGACGCTCTTGGATCACTACGGCCTGCCCCCCGCCGAGGGAATGGTGGGCCGGTCGATCTTCGCGAATTGACGCCGTCGGAGGAGACCCAAATGTTCGGTGGTCCGAAGATCAAGCTCGACAAGGACGTCTACGAGCGGGCCAAGAAGGTGGCGGACATCGCCGGCTACGCGACCGTGGAGGAGTTCGTCTCCCACGTCGTCGAGCGGGAGCTACAGAATTTCGAAGACGCCGAGAGCGACGAGGACATCAAGAGGAAGCTCCAGGGCCTCGGCTACATCTCATAGGCCGAGCCAGCGCCGGTCCGGGAATCCCATGAACCGCTTCAACGCCATCACCAGTGCTCTCTTCGATCCGCTGCTCGCGCCTTTCGGCGAGGAGCACGCCTGGTTCGATCTGATCTTCTGGTCGGTGGCGGGCGGCATCGTCGCCCTGATCGTCTACAAGTACGTGAGCAACCAGGGAGGCATCCAGCGGGCCAAGAACGCGATCAAGGTCCACCTGCTGGAGATCCGTCTCTTCAAGGACGACATCGCCGTCGTGCTCGGCGCGACCGCCAGGATCCTCTGGAAAAATGCTCTCTACCTCGGCCACAACATCCTCCCCATGCTGGTGATGATCGTTCCGATGATGACCATCCTCTTCCAGCTCGAGGCCCGCTACGCCTTCGATCCCCTGCCGGTGGGCTCCGTGAACCTGCTGATCGTGAAGCTGGACGGTCGCCAGCCGGGCGTGCCCGATACCGCGACGGGCCTGGCCGAGGCGGTCCGTCTCGAGATCCCGGCGGGCCTCTCCCTGGACGCGCCTCCGGTCCGCACCGCCGAGGGCGAGATCGCATGGCGTCTGCGCGCGGAGCAGCCGGGAGACCACGTGGTGTCGATTCAGGTCGGCGACGAGATGGTGGAGAAGCGCATCGCCGTGGGCGGGCCTCCGCGCAAGGTCCCGGTGCTCCGCACCAAGGGCCTCGAGGGCCTGCTCTACCCGGGTGAGCCGGGCCTGCCCGCGGAGTCGCCCGTCTACAGCGCCCGGCTCCGCTACCCGGAGCGCGACCTGGGCTGGCTCCCCAGCGGCGAGATGGGCGTACTCGCCACCTTCTTCGGGCTCTCCATCCTGAGCGGCTTCGCCCTCAAGGGTCTCTTCGGCGTCACCCTGTAGCGGTGCGATTCGCCTCTGCGCGCAGCGCCTCGCTGACCTCTACCTGGTAGGGAGGATCGGCGAGTTCGAGGGCTCGGAGCCGCTCGGGAAGCTTCGCGATCTCCTCCGCGGTGCGAGCGCGGATTTCCTCGAGGGTCTGCGAAGCGGAGGCGAGCCGCCTGCCCTCCTTCATGACCGGATGCAGGAGCGGGCGGCCGGGGGGGACTCATTCCGTCCAGCCAGGACGTCGCCCTCCGCCGCGCCAGCCGACTCGATGCGAAACACCTGTTTGCGCCCGGGAAGCGTCGCCTTGCCGGGCGACAGCTTCTGCCTGCCGACACCGTCGTATTCCGTCAGCTTGTAGGCCAGATCGATGGAAGGGACGTCCTCCGAGACGCCCATCCGAGTGCCGACACCGAATCCGGTGATCGGAGCCCCCTGCTGGACCAGGCGCGCAATGCCGTATTCGTCTAGCAGCCCGCTCGCGAAGATCTCTACCGCATCGAGACCCGCTGCGTCCAGGATTTCGCGCGCCTGGCGCGCCAGGGCGCCGAGATCGCCGGAATCGATGCGGATTCCGGCGACTGGGAAGTCGTCGCCCAGCTCACGGGCGAGCCGGACCACCTTGCGGACGCCCTCGAGAGTGTCGTAGGTGTCGACCAGAAGAATCGTACCGGGGTAGAGCCGCACGAATTCCCGGAAGGCATCCAGCTCGTCCTGGTGGGCCTGCACGTAGCTGTGCGCCATGGTCCCGCTGACGGGGATGCCGTACAGCTTGCCCGCGAGGACGTTGCTGGTCGCGTCGACCCCCGCGATGTAGAAGGCCCGCGCTCCCTTCAGTGCCGCATCCGTCCCGTGCATGCGCCGCATGGCGAAGTCCACCACCTTCCTGCCCTGGGCCGCGGCGACGACCCGAGCCGCCTTCGAGGCCAGAACCGTCTGGAGATGGATCTGATTGATGAGGAAGCTCTCGACCAGCTGTGCCTCCCCGATCGGCGCCTCCACCTCGAGCAGGGGCTCGTGGGGAAAGACCGGAGTCCCCTCGGCCATCGCGTAGACGTCTCCCGTGAAGCGAAGCTTCGCGAGCCAGTCCAGGAACGGAACGCCAAAGAAGCCGAGCCCGCGCAGATAGTCGAGGGCTTCGTCGGTGAAACGCAGCTCCTCGAGGTAGCGAAGGACGTCGTCGAGCCCGCAGGCGATCAGGTAGTTCCGGGATCGGGGGAGCTGCCGGAAGAAGAGGCTGAACGAAGCGCGACCCTCGAGACCCTCGCGCCAGTAGGCCTGAAGCATCGTCAACTGATAGAGATCGGTGAGGAGGGCGGCATTTCGATCGCTCTCCCAGCCGGCGGCTCCGCTCAACCTTCGACCTCCAGAAACGCCCCGGCCGACGCCATCTCGTCGAGCGCGCTGCGGCCCTCCTCCGCCGCGACGGATCGGGTGGCATCCACGAGCACCCGCACCTCCAGCCCGGCGCGGAGCGCGTCGAGGACCGTGGCTCGTACGCAGACGTCGAGCGCGAGACCAGCCACGAAGAGGCGGCGCACCCCATCGCGCCGAAGTCGCTCCTCGAGCCCCGTCTCATTGAAGGCAGAGTACTGGTCGAGGTCGAAGCGCACCCCCTTGGCCACCAGTACGACTTCAGCAGGCAGCTCCAGGTCGGCGTGGAACGCGGCGCCTTCCGTGTCCTGAACACAATGGGCCGGCCACGGGCCACCCGCTTCGACGAAGCTCACGTGGCCGCGAGGGTGCCAGTCTCGCGAGGCGTACACCGGGATGTCGCGTTCGCGCGCGGCGCGCAGCCAGCGATTGAGGATCGGTACGACGCGATCGCCCTCCTCGATGGGCAGCGCCCCCCCCGGACAGAAATCGTTCTGCACGTCGATCACGAGCAGCGCGTCACCGGTCCTCATCGATGTCACGTCCATGACCATCCTCCGGGCTGCGGCCGATTCTACCGGGCCGCGCACCTCCGAGCGATCCCGGGTACTGACGGACCGCACCAGCGCCAGGCGCGTGCTAGGATCTTGGGCGGCCAGGCGAATGAGAAATGCAGGCTCGATGAGGCGCGGCATGAAGCGATCCCAGGCTCTGATCTTCGTCGCCCTCCTCCTCGTGCCCGTGGGGTGCGATCACGTCGCGAAGCGAATCGCCCATGACGCCTTGGCGGGCTCTTCCGGCGTCTCCCTCGCGGCCGATACGCTGCGGTTCGAGTTGACCTCCAACCCCGGAGCATTCTTGAACCTCGGCGCCGGCCTTCCCTCCGGGCTGCGGCATCTGGTCTTTCTCGGCCTGGTGCCGCTTCTGCTGGCTGCCATCTGCGCCATCGCCTTGCGATCGGGCTTCTCCTCGGGCTGGTCTCTCCTCGGCCTGGCCTTCGTCGTCGGCGGGGGGCTCGCGAACTGGCTCGATCGGCTCCTGCACGGGGGTGCGGTCACCGACTTCGTGAGCTTCGGTGTCGGGCCTCTTCGAACCGGCCTCTTCAACCTGGCGGACGTCTCCATCGTCGCCGGTGTGGCTCTCCTCCTGCTCCTCTCGCTCGGGCCGGACGACCGCAAGAATCCCCGTACTGGGTGACGCGAACCGTCGAACGGAAAGATCAATCACAGGCCGTCATTGGACGGCGAATTTCTTGGCAGGGAGATCACAATGAAGCAAACAGTTCTCGTGTGCGTGTCGGTGTTCTCGATGATCCTGCTTGGCGACATGGCGGCCAGCGCCGGAGACCTGGATCCGACAGGTACCTGGCAGGTCACTCGCAGCAACAGCAAGACGATGGGACCCTGCCCCATGGGAGGCAACGGCGGCGGAGAGCTCGAAATCGAGAAGGCAGCGGGCGGATTCACGTTGACCTACGGCGACGGAATGACCTGCCGGCCCGCCGAGGTTTGCCGCCTCACCGGCTCGGAGACCGGGGGAACCTACACCTTCACCACCACGGTCCCCGTCGACGACGAGGGCGGCAAGGTGACCAATGCCGCCGAGATCGAGTTCACGTCCGCCACAGCCGCCACGGGGACCGGCTCTTCGAAGTACGTCCACCCCGAGGGATTCAGCTGCACCTGGACCTTCGACATCGCTCTCAGCAGGTAGCTCCAGCAGGTGGCAGCGAGCCGGAATCTCCCAGCGGGCGTCACCACCGTGCCACGGCACGGCGATCGCAAGGAGGAAACCATGCTACTCGAGGATCGGGTGGCGCTGGTCACGGGCGCCAGCCGCGGCATCGGCGCGGCATCGGCGAAGACACTCGCACGGCACGGGGCGGCGGTCGCAGTCAACTACTTCCAGAGCGAAGGCGCGGCACGCGAGGTCGTGAGTGCCATCGCGGCGGAAGGAGGCAAGGCCGTCGCGCTCCAGGGAGACGCGCGCGAGCTCGCCGATCTCGCCGCACTGGCAGATGATGCGGAAGAGGCTCTAGGGCCGGTGGATACACTGGTTCTGAACGCCAACGTCTCTTTCGCCATCGCGCCCTTCGTGGAGTACCGCTGGGAGGACTTCGAGGCCAAGCTGATGGGGGAGCTGGGGGCGGCCTTCCACGCCTGCAAGGTCTTCGTCCCGCGCATGCTGGAGCGAGAGCGAGGCTGCATCATCGCGGTCAGCAGCGTGCTGTCCCGTCACCCGGGACATGGCTTCTGCGCCCACGCCACCGCCAAGAGCGGTCTCGACGCCTTCATGAAGTCGCTGGCCCTGGAGCTGGGGCCTTCCGGCATCCGGGTCAACGTGGTGGCGCCGGGTCTGACGTTGACGGATGCCACGGCGGATCAGCCGGAGAAGTCGAAGGAGGCGGTGGCGCGTATGACCCCGCTGCGTCGCAACGCCCTCGCCGACGACGTGGCGGGGGCCGTGGTCCTGCTGGCCTCGGACGAGGCGCGCTTCGTCACCGGGGCCTACCTGCCCGTGAGTGGCGGCATCCAGATGCTCTGACGACTGAGGGATTGGGGCGCTAGCTGAGTATGTAACGCTCGACGATCTGGCGATACGCCGAGAGGGCCGGCGAGTCGTCGGGGAGCTCGATGATGGGGGTTCCGATCAGATCGTGTTCGGCGATGGTCTCGTCGTAGGGGATCATGCCGAACACCTCCAGATCGAGCTTGCTGGCGGCATCGGCCAGAAGCTGCTCGCTCCCCCGGACCCTGTTCAACACCAGGCCCAGCTTCTTGCACTCCATCACCTTGTCGACCTGCACCATCTTTCGGATCAAGGCCGCGGTCTCGAGACCGCGTGAGGTGGGATCGCTGACGATCAGCAGTGTGTGGAGACGGCTCACCACCTGCCGGTTGATCTGCTCGAGTCCGGCCTCACCGTCGATCAGAATCGTGTCGAAGCTCTTCGACAAGACCTCGATCGCGCCGCGCAACAAGGTGTTGACGGGGCAGTAGCAGCCCAGGGTCTCCGTGCGCCCCATCGCCAGCACCGCGAATTTCTCGGTCTCGCAGAGAGCCTCGAGGGCCATGTAGTCGATCATATCCACGAGCTGGGCCTTCTCTTCCTGCTTCCCGGCTCTCGCGGTCTTGATGATATGCTCCCGAACCTCTCCCATGGTCCGCGTGACGCGCACACCGAGAGCGCTCAGCAATCCCATCGCCGGATCCGCATCGATCAATAGAAGCTTGCCGGTACCGGAAGCCTCGGACAGGGCCCTCGCCATCAGGGCGACAGAGACGGTCTTTCCGGTACCGCCCTTGCCACACGTAGCCACCAGGCGCTTTTCGTTGTCAGCCACTTTGGACATCAGTGATACCCGACGCTTCCCTTGCCCGAACCGATCCGCGGACCTCGCGACCGGATGCTACGGGCTCGTCCCATCCTTCTCCGACTTCTCCGATCCGGTCTTCTTTCTGCGGGCTACGATCACTTCCTTGATGTCGTCGCAGATCTCCTGATCTTTGCACGACGCGCAATCGAAATCGCAGTCCAAGTCGTAGCCTCGGGCCTTCCAGGTCTCCTTGAGAATCTCGCGGGCGACCTCCCGGACCCCCGAGACGACGTCGTCCAGCCGCTTGACGTCCGCCTTGCTGGTGGTCACGAAGAGGACTTCCACCGCCGACACCCCCGGTGCCCCGGTCTTGACCAGATCCATCAAGGCCCTGCCCAGCGTCTCGAAGTCGAATCCCTTGGCAGCTGCATCCCTGCTGATCCGGCTCCAGAGGTTCTGGGAGGCGCTCCTGACCATGTACCCCTCGATCCGATCGGCGACGTGCTGAGCCTGCTGGAGCTTCTCGTGATCTTCCTGGCCGAGGTCATCGCCTCCCACCATCAGGATCTGACCGAACGGCAAGCTCGCCTCCGCCGACTCCTGGATGTCGGGACCGAATAGGGTGATCCTTCCGTCCCTGATCAGGGAGGGGCGATCGGTCCACAAGAGCGCGGCGCAGGAGCCCGCTTGAGGATTCCCCAGCTCTACGAAGGTGTCGCTGCGCAGGACGATCCCGGGATTGGCATTCGGGCCCACCCCGATAGGCAGCCCTTCCCGGAGCTGCTCGGGCGAGCCGGGATGATCGAACTCCGCGACCCGGGCTCCCCCGCTTCGCATCGCTTCGATGTAGCGGGAGACCTTCTCTATGTACTCATCGAATCTCGCCATCAGCGATCTCTGGAAGGCCTCTCACCGGGGTCGGGGAGCTCCCCTCCCGGCTCTCTTCGGATCCGGGCCGGTCCATCCGTACTGAAGAGTCTAGCCGAGCCCCATGCCCCTGAAGTACTCCGAGACCTTGTCCCTGACCTCTTCGGGGTTCGTGTAGCTCCTGTCGAAGAGGTCGAGACCGATGTGCAGGAACGGAACGCCGAGGTCACCGCAGGTCTCCCTCATGATGCCCGTGGTCGCCGCTCCATCCTTGTGACCCATGTGGCCGGGCCAGATGACGCAGTCGATCTTGTAGTCCTTCACGATCCTGGAAATGTCATTGGAGAAGTTCTCGGCCGTGCCACGAGCCTGGCGGATCATGGGCGCATCCAGCAGGTTGCGCTTGGCGAGGCCGTGGAAGATCGTCTTCTCGCTCGACGTGTCGATCAGCGTGTAGGGGAAGTTGGAGAACATGTCCATGACGATGACGGCGCCCATCTCCTCCTCGAGCCAGGGCATCAGCTCGAAGATCCAGCCGTACGGCATGATGTCGAACCAGAATAGACGGATCTTCTCCTTCCAGCCCTCGGTAGCGCTCGCGCCCTTGCCCGCCTGGATCTTCAGCTCCCCGCACTTATAGAGCTGTCGGAACCAGTCGGTGCAGCGCGGGTCTCCCGCGACGAAGCACTGGCTGATCGCAAAGGCCTGCGCTCCGCCGATTTCCCAGCCGTGCGGGCAGGGCACGCTACGCCTGAGCTCGTTGTACTCCTGCCAGAGCGTGTACGACCTGTTGGACTCCTCACAGACCTCGACCAGCTTCTTCATGTCCAGCGTCTTGCCGGTGTGCTTCTGGAGGAAATCCGCCATTCGCCTGAGCTCGTCGGCGAAGTACTCGACCGCGCGCTCGTCCGACGTGTAGGGCGGATCGCAGTTGTAGATGGGAACGTCCTTCCAGGCCTTGTTGTGCTCGAGCACCTGATGGAGCATGGGAGCTCCGTCGCAGGGGTAGAGCAGCCCCAGCACCGCCGTGGGCACCGGCATCAGGCCGTTCTCGATGTAGTAGATGGGCAGACGGATTGCCGTACAGAGATCCGTTCCGATCCCCATGTTCTCGGATCCCTCGATGTCGCTGGCCAGATAGGGCGCCGTGGCGGCGAGGAAGGGTGTCTCCATCAGCATGTACCAGGGGAGGTTCATGGCGTGAAAGAGCTCCGGAGCGTTGCAGAAGTAGCCAGCGATGAACGGCTTCTCGTTCTCCACGCAGTCGACGACCGTCTCCTTGGAATCCAGCAGGATGGTGAGTAGCTTCTCCTGGAGACGGCCTTCTTCTCCGGGGAGCAGCTTGGTCGCCTCGCGGAGCAGTACGAACCAATCTCTTTCCTGCTTGTAGCGCGCCAGCGACTTATCCCTGACTGCATCTCTGTCCATTCTCTAGTTCCCCCTGGCTTCCAGCGTCTCCAGGAATGCCTGAATCCGGGTTCGAAGCTGCCCCTCGCCGCTCAGGATGTATTCACGATCCAGCGCCATGAAGGGAATCCCGTCCTCCTTGAGGTCGAGATCCGTCATGTAGTTCTCGACGACCCACTGATCGCAGAAGAGCAATCGTTCCCCGACGATTCCATCCACTCGGAATTCCCGCGCCATCTCCCTGGTAAAGGCGATCCGCGCCGGCTGGCCTCCGTACATCCTCGGACAGGAGGGCCGGTCGTGGATGTAGTAGCGGGCCAGCGCCCGGATCGGATCGGGCTCCGCTTCGTCGACTGGCGTCCACATCAGCCGGGATCCGAAGCAGCTCGAGTCGGTCACGACCAGGCCGCCCTGCTCCTCGATGATCTGGAGGTAGGCGGGATCGTCGAGCTCGCCTCCCAGGATCATCAGCCGTGCCCTGTAATCGCGGGAGCCCTGCTTCTCGGTGAGCTCCGCGAGCAGCTCCGTGAGCAGCTCCTTGTAGCGCTGCTTCGGCATCGCGGTGCCAGCCACCATCGCGGCGAGAGTCTCGGCGCCCGTGATCGGTGGCTTGTCGACCTTCCGGAGCAGGTAGAGCTGCTTCTGGAGGCTGCGAACCTGATTCTGAAGCGCGATGGCTTCCGCAATGCGCTCGTCGGTGACCTTGACGCCGAAGTGCTCTTCCAGCTGCCCTCTCAGTAGGTTCAGCTCGTCGTAGTACCAGTCGATCTGGGGCTCTCCCATCTTCCGCGGCAGGCTCATGACCTGCACGAAAGGGGTCTTGAGGGCCCGGATCCAGTTGTCGTAGATGCGGCGGACGTGATCACAGCTGTTGATGCAGACCAGCCCGTCGAGGAAGTCGTACTCCCCGCGGAGCGCCTGGTTGAAGGTATGGCGGGGAAAGCTGCAGTTGATCGAGGAGAAGTACGCATCCGAGAGCTCCGTACTGGTGCTGCCCGTGCCTCTCATCCGAAACGGAAGAAGCCCGGCGGCCGTGAAGAGCTCTTCCGGAACCGTGGAGCAGAAGAACCCCACCACGCCCCGGCCCTGGTCCTTCCACGCCCGAACCTCGGGGTTCAGGATGCTCTCGGCTGCCTCGACGAATTTCCCAAATGCCTCTGACTTGATGTCAGTTTTCACCTCTACATCTCCCTATCTGGAGAAAATCGAGCCCTGCCTCGCCTCGACCGGATCTCTAGTCGTGAACTCCCGCCTTCTCGGCTGCGATCAGCGCCGCGCCCACTGCCCCGGCGATCTGGGGATCTTCGGGCAGCTTCTCGATGGTGATGTCCAGCTTCGCCGCCAGTGCCCTGGCCAGGCCTTCGTTCTTCGAGCATCCGCCCGTGAGCACCAGGTCCTTCACCAGGCCGACCCGCCTCACCATCGAGTTCAGCCTCGACGCCACCGAGAAGTTGATCCCGGCGATGATGCTCGGGAGATCGGTCCCTTCATTGACGAGAGTGACGACCTCCGACTCCGCGAACACGCTGCACTGATTGCTGATGACGCAAGGCTCCTCGCCCTGATTCTCCAGAGCCGAGATTCCCTCCAGGCCGCAGCAGAGCGCCCTGGCCATCGCCTCGAAGAACCGGCCGGTGCCGGCAGCGCACCTGTCGTTCATCGCGAAGTTGAGGACGGTGCCTTTTTCGGAGACGGAGATGACCTTGCAGTCCTGGCCTCCGATGTCCACGACGGTCCGGGTGGTGGGGGCCAGCCAATGAGCGCCGCGGGCGTGGCATGAGATCTCGGAGACGTTCTCCTCGGCGAAGGGAACCTTGAGCCGGCCATAGCCAGTACAGATGATGTTGTCGAGGTGGTCGATCGAGGGCAGCCCGGCCTGACGGACCGCTTCTTCCATGACCAGGCGTGCCGTCTCCTGAGGGCGCGTTGTTGCAGCGATCATGTGGCTCCCGATGATCTCCCGGTCCTTCATGACGACCGCCTTTCCGGTGGCGGAACCGACATCGACGCCTCCAACAATCATGGCCACGGGCAATCCTCATCATTCATCGCAGAAAAACGAACGTTCGTTTGGATCCATTCTCATAGTACACGAAGGCGCGGAGAAGGTCGAGAGGGAGGGCCCCCAGCCCTCGGCAGCCCCGAAGTCAATCTCCGATGAGCATCGTAGAAGGTGGCTACAAGGGCTCGAAGACGAGCTTCCCCTGGCTGTTGTCGAACAGCTTGAGCCGGGCCCTCACGATCTTCCGCTCCCCGAAGATGTTGATCAGCTTGACCTCGTCCCCATCCTGCTCGACCAGATCGACGTTCTCCAGAAGCATCTCTTCCGCGTCGCCCTTCAGCAGATACGCGTTCGCATCACACATCTTCGGTTCCTCCCGACCCCTCGGGCTCCCGGCACCTCGACTTCCCCGCTGCCATCACTGGGCGAGGGCCGCGAGCGCCTTCCGCAGGCACTCTTTGCTCTTCCTGGAGAGCGCGACCATCTCGCGAATCTGCAGGGCACTCGCCGTCTTCCCGGCCTCTTCGAGCTGTGCCGCGAACTTCTCGTACTCTTCCTGGTGGCTTTCGTTGTGGGCGATCCAGTGATTCAGCCTGACGTGGGCCTTCTCGACGAAATCCATTCCCCGCCCTCCTCCACTCTTTCAGCATCAGTCCGTCGACGCGGCAAGTCAACCTGGGAGGGAATCGGCGCCGCGGGATCGATCTCGACACGCTACAGTCCGCCCGGTGGAAAGGGACGAACTGAACGAGAAGCTCGCCGTGGTGACCGGGGGCGCTTCGGGGATCGGGCGCGCCACCGCCTTGGGGCTGGCGGCCGCAGGAGCCCGGGTCTTCGTCGCCGACATCGACGACACCGGTGGCCTGGAGACCTGCGCAGCGATCGAGGATTCTGGGGGCGCCGCCGGCTTCGTCCATGTCGACATCTCCGACGAGGCCTCCATCGAAGCCGGCGCCACTCAGGTCCTCGGCCACGGTCAGCCCCCCGCCATTCTGGTGAACGCGGCGGGCTGGGACCGCTTCGAACTCTTCCTCGACAACAGCCTCGAGTTCATGGACCGCATCATACGACTGAACCTGCTGGGGCCCGTAAAGCTCACGCGAGCCTTCCTGCCGGTGATGATCGAGGCGCGCGCGGGAAAGATCGTCAACGTGGCGAGTGATGCCGGCCGCGTCGGGAGCACCGGAGAGACTGTCTACGCAGGCGCCAAGGGCGGCGTGATCGCCTTCTCCAAGTCGCTGGCCCGGGAGCTCGCCGCCTACGGCATCAACGTCAACTGCGTGTGTCCGGGGCCCACCGACACGCCGCTCTTCCGCAGCCTCCCCGACAAGATGCAGGCGGCGCTCACCCGCGCGATCCCCTTCCGCCGGCTCGCGAAGCCGGAGGAGGTCGCCGACGCGATCCTCTTCTTCGCGAGCTCCGGGTCCGACTTCGTCACCGGCCAGGTCCTGAGTGTGAGTGGCGGGCTCACCATGGCGGGCTGAGGGGGAAAACTCGGAGCGAAGCCGTGCTCCTCACCCCCCGGACGCCGCCTTGACGAAGCTCACGGTATCGCCGTCGGCGAGCTGGGTCTTCATGCCCTTGCGGTAGTTGATCAGGACGCCGTTGATCGCTATCGCCGTCACGCGGGTCAGCTTCTCGAAGCTCTCGCCCTCTTCGAACCGGGCGCGAGCGAGACGTACCACGTCGGCGACGGACCGGGCATCCTCCAGCTCCAGGCGCTGCACGCCCAGCGCCTTGCTCATCTCGTAGGTCAGCTCCACCGTGATGCTCATCTCGGCAGTCCTTTCGGCCGGCCAGGCCTCTCGAGAGGCCCGGTTCGGGGAGCGGCCCCGTCGAACCGGAGCGGCTCCGATTTCTACACCCTGAGCCGCAGCTTCTCCAGCGTCTTGCGGGTAGGCACCCCCTCGGAATCCCAGCCGCGGTTCTTGTAGTACCTGGGCAGGAGCTGCTCCAGGGGGTGGCCGGACTTCATGTGCTCGAAGGTCGGCTCGTGAAGCATTCTGTGGGGCAGGGTGTCGTCGCTGGCGGTGAATCCTTCGCGCAGGTTGTACATGCGTTCGAGATTGAAGATGCGCGCGCCGATCTCCTGCAGATGTCCGCCGGAGAAGGTTTCGCCGGTGATGTAGCTCAGCCACTTCTCGTACCAGAACATCGGCTTGCCCTTCATGCTCATCAGCTTGCGAAAGAGCGGCCCGCTGTTCTCCAAGGCGCCGGCGATCATCTTGTACTTCCGGGAGTTCGGATCCATCTCGTGGACGGCCTTCGGGACGATCCCGTAGGTCGTGAAAATGCAGAGCACCATGGAGTTGATTGCGCAGGCCAGGTTCTGCTGAACGATGGGAAGATCCGCCTTGAGCTTCAGGTTCTGGGGATTGATGGTGAGGGGCCCGACCGACTCCAGGTACATGCTGGCACCCTGGACGTGACAGCCACCCCGGTTGGTGGTCGCGTACTCCACGCCCTGTGCGAAGGAGCCGCGCGGATCGTAGGCGGAGAGTTCCAGACCCTTGACGTGCATCGCGAACTCGCCGCCGCCGTACTTCTCGCTCATGCGCTTGACGCCGTCGGCTAGGTCGTTGCCCAGACCCCGGCGGTGCCCGATGTCGAGGATCATCTCGGTCACACCGGCGGGGCTGCCGAAGTCGAGGCCAGCATCCAGAAGGCCGCGCTCCTGCAGCTCCATGGCGAAGCTGAGCGTCGCGCCGAGGCTGATCGTATCCATGCCCTGATCGTCGGCGTGGTAGTTCCACTCGGAGATCTTCTTCAGGTCGCCGATCTCCAGATTGCTGCCCATCAACGCCAGCGTCTCGTACTCGGGGCCCTTGACCCGCCCGATCCCCTCGACCTCGACCTCGCGGCCGCAAGTCACGGGACAGTGGATGCAACTGGACTTGATCCCGACCAGCTCGTGGTCCTCCATGTACTCGCCGGAGATCTGCATGGCGTCCCGAAAGCGGCCGTACTTGAAGTTCCGAGTTGGGAGGATGTTGCGGGCGTTGGTGGTGTTGACGATGTTCGCGGTGCCGAAGCGCTTCATGCTCTCGCCGAGCACCGGGTGCTGCTCGAAGATCTTGCGGACCTCCTTGGTGTACTCCTTGAACCTGTCCGGGTCGTCCATCTCCAGCTTCCGCGAGCCCGCCACGGTGATGGCCTTCAGGCGCTTGGATCCCATCACCGCACCGACCCCGGTGCGTCCCGCGATGCGCTCATTGGAGACGATGCCCGCAAAGAGGACCTGGTTCTCTCCCGCCGGTCCGATCACGGCGTGGTACTTCTTCTTTCCGAGGATCTCCTGGGTCGCATAGGTACCCTTGCCCCAGAGATCTCCAGCGTCGATGAACTCGACCCGGTCGTTGTCGCCGTCGATCTCGAGGCGGACCGGTTCCGCGGACTGGTTCACGAGAATCAGGACGTCGATGCCAGCCCTCTTCAAGCCGTAGGAGAAGGAGCCACCGCTGGTGGCATTGCCGATGCCCCCGGTCAGCGGGCTCTTGCACACCACCGCGAAGCGGTTGGACTGCGGCGCGACCGAGCCGTTGAGGGGCCCGGTCGCGAAGATCAGCGGATTGGCCGGACCCAGGGGATCGATTCCGGGCTCGGTCCGGTCGTAGAGCAACCGCGTTCCGTAGCCCTTCCCGCCGATGAAAAGGCGGGCGGTCTCCTCGTCGAGCGGCTCGAAGGCGAATTTCTGGCTCTTCAGGTCCACCTCGAGAATGCGACCGGCGTATCCTTTGATCATCGAACACCCCCATCGGCAATCGCCGTTACCACAATCTTGGGCGGCGCCTGTCTGGGTAGCATAACGGAACGAAACCACGGGAAATCGTACCGGTGCCGGCCGCAGTCCTCCCCACCCTCAAGCCGCCGCCCTACACCCCCGATGGGGGCATTGCCGGGCGCCGAGATTCCCGCGGGGCCAGTTTCGGGCGCGGGCTGGCCAGGAGCAGCTACAGTGGCGAGAGACATGGGGATTCTCCGCGCTCTGATCCTCGCAGCCCTGATCACCCTGCTCGGCTTCGAAGCGGTGGAGGCGCAGGCACGAAACCCGGTTCCGCCGGAAATCGCCGCCCGCGCCTCTCGGGAAGGGGCAGTCCGCGTCATCGTTCAACTCGATGTGCCGACGCTCCCCGAGGGTCGCCTGCACGCCTCGCAATCCCGACTGCGCCAGCGACAGAGAATCGCCGCAGCCCAGGATGGCCTGGGTGCGGAGCTGGCCGGGACACCACACCGGACGTCCCGGCGCTTTCGAAGCATCGCGTTCGCCGCCCTCGAGGTGGGGCCGGAGGCGCTCTCGCGGCTGGAGAAGAGTGCCCGGGTGGTCGCGGTGCAGGAAGACCGCCTTCACCGCCCTTTCCTGAACGTGAGCGCGCCGCTGGTCGAGACCGGCCAGGCGGCTTCGATGGGCTATGACGGCTCGGGGCAGACGGTGGTGGTGCTCGACACCGGGGTCGATGCGGACCACGCCAACCTCGCCGGAAAGATCGTGGCCGAGGCCTGCTTTGCGTTGGGGAACGACTGCCCGAACAACCAGAGCTTCGATGACGGAGAGGGATCTGGTTCGTACTGCACCTACTCGGCGGGCTGCTTCCACGGCACCCACGTGGCGGGAATCGCCGCCGGCGCCGGCGCCTCCTACTCCGGAGTCGCCCCGGGCGCCTCGCTGATCCCGATCCAGGTCTTCTCGGAATTCAGCGGGCCGGTGTGTGATCCGTCTCCGAGTCCCTGTCCGCTGTCATACACCTCCGACCAGGTCGCAGCCCTCGAGTACGTCTTCGACACGCTGCGTCCCCTTCACACAATTGCATCGGTGAACATGAGCCTCGGCGGCACTGCGTACACATCCCAAGCGGCCTGCGACTCGGTCAATGCCGCCACCAAGGCCGCCATCGACAACCTGCGATCGGTGGAAATCGCCACGGTCATCGCCGCGGGAAACGACGGCTACACCAACGCAATCGGCGAACCGGCGTGTATCTCCTCTGCGATCAGCGTGAGCGCCACCGATGACGGCGACGAGATTCCGGGCTTCGCCAACGCGGCCGCCTTCCTCTCGCTCTGGGCCCCCGGTGTATCGATCCGCGCTCCTTTCTTCGGGAGCGCCGGCTTCTTCAACGCGAGCGGCACTTCGATGGCCGCACCCCACGTGGCGGGGTCGTGGGCGACGCTCCGACAGGCCGCTCCCTCGACCTCCGTCGACGAGATTCTGACCACCCTCCAGGACACCGGCGTGCCGATCCCCGACGTCCATGCCCAGACCAGCCGGATCCGCATTGCACAGGCCCTGGTCGCGCTGCTCCCGGACTGCTCGAACGGCCTCGACGACGACGGCGACGGGCTGATCGACCTGGAAGACCCCGGATGCGCCAACGCCGACGACGCCTCCGAGAAGGCCCCTGATCTGCCCTGTGACGACGGAGAAGACAACGACGGCGATGGGTGGACGGATTTCCCGGAGGACCCCGGCTGTGGCCTTGCCGATTTTCCGCTCGAGGATCCGCAATGCCAGGATGGCATCGACAACGATGGCGATGGGAAGATCGATTACGACGCAGGTATCACCGCCAACGGCTCTGCCGATCCCGCCGGACCCGACCCCCAGTGCGACGGCATCGCCTATCGGCTGAACGAGGTACCCTCATCCTACCATTGCGGCCTCGGCGCGGAACTGGCCTTCCTTCTGCCCCCGCTCTTCTGGATGCTCGCCCGGCGGAGGAACCGGTAGCGCTCGTGATGTTCACGGCGCCCTGCCCCTCCGAACCCTCCAAACGGGGCTACGGATTCGGGTACGGCGGCTGAGCCTTCGGCCAGGTGGTCTTCACCTCTCGCTGGTAGACCTCCTGCACGACGTTGACCAGGTCCGCGTGACGGATCAGGATGCGCATGTCACCGGTGATCTTGATGGTGCCCTTGAGGCCGACCTCCACCGGGTCGACGATCCCGGCGGCCACTTCCTCGAAGATGGCGGCGGGGATCTCGAAGATGAAGTCGAACTCCTTGCGGGGCGGCGCCTCCTCCACCTCGTAGTATTCCGTGCACTTCCCGTCGTCCAGAAGCACGACGAAGAAACGCTGCTCTCCCTCGCTCAGGTAGGGGGAGCGGCCTTCGCCGAACAACCTTCCAAGCACCTTGAGCGGTCCCTTGGGAGCGCTCTTCTCCATGTCCGGGTTGCGGTTCAGCAGATCCTTCAGCTCTTCGTACCACTCGGTCGTGTAGATATCGGGCATGCCACCCTCTCTCAGCAGTCTCAGTAGATGCGGTCGTCTCGTTCCCAGATCTTGGGGAGGTCGTAGTCCTCCGCGATCGCCTTGAAGGCGGTGTAGCCGGGCCCGGCGCTGACGCCGTTGCCCGCGCACAGGTAGAGACCCTCGGTCCCGGTCCGCGTGTAGCCGATGGACCGGTCTCCCACCCCTTCGAAGTCCAATGTGCTCACCTTGGGACGACCGTGGCCGAAGTCCCCCTCCCGCATGCCCATCTCCTGCTCGATCTCGTAGGGCGTGTAGAGGGCATCGGCGATCACGTTGTCGCGGGTCATGTTGGGCGCGTACTTCTCCCAGAGCGCCAGGAAGCGGCCGTTGTAGGTCTGCTTCACCTCCTCCCACTCGGCCGGGGTCAGATCGGATGCGCGGGGGAAGAAGTACCAGCCGTTCATGGCGTGCTTGCCCGGCGGGGCCTGACTCGGATCCCAGAGCGTGTTCACCCAGATGCCGGCGGCGGGAAGCTTCGGCGGGCGCCCCCCCATCGCGTCGAGAATGTACTCGGACACCTCCTCCGCGGTCTCGTACCCGACGATGGTGTAGAAGCAGCGGTTGATGTCCGGATCGTGCCGGGCCGACTTGTAGTCGGGAGGCTCGTGCAGCGCGAACGACGGCGTCCCCAGGCAGTGCTCGGGACCGAAGCGCCAGTTGTCGAGGAACTCGCGGATTGCGGGCGTCGCCTTGCCCGGACCCAGGAGATCGACGCAGGTCTGCTCCACGTCGAGATTCGAGACCACGATCTTCGCCTCGATCTGGCGGCCGTCGGTCAGCTCGATCCCGGACACCCGGTCGCCCTGCATCAAGATGCGGCGGACCCGGTGGTTGTAGCGGAGATCCACTCCCGCGTTGAGAGCGGCGCTGGCCATGGCGTGGCCCAGCATGTGGGTGCCACCCACTGACATGTAGTGCATCGCACAGAGCCAGATGGTGCAGAGGACGAAGGAGATACCGTTGCCCTTGTGCGGGTCGACACCCCACTCCAGGGCCTGTCGGTAGAGGGTCCCCCGCAGCTCGGTGCTCTCGAAGTTCTCGTCGATCAGCTCCTTCACCGTCTTCTGCATTTCGCCGATCTCGAAGCCGAGGTCCAGCCACAGGTTCAGGAGCTCCCCCTGCGCCGTATCGACATCCCGCGGTCTGTAGATCAGCGCCGCGATGTACTGGTCCTTCGCCATCACCTTGCGCCGGATCTCGGTGAACCGGTCCGCGTCGTGCTTCGAGTGGCGGGCGATGCTGGCGTGGGTCTTCTCCTCCAGCTCCGGCAAGTAGATCAGCAGCGGGGGCCTCCCATCGGCGAAGGTCATCCCGACCTGGCATTCCGGCTTGATCATGCGCGCCCCGAACTTCGGAAGATCGAAGTCGTGGTAGAACGGCATGTAGTCGATGAACTCCATGTACTGTGCATGGAGGTTGTGCCAGAAGCCCGGAACGGTGGCCTCCGAGGTATGGACGGCACCCGCCTCCTCGTGACGGCTCTCGAACACGCCCACCTTCTGGCCCGCCCGGGCCAGGTAGGCAGCCGCGCAGAGTCCGTTGTGGCCGCCGCCGATCAGCACCACGTCGTAGCTAGCGTCCGACATCTTCGACCTCCGTCATGAGCGCAGTAGAAGGAACACCGCCGCCGCCATCACCGCGACGACCCCGCCTGCCAGCACGTAGCTGCGGGTTCGTCGCTGGCCGCGCTCTTCCGGCGGCAACTTCACCAGGTTGTGGACCTGAAGTGGAAAGAAAGGCTTGCGCAGGCTGGAGCGAACCCGCAGCCGACCCTTGAGGTGCTCCAGAAGCGGATTCCCCTCTCCCTGCAGCAGCCCCACCAAGGCCCGGTGGGGCCCTGCAATGGAAGCCTGCAACGGTTCCTTCGCTCCATCCCAGACGACGATCTCTTCCCCCTGGAAGTCGAGCGTCACCGTGACCTCGTGGTCTGCGGCCGTCATCGCCACCCGTCCGCGAAGACGCCGGGCGCGCCGCCGCCGCGACTCGGAATCGTCCAGGCTCTGCTCCAGGAACTGCTGGACGATATTGGCCAGGCCGCTCTCGGCCCCCTCGGCCAGCCGCACCCGGACAGGGTTTGCCACCACCGCCCTACCTCCACCAACGCTCCAGGTCGTAGTCGTCGGCGATGACCTGAAGCGCGTTGTACGCCGGGGCGAAGGTGATGAAGCCGTGCGGGTGCTGGGTGGCCCCGCACATGTAGAGGCTCTTCACCGGCGTCTGGTACTGGGAGAGCTCCGGGAACGGCCGCTGGTCCAGCATGTTCTCCAGGTCGATCAGACCGCCCATCCAGTCACCCTGGACCATGTTGGGAATGCGCCGGCTGATGTCCAGAGGCGAGTAGGTGGCCCAGTCGAGGATCGCGCCGTTCTTCAAGTTGGGCGCCGCCTCCTGCCACTTCTCGATGCAGCTCACCGCGAACTCCTTGGCCATCTGGTCCCACGCCTCGGGACCCCCCGGGCTCAGACTGTAGGGCGCGAAGTGGCGCAGAAGACCGGTGTAGTGGCCCTCGGGTGCGTCGGTGGGATCGAACAGCGAGTTGACCGCCGCGTTGGGACAGGCGGTGGGAAGCTTGCCAGAGCGTATCGTCTTCCAGTGCTTGTTGATCGCCTCCGGGCTGTCGTAGCCCACGTTGACCACCCACGCCTGGTCGATGTCCGGATCGAACTGCGCCGCCTTGTACTCGGGAGGCTGCGTCATGGCCAGGTGCACGCTGAAGTACGACCAGTCCATGTGGGGCGACGCCTCGGCCGCCTCGGCAAAGCCATCGGGGAGCACACTGGGGTCGAGCATCTTGAGGAAGGTCTGCTCCAGGTTGATGGAGCTGGCCACCAGCTGGCGCGCGCGGATGGTGGAGCCATCCTCCAGCCCGAGACCCACCGCCTTGCCGTCCTCGACCAGGATGCGATCCACTCCGTGCTGGAGAAAGACGCGGCCGCCGGCCTGGGCAAAGCCCTCCCAGAGCGCGTGAGCCAGCGCGTGCGAGCCGCCCACACAGACGTGCCAGTTGTCGATCTTCCCCACCAGCAGCGGCAGGGTCACCGCCAGACCCTTGCGATCCGTGCTGTAGCCGCCCAAAGACGTGTGGAAGGCAATGTGCGCCTTCACCTTGTCGTTCTCGAAGTGCTGATCCAGGAACTGGTTGATGTCGAGGCGGCGCAGGTGCACGCTCAAAAACTCGGCCTTGTCCTCCACCCCCCAGGCCACCAGCGCCTTGGTGATGTCGTTCATCGAGAGCGGCGGCGTGAACATCAGGGTGGTCAGGATCAGGTCCATGTACCCCTTCGTCTCCTCGACCAGGCGACGGAAGGTATCGGCGTCCTTCTGCGAGAAGCGCGCCAGCGAGGCGCAGGTCTTGTCCAGGTCCCGGTGGATGGTCAGCGCCGTGCCATCGTCGAAGACCGAGCCCATCTGCACCTCGGGCTTCTCGTAGCGCAGCCCGTGCTTCTCGAGCTCCAGATCGCCGTAGACGGGAGAGACGCCCACCAGGGTGTGGTAGTTGCAGTGGACGTTGTGCAGGAAGCCCGGCCGGGTGAGCTCCTCGGTGCACAGCCCGCCGCCTTCCTCTGCCCGTTTCTCGAAGATGGCGACGTCCAGGCCGCTCTTGGCGAGGTAGGTGCCGAGGGCCAGACCGTTGTGGCCGGCTCCGATGATCACCGCATCGTAGGTCGCATCCGCCATGGGCGTCTCCTCACGCTCGAGACCCCTTGGGAGGGTCCACAGGGGGGGATCGTAAGCCATCGAGCTTGTTGTTGACAAGCACTTTTCTTGATGAGATAACAATATCTTATCAAACAACGCCGGAGTCATCTCCGGACTTCTCTTGTCACTAGCAAGAAGTGGGCCAAGCAGCCCGCACGACGAGAGGGAGGATGCCTTGGGATCCGAAACGGCCAGCCCCCACCGGCTCACACAGGCCGATCGAAGCGCCCTCTCGGAGAGGAGGACGCTCGAGGCCGCCGTCGAACTGATGGGGGAGCGCGGCTACGAGAAGACCACCCTCGCGGCCATCGGCGAGGCCGCCGGCTACAGCCGCGGACTCGCCACCCACCTCTTCGGCTCCAAGGCCGATCTCTTCGCCCAGGTGATCCGCTGGATCTCGGAGAAGCTTCGACGAGAGGTCGAGCCCGCGCTCGCAGGGAGAGGCGGCGTCGATGCGCTGATCGCCTTCGGGGACGCCCACAGGCGATTCGGCGACCAGAACCCGGGCATGACCCGCGCCCTCTACGTGCTCTGGTTCCAGTCCCTGATCGCCGACTCGCCGATGCGCGACGCGGCCATCGAGGACCTGCTCGGCCACCGGGATCGGATCCGACGGATCCTCGAGCAGGGCATCGCCGCCGGGACGGTGCGCGCCGATGCCGACGCCAACGCCGAGGCGATCCAGTTCTGCGGAGCCCTCTTCGGACTCGGCCTCCAGTGGCTGATCGACCCAGGCGGCTTCCAGACCGAGGACATGCACCGACGTTTCAAGGAGCAGCTGGAGGCAAATCTGCGCCCTTGAGCTCCGTGGTGACTTCACCCCAGTACCGTCGAGGCTTCTCAGCCCTTCGGGGCTTCTGAAGCGCAATCGACTGCCCCGGGCTTGCCACTTCACCGCGAAGGGCCAACCTATCCAGTGGTGGGCGCGGGGTCCATCCCAACAGGAATCCCCCCGAACCCGAAGTGCCTGCCCCTTTGGGAAGGAGAATTCTGATGACCGTCAGTCGCGAGCCGGGCCACAGCCTGGATCAGGTCGGTCTCCACAACGTCGCCTCGGTCTACTGGAACCCGTCCACCCCGCATCTCTATGAGGAGGTGGTCAAGCGGAACGAGGGGTGGATCTCGCACCTCGGCCCCATCGTGGTACGAACCGGCTCGCACACGGGGCGCAGCCCCCATGACAAGTTCGTGGTCAAGGATTCCGCGAGCGCCGACCGGGTCTGGTGGGGGAAGGAGAACCGGCCCTTCGAGATGGAGAGGTTCGATTCCCTGCACCGACGGCTCTCCGCCTATCTCCAGAACAAGGACGTCTTCGTCCAGGACTGCCACGCCGGAGCGGACCCCCGCTACCAGCTGCCGCTCCGCGTGATCACCGAGGACGCCTGGCACTCGCTCTTCGCGCGAAACATGTTTCGGCAGATCCACGATCCCGGCGAGCGCCTGGAGCACATTCCCGACTTCACCGTGATCAACGCCCCGCGCTTCCACGCCATCCCCGAGCTGGACGGCACCAACAGCGAGGCGTTCATCCTGCTCTCCTTCGAGAGGAAGATCGTGCTGATCGGGGGGACGAGCTACGCCGGCGAGATCAAGAAGTCCGTCTTCACGGTGCTCAACTACCTGCTTCCGAGCCAGAACGTGCTCTCCATGCACTGCTCCTGCAACGTCGGCTACCGGGGCGACACCGCGCTCTTCTTCGGCCTCTCGGGCACGGGCAAGACCACGCTCTCCGCGGACCCCAGGCGGAAGCTGATCGGCGACGACGAGCACGGGTGGTCCGACAAGGGGATCTTCAACTTCGAGGGAGGGTGCTACGCGAAGGTGATCAACCTCTCTCCCGAAGCGGAGCCGGACATCTACGAGACCACCCGCCGCTTCGGCACGGTTCTCGAGAACGTCGGCTTCGACGTCGACACGCGTCGCCTGGATCTCACCGACGACAGCTTGACGGAAAACACGCGCGCGGCCTATCCGGCCAGCCACATCCCCAACGCGATCCGGGAGGGCACCGCCGGCCATCCGAGCAACGTCATCTTCCTCACCGCGGACGCCTTCGGTGTGCTTCCGCCGATCAGCAGGCTCAGCGCGGAGCAGGCGCGCTACCACTTCCTGAGCGGATACACGGCCAAGGTGGCGGGCACCGAGCGGGGCATCGACGAGCCCCAGGCGACCTTCAGCGCCTGCTTCGGCGCTCCCTTCCTCGCCCTCAAGCCGACCGTCTACAGCCGGCTGCTGGGGGAGAAGGTGACCCAGCACGACGTGCGCTGCTGGCTGATCAACACCGGATGGACAGGAGGGCCCTACGGCGTGGGCAGCCGGATGTCGATCGCGCACACCCGGGCGCTGGTGGAAGCGGCTTTGGACGGGAAGCTCGACGACGTGCCCCTGCGGGAGGATCCGAACTTCGGCCTGATGGTGCCGACGGCGGCCCCCGAGGTTCCGGCGGAGATTCTCGATCCCGAGAGCACCTGGGCCGACAAGGCCGCCTACCGGCAGAAGGCCGAGGAGCTCGCGGGACGCTTCCACGAGAACTTCAAGCAGTTCGAAGGCGACGCCCCGCCCGAAGTCTGCGCGGCAGGCCCGAAAGTGGGTCGCTGACCAACGTCCCCGCTTGCCCGGCTAGCGCTTGGAGTAGTCGTAGAACCCCTTGCCGCTCTTGCGACCGAGAAGGCCGGCCTCCACCATGCGGGAGAGGAGCGGTGGGCTGGCAAATTGCGGCTCCTTGAACTCGTCGTAGAGGCACTGCGCGATGGCCATGGTGGTGTCGAGGCCGATCAGATCGGTAAGGGCAAGGGGACCCATCGGGTGGTTGCAGCCCTTCACCATCCCGGCATCGATGTGCTCCACGGTGGCGAAGCCCGACTCGGCCATGCGGATCGCCGAGAGTAGGTACGGAACCAGCAGCGCATTCACGATGAAGCCCGCGCGATCCCGGGCGCGGATCACGCTCTTCCCGAGGACGTCGGAAGCGAAGCTCTCGAGGCGGCTCAGCGTCTCGTCACTCGTTGTCAGTGACGGCACCAGCTCGACCAGGTCGAGGACCGGAACCGGGTTGAAGAAGTGCAGCCCGCAGACCTGGCTGGCTCGGCCGGTCTGAACCGCGAGACTCATGATCGGGATCGAGGAGGTGTTCGAGGTGAGGAGCGCGTCCTCGCGAGTGACGATGGCGTCGAGCTTCTTGAACACCTCGATCTTCGCGGCTTGATTCTCGACGATCGCCTCGACCACCAGGTCACAGCCGGCGAACTCGGCGAGGTCGGTGGTGTAGGCGATCAGCCGAAGCGCCGACTCGCCCTCTTCCGCCGTCATCTTCTTCGACTTCTGCGCCCGCTGCAGGGAGCGTTCGATGCGCGCCTTTCCCGCCTCGATCAGCTTCTCTTCGGGCTCCTGGACGATCACCTCGAGCCCTGCCCGCGCACACACCTCGGCGATGCCCGAGCCCATCAACCCACAGCCGACGACGCCGACGCGCTGGATCGGATCCATCTCCATCCCTCCTCTGATACGGGGCCCTGAACATAGAACATCGGACGGAGGCCGCAGCGCCGCGGCTCCGGAAGTGCGGCGGCGCCTGACTGGGCGTCAGTCGAAGAGCCGCAGGAAGCCGATGAGATCGAGAGCGCTGCCCTGCACCTCGACGGCACCGGAGGCCATTGTGAGAGCGGGGTTTCGGAGACCGACGGCGATCTCGCGCCACACGCCGGAGTCGACGGTGATCGCGACGTCGGGGTTCTCCGGAAAGGCGCGTTGAAATTCCGCCACGCCCCGGCGGACGTGGATCGCGTAGCTCTCGTCGACGTCCGGGAAACGGAAGCCCACCAGGACGTCGGTATCGGCGCTCTTCTCGGGGTCGATGCGGATCGGCATGGCGGCCATGAAGTTTCCGATCGGTATCGAGGTGACGAGAGTGCGAACGCTGTCGTCGATCTTCTGGTCGCGAGCGATCTCGACACTGCCTTCGAGCTCGAGAGCCTGCGTCAGGTAGTAGTTTCGGCCGTTGGAGCTGATGCTCCTCCGGCCCAGCGCTCGAAGCGCCGCAGCCTTGAGGCGCCTCGCCTCCTCCCGGTCCGGGTCGACTCGCAGCAGCTGGGTCGCCAGCTCAGCGGCCCACGGGTAGCGCTCCTCTGCCAGAGCGGCGCGAGTCGCCGCCAGCAGCTCTTCCTCGCCGCCCGCCAGCTCGACGAAGTCGCGGGCGCGCTGCTCGGGCCCGGCGCGAGAGAGAAACGCTGCGTCTCCGTTGAACCAGCCGAGGTAGCCGCTGAAGATCGAGCGGACCGACCACTCGACGGTCCCGTAGAACTCCTGCAGGTAGGGGTGGTCTCTCAGATGCGGAGGAAGCCGGACCTCCTCCACCAGCTCGTCGGGCGTGAGCCCCCGGTTCATGCCGCGGATGGTCTGGTCGTGCACGTACTGGATTGCGTCGCGGTAGGCGGTCAGGATCTCCGAGATCTGTTTGGCGCCCGATACCGGCCGGGTGTGGCTGGGTGCCATGTGCTCCGGCTCCAGAGCCCGCATCTTGTCGAGGCTCCTCGACCACTCGAGAACGTCGCGATACAGCGTCCCACGGATGGTGTAGAGGTTGGGGAAAGCCTTGTAGACATTGTCCCCCGGCATCAAGACCCGCTTCTCGGGAAGCCAGACGAAGATCTGATCGTTGGTCTCTCCCGGAGCGTGGACGAGCTGGAACTGCACCCCACAGAGCTCGAGCTCCAGCTGGTCGCGGAAGGTCCGTGTGGGGCGGACCAACCCTACCGTGCCGCCCCCGCGGCCGATCTCGAGATAGGGACCGATCCCGGCATTGACCATCCGGTCGCCCCCTTCGCGGGGCAGGTAGGTGCCGAACATCCGAGAGCTTCGCCGCGAAAGCACCGGCCGGATGATGTTGACGAGCCGGTCGATGTAGAACTCCGTGCTCTCGTGTGCGATCACTTCGACGTCGCCGTCCGGGACGAAGCCCTTCCCACCGAAGACGTGATCCGCGTGATTGTGGGTGTAGATGAGCGCGCCGATCGGCTTGGCCGAGATCTCCTGGAACGCAGCCCTCACGGCCCGGGCGCTCTCGACGCTGGCCATCGCGTCCACCACCACGACGCACTGGTCGCCCTCGACCAGGATCGAGTTGGCGAGGCCGAATCCGACCGCCTGATGGACGCCGTCGGTGACCTGGTAGACCTTCTTCTCGAACTCCGCGGTGTGGGCGGCGAGCTTCGCATGCACGGGATCGTCGGCCAGTGAGATCGGCTCAGGGGGCGGGGCTGCCGGCTCGCAGGCCGAGAGAGCGAAGAGAAGGGTGGCAGTGCCTGCGAGCGCAGTAAGACGGTCCGATCGCATCTGGGGGTCCTCCCTGGGCGCGGCACCGGGTCCCTGGAGCCCGCCACTTCCGAGACCACTCTACCGCGCGCCTCGACCCCTCGCCCCCCAGGGGAGAGCCGGTTATGATCCCCCTCCGCTTGCACGATTCGAGTCGAGCCGGAGAGGATCGGAGCGGCAGAGGAGGAAGACAGATGTTCAACGGACTCTTTCACATTCGCGAGCCGAAGAACGAGCCCGTCCTGGCTTACGCACCGGGGAGCTCGGAGCGCGCCGCGCTGAAGGCCGAGCTCGAGAGAATGCTCCGCAATCCCGTGGAAGTTCCCTGCATCATCGGAGGCCGGGAGATCTCCACCGGCGACCTGGTCGCGATGAGGCCGCCCCACGACCTCCACCAGTCACTCGGGAACTACCACCGCGCCAGCGCCCGCGAGGCAGAGCTGGCGATCGACGCCGCCAACCAGGCGAAGATCGCCTGGAGCGAGATGCAGTGGTCTTCCCGGGCCACGGTCCTGCTCAAGGCCGCGGAGCTGCTCGCCGGCAAGTACCGGCAGACGATCAACGCCGCGACCATGCTCAACATGAGCAAGACCTGCCATCAGGCCGAGATCGACGCCGCCTGTGAGCTGATCGACTTCTGGCGCTTCAACCCCTACTTCATGACACAGGTCTACGACGACCAGCCGCTCTCCACCCAGGAAGTCCTCAACTACATGGAGCACCGGCCGCTGGAAGGGTTCGTCTTCGCGATCTCTCCCTTCAACTTCGCCTCGATCGCCGGCAACCTGCCCACCGCCCCGGCATTGATGGGAAACGCGGTGGTCTGGAAGCCGTCTTCGGCAGCGGTGCTGCCCGCCTACTACATCATGCAGGCGCTGAGAGAGGCCGGAATGCCCGACGGCGTCATCAACCTGATTCCGGGGCCGGGCTCCGTGATCGGCCCGCCGGTCCTCAACCACACCGACCTGGGCGGCGTGCACTTCACCGGCTCCACCTACGTCTTCTCGACCATCTGGCTGACGATCGGATCCGACATCCGCAAGTATCAGGACTATCCCCGCATCGTCGGCGAGACCGGGGGCAAGGACTTCATCTTCGCCCACGAGTCGGCCGACCTGGACATCCTGGCAGCCGGGCTGGTGCGCGGCGCCTTCGAGTACCAGGGCCAGAAGTGCTCCGCCGCCAGCCGCGCCTACATCCCCGACAGCCTCTGGCCGCAGCTGAAGCAGCGAATCCTCGACGAGATCGCCACCATCCGGGTCGGCGACGTCTGCGACTTCAGGAACTTCATGAATGCGGTGATCGACGAGTCCGCTTTCAAGACGATCACCGGGTACATCGAGTTCGCGAGGAACGATCCCGACATGGAGATTCTCTGCGGAGGCACCTACGACGACAGCGAGGGCTACTTCATCGCTCCGACCGTGGTCGAGAGCCAGGGACCCGCGCTCCAAGCTGATGACCGAGGAGATCTTCGGACCCGTCCTGACCGTCTACGTCTACCCCAGCGCGCAGTTCAAGGAGACCATGGAGCTCTGCGACACGACCAGCCCCTACGCGCTCACGGGTGCGATCTTCGCCCAGGACCGCTTCGCCATCGTCGAGGCCACCAAGGCGCTGCGCAGCGCCGCCGGCAACTTCTACATCAACGACAAGCCCACCGGAGCGGTGGTGGGCCAGCAGCCCTTCGGCGGATCCCGCGCATCGGGCACCAACGACAAGGCCGGCACCTGGCTCAACCTGGAGCGCTGGGTCTCCCCGCGCAGCATCAAGGAGACCTTCGTCCCGGCCACCGACTACCGGTACTCCTTCATGGGGGAGGAGTAGCGCGGCGCCGCGTCTCCTACTTGGCGTAGGTTCGCTCCAGGTAGGCCACGATCTCCGCGGACTCGAACATCTGGGTATCGGTGTTCGGATCCACCAGGTAGGGGACCATCATCTTTCCGCTGCGCCTCTCGAAGGCGGGGCGACTCGGGCTGTTCTTCCCGACGTTGTGGAGCAGGTAGGGAATCTCCAGGGCGCAAAGGGCCTCCCGAGCGATCCGGCAGTAGGGCGAGATCTCGAAGCTGTAGAGCTCCAGGGGCTTCTTCGGCGCCCGCGCCGGCCGGTAGCCCTGGCCGAGACCGAGGCGGAAGGCGCTGGCGAAGCTCGCACCCAGGGTGGTGAGAGGACCCATTGAGAGGTAGAAGGGCGCGCGACCGTCGCCGTAGCTCTCGTACAGGTAGGCGATGATGTCGTCGGACTCGTACATCGCCTCCCCGGTGTTGGGATCGACGAGGTAGGGGAACTGGGCCTTGCCGCCCTTCGCCACCACCTGCTTGCGGAAGCGCGGGCCGTTCTTCGGGCAGGGATAGATCATGGCCTCCAGGTCCAGCATGGTGAGGGCCTCCCGGACTTTTCGGCAGTAGGGGCAGGCCTCGAACTCGTAGAGCTCCAGGGGCTGCTCGGGGCGCGGCCCCAGCTCGCCCACGGTCATCCCGGCGGGAAGGCGAGCCAGTGTGGCGCAGAACGAAGAGGCGATGTCGAGGGTGCGGTTCATGGGTTCCTCTCTGGATGATTCATGAGCGCTCTACTGGGCCCCGCCGGACGTAACGCGCCGGAGCGAAGGCCTCGCGGACTTCGGCCTCGGCATCGCAGAAGAGGGACGCCGCGATACGACCCACCTCCCAGCTACTACCGACGCCGTGGCCACCGAGACCCGCGACCCAGAAGAATCCCCGGCAGCCCGGATCCCATCCGATCACGAACCGGCCGTCGGGTGCTCTGGTGCGGAAGCAGGACCAGACGTCTCGCTCGGCGGCACCGCGCATCGCGGGTAGCTCCTTCCACACGAGCTCCGCCGCACGCTCTGAGATGCCCTCCGTCACCAGGGTCTCCAGCGAGGAGTCTTCTTCCTCGTCACACACCGAGAACAGGAGCCCTTGGGAGTCGGGGCGGAAGTAGAACTCCGGCTCCAGGTTCCAGACGAACGGCCCGTCGGGATCGACGTCGTCGATCCCCTTGAGGGCCAGCAGGTGGCGCTTCCAAGGTCGGAGCGGCTGCGGGGTGGCGCCGGCCATGGCGGCCACGGCGCCGGCCCAGGCCCCCGCCGCGTTGATCAGGTACCTGACCTCCAGCGGTCCGCGGTTGGTCTCGACCCGGAACGGAACGCCGTCGGAGATCCCCCGGACCTCGCAGCTCAGCCGAACCTTGGCGCCGCGGCTGCGGGCGCCGGCCAGGTAGTATTGGAGCAGGGCCCAGATGTCGATCACGCCGTCTCCGGGGGTCTCGAGGGCGGCCTCGAAGGCGTGCCCCTCGAGAAGTGGGACACGCTGGCGCACGGCGTCCGCCTCGCGCAGCGACGACTTGACCAGATCCGTCTCGCGCAGATCCTCCAGCCGATCCGGTGTTCCCAGCAGGAGCGACCCGGTCTGCCGAAAGCCCAGCTCGGAGCGGAGCTTCGCGTACTCCCGGGTGCTGGCGGCGACGACCCCGCGGATGGCGGGGTCCGCAACGGATTGCAGGACCAGACTGGCGTTGCGACCGGAGGCGTGTACGCCCGGGACCTGCTCGCGCTCGATGACCAGGATCGAGCCCTGAAAGATCTCACTCAGATGAAAGGCGGTGGCAGCGCCGGCGAAACCGGAGCCAATGATCAGAGCATCGAACTTCTCCGGCCGCATCCGGTTCTCCGCCTTCGCGCGGGGCGGCCCACACGCCGCCCTCTGGAAGCATACAGGAGGGGGCGCCGGGAGCCTTGCGGCCAGGCCCGGCCTGCACTGCTCACCAGCTCGCTACTGCGGCCGCCGAGATCACCGCATCTTCGCGGCGTTTCTCGCCTTCGGAGCCGGTGCCTGCTCGGTCGGGCCCAGTGAGCCAACGAGCTGCAGAAAATCGTCGGATGCCGACTCGACTCGCAGGCCGATCCCACCGCGAGCAGCCGACACGAGCCGGGCGGGCACCGTGTACCTGCGTGCGATGCTGGCCTCGAGCTCGATCGCGGCTCGGCCCGAGGGCCGCAGCTTCACTCGAACCCTCTCGCCCGGTGGCGGGGAGGCGGAGGTCTGGACGAAGAGCCCGATCCGGGAGAGGTCGAGGACGATCCCCGGGTGCCGGCGATCGCTAATCACGAGCTCGCAGGTCAGCAGTTGTTTGCTTCGGTCGGCCCTTCGTCGCTCCATCTCACGGTGGCACATCGGTGAGACCCCGGCGGATCTTGACCCGAACAGCGAGCCGCCGAGGTCTCTGCCAAGGTTCGGCGGCTTGGTCCGAAGCCAGCCCCTCGGGGGATTTCTGGCCGCTCAGGGGCAAGGGGCGAGCTCCGCGACGCTCGCGTCGAGACGTTCTGAACGATATTCAGCTCCATATGATCGGAGTCATACCCGCCCGGCGATCCTTCGATATCCTGCTCCGCCTGAGTCGACCTTCGTGAATCGACTCTGGTGCGAATCCGCCGCGGGCTCGCGGTCTTTGCTGACGCTGTAGATGAAGCTCCCACGCTGGCATGGCTGAATCAGAAGATGTGCGGAAACGGAAGAGGTAGAGGGTAACTGGATCGACGCTCTGAGTTGACCCTGTGTTGAGAGTGGACCCTCCCGCGGCGGATCTTCGCACCCTTCGCAGCTGCTCGGCCGGTCGCTGGCCCTGGGCCTCCTTCCCCACCAGCTCGCCAACCGGGACCGGCCCCGGGAAACCTGAGATACATTCACGGCACTTCCGGGTCGATGGCCGGGAGTGGATGCCAGGGCGCGGCCAGTAGAGGAGCGCGGGTCCTGGTGCGGCGCGGTGCAGGAGGCTCCCGGTGGCGAAGAGGAAGGGGCAGACGTCGAGGAGAGCCGAGGCGTCGGCCGAGTCTCCGCGCCCGGGCGCCCTGGCCCTTGCGGTGGCGCTGGCGGCCGCCCACGCGCTCTGGTCTCTTTTCCAGTGGTCGCAGCTGATCCTGGCACGTCGTGGTGGCGACCATTTCTGCGGCCTCGGGGAACCGGGCAGCTGTGCGGCCGTCTGGGACCTTCCCCTGGCGAGTGCGATACAGGGCGGGACGGGCCTGCCGGTGGCCGGCTGGGGGCTGGTGTGGAGTGCGGTCGCCTTCGTGCTTCCCCTCTGGGCACTGGTGCGGCGGGCGCGCGGGCACGCGCTCGAACCCATCTGGTCCGCCGCCCTGCTCACGGTGCTCGCGGGTATCGGCAGTGTCGTGGTTCTGGCCGGTGCGTCCCTCGCCGCCAGCGTCTTCTGCACCACCTGTGTGATCACCTACGTCCTGGTCCTGGCATACGCGGCGGTCTGTCTCCGCGCGTCGGATCAACTCCGACCAGCGGAGCTTCAACGCGGCGCGCTGATGGCGGTGTGCGCCACTCTGGTTGCTTTCCTGGCCCTGCTCTACCCGGGGCTGCGTACGCCGCAAAGCTCGGCGGCGGCGGAATCGGCCTTCCTCGAGGCGGCGAAGAGCGCCATCGAGGCCGAAGAGACGCCCGTCGAGACGAGGGAGAGCTCCATCGCGGTGGAAGAAGCGCCCGTCGAGGCGAACAAGAGCTCCATCGCGGTGGAAGAAGCGCCCGTCGAGGCGAACAAGAGCTCCATCGCGGTGGAAGAAGCGCCCATCGAGGTAGAGAAGAGCTCCATCGAGGTGGAAGAGAAACCGATCCAGGTAGCGAAGAGGTCGATCGAGGCGGAAGAAGAACCCGCCGAGATCGAGCAGAGACCCGAGGGCGCGAAGCTGGAGGAGTTGATCGCACGACTCTCACCCGAGCTCCGACAAGGTCTCAGCGATGCCCTCGCGGCGTATTCCAGACGTGAACGGGTCCCTCTGCGCCCGGCCCGCCTGCTCATCGGTCCCTCCAACGCGCCGGTGCGCATCACCGAGTTCACCGACATCCTCTGCAGCCACTGCGCCACTTTCCACGAAACCATCACCGTGCTGCGAGAGATGCTCCCCAGCGAATCCTTTGCGCTCGAGCCGCGCCAGTTTCCGCTGGATGCGGACTGCAACTCGGCGGTCCAGATGAGTTCGGAGGACGGCGTGCGCTGCCTGGCGGCGCGGGCGATGATCTGCCTGGAGAAGGACTGGCTGCGCTTCGCCGACTCCCTGTTCGAGAACCAGCGCTGGCTGACGACGGACAAGATCTACGACTTCGCGTCGCCCTTCATCTCGCGCAAGCGCCTGGAGAGCTGCGTCTCCTCACCCGAGACAGAGGCAAAGCTGCGCGATGACATCGCGTGGGCCCTTCAGTACAACATCCAGGGGACACCCCTGGTCCTGATAAACGGCCGCGAGGTGCCCCCCTCCCTCCAGTTCCTCTACGCCATGGTGTTGGCGGAGGCCGACCCGGAGCACCCGGCCTTTGCAGTCCTCCCGCCACCAGGACCTCAGGCACGGCTTCGCTGAAGCGTCCGCAATTCCTACTCGTAGCGCAGCGCCTCGATGGGATGGAGGGAGGCGGCGCGGCGGGCCGGCCAGAGCCCGAACAGGATTCCCACCGCCGCGCTGAAGCCGAAGGCAAGGGCGACGGCGCCGGGCGAGATGTAGGTGTTCCAGCCCGCGAATCGGGCGAGGGCCAGTGAGCCGACGCCACCCAGCATCATCCCGAGCAGTCCTCCGACCAGGCAGAGCACCAGGGCCTCCACCAGAAACTGCATCAAGATGTTGATGCGGGTCGCGCCAAGGGCCTTTCGGATGCCGATTTCGCGGGTGCGCTCGGCCACCGACACCAGCATGATGTTCATGATCCCGATGCCTCCGACCAACAGGCTCACCCCCGCGATGCTCGCCAACAACGTGGTGAAGATCTGGGAGGCCTCCTGCTGGGTAGTGAGAAGCTGCTGGTAGTTGCGGATCTGGAAGTCGTTCTCTTTGCCCGGGGATATCCCGTGCTCGCGTCGCAGGACTCGCTCCGCGTCCACCATGCCCTGCTCGAGCGGAACGCCATCGGCCACCTGAATGCTGATGGAGCGCAGCTGGTCGTCGCCGAAGACGCGATAGCGAGCCGTCAGCAGGGGAATCAGAACCTGCTCATCGGGGTTCCACCAGCGGCCCTCCGAGCCCTTCTCCGCGAATACACCGACGACTTCGAAGGGAATGCCGCGGATGAAAACCGTCCGGCCGATGATGGCCGTCCCGTTGGTGCCCAGCATCTCGGGCAACGCGGAGCCGAGCACGGCGGTGCGCCTTCGGGCCTCGTCGTCCCCGGCGGTGAACATGCGGCCGAACTCGACGTGGTAGTTGTGCACCTCGTCATAGTTCGGGGTGGTTCCCAGCACATTGACGCTGAGGTTCTCCCCCTGGAGCTCGAGTTGGAGCAGCTGCTGCATCTCGGGCACCACCTCACCGAGGAGAGGAGCATCCCGCGACAGAGCCCGTGCGTCGTCGGTGGTGAGAGGCGCACCGAGACTGGAGGCGACCCCCCGCACGTGGTGCTGGCCCGCGTAGATCGAGAGCAGGTTGGATCCCAGAGCGGCGATCTTTTCGTCGATGGCCCGCTGGGCGCCGGTGCCCAGGGCGACCATGGCGATCACGGCGGCGACGCCGATGATGATTCCGAGCATGGTGAGCGCCGCTCGCAGCTTTCCGGCGCGGATCGACTGAAAGGCGACACCCACCGTCTCGACCGCCATCCAGGGCACTACTTCGACTTCCTCACGCCGGGTAGTCCCCCGCCGGTGACGCGTCGAATGCGATCCTGAAATCGCCGCTGGGAGCTGACCAGGCCGGCACTGGGCAGGATCAGGACCGAATCGGCCTCGGAGAGCCCCTCCAGCACCTCGGTGAAGTCCAGGTCGGTGAGACCGGTGCGGATCCAGCGCGCCGCGGGCGCACTGTCGGTCAAGGTAAAGACGATGTACTCGCCGCCGCGACGGAAGCTGCCTCGCTTCTGTGGCGCCGTTGCAGGCTCGCTCTCGGCCTCGCCCGATACCGCCCGCGAGGGTGAATCGCGGGTGGCATCGAGCGCCTCGCCGACCTCGTCGGGCGGAAGCCCCAGCACCTCGGCGGCCGAAGCGACGTCACCCGGGGTTCGAAGTGCGGCATTGGGAATGGCGAGGACCGCGTCCCGCCGGTCGACGTGGATCTCCACCTCGCAGTTCATGCCGGGCTTGAGAAGACCCTCCGGATTGTCGAGCGCGACCAGGGTGGGAAACATGGTGACATCCTGCTCGGTCTCCGACTGGGGCTCGATCTTGAGCACCGAGCCATGAAAAGAGCGGGCGGGGTAGGCGGAGACGCTCACCGTGGCGGCGAGCCCTGGGTGGATCTTTCCGATGTCGGTCTCGTCCACCAGGGTGCGCACGCGGACCCGCTCCAGATCGGCCATGGTGAGGAGCACGGTTCCACCGGCCACGTCCCGGGTGGGAGAGGAGATGACCTGGCCGCGCTCCACGGCGCGATGGAGAATGGTGCCCTCGATGGGCGCCAGCACGTCGGTGTCGTCCATCTCGATCTGGGCGTTCTCCACGGCGGCCACGCTGCGCACCACTTCCGCCTTCGCCGTCGCGTGATCGAGAACAGCCTGGTCGTAGCTCGTCTCCGAGAGGGACTGGGCCTGGAAGAGCTTCTCCGAACGGCGCAACTGGGCCGTCGCGTTGGCGTGCCGGGCCCGGGCCACCTCCAGATCGGCCTTGGCCTGGGCCAGGGTATTGCGGAGCTGGCGCTGATCGATCCGCAGCAGCAGGGTGTCCCGTTCCACCCGGTCCCCGCTGTCGGCCAGCACCTCGAGGATCTCGCCAGATGCCTTGGACTTGATCTCGACGGTGACGTAGGGCTCGATGACCCCGGCAGCCTCGGCCGACACCACGATCTCGCGCCGCTCCACCGGTACCACCTGGTAGACGGGCGCGGGAGGCGCCTCGGCGCCGCAGGCTGCGGCCATCACACCGCAGAGGATCGGGATGAGAGCACGCCGGCGGTCCCTCACGGACGCTCCCCGTTCAGGTGGTCCCGCGTCACGTTTCCGTCCACCAGTTGGAGGTGCCGGCGAGCGTGCTGCGCGATGTCCGCTTCGTGAGTGACCAGGATGAGAGTCTGTCCCCGGCGGTGTAGCTCTTCGAAGAGCTCCATGATCTCCCCACTGGTAGTCGAGTCGAGGTTTCCGGTGGGCTCGTCTGCCAGGACGATACTGGGTCGGTTGACCAGAGCCCGGGCGATGGCGACCCGCTGGCGCTCGCCGCCGGAAAGCTCGTTGGGGCGGTGCCCTCTGCGGTCTGCCAGTCCCAGCTGTGCCATCGCCTCCTCGGCCAGCGGCCGGCGCTTCCGCTTCGGTACCCCGGCGTACAGAAGCGGCAGCTCGACGTTTTGAACCGCCGTGGCGCGGGGCAGGAGGTTGAAGGTCTGAAACACGAAGCCGATCTCGCGGTTTCGGATCCGCGCGAGCTCGGCGTCGTCGAGATCGGAGACGGCCTGACCGGCCAGCCAGTACTGGCCAGCGCTGGGCGTGTCGAGGCAGCCGATCAGATTCATCAGCGTCGATTTGCCCGAACCCGAAGGACCCGAGATCGCGACGAACTCGTTGCGGCGGATGCTGAGGTCCACTCCGCGCAGGGCATGAATCACCTCGCTCCCCAGGCGGTAGTCATGCCGCACACTACGAATCTCGATCAGAGAATCCCCCGCGCCCTTCGACGGCAATGATCCCGGCGCGGAGTAGTCGCGATCGCTGAGGCCCAACATCGAGATGGTTCACGTCCGTTCGAGGCGCTGTTGGCACGGCTGGCCGCCTTCGCATCCCTCTTGGGCATTCTAGCCCGGATTCTCGCCAGAGCCGCGACCGCACCCTTCGAGACCCGGGAACCGGCGGTAGATACTCTCGGGGAGAGCTCAGCTACCAGGACGGACGCTGGCGCGACGTCCATTCCAGGAGTGGACCAGGTCCTGGTCGACGGCAAAGCATTCGATGCCGTAGCTGGAGCAGAGCTCGCGCATCTCCTGGGACACCGAATAGGCGACGACGAAGACCCGACTCTGACCGGGCCTTCGCCCCGTCTCGAGCTCGAGCATCGCCCGGCGTATGCTCGCGTGGGCGATGGTCGCCAGGCGGTCTTCGTCGACCTCCACCTGGACGGCAACGACGGCGCCGGCCTGATCTTCGAGCACGATGTCGGCGCTGTCGCCGGCGGGCAACTGGTGAGCGACGGACATCGTCGCGAGACCCGCTTCGCGGAGCGCCAACGTCGGATCGGCGGCGACATAGCTCAGGAGAAGCTGGCGCGCGTCGTGCTCCTCGCCCGACCCGCTCGCTCCGAGCCGGCGCCAGCTGCGGATGGGATCACGCGCAGGTCGCGTGCTCCTGGCATTGCTCTGGAAGATCTCGACGAGGGCCCAGTACTGACCGGCTTCGATCTCGCGCAGGCCCGAATTCCGATAGGCGAAGCCCCCGAAGTTATAGGTGGGCTTGAACCCAAGGATCCGATTGACATCCGAGAGGGGAACGGAGCCGTCGGTCGAGAAGGCGTTGACCGGCGCACGCCAGCACCAGCAGAGCTCGGTGCCATCGGCGTACTCGGTCGTGCCGATCTGGGCATCGCGAGTGGCCCGGCCCTGGATCTCCGCAACCGCCGCGATTCCCTGCCTCCCCGCAACAGTGCGAACCCACGACTCCCTCCCGTCCGCGTCCCTCTGCCGAACCGCCCTGCCGGACTTCGACTGGTAGAAGAGAACGAGATCGCCCGGCTCGAGCTCGAGCCCCGCCGCCTCGCGACCTGCGGCGAGCGAGAGGCAACCGAACCCCCGGCCCTGACTGCCTTCGAGGGGAGGAGCTTGCGCCAGCATCCAGTATCTCACCAAGGATCCTCGACGATCGATTCAGGCAGGATGATGCCATACCGCTGCATGATGGAGAAGGAATCACGCCTCGCGAATCCACACCAGCATCTCTCCCCGCCGCCGGTTGTCCCAGGCGAAGTAGGGCACCGCCTTCAGGGTCGCGGGCTTCGTCCTGGATCCGGCGAAGCGATACAGATCCCCGCTCCAGGCGGCGCGATCCGCCCGCCTCGCGCGGGCGGTGATCACGGTAACCCCACCGAGCAGCTGCGGCTCGAACTTCGCGCCGAGCTTCGCATTCCGGGGGAGGATCAGGTCGTTCAGGTTCCCGCCGTTGTCGGCCGCCTCGAGGCAATAGACCAGCGGCCCGCGCTGTAGCGCCACCCGTCCGGAATCGGCGGCGACGGCAGGGTTGGCCTCGACCCGCTCGATCCGCATCGGCAGGGTGAGCTCGATGGTGTCTCCCGGATTCCAGCGCCGCCTGATCCGGGCGTAGCCCTTCCTCATCAACGGTGCCAGCTGCAGCGACCGTCCACCGAGCTTCGCCCTGGCCCTGTCGCACCAGCCGGGAATCCGCAGCGCCAGGGTGAATTCCGACGCCTCTTGCGGCCGGACCGCGATGACGACCTTCTCCTTCCAGGGATACCCGGTCTTCTGCTGGATGACGACCTTGCGTCCGCCGAGATCCAGCTCTCCCCCGCCCTGCACGTAGAGGTGAACGCAGGCCTCGGAACGGCTCTCGGAGTACACGTACTGACCGAAACAGGCGACCAGACGGGCAATGTTGGGAGGACAGCAGGAGCAGGTAAACCAGGGTTGGCGGTGAACGTCCCCGGCAGTCTCCAGTGGATTCTCGTAGAAGAAGCGCCTCCCATCCAGCGACACACCGCTCAGCACCCCGTTGTAGAGCGCCCGCTCCATGGTGTCGGCGTAGCGCCCATCGCACTCCAGCTGGAGCAGGCGGTGGTTCCAGAACACCAGCCCGATCGCGGCGCAGGTCTCGGCGTAGGCCGTCGCGTTGGGCAGATCGTAGTCGGCGGTGAAGCCCTCGTTGTGGGACGAGGGACCGATCCCGCCGGTCACGTACATGCGCCTCTCGCAGACACTGGTCCAGAGCCGCTTGCAGGCTCGCAGCAGCGTCGCATCGCCGGTCTCGGCAGCGACGTCGGCCATCGCGCAGTACATGTACATGGCCCGGACTGCGTGCCCCACGACCTCGCTCTGCGCGCGCACCGGCAGGTGGTCCTGGCAGTACTCGGTATGAAAGCTCTCGCCCTCGCCGAAGAAGTGGCGGTTCAGTCGGCGGTCCTCGGGGTCGAGGGTCTCCATCTCGCGCTGGAAGAACGAGGGCCGGCTCCCGCGTTGATCGAGAAAGAACCCGGCCAGCTCCAGGTAGCGCCTCTCCCCGGTCGCGCGGGAGAGCTTGACCAACGCCAGCTCGATCTCCTGATGGCCCGGGCAGCCGTCCCGCTTGCCGGGCCCGAAGACCGAATCGATGTAGTCCGCATATCTGCAAACCACGTCGAGGAGCTTGCGCTTGCCGGTGGCCTCGTGGTAGGCGAGCGCTGCCTCGATCAGGTGCCCGGCGCTGTAGAGCTCGTGCAACATGCCGAGATTCGCCCAGCGTTTCTCGGGTGCAACGACGGTAAAATAGATGTTCAGGTAGCCGTCCGGCTGCTGGGCCGCTGCGATCATCGCGATGACCGAATCGACCCGCCTCTCGAGCTGCGGGTCCGGATGTGTGGCGAGACTGTAGGCGGCCGCCTCGATCCACTTGGCCACGTCCGAATCCCAGAAGGGATGCGGCACCGGCTCACTGCCCTCCCTCCAATCGAGCTTCCAGGCGTCGATGCGCCCGGTCTCCTTGGAATGCCGGTACGCGATGGGGATGGTCGCCACCCGGTTGGTCTCGATGCGCGGCGCCCAGAAGACGTCGTCGACTTCGACCCTGCCAAAGGGAACGGGAGTCAGCTTTCGGTTGACGCTCTTTGCCATTGCAGATTCTCCAGCAGCGGAGGAGCGGGAGCCGGAATCACCAGGATCAGCCACGCAGCTCCGGCAGGCTGTAGCCGTCCGCAGCGAGTTCGGCGCGGAGAGCCTTCTTGTCGATCTTTCCCGTGGAGGTGAGAGGAATGGCCTCGCGGAAGAGGACATCGTCGGGAAGCTGCCACTTCGCGAAGGCCTCGGCGCAGTGGGCGAGGACGGCCTCGGCGGTCGCCGCCCCGCCCTCCGAAAGGACCACCAGGGCCACGGGGCGCTCGTCCCATTTCGGGTGGGGCTGTGCGACCACCGCCGCCATCGCGACCCCGTCCATCGCGACGATGTGGTTCTCCAGATCCACCGAGGAGATCCACTCACCCCCGGACTTCACCAGGTCCTTGGATCGGTCGGCGATGATCAGGTACTGCTCGGGGTCGATCTTCGCCACGTCCCCGGTCATCAGCCAGCCATCGTGAAACTTGTCGGGCTGCGGGTCCTTGTAGTACTCGGAGCACACCCACGGTCCCCGGACCAGCAGCTCCCCCAGCGAGACCCCGTCGTGGGGAACCGGCTCGAGCGACTCGTCGACGATCTTCATCTCGAGCCCGGGCATCAGGAGCCCCGCCTTGGCGACGTTCTCGAACTGCCGCTCCTCGGAGAGGTGACGCTGAGAGCGCTTGGAGACCATGCGGGTGAGCGTGCCCAGGGGGTTGGTCTCGGTCATTCCCCACGCCTGGATCATCTCGATGCCGAGAGTCTCCCAATACCAGCGTATCAGCGAGGGTGGAGGCGCCGATCCGCCGCAGGTGAGGTGCCGCAGCTTCGAGAGATCCCAGCGGTCCGGCTCGGCCTCGATGGCGCTGCGCACACTCTGCCAGATGGTGGGAACGCCGGCCGAGATCGTCACCTCCTCGGACTCGAAGAGATCCAGAAGACTGGCGGCGTCCAGGAAGCGGTGGGGCATCACCTGCTTGGCGCCGAGCATCATGGCGGTGAAGGGAAGGCCCCATCCCATGGCGTGGAACATGGGCACGATGCCGCAGGCGCTGTCCCGTCCCGAGAGTCCGATGGCATCGGTCATCGCCTCGGTGATGGTGTGCAGGTAGGTGGAACGGTGGGTGTACATGACACCCTTGGGATTTCCGGTGGTCCCGCTGGTGTAGCAGAGGCCGAGAGGCGCATTCTCATCCAGCTCCGGCCAGTCGTAGTCCGCCGGGTGCCCCGCGATGAAGGCTTCGTAATCGACGCAGTCCCGGAGCGATGTCTTCCATCCTCCCTTCCCCTCCTCGCCTCCCTTTGCCGAGCACACCACGAAGAGCTCGACGCTGGAAAGCCGTTCGGCCAGGGATTCGAGGAGCGGAAGCAGATCCTCGTCGACGACGATCACCCGATCTTCCGCGTGTTTGATGATGTACTCCAGATCTCGCGGCGAGAGGCGGATGTTCAAGGTGTGGAGGACCGCTCCCATGGAGGGAAGCGCCTGATACATCTCCAGGTGGCGGTGGTTGTTCCACATGAAGGAGGCCACCCGGTCCCCGCGTCCGATGCCGTGGCTGGCGAGGGCATTGGCCAGGCGGCAAGCTCGGGCGCGGGTCTCCCTGTAGCTCTGACGATGGACTCCACCGGCGGTGTGGGTGACGACCTCCTCGTCCGGGGCGATCCAGGCACCGCGATCCAGGAGACGCCAGAGGAGCAGAGGGGTTCGCTGCATCGTCACGGTTCCGCTCCTTCGCTCAGCCGAAGACGCCGTCCTCTCGAAGGGCTGCGACCTTCTCGGCGTCGTAGCCCAGCACCTCCTGAAGAACCTCGTCGTTGTGTTCGCCAACGGTGGGGGCCATCCGGGGCTCCGGAAGCTCTTCAGCCGGGAACTTCACCGGGAAGGGAAGCATCTCGGCGCCGTGCCTCGAGACCGGGTACCAGGGAAAGCGGTCCTGGAACTGCGGGTCGTCCGCGATCGTCTTGGGCGAGTTCACCGGGGCGATCGGGTAGTTGTGGGTGTTGCCGGCTTCGATCCACTCCGCCGACGTCCTGGTCTTGAAGATCTCGCGCAGCTCGCGCTGTAGCTCCCGGTTGCCCCGGGCGTGGTCGGCGAACTTCGATCCCGGCCACTTTTCGAACAACTCCATCCGGCCCTCGCTCTCGCAGAAGTTCTTCCAGAAGGCCTGCTCGGAGCACATGAAGAGCACGTGACCGTCCGCCGAATCGTACATCTGGTAGCGCACGCCTTCCTTCATGCCCGCCGTTCCGGGTGCCCGGCGCTCGTAGTTGTCGGCCTTGTTGCCCGTGACCTCCGACTCCGGGCGCTCGTAGGCCTTCCAGCTCTCGCTGCGATACCAGTCCATGTAGGCGGCGGCGTCGGACTGGCCGATCTCCATCATGCAGCCCTCGCCGCTCTCGCGGGCGCGGATCACCGCGGCGAGAATCCCCAGCGCACCGAAAAGTGGACCGGCGTGCATCCCGATCGACGCGTGCTCCGGGATGTAGCAGAAGCCCTCCTCGTCGTAGGCGGGACTGATGATTCCCCCCCAGGTGTCGAAGGCGATACCGTGGGAAGGCAGATCCTTGTAGGGTCCGGTCATTCCGTAGCCGGAGATGTTGCAGAAGACGATTCTCGGATTCAGCGCCCGAAGCTCCTCGTAACCGAGGCCCCGCTTGGCCAGCGAGCCGGGCCGCATCGCTTCGATCACCACGTCCGCGTCCTTGGCGAGGTCGCGATAGATCTGCGCACCATCCGGCTTGCGCAGATCGAGGGCGACACTCCTCTTGCCCCGATTGACGTGGAGGTGGAGAAGCGAAGTGCCTTCGATGATCGGCCAGGTCATCTGGCGAATGTAGTCGCCAGACGGGGACTCCACCTTGATCACGTCAGCGCCGAGATCTGCCAGGTGGGCGCCGATTGCGGCCGGCCCCAGCAGCGAACTCTCGATCACCCGGACACCCGCCAGCGGCGGACGGTTGGTATGCATTGGCGTTCCATCCTCTGCTTGGTCTGCTCGATCTGCTCGGTCGGCTCCCTGTGCGTCCAGTATCACCGCGATGGTGGGAACAGCGGCGGCCATGGTACCATCAAATGGTTCCGCGCCACCCAGGGTGGGGAATCACCACCCAGCCCATGGGCTTCCGAAATCCGTTTGCCACGCGAGGGCCTCCCCGGTGGTCCTGAGTTCCAACAGCCTCGAGCGTCTGATCCCGGATCATCTCTCTCCCGTCGACGTGACGGGCCACGAGACCCTGGAGCTACACCTCGAGCGCTACCGCTTCGCCGCGCGCCACGCACGCGCGGGGCGGCTCCTGGACATCGCCTGCGGCGTGGGATACGGCACCCGTCTCCTTCGCGACGAGAGCCAGCGGGTGGATTTCGCTCTCGGAGTCGATCTCTGCGAGAAGAGCGTCGCCTATGCCCGTGAGCGCTACGGGCGCGACGGGGTGGAATACCGCGTCGGAGATGCGGTGCAGTTCCAGGACCCCGAGGGCTTCGACACCATCGTCTGCCTCGAGACCGTGGAGCACCTGCCGTGCCCGGCGAGACTGCTCGACAACCTGGTGTCGCTGCTGCGTCCGACCGGTATCCTCGTCGCGTCGGTTCCCACGACTCCTTCCGTCGACGTGAACCCCCACCACCTCCAGGACTTCACCGAGAACTCCTTCCGTCATCTGTTCGCACAGCGGCCACTGGCGGAACGCGCCCGCCTTCGCCAGGTCCAGCCCTTCGGCGTGACCGGCATCCTTCGCCGCAGCGAGGCACGCCTGGAAGAGCTACGGCCCAAGCTGCTGCGCTACTACGCGACGCACCCCGGCGCGGCCCTTCGCAGACTGGCTTCCACCGTGCGCTACGGCTTCGTGAACCGCTATATCACCATCGCGTGGCAGCGGTGTACCTGATCATCCCCGCCTTCAACGAGGCCAAGAGCCTCCCTCACGTCTTCCAGGCCATCGAGGAAGCGGAGCTAGAAGCGGAGATCGTGGTCATCGACGACGGCTCCACGGACGACACGGCCGGGACGGCCACCGCACTCGGCGCTCGGGTGCTCCGACATCCCTTCAACATGGGCTACGGGGCCGCGATTCAGACGGGATACATGTACGCCCTCGAACACGGGGCCGATCTGCTGGTGCAGATGGACGCCGATGGACAACACGACCCCAGGCAGATTCCCGAGATGGTGGAGCCGATCCGTCGGGACGAATGCGACCTGGTGATCGCCTCCCGCTTCCTGGAAGTCACGGGCTACCAGATGGGGTGGGCTCGAACCGCCGGCCGCAAGCTCTTCGAAGCCCTGGGGCGCCTGGCCGGAGTGAACGTCACCGACCCGACCTCCGGCTTCCAGGCGATGAACACCGCGACCCTGGAACTCTACGTGCGGGACTTCTTTCCTCACGACTATCCGGACGTCGACGTGCTGGTGACGGCGTCACGGCACGGCTTGCGCGTCCGCGAATGCGCCTCGCTGATGCACCCCGGGCTACGCGTATCGAGGCTCCACGGTGGAACCCGGGCCTTCTACTACGTATACAAGATGCTGGTGTCGATGTGGGCGGCATCGAGCGACGGCAAGAAGCCGTGAGTGGCCGATTCGATCTCGTCCGGCGCTTCCGGCACGGGCAACAGCAAAGGGGAGCTGGATGAGCGACGCAGAACGACTCGCAGAGCTGCGAGAACTCTTCCTGGGAGCCCCGGAATCGGCGGCGGCGCGGTTCCTGGCGCTGGTGCTGAGCTTCGGCCTCGTCTGCATCGTGATGTGGCTGGTGCGAAAGCGAACCCTGCGAGCCGAGTACACTCCGATCTGGATGGGTGTGGCGTTCGGACTGTTTCTGGTCGGACTGAACCTGGACGTCCTGCGCGGGATCGCGAGGATCCTCGGCGCGTGGACGATCAGCTCTACAGTCTTCTTCCTGGGAGAGTTCTTCCTGGTGGCAATCTGTCTCAACTACGCCGTTCGGCTCTCGCAGGCCGGCACCCAGATTCGCCGACTCGCCCAGGAGCTGGCCCTGCTGCGTCAGCGCGTCGAGGAGCTCTCCGAGACCCGGAGCGCCGATGCCACGGCGGAGGGCTAGTATTTCTCTCACCGGCCCTTTGAGCCGCGCGGGAGGACAGGTGAAGGTCTCCTTCTACGCCACGATTCGCGCCATCGTCGGCACCAAGACTCTCGAGATCCAGCTGCCGGAGGGGTCCAGCATCCAGGAGCTGCTGGATCGCCTGATCGAGCGCTGTCCACCCCTCGGGGAGAAGCTCCTCGACCCGGACGGGAAACTCACCCGCAGCGTCCAGGTGTTCGTCGATGGCCGCAGCTCAGCCCACCTGCCGGACGGCCTGGAGACGAAGCTCGGCGCCGACCAGTCGGTCGACATCTTCCCGGCCATCGCCGGAGGCTAAGGCAGGCCCAGCTCCTCGAGCTTCGACTGCGGCACCACGCCGTTCTCCCAGCCCCGCGCCTGGTAGTACTCCTCGAGCATCTGGTCGAGCTCGGAGAGATGCCCCTCCGAGCCACCCATGGTCGATGGCTCCGTGGTGAAACGCGCGGGCAGGGTGTCGGACCCTTCCCCGAAGCCCGCCAGGTTGTTGTAGTGACGCTCGAGTGTGTAGATGCGCTCGCCCGCGGCGAGGACGTCCTCCGCAGTGAACGGGATGCCCATCGCCGCCGCGTACTGTGCGGCGTAGTCGTCGGCGGTCTGGGCGAAGGAGCTGAACTTGCAGAGGTTCATGCTGTCCGAGAAGGCCGCCAGGTCCTGGAATGCCTTCACCAGCTCGCCCTTTCCCTTCCAGGACAGGGGATCCGGGTTCGTGCCGATCACCCCCAGCTCTGCGGCGGCCGTATAGGCGCGCAGGTGGCAGGCGCCGCGGTTGCTGGTGGCATACCCCAGCCCCATTCCCTTGAGACCCCGGGGATCGTAGGCGGCAATCGCCTGGCCCTTCACCTCCATGCCGAGCTCGGGGTGGCCAAAGTGGGCGGCGGTACGAGCTGTTCCTTCGGCGAGAACGTCCCCGATGCCCTCGCGCAGTCCGATCTTCTCCGTCAATGCCACCATGGCGGCATGATCGCCCCAGGCCAGGCCCTTTCCATCGACGAAACCCTTCTCGGTGCACTCCATGTAGGCCGAGAAGACGTTTCCCAGCTCGATGGGATCGAGGCCGTAGTCGTTGCACTGGTCGATGAGCTTGGCGATCGAACGAACGTCGCCGTTGTCGCAGTTGGCTCCGAGCGCCCAGGCCGACTCGTACTCGATGCTCTCCATCCTGAGTCCGCTATAGGGCCCATCCTTGATCTCCACCTCCTTCTTGCAGGCCACCGGGCACGCGTGGCAGGTGGGATTCCCCACCAGGAGGTTCTGCGCCACGTACTCCCCCGAGATGCCCTCGGCTTTGTCCCCGAAGGAGGTCAGCTGGCTGTTCCGTGTCGGGAGGGCACCGATGTGACTGGCGATGTTCATCAGAGAGTTGGTGCCGTAGATCGAGAGGCCACCCTTCTTGGGGCTGGTGATGTGCTTCTCGTCCCGGATGGCGTCGAGAGCCTGGCGGCGCGCGGACTTCCAGGCGGCCGGATCGTCGACCTGGCTCTTCTTCGACGCGGCCTGGATGACGATGGCCTTGAGCTGCTTGCTCCCGCCGACGGCGCCGGTGCCACCGCGACCAAAGGCGCGGTCGTCTTCGTTGAGCCAGGCCGCGAAGCGCGACATCCGCTCTCCGGCCTGGCCGATGGCGCAGACCGAGAGGTCCTTCTCGCCGTAGCGCTGCTGGAAGAAGGCGACGGTCTCGTGGATGCCGCTGCCCCAGATTTCCGATGCGTCGCGCAGCTCCACCCGGCCCTCCGAGACGAAGGCGTAGACCGGGCGCTCGGACCGACCCGCGAAGACGAGACCGTCCAGACCGGCCCAACGCAACCGCGCACCGGTCCATCCACCCTGGTGGCTGTCGGTCACGGTGCCGGTGAGAGGCGACTTGGTCACCGCCGCCCAGCGGCCGCTCATGTTGGCCTCCGAGCCCGTCAGGGGACCGTTCAGGAAGCAGAGGATGTTCTCCGGAGAGAGCGGGTCGACCTCTGGCCCGTTCTCCAGCAGGTAGCGCACGCCCAGACCCCGGGAGCCGATGTACTTCTCGGCCCAGCCCACCGGAATCGGGCGCACCTCGACCCGGCCCCCACTGAGATCGATGTGGGCGATGCGACTACCGTACTCTGCGAGCTTCATGGCTGACTCCCCTGATGACGGTCACCGATCCAGGCTCCCGATCGCGCCATTATACTCCCGAGCGGGACGCATGGCCTGTCCGATGGAGACGCGCCTGATGCGTCAGGCGGCGGCGAGACTGCCGCGTATACTCCAGTAAGGGAGGTAGGCATGCGATTTCGGCCCTACGCAGCTGTGCTCGTCTCGACGGTCCTCGCTCTCGCCGTGGGATTCTTCGTCAGCGGATATTTTCTCTACGATGCTTTCATCGGTCTCGATCCCACCAGCTACCTGGCGGGGCCGTTCCTCCAGGCGATCGGGAAGGCCGTGCTTCCGCCCGGACTGGACCTGACGATGGCGAGCCTGGTGATGGCGATCGGCTCGCTGCTGCTTCTGGCCATCGTCGTCTTCTTCCTGGTGCGCGGCTCGGTGCGCGCCAAGATGACGGAGACCGATCCGGGTCGGCGCGGCTTCCTCACCGGAGCCGCCTCGGGAGCCGGCGTGGCCCTGGGATCTCTGGTGGTGGGAGCCGGCGCAGCGGCGGCGCGCTTCAGCCCCTGGCTGCCGGTGGGAACGGAGATCTTCGGTGGCGAGGTGGTGAAGACACACCCCGAGTGGAAGGAGGCCTGGAAGGGCAGCCGGGTCCAGAACTACCGGCGATTCGGACGCACCGAATTCATGGTCTCCGACATCGTCGAGGGCGCAGGCCCCTTGCGTCAGGAAGCGGACGCGATACCGCGCCTGGCCATCGAGCGGGGCATCAATTACATCGACACCTCTCCCGACTACTCGGCCAGCGGCAGCGAAATCGCGGTGGGCAAGGCTCTGCAGAGCGTGGGCCGCCGGGATCAGCTCTTTCTTGCCACCAAGTGGTGTACTCCCACGGGACATCTCCCCCCGGGAACCGCCGTCCCGGACTACATGGCGGCGTTCGAGGCGAGCCTCTCGCGTCTGGGCACCGACTACGTGGATCTGGTGCACGTGCACGCGTGCGACGAGGTCCCCCGCCTGATGGACGAGAACATGCACGAGGCCTTCGACCGTCTCAAGCAGGAGGGCAAGGTCCGCTTCCTGGGATTCTCGAGCCATACACCGAGGCTGGTGGAGGTGGCCAACACCGCCATCGACTCCGGACGCTTCGACGTGATGATGCTCGCCTACCACCACGGGATCTGGTCGCAGTTGAACGCGGTCATCGCGCGTGCCCGCAAGGAGCAGGACATGGGCGTGGTCGCCATGAAGACGCTGAAGGGCGCCAGGCACCACGGTCTCGAAGGATTCCGGGAGGAGGCCGACGCGTATTCGCAGGCTGCACTCAAGTGGGCGCTCTCCAATCCGGACGTCTCCTGTGCGGTGATCTCCTTCTTCGAGCTCCAGCACGTGGACGAGTACCTGTACGCGTCGGGCAAGTCCCTGACCCGGAGCGACCTGGGCATCCTGCGCAAGTACGACGAGCAGATTCTCGGAAGCTACTGCTCACCCCACTGCGGCGTCTGCCTGGCGAGCTGCCCGGAGGGTGTGCCCATTCACGACGTGCTGCGCCACCGCATGTACTTCGAGGACTACGGCTGGGAGAAGGAAGGGATGCGCCTCTACTCCGAGCTGCATGTCGACGCCTCGGCCTGCAGTGGCTGCGCAGCGCCTTGCCTGGGCAGCTGCCCGGTGGGCATTCCGATCGCCGAGCGGACGGCTGGAGCCCACGAGCTGCTGAGACTGACCTAGCCCCGGCAGAGACCGGTGTGCCCCCACGCCCCCCGAGCTACCGTGAGGCGTCCTGGGATGGATGGTTGCCGAGGAGGCAGAAATGCGGGCACTTCGAACCAGTCTCGTGCTTCTGGTGGCCGCGATCCTGGCAGCGGTTGCGAGCCCGACCCGGGCTCAGGACCGCGACTTCGCCTCCGTCGAGATCGCCGCCAAGCCGATCCGAGGCGGCGTCTACATGCTGACCGGTGCCGGTGGGAACATGGCCGTCTCCGCGGGTGGGGATGGCGTCTTTCTGGTGGACGATCAGTTCGCACCGCTCACCGAGAAGATTGCCGCAGCCATCCGCGAGATCCAGGACGAACCGGTCCGCTTCGTGGTCAACACCCACTGGCACGGAGACCACACCGGCGGAAACGAGAATCTCGGTCAGGCCGGAGCCGTGATCGTCGCCCACGGCAACGTGCGCCGGCGCTTGAGCGTGGAGCAGTTCCAGAAGATGCGGGATCGTACGATCCCGGCATCACCGGAGGGTGCCTTGCCGGTGATCACCTTCACCGATGCGCTCACCTTCCACCTGAACGGTGAGAGCGTCCAGGTCTTTCACGTCCCACCGGCCCACACCGATGGCGACTCGGTGGTCCACTTCCAGGGCTCCGACGTACTGCACGCGGGGGACATCTTCTTCAACGGCACCTATCCGTTCATCGACATCGACAGCGGCGGCAGCATCGAGGGGATGATCGAAGCACAGGAGCGGATCCTCTCGCTCTGTGGAGACGACTCGGTGATCATCCCCGGTCACGGACCGATCGCCAACGCCGCGGACCTGCGCAAGACGCGTCAGATGCTGATGACGGTGCGCAACCGGGTTCGGAATGCCATTGCAGGCGGGATGAAGCTCGAGGAGCTGATCGCGAGCGATCCGCTCGCGGATCTGAACGGGGAGTGGGGAGGAGGCTTCATCGAGCCGACCCAGATGCTGACGATCGTCTACACGGACCTCTCCCGTTGAAGTCGGGAGCGTGATCGAGTCATCGCATGAGAAGGAGGGTCACAGAGTGAGCGAGCAATACGACGTGATCGTGGTCGGGGCGGGCTTCGGGGGCGCAACCTGTGCCGCCCTGCTGGCGAAGCGCGGGCTACGCACGCTGCTCGTCGACAAGAACGCGATTCCGGGCGGAAAAGGCATGACCGTGGGCGAGAAGGGCTTCCGCTACGACCTGTGGCCAATCGTCGGCGGACCGAGTCTGAACTCGCGCTTTGCGGAAGTGCTCGACGAGATCGAGATGGCGGATCAGGTCGAGATCTTGACTCCCGAGCAGAGCGCCGTCCTGATGTACCGGGGCGCCAGCGGTGAATACGCCTCGTTCGTCGGCTCCGCTGTCCCGAATCCGGAGGGGGGCGCGGGTGCAATCCAACTCCTCGGTCTTTCGGGCGAGGACCTTCCCGAGGTGTTGCGGCTACTTGGCGACATCGGTCAGGCCACGCCGGAGCAGATCCGCGAGCTCGACGACGTGACGTTCAGCGAGTTCCTCTCCCGCTATCGCCTGCCGCAGTCGCTGCTCAGCTATCTCGGCATGCAGGCCAACGTGATCTTCGTGGTGCCCATCGACCTGCTGGCCGCCTCGGAGATGATCCGGGTGCTCCAGGACTTCGGCGCGGGAGGCGCCGGGCGCTACCACCGCGGTGGCTTCGGACGCATGGCCGAGGTGTTCTGTCAGGCCGTCGAGCGCTACGGGGGGCGCGTTCTGCTCGGCTCGCGCGTCGAGCGGATCTCGGTGGCGAACGGAGCGGTCACCGGCATCGTCACTGAGCAGGGAAGCTTCGAAGCCCCGATCGTGGTGAGCAACGCGGGAATCCAGCCAACCGTCCTGCGCCTGGTGGGAGAGAGCCACTTCGACGCCGGCTATCTGAGCTACGTCCGCGGGCTGGTCCCATCCTGGGGAATCGTGGGAACGCGCTACTTCCTGAATCGACCCTACTTCGAGCACGGTATGTACATCGCCTTCTCCAACGAGAGCTACCTGGACAGCGATCGCTTCACGCGCATGAAGTCGGGCTGGCTGCCGGAGGAGCTCTCGGTCTTCAACGTGGTCCCCGCCTTCTACGATTCCAGCCTGGCGCCCGCGGGAAAGCAGTGCGCACTCGTCGGGACCTTCTGCTCTCCCGATCCCAGACTCGGCAACATCGATCGCATCTGGGAGCGTCTCGAAGAGACGGTGGAAAAGATCTGGCCGGGGATCGAGGATTGCACCGAGTCGAAGGTCCGCTACGGCAATGCACAGGTCTCGGGGCTGACGCGCGACTCGGCCGTTCCCGGCCAGGGCGGTGAGTGCATCGGTCTCGCGCAGATCGTCGGTCAGTGCGGGCGCCACAAGCCCTCCGCCAAGGCGCCGCTCCGCGGGCTCTTCTACGTGGGCTGCGACGCCGGAGGCTACGGCTGCGGCACCCACCAGGCCGCCGATTCGGGTGTGAACGTCGCGGGCATGGTGTGCCGCGAGCACCGGATCCTCGCCTCGGCGTTCTAGCTGGCTAACCCTGCCGATCGATTGCGCGCCTGCGCCGCGCTCCGAACTCGGGTGCTTCGCGAATGCTGGTGGCGAGGATGCGAAAGGACTCGAGAAAGGAGCGAAGTCCGGCGCGATCGAATGACGCGGCCCCCTCCCCGACCTCCGGGTAGCCGCTCTCGTCGGCCTCGAGTTGCTCCCAGTTGCAGAAGAGGCGCCCCCATTCGCTCTGCAGAGCTGCCTCCATCTGTTTCTTCGCCACGAAGCTGTACCAGAACATGTCGTGATAGGCGACGCTCGCGAGATAGGACCAGGGCGCGAGGAAGGTCTTGAGGGACCACTCGAGGGGCTTCTTGAGGGGTCCCCAGTAGATCAGGTGCTGCCCGCGCGAAGCGAAGGTCATCTTGCGGAAGGGCCCGACGAAGTTCCAGCGCTCCTCGGCGGCGTCTACATCGCCCACCATCTGGATCTCGCGCACGTCTCCGCAGCCCAGGCCGAGCTCGTGAGCCAGGCGGATGTACCGGATCGAGAGCGGATCGAAGCCCATCAGCTTCGCCGCCACGGCATCGATGGCGACCTGGTCGGCGCTCGCCAGCAGCACGTTCTTGACGTAGGGAATCATGCAGCGCGGGCCCGGGCCGTCGCCCGCGAAGGTCCCGTCCATCACGGCGAAGATTCCACGGTGGATCTTCTGCTGGATCATCAGCAGGTCCACCAGAGTGTCGTGAATCACCGGATGTGACCAGTGGCGCCGCTCGTTCAGGAGACCGCCGAAGGCGTTCTTCATCGCCCCCGTGGTGGTGGTGAAGACGTGGGTCTTCACGGTGGGCAGGTGAATGATGCTCTCGCCGACGAAACGCCGGGGAATATGAAAGCCATCGGGGTAGACCTGGTTGAGACAAAGAAACCGGTCCGCCAGATCACCCACGGCATCGCGGACGTGGATCCATTCCTCCCCTTCGTAGAGGTGGACGTTGCGCAGCCCGTGCGCCTCCACCACCGGGAGCTGCTTGTTCTCCCGCTCGGCGAGGTGAGCGTCGACGACGACGGTGCGGTTGTGGCAGGCGTGAATCAGATTCGGATCGTAGCCGTCCGTCTTCATGGCACGAATCACACCCTCGAGCTGCCAGGGCGTGGTCGAGCAGGCGGGGAAGAAGAAGTGCCAGGAGGTGTTCACCTTGAGTGCAGTGTCGACATCCTTGGGCAGGACGTCCTGGTAGCGCGCCAGGTTCATCAGCCGGTGATGGTCCGCCAGGACCGTCTTCGGTGAGGTGCGAACAATCGCTACCTCGCTCCTCGCCATCTTCACCACCTCCCTGCGCCCGCAGCCAGGTTAGCCCAGGTGGCTCACGCGACGCCGATTGGACTGCGACCGCATTGCCCACGGAAGCGTCTTCGCCCCATCGCCCCATCGCCCCGCGGGGCACGGCTTCGACGGTCAACTGCGGCATAGTCGCTTCCGGGAGGATGGTCGATGCCGTCACAGGTCCTGAAGGTGGAGAAGCGAGATGGAATCGCGACGCTGACACTGAATCGCCCGGAGGCGATGAACGCCCTCTCCAGGGAGCTTCGGGGCGCGCTCTCGGCGAGCTTCGAGGATCTTCAGGCGGATGATGCGATCCGCGTGGCCATCGTCACCGGCGAGGGCCGCGCCTTCTGCGCCGGCCTCGACTTGAAGGAGCTGGGTGCAGGAGATTCCGGTGGCCCGGCCGCCCTGCAGGAAAGGGACGCGATTGCCGCCGCCACGGCCTTCAAAGGCCCGATCATCGGCGCCGTCAACGGGCATGCAATCACCGGCGGGTTCGAGCTGGCACTGGCCTGTGATCTCCTGATCGCATCGACGGAGGCGCGCTTCTCTGATACACACATCCGCGTTGGAGTCCTGCCGGGATGGGGACTCAGTCAGAAGCTTCCGCGCCTGATCGGGATCTCCCGCGCCAAGGAGCTCTCGCTCACGGGCAACCCGATCGGGGCGGAGCAGGCCCTGGCCTGGGGACTCGTCAATCGCGTAGTCGCGCCGGAAGAGCTTCTGCCGGCCTGCCGGGCTCTGGCCGCCGACATGCTCTCCTGCGATCCGAAGACGCTGCGAGACTACAAGAAACTCATCGACGAGGGCTACGGGATGACCTTCTCGGACGCGATGAACCACGAATCCGAGGTAGCGACCCGTTCGGCCGAGGGCGTCACGGCGGATCAGATCGCGGCGCGACGAGAAGGCGTGATGGAACGAGGGCGGAAACGAAGCGGCGCCTGACCGCTCACTCGGTATGGAGCGCCTCGACGGGGTCGAGTGAAGCCGCCCGGCGCGCCGGCAAGACACCGGAGACGAGCCCGGTGATCAGGCTGACGAGCAGCGCCGCCGCGATGTATCGCGGCGGCGTGTACACCGGCATGCCGGGCACCGCCAGGCGCAGCAGAGCCGCGATCCCGAGTCCCGCCGCAACGCCGGCGGCGCCGCCGACCACGGTGAGGATCACCGCCTCCAGCAGAAACACGCGCTGCACGTTGCGCTCCGTCGCGCCCACCGCCCGCATCAGGCCGATCTCCCTGATGCGCTCGTTCACCGCGATCCACATCATGGTGAGGATTCCGATCGCGCCGACCAGCAGAGAGATTCCCCCGATTGCCGCCACTGCGGCGGTGATGACCCGCATGACGTTCTCGAAGACTTCCAGCATCGCGGTCTGGGTAACGATCGTAAAGTCCTCCTTCCCCGCGTGACGCTCGGTCAGGAGTCTCCGGACTCCCCCCACCACCGCCTCCGTCATACCCTCGTGGGAGAAGAGCACGTGGACCTCGATCAACTCGTCGAGGTTGAACATCTGCATCACGGTCGCGACCGGCACGTAGGCCGAATCGTCGATGTCGAACCCCAGCATCCGCCCCCTCGGAGCCATCACGCCGATCACGCGAAGCCGAAATCCCGCCACTCGTACGAACTCGCCGAGAGCGTTCTCTTCGCCGAAGAGCTCTCGTTTCAACGTTGGCCCCAGCACCGCCACCATCGAGCTGCGACGGGGGTCTCCCGGTGGAAGAAACGAGCCCTGGCCGACTTCGAACTTCCAGACCTCCGGCACCTCCGACGTCACACCGTAGATGAAGACGCTCCGCCCTCGGCCACCTCCCTCCACCCGCGCCTGTCCCACCGCCATGGGAACGACCTTTTGCACACCCCTGACGCGTTCCAATGCCTGGGCGTCGTCGATGGTGAGCTTGTGCGTCGTCCCTCCCAGCATCCCGGGAATTCCCATCGTCTCCGTCTTCCCGGGATTGATCTGCAGCACGTTGGTGCCGAACTGCGTGAACTCGGAGATCAGATAGCGACGCGTTCCCTCCCCGATCGAGGTGAGCAGGATCACCGCGGTGATTCCGATCGCGATGCCGAGCATGGAGAGGAAGGAGCGCAGTCGGTGGCTGCGAAGCGATCCCAATCCCAGGAACAGATAGTCATCGGGCGCCACGGGTCTACCGCCCCGCCAGCGCCGCGACCGGATCCAGACGCATGGCTCTGCGGGCCGGGAGCACGCCGAAAAGCGCCCCCAGGCAGACCGAGATGGCAAGGGCCGCGGCGACGGCCCAGGGGGGCGTCGAGGCGGGGAAGGCCGGATACACCAGGACGAGAATCCGGACGCTCGCCCAGCCGAGGGTCAGGCCCAGCAAGCCGCCCATGGAAGTGATCAGGATCGCCTCGGCGAGAAAGACCGCGAGAATCTGGCCGTTACCGGCGCCGATCGCCTTCAGCAAGCCCACCTCCCGGGTGCGTTCCGATACCGAGACCAGCATCAGGTTCATGATCCCGATCCCCGCCACCGCGAGCGAGACGGCGGCGATGCCGCCCAGAGCGAGCGTGAGTGCGGTGAGAATCGAAGAAAGCGAGGAGACGACGGATTCCTGGGTGATGCAGGTGACGTCTTCCTCGCCGTGGCGCTCGGTCAGGATGGCTACGGCGCGCGAGCAGGCGGCATCCACGTCGTGGTGGGCACCCACACCGAGCGCCACCCGAAACAGCGAAGTCCGGTTGAAGATCCGCATCGCGGTGGCGACGGGTACGACGACGAGATCGTCCATGTCGAAGCCCACCTGCTCCCCGCGGCGCTCCAGCACGCCGATCACGCGCATCCGCCAGTCGCCCACCCGCACCGCGCGGCCGACCGCCGGCTCGCTCCCGAAGAGCTCGTGGGCAACCGTGGCTCCGAGGACGACCAACTGGGAGCTCCGCTCCAGGTCGCCCTCCGGCAGCGAACTCCCCTTGGCGATCTTCAGCTCGCGAATCTCCAGAAACTCCCTGGTGGTGCCCAGGATCATCACCTGACGGCGGCGCTCGCGATGAGCAACCGTCTCGTTTCCCATCGTAACCGGAGCGACCAGGTTGACGTTCGGGACACCGCGCTGCAGCGCTCTCGCGTCCTCGAGCGTCAGATCGTTGGGGACCCCACCCATGCCCGGAAACGAACCCGTCGTCTCGTTCTTTCCCGGAAGGATCACCAGGAAGCTGCTGCCCAGCGTCGAGAACTGTCCGGTCACGTAGCGCCGCGCCCCCTCGCCGAGGGCCGTGAGCGCCACGACGGCTGCGACACCGATGGCCACACCCACCAGGCTCATCGAGGTGCGAAGGCGGTGGCGGGACAGCGCCGTGAGCGCAAAGGCGCCGAGATCGCCAGGCGTCAACTCGCCGGCTCCGCCGGCGCCGCGATGGTCGCACCTCCTCGGCGCTCCCCACGCCCCGTGCGCTGTACGACCCGACCATCCTCCATCACCAGGGCGCGATTGGCGCGACCGGCCATCGCGGGATCGTGGGTCACGACGATCAGCGTGAGGCCATCGGCGTTCATGCCCTCCAGCACCTCCATGACCTGACGCCCCGAGCTGCTGTCCAGGTTCCCGGTGGGCTCGTCGGCCAGGAGCACCTGGGGACGCATCACCGTGGCGCGGGCGATGGCGACCCGCTGCTGCTCACCGCCCGAGAGCTCTGCCGGCCGATGTCGGGCTCTCTCACCCAGCCCCACCGTGCCCAGTGCGGCGGCCACCCGTTCCCGGCGCTCTGCGCGCGGGACCCCCGCAAAGATCATCGGAAAGGCCACATTCTCCGCCGCGTCGAGGCGGGAGATCAGCTGGAAGCTCTGGAAGACGAATCCGATTTTGTGGCGCCGGACCGAGGAGAGATCGTCTTCCGAAAGAGATCCGACATCTTCACCGTTCAATCGGTAGACGCCCCGACTCGGACGGTCGAGACATCCCAGAACATTGAGCAGGGTAGACTTGCCGGAACCCGACGGTCCCACCACGGCGACGTAGTCACCCGCCTCGATGCTCTCCGAGACGTCGTTCAGGGCGTGCAGGAGCTGACCGCCCATCGCGTAGGTCCTGTATACCCCCTCGAGCTCGATCATGGGCGATATTCGATCTCCTCCACCTCGACCCGCGCGCCGGCCTTCACCTCGACGCGGTCCAGGGAGATCACCACCGCCTGCTCCGGGGACAGTCCCTCGCGGATCTCTGCCCAGTCCCAGTTCCGGAGGCCCAGTTCGACGGGCTGTTCGACGAGCCTCCCGTCCCTCACGACCAACGCATGGTTACCCTCCAGGAGAGCGGAAGTGGGGAGACGCAGCACCGAATCCCGCGCCTCGAGCACCACTTCGACATCCGCCGAGGTCCCCGGCAGGAGCGTCTCCGCGATCTCCGAATCGTCGAGCTCCACCTCGATCTCGACGGTGCGATTCTGGGCTTCGATATCCAGCACATAGGGTGCGACCCGGACCACCTTCCCGGCAAAGGAAGCGCCCGGGCGCGAGTCGACGCTCACCTTGGCCGGCTGTCCACTGCGAATCGCGGCGGAGTCGACCTCGTCCATCGGAGCGCTTACGTAGAAGGAGGTGGGGTCGATGACGTCGACGACGGCGGGTGCCGTGAGGAGCGGGGGGGACGGAGTGATCCACTCGCCAACCTCGACTGGGACCTCGGCGATGACGCCGTCGAAAGGCGCGCGGATCACCAACTTCTCGAGCTCGACCTCGATGGCCGCGATCTGGGCCCGCGCTCGATCCGCCTCGGCCGTGGCCGCATTGCACGAGGCGCTCGCAACCTCGGAGGCGCTCTCGAGCTGGTCCAGAAGATCTTCGGAGACGATCGCCTGTTCGGCGAGCTTGCGTTTCCGGGCCAGCTCCCGCCGCGCTCGATCGCGCTCGATGCAGGCCTGGCGGCGGGAGGCCTCTGCAACCCGCAGTCCCTCTTCCGCTAGGCGAAGCTGGGCGCGCTGTGTCGCATCGTTCAGGCCGACCAGCGGAGCGCCGGCCACCACCCTGTCTCCTTCGCGATGCGTGATCTTGACGACCCGGCCGCCGACCTCCGACGAGAGCTGCGCTCGTCGCCGGGCACGGACCGTCCCCGCCTTCGTATTGGTGATCGTCGACTCGACCCGGCCGCGCTCCACACGAACCACCTTGACGGGGACGAGCTCGGGAACGAGAAGCGTGAATCTCAGCAGAACCGCAGCTCCCACGACCAGGAGGAGGCTCCATAGCAGCCACTTTCGCATCGCCACGAAGTGTACTGACTATTCAGTGTCTCGCGAGAACAGCGTCCCATCGAATAATTCCGGGGGTAGCATCGTCCAATCTCGTCAAGCGGGCGGCCGCCGTGTCACCGCTCCGTCACCAGGAGGTGCTCCCATGGTCCGGACTGCGATCCTCGCCCTGATCGCTGCGATGCCCATCGTCATCGGCGCCGGCGCCCGGGCCGGCACCGGCGGCCACTGGCCCTTCGATCCGCCCTTCCTCTCCGATCGCGGTCGGATCGGCGCGCAGGTGGAGGCGATGACCCCGGAGCTTCGCGGCTATTTCCAGGCCCCGGACGACCGCGGCCTGCTGGTGGTGCGTGTCGAGCCGGACCGCCCCGCCGCACGCGCGGGGCTGCGCGTAGGGGACGTGATCGTCTCGGCGGGCGGCGACCCCGTGCACGAGCCCTTCGACCTGATCCGGATCGTCGCGGCGGCTCCAGCGGGAGAAGCTCTCGAGCTGGGCGTCTTCCGCGAGGCGGAGGAACGGACGCTACGCGTCGAGCCAGAGGGCGAGCCGAGCCTCTGGGCGGAGCCGGAGCGCCTCGGGACCTGGTTCGAGGAGAAGCTGCACCGCGGCAGCCGGGAGCTTCGGGAGCGGCTCGAGCAGCTGGAGAGACGGCTCGAGGAGCTGGAACGCAAGCTCGAAGAACGAGACGAGGAGACGGACGAAACCGGCCGGGAGACCTAGGGGTCCTGTAGGACCTCCTCCAGCCTCTTTCGGATCTCCGCCTCCGTCATCTGGATGACGAGCGTCTTGATCCGATATTCCGGCGCAGTGAGATTGGCTTCGTGATCGACGTTCCTCTCGATGGAGAGGGCGAGGGAGCGATCGGTGGGAATCGCCTTCACCGCCTTGCGGAAGCCCTCCTGGGTACCCGTGTTGTCGACACCCGTCCCCTTGACGCTCTTGATCACGGTGCGCGACAGCACCGACCCCTCCGGCGCGACCGCAAACTCCCGCTCCTTGCCGATCTCGATGTCTTTGGGAGCCTTGCCCCCCACCGTGGAGCCACCGAATCCCTTGGCCTCTCGGCTGGTCACGAGAATCTTGAAAACCTGCTGCGCCTCGTCGTAGGCGACGAACTTGCCTTCGATCCCGTAGCGTTTGCTCTTCGTGGACTTGGCTTGGGCAACGCCGGACACCAGGGTGAAAGAAACCACGGCGAGCCCTGCGGCGAGCACCTTGATCCCACGATTCGCGAGTCTCATCGTAGCCACCTTCTCGTTTCCCTCCCGTATCTCGTCGATAGAGGAATCCTATCCGATTCTATCTGGCGTGGTGCGGAGATGATCCGGCTACACCTCTAGCTCTCCGCTGTCTCCGCATCGACCTCGCCGTCGAAGTCACCGTCCTCCGCAATGCCCATGCCCTGGTAGTACTCCCGGAAGGTCGCCGCGATCGCGTCAATGGGAACGTCCGCGAACTCGCCGCGACGCGCCAAGTACTCCATGTGGCGGTTCCCGTCTTCGTCGAAAGGGTGGAAGATCGAATCCTGGCGACCGTCGAACTCCAGTGGGCGAATCCGAAACTTCCGGCAGAGCTCCACGTTGAAGGCGGGGGTCGCCCTGACCCATCGGCCATCGAGATGGATGGACACATAGCCGTGCCAGAAGAAGATGTCGGTCTTCATGTGCTCACGCATCCGCGCAGTCGAGAGGTGGTTGCGAACGTCGGCAAAGCCGAGGCGGACCGGGATCGCCATCGAGCGGCAGGCGGCGGCGAGGAGGATCGCCTTGGCGACGCACCATCCGCGCTTCACTCGCAGGGTGGTGGTCGCCCGGAGTCCCGCCACGCTGAGCTCGAGAGCGTAGGGGTCGTAGCGGATTCCGTCACGTACGGCGTAGTAGAGGCGAACGGCGCGATCGACTGCATCGTCCGCTCCCTCGCAAGAGCGCCGTGCAAAGGCTTCGATCTCGGGATGTCGCGACTCGATGGTGGGCGTCGGCTCCAGGAAGGGACGCAGATCTTCGCCGCTCATTGCTGCAGATTAGCAGCTACTTCGTGCCTTTCCGCAGAGAGAGTCCAGACTCTATACTTCCGTCCACCGTTGGAATCGGCTCGAAGCAATTTTCACCGCGGGGGGACCTCGTGCGAAACTTCAATCAGGCCTATACCGGAGAGCACCTGGACCGGATCGCCTTCCCGATGGGAGGCATCGGGGCGGGCATGGTGTGCCTCGAGGGTGGCGGGAGTCTCTCTCACCTCTCGCTTCGCCACCGCCCCGAAGTGTTCAACGAGCCGCTCTGCTTCGCCGCGATCTGCGTCCAGGGCGAGCGGGAGAATCTCGCCCGCGTCCTGGAGGGACCGGTTCCCCGGCGCAAGCCACTGTTTCCCTGGGGAGAAGCGATCCTCGTCGGCTCGGGAAACGGTGCGCCCGCCCGGAGCTACGGACTGCCACGCTTCGAGGAGGCGCGCTTCGAGGCGCGCTTCCCCTTCGCACGGGTGAGTCTCCGCCACGCGACGATTCCTCTGGACGTGGAGCTCACCGGATGGAGCCCCTTCATACCGGGCAACGCGGACGACTCCTCACTGCCGGTGGCGGCGCTGGAGTATCGCTTCGTCAACAGCTCCGAGAGTCGGGTCGACGCCGTCTTCTCTTTCCACAGCGCGAACTTCATGCACCAGTGGGGCGCATCGGGCCGCAGTGTGCTCGATACGCCGGGCGGGTTCGTTCTGTGGCAGCCGGGCAGCAAGGAAGCCCCGGAGCACGAGGGAGCTTTCGCCGCCGTGCTCGACGACCCCGAGACCCGGGTGAACTGCCGCTGGTTCCGTGGGGGCTGGTTCGACCCGCTGACGATGACCTGGAAGACGGTGCGCGAAGGAGCGATGCCCGAGGCGGGACCCGTGAGTGATGGGCGGCCGAGCGCTGGCGGCAGCCTCTACCTCCCGTTCTCTCTCGATCCGGCGGAGGAGCGGACCCTGCGCCTCCTGCTGGCCTGGTACGTGCCGCACAGCGACCTTCGCACCGATTCCGGCCGTACCATCCCCGCCGGCGAGGCCGGAGCCGAGCCAGGAACACAGAACTTCCATAGTCCCTGGTACGCCAGCCGTTACGAGAACATCGGCGAGGTGAACCGCTACTGGGCCGAGAACTACCGGCGCCTGCGCGACGAGACCCGGTGCTTCAGCGATTGCTTCTACGATACGACGCTCCCACCCGAGGTCGTCGAAGCCGTCTCCGCCAATCTCTCGATCCTCAAGTCTCCGACGGTGCTGCGTCAGCGGGACGGACGACTCTGGGCGTGGGAGGGTTGCGGCGATCACGCGGGGTGTTGCCCGGGGTCGTGCACCCACGTGTGGAACTACGCTCAAGCCCTGCCCCACCTGTTCCCGCAGCTCGAGCGCAGTCTGCGCCTCACCGAATTCGACCAGAGCCAGGACAAAGAGGGGCATCAGTGCTTCCGCGCGTCGCTCCCCATCCGGCCGTCCGGCCACGATTTTCACGCCGCCGCCGACGGTCAGCTGGGAGGCGTCATGAAGGTCTACCGGGAGTGGCGCATCAGCGGCGATCGCGAATGGCTCGAGGGCCTCTGGCCGCGAGTGAAGCGGAGTCTGGCCTTCGCGATCGAGAGCTGGGATCCCGACCGGCGCGGCGTCGTGCTGGAGCCCCACCACAACACCTACGACATCGAGTTCTGGGGCGCGGACAGCATGTGCACCTCGATCTATCTGGGCGCGCTCCGCGCCGCCGCAGCGATGGCCGACGCCCTCGGCGACGACGAGGAGGATTACCTCCTGCTCTACGAGAAGGGCCGGAACCATCTGGAGAGCGAGCTCTGGAACGGCGAGTACTTCCATCAAGAAATCCAGTGGAAGGGCCTGCGTGCGGCGTCGCCGCTGGATGCCGGGTCGCGGAGCCTCGACCACGATCCCGGCTACTCGCCCGAAGCGATCGAACTGCTCGAGAAGGAGGGTCCCAAGTACCAGTATGGAACCGGCTGCCTCTCCGACGGCGTCCTGGGCGCCTGGCTGGCGAGAGTCTGCGGGATCGGCGAGATCCTCGACCCGGAGAAGGTCCGGAGCCACCTCCTGGCGGTCCACCGCTACAACCTGGTGAGGGATCTGTCGAACCACGGCAATCCGCAGCGATCCGGCTACGCCTTCGGGAAGGAAGGGGGACTGCTGCTCTGCAGCTGGCCTCGAGGTGGAGAGCCCTCTCTCCCCTTCGTCTACAGCAACGAGGTCTGGACCGGCATCGAGTACCAGGTGGCGTCGCATCTGATCATGGAGGGACGCGTCGGCGAGGGACTCGAGATCGTCCGCACCTGCCGCAGCCGCTACGACGGGCGCACCCGAAACCCCTTCAACGAGATCGAGTGCGGCCACTGGTACGCCCGGGCGATGTCCAGCTACGGCCTGCTCCAGGCCCTGAGTGGAGCCCGCTACGACGCGGTCGAGAAGAAGCTGCAGCTGCGTCCCGCCGTCGAGGGCGATTTCAGGGCCTTCCTCGCCACGGAGACCGGCTTTGGCAGCGTCGGAGTCCGGAGCGGCGTGCCCTTTCTGGAGGTGCGCCACGGCACGATCGAGGCGAGCGAGATCGACTACCAGAGTCCAGAGGCGGTGGGGTAGATTCCAGCGCCATGGAAACGCCTCACCGATTCGGTGGTCTCGTCGCAGCCGCACTCCTCGGCTTGGCGCTGGCACCGCCTCCCGCTCTCTCCGTAGAGACCGGGCTCCATGCCGTGCGCGTCACCCAGGCCAACGCGGCCGGCCTGCTCCCGGGTGGCCCGGATGCGATCGGCGGAATCGGCGATTGGGCTCTCGGAAACGGCACCCTCTGCGCGGTGATCACCGACTCCCCCCACGAGTCGATCCTCTCGGCGGGGGGTGGCTTCCTGGTCGACCTGGGCCACTGCGGCCGCGACGACGACCAGTTCAACATTCTCCAACCACTGCTGAATGCCTCCCAGGAGCAGGTCCCCACGACCCGCGAGATCTCGGCGCAGATCTCCGACGGGGAGGCGCGGATCGTCACGGAGGCCGTCTTCGAGGGAGGGACGTTCACCACGACCTACGCCCTGGATCTCGTGGACCCGAACGCACTCCGGATTCGGTCCGAGCTTCGACGGGTGGAAGACGGTCCCCGGGTGCGAATCCTGGGAGACGTGTCGCTCCACGGAGACGGCTCGCTCCGCCCCTTCACCATCTCCACCGAGCACCCCGAGGCGACGGTGGGATTCACGCACCCCCAGGTGAATTCCGACGATCTCCTCCAGATGATCCGGGCGGTAGTCCCTGCGGACTTCCACGTGTGGGTCGGCGGCGATGCTCTCGAGCCCGGGATTGCCTATGGACTCCGCCTCACCGCCGCCAGGCGGGTCCGCGCGGACGGCGAGAGCCAGGAGCTTCCCTACTTCTCCATCAACGGCTCCGATTTCTCGCTGCTGGGGCTCCTCTCCCGGACCTGCTGGCTCGGTGGCGCGGACGGTGCGGGACCACTCGAGCTGGCACAGGCTCTGTTCATGGACGTAGGGGTCGGCGATACCCTCCTCTACGAGCGAGAGCTCCGGGTGGGAAGCCGGGCGGATGTCGCAGCGGTCACCGACCAGATCTGGCGCGACGCGCCGCGGGTCACGGGACGGGTCGACGACCCGTCGGCGCGGCTGCACGTCGACCGCGACGACGGCACGCCCATGACCCAGGTACGACCGGCGCCAGACGGCAGCTTCGCGTTTCGGATTCCCCGCGGCCACTACCGCCTGCGCGCCGTCGCCCCCGGCGCCCGCGCGCTCGAGCGCGCCTTCCTGGTGGGAAGAGCAGAGGTCGCTCTGGAACCGCTGGCGATGGGGGCGGCGAGCCGGGTGCGCCTGCCCCAGGGACACGCGATGCGCCTGGTGGTCGTGGGGTCGGGAGCCACGTCGAGCCCGCGGCTGGGCGACGATCTGCTCGGATTCCGTATAGGGGAGAGACCGGTGCCGAACGCGCTGGTCGGAAACGAGGTATCCCTGGCGGGAATCCCGGGGGACCCCGAGGAGATCGTGCTCTCGGCGGGTCGCTACCAGGTCTACGCGACTCGAGGACCGGAGTACGGGATTCACCGCGCAGACCTCTCGGTGGAACCCGGCGAGGTCCTCCCTCTCGAGATCGACGTACCGGATCGGGTACTGACGACACCCGGTTGGATCTCGGCCGACCTTCACGTCCACGCGGTCGGCAGTGACGACTCCACCATGCCCCTGCGCGCGCGCATCGACACCCTGCTGGCCCAGGGACTCGACGTGGTGGTGTCCACCGACCACGACCAACTGGTCGATTACGGACCGCTGATCCGCAGCCTCGACCTCGGGGATCGGGTCGCCAGCGTGGTGGGGGTCGAGATCACCAGCACCGCCCGGGAGGCTGCGGTTCCCTACACCGCGGGGCACCTGAACGCCTTCCCCCTCCCTCTGAAACCGCTCGAGTACCGGGACGGCGCACCCCGGAGCGAGGACGCTCGCGTGCGTCAGATCGTACAGAACATCCACGGACTCGGGGGAGAGCGCCTGGTCCAGATGAATCACCCGAGAGCCCCGACACTCGACGATGAGATCTTGAACTACTTCTCACACCTCGCGGTGGCGGGCGAATCCTTCGATCCGGCGCTCGGCCTCGACTCGGCGCCGAATCGCGTGATGATCGAGCCCGACCCGGCCACGGGACTGCGCGACCTGGACTTCGACGCCGTCGAGCTCATGAACGGCCCCTCCATGGTGAGCTACTACCGCACCCGGGCCGACTGGTTTTCGCTGCTGCTCCAGGGCGAATTCCGCACGGCCACCGCCAACAGCGATTCGCACCGGGTGGGACAGCTGCTGGGGCTGCCGCGCAACTACGTGCAGCTGGCGAACGATGCGCCCCGGAGCTTCGATGAGGTGAGCTTCGTACGCGCCGTGCGCGAGGGGAGAGTCTACGGAACCACCGGACCGCTTCTCGAGGTCGTTCTGGGGGATGCGGGGCTCGGAGAGCGCTTCCGCGGGCGTTCGGGCACCTTGCGTGTGGAGGTGAAGGCCGCTCACTGGGTCCCGGTATCGACTCTCCGGGTATACGTGAACGCCGCCCTGGAACGGAAGCTCCCGATTCGTGCGGGCGAGACCCGCGAGGTGAACCTCGAGTTCGCGCGGGATTCCTTCGTGACCGTCGAGGTGGAGGGAGAGACGGACGCGACCTTCGAGGCGGTGAACCCTGGCTTCCCCTCCTTCGCCTTCACCAACCCCATCTTCGTGGATGCCGACGGAAACGGAGAGTGGACGGCTCCAGGTCTGCCCGCCTCCCTCCCGGAGACGATCCGCGACCCGCTGCGAGATCTGGACTAGAGGAGCACTCCGACCATGGTGGATCTGCAGGAGATCGAGGCGATCAAGCGACTCAAGTACAAGTACATGCGCTGCATCGACGAGAAACGCTGGGACGAGCTCGCGGAGTGCTTCACCGAGGACGCCACCGTCTCCTACAGCGGAGGCAAGTACGCGTTCGCCGGCAGGGACGCGATCATGAAGTTCCTGGTGGATTCGATGGACCGCGACAGCTTCCTCTCCAGCCATCGGATCGGTCAGCCCGAGATCGAGCTCACCAGCGAGGCGACGGCGACGGGGATCTGGGCCCTCGAAGACACCGTGATCGACACGCAGTTCGAGATCACCCTGCGCGGATCGGCTTTCTACCGCGACGAGTACCGGAAGATCGATGGAGAGTGGAAGATCCGGTCCACCGGCTACGAGCGGACCTTCGAGGAGATCGAATCGCGCAAGGAGAGTCCGAGCCTGAAGCTCACCCAGCGGCAGTGGGGCGCAGAATAGCCCGAACCTGCTAGAGCCTCCGATCCGCGAACGGACCAGGGAGGAGATCTACCATGCCGACCATCGAGGAGCTGCTCCGCGCTCGCGTCGGTGACTCTCGGACCGCGCTGCGTTTCGAAGACCAGACCTGGAGCTATGGCGAGTACGTGGACGCCTGCGCCGAGCGCGCGGCGTATCTGCTGGAGAGCCGACACGAGGGTCCCTTCCACGTGGGAGTGCTCCTCGACAACGTTCCCGAGTTCGCGATGTGGCTGGGCGCCGGAGCCCTGGCCGGCGCTGCCGTGGTCGGAATCAATCCCACCCGGCGCGGCGCCGAGCTGGCGCGAGACATTACCCACACCCAGTGCCAGCTGCTGGTGACCGATTCGCCCTACCGGGCGCTTCTCGAAGATCTCGAGATGGGAATCGAGGAGGATCGCGTTCTCGACATCGACTCGACCACCTACACCGAGGCACTGAAGCCCTACCGCGGGGTGCCGCTCCCGGAGGTGGAGATCACCGAGAGCACGCTCTTCCTCCTGATCTTCACTTCCGGCACCAGCGGCGCACCCAAGGCCTGCCTCTGCTCGCAGGGGCGACTGGCGACGATCGCACCGATCCTGGCGCAGATGCAGCAGCTCTCGGAGAAGGACGTCTGCTATCTGGCGATGCCGATGTTCCACTCGAACGCGTTGATGGCCGGCTGGGCGCCCGCGGTCTCGGCCGGGGCCACTTGCGCCCTGCGGCGGAAGTTCTCGGCGTCGGGCTTTCTCGCCGACGTGCGCCGCTTCGGTGTGACCTACTTCAATTACGTCGGCAAGCCGCTGGCATACATCCTCGCGACCCCGGAGCGGCCCGATGACCACCAGAACAGCCTCGTCCGGGCCTTCGGAAACGAGGCCACGGAGCAGGACATCGAGCGCTTCCAGAAGCGGTTCGGCTGCATCGTCACCGACGCCTTCGGCTCCACCGAGGGGGTGATCCACGTGACGCGAACGCCCGACATGCCGCCCGGCGCCCTGGGCCGGGCGACGGAGGGCATCGCGGTCCTGGACCCCGGAACAGGCGCCGAATGTCCACCGGCCCGATTCGATGAAGCGCGCCGGCTGCTGAACCCCGAGCAGGCGATCGGAGAGCTGGCCAACAAGCTGGGAGGGGTGAGCTTCGAGGGCTACTGGAGAAACGACGAGGCGAGTTCGGCGCACCTGCGGGATGGGATCTACTGGAGCGGCGATCTGGCCTACCGGGACGAGGAGGGATTTTTCTACTTCGCCGGCCGCAACTCCGACTGGCTCCGCGTCGACGGTGAGAACTTCGCCGCGGCGCCGGTGGAGCGCATCCTCACCCGCTTCCCTGGCGTCGCATTGGCGGCGGTCTACCCGGTCCCGGACGTGATTGTCGGTGATCAGGTGATGGCAGCGCTGCAGCTGCTTCCGGACACATCATTCGACGCCGAGGCCTTCGCCTCCTTTCTCGAGCGGCAGACCGATCTCGGCACCAAGTGGGCGCCGCGCTTCGTCCGGATCTGCGGCGCTCTTCCGGTCACCGAGACCAACAAGATCCTCAAACGGAAGCTCCGGAACCAAGGCTGGGAGTGCGACGATCGGGTCTGGTGGCGACCCGAGAAGAGCGACCCCTTCCGGACACTGACACCGAGCGACGTCGCCGAGATCGCCGCGGAGTTCGCCGCTCGAGGGCGCAGCTCCGCCCTCGCGGGAATCTGAGCCGGTTCATCCGCCCCGCAGCAGGACGAGATACAGCAGCAGCAGCACGGCGGTCCCCGTCATCGGCCAACGCAGCTCCCGGGCGCGTCCACTGGCCAGCTTGAGGACGGGATAGGCGATGAATCCCAGTGCGAGCCCATCGCTGATCGAGTAGGAGAGGGGAATCCCGATCAGGATCAGAAAGGCGGGAAGGGCCTCGGTCGTGTCCCGCCATTCGATCCGCTGCACGCTGCGAAGCATCATCGCCCCGACCAGGACGAGCGCAGGCGCCGTGAGGGGCGGATAGCCTCCCACCATGGTGACGACGGGAGCGAAGAAGAGGGCGGCCAGGAAGAGTGCCGCGGTGGTCAGGCTGGCGAGGCCGGTGCGGGCGCCCTGCTCCACGCCCGCGGCGCTCTCGATGAAGCTCGTCACCGTGCTGGTTCCCATCGCGGCGCCGGCGACGGTTCCGACCGCATCCGAGATGTAGGCGCGCTCGGGATGGGGGAAGGCGCCCTTTTCGACCAGGTCCGCCGCCTCGGTCACGCCGACCAGCGTGCCGAGCGTGTCGAAGAAGTCCATCAGCAACAGGACCAGGACATAGGGCAGCATTGCGAGGGAGAGTGCCGCCGCGATGTCCATCTGGAACAGGGTGGGCGCGATGGAGGGTGGCAAGGCCAGGATGGCGTCGGCGATGACGAACCCCTCCATCGCCGGGCCCCCGGCGTCCGGAAGGACCGCCCGGAGCACGACCGCGACCAGCGTCGCGACCGCGATCCCCCAGAGGATCGAGCCACGAACCTTCCGGGCGTGCAGCGCTGCAGCCGCGATCAGTCCGCAGAAGAAGACGACGAGACCCGGAGAGAGCCAGTCGGGATTCAGGCGCACCAGCGTGCCCGGAGACTGGAGCACGAGCCCGGCGTTGCGCAGGCCGATGAACGCAATGAAGAGCCCGATACCTCCCGCGATCCCCGCGCGCAGGCTGGGCGAGATGGCATCGGAGAGCAGCTTGCGCATTCCCAGCAGCGTGATCAGGAGAAAGAGCAGGCCAGCGAGGAAGACGACTCCCAGCGCCACCTGCCAGGCGTTCGCATGTCCCGCTGCTGCCGCCGCGGGAATCACGGTGAGGACGAAGAAGAAGTTCTCGCCCATGCCCGGGGCCTGCGCGATGGGGGTTCGCGCGTAGAGGGCCATCACGGCGGTGGCCAGGGCGGCCGCCAGGCAGGTTGCCGTCGTCACCGCACCGAAGTCGAGCCCGGTCTCGGTGCCGAACATCTGACCGGAGAGAACTGCTGGCTGGACCACGATGATGTAGGCCATGGTCAGGAACGTGGTGGTTCCCGCGAGGATCTCGCGGCGAGCATCGGTCCCGCGCTCTTCGAGCTGGAAGAATCGGTCGAGCATGGCCTCCCGGCTGGGGCGAGCCCAGAGGCTATCAAGTCGCCACCGGGCACGCTGGTCGAAGCGTCGAGATTCCCTTGGATCCTCCCCACCCCGGGCGGGGTGCTATTTTCTTCACAGGCGATTCGCCCGGAGGCCAACCGAGCATGACCGCTCCCGATCCCCAGGCCGCGACCGTCTTCGATTTCGACATCGAGGGCATGCGCTGCGCGAGTTGCTCCTCCAGGGTCGAGGAAACGCTTCGAAAGCAGCCGGGAGTTCAGCAGGCCTCGGTGAATCTGGCACTCGCGCGGGCGCGCGTGGCGCTCGCGCCCGATGCCGGCTCCGAGACGGGTTCGATCGAGGAGGCGGTGCGCGACCTGGGCTTCGGCATCGAGCGCCGCGCGCCGCGCGCTCTTTCCGAGAGCCCCGTCGCCCGACAGCAGCAAGAAGTAGCGACGGCGCGGAGGCGTGCGCTCCTGGCGGCGCTCTTCAGCGCGCCGGTGCTGCTGCTGGGAATGAGTGGTGCGGGAGGGGCGCCCGGGCTCATCGTCCAGGCGGCACTGACGACGCTGGTCGAGTGGGTCTTCGGCTGGGAGTTCCACCGCAGCGCCGTGCAGCGCGCCCGCCGGTTCGGCGCCAACATGGACACCCTGGTCTCCCTGGGCACCCTTGCCGCCTACCTCTACTCGCTCTGGGCCCTGGCGATGGGCGAGGCGGTCTTCTTCGATACGGCGGCCGTGATCATCACCTTGATCCTGACCGGTCGCTTCCTGGAGGCGCGCGCACGGGGTCGCGCCTCGCAGGCGGTCACGCGCCTGCTCGAGCTCGGCGAAAAGGAGGCGCGGGTGCTCCGGGAAGGCGACGAGATCGCCGTCCCCTCAGAGCAGCTGCTGCCGGGTGATCTGTTGGTGGTCCGGCCGGGCGAGAAGATTCCCACCGACGGAACCATCGTGGAGGGACGCTCCTCCTTCGACGAGAGCATGCTCACCGGCGAGTCGCTTCCGGTGGACAAGGGGCCGGGAGACGGAGTCTTCGGCGCCACCCTCAACCAGGAAGGACGGGTGGTGGTCGAAGTCACGCGGGTGGGAGAAGAAACCGCCCTCGCCCGCATCGCCAGGATGGTCGAGGAAGCGCAGTCCTCCAAGGCCCCGGTGCAGAAGCTCGCCGACCGGGTCGCCGGCGTCTTCGTCCCGGTGGTTCTCGCAATCGGTGCGGCGACCTTCGCCGGCTGGCTCCTCAGTGGGGTCGAGGTGGCGATGGCACTGCGCAACGCGGTCGCGGTCCTGATCATCGCCTGTCCCTGCGCGCTGGGTCTGGCGACGCCGGCAGCGATCCTGGTCGGAACCGGCCGCGGGGCCGAGCTCGGTGTCCTCTTCAAGGGGAGCGACGCCTTCGAGTTCGCGCGCGCCATCGATGTCGTGGTATTCGACAAGACCGGGACCCTCACCCACGGCCAGATGAGGCTCACCGACATCGTGCCCGACCCCTCCGCAGGCATCGACGAGAGCGAGTTGCTGGGCCGCGTGGCCGCGCTCGAGAACGCCAGCGAGCACCCGGTGGGCCGTGCCGTGGCGGAAGCCGCCAGGAGCCGTGGCATCCCGCTGCCGCCGGTGGAGGACTTCGAGAATCTGGCCGGCCGCGGCGTGCGCGGGCGCGTGGGCGGCGACGAGGTCCTGGTGGGGCGAACCAGCCTGATGCAGGAGTTCGGCCTCGAGAGCCCCGCCGAAGTGACGGCGAAGCTCGAAGAGTTGGAGCGGCAGGGCAAGACCGCCTTCCTCGCCGCCTTCGGGGGGCGGGTTCGCGGAGTGCTGGCCGTGGCCGACACCGCTCGTGCCTCTGCCATCCCGGCGCTTCGTTCCCTCGAGGCGATGGGAATCGAGATCGCGATGATGAGCGGAGACAATCGGCGCACGGCGGAAGCGATTGCCTCGCAGCTCGGGATCGCACGGGTGGTCGCGGAGGTGTTGCCGGACGAGAAGGCGCGGCGCGTCGCGGCACTGCGCGGCGAGAAGAAGAGTGTCGCCTTCGTAGGGGATGGGATAAACGACGCACCGGCGCTCTCCGAGGCCGACCTGGGCATCGCCGTGGGCTCGGGCACCGACATCGCCATCGAGGCCGGGGACGTGGTGCTGATGACACCGGACCCGCGGCTGGTCGTAACGGCGCTGCGCCTCGCGCGCCGGACCTACCGCACCATCGCCCAGAACCTGCTCTGGGCCTTCGGCTACAACGCCGCCGCGATTCCACTGGCAGCAGCGGGCTTCCTCGACCCGATGATCGCCGCGGGTGCGATGGCCCTCTCGAGCGTCTCGGTGCTGAGCAACAGCCTGCGCCTTCGCGGCTTCAGGAAATAGTCGCTGGCTATAGGCGCTCCGCTCCCGCCAGGCTCAGTATGTCGTTGCAGCCGTCCTCGATCATGGAGGCTCGCGCGTCGCGCATCACCTTCTCGATCGGGTACTCGCGGCTCAGCCCGTTGCCCCCGAAGACCTGCACCGCCGAGCTCGCGACCTCGTAGCAGGTGTTCGTCGCCGTAACCTTCGACGCGATCGCGTAGTGAAGCTGGGGTGCCGTGCTGGTCGAGTTGTAGATGATCACCCGCCGGGCGAGCGCCCTAGCCGCCTCCACCTTGCGGAACATCTCGAAGAGCCGGAGCTTCACGCTCTGGTGCTCGATGATCGGCACCCCTCCCTGGATGCGCTCCTTGGCGTAGTCCACTGCCATCTCCAGAGCCGCCCGCGCCACGCCCACGAAGGTCACACCCATCCCGCCATTGGCCTGGGTCAGCACCATGTCCGCGGCGATCGGGTACATCTGCGGGGGGACAACCATGTAGTTCGCCGGGATGCGCACGCCGTCGAAGAAGATCTCCCCCTGGTTGAGCGCGCGCTGTCCGATCTTGTCGAGCGGCTTTCCGCGCGACACACCGGGACCGTCGAGCGGCACCAGGAAGGCCCCGTATCCCCCGGGCCCATCCCCCATGTCGACGGCGGTGAACAGCGCCGCCGCCGTGGCGATGGTCCCGTTGGAGACCCAGGCGGCCTTCTGCCCGCTGATCACAAAGGAGTCGCCGTCCTTTCGCGCGATGCAGTTCGGCTTCCCCGGCTGCTCGAGTTCCGGCTTCGAGCCGTAGAAGATCAGATCGCTGCCGTGGTCCGGCTCGGTGATCGCCCAGCAGCCGCGAACGTCGGGGCCACCGAAGCGCTCGATGAGCTCGGGATTCTGCGAAATCTGCGCCAGCATCCCCGGAAAGCCGTCGACACCGAAGCTGATCGCGAGACCGGAGTCTCCCCAGCCCTGCTCCTCGGCGATGATGCAGCGCAGCCGCGCCTGCTGCACGGGTGTGAGCCCCTGCTCGGCGGCTTTGGCCGGATCGGTGGCCTCGTCGAGGCCGAGCGCCCGGTGTTTCTCGAACACCTCCCAGAGGATCGAATCCTTGGAGATCACGTCCGCTGGGTCGGCCAGCGCGTCGAGCTTTATCCCCGCCGGGCGCATCACCTCCGCGGCAAACTTGTGAATCGTATCCTGGATCGCCCTCTCTTCGTCGGACAGTCCGGTCTCGAGATCGATCATCGCCATGCTATTCCTCTCCTTCTGCGGGCATTCGAAGCTGTGAACATCAATCCTTGTGGGATTCCCGATCCCAGGTGTCGGGCCCCACCCCCTCCCGTTTCAAGACGCTCTTCTGGATGCGGTGGGTGCCCGTCTTCGGCAACGCATCCCGGAATTCGATGTAGCGAGGCACCATGAATCGGGCCATCTGCTCCTCGCAGTGCCGGATCAGGTCCTCGGGCGCGAGCACCTCGCCCTCCTTCCGCACCACCACCGCCATCACGTCGTCTTCCCCCAGATCCGAGGGAACTCCGAAGACGGCGGATTCGAGCACCGCCGGGTGGCGGTCGATCCCCCGCTCGACCTCCCAGGAGGAGATGTTCTCTCCGCGGCGCCGCAGCGAATCCGTCTTGCGATCCACGAAGTAGAGATGACCTTCCGGATCCGCGTAGACGAGGTCGCCGGTGTGGAACCAGCCGTCGCGGATCTTGGCGTCGCTGGCCTTCTCGTTCTTGTAGTACTCGACGCGCCGGCGCTTGGCGTCGTCCACCTCGAAGATCAGCTCGCCGGGCTCTCCCTGAGCGACTTCCACGCCCTCGTCGTCGACGATGCGGATCGGGTTCATGGGTTTGCCGAAGGAGCCCTTCGGCGAATTCCCGAAGTTGAAGATCGCGAAGCCTCCGCCGTCCACGGCCGCATATCCCTCGAAGATTCGCACCGCGAAGCGCCTCTCGAACTCCGCCCAGACCGAGGCGGGGCAAGCCGCGCTGAAGACCAGGCCCACCGGGTTGTCCGCGTCGTTGGGCCGCTCGGGCTGCTTCATCAGGATGGGAATCATCGCCCCCAGCGCGTTGAAGGTGGTGGCGCCGTAGCGCCGGATCTCGTCCCAGAAGCGACTGGCCGAGAAGCGGCGAGAGAGAGCCATCGGCAGGCCCATGGCCAGTGCCCGCACCGTGGTCAGAAAGAGCGCGTTGGCGTGGAACAGCGGCAGGCAGGTGTAGAGCACGTCACCGGGCTCGAGGACCGCACCGAACATCCGAATCCCCGCGACGTTCATTCCCTTGTAGCGGTTGACCACGCCCTTGGGCGGGCCGGTGGTGCCGGAGGTGTACATGAGCGCGGAGATCGCCTCTTCGTCGATCTCCACCCCGGGGTTCGCGTCGGAAGCCTCCGTCACCTCGGCGAGCCTGCGCCAACCCTCCGGCGGCTTCCATGCGTCCGGCGCCTCCGTGGCGTTCACGACGATCTGCTGCAGCTTGGGAAGCTCGCCGCAGATCGCCTGGATGGCCTCGACGTAGTCGGGGTGGCAGACCAGGATCGACGAATCGGAGTGGTCGATGACGTGCCGCAGCCCCTCTCCCTTGAGGCCGACGTTCACCGGGACGGCATAGGCGCCGAGCTTCTGGGTGGCGAAGTAGACGAAGAGCCACTCGGGCGAGTTGGGCATCATGATCGAGACGCCGACGCCGTGCTTCACGCCGAGCCCGGCCAGACCATTGGCGGCGCGGTTCACCTGACGGTTGAGCTCGGCAAAGCTGATGACGCGATCTTGGAAGTAGAGGAAGGGCTTGTCGCCCAGCGCCTCCGCCTGCGCTTCGATGAGTTCTGCAAGCGTGGTGGGTTCATCGGTCATCGGTGCTCACTCCGCGTGCTCGGCCAGACGCAGATCATAGCCGCCTTTCCCCGCTGTCCCCGTTGAGGAGGGCGCGGGCGAGCCACGAGCCGCGGGCCCCGCCGGCCGCGGCCAGACGCTCTCGCTCCGCTTGCCTGTCCGAACTCCGTTCGCCTGCGGCTCACTGCGCGCGCGGCTCGCCGCGCTTGCGACCGCCAGCCGCCTCGGCAATAATTAGAACGCGTTTCAAATTGCGCAACGGGTCCGGCCGACCTCTGGACCCACCCCCACGTGGAGGGCCGGCCATGTACCTCGACTTTACCGCCGAGCAGCAGGCGTTGCGCAAGGAAATCCGCGACTACTACCGGGAGCTCCTCACCCCCGAGGTCCGCACCGCCCTGGCGGAGGATGAGACCGGCGGGCCGGTGTATCGGGAGCTGGTGGGACGGATGGGCGCCGACGGCTGGCTGGGAATCGGCTGGCCGGTCGAGTACGGGGGCCAGGGCCGCACCCCCATCGAGCAGTTCATCTTCTGGGACGAGACCTACCGGGCCCGCGCCCCACTGCCGATGATTTCGGTCAACACGGTCGGCCCCACCCTGATGCAGTTCGGCACCGAGGAGCAGAAGACCGAGCTGCTGCCCAGGATTCTCAAGGGCCAGCTCTTCTTCGGGATCGGCTACACCGAGCCCGAGGCTGGCACCGATCTCGCCTCGTTGCAGACCCGCGCCGTGCGCGAGGGCGACGAATACCTGATCAACGGGCAGAAGCTCTTCACCACCCACGCCCACGATGCCGACTACATCTGGCTGGCGGCGCGCACCGACCCGGACGCACCCAAGCACAAGGGCATCAGCATCATCCTGGTGCCGACCGACGCCCCCGGGTTTTCGTGGACACCCATCGATACCCTGGGCGGCGAGCGCACCAACGCCACCTACTACGAGAACGTGCGCGTCCCCTTGACACAGCGGATCGGCCCGGAGAACGCGGGATGGGGGCTGATCACCTCGCAGCTCAATCACGAGCGCATCACGCTGGCCTGTCCGGGCTTCGCCGACTACCTCTTCGAGGAGGTCTGGGCGTGGGCGCTTCGCACTCCCGCGCCGGGGGGAGGCTGCGTGATGGACCGGGAATGGGTCCGCACCCACCTCGCGCGTATCTACGCCAAGCTCGACGCGCTGAAGCTGCTGAACTGGCGCTCGGCCTGGTCCCTCACCGCCGGCGTTCCGAGGATGGAAGAGGCGTCGGCGGTCAAGGTGATGGGAACCGAGTTCTTCGTCGAGTGCTACAGACTGCTCCTCGAGATCACCGAGTCCGCCGGACTGGTGAAGAAGGGGCAACCGGATGTGCTCTTCGGGGGCCTGCTCGAGCAGGCCTACCGCGCCGCCGTCACCCTCACCTTCGGCGGCGGCGTCAACGAGGTGCAACGCGACATCATCGCCATTGCGGGGCTGGGTCTGCCCCGGGCGCGACGTTAGACAGCATCATGGATGAGAGGTCGAGATGAGTTCGCAGGACCGGGAACGCGAGGAGCTCGAAGCCAGGCTGAAGGAATACGTCGGTGCCGTGCAGGGTCCGGCGGAGGTCGGTCCGGACCTGGTGAACGAGCCGATGATCCGCCACTGGTGCGACGTCCTGGGTGACCGCAATCCGATCTACACGGATGCGGAAGCTGCCAAGGGCTCGGCGCACGGCGGCATCGTCGCACCCCCCACCATGATGCAGGCCTGGATCCTACGCGGCTTCGAGATGGCGGAGCCCTCGGAGACGCCCGACAACAAGCAGAACGATTTGCACCAGCTCCTGACCGACTCCGGCTACCCCTCGGTGGTCGCCACCAACTGCGACCAGGGGTACACCCGCTACCTGCGGCCGGGCGACCAGGTCTCGGCGACCACCGTGATCGAATCGATCTCCGAGCAGAAGGCCACGGCCCTCGGGATCGGCTACTTCATCAACACCCGCACCGTCTTCCGCGATCAGAACGACGAGGAAGTCGGCTGGATGACCTTCCGGGTGCTCAAGTTCAAGCCCTCGGCGCCCCCTCCCAGCGTCGAGGCGGGGGCCTCCGCTCCTGCCCAGCCCAGCCGAATGCCCCCCGGCAAGGGTCACGACAACGCCTGGTGGTGGGACGGCGCCAACCGGGGCGAGCTGCTGATCCAGAAGTGCAGCTCCTGTGGGGAGCTCCGACACCCGCCGCGAGCCATGTGCGGAGAGTGCCAGTCTCTCGTCTGGGAGACCGTCGCCTCCAAGGGCAAGGGAACCATCTACAGCTACGTCGTGATGCATCACCCCAAGATCCCCGGCTACGACTACCCCCTCGCCGTAGCGGTGATCGACCTCGACGAGGGAACGCGCTTCGTCTCCAACATCGTCGACTGCGATCCCGGCGAGGTACAGATCGGGATGCGGGTCGAGATGAAGATGGAGACCGTGGACGACGCCTGGAGCCTGCCGGTGTTCCGGCCGGTCTCGTAGAACGCGGGAGAATCGATGGACTTCAGCTTCAGCGAAGACCAGACCATGCTCCGAGATCTCGCCCGGGAGATCCTCGAGAAGGAGGTCACCGCCGAGCGGCTCAAGGAGATCGAGCAGGACCCCGACTGGGTCGACCGTGGGCTCTGGTCGCAGCTCGCCGAGGCCAACCTCCTCGGCCTCGTCGCCCCCGAGGATCTCGGCGGCATGGGCCTGGGGATCGAAGAGGTGTGCCTGCTCCTCCACGAGATCGGGCGCGCGGTGGCGCCGGTTCCGCTGCTGCCGGCACTGGTGCTGGCGAGCCTCCCCATCGCCGAGTTCGGCACCGACGAGCAGAAGCGAGCCTGGCTCGCCCCGGTGGCTTCCGGGGAGGCCATCCTGACCGCTGCGCTGGTGGATGCCGACTCCAGCGACCCGTCCTCACCGGCGACCACCGCAAAGCGGGACGGAGAGGCCTGGGTCCTCGAAGGCGAGAAGCGCCTGGTGCCCGCCGTCCACCTCGCCCGCCGCGTGCTGGTGCCGGCGACGACGGACGACGGTGTGGGGATCTTTCTGGTCGATCCGCAAGCCGAGGGCATCTCTCTCGTGCGGCAGCAGACATCGCGCGGTGAGCCCCTCTTCTCGATGCGCCTTGCCGGCGCCCGGGTCGGCGAGAGCGAGCTGCTGGGCGGCGACGCCAGCTCGGGAGCTCGAATGCTGCGCTGGCTCCACGACCGCGCGACGGTGGCCGTCTGCGCCACGCAGATCGGCGTCTGCGAGAGAGCCCTCGAGATCACCGCTGAGTACGCCCGCGAGCGGGTTCAGTTCGGCGTCCCGATCGGATCCTTCCAGGCCGTCCAGCACCGCTGCGCCGACCGCCTGATCGATCTCGAGTCGATCCGCTGGACCACCTGGCGAGCGGTCTCGCGCCTCGCCCGCGGCCTTCCGGCTGCGCGGGAGGCGACGGTGGCCAAGTTCTGGGCGGCAGAGGGCGGCGCACGCATCGCCAGCACCGCCCAGCACCTGCACGCCGGGCTCGGTGTGGATCTCGATTACCCGATTCACCGCTACTTCCTCTGGTCCAAGTCCCTCGAGCTCGAGCTGGGCGCGGCCGCGCCACAGCTCGTCCGACTGGGTGGGGACATGGCCCGGACCGGACCACAGGAGCTGCAATGACCTTTGAGACTCCCTGCTTCGAGAACGTCACCGTCGGCGACGCCTTGCCGCAGCTTTCCATCGACATCACGCCGAGCCTGATCGTCGGTGGCGCGATCGCCTCCCGCGACTTCACACCGGTCCACCACGACGTGGCAGCGGCGCAGGCGCAGGGCATGCAGAACGTCTTCATGAACATCCTCACCACCAACGGCCTGGTCGGACGCTACGTTACCGACTGGGCCGGAGGGGACGCCCGCCTCGAAGGCGTCTCGATCAAGCTCGGCGCACCCAACCTGCCCGGCGACACCATGAAGCTCACGGGGACGGTGAAGTCCAAGGACGAGGCGAAGAGCGCCGTCGAGGTGGAGGTGAGCGGAGCCAACGCCTGGGGCGATCACGTCACCGGAACCGTGATCGTCACCCTGCCGAGGAGAGCCTAGAGCATGCCGACCACACTCAAGGACGAAGCCGCCATCGTCGGAATCGGTCAGACCGAGTTCTCCAAGAACTCGGGTCGTTCCGAGGTCCAGCTGGCAACCGAGGCCGTGAAGGCGGCGCTCGACGACGCCGGACTCGCCCCGAGCGACGTGGACGGAATGACCACCTTCACACTGGACTCCAGCGACGAGATCGAGGTGGCGCGCGCCGTCGGGATCGGCGACCTGACCTTCTTCAGCCGCGTTCCACACGGCGGAGGCGCAGCGATCGGTGTGATCCACCAGGCGGTGATGGCCATCGCCACGGGCAGCGCCGACGTGGTGGTCTGCTACCGGGCGCTGAACGGCCGCTCAGGCCAGCGCTACAGCTCGGGCGTCTCGGAGGGACCGACCACCTCCGACATGATCCACTGGAGCTGGTACATGCCCTGGGGGCTGATGACGCCCGCCAGCTGGGTGGCCATGTTCACCATGCGCTACATGCACGAGTACGGCGCCACCAGCGCCGACCTCGCCCAGGTGGCGATCTCGACCCGGAAGCACGCCGTCAACAACCCCCACGCCTTCTTCTACGGCCAGCCGCTCACCCTCGAGGATCACCAGAGCTCGCGGATGATCGTGGATCCGTTTCACCTCTACGACTGCTGCCAGGAGACCGACGGCGGCTGCGCCTGCATCCTCACCAGCCCGGAGCGCGCCCGGGATCTCCGGCAGCCCGGCGCGCTGGTCCGCGGCGTCGCCCAGGCCGCCGGTGCCCACCAGGAGGTGATGACGAGCTTCTACCGGCCCAGCCTCACCTACCTCCCCGAGTTCGATCTGGTGGCGAAGCAGGTCTACCAGATCTCGGGTCTCTCCCACCAGGACGTCGACGCGGCGGTCATCTACGACGCCTTCACCTCCATCGTGCTGTGGCAGCTGGAATCCTTCGGCTTCTGCGAACGGGGAGAGGCCAAGCACTTCATCAAGGACGGCAATCTCGAGGTGGGCGGCCGGCTGCCGTGCAACACCCACGGCGGCCAGCTCTCCGAGGCCTACATCCACGGAATGAACGGCGCGAACGAGGGCGTGCGAATGATCCGCGGCACCTCCACGAATCAGCCCGAGAAGAACGATCACGTGCTCGTCACCGGCGGAGTCGGCGTGCCGACGAGCGGCATGATCCTCGGCAAGATGGATTAGAACGCGTTCGCAACAGCGAGAACAGCAACGGAGGAATACCCATGCGCGAAGCAGTCATCGTCGAGGCGCTCCGAACCCCCATCGCGCGCGGCAAGCCCATCAAGGGCGAGCTCAGCGCCTTCCATCCCACCCACCTCCTGGCGAAGGCGATGGATGGCGTGATCGAGAAGGCCGGCATCGATCCCACCCTGGTGGAGCAGGCATTCGGAGGCTGCGTCACCCAGGCGGGGGAGCAGGCGGGCAACGTGACACGCAACGCCTGGCTGAGCCGCGGCAAGGGCTATGGAACCGGAGGGACCAGCATCGACACCCAGTGCGGATCGGGCCAGCAGGCCAATCACCTGGTGTCGGCCCTGATCAAGGCGGGCAGCATCGACGTCGGCATCGCCAGCGGCGTCGAGGTGATGAGCCACGTCGGCCTGGGCGCCAACGTGATCAACGGCCCGGGCTTCTTCACGCCCGCCGACTGGCCCTGGGACTCCACTCCGGATCAATTCACCTCGGCCGAGCGCATCGCCAGGAACCGCGGCATCACTCGCGAGGAGGTGGATAAGCTCGCGCTGCGTTCCCAGGAGAACGCCATACGCGCGCGCGACGAGGGTCGCTTCAAGCGGGAGATCCTCCCCATCGATGCGCCGGTCCTCGGCGAAGACGGCCAGCCCACGGGTGAGACCCGTCTGGTAGAGACGGACCAGGGCATTCGCTCGAGCAACCTCGAGGGCCTCGCCAAGCTCAAGCCCGTGATGGAAGGCGGCATCCACACCGCGGGGAACTCGTCGCAGATCTCCGACGGTGCGGCCGCCGTGCTGTGGATGAGCGCGGAGAAGGCAAAGGAGCTCGGCCTCCGTCCGCGAGCGCGGATTGTCCAGGACGTGGTGGTGGGGACCGACCCCTACTACCTGCTCGACGGCCCCATCGACGCCACCAACGAGATGATGCGCAAGACGGGCATGAAGCTTGCTGACATCGACCTCTACGAGGTGAACGAGGCCTTTGCAGCCGTGGTGCTCTCGTGGCTGAAGGTCTTCGAGCCCGATATCGACAAGCTCAACGTAAATGGCGGCGCCATCGCCCTGGGACACCCGGTGGGGGCCACCGGATCGCGCCTGATCATCACCGCCCTCCACGAGCTGGAGCGGCGAGACTTGAGCACCGCCTTCATCAGTATGTGCTGTGGCGCGTCCGTCGGCACCGGCACCATCATCGAGCGGCTCTAGCGAGAGCTTCAAAGGGAAGGAGAAAGAGATGCTGGACGGAAAAGTCGCCATCGTGACGGGAGCGGCACGCGGCCTCGGAAAGGTGGAGGCACTGGAGCTGGCGCGCCTCGGCGCACGGGTCGTCGTGAACGACCTCGGCACGAGCGGGGACGGCTCGGGGAGAGACGAGGAGCCCGCCCGGGCCGTGGTGGAGGAGATCAAGAGCATGGGCGGTGAGGCGGTGCCCCACTTCGGCGACGTGGCCGTGTGGGACGACGCCCAGTCGCTGATCCAGACCGCGATCGACGGCTTTGGCGACCTCCACATCCTGCTCAACAACGCCGGCTTCTGCCGCGACAAGATGATCTTCAACATGACCGAAGAGGAGTGGGACACGGTGATCCGTGTTCACATGAAGGGCCACTTCAGCACCACGCGCTTCGCCGCTGCCTACTGGCGCAATCAGAGCAAGGCTGCGGGTGGGCCCATCTATGGTCGCCTGATCAGCACCGCCTCGGAGGCGTTCATCTTCGGCTCGGTGGGACAGCCCAACTACGCGGCGGCCAAGGCCGGCATCGTGGCGATGACGATGTCGGCGGCCCAGGCGCTGATCCGCTACGGCGTCACCGCCAACGTGATCATGCCGCGGGCGCGCACCCGGATGAACGACTCGGGCATGCTGGCGGAGATGTTCGCCAAGCCCGCCGAGGGCTTCGACACCTTCGCGCCGGAGAACGTCTCGCCGCTGGTGGGCTACCTGGCCTCGCCCATGGCCGAGCGGATCTCCGGGCAGGTGTTCGTGATCTGGGGCAAGCACGTGACCGTGGTCGGACGCCCCAGCACCGATACCCGCTTCGAGAGCCAGGAGATCTGGAGCGTCGAGAACCTGCACCAGCAGCTCGGCCCCCACTTCGAGAAGCTCGAACCGGTCACCGACGGCTTCATCGTTCCCCCGGCGTAGCCGGGCGACCCGGGACGTTGTTGAATGTTCCCCGCTAGCGACCCTTGGTGAGGCGGCCGATGCTGATGTAGCGCCGGACCCATCCCGTGCTCTTCAGGGGGGTTCCGTGGTTATCCCAGGTCTCGATCCGGTTTCCGGTGCCGGTCTGGACGTTGACGATCATGTCGCTGACGACCCGCATGTCCTTGGGCTCCGGGACGCCTTCCCAGCCCGGATAGTAGTCCGGATCGTCCTCGCTCCAGCGGTGGTTGTGCCAGATGATCTTCCAGAGCTCCTTCTTCCGATCGTAGGCGAACGAGTAGAGCGGGGTCATCGTCTCCTTGTCGATGTAGATGTCCTTGTAGTCATAGGGGTGATCCACGTTCCGCGGCTTGAAGCGGATCTTCACCGCCTTGCGCATCTCCCAGTTGTCGTCCGCATAGGAGAGACCGTAGGGGCCGAAGTTGTGGCCCTTGGTGTAGGGGTAGGCTTTCACCCTCGAGTTCATCGGCGCGATGAGGTCCATCTCGCCGAGGCACTCCCACTCGTACTGAGGAGGAATTCCGGAGAAGCTGCGCAGATCGTCGAAGGTGAAATCGGTGCCCGACACGGCGTCGGTTCGCTGAGCCGAGGAGATCCGCCGCACGCGGCGCAGGGTGGGAACGTATACCCAGGTGTCGTCGTTCTTCGTCTCCGCCAGGGGCTTGTCCGAGACCTTGTAGCGATAGCTCATGATCATGATGCCACGGGCGTCGTGGGGTTGATCGACCTCGAGCCCGCCGGCCCCCTTGCGCTTCTCGCCCCGGAAGAGATCGCCGTCAGTCGCGTCGAGGATCTCCTTCTCTACCCGGTGGGACAGCGTAACGGCTCTCGAGGTCCCCTCGTAGAAGAGGGGGAGCTCCTCGCCGCGGTCCCAGTAGGTGTAGAGGTAGCTGGCGCCGGACCCGTCCCCACTCCACTGGTAGTCGAAATTCCAGATGATCTTGGCTCCCGCCTCGGGGTCGCCCAGGCAGTCGATCTCCTCCATCGGGAAGGGTTGACCGGCCGTGTAGTTCTCCAGGCTGTTCTCCGGGCCGATGCGCGCCTGGCCCTTGAACCGGGCAGTGGCCGCCTGGTACTCGGGGGGCGGCGAGTAGTCGCGGAAGAACGGACCGACCTCGAGCTTCATCCCCTCGTAGAAGAAGAAATCCCGATTCGACCAGAACTCGGGAGGCAGGAAGGGCTTCAGGGACTCGATCTTGTCCACGGTGATGACGTCGCCTTCCTTGAAGGTCGGGGCCCCGGGACCGACGTCCTCTTGCTGCGCGGTAACCGGGGCCGCCAGCGCCAGCGCCAGCCCGACCACTAGTGAGAAGGACCAGAACGGACGCAGATGCATACGATCTCCTCTTCTTGCCACCGCCATGGCTCGCCAGGGGCGCCTGGTTTCAGCTACCACGATACGCTACCGCCCGGAGATCCGGAGCACCCTCCCCCGATCCAGCGGCGCACACTCTCTAGACTACCGTCGGCAGGATTGTCAAGAATTCTTCCCCCGTGGGTCTTCTGCACTCTGTCGGCCGTCTATTCAGCAGCAGCGCTCAGAACGCGTAGCGGATGCGCAGGTAGAGCTCGTCGCGCTCTCGGATCGGCGCGAGCCCGTTCTCGACGAAGGCCTGGTACGCACCGCGTCCCACCCGGTTTCCGATTCCAATGGTAAAGAGCGGGGGCGTCTTGGTCTGGTAGTGCCCGAAGAACCCGGCCATGCCGACGGTCGCCGAGAAGTTCTGCGTGAAGCGGTAGGTCACGCCCGCCAGCCCGGATCCCGATTGCGAACTGAAGTCGTACACGAAGGTGAAGCTGGGCAGCAGCCGATCCTGGAAGTAGCCGGTGGCGACCGAGAAGGTCGCGAGCATGTTGAAGGGGCCGTTGCTGGTGAAGCCCCTCTCGTAGCCATTGATCCACTGGAAGAACCACTGGGTGTTGAACAGGAAGGTCCGGTTCGAGTTCAGGAAGTTCACGAAGGTGGGGCGGTCGATCGAAACGGTCAGGTTGAAGGTGTCCGCCTTTCTGCTGACATCCCACGAGTTGTTGTCCGCGTACGGCAACCCCTCGAACCAGGTGAATTCGAAGCTCCAGTTCGACTTGCTGAAGTCCTCGGCAAAGTCCATCGAGAGGCCGAGTACGTTGCGCTTCTCGTAGCGAAGCGCCACATCGCCCCCTCCGTGCCAGATGAAGTCCCGGCGCCCGTATTGGCCGTTGCCACCCGCCCGGATCGAGCTCCGCCGAGCTCCGATGATGGCATTGTAGGCGGCGATGGTGCCGCAGAAGCCCGGCTGCGCGAAGGAGCAGGCATTGGTGCGGAAGGGGTTGTTCGCATCGAACTCGCCTCTCTTCGGGTTGCTCGGGTCACCGGGAAGCGAGAGACCCACCAGGGTCGTCTGGAGGTTCCAGGAGAGGATCGCCATCTCGCTCCTCCACTGCTGTCCGGTGAAGGGGTGGACGCGCTGGAAGACGTTCCCAAGGAGGTCGGCCCCGGAGGTGGAGCCATCGACGTTGATGTCGTAGTGGTTGTCACCCGGCCCACGGCAGCCGGGCAGGATGTAGGTCCTGCCACCCTCGTAGCGCGTGCAAACCGGTCCGCCCTGGAAGCCCGTCGTGCCGGGCTGGGCACGCCTCGCGTCCCTGGTGTCCCAGGCGCCCGGCCCGAAGGTCCCGTCGAAGATCGACCAGGACTGCAGCTGCGAGCTGGCCTCGACGTTCATCAGGTCGATCCCGTCGATGTCGCAGTTGGTGCCGTAGAAGGGACCGCAGCCCACCAGCGCCTCCTGCTCGTCCGTCAGAGCCGACGAGAGCCCGTATGCGGTGAAAAGGTTCTGGATCCCAATCGGGTGATTCGCGGCGGGGCCGTCGTTGGGATCCACCACGAGCGGAACCAGGGGAGTCCGGGCGCCGGCCGGGAACCCGTTGTTGCCGGCCGTTGCGGCGCGCACCTGGGCCTGAGCGTCCGGACCGTAGGCGGCCAGGCCCAAGAAGATCTGGCCGCCGGTGACGGGGAGCGGGAAAGCTGCGTCGGGATCCTGACCCGAGGCGAGTACGCCGAAGGCCACGGCCCCCGTCGGCGAGAGGGGGTCGTCGACCGCCGGGTCCTGGCTGTTGAAGATGGTCTGGCCGCAGGCGGCAGGATCGAGATCCGAGAAGCCGATGGTGGTGGCGCAGATGAAGTGGAAACTCTGCTGGTTCACACTGTGGTGGGTCAGCGCGTTCTTCTCGGTCAGACAGCTCGCCTCCTTGCCGGTCCGGCAGGGACCCGTGGACATTCCATTGCGAGGCCGGCCCGACATCGGATCCACGTTGCGGGTGTAGGAGAAGATCGGGTCCAGGTAGCCCCCGTCGTTGTAGCCGTAGAAGTCGGTGACGGCGAAGCTGAAACGGTCGTAGCGCCACTCCAGACGGCCGCCCACCTCGATCCCCTTCCAGCTGTCCCAGGGATTTGGAGGCCTGACCTCGCCCGCGAGTGCGGCAGCCCCGAACCCGTGGCCGATCAGACCCGTGGTCTTGTCGCAGACCGGAAGTGGCGCATAGGGCTCGCCGCAGCGGCCGACGTCAGTCGGCTCGAACTCGTCGTAGTTCACCGCCACCTCGAGGCGGAGGTCCTCGAAGGGCCCGACGTCGTAGAAGGACCAGACCGCCCGCAGCGCCCACAGCGCGATCCGGGACTCCTCCAGGCTCGGCAGCGAGGAGAGAGCGAGATCCTGGGGGTTGAACTGGTCGGTGGTCCGGAACAGCTCCGTCTTGCCCCAGACGATGTTCTGCTTGCCGAGCCGCAGCCAGAGGTGGGCGTCGAAGAGCTCCATGTCTACGTAGAGCTCTTTCAGCTCCTTCTCGTCCTGCTGGCTCGCGCCGTGGTTCCACGACAGCTCGTCCTGGCTGAAGTTCTGGTCGAAGCTTCCGAACTTGTCCCTCCGGAGCATCTCGGCGACCTCGTGGTTGGGCAGCCACACGCCCTGGGCCACTTCCCCGCGGCCCTTGCGAGGTCCGAAAGGCACCTGCGGCGCGGGGCGGAGCGGCAGCGCGCCGCCTCCCCCTGTACCGGTGATCGGGTTGATGTCGCCCGCGCGTAGGGGGTTCGCCCTGTCGGCCATGGAAGCGTTCGGGATGATCTCGCAAGCGGGTGTATGGGGGAGGAGACGGTTGTCGTTCAGATCTTGGGATCCCCACATCTTCTGGACACCGAACAGGCACTTCTTCGGGTCCATGAAGCCGCCAGTGTAGTAGGGGAAGGGGTCGTCCTCGGTCCCGAGCTCGCCGTCCAGGCCCGCGCTGGCGGAGAGTCCGTCGAGGCCGGGGATGTAGGCGAACGTGAGCGGCTCGCGAGAGGGAGTGGGCATGCTGCTGATCAGGTTCTGCGCGGGGGACGTGTACTGTCGGTAACGTCTCTGGTCGCCGTTGAACTCCGAGAGTGTGTAGCCGGAGCGGCGGCCTCGCAGCATTCGCTCTGGGAGCCTTCTGGCGCGGTCGCCGTAGGTATCCGCCGAGGAGAAGATGCCGCAGCCGCGGGTCCACACGCAGTCGTAGCGGACCTCGACGCGGCCAAAGGCGGAGATCAGGTCGAAGGGACCGAAGCCATCGGGGGCGAGGTCCGCCTCGATCTCCACGTTCAGCACGTGGTACCACTGGGTGAGGTCCCAGGAGTTGTTCTGCCACTGGAAGCTTTCCACGATGGACCGGACCTGCTGCTCGTAATAGCCGTGAATCTCGAGCCGTCCGTCCCAGAACTCGATCGCCGCGGCCGGCGACGCGAGAACAGCCAGCGCGGCAATCGAACAGATGGCGCTGAAGCACCGAGCTCTTCTCATGCCCCCTCCTATCTTTTCACCGCATCCCTCGGCCCCGGGCGGGAGCGGCTACGCAGGTCCCTCAAACCCGCACTTATACGGGGAACCAGCCGGAAGAACAACCAAATTCGAGAGCCCTGCCAGACCGAGACACCCCCGCTCAGAACGTGTAGCGAAGGGTCAGGTAGAGCTCGTCGCGCTCTCGGATCGCCGAGAGTCCGTTCTCCACGAAGGTCTGGTAGGCGCCGCGACCCACCCGGTTCGGTCCGACTGCGGCGCCCCAGAGTCCGGGCGTCTTGGTCTGGTAGTGCCCGAAGAATCCGGCCATGCCGACCGTCGCCGAGAAGTTCTCCGTGAAGCGGTAGGTCACGTTCGCCATCCCGGCCCCCGAATTGGAGTGGAAGTCGTACACGAGGGTGAAGCCGGGGAGCAGCCGATCCTGGAAGTAGCCGGTGGCGACCGTGAAGGTCGTGAGCATGTTGAAGGGGCCGTTGGCGTAGAAGCCCCTCTCGTAGCCGTTGATCCACTGGAAGAACCACTGGGTGTTGAAGAAGATGGTCCGGTTCTGGTTCAGGAAGTTGATGAAGGTGGGGCGGTCGACCGACACGGTCAGGTTGTAGCTGTCCGCCTTGTTGGTGGCGGTCAACGAGTTGGCGTCCGAGTACGGCATCCCCTCGATCCAGGTGAACTCGAAGCTCCAGTTCGACTTGCTGAAATCCTCGGCGAAGTCCAGCGAGGCGCCGAGCACGTTGCGCTTCTCGTAGCGAAGCGCCAGATCGCCCCCGCCGTGCCAGATGAAGTCCCGGCGCCCGAACTCACCGTTGCCGCCCGCCCGGATCGAGCTCCGCCCGGCCCCGATGATGGAGTTGTAGGCGGAGATGTTGCCGCAGAAGTGCGGCGCGGCGAGGGAGCAGGCGTTGGTGCGGAAGACATCGTTTGGATCGAACTCGGACTCCTTCGGGTTGTCGGGGTCCGCGGGAATCGAGAGCGCCGCGAGGACCATCAGCACGTTCCAGGAGACGATCGCCATCTCGCTCTTCCACGGCTGACCGGTAAAGGGGTGGACCCGCTGGTAGGCCCCGGCAGGGCCGCTCAGATTCACACCGGAGGTGGAGCCATCGACGTTGATGTCGTAGCCGACGTCTCCAGGTCCACGGCATCCGGGCAGGATGTAGGTTTTGCCACCCTCGTAGCGCGTGCAGACCGGGCCGCCGTTGAAGCCCGTGGTGCCGGGCTGGGCAAGGTCCTGTCTCGTGGTCAGGTAGGTGAACCTTGCGTCGGTGAAGGTTCCATCGAAGATCGGCCAGGACTGGAGCTGCGAGCTGGCCTCGACGTTCATCAGGTCGATCCCCTCGATGTCGCAGTTGGTGCCGTAGAAGGGACCGCAGCCCAGCAGCGCCTCCTGCTCGTCGGTCAGAACCGGCGAGAGCCCCCATTGGGTGAAGAGGTTCTGGATCCCGATCGGGTGATTCGCGGCGGGGCCGTCGTTGGGATCCACCACGAGCGGTACCAGGGGAGTCCGGGCGCCGGCCGGGAGCCCGTTGTACCCGGCCGTCGCGGCGCGCACCCTGGCCTGCTGGTCCGGACCGTAGGCGGCCAGGGCGAGAACGAGCTGCCCGCCGGTGGTCGGGAGCGGGAACGCCGCGTCGGGATCCTGACCCGAAACACCGGCGCTGAGTGCCACGCCGATGGTGGGCGAGAGGGGGTTGCTCGGGATCGCCAGCTTCTGGCTGTTGAAGATGCTCTGGCCGCAGGCGGTCGGATCGAGGTTGCTGAAGCCGATGCTGGTGGCGCAGATGAAGTGGAACTGCTGCTGGTTGACACTGTGTTGGGTCAGCGCATTGCCCGGCTTGAGACAGCTCGCCTCGCTGCCGTTCCGGCAGGGACCCGTGGACATTCTATTGCGAGGCCGGCCCGACATCACATCCACGTTGCGGCGGTAGTTGAAGATCGGGTCCGTGTAGGCGCCATCGTTGTAGCCGTAGAAGTCGGTGACGGCGAAGCTGAAGCGGTCGTAACGCCACTCCAGACGGCCGCCCACCTCGATCCCCGACCAGCTGTCCCAGGGATTCGGAGGCCGGACCTCCCCCGCGATCGCGCTTCCCACGAACCCGTGGGCCATCAGACCGTAGGTCTTGTCACAGACCGGAAGCGGCGCGTAGGGCTCGCCGCAGCGGCCGACGTCGGTCGGCTCGAACTCGTCGTAGTTCATCGCCACCTCGAAGCGAACGTCCTCGAGGGGACCGACGTTGTAGAAGGACCAGACCGCCCGCAGCGCCCAGAGGCCGATCCGAGACTCCTCCAGGCTCGGCAGCGAGGCGATGGCGAGATCCTGGGGGTTGAACTGGTCGGTGGTGCGGAACAGCTCCGTCTTTCCCCAGACGATGTTCTGCTTGCCGAGCCGCAGCCAGAGCCGGCTGTCGAAGAGCTCGATGTCGGCGTAGAGCTCCTTCAGCTCCTTCTCGTCCTGCTGGCTCGCGCCGTGGTTCCAGGCCAGGTCGTCCTGACTGAAGTTCTGGTCGAAGCTCCCGAACTTGTCCCGCCGGAGCATCTCGGCGGTCTCGTGGTTGGGGAACCAGACGCCCTGGGGCAGCTCCCCGCGGCCCTTCTTGGGTCCGAAAGGCACCTTCGGCACCGGTCGGAGCGGCAGGTTGCCGGACCCTTTGACACCGGTGATCGGGTTAAAGTCGAGGGGGCTCAGGGGGCTCGCCTTGTCGGCCATGGGACCGTTCGGGATGACTTCGCAACCGGGTGTGTGGGGGAGAACGCGCTGTGTGTTCAGGTCGGAGGACCCCCAAAGCTTCTGGACGCCGAACAGGCACTTCTTCGGGTTCATGAAGCCGTAGGTGTAGTAGGGGAAGGGGTCGTCTTCGGTCCCGAGCTCGCCGTCGATTCCCTTGCTGGCGGAGAGTCCCGCAACGCCGGGGATGCTGCCAAACTCGAGCGGCTTGCGATCGGGGGTGGGAATGTCCCTCAAGTTGTAGCTCAGCTGACTGAAATCGGTGTATTGCCGGAAACGCCGCTGGTCGCCGTTGAAGTGCGCGAGTGTGTAGCCGGAGCTGCGCCCTCGCAGCAGCCGCTCTGGGAGCCTTCTGGAGCGGTCGCCGTAGGTGTCCGCCGAGGAGAAGATGCCGCAGCCGCGGGTCCAGACGCAGTCGTAGCGAACCTCGACCCGGCCGAAGGCGGAAATCACGTCGAAGGGACCGAAGCCGTCGGGAGCGATGTCCGCCTCGATCTCCAGGTTCAGCACGTGGTACCACTGGGTGAGGTCCCAGGAGTTGTTCTGCCACTGGAAGCTCTCGATGATGGAACGGACCTGCATGCCGTAGAAGCCGTGAATCGCGAGCCGTCCGTCCCAGAACTCGAGCGCTGTGGCCGGTGACCCGAGAACGACGAGAACTCCGAACAAACAAATAGCGCCGAAGCGGCGAGCTCCGTTCATGAACCCTCCTGCCTCGCCCCTCCCGCCACCCCAGGTGGAAGCGGCGACGCGGTTCCCCCTGAGCCTGGCGGCGATCACCAGGGAGGCTGAGTCTCTCCGCTCGACCAGCCTCGCTCGGGCTGGATCACCCCCAGGCTCGGCAACCCGCACCAATACGCGAGGAGGTTCCAGAAGACAAGCGAATTCGAGAGCGCTACCAGACCGAGACGGTCCGAGATGCCCCAGTTCTCGAAAGGTGATCCATGCGCTGCGCGTAGCAGGACACAGAACTCACCTTCGCGGCACCCTCACCCGGCCGCGGTCCTCAACCTCTGGTTTCGCGCGCGCCTAGAACGTGTAGCGGAGGGTCAGGTAGAGCTCGTCGCGCTCTCGGATCGGCGAGAGTCCGTTCTCCACGAAGGTCTGGTAGGCGCCGCGACCCACCCGGTTCCCTCCCACTCCTGTGCTCCAGAGCGCGGGCGTCTTGGTCTGGTAGTGCCCGAAGAATCCGGCCATGCCAACCGTCGCCGAGAAGTTCTCGGTCAAGCGGTAGGTCACGTTCGCCAGTCCGGCTCCCGATTGCGAGTGGAAGTCGTACACGAGGGTGAAGCCGGGAAGCAGCCGATCCTGGAAGTAGCCGGTGCTGACCGTGAAGGTCGCCAGCATGTTGAAGGGGCCGTTGCTGTAGAAGCCCCTCTCGTAGCCGTTGACCCACTGGAAGAACCACTGGGAGTTGAAGAAGATGGTCCGGTTCTGGTTCAGGAAGTTGATGAAGGTGGGGCGGTCGACCGACAGGGTCAGGTTGTAGCTGTCCGCCTTGTTGATGCCAGTCAGCGAGTTGGCGTCCGAGTACGGCAGCCCCTCGATCCAGGTGAACTCGACGCTCCAGTTCGACTTGGTGAAGTCCTCGGCAAAGTCCATCGAGGCGCCGAGCACGTTGCGCTTCTCGTAGCGAAGCGCCAGATCGCCCCCGCCGTGCCAGACGAAGTCCCGGCGCCCGAACTCGCCGTTGCCGCCCGCCCGGATCGAGCTCCGCCGAGCCCCGACGATGGAGTCGTAGGCCCCGACGTTGCCGCAGAAACCCGGCGCGGCGAGGGAGCAGCCGTTGGTGCGGAAGGGATCGTTCGGAGCGAACTCGCTGTCCTTCGGGTTGTTGGGATCGTCGGGGAAGGAGAGCGCCGCGATCACCATCAGGATGTTCCAGGAGACGATCGACATCTCGCTGGCCCACGGCTGCCCGGTGAAGGGATGGACGCGCTGATATTCACCGGGGATCGCGACGACGGAATCGTCCCCGAAGGTGGAGCCGTCGACATTGCGGTTGTAGCCGACGTCCCCCGGCCCACGACAGCCGGGGAGGATGTAGGTCTTGCCACCCTCGTACCGCGTACAGACCGGGCCGCCGTTGAAGCCCGTCGTGCCGGGCTGGGCACGGCCCTTGTCCGTGGTCAGCCAGGTGCCCCTTCCGTTGGTGAAGGTTCCCTCGAAGATCGGCCAGGACTGTATCGACGCGCTGGCCTCGACGTTCATCAGGTCGATTCCGTCGATGTCGCAGTTGGTGCCGTAGAAGGGACCGCAGCCCAGCAGCGCCTCCTGCTCGTCGGTCAGAACCGGCGAGAGCCCGTACGGGGCGAAGATGTTCTGGAGCGCGATGGGGTGATTCATGGGGGGGCCGTCGTTGGGGTCCACGACGAGCGGGACCAGGGGAGTCACGACGCCGTTCGGGTAGACGTTCGGGAGGGTGTTTCCCTTCGTCATCGCGCGGACCTGGTCAGCCTCCGCGGCGTAACCGGCCAGGGTGTAAAAGAGCGACCCGCCGGTGACACCGAACAGTGCGTCGGGATCCTGACCCGAAATACCGGCGCTGAGCGCCACGGCGATGGTGGGCGAGAGGGGGTTGTCCGGCGACCGCCAGCTTCTGGCTGTTGAAGATGCTCTGGCCACAGGCAGCCGTGTCGAGGCTGCTGAAGCCGATGCTGGTGGCGCAGATGAACTGGAAATACTGCTGGTTCACGCTGTGGTGGGTCAGCGCGTTCTTCTCGGTCAGGCAGCTCGTCTCCTTGCCGGTCCGGCAGGGACCCGTGGCCATCGTATGGCGAGGCCGGCCCGACATCACATCCACGTTGCGGGCGTAGGTGAAGACCGGGTCCGTGTAGGGGCCGTCGTTGTAGCCGTAGAAGTCGGTGATGGCGAAGCTGAAGCGGTCGTAGCGCCACTCGAGACGACCGCCCACCTCGATCCCCGACCAGCTGTCCCAGGGATTCGGAGGTCTTTCCACCCCCGCGATCGCGGTGCCCACGAACCCGTGGGCCATCAGACCGTAGGTGATGTCGCAAACCGGAAGCGGCGAATAGGGCTCGCCACAGCGGCCGAGGTCGGTCGGCTCGAACTCGTCGTAGTTCATCGCCAGCTCGAGGCGAAGATCCTCGAGGGGTCCGACACTGTAGAAGGACCAGACCGCCCGCAGCGCCCACAGCGCGATCCGGGACTCCTCCAGGCTCGGCAGCGAGGCGAGAGCGAGATCCTGGGGATTGAACTGGTCGGTGGTGCGGAACAGCTCCGTCTTGCCCCAGACGATGTTCTGCTTGCCGATCCGCAGCCAGAGCCGGCTGTCGAACATTTCGATGTCGGCGTAGAGCTCCTTCAGCTCCTTCTCGTCCTGCTGGCTCCCGCCGCGGTTCCAGGCCAGCTCGTCCTGGCTGAAGTTCTGATCGTGGTTCCCGAACTTGTCCCTCCGGAGCATCTCGGCGACTTCGTTGTTGGGGAACCACACGCCCTGGGCCAGCTCCCCGCGGCCCTTCTTGGGTCCGAAAGGCACCTTCGGCGAGGGCCGGAGCGGCAGCTCGGGGCCCCCAACAATACCCGTGAGGGGGTTCACGTCGAGTTCGCTGAGGGGACTCGCCTTGTCGGCCATGGGACCGGCCGGGATGATCTCGCAGTCCGGCGTGTGGGGCAGAACGCGGTCGATGTTCAGGTCGGCGGATCCCCAGAGCTTCTGAACGCCGAACTTGCACTTGTCCGGGTTCATGAAGCCGTAGGTGTAGTAGGGGAAGGGATCGTCGCCGGTCCCGAGGATGCCGTCCGGGCCCGCGCTGGCGGAGAGTGTCGTGACACCCGGCATCATGCTCCAGGTGGCCGGCTGACGAGAGGGATTGGGGATGTCCCTCAAGTTGTAGGACAGCTCCGCAGGGGAGGTATACTGCCGGTAGGGCCTCTGGTCGCCGTTGTAATGCTGCATGGTGTAGCCGGAGCGGCGGCCCATCATCAGTCGCTCCGGGAGCTTCTTGGCGCGGTCGCCGTAGGCGTCTGCCGAGGAGAAGATCCCGCAGCCGCGGGTCCACACGCAGTCGTAGCGGACCTCGACGCGGCCGAATACGGAGATCAGGTCGAAGGGACCGAAGCCGTCGGGAGCAATGTCCCCTTCGATCTCCAGGTTCAGCACGTGGTACCACTGGGTGAGATCCCAGTCGTTGTTCTGAAACTGGAAGCTCTCGTTGATGGACCGGACCTGCATGCCGTAGTAGCCGTGGATCGCGAGCCGTCCATCCCAGAACTCGAGCGCATTGGCCGACGACCCGAGAACAGCGAGCACGGCGAACGAACAGATGGCGCTGAAGCAGCGAGCTCCTCTCATGAACCCTCCTACCTCGCCGCCTCCCACCACCCCGAGCAAGAGCGGCGACTCGGTTCCCCCTGGGCCCGGTGGCAATCACTAGGGAAGATGAGTCTCTCCGATCGACCCGCTTCCCCTGGGCTGGATCACCTCCAGGCTCGGCAACCCGCACTTATACGTGGAAGCATCCGGGAAGACAACCAAATTCGAGGGCATGACCCGTTCGAGGGTGCCCCCGGGGGATGGAATCAGCTCGAACTCGGATCGCTCTGGGGAGAGGCCTTCTTGCGGCTGGAACCTCGGGCCACCCCCTTCTTGCGGGTCGCCTTCTTCGCGGCGGCCTTCTTGCGCGCCGGCCGCTTCGTCCCGGCCTTCTTGGGGGTCTTCTTGGAGGTCGGCTTTCTCTTCGTGGCCTTACGCCGGGTGGTTTTCGCACCGGCGGCAGTGTCCCCTTCCTTGGCCGCGCCGGCGCCCTTGGTCTTCCGGGGGGGGAACTCGAAGCCGTGACGGCCGCTCTCCTTGAGGACCAGTGTGGCCGAGAAGGGGCGACCGAAACGAGACGTGAAGCTCTCGAGGAGATCGGTCTTGCCCGTCCTCAGGTAGACCAGGAATTCCTCACGGGTGATCTCGCGCTTGCAGACCGTTCGCGACATCACGAAGCCGCATACCTTGGGCTTCTTCCGCTTCTTTCCCTTCTCGGGCGGCGGCTCCTCTTCGGTCTGCTCCTTGAGCCGCTCCGCACAGGCAAACTGGGTGGGAGTCTCGACGACGTCGAACTCGTCGCAGATCGGGCAGCGACCCAGGGGCTCGGTGTTCACCTCGTACTCGGGCTGGTCGCTGGCCGCCTCCTCGTTCCAGCCCTCGGAATTCACCGAGAGCTTCCACTGCTCCCGGTCGACCTCGATGCTCCCGCGGTAGGTCCGTCCGTTGCGGGCGGTGAAGCCGTCCAGGACGCCGGTGTGACCGTCTCTCAGCAGCGCTTCGACGGCGGCCCGGTCCAGGTAACGCCCGGCGGTGTCCTTCCAGAACCGCATCGGGCAGTCGTCGTCGGGCTCTACTTCCGGGACGGGGAGGCAGCGGTAGAACCAGGCCGACTCGTAGACCGGACGCTCGCAGCGGGGACAGGGACCGAGGGAGGGGTCGGTGGCGTAGACCTCCTCGTACTCGAAGCTCCGGGCGCGCTCCACGATCTCGCTGGCGTACTCCTTCATCTCGTCCAGAAACTGGGCCTGGGTGCGGCCGCCGCGCTCGACCTCGGTCAGATGACGCTCGATCTCGCCGGTCAGCTCCGCCGAGGCCAGTCGGTCGATGTGAATCCGCTTGAGGGTGTCGATCAGGCGGATGCCCTTCACGGTGGGGCGCAGGGCCTTGCCGAGCCGCACCGCGTAACCCTTGGCAATCAGGTTCTCGATGATGTCGGCCCGGGTGGCGGGAGTGCCGAGCCCCTTCTCGTGGAGAGCCGCTGCCAGCTCCTCGTCCTCGAGCCACTTGCCCGCATTCTCCATCAGGGAGAGGAGCCGGGCCTCTGTAATGCGGGCGGGGGCCTTGGTCTGGTCGGGGTCGGCCTCGATGGCGGTGGTCCGAATCTCCACGCCACTGGTGGTGTTCTCCCCCTTGCGCAGAGCCGGCAGGGTTTCGTCTTCCCCATTTCCGCCGTTGGCGAGGACGGTCCGCCAGCCGGGCTCCACCAGGGTGCGGCTCCGCGAGCGGAACCGCTCACCCGAGACCTCGGTAATCCGCTCGACGCGCTCCCAGAGGGCGGGCGGATGAAAGGCGCCGAGGAAACGCCGCAGCACCAGGTCGTAGAGCCGGCGGTCGTCGCCCCGTAGCTCCCCTCGCGGCAGGACCCCGGTGGGGATGATCGCAAAGTGGTCCGAGACGCCGGCGTCGTTGAAGACGCGCTCGCTGTTCTGGAGCCCGGCGTCCAGGAGGTGGCGGGCGAAGGGCGCGAACTCGGCGGCGGGGGAGCCGGCCTTGGCCGCCGCGTAGCTGTGGAGCACCTGATTCACCTTCTCCCGGTAATCGTTGGGGAGACAGCGGGAATCGGTGCGGGGGTAGGTGAGCAGCTTGTGGACCTCGTAGCAGCGCTGGGCTGCTCCCAGCGTGCGGCGCGCGGACCAGCTGAAGCGCGCGTTGGCTTCGCGTTGGAGGGCGGTGAGGTCGAAGAGCGGGGGCGCGGCCTCGCGGGAGGGCTTGCGGGTTTCCCCGGCGACACCGGCGCGACCCCGGACCGCCTCCACGATCGCCTGCGCGCGCTGCTCGTCGAAGATCCGGTCATCCTTGCGTTGATCGTCGTCGTCGGACTGAAAGTCCGGGTCGTACCAGGTCGCGGTGTAGGCGCTGCCATCGTGGTCGAAGCTCGCGGTCACCCGCCAGTAGGAGCGGGGGACGTGGGCGAGCACCTGGAACTCACGCTCCACCAGTAGAGCGAGGGTGGGAGTCTGAACGCGGCCAGCGGACCAGGCGCTCCGTTCCTTTCGGCTCTTGAGACGCTTGGTGAGGGCCCGGGTGGCGTTCATCCCGATCAGCCAGTCCGAGTAGGCACGGCACTCGGCGGCCTGGCCGAGGGGCTCGAGCTCGGCGCCCGGCAGCAGCTTGGAGAAACCCTCGCGAATCGCAGTCTGGGTCATGGACTGGAGCCAGAGGCGGACGATGGGCTTGCGGTTGCCCAGGAAGCCGACGATCTCCCGGAAGATCAGCTCGCCCTCGCGCCCGGCGTCGCAGGCATTGATGACCCGATCCACGTCCTTGCGCTCGAGCAGCTTCTCGATGATGCGAATGCGCTCGCTCTGACCCTTCTTCTTCTTGATCTCGAAGCGATCCGGGATGATCGGCAGCACGTCGAGAGTCCACCGCTTGAACTTCTCGTCGAGCTCCTCGGGCTCCAGCAGCTCGAAGAGGTGACCGACCGCGAAGGTCATCACGTAGCCCCCGCTCTCCCAGTAGCCTTCCTGCTCTGCGAAGTCTCCGAGGGCTCCCGCGATGTCGCGTGCGACACTCGGCTTCTCGGTGATGATGAGTGACTTCGCCAAACGACCTCCGGTCCCCTCGGGGATCGAGATTGAATCGAAACTGGGTCTGAAGATCGGAGGCCCACCCTTAGCCCGACCCTCGCCCTCTGACAACCTCACCTACCCGTGGCCGCAGATTCCCAGGGTCGGGAACCTCGGAGAAAACTTGAGCGGAGCGGGAAAAACCCCTCGGGTTGCGAGCCGCCTGCACCTCGGCGACGCTGCTCCGACCTTCAGCGGAGAATCCGAAGTGAGCGATGCCCAGCCCATCAGTGGACTACGGCCCGGAGAGACGGCCGGCTACGTATTCCTATGTGGCGATCCGGCCCGGATCGACCCCATCACCGCCTCCTGGGAGCAGGCGCGCGAGGTCTGCCAGGTCCGGGAGTACCGGGTGGTCACCGGTCAGCGCGACGGGGTGGCGCTGACGGCCGCCTCCACCGGGATCGGCGCGCCGGGGACCGCGGTGATCCTCGAAGAGCTGGTGAAGCTCGGGGGCCATACCTTCCTGCGTATCGGGAACAGCGGAGGCTTGGCCCCCGGTCTCGAGGTCGGAGACCTGGTGATCACCACCGGGGCGGTGCGCGACGATGGAACTTCCCGAAGCTACGTGGTCCCCGAGTACCCCGCCGTGGCCGACCACCGGCTGGTGGGGGCGCTGCTCGAAGCCGCGGAGCAGCGCGGGATCCGCCACCGGGCCGGCATCACCTGGTCCCTGGACGCCTTCTACATCCGCAACGCCGTGCTCCAGCCGGACGGCTCGATGGCTTCGATGAGCGTGGAGGGCTACTGGACTCGGGAGCACGCCGAGCGGATCGAGAACATGCGCAGCGCCCGGGTGCTGAACTGCGAGATGGAGTCCGGGGTGCTGCTCACTCTGGCCGGCCTCTTCGGCGTCCGGGCTGGATGCATCTGCGTGGTCTCGGACCTCACCCCCTGGCCCGGCCCCTCCCATATCGACCTGGATCGCAACATGGGCACGTGCATCGAAGTCGCCCTCGCCGCGATGCTCAGCATCGCGAAGTAGACCGCCGACCAGCGGGGACGTTGTTGAACGTCCCCGCTGCAAGGCTACGGGACCAGCGCCTCGGGAACCGGCATCAGGTTCCAGGTCAGGATCGGGGTCGCATCCGGGCGGGCGTAGATCACTTCGCGGACCGGCCGGTCGCCCTCCCACACATAGCGCCTGACCTCGCGATCGTCGTCGCTGGCCGCGTAGAGCTCATCGGTTCCGTCGCCGTCGAGATCCGCCAGCACGGCGGCGTGTTCGAAACCCTTCGACTCCGAGTCGATCAGCGAGACCGACCACTCGGCTCGCGGATCCGCGCCGGGCCGCAGCAACCAGAGACCCGTGTCCTTCGCCGCTGCGACCATCTCCTTCTTCCCGTCACCGTCGACATCCCCAGCAGTGAGGAAGCGACACATCGGATCCCGGAGCGTCGCGATGATGGATCCGCCGGAAGGATCCGTCTCCGCGTCGTAGCGGCGGATCTCGAGCCGACCGCCCTCGACCGCTTCGATGGAGACGTAGAGCTCGTCGCGCCCGTCCCCATCCACGTCGTCCACCAGGATCTCCTTCGCGTGCCGGTCACCGAGATCGGCGACGACGACGCGACCCTCCCCCGTCGCCGGGACGTAGCGAACGACTTCCCCGCGCTGGAGGGAGCCATCCAGCTTGTTCGGATCGCTCGGCGTCGCGTAGACCTCCAGGACTCCGTCCCCGTCGAGATCGCCGATCTCGATCTCGTGGATGATCGTGTTCGGCTCGCGATCGAGCTCGAGGGCCCCCTCTACGCCGGGGCGGATCACCGCGACGACCCCCTGGTCATGGGTTGCGACCGCCAGAGACGGGCTCCCGTCTCCGAAGAGATCTCCCTGCTCGGCGTCGCGCATGCGGCTGAAGCGCCCGCCGAAGTCCTCCATCCACAGCGTCTCCGAGGGCGTGAGCCCCCCGTCCGCCGATTTCCAGAGCTTCACGGCTGCGGCGCTGCCGCCCAGGGTCAGGATCGCCGGACCGCTCCCCGGCCGTCTGTAGACCATGGCCTTGTGAAAGACGTTGCTCTCCGGATCCTGGTAGGATCGCGCCTCCCAGGCCCCCCCGCGCCGCAGCAGGGTGACGAGCTCCGATTTCGGCAGGGGCTTTCCGCTCTCGTCGCTCTCGAAGCGGGAGAGGGCGATCAGAAGGCCTCGGGAGAGGTCGTCGGGAAGCGACGAGGCCCCAGGCGGCACCGGCTGCGACTCGGCGGCACTCGGGAGCGCCGCCGGCTCGGGAGATCCGCTCTCCTCGGGGCCCCCGCAGGCGGCCAGGAACAGGAACCCGGCAGCGGCGAAGGCGATCCAGATCCGTCCAGCACCCATGCGATCCTCCCTCTGTGGAAGCCGGTTGTTTAGCAGATCGCGGGGTCCCGGGGACGTCAGATCTGATTCTGCGGCCGGACTGTGGTAATCGGTCCTGCGTGAGCAAAGCCGACCTGCAGCCGCCCCGCGGAACCCGGGACTTCTACCCGGAGGACCTGCGCCTGCGCAGCTGGCTCTTCGACCGCTTCCGCGAAGTCGCAGAGCGCTTTGGCTTCGAGGAGGTCGACGCCCCGATCGTCGAGCACGCCGAGCTCTACCAGCGCAAAGCCGGCGAGGAGATCGTCGACCAGCTCTACCACTTCACCCTGCACGGCCGGCACCTCGCTCTCCGAGGCGAGTTCACGCCTTCGCTGGCCCGGATGGTGATGGCGCGCCAGGGGGCTCTCCGGTTCCCACTGCGCTGGTTCTGCATTCCGCAGTGCTGGCGCTACGAACGCATGACCCGGGGACGCCGGCGCGAGCACTACCAGTGGAACATGGACATCTGGGGAGAGCCGAGTGTCAGCGCCGAGGCGGAGCTGATCGCCGCGGTCTTCGGCGCGCTGGACGCCATGGGTCTCGACCCCGGCGACACGCGCATGCGGATCAACAGCCGCGCCCTGCTGGAGGAGAGCCTCCGGGAGCGGCTGCTGGTGGATCGACCCGAGAGCTTCGAGCCCCTCTGCGTGGTGATCGACAAGCTCGAGAAGATCGGCGCCGACGCTGTGGTAGCGCAGCTCACGGACCCCGAAGGCCCGGCGGGCCTGGAGCGGAGCGCCGCCGAGGCGGTGGTAGACCTGCTCTCCGTGAAGGATCTGGACGAGGCGGCCCGGAGGGCCCCGAAGGATTCCACCGCCATCGCCGAGCTGCGCCGCCTGCTGGAGCTGCTGGATGCATACGGGCTGGCCGATCGCGTGGTCTTCGACGCCTCCGTGGTCCGCGGCCTCGCCTATTATACGGGGATCGTGTTCGAGGTCTTCGACGCCCGGGGCAAGCTGCGTTCAATCTGCGGCGGTGGGCGCTACGATCGCCTGCTCCAGAGTCTCGGCGGCACGGCGGTACCGGCCGTCGGCTTTGGCTTTGGGGATTCCGTCATCATGGAGCTGCTCGCCGACCGGGGAAGGCTGCCCGAGATTCCCCGCCGCCTGGACGCGGTCGTCTACGCGTTTGGCGAAGAGGAGCGGCCCGCGGCGATCCGTCTGGCCACGCGGCTGCGAGAGGAAGGGCAATCCGTCGAGCTCGTGCTTCGGCCCGTGCGCCTGCGCCGGGCGCTCCAGGACGCGGACCGGATCGGTGCGGCTCGCATCTACATGGTCGGCTCCGACGAGCTGGCCCGGGGGGTCGCCAAGGTGCGCGACCTCTCCAGCGGCGAAGAACGCGACGAGCCGCTTCCGTCTTGATATCTATAGACCGAAGTGTTCGGGGGCTCCCATGCAGGGATGGACCATCCGAGACAGTCTCGAGCTCTACAGCGTTCCCGCCTGGGGCCGCGGCTTCTTCCACGTCAGCGAACGGGGCACCGTAGAGGTCCTCCCCCGTGGACCCGGCGGCCCCACCGTGGACCTCCGCGACCTGGTCGGAGACCTGAGCCGACGCGGACTGCGCACGCCGCTGCTGATCCGCTTCTCCGACATCCTGGCGAGCCGGGTGCAGGGAATCGCGAAGATCTTCGAAAACACCATCAGCGAATACGAGTATCGGGGGCGCTTCCGGGGCGTCTACCCGATCAAGGTGAACCAGCAGCGCCACGTGGTGGAGGAGATCATCTCCCACGGCGCCGGGGCCGGCTTCGGCCTGGAGGCGGGGAGCAAGCCGGAGCTGCTGATCGCGCTGGCCCTGCTCGACACCCCGGGCGCGCTGATCATCTGCAACGGCTACAAGGACCGCGCCTACGTCGAGACGGCCCTGCTCGCCCAACGCCTGGGCCGCACTCCCATCATCGTGATCGACCGCTTCCACGAGATCGACCTGCTGATCAAGACGGCGGCGGAGCTCGGCATCCGGCCGCACATCGGGGTGCGCGCGCGCCTCACCACCAAGGGCGCCGGGAAGTGGGTCGAGTCCACCGGCGACAAGTCGAAGTTCGGCCTCTCGGCCCGCGAGATCGTCGACGCCGTGGAGCGGCTGCGCTCCGAGGACATGCTGGACTGCCTGGAGCTGCTCCACTTCCACATCGGCTCCCAGATCACGACGATCCGCGCCCACAAGGATGCACTGCGCGAGGCCAGCCACATCTTCGTCGGCCTCCACAAGATGGGAGCGGAGCCCCGCCTGGTGGACGTGGGCGGCGGTCTGGGAGTGGATTACGACGGCTCCCAGACGAATTTCCACTCGTCGAAGAACTACTCGGCGCAGGAGTACGCGAACGACGTCGTGTCGACGATCCAGTCGGCCTGCGACGAAGCCGAGGTTCCGCATCCCGACCTGGTGACCGAAGCGGGCCGCTGGATGGTCGCCCACCACTCAGTGCTGGTCTTCGACGTGCTCGGCGTGAACGAGGTGCGCTCGGGGCAGCCGATAGAGCCCATCGACGAAGAGGACGCCAAGATCCTGCGGGACCTGGAAGAGGTCTGGCGGAGCATATCCCGCAAGAACGTGCGCGAATGCTACCACGACGCGGTCCAGCTCAAGGAGGACGCCTCGACACTCTTCTCCCTCGGGCAGCTCGACCTGCGCGATCGCGCCCGGGTGGAGTCGCTCTTCTGGGACTGCTGCCAGAAGATCCTGAAGATCGTGCGCGAGATGCCCTCTGTTCCCGAGGATCTCGAGGATCTGGAGAAGGGGCTGGCGGATACCTATTACGGAAACCTGTCGGTCTTCCAGAGCGCACCCGATCACTGGGCGGTGAAGCAGCTCTTTCCGGTCATGCCGATCCATCGGCTCAACGAGAGGCCCACTCGCCGCGGCGTCTTCGCCGACCTGACCTGCGACAGCGATGGGAAGATCGACCAGTTCATCGACCAGCACGACGTGAAGGACGTGCTCGAGCTCCACGCCTGGAACGGCGAGCCCTACCTGATCGGCATGTTCCTGGTGGGCGCCTATCAGGAGATCCTGGGAGATCTCCACAATCTCTTCGGCGACACGCACGCGGTTCACGTGCGCCTCGACGAGAAGGGGCGCTACTCCATCGACCACGTGGTCGAGGGAGACGATGTCGGTGACGTGCTCGCCTACGTGCAATACGACCACCGCGCCCTCAAGGAGAAGGTGCGCCGGACCACGGAGGACGCGCTGCGGCGCGGCGCGATCAGTCTCGAGGAATCCACCCGCCTGCGAAGGCGCTACGCCCAGGGTCTCCAGGAGTACACCTACCTCGATCGCGAAGCATGAGGGCGAGGCGCGCACGAATCCTCTGCTGGAACGTCAACGGCCTGCGCGCCTGCGCGAAGAAGGGCTTTCGCGCCTGGCTGCGCCAGTGCGGCGCCGAGATCGTCGGGATCCAGGAGGTCCGCGCCCGGATCGAGCAGCTTCCCAGGGGTATCGGCGACCCGGAGGGATGGCACACCCACTTCGTCGCCGCGAAGCGACCCGGCTACAGCGGCGTCGGCCTCTACTCCCGTCGGGCTCCGGACCGGATCCACACCGACCTCGGCGGGCCCCGCTTCGACGAGGAGGGGCGGCTCCAGATAGCGCGCTTCGGACGCCTGGTGCTGGCCAACGTCTACTTCCCCAACGGCAACGGAAAGGACCGCGACAACAGCCGCGTCCCCTTCAAGCTCGCCTTCTACCGGGCCCTCTTCGATCGCCTGCAGCGAATGCGCAAGGGGGGCTGCCGCGTCCTGGTGATGGGTGACTTCAACACCGCCCACCGCGAGATCGATCTGGCGCGACCGAAGGAGAACCGGGAGATCAGCGGCTTTCTCCCCGAGGAGAGAGCGGAGCTCGACCGCTGGCTGGAGGCGGGCTGGATCGACAGCTTCCGTCACTTCGAGAAGGGTCCGGGGAACTACTCGTGGTGGAGCCAGCGCTTCGGCGTTCGCGAGCGAAACGTCGGCTGGCGCATCGACTACGTCCTCGCCTCACCCGCCGCCATGCGCTACGTCGCCGATGCCTTCATCCAGCCCGAGGTGATGGGTTCGGACCACTGCCCGGTGGGCGTGGACGTGGACGCCCGGATCTTCAGCTGAGCCGAGTCAACCGTCGGCCAATCCGGCGCGAAACTCGGCGTAGTCGACGAGAGCGCGGAGCGCGGCGACGGCGCGGTTGGCGCTGGGATAGCAGAGCCGGCCCCCTTCGCGGACACACACCGGGCCCGCGTTGCCGTAGTCCCGATCCGCGTACACCAGCTCGGTGGCGCTGAGCACGGGCTTGCCGTGGCGCTCGGAGGCCTCGCGGGCCGCCGTCGCGTAGCGGCGATCCTGGCGCTGGTGAAACTCGACGATGCGATCGAGACCGTACTCCGGATAGAACCCGCCGGAACGGAAAGCGTTGGCCTGAGCCGCCTGGATGCCGAGTCCCAGGTGGATCACGGCGTCCACCTCCGGGTGGGCGCAGACCAGGTCGAGCACCTCGGGAACCGTATCCCGGGTCTCCCCCCCGGCCAGGTCGATGGGATTGTTCCGGCTCCAGCGAGGGGGAACCATGGTATCGATCCGGGCGAGCAGGTCTTCGTGAAGCGGGATCAGCTCCAGCCCGGCGGCGACGCAGGCGTCGGCGGCCAGCACTCCCCAGCCGCCGGCCGTGGTGAGCACCACCGTGCGCCGACCCCGGGGCAGCGGCTGGGTCGCGAAGCTGGCCGCCCACTCGAAGGCGCACTCCACGTTTGGGGCACGAATCACCCCGAGCTGCCGGGAGATCCCGTCGAAGACGCGGTCGTCGCTGGCCATGGCACCGGTGTGACTGGCGGCTGCCCGCTTTCCCTCCGAAGCCACGCCGCCCTTGACGAGCACGAGGGGCTTGCGAGCGGTGACCGCACGGACCGCCTCGATGAAACGCCCGCCGTCGGAGACCCCCTCCAGATAGGCCAGGGCCACGTGGGTCTCGGGATCGGCGCCGAAGTATTCGATGTAGTCGGCGAGTCCCGTCTGGGCGGAGTTTCCCGAAGAGAGAGCCTTGGAGACGCCGACACCACTCAGCACCGCGTAGTTGAGAAAGCTGGAGACCAGATTGCCGCTCTGGCTCACCAGCGAGACGTGACCGGCGGGCGGATTGGGCGCCACGATCTGGGCGCACATCGAACAGCCCGTCGAGATCACTCCCTGACCGTTGGGACCGGCAACCAGCATGCCGAGCTGGTTGGCCACGTCGACGAGCTCCTTCTCCCGGAGCTTCCCCTTGGCGCCAGCCTCCCCGTAGCCGCCACTGGCGATGAAGGCGGCCCGCACCCCCCGCTGCGCGCAGGCGCGGAGCAACTCGATGTTCACCTGATTCGGCGTGCAGACGAAGACGAGATCGGCGCGGCCCTCGGGGACTTCCGACACGTCGCGCAGCGTGGCGCGGCCGAGGATCTCCACGCCATCCCGGTTCACCGGGAAGATCTCACCCTGATAGCCGAAGCGAAGCAAATTGTGGTAGGCGGTGAAGCCGAACTTTCCGGGATGGGAGGAGACGCCGGCGACCACGATTCCGCGGGGATCGAAGAGGGGCCGGAAGCGCTCGATGATCTCCTCGTCGCGACGCGGCTTCGTCGCGGGTCGGGGCTCGGCGGGGACCTCGGCGATCTCGACCAGTGCGTCCACGGCCACGGGCCTGGCTCCGCGGAGAATCACCGGATTCAGATCGACGCTGGCCACCTCGGGATGTTCGACACCCAGGCGGCCGAGGCCCACCAGGACGTCGACCAGGGCCTCCTGGTCGGCGGCGGGCTCGCCCCGGAAGGGCTGCGTAATCAGGTGACTGGCGGCGAGCCGGCCGATCATCCCCCGGGCCTCCCGCCGCGAGAGCGGGGCGGCGGCGAAGGCGACGTCGCCGAGCGCTTCGGTCAGGATGCCCCCCAGGCCGAGCACGACACAGGATCCGAACTGGGGATCGCGCACCAGGCCGGCGATCAGCTCCCGGCGCCCCGCCACCATCTCCGCCACCAGGAGCTGGACCTCCCCGTCCTCGGGACGGCTCCGCGCCAGGAGATCCTCCGCGGCCTCGCGCACCGCCTCCACGCTCCCGAGACCGAGGCGAACCAGGTCCCGCTCGGTCTTGTGGGCGATCGCGTCGCCGCAGAGCTTGAGCACCACCGGAAGGCCGATCTCCGTCGCGGCGGACTCCGCCGCCGCGGCGTCGGCAGCGAGCCGCTCGCGACTCACGGGAATCCCGTAGGAGGCGAGCAGCTGCTTCGAGGCAAACTCCGAGAGTGTCGATGATCCGTTGTCCATCGCAGGCAACCTGAATTCCGATCGTTTTGCGGACTGAACCGAGGCGCTTATCCTAGCCCGGATTGTTCCTGAAGCTCGTAGCGAGGTTCGCCGATCCGACGGCAGCCACTCTGGAGTAGCAGGCCGTGGACCAACAGGGCGTGGATGCGGGCCAGGGGTTCTTCGCCAGTCTCGACGGGCTCTTCGCCGAGTGGGTGGTGGGACCCATCCGAGCGGTCTTCATGTTCGATCTCGCCTTCTGGGACAATGGCACCGCGGGCGAGATCGAGCTTCCGCTGGTGGTGGTGTGGCTGCTCCTCGGCGCGGTCTTCTTCACGCTTCGCTTCCACTTCGTGAACCTGCGCGCCTTCCGCCACGCTCTTGACTGCGTGCGGGGGCGCTACTCGCGGCCGGATGACCCGGGCGAGATCTCCCACTTCCAGGCGCTCTCTGCGGCGCTCTCCGCCACCGTCGGACTCGGCAACATCGCCGGCGTCGGCTTCGCAGTGGCGATGGGAGGACCAGGAGCCGTGGTGTGGATGGTGCTCGCCGGCATCCTCGGCATGAGCTCCAAGTTCGCCGAGTGCACCCTCGGCCAGAAATACCGCATCGTCCGCGCCGACGGACACGTCTCCGGTGGCCCGATGCACTACCTGCGCACCGGGCTCGCAGAGATCGGACTCGGTCGCCTCGGTCGCCTGCTCGCCGTCCTCTTCGCATTGATGTGCATCGGCGGGAGCTTCGGCGGCGGCAACATGTTCCAGTCCAACCAGTCCTATGCGCAGGTTTCCCACGTACTGCCGTTTCTGGGCGATTGGCTGGGCGCGGCGGCCTTTGGCGCCGTGCTCTGCTTCTTCGTGGGTCTCGTGATCATGGGCGGCATCAAGCGCATCGGCGAGGTGGCGGCAACCCTCGTTCCGGTGATGTGCATCGTCTACGTGGCCTGTGGGCTGCTGATCCTCGCGGTCAACGCCGGAGAGCTGGGCTGGGCATTCGCCACCGTGGTGCGCGAGGCCTTCTCGCCCGGCGCCGTGGCCGGTGGCTTCGTCGGCTCGATGATCCAGGGCTTCCGACGCGCCGCATTCTCGAACGAGGCGGGTGTCGGCTCGGCCGCCATCGCCCACTCGGCCGCCAGCACCCCCGAACCGGTTCGCGAGGGTGTGGTGGCCCTGCTCGAGCCCTTCATCGACACGGTCATCGTCTGCACCATGACCGGCCTGGTGATCGTGGTGACGCGCTCCTACGTCGGCGTGGATCCCGATGAGGCGGGCATCAACCTCACCTCGGACGCCTTCGCGACAGTGTTTCCCTGGTTCCCCGCAGTGCTCGCCATCATCGCCGTGCTGTTCGCCTTCAGCACCATGATCTCCTGGAGCTACTATGGTGAGCAGTGCTGGGTATGGCTCTTCGGGCTGCGCTCGATCTACCTGTACAAGCTGGTGTTCCTGCTCTTCGCGTTCCTGGGGGCCATGTTCGCGCCGGGCTCGGTGCTCGATTTCGGGGACTACATGATCCTCGGCATGGCCTTCCCCAACATCCTCGGCGTCGTGCTGCTTTCCGGAGTGGTGAAGAGGGCCCTCGACGACTACATGGCCCGCCTCGCTTCGGGAGAGATCACGCCGACCGAGAAGTAGAGTGGGGACGTTGTTGAATGCTCAACGTCCCCGGCTCTGTAGACTACGATGGTAGACAGGAGGACCCAGATGGACTTCGGACGACTCGGCGTGTGGACCTGGATCGATACGATGAGCGCAGCGGACGTGGCGGACTTCGCCGTCAAGATCGAGGAGCTCGGCTACTCGATGCTCTGGGTGCCGGAGGCCGTGGGACGCGATCCCTTCACCATCCTGGGATACCTGGCGGCCCGGACCTCGAAGCTGAAGCTCGCGACCGGCATCGCGAACATCTACGCGCGCGACGCCATGACCATGCGAGCGATTCAGCACACCCTGGCCGAGGCATCCGGTGGGCGCTTCGTTCTCGGTCTGGGCGTCTCCCACGCGCCGATGGTCACCGGGATCCGGGGGCACGAGTACGGGAAGCCGGTCACCACCATGCGCAACTACCTCGACACCATGGAGAAGGCCCTCTACGTGGGACCGAAGGCGGACGAGGAGGCGCCGGTGGTGCTCGCGGCGCTGCGTCCGAACATGCTGCGCCTTGCGGCCGAGAAGACCCGTGGCGCCCATCCCTACTTCGTGCCTCCCGAGCACACCGCGCGGGCGCGGGAGATCCTCGGTGAGGGTCCGATCCTCGCTCCCGAGCAGAAGGTGCTGCTCGAGACCGACGCGAGCCGGGCGCGCGAGATCGCCCGGGCCAACATGAAGACCTACCTCGCCCTGCCGAACTACCAGAACAACCTCCGCTGGCTGGGCTTCGGCGACGACGACCTGGCCGACGGCGGCAGCGATCGCCTGGTCGATGCCATCGTCGCCTGGGGAGACGAGAAGGCCATCGCGGAGCGCATCCAGGCCCATCACGACGCCGGTGCGGATCACGTCTGCATCCAGCCTTTCCGGGCGGACGGAGTCCCGGGGCCGGATCTGCGCATCCTGGAGGCGCTGGCGCCGGCGAAGAACTGACCATGGCGCGGGAGCAAATTCGCAAGTTCTGGGGCTGGGGAATCGAGGGCGAGGGGCCGAGCGCCGAGCAGGCCGAAGGCGTGGCGAAGCTCCTCTCCGCCGGATTCGGCGGGGTCGCGCTGACGCGGCGGGATCCACCTCGGATCGAGGACATCACCCTCCCCGCGCCCCGGATCGCACCCCCGGCGAGCCTGGCGGGGATCTGCTCCAGCGATCCCCTGGAGCGGGCGGGGCACAGCTACGGGAAGTCCTTCCGCGACGTGGTGCGCGCCTTTCGCGGTGACTTCCAGCGTCCTCCGGACTTCGTGGCACGGCCGCGCTCCGAGGCGGAGGTGGTCTCCCTCCTCGACTGGTGCGGCGATTCGCGGGCTGCGGCCATCCCCTATGGCGGCGGCTCGAGTGTGGTCGGCGGTGTGGAGACGTCCGTCGAGGGCGACTACGCCGGCGTCGTCTCGATCGATCTGGGCCGCCTCGACCGGGTGCTGGAAATCGACCGCGTCTCCCGGGCGGCGCGCATCCAGGCCGGTGTGTTGGGCCCGAGCCTCGAGGATCAGCTACGCCCCCACGGCCTCACCCTGCGCCACTTCCCCCAGTCCTTCGAGTTCTCGAGCCTCGGCGGCTGGATCGCCACCCGCGCCGGGGGTCACTACGCCACCCTCTACACCCACATCGACGACTTCGTGGAATCGCTCCGCACCGTGACGCCAACGGGTGTCATGGAGAGCCGACGGGTTCCGGGCTCCGGGGCGGGGGTGAGTCCCGACCGGCTGGTGATCGGCTCCGAGGGAATCCTGGGCGTGATCGTCGAGGCGTGGATGCGACTTCAGGACCGGCCCAGCTTCCGCGCCTCCACCTCGGTCCGGTTCGAAGGAGAGGCCGGCTTCGCGCGGGGCGCCGAGGCGGTGCGGGCCTTGAGCCAGTCCGGGCTCTCGCCTTCGAACTGCCGTCTGCTCGACCCGACGGAGGCCCTGACCTCCGGGGCCGGATCCGGACGGGAGGCAGTGCTCGTGCTCGGCTTCGAGTCCGCCGACCATCCCCTCGACGCGTGGATGGCTCGCGCGGTGGAGTGTTGTCGAGACGCCGGAGGCGTGGTCCCCGAAGACGCGGTGCGCACTCGAACTGCCGCCGAGAGCGAAGGCGGAGACCGCGCGGGTGCGGCGGGAGCCTGGCGCCAGGCCTTTCTGCAGGCGCCCTATCTCCGCGACCTGCTCGTCTCCATGTCGGTGCTCGTCGAGACCTTCGAGACCGCCATCACCTGGGATCGCTTCGAATCGTTCCACCGGGAGGTGATGGCGACGGCAGGCGACGCGGTGAAGCGGGTCTGCGGTGCGGGATCGGTCGCCTGTCGCTTTACCCACGTCTATCCGGACGGCCCCGCGCCCTACTACACCCTGCTCGCGCCCACCCGCCGGGGCAGCGAGCTCGAGCAGTGGGCCGAGATCAAGGCAGCCGCCAGCGAGGCGGTCCTGGAGCTGGGCGGCACCATCACCCATCACCACGCCATCGGCAGGGATCACCGGCCCTGGTATGACCGCCAGCGCCCCGATGCCTTCGCCCGCGCCCTCGGCGCCGCCAAGCAGGAGCTGGACCCCGCGGGGATTCTGAATCCCGGCGTCCTCATCGACACTGGGTAGGCCGCCTTCTCACCGGCTCACCTGGCGGGAGCACCGAGAGCACCAGAGGCGGAGATCACTTGCTTTGATATATCGTAAGATATATCTTATGACCTATCGAACGATTGCGCCCGAGGAGAAATTCCATGATGGACTGTGGACCTCCGCATCGACGTCACAGGAGACATAGCCGTCGCCGGCGGCGGAGCTGGCGGCCGACAGGCCGGTTCTTCGGCCCCGGCGAGGTCCGTCTGGCCCTGCTCTCACTGCTCGGGGAGCGACCCCAGCACGGCTACGAGCTGATGAAGCAGCTGGAGGAGCGCTCCGGCGGAATGTACCGGGCCAGCGCGGGCACCGTGTACCCGACTCTCGCGCAGCTCCAGGACGAGGGACTGGTTGCCTCGGACAGTGAAGGGGGCAAGCGGATCTACCGACTCACCGACGCGGGTCGCGAGGAGCTCGAGGAGAGCGCCGAGACCGTCGAAGACATCTGGCAGCGTGCGGAGCAGATCGGAGACTGGGGCGAGGCCTTCGACCCGGAGGTCGCCGAGCTGGTCCGTCCCGCGCTGCGCCTGCTGCGAACCGTGGTCAAGGTGGCCGCGCGGCGGGGCGACGATCCCGAGGTGGTCGATCGGGTCCGGGAGATCCTGGAGCGCGCCAAGGACGAGATCGGCGAGCTTCGCCGCGCCTGAACGCCCATAGAACGACCCGCTATTCTTCGCGCCAATGGCGCAGGTGAACGACAGCTACGGGAAGCTGCAGGCCGGCTATCTCTTTCCGGAGATCCAGCGGCGCGTCCAGGCGTTCCAGGATTCTCAACCCGATGCCGCGATCATCCGGCTCGGGATCGGCGACGTGACCCTTCCGCTGGCGGCGGCGGTCGTGGACGCCCTGCACGCGGCCGTCGAGGAGATGGCCACTGCCGAGGGCTTCCGCGGATACGGGCCGGACCAGGGCTACGACTTCCTGCTCGACGCGATCCGCGAGCACGACTACCTGACCCGAGGGGTCGAGATCGACCGCGAGGAAATCTTCGTCTCCGACGGAAGCAAGCAGGACAGCGGGAACATCCAGGAGATCTTCGGTCAGGACTGCCGGATCGCCGTCACGGACCCCGTCTATCCCGTCTACGTGGACACCAACGTGATGGCGGGTCGCACCGGCGAGAGGGACGAGGTGGGCCACTATGCCGGCATCCTCTACCTGCCCGCCACCGAGGAGAACGGCTTCGTCCCGGATCCACCCGAGGAACCAGTGGACCTCGCCTACCTCTGCTCGCCCAACAACCCCACCGGAAGCGTGATGTCGCGGGAAAGTGTGCAGCGCTGGGTCGCCTGGGCGCGGCGCAACGACGCCGTGCTGATCTTCGACGCGGCCTACGATGCCTTCATCACCGATCCCGAGCTTCCGCGCTCGATCTACGAGATCGAGGGCTCCCGCGAGTGCGCCATCGAGATGCGCAGCTTCTCGAAGCGCGCGGGCTTTACCGGAGTGCGCTGCGCCTACACCGTCGTTCCCCGCGAGCTCACCGGCTCGAGCGCCTCCGGGGAGCGCATCTCACTGAACCGACTCTGGGCGCGCCGTCAGTCGACCAAGTTCAACTCCGTCCCCTACCTGGTGCAGCGCGCCGCCGCGGCGGTCTACTCTCCCGAGGGCAGCAAGCAGACCGGCGAGCAGGTGGCCTACTACATGGAGAACGCCCGGCAGATCCGCGAGGGTCTGACCGCGTCCGGCTTCAAGGTCTTCGCCGGGATTCACGCTCCCTACATCTGGATCCGAACTCCCGATGGGCTCTCCTCCTGGGAGTTCTTCGATCGGCTCCTCTCCGAGACCCACGTGGTCGGCACCCCCGGCTCCGGCTTCGGCCCTTCCGGTGAAGGGTATTTCCGGATCTCGGCGTTCAACTCCCGCGAGAACGTGAGCCAAGCCATTCAACGGATCGGCGAAGCCTTCGGTGAGCCAATCGAGACCGAGCGAAGCTAGGCCTCCACGGATGAGCAACCCGAAGACCTTCCACTTCGTCATGATCGCGCCTTCGCATTACGACGACGAGGGCTACGTCATCCAGTGGAAGGTGTCCTCCATTCCATCCAATTCGATGGCGAGCATCTACGGCATTGCGCAGGACGCCATCGAACGTCGGCCTCTCGGACCGGATGTGGAGATTCGGCTGGAAGCCTTCGACGAGACCAACACCCGCATCGTGCCGGAGAAGATCGCGGCCCGTTTGCGGGGCCCGGAAAGCCGTATCCTCGTCGCCCTGGTCGGCGTGCAGTCGAACCAGTTTCCCCGCGCCGTGGACCTGGCCCGCCGCTTCCTCGCCTGCGGGGTGAAGGTCTGTATCGGGGGGTTCCACGTGAGCGGATGCGTGTCGATGCTGGAGAACGCTCCTCCCGAGATCGCCGCGGCGCAGGCCAACGGCATCAGCCTCTTCGCCGGTGAGATCGAGGGACGCATCGAATCCCTGTGGCAGGACGCCTGGAAGGGCCAGCTGAAACCCCTCTACAATTTCGTGGACGACTTGCCGGAACTGGAAGGGCAGCCGGTTCCCTGGTTGCCCCGCGAGGTCATCGCACGCAACGCCGGATTGCGGGCCACTTTCGATGCCGGACGCGGCTGCCCGTTCAAGTGCTCCTTCTGCACGATCATCAACGTCCAGGGTCAGAAATCCCGCTCTCGCACCGTCGAAGATGTGGAGAAGATCATCCGCCGCAACCAGGCCCAGGGCATCTACAACTACTTCGTCAGCGACGACAACTTCGCGCGCAACAAGATGTGGGAGCCCATTTTCGATCTGCTGATCCGCCTCCGGGAGGAGGAGGGTCTCAGGATCTACGTGGTCATCCAGGTCGACACTCTATGCCACAAGATCGAGGGCTTCGTCGAGAAGGCCGGCCGGGCCGGCGTGAACCGCGTGTTCATCGGCATGGAGAGCATCAACCCCGAGGCCCTGCAGGGCGCCCAGAAACACCAGAACAAGATCGGCGAGTACCGCGCCATGCTCCAGGCCTGGCACGAGGTCGGGGCACTGACCTATGCGGGCTACATCATCGGCTTCCCCAACGACACACCCGAGTCGATCCTGCGCGACATCCGAATCATCCAGAGGGAGCTGCCCGTCGACCTGCTCGAGTTCTTCATCCTGACGCCGCTGCCCGGCAGTCAGGACCACAAGGAACTCTGGGAGAAGGGTGTGCCGATGGCCCGGGATATGAACCTCTACGACACCTTCCACGTCACCACGGCCCACGCCACCATGAGCGACGAGGAACTCCAGCAGGCCTATTTTCGCACCTGGGAAGCCTACTACACCCTCGAGCACCTCGAGACGGTGCTGCACCGGGCCAAGATCCGCGGCTACGACCCCTGGAACATGGTGATGAAGATGATCTCCTTCTGCGCCCCACCGAAATTCGAGAAGGTGCACCCCCTCGACGGCGGATTGTGGCGGCGCAAGTACCGGCTCGACCGACGCCCGGGCCTTCCGATCGAGAACCCGATCGTCTTCCACACCAAGTTCGGGCTGCATACGGCCATCGGGTACACCCGCTTCGCCTGGTTCTTCTTCAACTACTGGAGGGTCTACAAGCGGGTGATGAAGGCCGACTCCCACGCCCGCGAGGACATCGCCCTGGCACCCGACAGCGAGATCGACGAATCGAAGCTTGATCTCCTCACCAGTGACGCCCCGCCCAGGTCGGAGAAGGCCGTCGAGGCGAAGCGGATGGGAAGTTCAGGCGAGCAGTCAACGTAAACCCAAAGCGGAGATGTGAAATTTTCGGGGGGGAGTCCGATGGCCGTTGCGAACGCGTCTGCGGGGCGCGAGAGCCGGCACCTCGCGATCGCGCTGATGATCATCGCGGCGGGGGCGCTGCTGCGCGGGGCGTTCGCGATGGTGGTCCCGCTCTTCGAGGTGGAGAGCTACTACTGGCTCTGGTCGCGCGAGCTCGCATGGGGGTACTACGACCACCCGCCGATGCTGGCACTGGTGATGAGCCTCTCCCCGCTCCTGGACGACTCGGCCCTGGGACTGCGGATCGGCCACCTCCTGCTCTCCACCCTCGGCTCGCTGGCCTTCTACGCTTTCTGCCTGCGGTGGCTGACTCCGGGTGCCGCCCTCGCCTCCTTGCTCGCTCTCCAGCTGATGCCGTTCTGGCTGCCCTTCGGCGTGGTCGCGACCACCGACGGCCCGCTGCTCTTCTTCTGGTGCCTGGCACTGCTCGGCTTCCAGGCGGCGGTCTCGCAAGGCGGGGCTGGGCGCTGGCTCGCTGCCGGCGTGGCCACCGGGCTGGTCATCCTGAGCAAGTACAACGGCGCTCTGCTGCTGCCCGCATTCTTCGTCTTCCTGCTGCTCGACGCGGAAGGCCGGCGCCTGCTGCGGACCCCGTGGCCCTGGCTCGCAGTCGCCGTGGCGATCGCCATGCTCGTCCCCAACCAGCTCTGGAACTCGACACACGGCTCGGACGCCAACCTGCGGCCCTTCCACGAAGGGCTCGAGCTCGCGCAAGCGCCGCACAACCTGGTGCGCTTCGCCGTCCTCCCCTTCATCCTCCTCACACCGTTGGTCGCCTGGGCCTGGCTCCGGCAGTCGTGGGTGGGGCTCCGCGAAGGGCGGCTCCTGACCGACGGGGGCTTCCGCCTGGCTGTCTGCGCCTCGTGGCTGCCGCTGGCCGCCTTCGCCGTCGTCGCCACCGTGACGGAGGTTCACGCACAGTGGATCGTCCCGGGTCTGGTGACCGCACTTCCGCTCGCCTTCGAGAACTTCGGCAGCCCGGGCGCGGCGGGCGTCTCGCCCCGCTTCCTCCGCGTCGCACTGGCGAGCACCGCGGTGCTCTTGGTGGCAGGGCTGGGGTTCGTCGCGTTCATCTTCCTCTCCGCCCAGCACGAGGGATCAGGCCGGCCGCACGGCCTGGCGCGCCTCGCAGTGGAGGCACGGGGCTGGTCCGAGCTGGGCGAGCGCGTCGAGGCGGAGATCGCGCAGCGGGCGAACGGCCGACCGGTCTTCGTGATGGCGGCAGACCACCACCTCGCGGCGCACCTCGAGTGGCTGGTGCGGGGGCGCCAGCCCTCCCACTGTCTGGATCCGGATCGGGGCAACCAGTACAACCTGTGGCAGCGGGACCGCGAGTTCGTGGGCTGGGACGCGCTCTTTGCGGACAAGTACGATAGCGAGAGCGACATCCGCCTCCTCGAGAGTGCCTGCGGCTCGATCGAACGGCTCGCGCCGGTCACCCTCACCGTGGGCGGTGCGCCCTTCCAGCGCTTCAGCCTGACCTGGTGCCACGACTTCCGCGGCCTGCCGTAGCGACAGCGAGGCCCAGCGGGCGCCCTCAGGCGGCGAGTAGCTCGCGAGCGGCCGCCAGCACGTCGTCCACCGTGATGCGCTGCATGCATTGGTTGTCCGTGCAGGGCGACATCCGATGGTTCAGGATGTTGACACAAGGACTGCACGCCAGCCCGGCGTGAAGAACTCGCGCGCGCCGCGAGAGCGGGCCGTAGAGGAGCGGCGTCTCGGGTCCGAAGAGGGCCACCACCGGCACCGTTGTGAGCGCTGCGAAGTGGACGGGCCCGCTGTCGTTGGAGACGAGCAAGTCGGCCAGGCCATAGAGCACCAGGAGCTGTTGGAGCGAGGTGCGGCCCGCGGCCGAGAAGGCGCGCTCGGGTCCGATGGCCTGGGCGATGCGGGCGGCTTCCTCAGCCTCGGAGGGAGCGCCCGTCACCGCGATCGTCGCGTCGGGCAGCTCTTCGAGCAGGCGCTTTCCCAGCTCGACCCAGCGCTCGTTCGACCAGCGACGCAGGGGGAGCAGGTCACTGCAGTTGGGGTTCAGCAGCAGTACCTGTTTCGGATCGGCGCCGACCGCTTCGCGGAGCAGGGCGCGGACCTCCTCGCGCGCGGCCGAGGTGGGAACGAACTCGGGCAGCTCGATCACCTCGTCCTGGATCCGCTCCTTCAGCAGAGGGACATCCGCGCCGTTTCCGGCCGCCGCTCGCACCAGGGCGACGAACTGCCGGCTCACATGGTGCTGGAAGCCGTAGTTGAGCTCGTGTGTATGAAGGCGTCCGCGGTACGGCCCCTGACTGGAGAAGTTGTAGTAGCCCACCCGCCGCGGGGCCCGCGTCATGTAGGTGATCAGCGCCGAGGAGCTGGTCAGCCCCTCCATGTCGATCGCCGTGTCGATCTTCTCGCGCCAGACGCGGAAGAGCGCGCGGAGCAGGCCGACCGCGAAGGCCAGGATGTTGCGGTCGTCGACGGTGATCACGTTCTCGGGCCGGAAGTAGGGCAGCACCTCGAGGATGGGACGGTTCGGGGCGAACACCAGGATGAAGAGGTTCTCGCGCCCGACCAGCTTCTCGGCTTCGGCGAAAGCGGGACAGGCGATCACCGTGGAGCCCATCTCGATGAGCTTGACGAAGACGATCCGACGAGGCTCGTCGGGAGCGGGGCGAGCCCAGAGGCGCCGCACGCGCTCGAAGAGGGAGAAGACTGCGCAGAGCGGCTTCGCCACCCAGCGATCGGTGAGCGCGATGCGGTCCGGTCTCAATTCACCTCTCCCCCCCACACGATAGCAACCTTCAGCGCTCCAGCTTCTTGAAGCGGATGCGGTGGGGACGCTCGGCCTCGGCTCCGCGGCGGCGTTTGAAGTCGGCCACGTACTCCTGGTAGTTGCCCTCGAACCACTCGACCTGGCTCTCTCCCTCGAAGGCCAGGATGTGGGTCGCGATCCGATCCAGGAACCAGCGATCGTGGGAGATCACCACGACGCAGCCGGCGAAGCCGAGCAGCGCCTCCTCCAGTGCTCGCAGGGTGTCGACGTCCAGGTCATTGCTCGGCTCGTCGAGCAGCAGCAGGTTCCCGCCGCTCTTGATCAGCTTGGCCAGGTGCACGCGGTTGCGTTCTCCCCCCGAGAGATCGCCCACCCTCTTCTGCTGGTCCGGCCCCTTGAAGCCGAAGCTGGCGACGTAGGCGCGGGAGTTCATCTCCCTGCGACCCACCCGGAGCCGCTCCTCCCCGCCGCTGACCTCCTCCCAGACGTTGTGGCTCGGATCCAGGAAGTCGCGGCTCTGATCCACGGTGGAGAGCTGCACGGTCTCGCCCAGTCGAAGCGTTCCCGAGTCGGGTGTCTCTTCGCCCGTGATGATGCGAAACAGCGTGGTCTTTCCCGCTCCGTTGGCTCCGATCACACCGACGATTCCCCCGGGAGGCAAGGAGAAGCTGAGGTCTTCGATCAGGAGCCGATCGCCGAAAGCCTTGGAGATCCCCTCGGCCTGGACCACCAGGTCACCGAGCCGGGGGCCGGGGGGAATGGCGATCTCCACCGACTCCGGTAGCCGCTTCTCTTCCTCGACCCGGAGGGATTCGAAGGCGGTGATGCGCGCCTTGCTCTTAGCCTGGCGAGCGCGGGGTGTCATCCGAATCCACTCGAGCTCGCGTTCCAGGGTGCGGTGCCTGACCGACGCATGCTTCTCCTCGACGCGCAGCCGGGCCTGCTTCTGTTCGAGCCAGGAGGAGTAGTTTCCCTTGAAGGGAATACCGCGGCCCCGGTCGAGCTCGAGAATCCAGCCGGCCACGTTGTCCAGGAAGTAGCGGTCGTGGGTGACGGCGACGACGGTCCCCGGGTACTCCGAGAGAAAGCGCTCCAGCCAGGCCACCGACTCGGCATCCAGATGATTGGTCGGCTCGTCGAGAAGAAGCAGATCCGGCTTCTGGAGCAGCAATCGGCAAAGCGCGACGCGGCGCCGCTCCCCGCCGGAGAGATGGGCGACGTCGGCGTCACCCGGCGGGACGCGCAGCGCGTCCATGGCGATCTCGAGGCTGCGGTCGAGCTCCCAGGCACCCGCGGCATCGATCCGGTCCTGGAGAGCACCCTGCTCTTCGAGGAGAGCGGACATCTGATCGTCATCCATCGGCTCGGCGAAGCTGGCGCTCACCTCCTCGAAGCGGCGCAGCAGATCCCTGAGCTCGGAAACCCCGTCCTCGACGTTTCCCTTGACGTCCTTGTCGGGATCCAGCTCCGGCTCCTGGGAGAGGATGCCCACCCGAATCCCCTCGGCGGGCCTGGCCTCGCCGATCAGATCGCGATCGAGACCGGCCATGATCCGCAGCAGGCTGCTCTTGCCGGAACCGTTGGGTCCGAGCACGCCGATCTTCGCACCCGCGAGAAAAGCCAGCGTGATGCCTTCCAGGATGACGCGATCGGGCGGCACCACCTTGCCAACATCCTGCATGGTGAACACGAACTCGTGGGCCAAGAAGCTTCTCCTATCCAGACTGGATCATCGTCGGGTGCCGGGTCGTCCGCCTTTCCGTGCGTCCGCGCCGGTCTCCTCGGGAAGTCCGTCGTGGAACAGGATGGCCCGGGAGGCGATGGCGGAGACACGTGGACCGGGCGTGAGGATACCCATCAGATTGAGAGGATCTGCCGCAGAGACCCGAATCCGCTCGTCGTCGGGCGGTCTACGACGGGTGCGCCGCAGGTCTTCGACCGCTTCGGGAAGGGCGAACTGCTCGCCGAGAAAGCCGGTCACGAAACGACCGCCGCGAACCGTCCCACGCGCCTCCATGCGACGCAAGGCGTAGAGAAGCTCTCGCCAGGGCAGCGCCAGACGCTCGCGGGCGAGGATCTCCCAAAACACGACGCCCCAACGCGCCAGCAGCTGCTCGGCCACCGCCTCGGCCAGCTCGTCGTCTTCGAGAGGATCCGCGTCCGGTAGCAGTGCCCAGCGGCCCTCGGGCCCGGCTCTCGCCCTCCCTCGCCTGCGGCGTCGGCCGCGGGAGCCCTCCCGGCGACGAGGACCGCCGCGTGCGCCGAGCAGGGAGCGCACCGACTGGAAGCCGTCGGCGGTGACGATTCCGCTGGAGACCAGCTCCCAGAGTCCTTCTTCGAGCTCGATGGGGAGGCGGCCGGTGCGGGCGAGGAGATCGCCGTGAAACAGCGCGCCGTGTCGCTGCAGAGATTCGAGGGCGTCGCGGGCGGCTCCGGCTCCTGGAAGCTTCGGCGCCGCCGCACCCCTCGCCGCAGCCATCAGCCAGGGCAGGTCCTCCCGGGCAGTCAGGCAGAGCGGAGTGGCCCGGGAGGGTCTGGCGCCTCTCCGTCCGCTCGGCTCGCGATCGGCTTTGCCGCCACCTGCGACCGGCAGCGCCAGGCGCGCCCAGGTGACCTCTCCGGAGAGACACAGCTCGTCGAGCCACTCGCGACGGTAGGAGGCGACCCGGGCGGGCAGGACATTGCGTTCCCACGCGCCCGCCGCCAGCTCGAAACCCTGAAGCTGCTCGACCACCGCCAGCAGTCCCTCGCGCCCCTCCCGCTCGGTGCCCGGCGCCAGGTGCTGCCAGCGCAGCAGGAAGCGCAGGAAGTCTCGCGCGGTGACCGGCTCGATCTCGCTGCGCAGACGCTCTTGTGTGTAGAGATGGATGCGAGAGAGCAGGCGGCGCGCGCAGAATTCCGCCAGACGCGTCGCGTCCCGGGAGGACCGATCTTCCCGATCCTCGAACTGGCCGCGCAGGGCGAAGCCCTCGGCCTCCAGGCTCGCCAGTGCGATCTCGATGGCCCCGCCATCGAGGGCGGTGCGAAGAGCCAGCTCCGGCGCGGTGATGGGACCGGTACAGTCGAGGTGACCGCGCACCACGGTCGCCGCCGCCTCGTCCCGCTCGGGAAGCTCACGACTCCGGATCTCGTCGGGCACTGCGACGTCCGGGACGATCGAGGCACCGGGGAAGAGCACCTCGACGAGAGGCCGCCGCTCGGTGGCGAGCCAGAGCGGACCGATCGGCCCGGCAACTCCGGCGCCGCGCCCGGCTTCGACGAGGATCTCGAAGAAGCTCTCCCACTGCGGATCCGGACGCATCACCCCCAGACCCAGCAGGATGTCGTGAAGCTCGTCGGGATCCCGGGCCTGGGGTCGCACCTCGTCGCGAACCCGCGCGATGGCGGCGGGATCGAGCCGCCCGAGATCTCGAACGCTCTCGGGGAGACCGCGGCGCAGGGCCACCGCGCGGCTGCGGCGCTCCTCGAGGGGCGCATCGTCCAGGAAGGTGTAGGGCCGCCCGTTCAGGATCTCGTGGGCGAAGAGCGACGGCTCGGTGGTGTCCCTCAGGTGCACCCGCACATCTCCCGACTCCACGGCCATGAGAAGCGCGTGCAGGCCGTCGAGATCCATCGCCTCGTGAAGGCAATCTTGAAGGGTCTGACGAACCAGGGGGTGATCCGGGATCTCGACGGGTCCGGTCACGTTCTCCTGACAGGCGGCGAGCCTCGGAAACAGCGCCGCCATCAGATCGTCGGCCTGCATGCGCTGGAGCGGCGGGGGATTTCGCCGCCCGCCACGCCGCCGGAGCACCAGGAGAGCTCTCCCCAGGTTCCAGCGCCAACGCACCGCGAACATCGGAGATGCGAGGACCGCCTGGGTGAGGGTGTCGCGGATGGTTCTCGAGGAGAGAAAACGGGGGACATCCTCCAGGGGAAAGCTGTGCTGGGGACCGAGGGAGAGCAACACGGCGTCATCGCTGGCAGCCGCCTGGAGCTCGAAATCGAAGCTCCGGCAGAAGCGCTTCCGCAGCGCCAGCCCGAGAGCGCGGTTGATCCGCCCGCCGAACGGCGCGTGCACGACCAACTGCATCCCCCCGGTCTCGTCGAAGAAGCGCTCGAAGACGATGTCCCGCTGGGTCGGAACCAGGCCGAGGGCAACCTGGACCGCCTCCAGGTAGCGCGCAATCTGCTCGGCGCAGGGCGAATCGAGGCGAAGCTCCGTGGACAGCCACTCGAGAGCGGCGGGCCTGCCCCCCTCTTCGAAACGTTCGGCGAAGGCCGAGCGCAGAGCGGAGACCTCGGCGGAGAGCTCCGCGGTCCGGGCCGGCGCTTCGCCGAGCCAGAAGGGAATCGAGGGCGGCGCGCCCCGGGCATCGACCACGCGCACCACGCCGGGCTCCACCCGGCGGATCCGCCAGGAGGTGCTTCCCAGCAGGAAGACGTCGCCGGCCGCGCTCTCCACCGCGAAGTCCTCGTTGACGGTTCCCACCAGGCTGTCGTCGGGGTCGACCAGCACCCGGTAGTCGGCGGTCTCGGGAATCGCTCCCCCCGAGGTGAGAGCGGCGAGCCGGGCCCCGCGGCGACCGCGGAGGACACCGTTCACCCGGTCGCGGTGCAGGTAGGCGCCGCGGCGGCCACGACCGGTGGCGACGCCCTCGGAGAGCAGCTCCACCACCGCGTCGAAGTTCTCCCTCGAGAGGGACGCGAAGGGTGCCGATCGACACACCATCGCGTAGAGGTCCACCTCCTTCCAGCTCTCCGCCGAGCAGGCCGCGACGATCTGCTGGGCGAGGATGTCGAGCGGAGCCTGGGGCGGCTCCAGACGATCGAGTTGCCCTCGCCGGACCCCGTGGAGCAGCGCGGCCGATTCCAGCAGCTCGTCCCGGGTGGTCGGGTAGATGCGACCCTTCGAAGTCGCTCCCCGGGCGTGGCCCGAGCGACCGACGCGCTGGAGAAAGGTGGCGAAGCTGCGCGGAGATCCGATCTGGCAGACCAGCTCCACCGGCCCGATGTCGATGCCGAGCTCCAGAGAGGCGGTGGCGACCAGGGCGCGAAGCTCGCCGGCGCGCAGCCGCCGCTCCAGAGCGAATCGTCGGGTCTTGGAGAGACTTCCGTGATGGGCAGCCACGCGTTCTTCGCCGAGGCGCTCCGCCAGCAAGTGCGCAACCCGCTCCGCGGCGCGCCGGGTGTTGACGAAGACCAGTGTGGTGCGGTGCTTCTCCACGTGGGCGGCGACGGCGTCGAGGATCTCACCCCACTGTTCGTGGGAGGCCACCGGCCCGAGCTCGCTTCCCGGAACCTCGAGGGCGAGATCCATGTCCCGGCGGTGCCCGAAGTCCACCACCGCACAGCCGGTCCCCTCGCCCGCAGCCTCGCCTTCCCCGACGCTGCCGACCAGAAGCCGGGCGATCGCCTCGATGGGGCGCTGGGTGGCCGAGAGACCGATCCGGGCGGGCGCCCGATCGGTGAGTGCCGCGAGACGCTCCAGGGTCAGGGCGAGATGGACGCCGCGCTTGTCGCGGGCGACGGCGTGGATCTCGTCGACGATCACGGTGCGCACCGCGCGCAGCGTCTCGCGGCTCTTCTCGGCGGTGAGCATCAGGTAGAGCGACTCCGGCGTGGTGATCAGCAGGTGCGGCGGACGCCGGAGCATCGAGGCGCGGGCCGAGGGGGTGGTATCCCCGGTGCGGACCAGCGCGCGGATCTGCGGCAGCTCGACACCGAGCTCGCGGCCCACCGCGCGGATTTCGGCGAGGGGAACCTCGAGATTGTGGTGGATGTCGGTGGCCAGGGCCTTGAGGGGGGAGACGTAGACGACCCGGGTCTCGTCGGCGAGCTCGCCCTCCCCTTCCGCGTCGCGAATCAAACGATCGATGCAGACCAGGAAGGCGGCCAGCGTCTTGCCCGATCCAGTGGGTGCGGCGATCAGGGTGTGGCGCCCGCTGGCGATGGCCGGCCAGCCCGCCGCCTGGGGCTCGGTCGCTCCACCGGGAAAGCGCCGCACGAACCAGGTGCGAACGACGGGATGGAAGGTCTCGAGAGCGTCCATCAGACGACTCGAAGGCAGTCCGAGTGCTTCACAACCGTCAGGATACCCCGGCGCCAATTCCGAAGCCGAGCCGGGCGAGACATCGAGCGGATGCCGGTTGACGTCGAGCTTCCGGAGAAGTTGGACCCTGACTCGGGGTACTCAAACCCCCGGAGCGGGTTTGCTCAGCTGCCGCCCAGGCGCCGGAAGACTTCCTCGGGCGATTCCTCGGCGCTCGAAGCCGGTGCGTCGCTCTTGAGGCTGGTGACCAGGCCCTCACAGACCTGGTCTGCGTTCTCGATCCCGCGGTCTCGGAGCTCGGCCCCGAGGACGCGCCCCACCACCACGGCGAGCTGACCGGGGCTCACACTCCGCGCCTCCAGACCGGCCTTCTTGAGGGAGAGGCGCACGGTGCCGCGCGCTTCCAGGGTATCGAGGGAGGTCAGACGCTCGAGCTCTACGCAGATCCAGTCGAAGGCCGGGGCATTCGCCATACCGCAGGGCTCAGAAGGCTCCCATGGTGAAGTACTTGGCGGCGGTCTTTGCGGCGATCTTTATCAGCCGCGCAAACTCCCGCATGGCCCTGCCCTTGTCCTCGGCGAACTGGGGGCACCGGCTGACGCGGCGCTCCGAGAGTCGATCGATCTGCTCCTTGGTCGCGTTCTCCCAGAGCTCATTGCCGCGCTCCTGGGCGAGCTTCACGTCCCCCTCGTAGCGGGCGATCTGGCTGGTCAGCCGGTGGCATTCGCGAGTCTGAGGCTCGGATTTGGCGAAGGCCGGTGGACCCACTAGACACAGGATGATCACGATCGCCGCAAGCCGCACTTCGCACCTCTCAGGGATCAGATACGGATTCCCCCCTCCTATCGGCAGCCGGCAGCTGAGGTGAAGTGCGGGATATCACACTCCTGGATTCCCCCGGGGGATAACGCGGTCGATGGGAGGTTCCCGGCTACCGAACGGGCAGAGTGGGCGGGTCATCCCAGAAGCGGCGCTCCTCTTCGAAGGGCGCATTCACGAGCTCGCAACGTGCACCCAGGAGCTGGGTCGGACGGGCTTCCGAATCGTAGGGGAGCCAGTCACCGAGCTCCGGATGGCTCGGGTCGCCGGTGCGCGCGAAGGCGAGCCAGGCCGCCTGGATCACGGACGAGAGTCGTCCGGCCAACGGTCCCGCACCGACGAAGTCGGAGATTCCCGGGTGATGGAGCGTGCCGAAGACAAAGGGAATCTCCAGGGCGTGGCAGGAACCCAGGGCTCCTTCCATGGCCGGAGACGTCCAGTCGAAGAGGTAGGCGTAGGTCTGACGTTGGTGCCGGCGCTGGCACTCCGCCAGACGGAGTGCGGGGGCGCGAAACAGGCGATCGGTCTCGATGGCGGTCCAGAGCTCGGGGGGCTCGACGCTCGCCCTCCCTTGCCGCGCCCGGAGATAGGTCTCGATCGCTCTCGCCGCATTCGAGGTCCCGTCCTCGCCCTCTCCGGAGATGTTTCGCTGACAGCGGCGCAGCAACGCCGCGTGGTCCAAATCCCTTGCCTTCGGGTCGGCGAGGTGCCAGAGCTTGTACTCGTCGCGGTTGCTTCCAACCAGGAGGGAGACGCCAGCCGCGCAGCCCAAGCGAATCCGCTCCAGGGGAGGCGCGGGAATCACCCGCCCGTCCAACACGGGTTGAAAGGTCAGCCCCGAGACACTCCGCCACATCTTCGCAACGGTGCGCTGCTGCGCCGCCAGCAGATCCGCGACGGGAAGAGAGCGCAGGCGCTCTGCGTCGGATCCCTCGACACCCAGCTCTTCGAGAAAGCAGGCGCCCACCCTTGCGGCCTCTTCCCGGGCAGAGACGTTCTCCGCCCCTCCGCTCTGCAGCGCCGCGCGCCGCAGCAGACCGCGGGCACGGGGCACTCCCAGCAGGGTCCCCGCGCTCATCGCGCCGGCCGATTCGCCGAAGACGGTGACGCACTCCGGATCCCCCCCGAATCGGGAGATGTGCTCCTTCACCCACTCGAGGAGAGCGATCTGGTCCAGGAGGCCCAGGTTGCCGAGGACGCCGTCCTCCTCTTCGAAACGGGAGAGCGCCAGGAATCCCAGCGCTCCGAGTCGGTAGTTGAAGGTGACGACGACGACGTCGCCCTGGCGCGCCAGGGAAGAGCCGTCGTAGATCGGGGTTCCTGCGGTCCCCGAGGTGAAGCTTCCCCCGTGGATCCAGACCATCACGGGTCGCTTGCCCCCGTCGAGAGCGGGGGCCCAGAGGTTCAAGGAGAGGCAGTCCTCCGAGGCGCGGTCGGTATCGGAGCCGAGCAGCCGGGCGAGCATTCCGGGGATCTGGGGAGCCGGAGCGCCGAAGCTTCGGGCGTCGCGCACGCCGGGCCAGGGCGCCGGCGGCTGCGGCGGGCGAAAGCGCCGGGGGCCGACGGGGGGCTCCGCGTAGGGAACGCCGCGGAAGACGCACAGGCCGTCCTCCAGGGTCCCGCGGATCTTGCCGTAGCGGGTCTCCGCGATGGGGTCCACACCGGTGACCGTATCACGGCTCATGACTCCCCGGTGGAGACCTCCCGAAGCGGCTCGAGGGTCGCCAGATGGGCGCGCAGGTCTGCCGGACGAAGGGCTTCGCCTCCCAGTCCGTAGGCAACCCGCGTCCGGATCCCGTGGAAGAGGAAGACCGAGAGCGCCAGTCCTGCCACGGCGATGGCCACCACCGCGATCGTCCCGGGCTCTCTCGACGCGTCTCCCACCCGGAAGCTCGCCAGAATCACGCAGGCGGCGCAAACACCCAGGGCGGCGAGAGCCGCGAGCGCGGTGTCACGCCGAAGGCCCAAGACACCGCCGGACAGGGCCCTGCGCAGCTCGCGCGGCGAGAAGTGGTCGAGGAGCCATCCCGTCTCCTCGTCGACCTCGCGCAGGCCGGGGGGAGACAGACGCTTGCCGCTCAGGGGATCCTGGGCGACCTCCCCGCGCGCATGGGCCTTGATCCCCGCCCGGATCTGACCGTGGTTCTTCTCCGTGATGGGGAAACGCCAGGCGATCACGAAGGCGAGGCTCGAAAATGCGGCGGGGACCAGCGCGAAGAGCACCCGGATGGCGAAGACGACCTCCGGCGTTTGCTCGGCGTTGGGCTGGTAGTCCATGGCGCCGAGGATCGCCAGGGGAATGGCCGCCCCCGGAATGGCCACGAGCTTCGGGAAGAGGGCCCAGAGCGCGCCGTACTGGGCCTCGCGACGCCTCCCGGTTTGAAGCTCGTCGTAGTCGATGACATCCGCCTGGATCGAGGGGGTGAGGAGCAGCTGCCCCCCGAAGGCCACGCCGGCAACGGCGAGCAGCGCGGTCCCCTGCGCGATGTCCCCTTCTCCGAGGAAGAAGGCACCACCCAGCGCCAGAATCGCAACGGCGAAGGCGGTCAGCCAGGTGGCGCGCTTGCCGTAACGCTTCGATGCCGCCACCCACAGCGGGATCGAGACCAGGCCGGCGACGAAGTGGGATGTGATCGCCACGGTCGTCCAGAAGACGTCGTGTTCGGGACGAACCACGTAGGAGATGAAGAAGGGAAGCAAGGTCGCCGGGATTGCGGCGGTGACGCTCCCGACGACGTAGCTGGAGAGCAGGATCCGGAAGGGCCGATTGCGCAGGGCGCGACGCACGCCCGGAACGAAGGGGTTGGACGCCCGGGTCGCGAAGCCCGGGCGCTCCCGCAAGCGCAAAAAGGCGAGGGCACCGAGCGCGACCAGGGCGATCGCGTAGAACGCCGCCAGCAAAGAGTAGGCGGCGCGCTGGGAGGAGAGCCAGGCGATCAGCGGAAAGGGAGCCGCGGCCGCAGAGATGGTTCCGATCAGGGCGAAGGACTCCCTCCAGCCGAAAAGGCTCGAGCGTTCGTGGTAATCGAGCGTCAGCTCGGCGCCCAGTGCGTTGTAGGGAATCACGAAGATGGTGTGGCAGACGAAGTAGAGCAGGAAGCAGGCGCCGAACCAGACGACGGTCGCGCCGCTCCCGAAGGCGGCCGGCGGACTGAAGAGGGCGAAGAATGCCAATGCACAGAGAGGTGCGCCGAGAGCCAGGTAGGGACGCCGTCGGCCGACCCGGGTGCGGGTGCGATCGGAGAGCCAGCCCATCAGTGGATCCGTGATGGCGTCGAAGGCTCGAGCCAGGGCGATCGCCAGGGCCAGGTAGCCGAGCGGCACCAGCACCACGTCGGCGTAGAACTTGCTCATGTAGACGAAGATGGGAATCGCCATCCCGGCCAGGGCGAAGGTGGGCCCGGCGTAGGCGAGCTTGACTCCCGTGGAGAGGCGCCGGCGCGACGAGGTCCCCTCGCTCACGGCGAACTGCGCCACGACGTACTCTCCCCTACCAAGCGCACTCCTCCCTCAGCTACCGGTCGTCGCTGAAGCGACGCTCTTCCCACCAGGGAAAGAACTCGGGCAGATCCCTGGCGGCGGACATCCCGAAGCTCGGCTGCCGTTTCTCGAGGAAGCTCGAAACCCCCTCGTAGGCGTCCGGCGAGCGGCCCATCCAGCGGAGCGTCTTCGAGTCGAGCTTGTGGGCCTCCATAGGGTGGTCCGCGCCCAGCATCTTCCAGAGCAGGTGGCGCGAAAGACATACCGAGACGGCACTGGTATTGTCGACGATCTCTGCCGCGATGGCGCGGGCGGTGGGCAAGAGATCCTCCGCCGAGACCACCCGCGAAACCAGACGACCCGCGAGGGCCTCCTGGGCCGAGAAGACGCGTCCCGTCGCGACCCACTCCATGGCCTGGCTGATTCCGACGACGCGCGGCAGGAACCAGGTGGCGCAGGCCTCGGGAACGATTCCCCGGCGGGCGAAGACGAAGCCGATGCGGGCGTTGTCGCTCGCGATGCGGATGTCCATGGCCAGCGTCATGGTGATGCCCACCCCGACGGCGGGACCGTTGATGGCGGCGATCACCGGCTTCTTGCACTCGAAGAGCCGCAGCGTGAGGAGCCCGCCGCCGTCCCGGTGTTCGGCGTCATCCTCCCCCGAGCCGCTGTCGAAAGTGCTGCCTCCCTCGCCGAGATCGGCCCCGGCGCAGTAGCCGCGACCAGCGCCGGTGAAGATGATCGCTCTCACCTCGTCGTCGGCATCCGCCTCGTCGAGAACCCCGAGCAACTCCTCGAGCATGGTCGAATTGAAGGCGTTGAGACGGTCCGGCCTGGTCAGTGTGATGGTCAGGATGCGGTCTCGGATCTCGGTCGCGATGGTTTCGTAGGACACTGGCCCTCCCGGCGATGGATGAACCCAGGATGATACTCGACCCGGCGAGATCCGCGTCGCGACGGATCCCGCCGGGCGAGCTAGAGACTGACCGTCGACGCGAGGATCAGCTGGGCGCCATAGTAGAGCGGAAGGCCCCAGCTCTTGTTCCAGAAGCTCTGCGAAACGAAGCGGTGCCGGGCAACGTGGAGATCAGACAGGTAGAAGCAGAATGCGCCGACTCCGATGGCCGCCCGGCCGGTCGCGGCGGTGGCGCCCACCGCCGCGACCACCATCAGGGAGATCACCGCCACGTAGGCGACGACTGGAATCCTCATTCGCTCCGACAGATGGGGATACAGCCAGCGCAGCGCCAGGAACGCCAGCGGGAGCGCCAGCACCGCAGCAACCGCCATCCAGAACGGATCGGGTCCGCGAAGGGTGAAGGCGACGGCGAAGCCCACATGGCCCAGCAGAAAGCTGACAAGCCCGACCAGAAAGAGCGTGCTCGCCCCCTTCGGAATCAGGAAGACGTCGCCAACCCAGCACAGCACCAGAGCCACGAGCACCGTCAGGCCGTAGGGCGTCTCCAGCGCTCCGGCCGCCAGGGCGACGGCGATGAAGCCGGTGGAGGCGAGGGGCTTCGCAACCCACACCCCGGACCGCGAGCCGCGGTGCTCGGCGAGCAAGAGCCCGATCACGGCGACCACCGTCGCGACCACGAGTCCGAGGGTCATCGTCGGGCGTAGCCCAGGGCCTGGAAGGCTGTCTCCAGCTCCCCCAGAATGGAGGGGTCGTCGATGGTGGCCGGAACCCTGTAGGGCTCCGAGTCGGCAATCCTTCGCATGGTCCCTCGCAGCACCTTTCCGGAGCGGGTCTTGGGAAGGCGCTCCACCACGCAGGCCCGCTTGAAGGCCGCCACGGGACCGATCTCTTCGCGCACCTTCCGCACGATCTCGGCGACAATCTCGGCGGGCACCCGATCGACCCCGGCATTCAACACCACCAGGCCGACGGGCACCTGACCCTTCAGGTCGTCGGCGACCCCGATCACTGCGCATTCGGCGACATCCGGATGGGAAGCCAGCACCTCCTCGATGCCGCCGGTGGAGAGCCTGTGTCCGGCCACGTTGATGATGTCGTCGGTCCGACTCATGATCCAGAGGTAACCGTCCTCGTCCTTGTGACCCGCATCCGCCGTTTCATAGTAGCCGGGGAAGCGGCCCAGATAGGAGGTGCGAAAGCCCTCGTCGTTCCTCCAGAGCGTGGTCAGACAGCCTGGCGGAAGGGGAAGCCGGACCACCAGGCTGCCGGTCTGCATCGGCTGCGCCTCCTCGCCGTCCTGATCGAGAACGCGGACATCGTATCCGGGAACCGGAACGGTGGGCGAGCCGGGCTTCACCGGGAGCATCTCGACGCCGACGCAGTTGGCGGCGATCGCCCAGCCGGTCTCGGTCTGCCACCAGTGGTCGATGACCGGAACGCCCAGAGCCCGCTCCGCCCAGCCCACCGTATCCGGATCCGCCCGCTCGCCGGCCAGGAACAAGGTGCGGAAGCCGGACAGATCGTAACGCCGGGCCTGCTCGGCGCGAGGATCTTCGCGCTTCACCGCGCGCAGGGCCGTCGGAGCTGTGAAGAGCGCGTGCACCCGGTGCTGGTCGATCACCCGCCAGAAAGCTCCCGCGTCGGGCGTGCCGACGGGCTTGCCCTCGTAGAGAATCGTCGTGCAGCCCAGAAGAAGCGGCGCGTAGACGATGTAGGAGTGGCCGACCACCCAGCCGATGTCCGAGGCGGCCCAGAACACCTGGCCCGGTTCGATTCCGTAGACGTTGCGGAGACTCCACTTGAGAGCCACCGCGTGGCCCCCGTTGTCGCGCACCACACCCTTGGGAAGACCGGTGGTGCCGGACGTATACAGGATGTACAGGGGATCCGTCGCTGCGAGCGGGAGCGGCTCCACCGGCTCCGCTCCCGCCATCAACTCCTCCCAGTCCAGATCCCGGCCCGGCAGCAGCTCGGCGCGCTCCTGGGGACGCTGGAGGATCACGCAGTGCTCGGGCTTCGAAGCGGCCCGCCCGATCGCCGCATCGAGAAGCGGCTTGTAGGGAATCGTCCGATCGCCCTCGATGCCGCAGGAGGCCGAGAGCACCAGCCGCGGGGCCGCGTCGTCGATGCGGGTGGCGAGCTCGGCCGCCGCAAAGCCGCCGAAGACCACCGAGTGCACCGCACCGATCCGCGCGCAGGCCAGCATTCCGATCACGGCTTCGGGCACCATCGGCATGTAGATCAGGACCCGGTCCCCCTTGCGGACGCCCAGGGCGCACAGAGCGCCGGCGAGCCGGGCGACCCGATCCAGAAGCTCGCGGTAGCTGAAGCGACGAATCGCGCCGGTCACGGGACTGTCGTGAATCAGGGCAAGCTGATCACCGCGCCCGCTCTCCAGGTGAACGTCCAGGGCGTTTGCGCAGGTGTTGAGCTCGCCACCGGGAAACCACTCCACGAATGGGGCGCCCGAATCGTCGAGCACCCGATCCCAGCGCCGCGTCCAATGCACGTCCTCGGCCGCCTCGGCCCAGAAGCCTTCCGGATCCCGCAGGGAGCGCTCGTATTCCTCTCTGTAGCTTCGTGACATCCGGACCACCTCGCTCGGGAGTCGGTGGCCGGATACGATACCGGCTCGAGCCGCTCACGACCTGCGCCAGGAGCGTTTACCGGAGAGGGAGCATGAGCTGGAAGTCGGAAGTCGACGGAATCGAGGAGAGACTGCGGCGGGCGGCGGAGCTCGGCGGCGCCGAGGCGGTGGCCACCCAGCGCGATCGCGACCGGCTCACCGTGCGCGAGCGGATCGACCGGTTGCTGGACGCGGGGAGCTTCCGCGAACAGGGACCCATCGCCGGACACTCGGAGACCGATGAGAACGGAGCCCTTCTCTCCTTCACACCGGCGAACTACGTGCTCGGGCTGGGAAGGGTGGACGGTCGTCCCTGCGTGATCGGTGGTGAGGACTTCACCCAGAGAGGCGGCTCCCCCTCCCCGGCCGGGCTGCGCAAGAGCGTCTTCGCCGAGACCCTCGCGATCCGTTACCGCCTGCCGCTGGTGCGCTTCCTGGAGGGGGCCGGTGGCAGCGTGACGGGCACCGGCGGCAAGGGCTCACGGCCCGCGGGCGACCCCGTATTCTCGCCGCCGCGCTTCCGCTCGATCATGGAGGCGATGGCCACGGCGCCGGTGGTCTCGGCGGCGCTGGGCGCCGTGGCGGGCTTTCCGGCGGCGCGGCTGGTCGCGTCCCACTTCTCGGTGATGACGCGCCACACCGCCCAGGTCCTGATCGGCGGGCCCGCTCTGGTGGAGCGTGCCCTGGGAAAGCGCCTCACCAAGGACGAACTCGGGGGCGCGAAGGTGCACACGCGGAGCGGCGTGGTCGACAACATCGCCGAGGACGAAGAGGACGCCTTTCACCTGATCCGGCGCTTTCTCTCCTACCTGCCCACCAACGTCTGGCAGCTCCCCCCTGTGATCGATTCCGACGACCCGCCGGAGCGCGCCGAGGAAGCGCTCCTCGAGATCATCCCAAGGGACCGGCGCAAGATCTACGACGCGCGCCAGCTGCTGCAGCTGGTGGTCGATCGGGAATCCTTCTTCGAGCTGACCCCCCACTTCGGGCGCTCCCAGATCACCGGGCTCGCCCGCCTGGCAGGGCGAGCGATCGGAGTGCTGGCGAACGATACGCGTTTCTACGCCGGTGCCATGACCGCCCACGGCGCCCAGAAGGTTCGCCGCTTCGTCGATCTCTGCGACACCTTCCACCTGCCGATCGTGAGCTTCGTCGACGAGCCCGGCTTCATGATCGGCCTCGACGCGGAGCTCGCCGCAACCATCCGACACGGCACCGCCGCGCTCTTCGCGGTCCAGCAATCGTCGGTTCCCTGGGCCTCGGTAATCGTGCGCAAGGCCTACGGCGTTGCCGCGGCGGCCCACTTCGGCCCCGATGGACTGGTGCTGAGCTGGCCCTCCGCAGAAGGCGGCGCACTCCCCATCGAGGGAGGCGTGGCAGTCGCCTTCCGTCGCGAGATCGCCGCCGCGGAGGACCCGGCGGCGCTGCGGGCGGAGCTGGAGGAGAAATTCGCGGCGCGACGGACTCCCTTCCCGCGGGCGGAGAGCTTCTCGGTCAACGACCTGATCGATCCCAGGCAGACCCGGCGAACCCTTTGCGACTGGATGGAGTGGACCGAGTCCCCGCTACGGGAGCAGCTCGGGCCCCGGCGCTACACCTTCCGGCCCTAGAGGCGCGGCCGAGACCTGGGGGAGTTCCTCCGGCGCCTCGGGCTGCCCCGGCAGATCGCCGAGAGCCTTGGGGAGGCCATTCACGAAGAGCTCCCCCCCCTCGAAGTCCAGGCGGCTGCGATAGCGCTCCCCGTCGAGCAGGACCCACCCCTCGCGGCGAAGCTCCAGCAGATCTTCCTCCCGATCCTGGTACAGCTCGTCGAGGATCTCCACCGGGAACTCGAACTCGGCGTGGAGCTCGAGCGCCAGGAGCAGGGTGAACAGCTCTCGGAGAAATTCGGGACGGCTCCCGTCGAGATCGATGCGCAGCGTCGCCTCGACAACACCCGAAGGTGTTGCCAGACGAAGGGTCCGGATCTCGAGCTGCGGCGAGCGGGAGACCAGATCGAACAGCAGGCCGATCCCCTCTTCGCCGACCGGAGGCTCCGTCACATTCTGGGAGTCGGGTGGTGTGAGCCCGCCCACACCCCGACTCTGGAGCCGGGCCAGGCTGCGAGCGTCCAGATTCCGCAGCTCCGCCTCGACGGTTCCCGGCCCGAAGGCCCGGTCGCCGAGGCGGATCGCCTGGACGCGGATCGCCAGCGCACTTTCGAAGCTCCCGGCCTCCACCAGATTCGACTGTCTCATCGCACAGTCGTCCAGCTCGAGCACGGGGACGCCCTCTTGATCCGAGGCGAGCCGGAAAGATCCGACCCCGACCTCCACGCCGCCCACCAGGAGTCCGCTCTCGTCTCGAGTCAGGTCGGCACTCCACTTCAGGTCGTGGAGGGCGAAGAGGGAGCCGGCGCGGCTGCCCTCGATTCCGGGGGAGTGAAAGCTCGCCGCGAGGTGTTCGAAGTCGGTGGTGTAGACGAGGTTGCCGCGCAGCCCCTTCCACTGGGCATCCCATCCCCCGCCTTCGTCGCCACCCAGCTTGCTCTCGAGGCGCTGGGCCGGAACGATCACGGAGCTCTCACCGACACCGGAGATACGGATCACCGTGAAGATCGAGACCGACGGCAAGCGACCCAGGACAGCCGAGATCTCGGACTGTGTCTCCTCGTCCAGCTCGAAATGGGTCTCGATACGTCCGACGATGGGCGTTCCTTCCAGCCCCCCGGTCAGCCAGTCGGTGAACGGCGCGTAGCCATGCTCGATGGTCTGCCGCATCCGGACGCCCACGCGCCCGCGAACTTCCTCGCGGCCCAGACCCACCAGCCAACGCTGGAAGGTTGCGCCCAACGGACCGCGGATCTCGAGATTGGCTTGGGACTTCGACACCAGCCAACCTCGCTCGTAGCTCGTCTCCAGAATCCGCGTGTCGGGGGACTCGGCGATGGCCAGGATCAGGTTGCGGTATTCCTGCTTGGCGCGCAGGCTTCCCCAGACGGTCATCGCACCCAAGCCGGCGATTCCCGCCAGAAGAAGGACGAGAACGAGCTTTTTCATCGGCAACACACTCCCGGTTCAAGAATCGGCTGACCGGAGGCGCGACTTGACCTCTGCAAGCGCAAGGGGCTGAAATTCGGTGGTTTTTTGTGACGAGGGACACCAGAGCCGATGCCCCGAGATCGCGCCGGCTGCTCGGCGAGGGGGACCGCCTCGATCTGGCCGGCGTGCGGGAACCACAGCTCGAAGCGGAAATCGCCTTTCAAATCCAGGACTTCTCGAATATCTTGAAGGTAGTCGTCGATCATCAGAGAGAGCGAACTGGAGCAGTCGCCGACCTTCCTGAAACGAGACCGAGGGGAGCCCCACCATGCGTTACGAGGGACTGGTCTACAGACCACCGAGTGAGACGGGGTCGCTGATCATCCAGGCGACGCTGGCGTGCCCGCACAACCGCTGCGCCTTCTGCTCGATGTACAAGGACCGAAAGTTCCGCGTGAGGCCCATCGAGGAGGTCTTCGAAGACCTCGACATGGCGCGCGATCTCTATGGAGCGGACGGTGTTCGCACCATCTTTCTGGCCGACGGCAACACCGCCGTGCTCCCCACCGAGAAGCTGGTCGCCATCGGGGAGGCGGCGCGGGAGCGCTTCCCGAGCCTGCAACGCATCACGGTGTACGGATCCGCGAAGTTCCTGATGAAGAAGAGCCGGGAGCAGTGGCGGCGAGTCGCCGAGGCAGGCATCACGCGGATCCATTCGGGGCTGGAGTCGGGTGACGCGGAGACGCTGGTGGCGATCGACAAGGGCGTCACACCGGAGCAGGCGGTGGAGGCCTACAACCACGTCAGGGATGCGGGAATAGAGCTCTCCGTCTATCTGATGGTGGGGGTGGCGGGCACCGAGCGCTCGCGCGAGCACGCCATCGGCAGTGCGGAGGTCCTGAATGGCGCGCCCCCGGACTTCATCCGGCTGCGCACCTTCGTCCCGTCTCCCGGCACGGCCTGGCACGACCGCTGGAAGGAGGGCGGCCTGACACTGCTCTCGGCCCATCAGGCCCTCTCCGAGATCCGTCTTCTGGTGGAACGCCTCCAAGGTCCCACGGTGCTGCTTTCGGACCACGTATCGAACTTCCTCAACGTCAACGGCAGAATCCCAGAGGACAAGGAGGAGATGCTGGCGGAGATCGACGAGGCGATGCAGTGGCCCATCGAGCGCTTCCGCCCGCCCACGGAGAAGCTGGTCGGAGCGAGCCTGTGAGCGGCACCGGAATCAGAGTCGGTTTTTTCCGAGAGGAGGAGCCATGATCCGTGTGGTCATCGAGCGATGGTTGGCGGATGGCGGTGACGAGGCGATCGAGAAGATCATGCGCGACCTGCGGCGAGAGGCGATCCACCGCCCGGGCTACGTGACGGGCGAAACCCTGCGCGACATCGCCGACCCCCGCCACTTCGTGATCCTCTCCACCTGGCGCACCCGAGAAGAGTGGGAAACCTGGGCGGCTTCCGAAATGCGGCAGGAGATCGAAGACCAGATTCGCCTGTTGCTCGCCGAGCCGGAGAAGATCACCGTCTGCGAACCGGCCTAGCGGCCGAGGAAGATCGTTCCTATTTCACGACCGAGAGGAAGTAGCCGGCGACGATGGCCGAGCCGATGACTCCGGACACGTTGGGTCCGATGGCGTGCATCAGCAGGTGGTTGTTGGGGTCGTCCCGGTAGGCCATCTCCTGGGCGACCCGCGCCGCCATCGGTACCGCCGAGACACCGGCGGCGCCGATGATGGGGTTGATCTTGTTGTGGCTGACGAGATTCATCAGCTTGGCGAAGAGAATCCCTCCAGCCGTCCCGCAGCAGAAGGCAACCAGGCCCAGCACCAGGATCTTGATGGTGGTCCAGTCGAGAATCGCCTCGGCCTTCAGCGTGATCCCGATGGCGAGCATCAGGAAGATGGTGACGATGTTCAGGAGCTCGTTCTGTGCGGTCCTGTTCAGGCGCTCCACGACTCCGGACTCGCGGAAGATGTTCCCGATCATGAACATGCTGATCAGGGGCGCCGACATCGGAATCAGCAGGATGGACACGATCATCATGCCGATGGGGAAGATGATCTTCACCCGCGTGGAGACCGGCCTGAGCTGGGTCATGGTGATCATCCGCTCCTCCTTCGTGGTCAGAAGCTGGATGATGGGCGGCTGGATCAGCGCCACCATGGCCATGTAGGAATACGCCGTGACCGCGGTGATGCCCAGCAGCCTGGGTGCCATGATGGCGTTCAGGTAGATGGTGGTGGGCCCGTCGGCGCCCCCGATGATGCTGATGGCCGCGGCGTCTTTCAGGTCGAAGCCCAGCCAGAGCGCGCCGACGAAGGCGACGAAGATCCCCACCTGGGCCGCGGCACCCAGCAGCAGCATCCTCGGGTTGGCGATCAGCGGGCCGAAGTCGGTCAGCGCGCCGATCCCGAGAAAGATCAGCGGCGGAAGGATGTTGTAGAAGTAGATCCCGAACTGGAAGACGATCCCCAGCAGGCCCGAGCCCTGAATCTGGTCGGTGAACACCCCCACCTGGTGCAGAGGCAGGTTGATCAGGATCGCGCCCAGCCCGATCGGCAGGAGTTCGTAGGGCTCGTAGTGCTTGACGATGGCGAGATAGCACATGAGGCATCCCACCACGATCATCACGGCGTTTCCGATCGAGAGATTGTAGAAACCGGTATTGACCAGCAGCAGCCGCGCGATTTCCAGGAAGCTCTCGGGCATGCTACTGGCCGATCCGGAAGAGGTCGTCTCCGGTATTCACGGAGTCGCCTTCGGCGACGAAGAATTCTGCAATGGTGCCGGCAACCGGCGTCTTGATCTCGTTCTCCATCTTCATGGCTTCGAGCACCAGCACCGGGGCGTCCGCTTCAACTGCATCACCCACCTTGCAGATCAACTTCCGGATCACGCCGGGGAGGGGGGCCCGGACGATTCCGTCCTCCATCGCCACCTCGGACCTGGCGGATTTGGCCTTCGGCTGGATCGGGAGCGGGGTCGAAGCCGACTGGGGCGGCGAGGAAGCCGAAGTCTTGATGTCGACCCGATACTCGGTGCCATTCACCTCGACGACCGCATGACCCGCGCGAGTCTCCTTGATCTTGACCCGATACGGCGAGCCGTTGATCTCGAAATCGTATTCCGTCATCCAGGGCGTTCCTCGTCCTGTACTCGTCTCAGAGCCGACGGCCGGTCACGCGTTGTCTCTCGGCCATGATTCCCAAGCGTCCCGAGGATGCCCAGGGGGTGGGTCCCGAACCGGTGCCGGCTGACACCCTGCGGAACGCGCCTGCGGCACTGTGCTTCTGCAGGGCGAGGCCGATGGCCGCGATCACCTCGTCCCGTTTTTGGGAGGCCCCCGCGTCCCCTGCCGCCGGCTCGGCATGCTTCGCCGCCGGGGGGACGCTGGCTCGCTCGGCTCGATTCTGCAAGACCTGGTCGAGCTTGAGGAGCACCTCGATGAAGACGAACATCGACAGCATGATGCAGAAGACCACCATCAGGCCCGCCGCGATCACCGTCAATCCTTCCGCCATCTCTTACCGTCGTCCTTCCCGCGAGCTTCCGGCTCTCTGCGATGAGGAAGCTCGGCGGGTGTCGAATCGGCCCTCGAGAGCCCGCCGCGCGATCATTGCCGGCGGCAGCTGCAGCCGACTCGCGGGAGTTTTTTAGCACTTTTCAGAGGGGCACGTACAGAAGGGCGGGAGGAGATGACTCGCTCGCAGTCTACGCCGTTGTGTTCGGCCCGGAGGCAGGCAATCACCCTCTCGCCCCGGGGGGGGCGAGCTATCCTAGACTCTGATATCAACGCTCGAGGGAGCGAGCGAGCAGCACCTGGAGAGACCATGACGACCGTATTCGGAATACCCGCAGAGCTGAAAGCGGCCGAAGGAAACCACCTCGGCTACAGCGACTGGCTCGAGATCACCCAGGATCGCATCGACAAGTTCGCCGACGCCACCGGGGACCATCAGTGGATCCACGTCGATCCCGAGCGGGCGAAGGATGGGCCCTTCGGTGCCTGCATCGCCCACGGTTACCTGACTCAGTCGCTGGTGAACATGTTCCTCCCCCAGATCGTGGAGGTCCGGGGAATCTCGATGGGCGTGAACTACGGAGCGGACAAGCTGCGTTTCCCCGCCCCCGTCCCGGTGGGCTCGCGGATCCGCGGGGGTGGCGAGCTGCTCAAGGTCGAGGAAGTGAAGGGCGGAGTACAGGTCACGATTCGCGTGACGGTCGAGATCGAGGGCGGCGATCGGCCCGGCTGCGTGATCGACACCATCAGCCGGTACTACCCCGAGGAGAAGTAGTCCGACCCGTCAGGGCTGTGGTTCGTCGTCGAGTACACAGCGCACGCCACCGCGGTCCATCTCGGCGACGCACTCGTTGCATGAATCACAGCGGGTGCGTTGCACCCCGCCTCGCTCCATGTCGCGAATCAGGCTGGGATTGGCGATCAGTGCGCGACCCATCGCCACGAACTCGAAGCCCTCATCGATGGCGGTCTCGATGTTGTCGAGAGAGACGATGCCGCCGAGGAGAACCAGGGGAAGCCGCACCGCCTCCCTCACCTTCCGCGCGTGCTCCAGGAAGAACATCTCCTCGAAGGGATAGGCCTTCACCAAGAAGGGACCGAAGAGACGCAAGGCGAGCTTCTGGAAACGGCTCGGATCGACCTCGATCATCTGCTTCAGCGGACGGCCTCCGCGCAACAGGTAGAACGGGGTCCTGCTGGTAAAGCCCCCGCTCAAGACGATCCCATCGACGCCTTCGCGTTCCAGCCTGCGCGCCACACCGACGGCTTCCTCCACCTCGAGCCCGCCGGCGAAGCCGTCCCGGAGGTTGGTCTTGGCCAGCACGGCGGTCTCGGCGCCGACCGCCGCCCGCACCCGCTTGAGCACCGCGACGGGCAGGCGCAGGCGGTTCTCGAGGCTCCCGCCGTACTGATCGCGGCGCCGGTTCACCGCCGGGCAGAGGAACTGGCTGAGCAGGTAGCCGTGACCCAGGTGGATTTCGACGGCGTCGAAGCCGGCCTCCACGGCCAGGGCGGCAGCGACCCCGAACTCCTCCACCGTCGCGGCGATGTCTTCCTCGGTCATGGCTGCCGCGAAGAACATCCCGTTGGCGATTCCATAGGCGTTGATTCGGAAGGAGGGACCCAGGGGACGAGGAACGGTCAGCTGCTCGTTCTTGCTGAAGGCGCCGCAGTGTCCGAGTTGGATCGAGGCGGCGGCTCCCTCCGCATGGACCGCATCGGTCAACCTTCGCAGCTCCGGCAGGATCTCCTCGCGCATGAACATCTGCTCCGAGAAGGTGCGACCGTTCGGTGAGACGGCGCAGTAGGCCACCGTGGTCATACCCACCCCTCCGGCCGCCAGTTCCCGGTGGTGATTCAGCAGCGCCTCGGAGGGAATGCCTCCCGGACACATGCCCTCGTAGGTGGCGGTCTTGATCACCCGATTTCGGAGCGTGAGAGCGCCGATGCGTCCGGGAGTGAATGAGACGGAGCTTTCCTGGGAGCGCGGTGATTGCATGGAGAACGAATCCTATCCCGAGCTGCCTTCGCCGACCTCGATCTCGATCACGGCGCGCTGCGCGTAGCGCCCGCTGAGGCGGGCCGCGAACAGCGCCAGGTGCATCTGCCAGCCGTATTTTCCGATCACCGTCTCGAGTCCACGCTGCATGGCCTGTGGATCGTCCAGCATGCGGGCCCTTCCATCGACCCACTCCCCGCGAACCTTTCCCCGCGCGTCGCAGGGCGCGAGGCGGGCGCGCCCGTTGGCACGCACCCGCTTCACCTTCCCCGAGGTGCCGTTGGTCCAGACGTAGAGCCGGGCCGCTTCCCGCGCAATCCAGACGGGCGTGCGGACTTCCCGGCCGTTCTTCCGAAAGGTCGCGAGGCTCACGTAGCGCTCGGAACCGAGATCCCGCATGTCCAGGAGCCTGACTCAAGATGGAGGAAGGAGCCAGGGGCACTGTGGAGACCCCGAGGTAGACTCCCCGCCATGGCCCCGCTGATCGGGATCTCGCTCTGCCTCGACACCAGCGGGCGTTTTCGGCGCGGCCGCCGCTACCACTACATCGACGAGCGCTACGCCGGCGCGGTGGCAGAGGCCGGGGGCGTCCCGGTCTATCTGCCGATCCAGCCCGGTCCCGAGGATCTCGCCGATCGGATCGACGGCCTGCTGATTCCCGGGGGCGACGACCTGCTTCCCGAAACGCCCTACCCCGAGGAGATCCGCTTCGAGGCGGCGCCGTCCGAGCAGATCGACTTCGATCACGCGCTCCTGGGCCGAGCGCTGGCCCGCGGCATCCCGGTCCTCGGCATCTGCTACGGGATGCAGATCCTGGCCCTCCACCACCGCGGCTCCCTGCTCTACCACATTCCCGTCGACGTCCCCCACGCCATCGAGCACCAGCTTCCAGAGGACCACGGGCGCCACCCGATCCGGGTGGAGGCGGAAACGCGTCTCGAAGAAGCGGTCGGCGCCGATCCGGAGCCGGTGAACAGCTCACACCACCAGGCCGTCGCGAGGGCCGGCGAGGGATTGCGCGTGTCGGCCCGCGCCTCCGACGGTCTGGTCGAAGCGATCGAGGGGGTGGGGGAGTGCTTCTGCCTGGGTGTGCAGTGGCACCCGGAGAGGGTCTCGGGCGACCATCGGGCCCGGCTCTTCGGCGCCTTCGTCTCCGCCTGCCGATCGCGGCCGGTCGCCGCCCCCGATCGCTAGCCTGCATTTCTCACCAGGTCGCGTAGCGAGGGCGCCGAGAGTGCCGCAGATTCGCGGTCCTCGGACCGGAGGGGGCCGAAGGCGTACTGGGCAGTACGTCGAGGCGGCCGGAGGGAGAAGGTCGCGAATCTGTGGTGCTATCGGCGGCCGCAGTAGCGACCTGGTGAGAAATGCAGGCTAACCCCCGGGGTCGAGAGGATCCGGATACCAGCGCCAGTCGAATCGTCCCAGGCGAACCCGATGCCAGGTCGCCCCTCCCGAAAGGGAGCGGGCGTGAGCCTCGCGGATCGCCTCTCCCCGGGCGTGGGCGCGGGTGTCGGAGGGCGACCGCCGCAGGGCGTGATCGACCTGCTTCCGCTCGACCAGCTGGCGCACCTCTCCGCGACCGACCAGGCGGCGATGACCTCCCCGCGGCCCCAGCTCGTGGTAGCGGAGATCCGTGCGCAAGGCGCGGAAGGCCAGGTCGCGAAGGCGCGAATCCCCGTTCGCCGGGGCCACCGGCCGCCGAAGGATCCCGGCGCCCCGGCGTCCGATGGTCTCCCAGTCGGCGGGATCTGGAATCTCGCGCTGCATCAGGACTCGCTTCGCGAGCCAGTCGATGCGGTCCCGGAGGGCCTCGGGGTCGCGTTCCAGTAGATCGAGAGTCTCCTCCCACATCGCCATCACCTCGGACCTCCAGCCGCCGGAGTCGAACTCCGGGCCGAGGACCTCTCTCACGGCCTCGAGGAAGCGGCGTTGGATCTCCAGGGCCGAGGCCTCGCCCCCGTCCGTGAGCGGGTAGCGGAGGGCCAGCTCCGGATCGGCGCTCAGCGCGCGAAGAGCGCGGAGAGGGTGGGCCAGAACCGGCCAATCCACGCGGGCACCGGTCTCGATTGCCTCGAGCACCAGTGCCGTCGCGCCGGTGCGAAGCACCATCGCCCAGTCACACAAATTCGCGTCACCGATCAACAGGTGCAGGCGGCGGCGCGAGCCGAGAGCGCTCCAAGGGCGGAAGAATACGTCGCGGCTCTCGTAGAGGGGGCGATTCTCGCCAGAGGTGAAGACACGGGCCAGGCTGCGCATGAAAGGGGGACGCTGGGCGAGGCGGAAGGGAGGCCCGCCGTCGAGCACCACGCAGCCGGCGCCCGCATAGAGCGTACGCGTCACCAGGAAGGCGGTCAGATACCGGTGGAAGCGCCGAAAGTGGAAGCGGTTGTGCATCCAGGAGTGGAGGGAGATCAGTGGGCGCAGCGGCAGCTCGATCCAGGTCAGTCGGCGGGTCGCCTCCCCGGGGCGGGACTGAAGTGAGCCGCTCAGGCGCCTCGGGGCTTCGACCAGCCGAGATGCAGCCCTGGCAAATCCGACTGCCGACCGTCGGTGCGCGCGGGCCAGGACCTTGGAGAGACCTGCCAGCAGGACGCCGACCACGGGGAGCAGGAAGACGGCGAGCATCGCGCCGATCATCGCCAGCGTGACCAGCAACAGCCAAGCGAAGACGGGAATCGAGAGGACCCAGAGCCCCATCCAGAGGGGAAGCAGCAGGAGCTTCCTGGAGGGCGGAAGAGGATCCTCCACCCAGTAGTTCTCGTGGGAGCCGAAGGTGTTGCCCTGGCTATCCACGTTGTTCTTGCCGATCCGGATCTCTCCCGAGTACCCCATCAACGGGAGCCTCTGGTTGGCCTCGCGACACAAGGTCTCGACGAGCTGGTCCTTGGCCCGCTCGCAGGAGAGAAGCGCAAAGGGATCCCGGCACTCCGGGCTGGCCATCTCGATCAGCCCGTGCTCGAAATCCTTCGGTGTGGCCTCGTAGTGAAAGGAAGCCCCGTTCTCCAGGAAGCGGCCCGGCTTCGAGCGCAGCAGCGAGAAGGCGCGGGGCAGACCCCGGAGGTGACGTCCCAGGAGTGACTCGAAGAGCTGATAGATCTGGAGATTGGTCGGGCGCGCTGTTTCGCGCCGGCCGGGGTGATAGATGACGGCATACTCCGTCTCGATTCCGAAGACACGGTCCCGCATCGGGCGTGCGATGCTATCGCCGAAACACGGTTCGAATCAATCCGTAAGCGGGGACGTTGTTGAATGTTCAACAACGTCCCCGCTCAGAAGATGTCGTCCACTGCGGGACGCTCCGCTCCCAGCACCCGCTCCTCGTAGCCGGCGAGATCGCGGAAGATCTTGAAGGGCTGGCCGCGAGCGGACTCCGGATCGGGCAGCGGGAGGGCCCGCGCTCGTCGGATCAGATTCGAGACGAGCTGCCCCGTGGCCTCGAGTGGCGAGGCGGTGTCGCCGACCAGAGTTCGAGGATCGTAGCGGTCGCTGCGAAGGCGCAGCACTCTGAGTGAGCTCTCCCCATCTGCGGTCCAATCGAGAGCCAGGTCGATCAGGATGACGGCCCTGCGGCTGAGGCCATGAACACCGGCAGCTGCCACCGCGTCCACTCGCGAGAGCGGAAGGCGGGTGCGGCCCTTGCCCTCCACGTCCAGCCAGAGGGCCTCCTCGTCGAGTTCGAGGGGTACGGCCTCCATCACGCGAAGGGTCCGGCGGATCGGGGGCCCGAAGCTCGCCGGCTCTTCCTTCTCGTCGAGATCCAGAGCCGCTACGGGCTCTGCCTCCAGACCGTGCAGCTCCGGATCCTCCGAGATCGCGGCCAGATCTACGGCACCGTGATCGAGCGCTTCGGAAGTTTCGAGCGACGCCTCGGAATACCCGGGTGAGGCGAGGGAGATTCCCCGTTCCTCGACCTGCTTCCCGGCTCCGGCGATGATCGCCTCGAGGGCGCTTCGCTCGGCCGGCTCGAGGCCGGGCGACGCCAGGGCGATCTCGGCGGCCTGGAGAGCCGTTACCGGATCGAAGGAGTACGCCAACCGGGCTACCTGCATGGCGACGGCGGGGTCATCGGAGCACCCATCGAGAACGGATCGCAAGGCCGACGAGGCTGCATCCGCCTGCTTCGCGTCGCGCAGCCACCCGGCCAGACGGAGGAGCAGCAGGGGCTCCCCCCAGACGCGCGCTCCGGTATCGGACAGGGCCTGCCAGTGTGAGACCGCCGCCTCCCTCTCTCCCGCTCTCACCTCCCGCCAGATCACAGGAGCCAGAACCGCAATTCCCTCGTCGACCCGGCCCAGGCTGGCGGCGGTCTCGAAGAAGGCCAGCGACAGATCCGGATCCTCGGGACCGGCCTCGAGCGCGAACCGCAGCAGCTCCAGGGCTTCCTCGGGCCGACCCTCCGCCCGCGCAGTCATCGCATCGGAATGGACCGAGTCGTGGTCGTAGCTCCACTCGCCGCCCAGCTGTTTCGAGAGGCGCTCCTCGATTCCCGAGTAGCGGATGGCGAGAGCGGCGAGGATGCCGAACCCAAAGCCACCGACGTGGGCCCAGTAGGCTACACCGGCTCCACTGCCACCCGGATTGAGGGCATCCACCAGGGAGGCGGTGAACAGCTCGTTGGCGAACCAGAGTGGGAGCATCAGCCAGGCCGGGGCGGAGAAGGTCCCGAAGAAGATTCCGAGCCAGTAGAAGAACTTGATCTTGGTCCGCGCGAAGCAGACCAGGAAGGCGCCCATGGCGCCCGCGATGGCACCGGAGGCGCCGATCAGGGGCCCTTCGAAGGCGGGGTACTTGGTGACGAAGAGAACCGCGCCCGCCACTCCCGCCGTCAGGTAGAAGAGCGCGTACACCCCTCGGCCCCAGCGATCCTCGATGAAGGAGCCGGTCAGAAAGAGAAACAGGAGATTGGGAATCAGGTGCAGCCATCCACCGTGAAGAAACATGTGGGTGAAGAGACCGGTCGCGGTGGGCGCGCTGGGGATCAGGCCGAACCGATACCAGGGATGCTCCTCGAGGGCTGCGAAGGCCTCCTCCGTCAGTTCGTCGAACTCCTGCTGTTCCTCCTCGAGGGAACCGGCCGAAACCGGCGGCTTTCCCGTCTCGTCCCAGATGGCGTAGAACTGCTCGCGGACCGCACTTCCGGGATCGCCGGTGATCTCGATCAGGCGCGGAGCGGCCTCCAGGTAGGGATGAGCCTCCCAGTACTCGTAGGCGGCTCCGACCAGACGCTCGGCCTTCTCGGAGGCCTCGCGATTCAGGACGTGTGTCACCAGAAACGCCAGGGCGCAGGAGAGGATGATCCCGTAGGTCACCCACGGCTGGCGGCGCACTTCACCTGAATCGTGACTCAGCGGAATGATCATGGAGCCGGTTCCGTCCGCCACCTGAACGGAAGAACCGCTCCGAGGCTTGACCCGGCTCGGCCCGCTCTTCTCACCAGGTCGCTACGGCGGACGACGGCAGCACCGAATCCCCGGGGGCCGTAGCCGCTGACGATGCCCCCCGAACGAGGCGGTCCACGGGCATGTCTAAGGCGCGTTGTGTCACAATAGCGGCCATGACGGACCTGAGTGAACGCTTCGCACGCTACGTAGCCCACCAGTGGCCCGAGGCCACCGACATCCGGGTCGAAGGCCTCTCACGGATCCACGGCGGCGCATCCCGTGAGACCTACCGGCTGCAACTCAAGCTCCGGCGCAGCGGCGTCGAGGAGGAACGCCCGCTGATCTTGCGCCGGGATCCATCCGGAAGCCTGATCGAGACCGAGCGATCCACCGAGTACAACGCCTACCGCGCCTTTCACGGGACCGCGATCCCGGTGCCCGAGCCCCTCTGGCTGGAGGAAGACGAGCAGTGGCTCGACCGGCCCTTCTTCGTGATGGAGCAGATCACCGGCTGCGAGTCCAGCCCCCAGACCCTGCTGACGACGCCTCCCTACCAGGACCACATCGAGCGCATCGGGGAACAGAAGTGGCGAATCCTGGGTGAGCTGAACAAGGCAGACCCGGGAGAGCTGGGACTAGCGGACCTGATGCCCGCAGTGACGCCGGAGGAGTGCTGGCACCAGGAGCTGCGGAAATGGGAAGAAATGATCGACGAGGACGAGATGACGCCCCAGCCGATCGGGCGCGCCGCGATCCGCTGGCTGCGGCGCCACCCGCCTCCTCCGCCCTCGAAGATCTCCGTCGTCCACGCCGACTTCCGCACGGGCAACTTCCTGGCCGACAGCGAGGGGAACATCCGCGCGATCCTGGACTGGGAAATGGCCCACCTGGGCGACGCCATCGAGGATCTGGCCTGGTCGATCTCTCGCATCTGGTGCTGGGCGCGGGACGATCGGCCCGGAGGGCTCCTGCCGCGGGAACGAGCCATCGCGCTGTGGGAGGAGGCGAGCGGTCTTCGCGCCGATCCGGAGGCGCTGCACTGGTGGGAGCTCCTCTCCAATCTGAAGGCGCTCGCGATCTGGATCTCCGGTGGGAACGAGTACGCCACCGGCAGCAACCACGACACCATCCTCGGGTTCACGGGCTGGTGGCTGACCAACTCCCAGAACCGCGCGATTCTCGAAGTCATGGGGCACCTGAAATGAAACCGGACGTCGACGTCACCCTTCAGATCATCGCGGCCAGCTTGATGACCGAGATCGCACCGAAGATCTCCGACGACTACACCCAGCGGAACACCATGCTCACGGTGATGCTGCTGCAGAGCGCCGCCGAGGAGTGGGACCGCGCCGCGGCACGCCGCGTCGAGGAGAACCGCAGCTTGCGCCGGCTCTTCGCCGAAGTCGCCCCGGAGATCGGCGACCGAGACCTGCGCGGGCGGCTCGAGGCCGCATCCGGAGAAGAGGATGAGAGCCTGCGCATCTCCGACCTGAACCGCAGCAACGACGGACTGCGAACGCTCCTGATCGAGCTCCACGCCCACGCGGAGGAGATCGACACCGAGGCCGCCCGGCGCATCGAGGCGGCGATCTGGCAGGAGCTCCGGGTCTCGACCGAGCGACGGGCACTGTCGCTAGCACCGTTCTAGGGAAGGGCCGACGGCGTCGGAGGGCGCTGCTCGCGCTCGTGGCACTGCTGTTCCTGGCGCTCGCCACCGGGTTCCTCGTCAACAAGCGCCGCGTCATCGCGATGAGACTGCTGCTCGGCGAGATCCACCGAGCCGGGATCGAGGAAGCCTCCCTGGTGGTCGAGGCGGTCGGCATCGGGGCGCTCTCGCTCGCCGATCTCCGCATCGGCGAGCCTCCGGCACTGGAGATCGCCCGGATCGATGTGCGCTACTCGCCCACCGGCCTGTGGAACGGCTTCCTGGACGAGCTGGTCGTCTCGGGACTGCGGCTGCGGGCATCTCTCGGCGAAGACGGCCTCTCGCTGGGCGCCCTCGACGCGCTGCTGGAGGGCGACTCCGAGGGCGCAGCCGGTCTTCCCGCCCGGAAGATCGCGGTCGAGGATGCGCGCGCGGATCTGGAAGCCCCCGGCGGCGCCGTCTCGCTCCCGTTCCAGGTCGGAATCGACGACCGCGGCGACGGAACGCTCGAGGGAGAGGCGAGCTTCGAGGTCCACCACCCGCTGGCCGAGGCTTCTGGCCGTGCCTCGATCACGGGGACCCCGGACGACTTCGCGGGAACCCTCCTCATCCGGGGATCGCCGCTAGCGACCCCGGAGCTCCGCGTCGACTCGGCGCTCCAGGCCGACGCGACTTTCCGGTTCCGGGGAGGAGGATTCGAGGCCGAGGCCGAGCTTCACCCGGTCCCCATCTACGTGGCCGGTGAGCTCTTCCGCGCCGAGGGCAAGACTCCCGAGGTGCGCCTCCAGCTGCGGAGGCCGGCGGAGAGCCCTGCCCTCGGGATCGACCTGGAGACCACCGGCGGCCGCCTGGAGCTGGCCGACTACGAGCTGTCGGTGGCCGAGATCGACCTCAGCGCACGCGTCGAGGCGGGAAGCGGCGAGGGAACTCTTCGCGTCGGGGAGCTCCGGGACCTGCAGAGGCCCGCCCGGGTGCAACCTCTGGGGCTGCGTGGGAACTTCGAGATCCGGGATTCCACCGTCGAGTTCCAGGCGAAGCTGGCGGATCCGAGAGAGAACCTCGTGCTCGAGGCGAGCGGCTCGGCGGATCCGAACGCTCCCAGCGCAGCAGCCACGCTCCATCTACACCCACTCGTGTGGGGGGAGGAAGGCCTCCAGCCCGCCACGCTGTTTCCCTTCCTCAAGGGGCAGATCGAGGAAATGCGGGGAACCGTCGAGGCAGCTGGTACGGCGAACTGGGACGGAGTCCGGGCCACCGGCGAGATCGATCTCGCCCTGCGCGAGCTCGGCTTCACGGCGGGGGCCGCGGAGGTCTCCATGGCAAACGGGCTGATCGAGATTCGCTGGGCTTCTCCCGCCTTCACTCCGCCGGGGCAGCTCGTTTCGATCGCGCTGCTCGATATCGGCTTGGAGCTGAGGGCTGGAGTCATCGAATTCCAGCTTCGCCCCGACGGCCTGCTCGAGCTACAGCAGGCCGAGTGGCAATGGGCCGGCGGGAGCCTGCGAACGGCGGGGCGCTTCGACCCCATGGCGGATTCCCAGGAGGCCGTCCTCGAGGTGGATGACGTCGATCTAGCCGAGCTCCTGGTCCTGGTCGACCTGGAGGGTTTGGAGGGCACGGGCACCCTCGAAGGCGAGATCCCGATCTTCCGCAGCGGCGAGACCCTCGAGGTTCGCCAGGGAAAGCTACGGAGTACGCCCGAAGGTGGACGAATCCGCTACCGGTCGGCTTCCGCCGCCCGTGCCCTAGCGAATCAGGGATACGGTCTCGAGCAGCTGCTCGGCGCCCTCGACGATTTCCATTACGATGTGCTCGAGATCGTCGTGGATGGGGACACCCGAGGAGAGGTGAATGTGGCTATCCAGCTGGGCGGATTCAATCCGAATTTTCAGCGAGGTCGCCGCATCGAACTCAACCTGAACGTCGAGGCCCGGCTCGCGGATTTGCTGCGCGCGGGTCTGGTCGCTTATCACGTGCCTGAGGTCATCTTGAAGAGACTCGAGGGGTTCCAGGTGCCGGAGGTCCCATGAGGCTTGCACTCGCCCTGCTCGCGCTGGCGATCGGCTGCACTCCCAAGGTGCAGGTGGCGCCACCCGAGGAGCCCATCGTGATCAACCTCAACGTCAAGATCGAGCACGAGATCCGCGTGAAGGTCGACAAGGATCTCGAGAACCTCTTCGAAGAGAACGAAGAGCTGTTCTAGGAAGGGGACCGCCATGAGACGCACTTGCCATCGAATCGGGTTCGCCGCTCTCCTCACCGTGGCGCTGCTGGCCGTGCCCGGGTCCGTCCTGGCCGACCAGCTCGGCGACGCGAAGAAGGCGGGAAGTGTGGGGGAGCGCCCGGACGGCTATCTCGGCGTCGTCGACAAGAGTGCCGGACCCGAGGTGAAGGCGCTGGTCGAAGAGATCAATCAGAAGCGGCGCGAGAAGTACGACGCGATCGCCAAGAAGCGGGGGACCAGCGTCAAGGCGGTGGCAGCACTGGCCGGCGCCAAGCTCGTCGAGAACGCCTCGCCGGGCGAGTACGTGATGACGAGCTCGGGGAAGTGGATCCAGAAACCCGGGCGGTGAGCAGGCGCCCGCCCGCATCTGGGGGCGACGGCGCCGCGTCGATCAGGAAGCCTTGAAGAGATCGATCATCTTGACGTCGAGGGTCGCGGGACGGGCTCGCGTGCGGGCCCAGTTGCGCAGCTCCTTGATGCGCTCCTCGTAGGTCTCGTAGAGGGGTACCGTCTCCTGGATGGCGTTCGCCAGGTCGTTCTCCGCGAGATCCCGGGAATCCGAGAAGGCGGTGTAGAGACCCGCCGTCACCACCTGCTCGAGCTCGGCGCCGGAGAGGCGCTCCGACTGGGCGGCGAGCTCCTGGAGCGGGAACTGGGCTGGCTCGCGACCGCGCTTGCGCAGGTGGATGGACAGGATCTCCACCCGCTCCAGCTCACTGGGGAGATCGACGAAGAAGAGATCGTCGAAGCGGCCCCGGCGCAGCAGCTCCGGGGGAAGCCGCGTGACGTCGTTGGCAGTCGCCGCGACGAAGACCGGAGATTGCTTCTCCGCCAGCCAGGTCAGGAAGGAGCCGAAGACCCGGCTTGCCCTGGGATCGGATCCGGTGGCGGAGAATCCCTTCTCGATCTCGTCGATCCAGAGCACCACCGGTGCCAGCGACTCGGCGATGGAAGTCGCCTCGCGGATCGTGATCTCGGGGCTCCGGGTTGCGTCGCCGAAGGCGACAGCAAGATCGAGACGAAGCAGCGGGAAGCCCCACTCCTTGGCGATGGCCTTGGCAGAGAGGGACTTGCCGCAGCCCTGAACGCCCAGCAGCAAGAGCCCTCGGGGCGCGGGCAGACCGAATCCCCGCGCCTCCTGGCCGAAGGCGCGGCGGCGTTCCCGAAGCCAGTGCTTGAGCTCGCCCAGCCCTCCCACGTCCGCCAGAGCCGTCGCCGGGTCGTGGAAGGTCAGGGCCGGGGTCCGGCGCAGCGCCTGACGCTTCTCGCGAATGATCTCGTTCACCGCGCGCTCGTCGATGGAGCCGTTCGCCATCCGCGCCTTGCGAAAGACGCGCACCGCCTCGGCGCCGGTCAGGCCGAGGGCGGCGCGGACACAGGCGTCGAGGAGCTCGGGCTTCACGTCGACTCTTCCCACCGACTCCACCACCCGCTCGAAGAGACCGCGGAGGTCCGAAGCGTCCGGGAGCGCCAGGCTCAGGCGTCCCGCTTCTCGCTCGAGCTCCAGAGGAAGCTCGATCACCGCACCCAGCAGAACCAGCGCCTGCCGCCGCCTGGCGATCTCGGGCAGCATGTCCCGCAGCCGGCGGCTGGCGGCGAAATCCTGGAGGGGAACCTGGGCGTCGAGAAGCACGAAGACAGCGGGCTTCTCGACCGCTTCGATCGCGCGAAGGCCTGCGTCCAGAGAGCCGCTTCCGTCGCCGTCGGGCTCGAGACCCGCGGCCACCGACCAGGTGCGCAGCTCCCGCTTGGCGGATCGCGCCGCGCGCCCGAGGACGCGCAGGGCGCGTTCCTCTTCGAAGGACTCCAGGGCGATCACTCTCCAGCCGGACCGGAGCAGGAGCGAGATCTCCTGGACGCAGTCGGCGTTCACAACGAGTCCGCCGTCAGACGCACCACCTCCTCGAAAGTGGTGCCGCCCTCGGCGAGCTTGCGGATCGCCGCCTCGCGCAGCGTCTCCATTCCCTCGACGCGGGCGGCGTGGGTGATCTCGCTGGCGTCCTTCCCGTCGTTGATCAGGCCACGGACCCTGCGGCCGACGTCCAGCATCTCGAAGACGCCGCTTCGCCCGTAGAGCCCGGTGTGGCGGCACTCGACGCAGCCCTCACCCCAGCGCACCCGGAGCTGCTCGCGCCGTTCCATCGGAACCTTGAGCCCGAGGGCATCGACCTGGGGCGCGTTCAGGAAGCCCTCCACGCCACAATGGGGGCAGATGCAGCGGACCAGGCGCTGGGCCAGAACACCCCGAAGCACGCTCGCGAGCAGGAATCGCTCGACCTTGAGCTCGGTCAGCCGGATGATCGCGCCCGATGCGTCGCGGGTGTGCACCGTCGAGAAGACCAGGTGACCAGTCAGCGCGGCCTGGACCGCCATCTGGGCGGTCTCTTCGTCGCGAATCTCTCCGACCATGATGATGTCGGGATCCTGGCGCAGGATCGAGCGCAACGCGCTGGCGAAGCTGACACCCACCTGCCGCTGCACCTGCACCTGGCAGAAGCGCGAATCCACCATCTCGATGGGATCTTCGACGGTGGTGATGTTGATCTCGGGACCTGACAGGTAGCGCAGTGTGGAATACAGGGTGGTGGTCTTGCCCGAGCCCGTGGGGCCGGTCACCAGGATCAACCCGCTCGGCGAAGTGATCCACTTCTCGTAGCTCTCCCGGTCTTCGATGCCGAAGCCGAGTGCCTGGAGATCCGTCATCAGCACGTTCGGGTCGAAGACGCGAATCACGACCTTCTCACCGAAGGCGGTCATCAGACTCGAGACTCGCAGCTCCACCTCCCGGTCCGCCCGGTAGGTCTTGATGCGGCCATCCTGGGGGCGCCGCCGCTCCGCGATGTCCATGCGAGCCAGCACCTTGATGCGGGAGGTGACTGCACCGTGCACGGGAATCGGAAGCCTCTCGATGTCGTGGAGGATTCCGTCGATCCGGAAGCGGATCACCGCGTCTCCGTCACGCGGCTCCAGATGGATGTCCGAAGCCCGCTGGTCGAAGGCGTAGTTCAGCAGGTAGTCGACGGCGGCGATCACGTGCTCGTCGTTCGAGGTGGCGAGCTCGTCGTTGGAGCGCAGCTCTACCAGCTCGAAGAGCGCCCCCCCGGGCCCGGTTCCGCCGAGCTGCTCGTGGGCCTGGGAGACTTGAGACCGGAAGCCGTAGACCCGGTCGATCAGGGCGAGGATGTCGCGCTTCGACGAGACGACGTACGCGAGGGGCAGCTGTATCAGGTTCTCGAGAGAGTCGCGCAGCGAGCTGTCGAATGGGTCGGTGATGGCCAGGCGCAAACCCCCGTTCTCCTGGCCGACGGGGATCACTGCGTGGCGCCGGGCGAAGGGGCGAGAGAGGGTCTTGGTCACCAGCTCGTTGTCGATTCGGAGCGGGTCGATCTTCAGGTAGGGAAGCGAAGCCTGAGCGGCGATGCACTCGGCGATGGCGTCCTCGTCGAGCTTGCGTCCCCCCTTGGACGGATTGGGAAGCTCCGCAATGGCGACGATCTCCGCCGGTGAGACCTCGTAGCGCGCCGCCGCCTGTGAGCGAACCGATCCCACTCGCTCCTTCAGCACCTGACTGCGCAGGGTGACGGAGCGCGCAGCGATCTCCTTGGCCTTCTCGCGGGAGACCAGCTCCGCGCGAGTCAGAAAATCGAGGAGTTCATCCAGGGTCAGAGGCGATCGCGGCTCTTCCCCCCCAGTCGCGCCAACGGTTCCAGCCATCCTCGGGGGTATCGGAGTCTCGCCGAAAAAACCCAACCCGAATCTGAGGCCTCGGCTCGTCGCCGAACCCCGCGGGGCTGGGCGGGGGCGGGGTGGCCAGGCGGTAGCTGCCGCTCAGGCGGGGCGCTCGCGGAGGGCCTCTGCCATCCGCCCCAGGGCCTCGCTCAGGATCCGGCGAGAGGTGGCGAAGTTGAGGCGCACGAAGCCCCGCCCGGGCCTCCCGAAGGCGGCGCCGTCGCTGAGCGCCACCTTCGCCCGCGAAAGGAAGAACTCGTAGGGCGAGGGCTCCAGGTCGATCTCGCGACAGTCCAGCCAGGCGAGATAGGTGGCCTCGGGGCGAAAGTGGCGGACACCCGGGAGTTGGGCGGCGGTGAACTCCGCCACCAGGTCCCGGTTGGCTTCGAGGTAGGCGAGCACGTCGTCGAGCCAGGGCTGGGAATGTCGCCAGGCCACCTCGGACGCGGCAATCCCGAAGCTCCCCAGACCTCCGCGGAGATGCCGGGGAAACCCGAGGAAGCGGCTCCGGAGCTCCGCGCTTCCGAAGACGGCGACGGCGCAGCGAAGGCCGGCGATGTTGAAGGGCTTGGAGGCCGAGGTGAGGGTGAGGGTGCGCGCCTCGATCTCGGAAGAGAGCGACGCGAAGGGAATCTGGCGGGAGCCTGGAAACACCAGATCTCCGTGGATCTCGTCGCTTACCACCACCAGATCGCGGGACAGGGCGACCTCCGCGATTCCCTCGAGCTCCTCGCGCCGGAAGACTCGCCCGCTCGGGTTGTGAGGGTTGCATAGCAGGAGGATCCGGGTGCGCTCGTCGATGACGTCGCGAAGCCCTTCGAGATCCACGCTGTAGCCACCACCCGCGACCACCAGGGGGTTCTCCACCAGGGTTCGTCGCATCTCCCGGACCGCGGCCAGGAAGGGCGGATAGATGGGAGTCTGGACGACCACGCCCTCCCCCTCCGCGCTGAACTGATGGAGGGCGACGTAGAGGCCCTGAACCACGTCGGTGATCAGCTCCACGTTCTCGGTCTCGATGCTCCAGCCGAAGCGTTCCTTGGCGCGCTCGGCGAAGACGGATGGGAGCGAGGTCGGACGCGGATGCAGCGGGTAGCCGAGATCGCCGAGATCCAGGCTGCGCTGGATCAGGCGCTGGATCGGCGTCGCCACCGGGAAGTCCATGTCCGCAACCCAGAGCGGCAACACGTCTTCGGGATAGAGGGCCCATTTCTCACCACCTCGCTGGGAGAGCCGCGAGACATCGAGGTCGTCGAGACGGGTGGGGGGATTGCGGAGGCCGGGCTCGACCCGCGCCAGCGCCGACTCCACCTCCTCCCCGTCGAGTGCGGCCGGAAACCCCGCCTCGTCCAGATAGCCGGCCAGGTTGGCGCGAAGCTCTCTGAGGCACCACTCCAGCGAATCGACACTCGGCGGAAGCTGGGTGATCTCGTCACGGCCCGACGGGTCCAGGTGCCAGTGGGCGCCCTGGGCGAAGCAGTCGAAGCGAAGCAGCTCGCGACCGTCCCGGTCCCGGATGACGCGAAGGGTGGGCCCTCCCCGAGCACCGGGAGCACGGTGGTCGACGACCAGGCGGATGGGACCGAGGGCGATTCCAGTCATGGCCCGCGCAGTGTAACGCTCTGGGCTCCGCTGCCGAGCCGATCAGCGGGCTCCGTAGAGCCTCTTCACCAGGGGAGCGACGGTCGGACCCTGCACCAGGATCGAGAAGGCCACCACCGTGTAGGTGACCGCCAGAATTACCGGCCGCTCGGGACCCGCGGGCAGGGAGAGCGCCAGCGCCACCGAGATCCCACCCCGGATCCCGCCCCAGGTCATGATCTTGACGGCGTGGGGGCTGAAGGTTCTGCGCCGTCGCAGCAGCCGCAGGCCCAGCCCCACCGAAGCGAATCGCACCGCCAAGACCACCGGGATGGTCACGAACCCGGCGGTCAGCAACCGAGCGTCGAAGCTCAGCACCAGCACCTCGAGTCCGATCATCACGAAGAGGACGGCGTTCAGCATCTCATCCACCAGCTTCCAGAAGCTGTCGAGGTGCTCCCGGGTGCCGTCCGACATGGCGAAGCGGCGCCCGTGATTCCCGATCAGAAGACCGGCGGCGACCATCGCCAGCGGTCCGGAGAGGTGGAGCTGGGTCGCCAGGGCGTAGCCCCCGGTCACCAGGGCGAGGGTCAGCAGGATCTCCACCTGATAGTCGTCGATGCTTCGGAGCATCCGGTAGACGATCAGCCCGGCGACCAGACCGAAGACGATGCCGCCCACCGCCTCCTCCAGGAAGAGCAGCCCGATCTCCGAAGCGGTCACCTCGGATCCGCCGGCGACCGCCCCGAGAATCACCAGGAAGACGACGACGCCAACTCCGTCGTTGAAGAGCGACTCCGCGGCGATCTTCATCTCCAGGCTCCGGGGGATACCGGCCTGCTTGAGGATCGAGAGCACGGCAATGGGATCCGTTGGAGAGATCAGCGCCCCGAAGAGAAGGCAGTAGAGCAAGGGGAGATCGAGGCCCAGCGCGCCGAAGGCCAGGTAGGCGGTCACACCGATGGCGACGGTGGAGAGCACGATGCCGACGGTCGCCAGGAAGGTCACCACCCACTTCTGATCGAGAAGGTCTCCGAGATCGACGTGCAGGGCGCCGGCGAAGAGCAGGAACCCGAGCATGCCCTGGAGAAGAGTCGGACCGAAGTCGACCTCCCGAAACCACGCGGTCCAGGCCTCGCCCACCAGGCCGAGGCGCCCGAGGGCGATCAGGACCAGTGAGAAGAAGAGGGCGAGTCCCATCACCCCAATCGTGGTGGGCAGCCGCAGGGTCCAGTGGTTCAGATAGGCGAAGAACGCGGTCAGAACCATCAGCAGCGCGACCACGTTGAAGATGTCCATCGGCCGAGAGCCTATCTTGGGGCCGTTCTGGCGTCGAGAAAGGGAGGGCGGAAAGCAGCCGAGAGCGGGCACTTCAGAGGCGCTCTGGCTAGCCTATGCGATCCACCGTGGGAAGAACAGATGACTTCTGAGAGGCGCCAGTTTCGCTCCGTCGATCCGTCCACACTGCCCAAGCACTTCGATTCGCAGGCGGCGGAGGTTCGCTGGAACGAGGCGTGGCAGAAGGACGGAACCTACCACTACGATCCCTCCCGCCCCCGCGAGGAGACCTTTGTCGTCGATACCCCGCCGCCGACGGCCTCGGGCTCGCTCCATCCGGGACACGTCTTCAGCTATACCCACACCGACATCGTGGTCCGCTACAAGCGGATGCGGGGCTTCAACGTCTTCTATCCGATGGGCTGGGACGACAACGGCCTCCCCACCGAGCGGCGGGTGCAGAACTACTTCCACGTCCGCTGCAACCCGAACGTGCCCTACGATCCCGAGCTCTCTATCGAGGCGGCGACCGCGAAGGGGCGCAAGAAGCCGCCGCGCGAGGTTTCCCGAACGAACTTCATCGAGCTCTGCCACCGCGTCACCGCCGAGGACGAGCAGGCGTTCATGACGCTCTGGAAGCGCCTGGGCCTGTCGGTGGACTGGAGGCAGGAGTACCAGACCATCGACGATCACTGTCGTCGCATCGCCCAGCTCTCCTTCCGCGATCTCTTCGAGAAGGGACATGTCTACAGCAGCGAGGCGCCCACCATGTGGGACGTGGACTTCCACTGTGCCATCGCCCAGGCCGAGACCGAGGATCGTCCCACCCCCGGCGCCTTCCACGACATCCGCTTCGGCGTCGAGGGCAGTGGCCAGAGCTTCGTCATCTCCACGACCCGGCCGGAGCTGCTGCCCGCCTGCGTCGGCGTGACCGCCCATCCCGGGGACGAGCGATATGCGGATCTGTTCGGCAAGCGCGCCGTGACCCCTCTGTTTCGGGTCCCGGTGCCGATCTTTCCCAGCGAGCTCGCCGATCCCGAGAAGGGAACCGGCATCCTGATGGTCTGCACCTTCGGCGATGCCACCGACGTCCTGTGGTGGCGCGACCAGGCGCTGGCCCTACGCGAGATCGTCGGAAGGAATGGTCGGCTGGCGCCAGTCCGGTTCGGCGATGCCGGCTTCGAAAGCCTCGATGCGGAGGCGGCGAACCGGTACTACGGCCAGCTGGTCGGCGAAGGCGTGGCACAGGCGCGGCGGAAGATCGTCGAGCTCCTCGCCGAGCCCGAGGGACGGGCGGCCGGGGACGGCGCGCCGCTCCAGGGGGAGCCGCGGCCCGTCGAGCACACCGTCAAGTACTACGAGAAGGGCGAGAGGCCCCTGGAGCTGGTGTCCAACCGCCAGTGGTTCGTGCGCCTGCTCGACAAGAAGGAGGCGCTGCTCGCCAAGGGCGAGCAGATCCACTGGCATCCCGCACACATGGGCCAGCGCTTCCGGGACTGGACGGAGAATCTCGCCTTCGACTGGTGCGTGAGCCGCCAGCGCTACTACGGCCCTGCCATCCCGGTCTGGTACCCGCTCGACGACCGGGGAGCGCCCCTCTTTGACGCTGCGATCATCGCGGAGCCCGGGCAGATGCCGGTCGATCCCATGGAGGACACGCCACCCGGCTACCAGGAGAGCCAGAGGAACCAACCCGGCGGCTTCGCTGGGGAACCGGACATCTTCGACACCTGGTTCACCAGCTCGATGACACCCCAGATCAGCTCCCACTGGCGCATCGACCCGGCGCGACACCCGACGCTCTTCCCGGCCGACCTGCGGCCCCAGGCTCAGGACATCATCCGGACCTGGGCCTTCTACACCATCGCCAAGGCCCTGCTCCACGAGGACTCGGTTCCCTGGCGTCACGCGGCGATCTCCGGCTGGATCCTCGACCCGGATCGGAAGAAGATGTCGAAGAGCAAGGGAAACGTGGTGACTCCGCTGCCGATGATCGACAACTTTACCGCGGACGGCGTGCGATACTGGTCGGGAAGCGCGCGCCTGGGCGTGGACACCGCGCTCGACGAGAAAGTCTACAAGATCGGCAAGCGGCTGGTCACCAAGATCTTCAACGCCAGTAAGTTCGTGCTGAGCCAGACCGCCCCACTACACCCGATCACCTCGGAGTTGGATCGCGCCTTCATCGCGGAGCTGCGGCGGCTGGTCGAGCAGGCCACCGAATCCTTCGAGAGATTCGACCACGCCCACGCATTGATGGATACCGAGAGCTTCTTCTGGAGCCGGTTCACGGACACCTACATCGAGCTCAGCAAGGCGCGGGCCCGCAGCGAAGAGGCCTCGGACGCGGCGGCGCGCGGCTCGGCGGTGGCCAGCCTGCGTCTCGGCCTGAACGTGCTGCTCCGCCTGATCGCCCCCTTCATGCCCTACATCACCGAAGAGGTCTGGTCCTGGGTCTTTGCCGAGGAGACCGGTCACCAGAGCATCCACCGCGCTCCCTGGCCGCTTGCGGATGAGTTCGAGGAAGTCGCCGGGCCCGCGGATGCCGGATGCTTCGAGATGGCCGTCCTGGCCCAGGCCGCCATCAACAAGGCCAAGGCGGACGCCCAGGTCGGGATGGGAAGAGAGGTCGAGAGTCTGACCCTGGCGGCCAGTCCTGCAACCCTCGAGCGACTCCGACCGGTTCTCTCCGACGTCCTGGCGGCCACCCGCTGCGGCGAGCATCGACTGGCGCCTCGGGACGATTTGCCGGAGGAGACCTTCGAGGTGACCGAGGCCCGGTTCGTCGAGCCCGGCTAGTCGGGACGGGCGGATAGCGGTCGCGGCGTCAGGAGCAGCCTGGCGACCTCGGCGACCCTTTGACAGAATCCACCTGCTGGTCGGGACATTGGCCCACGATACCCGGATCGGAGATGGCGAATGAACCTGCGAAGATCTCGTCTGCACCGGATCGCGCTTCTCCTGGCGCTGCTGGGATTCCTCCCCAGCTGCGCCGCGAAGGGGCCCGACCCAATGGAGAGGTGGAATCGCTCGATCTTCTCGTTCAACGAGGGACTCGACAAGTACGTTCTCGAGCCGGTCGCAACGGGGTACGACTGGGTGCTTCCGGAACTGGTCCAGACCGGCATTCGGAACGTCTACGCCAACCTCACCATGCCGGTGACCCTGCTGAACGACATGCTTCAGCTGAAGCCTCGGCAGTCCGTGGAGGACCTCGGCCGGATCGTGGTCAACACCACCGCCGGAATCGGCGGCGTCTTCGACGTGGCATCGATGATCGAGATGCCCAAGAACAACGAGGACTTCGGCCAGACCCTGGGGCGCTACGGCGTCCCGCCCGGGCCCTACCTGATGGTCCCTCTGCTAGGACCCTCCACGGTCCGGGACGTCTGGAGGTATCCGGTCGACTCGGCGGCGAGACCCCTCAACTACTTCATCCCGCTCTGGGCGTCGCTGACGGTCCGGGTGGTGGAGAACTTCAGCATCCGCGCCTACTACCTGGAAGAGGTGAGCGAGGCTCGCGAGTCCGCCTTCGACTACTACGTGTTCATGCGAAGCGCCTATCTCCAGATCCGCGAGCACAATGTGCAGGATCGGGCCGGGCAACCGCCGGAGTTGCAGGATGACCTCTACGAGTTCGAGGATGAATAAGAACCATTGGATTCGGCGATCGGCCATCGGCCTCGTCACCGTGGCGCTGCTGGCGGTGCCGGCGATCGCCGACGATGCGGCGGAGGCAGATGCGATCGTCAGGAAGACGGTGGATCAAGTCCTCGAGGTCCTGGCCAGAGAGGGTCTCAGCGACGATCAGCGCAGGCAGCAGATCGAGGAGATCGCCTACGACCGCTTCGACTTCGTGACCATCTCCCGGCTGGTGCTGTCCCGCAAGTGGAAGCGATTCTCCCCCGAGCAGCAGCAGGAGTTCATCGAGCAGTTCAAGATCCAGCTCTCCAAGAACTACGGCAGCCGCATCACGCGCTACGAACAGGAGCAGGTGGAGATCCGCGACCACCGCCTCGAGCGAAACGGCGACGTCACGGTCAGGACGCGCATCGACGGTGGAGCGGCCGACGGGATCGAGGTCGACTACCGCATGCGCAGGAAGGGCAGGAAGACAGACGGCCCCTGGATGGTGATCGACGTGATCGTCGAGGGCGTGAGCTTGGTGTCGAGCTACCGCTCACAGTTCGCGGAGGTCCTGAACCACAATGACCCCAGCGAGGTGCTGAAGCAGCTGCGCGAGAAGAACGCCGAGACCCCCGGCTAGCTCAGCGGTCGCGCTCGCGGCGACTTCGCACCGCTTCCGCGAGCAGTCCAAAGAGAGGCAGCGTCCGTTCCCACCCCATGCAGGCATCGGTGACGCTCTGGCCGTAGACCAGATCGACCCCCTTTTTGTAGTCCTGGCGTCCGTCTACGAGAAAGCTCTCCATCATCAGGCCGATGATGCTGCGGTCGCCCGCCGCGATCTGGCTGGCGAGCTCGGCCGCGACCTCGGACTGACGGGTGAAATCCTTCTCGCTGTTCCCGTGGCTGCAATCGATCATCACCCGGTTCGGAAGCCCGGCCTTGTCGAGGGCGTTGCCCACCTCGGCGAGGCTCTCTGGATCGTAGTTGGGACCCGACGCGCCGCCGCGCAGAATCACGTGACAATCCTCGTTCCCCGCCGTCTCGACGATGGCGGCGACGCTCTGCTTGGTGACCGAGAGGAAGCAGTGGGGATAGGCGGCGCAGCGGATCGCGTCGATGGCGATCTGGACGTTGCCGTCCGTGGCGTTCTTGAAACCCACGGGCATCGAGAGCCCGGAGGCGAGCTCGCGGTGGACCTGGCTCTCGGAGGTGCGCGCACCGATCGCCCCCCAGGAAACCATGTCGGCGATGAACTGGGGGGTGATCGGATCGAGGAACTCGCATCCCACGGGAACGCCCAGCTCCGCCAGGTCCCGCAGCAGGCCGCGCGCGGAACGCAGCCCCTGGTTGATGGCGAAGCTCTCGTCGAGGAGAGGATCGTTGATCAGGCCCTTCCATCCCACAGTGGTCCGGGGCTTCTCGAAGTAGACCCGCATCACGACGACCAGATCGCGCGAGACCTCGCTGCCGACCTTCGCGAGGCGCCTGGCGTACTCGAGCGCGGCCTCGGGATCGTGGATCGAGCAGGGACCCACCACCAGCATCAGGCGATCGTCCTCGCCGCGCAAGATCGCCTGGAGCTGCTGCCGGCTACGCGCGACGACCTCGGAGCTCTTCTCCCCAAGGGGGATCTCCTCCATCAGGATCGCCGGGGGAATCAGCGGACGCAGGTCCTGGATTCGAAGGTCGTCGGTTCGGAAGATCATGGCCGGACTCTAGGAACCTGCCCCAGGATGGGCAACGAAGGGCGCTCACGGAAAGGGCGCGACCTTCTGCTGGTAGTCGGCCGGGGTCTCGAAGATCTCCCCCGCGAAGCTTCGCGGTTCGATCGAGGTGGCGCGGATCTCCCGAATCGGCGCTCCGTCATCGAACAGCTGGATCCGCAGAGGCACCCCGTCGAGCCGGCCGATCGCGTCGAGCGCGTCGAATTCGACTGGGCAGATGGAGCCGTCGAGAAGCACGGGAGCCACGGACAGGGTCTGTTGCAGGAAGGAGCCGAGCTCCTGGAGAGGGCGGAAGGTCTCGGGCTCGATCTCGACACTCGCCCAGTCCGCGGTGCACGCCACGGCGATCACCTCGTCCCCGCGGCGGAGCTCGACCTCGGTGCAAATCACGTCGTTCAGCCGCTGCGTCCCCCCCGTCTCGCGGACGCTGATCCCCACGCTCTTCTCGGATCCCGGGTCGGCCGTCTTCCCCAGCACAGCCTCCATGCTGGCGCGCTGCTCCGGCGACAGGGTGGCGAGGCGCGCGCGGAGCTCAGCCTTCGCTTCCGCCATGCGCCGGGATAGCTCCTCCATCGTGGCGCGGTCGATACGGACGAAGGATCGGTTGCGGTGATCGAGAATCCACACCAGATCCAGGTCACCGCGGTAGATGATCGCGCTGGACACCTCGGAGACATCCAGGCGCATCCGATCGGCCTCGAGGTTCATGACACCCCGTCTGGTGGGCAACGGATCGCTCCCGAGACCTCGAGCCTCGGTTTCGATCAGCGTGCCAGCCAGGGCGCCCCTGCCTCCGGTGACCAGAAGCAGAATCGCGAAGGCGATGGCTTTCACGGCGACTCCTCTCGAGATCTTTCCCCTCGGGGAAGAAAGTTGGTGACGCCTCCGAAGCGGCTTTTCTCATCCAGTGTGTAGGAATTCCGGGCGGACTCCTCCAAGATTCGTTAATTCAAGGGTGACCGCTGAGTACTTCCTGGACGGACCCTGCGGTCGTTGCCCTGTGATCGACTCCGAGAGTCCCGCCTGTGTCCGGTCTCGGAATCGCCCCGGTGACGCGGGATTGGGCGACCTGCACGCGAGAGAGCGAAACGTGCCCAAGAAAGCGGCGAACGGATCTTCGGAACAGAATCCGAAGGATGCGGCAGCGCGGAGCGATCGGCCGGCGGCCCGGCGGCGCGAGGATCCGGCTGTGGAGAAGACGCCCCTCGAAGACGGAGCGGCGAAGAAGCGTCCTCGCAGGAAGGCAGTCGCCAAGAGGGCCGCGAGCGGGAAGGGAGCGAACCCGGGGGAGACGGCTTCCTCGGCGCGGGCAGTGGCCACGGGGCCGAGTCTGCCGCTCGGACCCCTCGCGCTCGACACCCCGGCGGAACGCCTCTCTGCCATGCAGACGGCCGCCGAGTGCCTGGGAATCTCCCAGCTCTATCCGGAGCAGGTGGAGGTGATCGACGCAGTCGTCACCGGGCAGGATGTGCTGATGGTGCTCCCAACCGGATTCGGAAAGTCCGCCTGCTACCAGATTCCCTCGCTGATCCTGAGCAAACCAGTGCTGGTCATCTCCCCACTTCTGGCTCTGATGCGGGATCAGTACGAGAAGCTGCTGAAGCTGGGCGTTCCCTGCATTCGACTGGATGGAACCATCCGGGGCAAGAAGCGCGCGGAGGCCCTGAAGCGCATCCGGACCGGAGAGCCGGTACTGGTGATGACGACCCCGGAGACCCTGGGCGCATCCGACGCCTCCGAGGCTCTGGCGCACTCGGGTCTCTCGATGGCCGCAGTGGACGAGGCCCACTGCATCTCCGAGTGGGGCTACGACTTCCGGCCGGCCTACCTGCAGATCGGCGAGCGGCTGCGGACGTTGGGTGGGGCTCCGGTTCTCGCGCTGACGGCTACGGCCACGGAGAAGGTGCGAAGCGCCATTCAACGCTTCGTCGGAATGGATGACCCGCGCATCGTCGCGAGCTCACCCCATCGATCGAACCTGGCCTTCGACGTACTTTTGTGCAGCGGCGGAGCGCGCCACCGCGCCCTGGCACGACTCGCGCTGCGGGTGCGTCGGCCGGGCATCATCTACTGCTCTACGACCCGCGAGGTCGACGAACTCCACGCGGTGCTGCAGCGCTTTGGCGTGCCCTGCTACCGCTACCACGGCAAGATGTCCTCGAGCGAGCGAAGCAAGAGCCAGGACGGGTTCATGCAGCGCGGGCGTCGCACGGTGATGGTGGCGACGAACGCCTTCGGCCTGGGCATCGACAAGCCGGATATCCGCTACGTGATGCACTACCAGGCACCCGCCTCCCTGGAGCAATACGTCCAGGAAGCGGGGCGCGCCGGACGCGATGGCCGGCGGGCGAACTGCATCATGCTCTACTCACCGGAGGATCGCGCCATCCACGAGGCCCTGCTATCCCGCAGCCGGGTCCGGCCCGAGCAGCTGTACAAGCTGGGAAGGGCTCTCGCCGCCTGGGCAGACGAGGAGAAGGTCCCGAACCTGGAGTCCCTGGCCCTCTCCGCCGAACTCGGCACGCGGACCACAGGAGCGCTGCTGGCGCTGCTCGAGGAGGCCACTCTGGTTCGCTGGGACACCACCGCGGTCTTCGTGACCGTCCCGGCCGACGAGATCGAGGAGCGCGCCAGGGAGCTGGCAGGTCAGTTCGAGACCCTTCGCACCCAGGACGCACGGCGGCTCGACTCGGTGGCGGCCTACGCGATGCTCGAGGGCTGCCGGGCTTCCTTCCTCCGCGAGTATTTCGGGGAGACGGAGATCGACGGCTGCGGGATGTGCGACCGCTGCCGCGGACAGGATGACCGGCCCGAGAGCTTCTGGGAGCCGCTGGCCCCCCCGAAAACGGGGAGGGACCGGGATCGCAAGCGGCGCTCCACCCGTGGCAGGGGAAGCCGGGCTGGCTCCAAGCGGAAGGAAGACAAGCCCGCCAAGGAAGCGAAGAACACTCGGCGGCGCGGACGCCGCAGAGGGTCCCGCGGACGGCGCGGCAGGCGTTCTACGCATGGCTCCGACCCCAGCCTTCCCGATTCAACCACCCGACCCACCACCTGAAGCTGAAGATCTCTTGCTCGGGGCGCATCCAAAGGATGCACCCGCGACGCCTGAGTTGGCAGTGCGGCACTCCGGATGCGGCTCTCCGCGCAGGAGATGGACGCTCAGCTCCGAATCAAGATGGCACGGACATTGCTAGTAGAAAGACAAAGCATCCAGAGGGAGGAGTGCAATCGTGTTCCGCTTATTCATCCTCGCGACCATCACTTTCGTCGGTTTGGGCCTTGTCGGCTCCTCCGCCATGGCAGAAGAGCCTCAAGGAGAGGCTTCCACCGCTACGATCGAGAAGGCCCAGAGAACCGTCGTTCCCTTGCCCCCGACTACCGGGCGACTCTCCACGCAGGATCGCTGGCGCGGCGGTCCGTACCTGCGCAGCTCTGCCGACGAGACCCTTCGAAGCCACGCCCTGGATGTGGCGCTCCCGCCCGCCAACCAAGCTCTCCAAGGTGGAGCAAGCCTCCAGCAGCCGAACCTCTACTCCAATGAGGACTTCATTCGGAACGAGGCGCTCAGCAAGGCGTTGCCCCCGTTCAATTCCGCCTTCGTAGGTGGCGCGAGCGTGGGTGGAGGCGTGGGCTTCTAGATCCCCCGTCCCCCATTAGTACCGGGCGCCCGGCGGCAATCGCCGCCGGGCGCTTTCTGTTGCGCCCGCGTCGTTCACCAGCTCGCTCTGGCACCACCAGAAGTGCCGCATTGGGCGGCACCTATCGCTCTGGGCCTCTGCAGGCGCCGAGCGGCTCCATGACGACTTGCTTGACCACAAGTCCGTGGAAGCGTTGACAGCCATCTTCAGCGATATATCATTCCATCCGAATATCCAGATGAATCCATTGCTTGCCAATCATCCAGGAGAGAGCCATGAGCGCTGCCCCCCTGACCTACAAGGTTGCTGACATCCACCTCGCCGACCTCGGCCGCAAGGAGATTCGCCTGGCCGAGCACGAGATGCCGGGCCTGATGGCGCTTCGCCAGCGCTACGCCGGCGAGAAGCCACTGGGCGGGGTGAAGATCATGGGAAGTCTGCACATGACCGTGCAGACCGCCGTACTGATCGAGACGCTGACCGTTCTCGGTGCCGACGTCCGCTGGGTGAGCTGCAACATCTTCTCCACCCAGGACCCGGCCGCCGCAGCGGTGGTCGTGGGCCCCGACGGAACCACCAGCAACCCCAAGGGCGTCCCGGTCTTCGCCTGGAAGGGAGAGTCCCTGCCGGACTACTGGTGGTGCACGGACACCGCCCTGGAGTGGCCCGACGGCTCGGGCCCGGACTCGATCGTCGACGACGGCGGCGACGCGACGCTGATTCTCCACAAGGGCGTCGAGTTCGAGCGGGCCGAGAAGGTACCGGACTTCAATCCCGAGACCGATTCCGAGGAGTATGGGGTGATCCTCGCATTGCTGAAGGAGCAGCAGGAGAAGGACCCCGGCCGTTGGCAGCGGCTCGCCGCGGGCGTGCGGGGTGTCTCGGAGGAGACCACCACGGGAGTCAATCGCCTCTACCAGATGCAGAAGAACGGTTCGCTGCTGTTCTCCGCCATCAACGTCAACGACTCGGTCACCAAGAGCAAGTTCGACAACATCTACGGCTGTCGGCACTCCCTGCCCGACGGCCTGATGCGGGCCACCGACGTGATGCTCGGCGGCAAGGTGGCCGTGGTGGCCGGCTTCGGGGAGGTCGGCAAGGGCTGCGCACAGGCGCTGCGCGGACAGGGCTGCAGGGTGATCGTCACCGAGATCGATCCGATCTGCGCGCTCCAGGCGGCCATGGAAGGCTACGAGGTGAAGACGATGGAGGAGGTCGTCGCGACCGCGGACATCTTCGTCACCGCCACCGGCAACTACGAGGTCATCAGCGCCGATCACATGTCCCGCATGAAGGACAAGGCCATCGTCGGAAACATCGGCCACTTCGACAATGAGATCGACATGGCCGGCCTCAAGAAGATCTCCGGCATTCGCTGCGAGAACATCAAGCCGCAGTACGACGAGTGGATCTTCCCGGACGGTCACAGCGTTCTGGTTCTGGCCGAGGGCCGCCTGCTCAATCTCGGCTGCGCCACCGGGCACCCGAGTTTCGTGATGTCGGCTTCGTTCACCAACCAGGTGATGGCCCAGATCGAGCTCCACCAGAACACCGCTCGGTACCAGAATGAAGTCTACGTGCTGCCGAAGCACCTGGACGAGGAGGTGGCGCGCCTGCACCTGGACCAGCTCGGCGTGTCACTCACCACCCTCCGCCAGGATCAGGCCGACTACCTGGGAGTTCCCGTGGAAGGTCCGTACAAGCCGGATCACTACCGGTATTAGCCTGCCTTTCGCGTGGGCGCCGGGTGGTTGATATGATTCCAGGTATATGTACTCGAGACTTCTTCGCATCGCGCTGCACGCTTCCCTGTTCGCGCTCCTTGCGACGGCGGCGGTCCCTCGGCCCGCCTCGGCTGGCCTGAGCTGCGGGGACATTCCCGATCTCATCACCATCTACTTTCAGAAGCACATTCGCTACCACCAGCTCAGCGAGGAACTCCGGCATCGCACCATCGAGAACTACCTGCGTGGGCTCGATCCCCAGCGGGTGCTCTTTCTGGAGGCAGATGCAGAGGAGATCTCCGAGTCGCTGGAGAACATCTTTCGCGAGACCGAGAAGGGAGACTGCAGCCGGCTCCGCGATCTGCAGCAGGAGGTCGTCTCGCGCCACCGCGAGATGGAAGGCTTCGTCCGCGGCTTCGTGGGTGGCGACGAGTACGCGATGGACCCCTCCGTGGAGCTGCTCCTCGACCCCGAAGAGCGGGGCCACCCGAAGACCAAGGAGGAGCGCGACGCCCTGCTTCGCGTTCTCACCCACTTCGGCATCTCCAACTACCTGGGCACCGGAACCGAGCTACCGGAGGCGAAGAGGCGCCTCATCCACCGCTACGAGCTGCAGACCAGGCGAAGCGTCGAGAAGCGACGCGAGGACATCTACGCCGAATTTCTGGACGCCTTCGCGACCTCCCTGGACCCGCACTCCGGCTATCTCTCCGCCGACGCCGTCGAGGACTTCCAGATCCAGATGCAGCTCTCACTGGAGGGAATCGGCGTCGCACTGACGGAGCGAGACGGATACGCGGTGGTCGAGCAGATCATTCCCGGTGGCGCCGCCGACCGTCTCGGGGTGCTGGAGCCGAAGGACAAGATCATCGCCGTCGCAGAGGAGGGACAGTCCTCCGTCGACGTGATCGACATGGCACTACGAGACGTGGTGCGGCTGATCCGCGGCAAGAAGGGAACGCGCGTCGACCTGACCATACTACGCCAGGGAGAGAAGACCGAGCGATTCCAGGTGGCCATTCAGCGGGACACCATCGACCTAGCGCAGCAGGCGGCGAAGCTCAGCTACGAAACCGTCGTGGTGAACGATCGGAAGCTAAAGATCGCTGTGCTCGACCTTCCCTCCTTCTACGGCGATCAAGATCCCAGCAAGCGCAAGGGCTCCCGAGACGTCGCCCGGCTGCTGCAGCAGGCGCGGGACTCGGAGGCCGACGGCCTGGTCCTCGACCTCTCCCGCAACGGAGGCGGTCTGCTGGAAGACGCAGTCGCGATCTCCGGATTCTTCATCAGCGAGGGCGGCATCGTCGCCGTCAAGGAATCCGGCGAGAAGGAAGGCCGGGTGATGGAGGATCCGGACGACGGAATCCTCTTCAATGGGCCGATGGTCATCCTCGTATCTCGTTGGAGCGCCTCGGCTTCGGAGATCCTCGCCGGCGCGCTCAAGGACTACCAACGCGCGCTCATCGTCGGAGACGATCACACCTTCGGGAAGGGCACCGTCCAGAGCGTCTTCCCGCTGCGGCCGGGCCTCGGCGCCCTCAAGATCACCACGGCGCTCTTCTTTCGACCGGGAGGAGCCTCGACCCAGAACAGCGGCGTCGTGGCGGACGTGATGTTTCCGTCGCTCCTGAATACGGACGTTTTTGGCGAAAGACACAAGCGGAACTCCCTCACCGCTCAGCAGATCCCGCCATTCCGCAGCGACGAGGCCAACGGAGACGACGCGACAACGCAGTGGGAGCCGGTCACCCGGCAGATGGTCGCCGTGCTGGCGGGAAGGTCGAAGCGTCGGGTCATGGAAGACGAGTACTTCCAGGAGATCGAGAAGGAGCTGGCGGATCGGGAGAACGACGACGGAGTGGTCCGACTCGCCGAGATCATCCGCGAGCGCGAGGAAGCCAACGGGCGGAGTGGAAGCTCCGAGGACGGAGCGCCCGAGACGGGTGAGGCGGGAAGCGCCGGCGCGGATACCGCTGGCGTCGCCGTTCCGACGGATTCCAAAGAGGATGCCGATCCGTCCCCGCAGATTCGCGAAGCGCTCGAGATCCTGACGGACATGATCACACTGAGTCCATGAGGCGACCGCCCTCACCCGCAGAGGCCCCATGGACATCGACCAGGCGACACGGGATCGGATCGCGGACCTGATCGCATCGGACCGGGTCGTGCTCTTCATGAAGGGCGGGCGCGACGCGCCCCGGTGCGGTTTCTCGGCGACGGTATGCCGGATTCTCGACCACCTCCTCCCGGAGTACCGGACCGTGGATGTGCTCTCGGACCCTGCGCTGCGCGAGGGAATCAAGGCCTACTCGTCCTGGCCAACGGTCCCGCAGCTCTATGTGGACGGGATTCTCGTCGGGGGCTCGGACATCGTTCAGGAGATGTTCGCCGAGGGCGAACTCCTGGCCAGGCTCGGCTTCGAGGTTCCGGACGCGAAGCCACCGGAGATCGAGATCACCGAGGCGGCCGCGACGGCCCTGGCGCGGCTCGCCGAGGAAGCCGAGGTGCGCGATCTCCGCCTCTCGATCGACGCGCGCTTTCGAAACGGCCTCTTCTTCGGTCCCACCGCTGCGGGAGACCTGCGGGTGGAGTCGAACGGTGTCGCGCTCTTTGTCGATCCACTCACGGCCCAGCGCGCCGCCGGCGTCCGCATCGATGCGGTGGATACCCCGAGTGGTCCCGGCTTTCGGATCGAAAACCCGAGCGCCGCACCGGCGTTTCCAGAGATCGGCGTCCGCGAGCTGAAGACGCGCCTGGAAGACGGGGAGCGCTTCGAGCTCTACGATGTTCGCGGCCCCGAGGAACGAGCCATCGCCTGCTTCGATGGTTCCCGGCTCCTCGATCCGGCGGCCGCTGCCCAGATCGAAACCTTCGACCGGGATACGCCGATGATCTTCTACTCGCACCATGGCGAACGGAGCCAGGCGGTGGCGCGCCACTTCGCCGCACTGGGCTTCCGAAGGGCGTTCAGCCTCACTGGCGGAATCGACGCCTGGTCGCGGGAGATCGATCCGGGCGTGCCCCGCTATTGAACGTGCTGACCAGGATGGATTCGAGCTACCGAAGCGAGATCAACCGCGACGTCACCCCCGCGGCGGCGGGGGAGTTTCCCGCGCTCGCCCTCGGTCCGATCTCCATCTTTCCCCCGGTCGTCCTGGCTCCCATGGCGGGGATCACCGACGCTCCCTTCCGATCGCTCTGCCGGGGCTTCGGCGCCGGGTTGTGCATGAGCGAGATGGTCACCGCCCGGGCTCTCGTCGAGGGCAGTCGGCGAACGCACAGGCTCACCGATTTCGCCCCAGAGGAGAAGCCCCGCAGCCTTCAGCTCTACGGCGTCGACCCCCACTACGTGGGTCAGGCCGTGGCACGGCTGGTCGGCGAGAACCGCGTCGACCACATCGACCTCAACTTCGGATGCCCGGTGCCCAAGGTGACGAGGCGGGGTGGCGGGGCGGCGATACCTCTCAAGCCCCGGCTGCTGCGTCGGATCATTCGCGCAGCCGTGGCCCACGCCGGTCCGATTCCCGTGACCATCAAGTTCCGCATCGGCGTGAGCGACCAGCACCAGACCTACCTCGAAACCGGCCGTGTAGCCGAGGACGAGGGCTGTGTCGCGGTCGCGCTCCACGCGCGGACCGCCGCACAGCTGTACGCCGGCGAAGCGCGCTGGGAGACCATTGCGGCGCTGAAGGCGGCGGTCAGGTCGATTCCCGTCCTGGGCAACGGCGACATCTGGGAAGCAGAGGATGCGCTGCGGATGATGCGCATCACCGGCTGCGACGGGGTGGTGGTGGGCCGCGGCTGCCTTGGGCGTCCGTGGCTGTTCCGTGACCTGGCCGACGTCTTCGCAGGGCGCGAACCCGAGAACCCTCCCAAGCTCGGAGAGATCGCCGACCTGATGCTCGAGCACGCGCAACGACTCGCCGGCTGGTTTGGAGAAGGACCGGGGGTGCGCGCCTTCCGCAAGCACGCCACCTGGTATACCAAGGCGTTCCCCGGCAGCGCGCGCCTGAGAGCGCGGCTGACCCGCGTCGCCAGCCTCTCCGAACTCTCCGGAATTCTCGAAGCTGTGAACCGTGAGGAGCCCTTTCCCCCCTCCGCCATGCGCGTTCCACGCGGTAGGAGCGGCGGAACCCAGAAGGTCGTCCTGCCCGAAGGCTACCTCGACCAACTGGACGACGATGCACCCCCCGGCGCCGAAGCCGAAGTCCGAGTCTCCGGAGGCTAACGGGGACGTCCCCGCTACTCTTCTGCGCGCAGCGGGGTGGGCTTTCCGAAGAGCCATCCCTGGCCAAAGGGGATCTGCAGCTCTCCCAGCATCTCGAGCTCTTCCAGCGTGTTGAGACCTTCGGCGACGATCTTGGCGCCGATTCCACCGGCCAGCGCGTGGAGCGCCTTCAGGAGCGCCTGGCGAGCTCTGTCCGTATCGACACCCGTGATCAGGGCGCGGTCCACCTTGATGAAATCCGGCTCCAGCTCGATCACCGCCTGGAGACTCGCGTAGCCCGCTCCGGTGTCGTCAAGGGCGAAGCGGAATCCCAGCTTCCTGTACTCGTCCCGGATCTCCTTGAAGATCTCGAAGTTCGCGATCGACTCCTTCTCGGAGATCTCGAACACCACGTCCGACGGGTGGAGCTTGCTCTGCTCCAAGGTACGAATCAGCGCCTCGGGCTGAAAGTTGGGATCGTGGATGGTGGTCGGACGCACGTTCAGAAAGAGCGTGGTCCCGGAAGGAAGTCCGATGGCACCGTCGAGGCCGCTCTTGCGGCACAAACAGTCGAGCTCGAAAACGAAGGATTCCTCCTCGGCGGTAGCGAAGAGGGCTTCCGGTGAGTGGAACTCGGTTCCGGCGGGTCCCCGCGCCAGGGCCTCGTAGCCGAAGACGGTCCTGGTGGCGACATCGACGATGGGCTCGTAGACCGAGGTTACCTCCTCCGCCATCACCATGCCGACAAAGCCCTTGCGCCGCTTCCGCAAGTCGCGCCGGGCGGAGAGCTCGGCATCGGCACGAGCCTCGTCGAGCGCGTCGCGGAGCTGGGTCTCCGCACCGAAGTAGGGGTTGCGCAGCGCGGCAGAGAATCCGATGCCCAGGATCGGAACTTTTCGGAAGTACGGATACACGACACGGTGACCGCGCTGCTCGATGGATCGCTGGAGGGCGCGAAGCAGGCCGGGAAGCTCCGAGCGATAGAACTGCCCGTCGCGCTTGTCGCGAAACAGCATGATCACGATCTCGTGACGCCCGGTCTCGCCGCTCACGATCAGCTCGTCGCCGTCGAGCACCTCGTCGGCGGCGCTCCGTACCAGCCCTCCGAGGGAGCTCGCGGCGCGCGCGTAGGCATCGTACCCGTACGCCCGCTCGATCTTCGCCAGGGGAGAGGCATCCAGCAACACCACCCCAATGGTTCCCTTGCGGTTGAAGCGTTGCACGATGGGAGGAATGGCCTCGCCGAGGCGCGGCAGAACCGCCGGTCTGGTTTCCTGGGCTATGTCCTCGATCCGATCGGTTGCAGCCGTCACGCCTCACGCATCGGCGGGCCGGAGACCTTGATTGAGCCGCGAATGCAGCGGACCCGCAGAGAGGGCTCGTGGCCGGCGCTTCGCTAAGGTTGCGGGCCCATGGAATACCGGGCCGTGATCTTCGATCTGGGCGGAGTCGTGCTCGATTCCCCTCTCCACGCGATCGCTCGATACGAAAGGGACCTGGGCATCCCCGCGGGCTTCGTGAATCGGGTCGTGGTCGGAGCGGGATCCAGTGGCGCCTGGTCCCGCCTGGAACGGGGAGAGCTCCCCATGGAGGAGTTCTTCGGCGCCTTCGAGGCGGAGTGTCGCAAGGAGGGTCAGACGCTCTCGGCCGTGGAGATGATGCTCCGGATCGGCGAATGCGGACCTCGGCCGTTGATGCTGGAAGCGATCGGCCGGATCCGCCGCCGGGGAATCGCCGTCGCCGCGCTGACCAACAACTGGGCGGGTGAAGAGGACCGAACCGACGACCTCCGCGATCACTTCGACGCCTTCGTCGAGTCGAGCGTGGTCGGGCTGCGGAAGCCGGATCCCCGCATCTACCTCCTCGCCTGCGAGAATCTGGAAATCGAGCCATCCGAGGCGGTGTTCCTCGACGACATCGGGCGCAACCTGAAGATCGCGCGGGAGCTCGGGATGACGACCATCAAGGTCGAGCAGCCGGACGAGGCCCTGGACGCACTCTCCAATCTGCTGGGGTTTCCGCTCCGCTAGGGGCCGCTGCCCTTCTCCAGAGCCTCGAGCGCCGACTGGAGAAGCTTGGCGTCGAGGAGCAGGTACAGGTAGGCGGGGAAGGCCTGGCCGGCCGACACGAACCCGAGCTCGAGCGAGACCACCATCGTATCCGGTGGAGCGTGGGTTCCGAGAACCGTCGCCACCAGCGAGCGCTCCTCGAGGACGGGATCTCCCAGCTCGGCCGGGGTCTGACCCGCCTCACCGATCCATCCGAGTATTCCCCGGAGTACCCCCGCTCCCGCTCTGCGGAAGATGTCGAGGGGATCCCCTTCGGCGCCCAGTGAACGGATCAGCTTCAGCGCGTGGCGCGGCTCCAGGGAAATCACCGAGGTCCCGAGGAGCTTGCCACGGTGGCTGACCAGCACCGAGGCCATCATCTCCTCGTCGCAGAAGACGGCCTTCTCGGGGAAGTCGCTCAGGCAGCAGAGCGCCGCGCGGGAAACGACCAGATCCCAGGGAAAGGACCCGGTCTCCCGGAGGCTCGCAGCGGTCGCGAATGCGGCCCCCTCGAGGGCGGTGCGGAAGGCCTGGAGCCGCGAGGGGGAGATGATCAAGGCGGAGGGTCCTCCGGAGGGACTCCGATCATAGAGGGGTTTAGCCCACAGTTCTATCGACCGCCAACCCCGTTTATCGGAGCGATTTCGACAGGCTTCGGCACTCCCAGCGCAGCGCGTGCCAGCAGCAGGTGACATCGATCACTCAGCGAAATCGCCCTCCCCGCCGATAGACCAAACGGGTATTCCTGGTTGGGGTAGAACGAGTGCCGAAACGCGTCACCCTACTGCTGATCGATGCGGGCGCGAGTTCCATGGCGCGACTCTCTCAGCGTCTCCGAGAGCTCGGCTACCGGGTGCTCCGCACCAAGACGATGGAGCAAGGCCGCGCGGCCCTCTCCGATCGTCGATTCTCCATGACCGTCGCGGTGATCCCTCCGGATCTGCCTGTTCCCGATATGAATCGGGCCCTGGCAGCCCTGCGCGCCCCGGCGAGGGGACCGATGCTCCGTTTCGTCGCGACCGGAGAGAAGCCCGACGCCAACGAGCGAAGCCTGCTCCGCCGCGCCGGGGTCGAGTTCGCCCTGTGGGATCCTTTCGACGACCACACCCTGCAGTTCCAGATCAATCGCGCTCTGGCCGAGATCACACCGTCGCCGCGCAGGCGTCAGGCGGTGCGGGTTCCCACCAACTGGCCCGTGCGCGTCACGACAGGCAAGCGGGAGAAGCAGGCCAAGATCTACTGCGTCTCAGCGGAGGGTGCGTATCTGGCGACCCCCCGCCCCTCGCTTCCCAAGGCATTGATCCACTTCTCGTTGCCGCTCCCCTCCGGTGACCTGCGGCTCTCGGGCGAAGTGGTAATGACCAACGTCCCCGGGAATCTGGTGCGGGGGAATCTTCCCGTCGGGATGGGCGTGCGATTCACCGGACACTCCCGCAAGATCGAGCAGTCGATCCTCGCCTTCATCGAAGAGCGCGCCCGGGCGCTCCTCGTATAGCCCGCATTTCTCCCCAGCTCGCTACTGAGGCCGCCCTGCGTGCGCGGCCTCGATCGCGTACTTTCTCTCGCCATGAGTGAGAACGCGATCGGCTATCAGCTGAAGGGGACCGTCGCCACACTGCACTTCGACGACGGCAAGGCGAACGCGCTCTCTCCCGTGGCCATCGATGGACTGACGGCAGGATTGGATCGGGCCGAGGGAGAGGCGGAGGCGGTGCTCCTGGCCGGGAGACCGGGGCGCTTCTCTGCGGGCTTCGACCTCTCCACGATGAAGATGGGACCCGATGCAGCGCGCGGCATGGTCTCCGCGGGAGCGGAGCTGCTGATGCGCCTGTACGAGTCACCGCTCCCGATCGTGATGGCCTGTACCGGCCACGCCCTGGCGATGGGGGCGGTGCTTCTGCTCGGATCCGATTTCCGCATCGGCGCGGCCGGGGACTTCAAGATCGGACTCAACGAGGTCTCGATCCGAATGACCCTGCCCGTGTTCGCGGTGGAGATCGCCCGGGATCGACTCTCGAAGCGCCACTTCCACAGGTCCGTGATCCTGGCGGAGATCTACACGCCGGAGGGAGCCGTGGATGCGGGCTATCTGGACCGGGTCGTCCCCGCCGAACGGCTCGCCGAGGACGCGATGGCCGAGGCAGAGCGACTGGCCGCTCTCCCGCGACGCGCCTTCAGCGAGACGAAGCTGAGAGTCCGGGGCGCCAGCATCGAGCGCATCCGCGACGCCATCCGGCGCGCGGGCGCTCTCTGAACACGGCTAAAATGGATCTCGGAAAAGGAGGTCTCTCGCAGATGGCTGTTCCGCGAATGGCTCTGGCTCTGCTCCTGCTGGCGTCGCCGGTGTGGGCCGAGGCAGAAGCACAGAATCCCTGGTTCGCCTCCGGACGCGCCGCGGTGGAGCGGGCGCGGGCGCGGACACCCGAAGCGGGAGCCGCAAAGAACGCGATCCTGTTCCTGGGAGACGGGATGGGGATCTCCACGATCACCGCCGCCCGGATCCTGGAGGGACAGCAGCGCGGCGAGACCGGTGAGGAGAACCAGCTCAGCTTCGAGACGCTTCCCCACATCGCACTCGCCAAGACCTACAACACGGATCAGCAGGTCGCCGATTCTGCCGGAACCATGACCGCGATTGCCTCCGGAGTGAAGACCAGGGCGGGGGTTCTCGGCGTGAGTGATCGCGTTCAGCTGGGGAATCACGAGAGCGTGGCCGAGAGCCGCGTCGCCACCATCCTCGAGCAGGCCGAGGAGCGAGGGCTTTCCACGGGAATCGTCACCAACACGAGGCTGACACACGCGACCCCCGCCGCCCTCTATGCACACGCGCCGCACCGGGATTGGGAGAACGACACCCAGCTCTCGGACGCGGCGCGAAAGGCCGACTTCCCCGACATCGCGCGGCAGTTGGTCGAGTTCTCCTTCGGCGACGGAATCGAGGTGGCGCTGGGAGGCGGACGCTCCAACTTCCTCCCCGCCAACGGCCGGGATCCCGAGGAGCCTTCGCTGCCGGGCGTCCGCTGGGACGAACGCGACCTGACGGCGGAGTGGCGCGGGCGCTTGCCCCGATCGGCGTTCGTCTGGAACCGGGAACAGCTCGAGGCTGTGGACCCGGCGACGACCGATCACCTTCTGGGCCTCTTCGACGCTTCCCACATGGAGTTCGAAATCGATCGTAGCGGCGACGTCGGCGGCGAGCCGTCGCTGTCGGAGATGACGGCGAAGGCGATCGAGATCCTGTCGCGAAATCCGCGGGGGTTCTTCCTGATGGTGGAGGGCGGTCGCATCGACCACGGGCACCACGCCGGAAACGCGACGCGGGCCCTCACCGAGACCATCGAGTTCTCCAACGCGGTCCGCACCGCCATCGCGAAGATCGACCCGGAGGAGACCCTGATCGTGGTCACCGCGGACCACAGCCACCCCTTCACCATCGCCGGTCATCCGACCCGCGGGAACGCCATTCTCGGCAAGGTGGTCGGAAACGATCGGCAGGGCGAACCAGCAGAAAAGCCGGCGAAGGATCAGCTGGGCCTGCCCTACACCACGCTCGGCTACCAGAGCGGACCCGGCTACACGGGCGCATCCGATGCTCAGCCGGAAGGCGCCAAGCACTTTCCCCACTCTCCGCGAAAGGTTCAGGGCATCACCGCCGGCCGACCGGATCTGACGGACATCGACACCGCCAGTCCCGACTACCTCCAGGAGGCCACCATCCCGCTCCGCTACGGGACCCACGGCGGCGAGGACGTGACCATCCACACGGGCGGGCCGGGAGCCGCGCTCTTCGACGGCGTCCAGGAGCAGCACTTCATCTACCACGCGATGGTGGAGGCCCTGGGCTGGAACCGGACGGAGCAACCATGAGCACGATTCGGGTTGCGGTGGGAGAGATGGACGCGGCGCTGTTGCCGGGCACGGAGAGCTGGGCGGGTCTGATCGCGGACCTCGACCGCGCGAAGCCGGACATCTTCCTGTTGAACGAGCTCCCGTTCGGTCCCTGGCTCGGAGCCGGATCGACCTTCGATCCCGCCGCCTGGAGACAATCCGTCGCCGACCACGAAGCCGGAATCGCGGCGCTCGAGGATCTCGGCGTAGGGATCGTCCTCGGGAGTCGTTCGGTCGAGCGCCAGGGGCGGCGCTGCAACGAGGGATTCGTCTGGACGCCGCAAGAGGGAGTTCGAGCCGCCCATACGAAGCAGCACATTCCAAATACGCCGCCGAGCTATTGCGAAACGGTCTGGTATGAACCCGATGAGCTTCGGTTCCAGGTCGTTCAAGCCGGACCTCTCCGAGTCGGCTTTCTGATCTGCACCGACGTCATGTTCACGGAGCACGCCCGCCGATACGGGCGCGACGGTGTGCATCTGATCGCCGTGCCCCGGGCAATGCCGGTCGAAGCGGCCCACATCTTCGACGTCGGGCTCCAGATGGCTGCGATTGCATCGGGCTGCTACGTAGCCTCGTCGAACCGCAAAGGGCACGACTCGGCGGGGGGCCTCTTCGAGGGGCGCGGATGCATCGTCGATCCCGGCGGACAGACGGTCGCCCAGAGTTCAGCGTTCGACCGTATCGTCGCGCACGAGATCTCTACCGAGTTCGTCGCGTGGAAGCAGAGCTTCTACCCCTGCGACGTCGAATGAGCCGAGGGGTCCGCGGTGGTGACCGGGCGGAGGGGTAGCCCGGCCTTCTCGTAGATCGCGTCGATCACCCGCATGTTGGCGATGGCGTCCCTGGCGTCGGTCGCCATGGGTGTGCCGTCGCGCAGCAGCTTCACGAAGGCCTCGAGCTGGTGGGTATAGGTCGCCCGTCCGGCGATGTGCTCCCTGCCGTTTCCGTGGGGACCGCGCAGCTTGAGGCGGTGATACAGGTGGGGTGCGATGGGGTTCAGCACCACCATCTCCCCCGCGTCGCCCCGAACCCGCGCGCTCGCCCGGACCAGGACACTGGAGAAGAGCGAACAGGTGATCCGCCCGGTGCGACCGTCGGAAAAGCGGAAATCAGCCCTCATGGCGCGGTCCACCCGCGGCGAGGAGAGCCGCGCCTCGGCGCGCGTCACGGTGGGCTCGGCACCGGCGAGGAAACGAACGATGTTGATCGCGTAACAACCCACGTCCATGGTGGCCCCACCGGCCAGCTCGAAGCGGAAGCGGATGTCACCGGGCCGGATCAGCGGAACGCACAGATGCGCCTCGATGTGCTCGACCCTGCCGAGGCTTCCACCGTCGACGATCTCCTTCATGCGCGCCGCCAGTGGGTGGTAGCGCCAGTGGAAGGCCTCGACGAGGCAGCGTCCTGTCTCACCGGCGATCTCGGCCATTCGCTCCGCCTCCGCGGCATTCGAGGCCATCGGCTTCTCGCAGAGGACGTGTTTTCCCAGGCGCAGCGCCCGGATCGTCCACTCGCCGTGGAGACCGTTGGGGAGGGGGTTGTAGATCGCGTCGATCTCCGGATCGGCGATCAACGCCTCGTAGCTGGGTTGGACTCGCGGAATCCGGTGCTTCCGGGCGAAGGCCCTGGCTCTCTCGGCGTCGCGGGCGGCGACGGCGACGACGCGCGCACCCTCGACCTGACGCGAGGGTCGGATCAGCGCCATCGGCGCGATCCGCGCCGCGCCCAGGATCCCGATGCGCACTTCGGACGCCCCTTCCACGCTCGCATTCCTCCTTACGGCAGCTGCGGAGCGACGACGATCTCGGCCTGATCGCGAAGCTCGTCGAGGTATTCGCGAAGGGCGCGATCCCCGGCGCGCCGCACCCACTCGGTGCGGACCTGTTCTTCGATCTCCGAGAGATCGGGAGTCCGGGGAAGCTCGCGCTCCACGAGCTGGAGCAGGTGGTAGCCCGTCCCCGAGCGAATCGGCTGGCTCACCTCTCCGATCTCGAGCTCGAAGGCAGCCCTGAGTGCCGTGGGGCCGAGATACTCCCGAAGCTTGGTGGCGGGGAGGAGCACATCCGGAAGCGGCGACACCTCCGGGTCACCGTAGTCGCCGCGCAGCTCGGCCAGGGCCTGCCCCGGCTCGATGAGGTCTCTCACCCTCTTCGCCCGCTCGGCGGCCGCCTGCTGCTCCGACGAGCTGGGAACGCGGAAGAAGAGCTGGTGCACTCGCATCCTCCCTGGCTGGGTGAAGAAGTCGCGGTGCTCATCGTAGAAATCGCGAAGCTCCGAAGCCGTGGGCTTCCGATCCTCGACCTCCACCAGGATCGAGCGAATCATCGCCGCGGTGACGTTGGCGCGAATCCTGCGGTCGCTCTCCGCCAGCCCCAGCTCGAGGCCTCGCTGGACGAGCACCTCCTCGTCGATCATCCGGTCGAGAACATGGCGCCGGGACTTCTCGTCGGCAGCCTCGCGGGTGTCTCGCTCCAGGCCCGCGACCAGACGCAGGTAGTCGTCGGTCAGAATCTCGGAGCCGTTCACCCGCGCGACCACTCGCTCGGGGAGCGCGTCCCCCGGGCCAGCGTCGGTCGCGATCAGGCCGCGAGCCGCCATCACCAGGCCCGCCACGGCACCCACCGCGAGCACTACCACCGCCCGCCTGCGATCCGCCATTCCGCCTTGCCTTTCAGGCCCCATCTTGGATCAGGCCCCTGGACCGGATGATCCATGAAGCTCGTAGCGAGGACGCCGAGAGTGCTCGTGAATCATTCGGGTTAGTAGGTGCCCTGCTGCTCGAAGATACGGCGCGGGTTCTCGACAGTCATGCTTCGGATCTGCTGCTGGCTGACGCCGCTCTCGCGAAGGGAGGGAATCACCACGTCGCAGACGTGCCGGTAGTCCCAGTCTGGGAGCGCCTGCTCGACCAGCGGCTTCGGAAACCAGTCGATGAAGCAGGAGGCGTCGTGAGAGAGCACCATCTGATTCTCCCAACCGCGGCGGCACAGCTCGGCGATGGTGGCCACGCGTTGCTTCGTCGGCAGGATCAGCTCGATCCCATTCCGATCCATCCCGATGGTGCTGCCGCGCTTCAGGATCGACTCCAGGTACGAGATGTCCTCGCTGTCGCCGCAGTGTCCGATCACCACGCGGCGGAGATCCACTCCGCACTCCTCGAAGACGTCCTGCTGGGCGAGTCCGCTCTGGTTGGATACGTCGGTATGGGTCGAGATCGGCACGCCGGTGAGGCGGTGGGCCCGGGCCGTCGCCTGGAGCAGCTTCTTGTTGAAGGGCGTGACGCCGAGCCTGTCGGTGGCGCACTTGAGGATACCGGCCCGGGTGTCGGTGCCCTCGATGCCCTCTCGGACCTCCCGGATCAGGTACTCGGCGAGCGCCTCCGCGTCCCAGGCATCCATCCAGGGCTCCTCGGTCCAGTAGAAGCCCGTGGCGGCGATCAGCTGTATTCCGCTCTTCTCGGCGACCTCGCGGATGACCCGGATGTCGCGGCCCAGATTGATGGGGGTGAGGTCGACCATGGTGCGGACGCCGCGCTCCTGCAGGGGGCCCATCTCCCCGATCGCGTCGCGAATCAGCTTCTCCTCGTCGACGTAGTCGGGAAAACAGTGACGCATCGACCAGCTGGCGACCAGGATGTGCTCGTGCATCAGGGTAAAGCCGAGATCCCGCGTCTCGATGGGGCCGAGAACTCCATTGACCGTCGCCACGACTCGACCTCCCTCCGACCTTACCCGCGCAGCCTGCTGACGCTTCTGTGTACAACAGGACGAAACGGACGTCGATCGGATCGGGCGGCGAGAGGGATGGAGGTGGATCGCTGCTTCCCAGCCACCTGGGAGATCGTGACCAGGGCACGATTGTCCCTGCGGGGGCCCTCTCGAAAGGGCGGTTGCGAAGAAGACGAATCCCGTCCACTATGGTGAGACAGCTCGATCGCCCCCCGGGACGGACGATGTCAGCAGCATCTGCAGTACCTGCGGCCGGGAGGGCGTCGCATGACCGGTAGGATCGGCCGGGGTGTCGGTCAGGGAATCGCGGTGGCACTCCGTTCGAGCGCAGTGCCACTCCTGGTGGGAATGCACCTGGCGGGACGAATGGGCGAGGAGAGGCGCCCGGACGCACCGCCACCCCGCTGGGACCTGCGCCTGATCTCGAAGGCGGCTCTCGACGAGTTCTTCTTCGCCACCGAGATGGCATCCGCCACTTTCTTCTCGCTTCGGGATCGCCGGCGGGTGGTGCGCGAGATCGGGAGTGCCGAGCGCCTTTACGAGCGGAAGGGCTGGCTCCGGGAGCCGTCTCGATTCCATCGCCGCCCGCCGGCGGTGGAGAAGGTCAGCATCGACGAGCATCGCTCCGCGTTCGGACCCTTCCAGCATCTGCGCTTCGAGAGTGGCTACGAACCCCACCCGGGAGAGCCAGGTCGGCGGCGCTTCCTGGAATACCGGGCAAACCGCACCGTCCACATCTGGACGATGCGCCACTCCGGGCCCAACCGGTCCTGGATCGTCTGCGTCCCCGGCTACCGGATGGGACACCCGGCCGTCGACTTCGCCGGCTTCCGCGCGCGCTGGCTCTACCGGGAGCTGGGACTCAATGTCGCGATCCCGGTGATGCCGCTCCACGGCCCGCGCCGGGTGGGACGCAGGGGCGGTGACGGCTACCTGTCGGGCGACTTCCTCGACACCATCCACGCCCAGACCCAGGCCGTCTGGGACATCCGACGCCTGATCGCATGGCTGCGCGCCGAGGGCGCGCCGCACCTGGGCGTTCAGGGCGTCTCCCTGGGCGGCTACACCGCCGCGCTTCTGGCATCCCTCGAGGACGACCTCGATTGCGTGATTGCGGGAATCCCAGCCGTCGACTTCTTGCGGCTCTTCCGAAGCCATGCACCGGCCGTTCTGATTGGCATCGCCAGTGCGATGGGAATCCGCTTCGATCGAATCGAGCAGCTGCTGCGCGTGATCTCTCCACTGGCGCATACGCCGCGCGTGCCCCGCCCGAGGCGCTACCTCTACGCGGGCGTCGCGGACCGTCTCGCGCCACCGGACCACGCACTCGACCTCTGGCATCACTGGGATCAGCCGCGCTGCGAGTGGTATCAGGGAGGCCACGTCTCCTTTCTCTGGGAGAAGAACGTCCAGAACCTGCTGCGCGAAGCGCTCACCGCCTCCGGACTGGCTTCGCCCCGCAAGCGGAGCAGATCGAATCGCCGGCGGAAGGGCCCCGATCGGCGTCGACGACCGGCGCGGAGCGGCGGATTGGTCGGCGCAGCTCGCTGAGACTCGCCCTGATCAGGACGACTCGCCGCGCACCACCACGAGGCGACCCGGCTCCCCGGAAAGCAACTCTCCCACCACCGCGCGGGCGGGTGTTCCGCGCTCCGCCAGCTCCCGGAGGAGCGACGCCTCTGCTTCCGGCGGCACCGCGATCAGCAGCCCCCCCGAGGTCTGGGCATCGGCGAGGATCAGGCGCTCCACCTCCGACAGGGAGGAATCGAAGCTCGCGTGAGCCTCGACGTAGGCGAGGTTGTCCTTGCTGCCGCCCGGCACCAACCCCTCCGCGGCCAGTGAACGGACGAAGTCGAGCGTGGGGACCGCGTCCGCGAAGACCCGGGCCGAGAGCCCCGATGCGGTGGCCAGATGGTGCAGGTGCCCGAGGAACCCGAAGCCCGTCACGTCGGTCGCCGCGTGGGCGCCGGCGGCCAGCGCCGCATCCTTGGCGGCCTTGTTCAGTGTCGTCATGATCGCCACCGCCTTCGCCAGCTGTGCATCGGAAAGGCGGCCCTTCTTGATCGCCTGGGCCCCGATCCCGAAGCCAAGCGGCTTGGTGAGGACCAGTCGATCGCCGGCGCGGGCGCGGGTCTGGGAGAGTACGCTGCGATCCTCCACGACTCCGATCACGCAGAGGCCGTACTTGAGCTCGGGATCCTGGACCGTGTGCCCACCGACGATGGCGCAGCCGGCCTCCGCCGCCTTGTCCCGTCCGCCTCGGAGGATCCGCGGCAGGACATCGATCGTCAGCAGCTCGGTCGGGAAGCCGCAGACCGCCAGGGCCACTCGGGGCTCGCCGCCCATCGCGTACACGTCGGAAAGAGCGTTGGCGGCGGCGATGGCGCCGAAGGTCTCCGGGTCATCGACGATCGGTGTGATGAAGTCCACGGTGAACACCAGAGGCGAGCCGTCTTCGGGGCGCAAGAGGGCCGCATCCTCCACGGGCCCGGCCTCGTCGACCACCCAGGGATGTTCGAACGGTGCAACCTCTCTCAGGACCTGGACCAGGTCCCGCGCTCCCAGCTTGCGGGCTCAGCCGCCGGCGGGGACGAGCGAAGTCAGCCGGATCTCGTTCACGATCCCTCCAATTGAGAAGTCGATCTGCTCGCGTCCCGGAACAAGCGCACCCGATCGAGCGTGAGACGCTTGCATGAAGCAAGAGGAAAGCGGAAAGCGTCTCCTGAGGCAACTGGCCCGCTGGTCGGAAACTCTCCGACGGCCTAATCTCGACACCCGATCTGCAACAAATTGCTGTCCGTATTGCGTATCTTCTGCGCCCCGGCAGAGACGGAGCGAGGGAGGGATCCAGATGAGTTCGTCGAAACAGCAGCTTCTCGAATTGTACCGGTCGATGCAGCGAATCCGAAGGTTCGAGGAGCGGGTTTCGGAGCAGTTCGCCGCGGGCAAGATTCCCGGCTTCGTCCACCTGTGCATCGGTCAAGAGGGTGTGGCCGTCGGCGCCTGCGCGAGCCTGGGTCCGGATGACTTCATTACGAGCACGCACCGTGGCCACGGCCATCTGATCGCCAAGGGCGGCGAGCTCGACAAGATGATGGCCGAGCTCTACGGAAAGGAGACCGGCTACTGCAAGGGTCGCGGAGGCTCGATGCACATCGTCGACGTCGGCCTCGGAATTCTCGGCGCCAACGGGATCGTCGGCGCCGGCACCCAGATCGCCGCGGGGGCGGGACTCAGCTCCAAGGTGCGGGAGAGCGGGCAGGTGGTCGTCTGCTTCTTCGGCGACGACGCCTCGACCGAGGGAATGTTCCACGAAAGCATGAACCTGGCTGCCCTCTGGGACCTGCCGGTCATCTTCATGTGCGAGAACAACCTGTACGGTCAATTCACCCCGTACGATAAGCACACCAGGGTGCCCAACGTCGCCGAGAAGGCCCGAGCCTACGGCGTTCCCAGCTGCATCGTGGATGGCAACGACGTCCTGGCGGTCAGGGACGCGACCGATGAAGCGGCCAGGAGGGCCCGATCCGGCGGGGGACCGACGCTCATCGAATGCAAGACCTACCGCTGGCACGGCCACATGGAGGGCGATGTCTACGGCTACAGGACCCAAGCGGAGGTCGAGAAATGGAAGGAGAAGTGCCCCATCGCGGGCCTCCGCTCCCGGCTGATCGCCGAGGGGATCGCCAGCCAGGAGGAGTTCGACGGCATCGACCAGGAGGTCGAAGCTGCAGTCAGTGCGGCGATCGAGTTCGCCGAGGGCAGTCCCGACCCCGATCCCTCGACCGCGACGGAGAACGTCTACGCCGTGGAGTCTGGCTCCGGTGCGATTCCCGAGAGCGACGAGGTCGACCAGCTGTCGATGGCGATGGCCATTCAGCAGGCGCTGCAAGAGGAAATGGAGCGCGACGAAAGCGTGGTGATCCTGGGAGAGGACGTGGCCATCGGGGTCTTCGGCGTGACTGCGGGCCTGATCGCCAAGTTCGGCGAGAATCGCGTTCTGGATACACCCATCAGCGAGAACGTCATCGCGGGGGCAGCCGTCGGCGCGGCCATGACCGGCCTCAGGCCCGTGGCCGAGATCGAATTCGGGGATTTCCTCACCTGCTGCATGGACCCGATCATAAACCAGATGGCGAAGCTCAGGTTCATGACCGGTGGGCAGGTGCGGCTGCCCCTCGTGATCAGGACCAACACGGGCAGTGGGTTTTCCGCGGGTGCCCAGCATTCGCAGAGCCTCGAGGCTCTGCTGATGCACGTCCCGGGGCTGACCATCGCTGTCCCGTCGACCCCGCGCGACGCGAAGGGCCTGCTCCGGACGGCGATACGCTCGGACAATCCCGTGCTGTTCTTCGAGCACAAGGGGATCTACTTCAACTCCGGCCCGGTTCCCAGGGGCGAGTTCACGGTTCCCTTCGGCTCGGCCGACGTCAAGCGCCCGGGCACGGACGTCACCGTCGTGGCGATCGCGGCAATGGTCAACAAGGCGCTGGGCGTGGCCGAGAGACTCGCCGAGGAGGGCATCTCCGTCGAGGTCATCGACCCTCGCACGCTCGTCCCCCTCGATGCGCAATCCATCGTCGAATCGGTCGTGAAGACGGGACGCCTGGTCATCGCCGAAGAGGGGTGTCTCACCGGCGGCTTCGGCGCCGAGGTGGCCGCGATCGTCTCGAAGGAGGCCTTCGACCATCTGGACGCCCCGATCGAGAGGGTGGCCGCGCCGGATGCGCCGGTCCCGTTCGCACCCAAGCTCGAGCAAGCCGTGATTCCCGGCGAAGACCGGATCGAGGAAGCGATCCGCGCCGTAGTGGGAGGATAGCGTGATAACGAAGGTCATTATGCCGAAGCTGGGCATGGTGATGAAGGAGGGGCTCGTCGTCCGCTGGCATGTGGAAGAGGGTCAGGAGATCGAACCGGGCGCGCTGCTTCTCGAGATCGAATCGGACAAGGTGACCACGGAGATCGCGGCGAGCGCTTCCGGCGTACTGAGGAAGATCATCGTCGTGGGAGAGGAGATCGTGCCATGCGGCACGGTCGTCGGGATCATCGCCGATTCCGAGTCCGAGGAGATCCCCGATCTGGAGACGATCATCGCCGCATCGCGGGCCGTGGTAATGACCCGCGGACAGTGGGAAGAGAAGCAGACGCTGAAGGAGGTCGCCAAGGAAGCCACGAGCAGTCAGCCCGACGCGAAGGTCCGCATTTCGCCCGCGGCGAGGAAGCTGGCCAAGGCACATGGGGTCGATCCCTCCCGAATCAAGGGAACCGGGCCCGGCGGACGCATCGTGCGCGAAGATGTGATCCGAGCAGCCGGAGGGGGCTCGAAGCAGGCCGCGTCTGCGATCGACGAGGAGAGGCCGGGCGAGGGCGTTCCGGTCACCAGGATGAGACGATCGATTGCGGACAACATGGCCCGCAGCGCGCGCACCGTGGCGCGCGTGATCCACTTCGCCGAAATCGACATGACGCGAACGGTCGAGTATCGGAGCCAGAATCGCGAGTCATTCAAGAGGGAGATCGACGCGGATCTCTCCTACAACGCGCTCCTGATCAAGGCCACGGCCTCCGCGATGCGAGAAGATCCGGTTCTCAATGTCTCGTTCCAGGATGACGGGATCCGCAGGCATGGCGACATCAACATCGGGCTGGCCGTCGCTCTCGACGAGGGTCTGATCACGGTATCCATCAAGCAGGCTGACCAGAAGGACCTCCGACGGATCGCGAAAGAGACCGCGACGCTGATCCGGAAGGCCCGAAGCGGCGGGCTGCAGGTGGATGATGTCACCGGCAGCAGCATCACCATATCGAGCCTGGGGGGCTTCGAGATCGACTCCTTCACGCCCATCGTCAATCTCCCGGAAGCAGCGATCCTGGGAGTCGGTGCCGTGGTGGACAGGCCCGTGGTGAAGTCCGGGAAGATCGAAGTCGCTCCGATCATGAAGCTGTCCCTGTCGTTCGACCACCGAGTCGTCGATGGCGCGCCGGCAGCGCGCTTTCTCCAGCTGCTGAAGAGAAAGCTGGAGACTCTGGGCTTTCTCGACTAGGAAAGTGACCTCCGCCAATCCATGCCGTCTCGGGGTGTCGAACTCATCACTGGTCTCGCCGTCGGGATCCTGCGCTGCGCAGTCCGGGCGCTCGACGCGTCGGTGTCGATCCTTCTCAACCTGGTCCTGGCCAAGCCCATTTCGATCTTCGTCTGGTGGCTTCACGCCTGGGCGAACCACACCACCTTTCACGGCCGCTCGGAGCTTGCCCGGCGGGTGAAGCAAGCTCGAAAGGCGGGAGATCCGGTGCTGTTCGCCTCGAACCATCTCTCCATGTTCGACGATCCGGTGATTCCGATGGCCCTCTTCAGGACGGGTCCGCGCGCCGCCGCCGAGCTTTCAGGCCTCGCAGCTCTCCTGCTGCTCTGGCGAGTGACGCCTCCAACGATCGCGTCTCCGGAGATTCTCGTCGCGTCCCTCATCGCCTACTCGCTGGCGATTGCCCTTCTCGGGGCCCGAAAGACCTGGTGGTCGATCGGCGATCTCGTCAACTTCAGTGGCGCTTCGGCTCTGCGCGGGAAGATGGAATCCGGCCGGGAACGACCCCTCTCCCTTCCGGCGCGGCTCCTGCTCGATGTTGCCGATCCCGTGGTCTTCTTCTTCATGCGAAGCGCTACAGTGAAGACAGTGCTCGTGGATCGACGGCCCGGCGAAGAGGGCAAGAGATCTCGCATCCGTGCCGCCGAACGCGGGATCGAGCTGGCGGCAGAGGGAGAGCAGATCTGGATATTCTTCGAAGGCGGGCGCAGCCGCATGCCGGACGAGATCAGGCCGGCGCGGGGCGGGATCGGTCGAGTGGTCGAAGGGCTTCAGGTTCGTGGGATTCGCCCGGTGGTCATTGCCATCCACCACCGCGGACTCGAGCATGTGATTCCGATCTCCTCCCGCCGCTGGCTCACGTCCGGCCACCGGATCGACGTTCGCTGGTCCGAGTTCGAAGTGGAGGAAAGGGGGGGGCGCGAGATCACCGATCAGGAGAGCCAGAAGATCGCAGATCGAGTTCGCGCGGCCGTGGTGCGGCTTCAGTCCGACTGGCGTTCGGATCGCTCGACCGATGGCTGATCTCTACGGACTGCTGATCCGAGTTCTCATCACCCTCTGGTGCTACTTCGTCTTCGTCATGGGCTGCATCGTGTGGGGAGGCCTGGGCATCCCCTTGACCCTCCTGCTCAGCCATTTCTGGCCGAGCGTCCGCGACCGCTTCCATGAAGGTACCCAACGCGTACTAGGCGCCTACATCAGACGCCTTCCCTTCATCGAGCTCGACATCGACCGGAGCAGGAGACTCGCCTCCGACGAATCGATCCTGCTGGTGATGAATCACCAGTCGTTCCTGGACCCGATCGTGATGCTCTCCCTGGAGCCTCGCCTCAGCGGCCCGGTACGGGGATACATGTTCCGCGTACCGATCGTGCGGTCCGCCCTCAAGCTCGGGCGGTTCTTTCTCTCTGACTCCGGCGAGCCCGCTCCCCTGGGCCGTATGCGCGACGGGGTCCAGGAGGCCCTGAATCGTCGCGGAACACTCCTCTTCTATCCGGAGGGCAGTCGAACCAGGACAGGAGAGATCGAGACCTTTCATCACGGCGCCTTTCGAATGGCAGTCGAGTTTCAACTGCCAATCCAGCCCGTGGTAACCGACGGTCTCGACCGGGTGCTGCCGCCCGGAAGCCTGATTCTGCAGACGCGGGGACGACATCCAGTGCAGGTTCGATACCTCGATCCGATCGAGCCGCCCTACGGAGATGGCCTCCAGCGACGCGTCGTTCGAGACCTCGCTCAGCAGGTGCGGCTTTCGATGGTGGAAGAGCTGAAAGCACTCCGAAGCGAGCGAAGAGCAGGCCAGTGAGCCGTCACCGCCCGAGCTCGATCACGGCCCTCTCACGAAAACAATCGTACTTGACGCACTGAATCGTCCCCAGGTCCTTCTCCTCGGTCGACGCGCACAGGCGCAGGCCGTGTGGATTGTCCTGGACCGGGCAGGCGTACAGCTTCTGGTTCCTCAGCATCATTGCAGCCGCGGCACAATGGAACGCACTGCCCGTCAGCATGCTACCGACGAGCGGAGAATAGCCGCCGATCAGTACACTCCGACTCGCACTCTCCTGATAGCCTGTCTCATCGATGGACATGCCATCCGCGTCGAGAATCCGAAGATCCGGCTCACCCTCCTCAGCCTCGTCGCCGACGAATACACCGCGGAGTTCACAGTATTTCCTGCGCCTCTCTTCGCGACTCAGGAGCAGGAAGACACTTCCTTCCCCGGGGACTGCCCGCGGGGAGGAGGAGAATTCGAACGGCCTGATCTTTCCGTCTTCAGGGATCTCGAGCTTCCTGCTGCAGATGTACTCCATCACGGTTCCACACTCTTCGACGCTTCCCACCAGGACGTTCTCGCATCGGCCTTCGTGGAGCCATGCCCGGGCGAGAATCAGGGCCTGGTGAAACGACAGTCCGAACTGCGTAACCGTCAGCGTAGGCCCATGGTTGTCCAGCGCCGTGGCGACATAGGACGCTGCCGCGTTGTGGACCGAATGAGAGAACAAAGTCGGTGAGACACTGGCATCGCCATGGTCGATGATCTCATCCAGGAACCGGAAGGCCGTGACCTGCGGCCCAAAGGCAGTAGCCAGGATGATTCCGAGACTCGCCCCTCTGCCGTCGATCTCGATGCCACTGTCCTTCACGGCATCCCACGCGGCGAGCACGGCCATCTTGGTGAAACGGTCGGCCCGCCGCATCTTCTTCAGAACCGCCTTGTCGGTGATCGTCTTCTCTTCCACCGCGTAGACCGGGATCATCTCGCCCGGTGCAGAGGGGAGTGCCTTTCGAGAGGGAGCGTGCCATCCCTCTTGCAACGCCTCCTCGAACCTCGCAATTCCCCGGCCCCGGGCGAACACCACTCCCATCCCACTGAGGTTCACGACCCGCTCCGGTTCTGCGCGCGGTTCGCGTGGGTCGGGCTGCGGGAAATGACGATGGCGGCGTTGTTTCCACCAAAAGCCAGCGAGGTCGAAACGGCATGACGCCCGGAGACCGGTGTCGCTGTCCTCACGGGACTCAGTGAGATCTCAGCATCCTCGTGGACGAATCCGGCACTTCCGGGTATCCACCCTTCCCGAAGGGCGGCCGCAGTAAATGCCGCCTCCAGCCCTCCCGCGGCGCCGAGGGTATGTCCGGTAAACCCCTTGCTGGAGAGAAACTTGATCTCGCTGCCGAAGATTCTCCTGAAGACGGATCCTTCGATCTTGTCGTTGTCCGGAGTCGCAGTTCCGTGAGCATTGACAAAACACACGTCACCGGCGTGGATCCCGGCTTCGGACATGGCTCTCATCAGAGCGGCCTCCAACCCCGAGCCGTCGGGGATCGGCGCGGTAAGATGAAATGCATCCGCTGCCGATCCGTATCCCGAGAGTCGAAGCGGAGACTCCTTGCCCCTCTTTCGCGCCGTCTCTTCCGATTCCAGCACCAGGATCCCCGCCCCTTCTCCGAGGTTCAGCCCTTTCCTGTCACGATCGAAGGGAGCGCAAATCTCATCAGACAGGATCCCGAGCGCGCCGAAGCCACACAGGGGAACCAGACTCAATTCGTCCGCTCCGCCCGCGATGGCGACGTCGCAGACGCCGTCTCTCAACCACGAGAGCGCGACACCGATTGCATCCGCACCGGACGAGCACGCATTCACCACGGTCAGGGAAGGTCCGCGTGCCTCGACGGCTCGCCCGAGGGATTCGGCCAGATTCCCCTTCAGGTACCGGTCGACGGGGTCCATCGACACCGGCTTTTCGCTGCGATAGCCGCGGTAGAATTCCATGTCGTTCAGTTGACTCGCGACAGTCGTCCCCAGACATACGCCAACCCTGAATCGAGAGAGGCTCGAGCGCAGCCCGGCATCGAGTAGCGCCTCTTCCACCGCGCACAAGGCGAGACTCACGGAGCGCATCTCTCCCTCTGACGGCCTCCTCCGGATCTCCTTCACCTCGAAGACCGGATGCGTCAGTGAAGTCGCAAACAGGGATACCGCGCCGGCTCTGGCCCTACCCTGCCGAAAGGTCGCCAGGGTTTCAGCGAGGTTCGCTCCCGCGGCAGAAATGGTTCCTATCCCGGAAATGACGACGTTCATCGCCTTGACTCTTTTCAGTCAGCCACGCGCTCAATCTCTGAGATTCTCGTATACCCATCCCGCGAGGGTATTCACCGACTCAAAGATCTCCCTTGCCTGTTCTTCGTCGATGATCTCCAGGCCATAGTTTCGTTGGATGAGAACCACGATCTCCACGGCGTCCAGAGAATCGAGGCCGAGGCCCTCTCCAAACAGGACTCCATCGTCCTCGATCTCTTCCGGGGTGATGTCGTCCAGCGCCAGATTGACCACCAACAGCTCCTTCAATTCTGTCCGAATCTCCTCCAATGACTTGCTCTTCTGGCTCTGCATGCCTTTCACTCCTCTTCACCACGCTGGGGTCACGGGACACACGCAGCGACTCGTGACGATTGGAGATCCGTCTCCTCATTCGGGTGCGCTCCCGACGTGGAGTCGCACCCTTCAAACCGGAATGCTCTCACCTTCTTCGTTCCAGACATCGCGAAACAGGAAACACTGATAGGGATGCTCCTCCACGAATTTCTCGATCTGAGTCACGAACGACTGGACCCACGGCTGGAGCTGCCCCACCCGGTCACGCCGGCCTTCGTACCGGGGGTATAGTACATTGCTCATATCGACCACATAGGCATGGCTGGAGACCTTGGCTGTCTCCATCACGACCAGGGGACAGTCTGCGACCGCAGCCAGGTGGAAGGCGCTGTACGGGAACCAGGCCTTGTCTCCCAGAAACGAGACCTCGACCGCGCTCGCCCCGTACCCGCGGTCTCCCATGATCGAAACCACGTCCCCTTGCCTCAAGGCATTGAGAATCTCGATCGCTCCTCCCAGATACTGCTCCGGGGATATGATTCGCACTTTCCCCTCTTCCCCCTCGGGATACAACGCTCTCTGCATGCTGGGGTTCTGATCCGGAACCATGATCAGGTAGACGGCCTTTTCGAGCTTCTCGAGGGCGGTCATCGCCACCTGCCAGTTGCCCTGATGAGATGTCAACAGGATCGCTCCCCGCTGCGAATTCCGGATCAGGGAGACGACCTCGTCACCTCCTTTGAACTGGATCTCGAACACGGCGTTTCCGGAAACGGCCGCGTAGCGATCGATCAACTGCTTTCCCTGGCTCACGAAGAGCCGATATACATGCAGCCGTTCCCCGAGGAAACTGCAGCCCGGGAATCGCCTCCTGATGTACGGAAGAGCCGAGGCGACCAGTAGCCGGTCGAAGAGCACATAGTGGAGGCTCACGACGTACAACAGGCCGTATCCCCCACGGAGGCCGAACAACCGAAGAAACGCCTTGAAAAACCATATGCCAAGTTCGTTTCCCCTCTTGCCTTCCCTCCCCTCTCCCCGGCTCCTCTTCTCCCCGTCACGCCCCTGCGCCATCGCTCTGCCTTCTCACTCGGCTCTGGATCGCTCGCGACCCGAGAAACACGGCGCCACCCACGAGCACCGCTGCCACGGGGGCCACCACGAGCGAGCCGATCAGCCACTCGAAGAGTCGTTGATGTAGCTCACCGACCATGGTCTTCCTCGAAAACTCGGTAAGCCATTGCCCGTACCGCATGCGGTATCCCAGCTCGACGCAAAGCATGGGAACAAAAGGGGGCATGCACAGGTTTTGCACGGATACCGCCATCACCCTGTTGAGCCGCAGACGCGTCGCTACGTAGATGATCACCACCGTATGAAGCGCGATCAACGGCAATGTGGCGAGAAAGGTACCTACTGCCGCAGACATTCCCAACAAGGCGGGAGTCGCGTTTTCCTCTAGCAGTCCTCTCAACAACTTGATCGGATGAAGCAACATCCGCAGGTCGAGACGCGGTTTTTCCGACGGAATCAGCCTGCGGTGCGGAACCGGCAAGAGGCGCCGTCCCACCAGGCGGGCGTGCATACACGAAATCCGGAAGTTGTCCAGAAAGGGCCTGAATCCGGACACACGCAGTCGCGGCTCCGGATACCAGACATCGATCGAAACGGTCTTCAAACTCAATCCGGCCCATACCGCCTTGGCCAGGACCTCCGTCTCGAAGTCGAAGTGAGAACCGGTCAGCTTCAATTGAGAGACAAATTCGACCGGATAGGCCCGAAAGCCGCTCTGGCAATCCTCTATCGAGACTCCTGTTTCGATCCGCAGCCAGAAATTGCCGATCTGGCTGCCCAGACGGCTCTTTCCGGGAACATCTTCCCCCGCGAGATTTCTGGATCCAATGACGATGGCCGTATCGGCTTCCTGGAGCAAGGGGAGGAGCTTCTCCAGGTCCCTCGGCTGATGCTGGCCATCCGCATCGATCGTGATCATGAAGCGGGCGTCCTGATCTCTGGCGAATCGCAGTGCGGTGAGAATCGCGGCACCCTTGCCGCGGTTCTTCTCGTGCCTCAGGACGGTGATGTCGTTGCCCGACAACAGCCCCGCGACGTCTACATCCGTGCTCCCGTCATCGACCACCACCACCTGGGGCAGGAGGGAACGGCATTCCTCTGCAACGGATGCCAGCGTCGCCTTGTTGTTGAATACCGGGATCGCGCACCAGATCTGAGCAAGGTCGATACGACTACTTCTTTCCATGCCGCGTACGTCTTCCCCGAACCGCTTTCTTCCTCGGTACCACCATATTCCAGAGAAACCCTACATGCCCGATCCGGTGAAGGAACTGCAGACCGCTGTCCAGACGATCGGGAGGGAATACGCAGTTTCTGAAGCCAGCGAATCCATCCGTCAATGTCCTTTCCAGCCACTCTCTGTCGATGCCTGGTGCAATATAGTAGACCGGCTCCAGGAGGTCGTGCTGATCGGGCAGCAATCCCTCGCGTTTTGCGATCCTGGCAAGAGGAGTGCCCGGAAGAATGCGCACTCCCATGTAGATGAAGGAGACGGTGTTCTTCAGGTTCTTTACGTTTTCGATGCCCTCCAGCACCGTCTCCCGGGTTTCTCCCGGTGAGCCGAACATGTAGAAGTGGGCGGTTCCGATATCATGGCGCCTGAACAGATCGTTGCAGTCGACGATGTCCTTGAACCGGAACGCCTTCCCGAGCTTCCGAAGCGTCGTATCCGTTGCCGCATCGGCCCCGATCTCTGCTGATGTCAATCCCGTCTGTCTCATCAGCTCGACGGATTCGTCGTCCAGCCCTTCTGGCTTGAAGAAAGCGGTCCAGGGTATGGCCACGCCGCGCCCCTTCATCTCCCTGACCACAGCGAGATAGTGACCTTCGTCGTCGTTGAACACGGAGTCGGTAAAGAAGACGTGCCCCGCTCCGTGCCTCGCCGCGAGGTCCTCGATCTCGTCAACCACGGCCTTCGGATCCCTGCACCGAATGGCCGACCCTTCGAGAACGGGATATGAGCAGTACACGCACGAGTGGGTGCAACCCCGCTTGGTCTGAACCGCCGCAATATTGCCGCTCTTCAGATAGAACTCCATCAGGCGGTCATCATATTTCGGCCTGGGGATCGCTCTCCCTCGCAGTACCGCGGGTGCCCTGATACACCGCTCCTTGGGAAACACTCCTCGCGCTGCGTTCTCCACGAACTCCAGCATCGATGCCTCGCCTTCCCCTACGATGCCGAAATCGCCTTTCGTCTCGCGGAGAATCGTCTCCGGCATGATGGAGAAGCCGGATCCGCCCAGGATCACGAAAACGTGCGTCTCCTCTCGAATTCGCTGGACCAGCTGGCTGACAACCTCGATGTATCTCTTCTCATTGAGAAGGTTCACATTGTCGATATTGCGAATCGAGATGCCCACCATGTCGGGGGCAAATCGTCGGACCGTATCGGCGATCGCATCCATCGACATATCCGATTGGATGAGATCACACTGCTGCACCTCATGACCCGCATCGGCCAGCGATGCCGCGACCATACTCATCCCCAGCGGATACACCGAGTACGGAGTGGAGGCAGCGTTCGCCGAAATCAGCAGGACCCTCATCAAGACACCCTTCCGGTAGGATCTGTGATTCGAATCTTCACGGCAGACCGGGAGTTTGAATCACCGATCCTCAGCCCCAGGAGCGATCTGGACTCAGCCTTACCCTCTTGTACGTGCCGTCCTTCTTCTCCATCTCCAGTACCTTGAGGTAGAGCTTCGCCATCTGGATCTCTTTGGAGCAGCGGGCGTAGAAGGCTTCCCAGGCGTATTCGTACATCTCCTGAAGTGTGTCCGTGCTCATTCTCCGGGGTTGGAAGACCACCTGATCGCCCGTATAGCGGACCCAGTCGTTGTGAAGTATTCGCCCTTCCTTCTCCAGCTGGCCTCTCACGGGTGTGTGCGGAAATGGCGTCAGGACGGTGAACTCGGCGAGGTCGAGATCGATCTCCAGAACGAAATCGACCAGTCGCTTGATGTAGTCCTCATCGTGCTCATCCAGTCCCAGGAGAATCGTACCCTCGACACCTATGCCGCGTTCCTTGACCCGCTTGATCCTCCGCCGGATGTGGTCCGAGTCGTCCACGATGGCCTGGTACATATACCAACACCCGGCCTGAGCGGCCAGATCGAGTATCTGGTCGTCGTCCTTGATGGGATGCGAAACCCACTTCTTCTTCAACGGGGCGAGTTCCGTGAACAGCGCCTTGAGCCAATCATCGTCCTGTGCCAGAGAATTATCGACGATGAACAGACGATTGTTGTCGATGCTCTCGATTTCCCGGACCACCTGATCGAGAGGACGAGGCCTGAAGACTCGCCCGCCCAGATACGGCGTGCAGCAAGGAAAGCAGTTGAAATGACATCCCCGGGAGGCGTGGACGAGATCGACCATTTGCACGCCGCGGAAACTGTACAGCTGGCGGTCGAGAATGTCGCGGCGCGCGGTCTTGATCAGGCTCATGTCGGGATGGTCATTCAGATGATCGTAGACTGGTTTCAGCTGTCCCTTCTCGAAATCCTCGATGACCCGATCGAAGTGCCCCTCCGCCTCTCCGACGAAGACTGCATCGGCATGCTCCATGGTCTCCGCCGCATGGAGCATCGTGGCGATTCCCCCGAAGATGACCGGCTTTCCCTCTCCGCGGTACCGATCCGCAATTTCCCAGGCGCGCGGCATCTGGCAGGTCAAAGTCACCGAGAGGGCGATCAGGTCCGCATCTTCCTCGAAATCGAGCTCCTGAACGTGCTCGTCGCAGAAGGAGATCTCGATCTCGTCACTCAGGGCGGCGGCAAACACCACCGGCCCATGGGGCGGCAGCCTGAAATCGGGCTGGTGTCTCAACTTCGGCCACTTTGGATAGATGATTTTTACTTTCAAGGCTCTCTCTTCTGCTGACCACTCGCGCGCCACGCATCGGCCGGGCTTCCGTCGCGTTACAGGCTGGTGAGCGCCGTGATCATCTCATCAGCGGGCGACCCTCTCTCCGCGATCTCGATCACCTCCTCGAGCTGGAACACCCTTTTCGCTGACACATCGTCTGCTCGACGTATCATGAAGGACTGAGCACTTGCCTCATTGGCCATGAGGGCCAGCATCGCCGTCGATTCTCCCCGGAGGATCATCTTGTCGGCATGCCTCAGCAATGACGCGGCCGGTGTGTTCGGAAACATCAGGTAGAGGAGCGGTCCCTGGCACTTGAAATGGATTGCCGCTTCCGACATGGGAATCGATGGTAGCGTATAGACGAAGAGATTCGCCCGACCAAGGGTCCTGCCGTTCACCACGAAATCGTTGAAATAGTCCAGATTCGACTGCAGGCATCCATCGGAATTGGTGCCGAGAATTCCTATATCCTGTTTTCCATCCTCGGCATAGGACATCTCGGCATCGTGGAACGCGAGAGCGGCGACGCAGCAGCTCAGCTGAGAGACCCGATCGAACTTTCCGAATCCCTTGACTGGATAGGAGAACAACGAGCCGCCTTGCAGATCTGCGCGCAGAGACCTCAGGTCGGAGTAGAGCTTGCGCATCGGTCGTCTGACACACCCGTATTCTGCTTGGGTGATCCAACCGATCCCTGTAACGACATTCATCGCTCGAGCACCCGCGCGCAGCCCTATTGCCCCGATCTCAAGATCAAGGCGCAATTGACCCCGCCAAATCCCGAATTCGTCGAAACCGTGACCCCGCCCTCACAGGCGCGAGGTTCCGGAGAAGCCCATCCCATGGCTTCATCGTCGACGTCCCGAAGGTTTACCGTGGGCGGCACGGCCTTCTCCCGTAACGTCTCGATTGCCACGATGATATCGACCAGACCTGCAGTTCCCATCGTATGACCGATCCCCCCCTTGAGCGAATAGGTCGGGATACTCCGCCCCGCGAACACCGACTTGAAAGCCTTCATCTCCATGGAATCATTGTATTTCGTTCCGGTGCCATGGGCCGATATGCTTCCCACGTCCTCCGCGGGAATCTCCGCCGATTGCAGTGCCTTGCGGAGAGCCAGGGCCAGGCCGCTCCCGTCCCGGGACGGCCCGGTAATATGGTTGGCGTCGCTGGACAGACCCCATCCCGCAATCTCGGCGCACACCGTCCGCCCTTCCCGTGCGGCCCGCGCATCGCTCATCAGCAGGACGAATGCCGCCGCTTCGCCCAGGCTCATTCCTGCTCGGCTCTTGTCGAATGGGCGCGCCATGTCCCTGTCCAGCGCCATCAGCGAGGAGAATCCCGCGGCGACGAATTCGCTCACGTTGTCCGATGCAACCACCAGCACGCAATCGCGATCACCGTCCCGAATCATCGCCGCCCCCTCTGCCACAGCCGCACTGGAAGAGGCGCAGGCCGCACTGACCACCACTCCTGGCTCTTGCAGTCTGCACAGGGTCTGGATCTTGCTCGCCAGACGGTCCGGGCGACTACCACTGGCATCCGAATTCCCATGCAGCACGGATCGCTCCAGGAGGTCGATCTCCCCGTTTGTAGTGGCAAGGAGCAACAGCGCGTCCTCGGGAAGCGTGGACACACTCTTCTCGATCAAAGGCCTGACCATCTGCATCACCAGAGTCTCGTCGGCATCCGGGTCCAGGCCTGGGACCAGGGCGGCCTTGTCCGTCCGAAGGGACTCGGTGGAAAACCGGTCGAATGCTCGGATTGCCGTGGTCCCGGAGAAGAGACCCTCCCAGCAGGAAGCGACGTCCCAGCCGTAGGGAGATACCAGATCGTAGGCAACGACAACCGCTTCTATTTCAGCCAACTGAACTCCCCGGCTTTCCAGCGTCGGCGGCATCGTTCCAGGAGTTCTGGAGAGGTGAGGCAAGTCTCTCCAGAGACGCCATCGACGAACATCTGTACCGTGTACGCCGTGGCGGCGATACTTCCGTCTTCCTTCGTCACCAGGTACTCGGTATTCAAGACGGCCCCCTCGCTCCAGATCAGAGACGCCGTGACCGTGAATTCTTCGTCCAGAACGAGTGGTTGATGATAGTCGATGTGAAATTGAGCGATGGGGGCTCGTAGGTTGGCGTCGGCAAACTCCCGGTAGGAAAGCCCGCAAAGCCTCCCTAGCTCCGCAAACCCCTCCTCGAAGAAGACAGGGTACCTGCCGTACCAGGCAATACCCATGACGTCCGCTTCGTTGAAGCCCACCCGCCTTCTTGCTCGGACCACGAGGGGCGCGGGCGCCCCTTCGTCGCGCTGAAAGTAGCCCGCCTTCTTCCGTCGAATTCTCATCAACGCCTCTCGGAGCCGCCCCGGAAGGCTACCCTCAGCTTGAACCGGGCAACGGATTTCCCGTCTTTCGTAAGAGCCGCCTTGATCACGGCGCCATCGTGACTTTCCATTGCCATGGAGCATGCATAGACCACTTCCTCGTCGCACGTCACTGCTGTGGAGAACTTCGCCAGGATGATCTCTCTCAACTCCACCTCCGTCTTCTTCGACGCCTCCAACATCGCAAGGGCTCCCTGGATCTCACAGACAGCCGGAAGAACGGGTCGACCGCGGAAGTGACCCTGAAAGCCCAGGAAATCCGCAGGAAACACGAAGCGGGCGGTCAGGGTGCCGTTCTCCGCCTCCTCTAGCTTCGACATGCACCCCCGAATCTGCCGAGCCAGCGGACTCACGAGCGGATCTCTCTTAGCCGTACCACCAGTCGATATCCGTATTCGTGATGGTCGAGAATGATCCCGCCCGGGTAGAGCTTGCCATCGTCGAGACGATATTCGTAATAGGAGACGCTCCAGACCTTCCTGCCGTTCTCGTTGTAGCGTTTCTCTATCAGGAGGCCGTCGTGTCCAGCGAACACGAACTCGATCTCTCCGTCCCCTGCCTGCTGTCGGAAGACAATCCGATGACGCTCTTTCGACACGCTGGCTTCGGCCGCTGGGAGGCGCCCGAAATACATCCTCCGGGTATCGTCCCCTATCGCGCGGGCGATGTCCCCGTGGCTGGCGAATGCCTCGAGGGCGAAGCTGGAATCCGCGTTCTCCGAATCTCCGGAAATCTCGAACAACTTGACCCCTGCGGCCGGATGCAGGCCGATGACGGTGAACGTCTCCCGGGAGGTGTCAACCTGTGTATACCCGATGGCCGCAAAGGCGCGCCCCTTGAACTCGAAGGTCACTGTGTTGACGATCTGAAAGGCGACGGGAAGCGCCAGGGCGAACTTCTCTCTTACCGTTTCCGGATCGACTGCCTCCAAGGACACCAGATCTACTTCCCGGAACGGCACGCCACTGCAGCCCAGGGCGCCCAGAATCCCGATCCCGAGGAGTGCCAAGCGACGTAGCGTCACCGCGACCTCGCTCCATCTTCTAGGAAGTGGCGATACAAGGAGGGGAGCACCAGCATCGACGAAACGTATCCCGCCAGCACCCCGGTCACCATCGTCAAGCCAATGGCAAACAATATGGGATGACGGGCGAAGAGAAGTGCGCCGGCTCCGATCAGGGTCGTCACGGCCGAAAGCGTCACCGCCATCCGCGTCCCGGTTTCCAGGCGATAGTGGCAGTGATAGACCATGAAGATTCCGTAATCGATACAGAGCCCCACCGCCACCATCGCCGAGATGAGGCTGGGCGCATTGAGAGACAGGCCGAGGGCGGGAATCGTCCCCAGTATGGCCACGACACCGGTAACTACCGGAACCAGCGCAAGAGCCGTCAGGCGAAGACTCCTCAACAACAGGAATGCCAGAATCGGCACCAGGAGGGCAGCGACTCCAAAGAGGTAGACGATCTCCGAGGAAACCGACCGGGAAAGCGCGCCGGAAAGGGCATTGCGGGAGACCATGAAAGCCCCTGGATACCGTTCGCTGATCGCGGACAACCGTGAGATCCACCGATCTTCATCGGGAAAGAACGAGATCAGCTGATAGCCTTCCGGCCGCTCTTGCACGAACCGCTCCTTCAACCTCGCGAAGATCTGAAGGCTCTCGAGGCCAGCCTCCGACTCCACGCCGGAATGGAGGCTTTCGAAGAACGGAGAGAATGCATCGTCGGAAAACCCGTAGGCTCCGCCATGCTCCCGAAGCAGTCTCTTCAGTTCCTCCTCCCTACCCTGCTCCCAGAACTCTCTCCAACGCGCCCTGTTCGCTGCCCTTTCTTCTCTGATCGGCCAGACCGCGGAGACGCTGGCGAATCCTTCGCCTTCCAGGACCCCCATTGCGTCCCGATACACCATACTATTTCGCTCCAGGGCCTCTTCCAGGCTGTCACCGGTCACGACGAATACCGCGGGTCGATTTCGCCCTCCCCAGACCCGGTGGAATCTCTCCTCCGCCTCGATCACCCAGGACTCGCTTCCGTCGAACTGCCTGATGTCGCTGTCGAAGCCGAGCTGTCTCATCTCGATCACCGCGCCGATCATGGTCACCACCCAGCATGCGATGATGACCCCGTTAAAGCTCTCAAAGTTTCGACTTCCACCTCCCCTGAAGGTCTTCCTGAACCCGTCCCGCCGATCACCACTGATCAGGTGGGGCAGCAGAAGCAGCGCGCAGCCGAGACAGAGCGAGATACTCAGAATGGAAAACAAGGCCAGCTGATGGTATCCCTGAACACTGGAAAAGAAGAATGCGGCAAACACGGAAATGGTGGTCAACGCACCCGTCACTACCGGTTTGGCCACCCGCTTGACCGCTTCCGCACGACCGCTTCCCGACCGCACCGCCATGTAGACGTGGATTCCGTAATCGACGGAGATTCCGGCGACCACTCCACCCATGCCGACGATGAAATAGGACAAGTGAGATAGCGCCAGATTCGACAGATTGATGGCCACCAGAACCGACGCCACCGGGAGGAGGAACAGGGTGGCCGCTCTGATGTCCCGAAACAGGAAGACGAACAAGAAAAAGAACGCGGCGCCCGCGATGCCGAGAGCCAACCACACGTCTCTCTTGATGACGTCCTCGTTGCTGATCGTATGAAGATGGCCCCCGATGATGTCCGCCGAGACGAAATCAGGAAGCTTCTCCAGCCGCGCGCGCAGATAGGTCACGAGCTCTCGCGCGCCTGAAGCATCGGTAATGGTGACGGGTGTCTGTACTACGAGCAGCGCGTGCGCGCGGTCTCGGCTGATGAAGTGCCCGTCCTCGAGCTCGACTTCGTACCCGAGCGCAGAGGAGAGCTCTTGCAGAGAACGGAGAATCCCGAAGCTTATACCGAGGGGATCAGACCGCACGAATTGCGCGAAGAACGTACTCGCGGGGCTGACCAATTGCCGGTAGCTCCTGCGGAGGCTTCTCTTCACACCCTCTTCCGTGAGCTGCTCGTCGATGCGCGAGAGCGCATCTTCATCGAGCAACTCCGGAACATACTCGAGAAGGGACTTCATCTCGTCGACCATGTCCGTCCCGGAAACACCGCTCACCACGCCTGTCACCAGCGGCGGTCGAAGATCCCGTTCCAGCTGTCTAGCGGCCTGGATCAGCTCCTCTGTAGAGCGATCGGGGGATCTCAGCGCCAGGGACACGATGACGTCATCTGAGAAATTGGATTCCTGCAGGAAGCGCATGCTGCGACGGATCTGATCGTCCGCTGGGAGCATCAGCTCGAGGTTGTTTTCCAACGAGATCGATTGGAGACAAATCGCTGCGGCGGCGGTCAGAATCGCGGCCAGGCCCAGGATCAGTCGCTTCCGCCGGGCACAGCGGTCGAAGACGGCCGAGAAGCACTCATCGAACATCCTGTTCAACCTTCCACGCCGTAGGGGCAATGGGAGCGTTCAACAGGGTATTCGCGAAGGTGATGAGTGTTCTGTCCCCCTGCTTCTCGAAGATCTGAATTCGCCAGATGTAGCGTTCATCGCGATCGAACTCGACCGTCACCCTGTCGACTACCCCCTGGGCAAGTGCCGTCTCGCGCGGGACGAATTCGAGAGAGATCGGGCTCTGATCGAGGACTTTCACCTCGTATTGGCCCAGCATCGACCTGTAGGCACCGGAAAGCCAGTCGCGCAACTGCTGGATGGCCATCTTGAAGACCGGATTCTTCGAGAGCGAGATCTTCTCGACCCGCCGAGTATCCTCATCCCACTGGCGGACAACCTCACCCTGGATGACCATCGAGTACCGAAGTGGTTCCCTGACGATCCAGGAGAAGAGATCAGGCTTCTGCATCATGATCGTCCCCTTCAAGAGGAGGGGCTCGTCGAGCACAGCCAGGAACTTCTCCTGGACGAAGTCGGCTTTCAGCGTCTGGATGACAGATACCTTCTGCTCCAGTCTGGAGAGCACCTCCTCCAGATCGGCCCCAGCATCGGGGGATTGATCGCTCGCCTTCGCAGCAGAGCCCGCAAGGGTCAAGACGGTACACAGGCAGAGGCTCATCAGCCTTTGCGTCTTCGTCATTCGAAGCTCCCTAGTCTGACCATCAGGAAGGCGAAGGAGCAGCCGCGGTCATTCTGCTGAGTCAGCGGGTCGGGGAACGTTCTCGGCATCCCGCCAGATCTTGATCTCTCCACGCGCGAGCACCGTATCGTTCCGCGAAACAGTCCCCTTTACGATCCCGAAGCCGCCGAAGCGGAGATCCTTGTAGACTGAGATGGTCAGCTTTTCGCCGACTCGAGCCGGACCCAGGATCTCGAGATTCTGCGCTCCCACCAGATATCCACCAGACGGCTCTTGCGATCCACCCAGCTGCTTGAAGCCATGCAGGGCGGCGATGGACTGAGCCATCAGCTCGAAATAGGTCGCGCCATCGAGGGCGCCATCTTCTCCGACAAACGGCATCCGGGCCGATACCACCATCGAGATCTCCCCCGACCGTTCGCCTACCTTCACCACTTCATCGATGATCCGCATTGGCGGCTCTTGCGGAATGATTGCATCCGCCGCGAACGGCAATCGCCTGATCTCATCCTGCCGATCCGCGTTTCTCCAGCAGCAGGGATCGGAGGCCAGATAATCGCCGGTCAACTGGTAGGCCGCCCCACGGCAGCCGTAGCATGTGATTGTTTCCTCACAGAAGGCACACGGCCCCTTGATCGTACGGCCATGGTCTCTCAGGTCCTCGAGAACTTCGCTCTCCTGGATGATCTCGGCGAGGCTGCGATTTCGGACGTTTCCGATGGGTATGTCCACACCCACACAGGGTAGGACGTCGCCCTGCGAGCGAACCAGGCAGGAGATCTTGTGTCGCATGCACCCGTTTCCCCACCGCGAGGGCCCCGGATTCCACTCTCGACCGTACTCCTCTCGCTCGATCCTGGCGATCTCAGCGAAGACCTCCTGCACCCGTGCCGGATCGACATGCAGCCATCGCTTCTCGCTGTGACTCGCCCGGGGCGCTGCGATCTCGAATCGGGACAGGATTTCCTGAGCGCGAAGCCATCTCCAGAGGGTGACGATCTCGTCGACATTCTGCTGGCAGATCACCGTATCCACCCGCAGCGTTCGCTCCTGCGACGGGTACCCGGCTTCCCTCAGCAGCCGAAACGCTTGCTGAATCAGCTCGAACGACCCCTCGGTTCCGGCCAGCATGTCCTGAATCTCTTCGTCCAGCGAATCCATTCTCAGGACGACTGGAACCCGGTCTTGGAACAGGTCCCTCGCGGCATCGGCTGTGATCCCAGCCCCGTTGGTGAACACCTCCACCCCGAGGCCCTCGGATCCCGCAAACCGGGCGATCGGCAGAAGACGGCGATGGATATTCACCTCCCCGTCGAGCAGGCTGATCCTGCGCGCCCCCAGATCCCTGGCCTGAAGGATCAGATCGGAAATTTCGCCCTCCGAAAGCGCTTCACCAGAAGGTGGCCTTCTGGGAGCGTAACAGTGGGGGCACCGAGGATTGCAGGCCGGGCCGAGTTCGATTTCCAGCGTGAGGAGCCGCACGCCCCTCACGGTCTCTTCGATCTCTTCCCTGGTGAACTCAAACGGATACATCTAGGCTACTGGGAGACCCCTTCCTCCTGCAGGGCGAGGACGAACCGGTAGATATCTTCCAGCGTTCGAATGCTCTTGATCCGTTCGTCGTCGCGGATTCTCACGTTGAACTGCTTCTGCATCGCGACGACCAGGTCAACGATATCCAGACTGTCCAGCTCGAGATCTTCGAAGATATTCATCTCCGGGAGTAGTCTTTCTCTCTCGATCTCGAAGTACTCCTCGAGGATCTCGTTCACCATTTCCGCGATTTCCTGCTCTGTCATGCCGGATCCCAATCCTCAATTCTCTGGACGTCTACACACCAGCGCGGCATTGATTCCACCAAACGCGAAGCAGTTCTTCATCACGGTCCTGACCTCGCGGCGCAGCGACTCCCTCGCGTGGAGAATGCCTCTGCAAGCTTCGTCTACCGTGTCCAGATTCAACGTCGGATAGATCACTCCGTTTTCCATCATCGCCAGAGAGACGATCAGCTCCAGGGCTCCTGACGCGCCCAGGGTATGTCCGATATTTCCCTTGAGGCTGCTGACGGGAACGGAATCGCCGAATACCTCCGCGATCGCCCCGGCCTCGACCTCGTCCCCGTGTCTCGTTGCCGTCCCATGAGCGTTGATGTAGTCGATATCGCCTGGCGAGAGCTCCGCATCGGCCAATGCTTCTCGCAGACAGTGGACGATCGACGCTTTATTGGATTGACTTACGTGTTCCCCGCTACCTCCGGTATGGTACCCGATGACTTCGGCGTGTATTCTAGCCCGTCGCTCCAGCGCCCTCTCGCGCTCCTCCAACACCAGGATTCCGGATCCCTCACCGCAGACCAGGCCGTCACGCGCGCTGTCGAAAGGCCGCGGGGTTCGTTGGGGATCGTCGTTATAGCCGGTGGATGTCGCGAACAGAATGTCGAAGGATCCGGTGACGGTCGGGTGCAGCTCCTCCGACCCTCCGCATATCATTACATCCTGTCTTCCCATCCTGATCAGATCGTATCCCAGCCCGATCGCCTGCAGCGAGGAGGCGCAGGCGGCAGAGGTCGCCATGACAGAACCGGTAATGCCCAGGTATTGAGCCACGTTCATCGCCGCGGTGTGGGAAACACACTGAAAAAATTTCATCGCGCCCAGCCGCGACAAGTCCCTTTCCGGCAACATGGTCTCGAATGTTTCGCTGAGGCTTCCTGCGCTTCCCATCGTCGACCCGATGATGCACCCGAGTCTGCCCGACGAGAGCGACTCCGGCCCGATCCCGGCATCCGCCAGCGACTGCTCAGTCGCCTGTACCGCGAGGATGCTCATGCGTCCCATCGACCGTCGGCTCTTCCGTGGGATCGCCTTCTCGTTTCTGATTTCGGCCGGAGCTGCCACCAGGCTGCGAAGACCGATGTATTGGTCCCACCCCTCCATGTACCGGACGGCGCTCTTTCCCTCTGCAATGCCGCCGACGAGCGAAGCCACGTCGTTGCCAAGCGCGGAAACCGCTCCAACGCCGGATATGACCACCCGTCTCAACTGCCCAACCTCTGTCTGATGAAATCGCCGTAGTCCTCTCTCTCGAGAAGCTTCCGCCCCAAGATGAACGAGGACATCATCGCTCCTATCAGTCCTGGCAACAGGGCGCTCTGTCCCGCAGCATAGGTGTTCCGCAGTGGGAGCCTCCCAAAGAGATTGAACTGCCCGATCTTCTGCTTGACGCCATATGCCGACCCATCCGGAGAATTCAGATAGTCCCTGCAGGTCAATGGGGACGCCGCATCCATCACCTTGTACGAATCCCGATACTCCGGATAGGCGCTGACGACCCGCTCTCTGATCCTCTCGGCGCGCTGCTCCTTGTATTCCAGGTACTCGGCGGGGCGCTTGCCTCGTCTCGAATCCCCCCATCTCTGGAAACGCTCGACAAACGACACTTCGCAGGCATTCACGACCTCGTACGCCTTTTCGTTCGCCTTCTCCAGGCTTCTCATGATCACCAGCGCCTGGTCACCGCTGCTCCCCGGGTCGATCAGCTTGTCGAGATCCGCGGTCGGAAACAGGGAGAAAATCGATGGAGCGAAATCGTCTTCCCGGCCCGTCCAGGAATCATCCCTCTCCACGACTCCGTACAAGGAGAAGATCCCCACAGACGGTTCGAAGTCCGTCACCCGCTCCACGAACGCCCGGGACAGATGGTCCCGCGGCAGGATCTTCAATATCTCCTGTGGATGGATGGTAAAGATGCAGTGCTCGCAGGATACTTCCTCTCCAGTGTTCAGAACGAACCGGCCAACTCTTCGGTCCTTCACGTCGACGCAATCGGTGATGTGTGTGGCCGTCATGGTCTCGATATCGAGATCGGCGGAGCGCTTCCGAAAGGCCTGGATGAATGCCTCCCCTCCACCTTCCACTCGCGCGAGCGATTTGTACATTTCGTAGCTGACCCTGCTGTGATTGGCGAGGGAAATCTCCGCGGGCTTGACGCCATGGCACATGCTGAATCCGGAGAGCAAACCCTTCAGGATGCGGTTCTCGGTCAGCCGATCCAGGGCCTCGGTCAGGGTCACGTAGTCCTCGTCGAGGAAGGGCGGGAAGAGGGAGGTCTTGCGCAGATCCATCCCAGCCGCCCGCCGGCAGACGCTCTCGACCAGCTCGAAATATCGATCGATGGCCCGGGCGTCGGCCGGAAAGTATTCCTTCAGACACGCAATGCTTTCCTGATAGCCGGTTGCTAGATCGAAGCTCGTCTCTTCTTCTTCGAAGACGACACGATTGCTTCCTGGACCACTGATGGTTATCGGCCTGATCAGATCCTCGATTCCCAGGGCCGTCAGCATGTCGTGGAGAATGCCGTTCCTGTAGAGACCACCCGTGAAGTGAAAGCCCGTATCGAACGGAATCCCGTTCCGGCGAAACCGGGCCATGGAACCGCCGATCTGGGAACTCTTCTCGAGAAGCAGAACTGAACGTCCATTCAAGCCGAGCAGCAACGCAAGCGCCATCCCGCTGATACCACTACCCACGACTATTTCGTCAAATTTCCGCACTCTCGAGTCCTGGAATCCACGATCGCGATGGCCAACAAGCCTCCGCCGGGTTCAGATCACCAGCCCTCCGTTGATGCCGATGACCTGCCCGTGAATATACATGTGCTCTTCACTGCAGAGGAAATCCACTACCGCTGCAACGTCATCCGTATTCCCGAATCGCTGCAACGGGATGAGAGGAAGGATCTGATCCTTGGGGAGGTCTTTGGTCATATCTGTCTCGATCATGCCGGGAGCAACCACATTCACGATGATGTTTCTCTTTCCAACCTCCCGAGCGAGCGCCTTCGAAGCGCCGATCAGCCCCGATTTCGATGCGGAGTAGTTCACCTGACCCGGATGGCCGGTCTGACCGGATGCCGAAGAAACGGTCACGATCCGCCCCCGTCTGACCCGTAGCAGCGAAAACAGCACCGAACGGATTACATTATAGAATCCGTCGAGATTGGTGGAAAGAACCGAGTCCCACTCCTCCCTGGTCATCCACATCATCAGGTTGTCCCGGGTGATACCCGCGTTGAACACCACCGCCTCCGGGGGGTGCTCCTCGGCCCGTTCCTCCAGCGCCGCCCTGGTTTCCTCGTAATCGGAGACGTCGAAAGAAAGCGTCTCGCAGGACCTGCCGATCGCCTCTATCCCCTCCTTTACCTCCTGCGCTGCGACGTGGTTGCCTCGGTAGGTCAGCCATATGTCGAACCCCGACCGGGCCAGACGCAGCGCTATCGCACGACCGATGCCGCGGCTCCCACCCACGATCAAGGCAATTCTCTCGCTACCATCCTTCCTCACCGACCTTCCCTCCAGCCTCCTTGCCAACCCGCCAGCCCTCTGCTTCCAGCCGTCGCTCCGGAGATGCGTACGCGAAATAGACAGACCGCCTCCGCGGCGCGCAAAAGGCGAATTCTGCGAATCTAACGGCGTTTCGAAGCCAGGCTACTTGTGGCCCTGGATCTTGATCCTCGAGGACAATCTCTCCGCAAAGGCACCAGAAGAATGCGGCATTCGCTTGAACTGCGTCTGCTGTCCGCCCTCTCTTACCGCCTCGTCGATGATGAAGCAGCACACGTCCTCGACGAAGTATCTCCCGTATCTACTCAGCTTGATCGACGAATCATCCACTTCAATACATCCATACCCAGCCAATCGATCGATCAGAGGAGACAATGCGTCAGCCGGATTTCGCCTGAACCTGTTCTCGAATGCTTTCGTGTCCAGACCATCCGCAGTCTGGATGCTCAAGAAGAGCGACCTGTACATCTTTTCCTCTTCATCCAAACGCATCAACCTGGCGATTGGAGGCATTCCCTTGTCGACAAGCCGAAAATAGAGAGACAGGTCTTCGTGTTTGTCGCAGCAAATATCCTTCGTGAAAGATCTCGATCTGCAGCCAAACGAGATGAAGGGCGTTCCCTTCAACCAGTGATATCTGTATGGAAAATAGCTCTCACCCGTGAAGCTCCCATTCTGTTCGTAGCCCTTCTCTTCCATCCATTTCTGTGTCTCGTACGTCATCCAGAACAGTTCATCATCCTCGACGAGAAGTTCTGGATGGTGTCGATAGAGAGAAATCGCCAACGGATTGACGATTTCATGCCTCATGTACTCAATCGAATCTGGCGCAATATCGCCCAGGATACCGAGATCTCTTCTCACGCCATCCAGGGTCTGCCCCGGAAGACCTGTCATCATGTCTATATTGGTTCTCAACCCCGAGGCTTGTGCGTCTCGAATCAGCTTCTTTACCTGCGACTCCCGATGAAATCTCCTGCATAATTTCAGGACCTGCTCATCGAAGGTCTGACACCCGATGCTGATTCGGTTGATTCCGGATCGCGCGATTTCTTCGATCCGATCGTTGTCGAGAAGATCTTTGATATGTGCTTCGCATGTGATACTGCAGCTCTCGGAAAACGCCGTAGCAGATTTCAGCGAAGCGATGATTCGATTGATGTCACCGGTCGAAAACGCAGTAGGCGTTCCGCCGCCCAGGTAGAGACACTTGACAGTTCGATCTTTGAATATATCCGAGGATCGATAGATCTCGATTTCTTCGAGAACGCTCTCGACATATCTCTTTTGAATATCCGCGTTGGATTTCTGAGGAAACGCGTTGCAGAATACGCACTCCGAAGAGCAAAAGGGAAGGTGAACATAGATCAGGAGATTCCGCTCTCCCATCAGGCTATTGCCCAGCTCTTCAAGGACTGTCTCCCCTTCCCTGGGGCTTACCAACTCGAATCTCTGGGGAATGGAGAAATCCGGGAAACTTTTCGTATAGTCCAGTAGCCCATAGAAGAGATTGGCGCGTATGGTATGGAGAGGATCGTCTGTTTCCATGGGTTTTCCCGATCTTCGTTAGCTTGGCCGATCGTGGTCCGGCTGCAAGGCCTTCCCGCAAGTAACCGTTCTTGCATTGGAATCGCCCTGGATTCCGGTGTCTTCCGCGGGGGCGCTCTGCTCTGCCCGCGGGATCCGAAACGGCCGCCGGCCGAATGCCGTGGAGTCGCCCCATGCCCGAGATGAGCGTAAAGGAGATCGAGAAGCTGCTGGTGACGGAGGTTGCCAATATTCTTTCGATCGATCCGGCTACCGTCACGGTAGATGCTCCTCTTCACTCGCTCGGGATGAACTCCATGGCGTTCATCGAACTGCTGGTCGCCATCGAAAAGACCTTTGAGCTGAAGCTGATGGAAACGGACCTGACGAGGGAGGATTTCCAGGCAATTGGCTCGCTCGCATCCTGCATCAGCCGGATGACGTGACCCGTCCATGGTGAGCCTGCCTTTCTCGAAGAACAAGCACTATTTGACTGGGATCGATTGGATCCTTCACAGCTTCGACTTCATGACCAAGCGGGCTACCGGCGCGGGAAATACGTTCCAGATCGTCATGGAGCTCGAAGGTCGGCCCGCCGAGAACGAGGTTCGGGACTGGCTCGACGCCTGTATCGGGAAATGTCCGCTACTCGGAGGGAGGACCCGGCGGGACTACAATCTTGCCCCGTACTGGAAAATGCCCTCGCACGCATGGAAGGCACCCTTCGAGGTTCATCATATTGACACACGTCGGGGGCTTTCCTCTCTCCTGGAGAGAGAACTCAATGCTCCTTTTGGCAGCGAGCGTGAGCACCTCGCCTTCCACCTGATCCATGCCGGGGAGAACAGCCATGCGGCTGTCAAGTTCGACCACCGGCTCTTCGACGCCCACGGCGCAGAGATGTTTCTGAGCATGCTCCAGCAAGATTGGGAAGCGGGGGGAACGTCCAACTGGGAAACGCCGCCTTGCGAACCTGCCCACTTGAGTGAGTGGCAGGGAAAATTCGAGGCGGGTAGACAGGTAAACCGCGCCCTCTTGCGCTTGACGGAGAACGCGTCACCACGCGCCCTTCCATTGGACCCCGTATCGACCGCAGAGGGATTCAGTTTCGGCGAAATTTCCTTCGGCGAACGGCAAAGTCAGGAGATCATCGAGAGGGCAGAGAGCGAGGCCGGATACTTGATGGTGATGCCCTACACGCTGGCACTAACCGCACAGGCGCTTCACGTGGTCTTCGTCGACCGCGGCATCGATACGGGTGACTACATCATCCCTGTCACCATGGACACTCGCCTGCCCGGTGAAGGCCGCCAGGAAGTCTTCTTCAATCATGTGTCGCTCCTGCTGTTTCGGATTTCCGCACGCGAGGTGGACGACCTCGCCGCGCTCCTGAAGTCCATCAAGCAGCAGATGTACGATCAGGCAAGGGCAGGCCTTGTCCGGCATATCCTGGATGCAAGCCTTTTGATGAGGATCGTTCCTCTGCCTATGGTGAGTCATCTGCTGAAGCTCTATCTCAAGAGGAATCTCGCTTCTTTCGCCTTTTCTTTTCTCGGGGACAGCGGCCAGATGCCGATCCGTTTCATGGGGAAGAGGGTTGCTCGCAGTTATCACATGGCGCGGGTTCCCATCCCTCCCGGGCTGGGCGTGTTCTTCCACCACACCCATGGAAGGCTCAGCGTCCACCTTTCCTACGCGCGGGGTCTGCTCACCGAAGGCGAAGTGGATACGGTCCTGGGAGCCTTGAAATCCAGGCTGGGAGAGTGATGGCTCGCAAGAGAAGGACGTGTGACGTACTCGTCGTGGGCTTCGGCGCTTCCGGCATGAGCGCCGCCGTCCGATCCGCCCGGGAGGGAGCGCATACGATCCTGATCGAAAGGAGCGATCAGCCCGGTGGCGCCGCCGTAGCGGGCATGCATCGGTTCATCTGTGGGCTGTATGCGAACGGAGAAGAGATTCCGGACAGCACCTTGAATGGAGGGATTGCCGCCGAGATATGTGGCAGGTTAAACGGGCTGGCTCCGGAGAAAGGGATCCAGCGCATGGGAAGAGTCCATGTCCTACCGTTTTCGCCTCGAGATCTGGTGTCGGCTTTCCGGTCGATGAGCGAGGACGAAGAATTTCTGGAAGTCCACTACAACACCCAGGCGGTGTCGGTACGAATGGAGCAGGACTCCATCGCTTCGATCACTGCCCGGGGCCCGACCGGAGAGCTCCAGATCGATCCGAAAGCTGTCATCGATTGCAGTGGCGACGCGATCATCATTCAGATGACTGGGGCGCGGTATCAGGTGTCGCCTCCCGGACAACGTCAACTCGCAGGGTATGGCTTCCGGGTCAAAGGACTGAAGGGCTCTGACGATCTGCTTCCACTGCGGGTTCCCTACCATCTCGCCCGGGCTGTGAAGGAGAAGAGGATGCCCGCCTATCTCAGATTCACGACCTATACACCCGGCGACGATCCAGATGAAGGCTACTGCAGACTCAATGTTCCTCACCTGGGAGAAGACAGGAACCAGAAGGCGCGAGACCAGGCCCTCCGGGTACATCGCTATCTCTCCACGGTCCTGGATTCCTTCCAGAACTCCGAGATCGTGGAGATGTCCCCTCACGTGGTTGACCGGGAGGGCCCCCGGCTCTGCGGCGAGTACACCTTGACTTCCGAGGACGTCCTCAGCGCGAAAAGATTCCCCGACGGAGCGGTCCGGAATGCCTGGCCAATCGAGCTCTGGGACGGGGAAAGAGGACCCTCCTACCAGTATCTCGATCCGGGCGATTACCACGAAATCCCCCTGCGATCCCTCAAGGCCCGGGATATCTCCAACTGCTGGAGTGCGGGGCGCTGCATATCGGCAACCCGTGAAGCGCTGGCATCGACCAGGGTCATCGGGACCTGTCTTTCTCTCGGCGAAGAGGCCGGCCGTGAGGCAGCACGGCGCCTCTAGCATGGACTCTCCATTTCGATGACAACCGCCGACTCGAAACGCAAGGCTCAAGTGAACATCTACGATGTCATGAGACGGGAGACTGCTTCTCACCTGGAAAATGCCGCAGTCGTCGAAGGCGACCGTCGCCTCTCCTACGGAGAGTTGTTCGACGCCGCGGATGAGGTCGCTCGCCACCTGAGATCACACGGTGTCGAACCGACTCAGCGAGTGGCGCTCTCGTGCACCGACAGCATCGAGTACATCGTCGTCAGCCTCGCCATTTTGTCTCTAGGGGCTGCGATCGTCCCCGTGTCACCGTTTCACTCCCGGGCTGAATTTGCCGCGGTTCTCTCGGAACTCGATGTATGCTTCCTGATCTCTGAAACCGTGATGTCCCCACCCGACAATGCCGCCCCAGTCCTTTCGGGCAGTGTTCTCGACAGGACTCTGTTTCTTCAGCGTCGTTCTTCAGGGGACACGCTTCCAGGTGACTACTACGCCCTGGCCCCCGCGTTCATCCGCTTCTCGTCCGGCACCACCGGAGCCAGCAAAGGCGTCGCGCTTTCCCATCAGACGATCCTGGAAAGAACGGATGCTGCCGACAAGGCCTTGCGCATGACGGCAGATGACAGAGTGATTTGGGTTCTTTCCATGAGCTATCATTTCGTGGTCAGCATCCTTCTCTTTCTCCGCCGAGCAGCAACCATCGTTCTCTGCGGCAATGGGTTCCCGTCCTCCCTCGTCGATGGACTGCTTCGCCACCGGGGCACCTTCCTCTACGCCTCCCCGTTTCACTATCAGATCGTCGCCAACTCGGAGATGTTCTCGGAAGACACATTTGCCAACATCAGGCTTGCGGTTTCCACCGCGATGCGACTTCCGGAGATCGACGCGCAGAGATTTCATGAGAGGTTCGGAGTCGAACTGGCGCAGGCATACGGAATCATCGAAGTAGGACTTCCCTTCGTCAACTGCTCGATGGATCCGGCAAAGCGGGGATCGGTCGGATGTGTACTTCCCGATTACGAAGTACGCATTGTCGATCCGGACGGAGATGGCGTGGGCGCACTGTGTCTGAGAGGCAGCGGGATGTTCGATGCCTATTGTTCTCCATGGCGGAGCCGGGACCAGGCATTGACGGACGGATGGTTCAGAACCGGTGACCTCGGCAGGATCGATTCGGACGGCTTTCTCTTTCTTTGTGGAAGGGAAAACGGGGTGATCAACTTCGCGGGGATGAAGGTCTTTCCAGACGAGGTGGAGTCGGTGTTGAACCAGCACCCGTTCGTCCGGGAGTCCCTGGTCTACCCGGAAGCTCACGCCCGGTACGGAGAACTTCCCTGTGCAGATATCGTCCTGCATGAGGACAGGAAGGTGGAGGATGTGGATGCGACCGAAATCCGCCGCTTTTGCTATCAACACCTCGCACCCTACAAGGTCCCAAAGGAATTACACTGTGTGCTCCTTTTGGAAAAGACCGCGAGCGGAAAGCTCAAGAGGTGGAAAGGAAATCCTGGCGGTTAGGATCTCGAACTGGCCTCGAGGTGGCCCGGGAGGCGATGGTCTCTCATGAGAGTCTTGTTGGTGAGAACGCATGCCCATCTGCCCACCTCGCGGTGGCTGCAGACGATGCTGCTGCTCGAGCCGTACGCCCAGGAGCTGATTGCCGGGGCGGTTCAGGCTCCCCACGATGTCAGGATCTGCGATCTCGCTCTGGAAAAGAAGCCCGTTGCGGCGTTCCGACGAACCCTGCTGGAGTATCGTCCCGATCTGATCGGCTTCGGCGGCTTCTCGGGCCAGTTTCGCACCAACCAGGAGCTGGCTTCGATCGCCAGGGAGATGCGGCCTGGGGCACTGACTTGTCTCGGGGGAATTCATGCGTCCAGTGCCCCCATGGACTGCAAATACCCGGACCTGTTCGATCTGGTGGTACGCGGAGACGGCGTCTCGGCGATCAAGGAGATCATCGCTGCCCTGGATGCGGGCCGGCCCTGGCCGGAGTCGGCCTGGATCCTGCCCACCGCTTCGCCCGGCTTCGACCAACTCGCCTCACAGGCGCCACCACGGCTGCATCCGGACGGGATCAATACCCGGCCGCGCCGTGACCTCGTGGATATGTCGAAGTACTTCTGTATCTGCTACGGCGAGCCGGGGCAGAGGATGGAAACGCTGTTCCCGCAGATCGCCTGTGTGCGAACCAGCGTCGGCTGCCCGAACCGGTGCAGCTTCTGTGTCGTACACTTTCTCGCCAACGGGAAGTATCTACAGCGCGAGGTCGAGGACGTCGTCGACGAAATCGCTTCGCTGCCACAAAAGTACATCTATTTCGTCGATGACGAAACCTTCATCAATACCAAGCGCATGAAGCGCATGGCCGAGATGCTGATCGAGCGCGGGATCGAGAAGAGGTACTTGTCCTGGGCCAGAAGCGACACGGTGTGCGAGCATCCCGATCTCTTCGCGCTGTGGAAAGAGGCCGGCCTGGAGTTCGTCTACGTCGGATTCGAATCGCTGAGGGAGGAGAATCTGGACAGCTACAACAAGAAGGCGACGCCCTCCCAGAACCGGAAGGCGCGCGAGATATTGCGGAACCTCGATCTCAACATTCACGCCGCGCTCATGGTGAATCCGGAGTTCGAAGAGAAGGATTTTCTCGCCGTTCAGGAGGCAATCAAGGAGTTGGGGCCCGCGGAGTTCGCTTTTACCATCTTCTCGCCGCCACCGGGGACCGAGGCCTTTGCTGCCGCCCGTGACGACTTCATCTGCGAGGATCCCTGCCTCTACTACGACTGTCTTCATACGATTCTGCCGACCAAGATTCCGTTGAAGCGATTCTACCGCTACTTCGCCATCCTCTACGCTCTGGGCGCCGCTCAGATCCCGCCCCGCATCAACAAGGTGAGGGTGCCTTTCAGGGATTTCGTGCGAGTCATCTCCGGCGCCATCAAGTTCGGCTGGTACATACGTCGCCTCTACCGCGACTACGACCAGAAGTACTGGTGAGATCCTAGGATCCTGCGCATGCGCGTGGTGCTCGTTCATCCCACTGGATCGAACTGGATACCCGGTAGGAAAGACCTGACCGTGACCGTCAACAGGTTGGTTCCGATCGGTCTGCTCTCCATGGCCGCCTATCTCGAAGCGAAGGGCGTGGAGGTCCTCGTTCACGATTGTCTGGGACCGGGAGCACCAGGGAACGTCGACGCGAACGTCGCCAGGATCTCGAGTCTCGAGCCGCAGCTGGTGGGCTTCTCGGCCACGACGTCGGGATTCTTGGATGCGTACGAGATGGCCAGAAAGATCCGGGAAGCTCGACCCGCCGTGAAGAACGTATTCGGAGGGATACACGTCTCAGGAGTCGGGGCGCAGCTGATGGAGCGCTTTCCCGAGATCGACTATCTGGTGTTGGGAGAGGGAGAGGTCACCCTTCTCGAATTGGCCCAGGGCGAGAGCCCCGAAACGATAGAAGGACTGGTCTGGCGTAACGGGGACGCACTGGTGACGAATCCTCTCCGAGAGCTGGTTCGGGATCTGGATTCGCTGCCGTATCCGGCCTACCAGAAGCTGAAGGGCTTCCCTCGGGGCTATCGCCTCCCTCCATTCAGCTATATCCGCACTCCGGGCACTGCGATCAGCACGAGTCGCGGGTGTATCTACGAGTGCTCCTATTGCGACCGCTCGGTATTCAAAAAGGGTTTCCGATCCAACTCAGCCGACTACACCTACGAACACCTCGAGTACCTGAGAAGAAGGTTTCGAATCCGACATGTCAACATCTACGACGACCTCTTCACGGTGAACCGCAAGCGAATACTCTCGCTTTGCCAGAGACTCGCCGCGGAGCCGCTCGGAGTGCAGTTCAACTGCGCGGTTCGGATAGGGCATACGGATGATGACCTGCTCAGGAGCCTCAAGGAGGCCGGCTGCCTGATGGTTTCGGTTGGGATCGAGTCGGGCGATCCCGAGCTGTTGGAGCACCTGAAGACCGGTGTCACGTTGGACATGGTCAAGGAGACCGTCGTTCGCATACAGGAGAGCGGGCTGAGAGCCAAGGGGCTTTTCATGATGGGGGTCGTGGGTGACTCGGAGGAATCGATCCGCAGGACGAGTGACTTCGTCCTCGAGCTGGGCCTGGATGATATGAACATGTCGAAGTTCACTCCGTTCCCCGGAGCTCCCTGCTGGGATACGATTGGCGCGGAGGGGACCTTCGACGAGAACTGGAATCTGATGAATTGCCTGAACTTCGTGTTCGTGCCCAGAGGGATTGAATCAAGAGAGAGGCTCGACCAACTCTACAACGAGCACGTCAAGCGCTTCTATACGGATCCGGATTGGCGCAGGAAATTTACCAGTCGTCTTTGGCAGCACCGCCATTCACTGCGCCATCTGCTCTTCAACCTGCCGGCCTTCCTCGCTGCGAGAAGCCGCTTCACACCGCAACCGGACGGACGAGCGTAGAGACCCGGAATACGTCACACGCGCAAAGGTCGAGTGCCCCTGCGGACAGGTCGGCGAGAAGAGTCTCCCCTCCTGTCGAGAACCGGTGCTCCGGTTCCGACGCGGTTAGCCGGAAAGGATCACATTCCCGCGGTCTCGTGCGGGTTGTAGTCGATCCGGATTACCTTCAGTGCGCCGGAATACTGGTTTCGCGAGAAGACGACGCGTCCCATGCCCTTGTACATCCAGTCACTGCGCATGGTGTCGGTGCCGTAGTAGAAGGGGATCCAGGACTTCCCCGTCATGTACGCGTTGGAGTTGTCGGGATCGCCGAGAATCTTGCGCACCTGGGCATCGTTCATTCCGAGTTCTACCTTCGAGAGAGGGCTGCCGGCGGGCGGCGCCACGCCCTTTGCCGCGGCGGCCTGAGTCTTCGGGCTGTCCTCAGCCTGTTGTCCGCCTGAACCCGACGCGCATGCACAGAGCGCCGCGACCACGAAGGCGAGAAGTACGAGCGTGAATCGATGCGACATTTGCGAATTCCCCCATGTATTGCCGCCACTTCCACGTCCAATCCCCGGGGATCTCCTCAGCCCCAGGGGCAGACAGAAGCGCCGCCTCTCCACGCACCATATCACACCCGGTGTTGGTCCTTGCGGAGACTGATCCGTCAGCGAAGGCGGCGAATCAGCGCCAGTGCCTCTTCGGCCAGCGTGTCGACCTGCCAGCGGAAGGCTTCGGTGTCCGCGGCGTTCCCCATCACCCCCTTCAGGTAGCGGGCCAGCACTCCCTCGACGATCGCCGCCAGGCGCCAGTATTGGAAGGCGCGATAGTAGTCGACCTGGCGGACGTCGCGGCCGGTGAGCTCGACGTAGCGCTCCAGGAAGGCCTCGCGGTCCGGAAAGCCTCCTGCCATCGTCGGCGCCAGTGCGGCGCCCCGCATCGTCGCGCTCCCTTCGCCGGGATCGGCCCAGTTGTTCATCACGTATCCGACATCGGCCATCGGGTCGCCGAGGGTGCAGAGCTCCCAGTCGAGGAGAGCAGCCATTCTCGCGTCTCGACCGATCAGCATGTTCCCCAGCCTGTAGTCACCGTGCACGACTCCGGCACCGATCTGCTCGGGCATCTGATTCTGGAGGGCCTCGTGGACTTCCTCCATGGCCGCGAGCTCACGGGTCTTGGAATTCTCCCACTGGGTCCGCCAGCGCTTCAGCTGGCGGGCCAGGTAGGCCTCCTTGCGTCCGAGATCTCCGAGACCGATCTGGTCCGGATCGACCCGGTGAAGATCGGCGAGCACCTGGATGACGGAGTGGCCGATCCGGTATCGCTCCTCCTCGCGGAAGAGCTTCTCGGTGGAAGCTCCGTCCAGAAGTACGTGGCCCTCCACGTAGTCCATCACGTAAAAGGGTGCGTCGTTGACCTCCTCGTCCTCGCAGAGCCCCAGAGCGGGTGGGACGGGAACTTCCGTCTTGCCGATGGCGGAGATGATCCGATGTTCGCGGGCCATGTCGTGGGCGGTGGCCAGCACGGCGCCCAGTGGCGGCCGGCGGAGCACGTAGAGCCTCCCAGCGGCGTCCGTGAGCTTGTAGGTGAGATTCGAGTGTCCGCCTGCGATCAGCTGGAACTGGAGCGGCGGCGTCACCCCGCCGATCTGGGCAACGAACCACTCGGTGACCCGATCCCGGTGTATTCCTTTCACCGTGGCTTCGGCGCTCCCTTCCGCCAATGGCCTCCCTCGTTCCCCGGAGCCCTCCGGTCCCCTGGCGGAGACCGGGCGTCCCGCGGCAAAGGTGCCGCAGCCGGAGCCAATCGGCTATCCGGGGGGCCAGCGGCACTGGAGAGGCATTCGTTGCTTGACTGCCGTGGCGACCTCGGGTATTCAATATCCATATGGCGAACCAGAAGAACGCACGGCGCGAGCTTCGACTCGGCCTGCTCCTTAGCGGGGCGGGAGGGGTCTAGCGCACTTCTGGACAGCCACTGAATCGCGAAACCCTCTCCCGCCGAGCCCGGCCGGAGAGGGTTTCGCGCGTCAGCGGCCTCACTGAGTCACCTCCGACTCGCCTCTCGCTCCAGCCGGACCCCTCGGCGCATCTGGAGCGACCCATGCCGAGCATGCCCGCCACCAAATACCAGCCCTTCCGGCCGATCGACCTGCCCGATCGACGCTGGCCGGACCGCCGGATCGAGCGACCACCGATCTGGTGCAGTGTCGACCTGCGCGATGGCAACCAGGCCCTGGTCGAGCCCATGGGCCCCGAGCGCAAGCGCCGCCTCTTCGAGCAGCTCGTCAAGCTCGGCTTCAAGGAAATCGAGGTCGGATTTCCGAGCGCCTCCGAGACGGATTTCGCCTTCGTTCGAGAGCTGATCGAGGAGGATTGGATCCCCGAGGACGTGACCATCCAGGTGCTCACCCAGGCCCGCGAGGAGCTGATCCGGCGGACCTTCGAAGCGATTCGCGGCGCGCGGCGGGTCATCGTCCACCTCTACAACTCCACCTCCACTCTGCAACGGCGCGTGGTCTTCGGACTTCCCAGGGCTGGCATCGTCGACATCGCCGTCACGGGGGCGGAGCTGATCGAGAAGCTCCGCTCGGAGATCCCCGAGACCGAGGTCGTGCCGGAGTACTCCCCGGAGAGCTTCAGCGCCACCGAGCTCGACTTCGCGGTGGAGATCTGCGAGGCGGTGATGGAGGTCTGGAAGCCCACCCCGCTCGCACCCGTGATTCTCAACCTGCCGGCCACGGTGGAGATGGCCACTCCCAACGTCTACGCCGACCAGATCGAGTGGTTCGACCGCAACGTGAGCGACCGCGACAGTGTCATCTTGAGCGTTCATCCTCACAACGACCGCGGTGCCGCGGTCGCGGCCGCGGAGCTGGCGATGCTGGCCGGCGCCCAACGCGTGGAGGGGACCCTCTTCGGCAACGGCGAGCGGACCGGGAACGTGGACATCGTCACGCTGGCGCTCAACCTCTACAGCCAGGGAATCGACCCCCAGCTGGCCCTGTGGGACATCGACGAGGTGGTCCGGGTGGCCGAGTACTGCAACCGGATCCCGGTCCATCCGCGCCACCCCTACGCGGGCGAGCTGGTCTACACCGCCTTCTCCGGCTCGCACCAGGACGCCATCAACAAGGGAATCGCGGCGCTGGAGCGGGCCGAGAGCGATCACTGGGAGGTCCCCTACCTGCCGATCGACCCGCAGGACGTGGGACGCAGCTACGAGGCGGTGATCCGCATCAACAGCCAATCGGGAAAGGGAGGCGTCGCCTTCGTGCTGGAGCAGGACCACGGGCTTCGGCTGCCGCGGGACCTGCAGATCGAGTTCAGCCGCTGCATTCAGCGCATTACGGATGCCAGCGGCGCCGAACTCACCTCGCGGGGAGTCTGGGAGGCGTTCGTCGCCGAGTATCTCTCCCGAACGCGTCCCGTCGCCCTGGCCGGATACGAGAACACGGGTGAGGTCGGCAGCGAAGGCGACTGCGAGATCGAGTTTCTGATGCGCGTCGAGGACGGCGAGAAGCGGATCCGAGGCCGGGGAAACGGGCCCATCGCGGCGTTCGTGGACGCACTGCAAGGCGCCTTCGCCATCCCCCTGGAAATCCTCGACTATGCCGAGCACGCCGTTGGGGAGGGCGCCGACGCCTGCGCCGTCGCTTATGTGAAGGTACGCAGCGGCAAGATCGGTCCCCTCTACGGGGTCGGACGGCACGGGAACATCGTGATGGCGTCACTCCACGCGGTGACGAGCGCGATGAGCCGGATCCAACTCGCCGAGAAGAGGGCCTGAACGGCTAGAGGCGCATTCGGAAAGCCTGGCGCGGCACCGAATGCGCCTCTGACCCATCTCTCTCTACTTGGCGGCCCGTTCCTTGTCGGTCAAGGAGCCGAGGAAGAAGACGATCGAGGCGACCTGGCGCTCGTCCAGTTGTTCGTCCAACTGGAGCCAGGCCATCTGCTTGACGGCGTCGGCCAGTGTCTTGGCCTGACCGTCATGGAAATAGGGCCAGGTCAGGGCGATGTTTCGCAGGGAGGGCACCTTGAAGACATACTTGTCCTCTTCGTCCTTGGTGACGTCGAAGCGACCCAGGTCCTTCTTGTTGGCGTATTCATTGGCCTGGCCCATCTGCTCGTAGCTGTCGCCGCCCAGCAACGCGCCGGTGTGGCAGTCGATGCAACCGATTTCCATGAACTCCTTCAGGCCGCCCATTTCCGCAGCCGTGAGAGCCTTCGGCTTCCCAGCCAGAAAATCATCGAACCGGTCCCGGGTAATCAGTGTCCGCTCGAAAGCGGCCACTGCTTCTGCGTAGTTGTCGTAGGTCAGCGCCGGTTCGGCGCCCGGAAAGACCGTCTTGAAGGGTTCGCCGTAGCCGGCCTCTTCAAGCCGCGCGAGAACGGCTGCCTCGTTCGCCATGCCCATCTCGATGGGATTGAGGACGGGGCCCTTGGCCTGCTCCGCGAGGTCCGCGGCGCGGCCGTCCCAGAACTGGGCGATGTGCAGGCCCGCGTTCAGCGTGGTGGGGGAGTTTCGGTCGCCGAACTTGCCCTCGGCGCCCTCGGAGGTGGGCAGATTGTCGACGCCTCCCAGCTTCTCGTCCAGGCGGTGGCAGCTGTTGCAGGACTGGGTGCGATTGCCCGAGATGGCGGTCTCGAAGTAGAGCTTCTTCCCCAACGCGATGCGGGCCTCGGTGTCGTTCTCACTGCCGGGCATCTTCTCGGGAAGTGGTGCGAACACATCGCGCACCTCGACCAGGAGCGCGGACGACTGCCCCTCTTGACTCCCCGTCTGCTCCTGAGCCGCTGCCGTGGAGGCGTTGTACCCGATTGCCAGCACGAGCAGCGCGGCGGCCACCCCGGTCACCCATCCTATTCTGCGATTCATCCTTGTCCCCTCCTGATGTCCTGCAAACCACCGCTTCGCCAGCGCAGCGCACGGCGAGGATCGCGGACGGCTCACACAGCCGGTATTCTAGCGATTCGGTGCTCCCCCAGCCTGCCCACCCGGGCCGTCGTGGCTCGGGAGAGGCAAAACCCCGATAGGAGAAGAACTCATGAAGAGGAAGACAGCGCTGGTGATCGTCGCGATCGCCCTGCTCTCCCTGGCCGCTTCAAAGGCGCTTGCCCACTGTCAGATACCGTGCGGAATCTACGACGACCCCGCGCGCTTCAGCCTGATGGCAGAGCACATCACCACCATCGAGAAGGCGATGAAGACCATCATCGACCTCTCCGGACAGAAGACACCGGACTACAACCAGCTGGTTCGATGGGTGCAGAACAAGGACCAGCACGCGGATGAGCTGAGCGAGATCGTCACCCACTACTTCATGGCACAGCGCATCAAGCCGCCCGAGGAGCAAGGCGAGGAAACCCACAAGAAGTACGTCGAGCAGATCACCTCGCTTCATCAGATGCTCGTCTACTCGATGAAAGCCAAGCAGACCACCGATCTCCAGAACGTCGAGAGGCTCCGGTCCCTGCTCGAGACCTTCAGAGCGTCGTACCTCGCGGAGTAGCGGACGTCAGGTCCACGACCCCGGTCACTGGAGCTCTCGACCACCTCCAGGTCCCCTCCTACAGCTCAACCAGCGCGGAGAACCGAGCATGACCCAAGAGAAGAAGCGATCACTGTCCAAGGATCACGCGATGGAGAGAGAGGGCGTGGCCTGGGAGGACTCGGTGGCTGAAGAGGACTTCTCCCCCTACATGCCTGAGGAGGAGTACGAGTTCCGGATCCAAAGAGCCAAGGCTCTTCTCGCCCAACACGGGATCGATGCCATGGTGCTCTTCGCCTATGGAAACAAGCAGTACTATGGCGGATTTCTGGAGTCCAACTACCGCTTCACCGACCGCTGGCGACACTGCATCATCGTCTCCCAGGAACACGACCCGGTCTTCGTAGGCGAGTCCGTGCTCAACAACAACATCTCCAAGACGACCTGGATCAAGGATGCGCGTCTATGGTCGGCCATCAAGCTGTGGCGGCTGCCGATCCGCTTCCTGGATGTCTTCCTGGATACGATTCACGATCTCAAGCTCGACAACAAGGTGATCGGGCTCGAGTACGGTTCCGGTCACATGAGCCAGGTATCGTACCAGGAGCTCAGGCAGATCGAGCACAGCCTTCCGAATGCGCGGTTCGTCGCTGCGGATCCGGTGATCTGGGAACAGAAGATGATCAAGACCGAATGGGAGATCGCGCTCTATCGAGAGCTGTTGCCCAAGGTCCAGCGGGTCTGGGAGTCCGGATGGAGATCCATCAAGCCCGGAATTCCAGAAAGAGATGTGCACCGGAAGATCTGGAGCCAGATGGTCGAGGAGGATCTCTACAACACGCCGAGCTGGCACAACCCGCAGCTCTTCATGTGCGGCACCGACCGACCCGGCCGATGGCGACTGGTGACGCCGCCCTTCTACGATCGGGTCATCAAGAAGGGGGATCAAGGTTTTGCAGATGGTGGCGTGGGCTACAAGGGCTATTGCTCGGACATCCAACGCTGCTTCTACGTCGGTGACGAACTGCCTCCGCAGCTGGATGACCTGTCCAGGTGGGGCCGTGACGCCTACCTGAATACCGTCGAGAACATCGTTCCCGGAATGAGGGGATGCGATGTCTTCAAGCTGGCGGAGAAGGAGACCTATCGCCAGGACTGGAACCAACTGATACCCATCGACTTCGTGGGCCACAGCATCGGCAGTCTGACCCACGAGCCGCCCTTCCTGGCCGAGGACGACCTCACCGAGCTTCAGCCGGGCATGATTCTCTGTGTCGAGGTGGGCTGCTTCGGATCCGACCTGATCTGGTTCGGAAACATGCCCGAAGACATGTGGCTGGTGACGGATCGAGGACTGGAGCTGATCGGCGTCGATCTGCCCCGGGATGTCTGGCTCTGCTCCTGAGCCCTGGGAAGCCCCGATGGCGAGCTTCGCGAAGGCACTGTTCGTCGTTCTCGCCATCCTCGTGGCGGCCTGCGCCGCCTATCGGTACGCGTGGTACAGCGGCCCCTACGTTCTCGCCCTGCAGAGGAAGACCGGTCTCTGGGGTACGCGTCTCTTCAACGGCGCGTATCCTCAGGGCATCGACTTCGATGCCCTGAGCGGCTTGCGTCTGGCGTGGTTGCAGCTGTCCGATGAGGCCCGTACCGTGCGCCGCGACCAGATCGTGGCGGCCCTGGATCGCTATTCCTGCGCCGCGGATGCGCACCTGAATCGCGCGGGATCGGTCGAGCGTCTCTTCCGCACACCCCACAGGCTGGTTGGCGCACTCAATGCCCTGGCCGAACTCGATCTCCTCCATCGAACCTTGACCGGCGCGCCAAAGCTGGAGACATCCAGACCGCTTCGCAGCGCTCTTACCGAGGTCGCCTGGCAATAGACGGATCGGCGCTCAGCGATAGCGTTCCGGATGCTCCCTCAGCTCGGCCAGAAAGTCGTCGACGATCGCCTCCTGATCGTAGGCCGGCTCCCAGCTCCATTCGGCCCGGGCGCCACGATCGTCGAGGGGTCGGATCGCCTGGTCGATCACGGGTTGCAGAATCGCGTTCGGCTCGAAGCTGATCTGTGCCTGGGGAATCCTGCTCCGCACGATTTCCGCCAGTTGCCCCGCGGTTGGCGTGGGCTTGACGCCGTCGACGAGATAGTTCACCGTCGCGATCTTCTCGACCGGTGCACCTCCCAGTTGGATCATCGCCCGCGCGGCATCCTTGTAGTACATCACGGGTACGGCGGTTTCGGGCGTCACCGTGATGGCGAACGGATTGCCTCTCGCGCACTCTTCGATCACCCAGCTGGTGAACTGCACGACGCTGGGCGTCGTCACTCCCGGCCCGACGATGGATGGATAGCGGAGACCGCGGAAGTCGAGGCCGTATTTCAGCTTGTAGTAGGCGCCCATCTGCTCACCGAAGACCTTGGTGATGCCATAGATCGTAAACGGCCGCTGCAGGGTCAGATCCGTAATGACGTCCTCGATGATACCTGCACCATAGACCCCGACGCTGCTGGCGAAGAGAAACTGGCTCACGTCATACCGGCGGGCCGCTTCCAGGAGAGCATAGGTGCCGAACGCATTGGCCATCGTGGCCGCTTGTGGATGCTCCTCGCCGGGGCCGGTCAAGACCGCGCCCAGGTGGTAGATCGCCCGCGGCCGGGTAGATGCCACGACATCGCCGAGTCGAGCACCGTCCGCCAGGTCGACCTGAATCAGATTCACGCGCTCGAGGACATCCTGCAGGCGCTGGAAGTTGCCGCTGCGATGCAGGACATGGATCTCTTCTTCGCCTGCTGCGAGGAGCTGGCGAACGATTGCCGCCCCGATGAAGCCGGTGCCACCCGTGATCAAGATCGACCCGGTCGTCATTTCGTGATCAGCTCCGGCCTGGTCTCCGCCACGTACGGCTTGATCACCTCCAGGGCGCCCTGGAACTCTTCGATCACCTTGTCGACGATCGTTTCGTCCATCGGCGTGGAGATGACGTACATGCCTCGGGACGCGAAGAAGATGCCGCGGTTGAGCATCTCCCAGTGCAGGACCGCAGAGAGATCGCCACTGTCGAGGAAGCCCAGGACCACGTCCTTGGCGTTGTTGAGCTCCCGTCCCGTCCAGATGGTCCCGACCAGCGAGCCCCAGCCCCCGGCCCGGCCCCTGATTCCGACCCGGTCCATGGTCGTCTGGAAGCCACTGCGCAGCCGGTCCCCGAGCCCGTTGACCCGGTCGGCTTCTTCCTGACCGTACATCTCCAGAGCGACCAGACCGGCGGCCAGGGTATTGTTGTTGCCACCGAAGGTGCCGGAGTGAGCGACCGATTCCGGGTGGTTGGGATCGAAGCGGGCCATGATCTCGCTGCGTCCGCCGAAGGCCCCCACCGGATAGCCGCCGCCGATCAGCTTTCCCAGGGCCGTCAGATCCGGCTTCACCTCTTCGACCTCCTGCAGACCACCCCGGCTGAGACGGAAGGTGATGATCTCGTCGAAGACCAGGAGCACATCGAAGCGATCGGCCAGCTCCCGCATGCCTCGCAGGTATCCCGCCTGGGGATAGACCAGGCCGCCGGAGCCCAACATGGGCTCCATGATGATTCCCGCGATCCGGTCGTGGTGCTCCTCGAGGATCGACTCCGTCGCCTCGAGATCGTTGAAGGGAGTGATGTAGAGATCGTCGGCAACCCGGGCCGGAACTCCGCGTTCCAGACGAACCGAGGGCAGCCCCTCGGCCGTGAAGTCGGCAATCGTGTTTGCCTCCACGAAATCGTGGACGCCGTGGTACCCGCCGTCCATCTTGATGAAGCCATCCTTCCCCGTGAAGGCGCGCGCCGCGCGCATGGTGAACAGCGTGGCCTCCGTTCCCGAGTTGCAGTAGCGCACCATATCCAGGGAGGGGACTCGGTCGCAGAGATGTCGCGCGTGCTCGTACTGGATGATCGAAGGCGCGGCGAAAGCCGTGCCCTTCTCCGACTGGGCTCGGGCCGCCTCGATCAGCCGCGGGTGGGCGTGGCCGTGGATCAGGGAGGTGAAGTTGTTGACCAGGTCGATGTACTCGTTCCCGTCACAATCGTATATGCGACATCCCTGGCCTCTCTCGATGAAGACCGGGTAGGGGCCGTAGTAGCCTGCAGAGCGTGTGTCTCCGCCCGGCAGGTACTTCTTGGCTGCCTCGAGGTGCTCCCTCGTCTTCGCGGTCCTCTCGGAATAGCGCCTGGAGATGTCCTCCTTTACGCTCGCTCCGCTTCGACCGGCCATGGCGATTCCTCCTGTCTAGCCTCCGAATCGTGCAGTATACGCCTTTTGCGGATACGATGAGAGGACCTTCACGGACACATCTGGCCGCGCAACCACCACCGGGGAGCTGGCGAATGGAGAAGCTTCTCCGCAATATCGGCGACGTCGAGGCGATCGAATCGGTTCCCCTCGAAGACCGGGTTTCGACGAACAGCACCTTTGAACTGATCCGGAAGGGCGGGCAAGAGAATCCCGATGCGATGGCCCTCTATTGCCTTCTCTCCGGGGAGGCGTGGAAAACACCGATCGAGGTTTCCTACCGGGAGCTCCTCGCCCGGGTGACACAGTCGGCCAACCTGTTTCACGACCTCGGCGTCGGCTCGCGTGATGTCGTCACCTACATCCTCCCAAACCTTCCGCAGACGCACTTCGCGCTCTGGGGAGCCGAGGCGGCGGGCATCGCCAATCCGATCAATCCGCTGCTGGAGCCGGCCCAGATCCGCGACATCATGATCTCGGCGAAGACCAGGGTCCTGGTGGCACTTGGGGAAGCTCCCGGCTCCGACATCTGGCCAAAGGTGGAGGCGATCCGCAAGGAAGTGCCGACGCTGACGGGCATCGTGCGGGTATTGGGTCCTTCGGACGAGTCGCAGGGAATCTACGGCTATGAGGAGCTCATCGATCGCTACGATGCGGAAGAGCTGGTTTCCGGCCGGGCCATCGAGTCCGGGGAGATCTGCTCCCTCTATCATACCGGCGGAACCACCGGCACGCCGAAGCTCGCGATGCGCACCCACATGAACGAGATGTTCTCGGCGGTCATGTGCGCGATGGCGTTGGATCTCTCGGCCGAGAGCACGATGATGTGCGGGCTGCCACTGTTTCACGCCAACGCGCCGCTGCTGACGGGACTCGCGCCGCTCTCGGTCGGCGCCTCCGTCGTGCTTCTTGCCCCTACCGGCTACCGCGATCCGGGGGTGATCCAGAACTTCTTCAAGATCGCCGAACGCTACGGCGTCGACTCCTTCATGGCGGTTCCTACCGTCCTCTCCATGCTCCTCGACATTCCGGTGGAGGGCATCGATCTCTCCCGGCTCCGCTACGCGATGTGCGGAGCGGCTCCGCTCTCCGTGCAGGTGTTTCGCGCCTTCGAAGAGCGGACCGGTCTCAAGCTGCTCGAAGGATACGGGCTGACGGAAGCCACCGTGGTCTCCTCGTGCAACCCACGAGATGGTGAACGGAAGGTCGGCTCGGTGGGCCTGCGGCTTCCCTACCAGGAGATGAAGACGGCGATCCTCGACGAGAACGGCGAGTACCTGCGCGATTGCCGAACTGACGAGATCGGCGTGATCGTGATGCGCGGACCGAACGTCTTCGAGGGCTACGTCGAGGAGGTCCACGACAAGGGTGCATGGGTGGACGGAAACTGGCTCAATACCGGCGACATGGGACGGATGGACGAGGACCACTACACCTGGCTGACGGGGAGAAAGAAGGAGTTGATCATTCGGGGTGGTCACAACATCGATCCCGCCGTGGTCGAGGAGGTGCTGTATCAGATCGAAGGCGTCGCGGAGGCTGCGGCGGTCGGCCAGCCCGATAGACACGCCGGGGAGGTCGTGGTCGCCTTCGTGACTCCGAAGGCGGAGGTGAAGCTCGAGGCTCGGGAGATCGAGCGCCACTGTCGGGAGAACATCACCGAGCGAGCCGCCGTCCCGAAGAAGATTCACATCATCGACTCGATGCCGATGACGGCTGTGGGCAAGATCTTCAAGCCCGCGCTCCGCCACCAGGCCATCAGGGATGTCTTCGCCGCCGAGCTCCGAAGCCTGTCCGACCTGGTCGAGTCGATCGACGTGATCGTCAGAGAAGAGAAGATTCACGGCACCACCGCCTACGTCACAGCGAAGCCCGCTGCTGGCGTGGATCGGGTGGAGTTGCTCAAGCGCGTCGACGCCCTCCTGGGACACTACACCGTGCGCTACGAAGTCAAATCGACGTAGGTGCCCTGGATGCAGCTGATCCCATCGGGCTGCTCACCGTAGTAGCAGACGAAGAGACGATTCGGCGCGTACTCGATCGTGGTGGGATAGCCAATATCCCAGCCGCGCATGTCGTCGCGGACGACGATCTCTCCTCCCACCTGCCAGCTGCGCCCACCATCTTCAGAGAGGCAGGCCCGCACGCCAAAGGGCTCCTTCCGCCGGCCGTAGGTACAGAGGAGACGTCCGTCGCGGAGCACCCCAAGGTGGCCGGGATGTCCGTCCAGTGGCATCGCCTCCGGAGCGCTCCAGCTCCGCCCTCCATCGAGGGACCGGCAGCCGTGGAGGTAGACGCGCGCGTCGGAGCGGAGAACGCAGTAGAGCTCGCCGGGCGAGACCTCGGCGAGGTCCGGCTCGGCAAAGACGCGCTCGGGGTCATCGAGGATGGGAAGGGGCGGCTCCCAGGTTCGGCACCCGTCCGCCGAGAAGAGGATGTAGGTGTATCGATTGGCGGGCGGGTGGTGCTCGGTGACGGCGTATGCCACGCGCCCGTCGGCGAGCTCTGTGACCGCGGTGCGCGAGTATCCGTCCCGGTACGGGCCGGGGTCGAGCTTGACGGTGTGGTCGAAGGTGTAGCCGCGGTCACCGCTCAGATGGGCGTAGAGGCCGTGGTAGCCGCGGGCCCAGGTGAAGCACGAGCGCTCCCAATCGTCTTCGCCAAAGTCCTCCGTCCAGTATTTGTCGGGCAGGCAGAGCGAGATGGGTTCGCCAGTCGCACGGCGCTTCCTGGCCAGCCCCAGCGGATACCAACCGAAGCGAAACTGGGTGAGGACGACGGTGCCGTCGCCGAGTTGAGTGATCCCGGGACATTCCGTACCGGACCAGTCGAAGTCCGGGGCGAAGGTTGGCGCTTCCCAGGTTGCCCCTTCGTCCGAGCTCCGGGTGAGAAGCGTGCGAAACAGAGGGTCGGTCGGCGGGTGCATGCTGGGCTCGCGGCGGCGGGAGTGGTTGAAGGCAGCGAGCCACTCGCCACCTTCCAGAACGGTGATGGATGGATGGGAGAGATAGGCAAAGTCATCTTTGCAGATGATGACAGTGCCCCGAACGGAGTAGTCCGGCATGTCCCAATGCTCCTTCCCTGATGGCAGACTCCTGGCGCGAGGCAGGAATGGTATCTACTCTCTCTAGTGATGCGAGGTATCCACGCGTGGTGTGCGCTCGGGACTATCGTGGTCCTCGCGATGGGCTGCGGTCCGCTTCGCCGTCTCGGCTATGGGGGGTTCGGCCGGGACTCGTGGCAGCAGCCCGACCGCGTGGTCGAATCCCTCGCGCTCTCCCCCGGCGCGTTCGTGGCGGACCTCGGCTCCGGGGGTGGCTACTTCACCTGGCCACTCGCAGATGCCGTTGGCGAGTCGGGAAAGGTCTACGCCGTCGACGTGGATCCCGACATGAGATCTCACATCTCAGAGGAGAGCCGCGAGAAGGGCTACCCGAACGTGCAGGCGATCCTCGGCGAGTTCGACGACCCGTTGATACCCGAAGGCGGCGTCGATCTGATCTTCACCTGCAACACCTACCACCATCTCGAAGTCCGCGAGGAGTACTTCCGGCGCGCGGCGAAGTACCTGCGGCCGGGAGGGCGCCTGGCGGTGATCGAGTTCAACGGAAAGGGCTGGTTCCAGCGCTTGTTTCCCCACTTCACCGCGCCCGAAGACATCCGCGCGGAGATGGAGGCCGCCGGCTACCAGCGGGTCGCGGCGTTCGACTACCTCGAGCGCCAGAGCTTCCAGATCTTCCAGCGCTCGGACGACTAGCCCGGATGGGGAGGAGACCATGGGTGCGGAGCTGGGGAGCATCGGAGTCCTGGCCCGGCGAGAGATCGAGGCACGAATCGCGGGTCCCCTGATCAAGGCCTTCATGGCGGAGATCGGAGACGAGAGAGCTCTCGAGATCGCGCGTGAGGTGATCGTCTCGCTGGCGAGAGAGAGCGGGGAGATGCTGGGTCAACTCGTGGGAGAGAACAGCCTGGAGCAGTTCGCGCGGGGGCTCCCGCTCTGGAATCGAGATGACGCGCTGAGCTTCGACGTCCTGGAGTCGACGCCCGATGAGCTCTCGATGAACGTGACTCGGTGCCGGTACGCAGAGATGTACAAGGAGCTGGGGCTGGCCGACCTGGGCTTCACCCTTTCCTGTGGTCGGGACTACGCCATGGTCGAAGGCTTCAACCCGAAGATCAAGCTCGAGCGAACGCAGACGATCATGGAAGGGGCGGATCACTGCGACTTCCGCTACACGCTCGAGAAGGATTGAGCGGAGCCGATCTCAGGAACCCTCCCGTTTCGTCTCGCAGACGAGGTCCTTGAGCACCCTCGAGGGACTGATCGGATCGATGGTCAGGTCCCCGGAAACGGGAAACTGACAGAACAGACCGGCCTTTCCGTTGACCTTGCAGTTGCAGCGGGCGCAGATTCCCAGGGCGCATCCGGCGTGGTCGTAGTAGGCCAGCGTGCCATCGAGGTTCTGGTAGATGTAGTCGAGCACATCCATTGCCGACATCCCTTCTTCGAAGGGAACCTGGTACTCCTGGTAGCGCGGCTCTTCGTCTACGGCAGGATCGAGCCGAAAGACCCGGGCGGTGATCTTCCTCTCAGCCATCGAATTCACCTCCCACCTGGATCCGCTGCATCAATGATGGCCACCGATCTCCGAATGGGATTCCATCATCTTCTTGATCATTTCCAGGTATGGAGTGGATCCTGCCGGCGGGGTGAGTGAGGTGGTGCACACCGGCCGCCTCGAGAGTTCGAAACCGGTGTCCGTCTTCCTGACCACGCTCTCCTCCAGCCATTCGTCGTTGTCCGTCACCGGGTGGTCTTCACGAAAATGCACCCCCCGGCTCTCTGTTCTCCGAAGGGCGCTGGAGGTGGCGATCTCGAGGAGCTCGAGGATGTTCTCGAGCTCGATCGCGTCCAGCCACTCCTTGTTGTAGAACCTCCCTGTCGCCCTTGACTCCAGGCGCGGCAGCTCCTCTCGCTTCACGCGCTGGATCTCGGCGAGGAAGCCCTCGAGCCCCTCTCCGGTCCGGATCGGGCCGAGGTGCTTCTGGGCCATCTCCTGAACCTTCCTTCTGACAGGAGCAGGGCGCAGTCCCTGCTTTCGCTCCAGCGGCCGCTCCGCGCTGCGCTGCTTCTCGGCAAGGGATTCCGGATCCGGCACCGGAACGTCAGCGCTCCGCGCGTACTCCGCCGCGTTTCGCCCCGCATCGGCGCCCTGGACGAGCATCTCCGTGATCGCGGAGAAGACCCGGTTGGCGCCGAAGAGCCCCAGCGTGCATTCGCCGGCCGCGAAGAGACCGGGGACCCCTGTGGCAAAGGTGTCGTCGACGACGATGCCCCCGTCGAAGTACTCGACCACCGCACCGACTTCGAGCGGCTCGTTCTCCTGGAAACGCCGGCCGACTTCGGTCATGTCCAGCGCCTTGTACTTCCACTTCGGAAAAAGCCCCGAGCAGTAGAGATCGTACTTCTCCCACGGGATATCGCCCCGCCGGAAATGGATCCCTCCCCTGGAGAATCCCCGCCCCTCTCGAACCTCCCTGGCGGTGGCGTGCGACACGAAGCTCTTGTTCCACTCCATGCTGGTTCCGACGCTCACCGTGTAGGGATCGTACTTGTCGAGAAAGGTCTCTCCGAGATTGTTGGTGAGCTGGTGTCCCGCCAGCATCCCAATGATGTAGGTGGCGAGGCTGCCCCGCGCATTGGGCGGCTCGAGCAGCACATTGCAGCAGAAGGTGATGAACTCCATGTTTCCGAGGGTAGCCCCGGCGCGGTGCGCGATGACCATTCCCTCGCCCGACAGATCCCGCATGCCGGTGTTGGGCCAGAAGGCCTTGTGCCAGCCGCCGGTCGCCATCACCACCGCCTTCGCGGAAAGATGGATGAACTCGCCGCTTCGGATGTCCAGGGCGAGAGCGCCGGTGACCATCCCCCGGTGGATGACGAGATCGATCAGCATGACATCTTCCAGCAGATCCACGCCGACCTTGCGGGCCCGCTTCAGGAGCACGTTCATCAGACCGAGCCCACTGGTGAAGATGGCCCTCTCTTCCGACACGGCGATCTTGATGCCCCAATCGATCAGCTCCTTCAGGCGGTGGGGGGCCTGGCGAACGTACTGCTCCACGAGCTTCTGATTGTTGAGGAAGAACCCCTGGGTGAGGATGTCGTTGAAGACCTTCTCCTCGCTGTCGTCGGGCGCCCCGGTGTACCCCAGCTGATTCAGGTTCCTGCCGTCCAGGGTGAAGTCGGCCCCGGCCATCGGGCTCGCGCCGCAACGCGCCAGGGGGCCCTTGCTGAGGAGCGCCACACTGGCCCTTTTCTCCCGGGCGCCGATGGCCGCACGAAAGCCGGCCCCACCGCCGCCTACGACCAGGACATCGGTTTCGATCGTTCGCTCTGTCATCGAGCTTCTCTGGTTTCAGCCGATCACGGTGCTGGTGCTGGAGAGCGCGGTGCGGAGGCGAGAGAGAAAGCGGGTGTCGACGGCGATGCCGATCCGCGGCAGGATGAGCCGGTAGGGCTCGGCGTCGATGTCGGCGCCGCCCTCGCAGGTCTCGATGATCTCGGCCATCAGGCGGCCCAGCACCGGGGCCGTCTTGAACGACGAGCCACTGGTCCCGATGCAGACGTAGTAACCGGGGAGATCGGTCTTGTCGGCAATGGGGTACCAATCCTCGACAGTGACGTCGTAGAGACTTGCCACGCCGCGGGCCGGGCCGAGCTGAAGCTCGGGGATGCGCTTCATCAGCCTCAGGCACTGCCGTTGGCGATAGGGCTCCGTCACCGTCTCGTCGTAGTCATCCGGATCGCCCACCCACTCGAACTCGTCACACTCGGGATCGGTCGTACCCACGATCAGCGCGCGCCCGCGCGCTTCGGGGCGCGTGTAGACGCCGCTGTCCAGATCGCCGATCACGGGCAGTGGATTTTGCTGGCTCTCTTCATCGAACAGCGGGTTGTGCATCTGATGCACCTCCCGCCGTAGCGCTCGCGTCTCCAGCGGCAGATCCACTCCCGCCATCCGGTTGAGGATCGACGAATGCGGCCCCCCGGCGTTGACCACGACGTCGCTCTCCAGCGGCTCGCCTTCCTTGAACTCCAGACGGAACCGCGCGCCCTCCTTCTGGATCGCGACGACTTCGCGCCTGAGCAGGAAGGTCACGCCGTCACGCTCCGCGGCGCTGCGCAGGTTCTGGGTCGCCAACCCGGGGTAGACGACATAACCACCGTCCTTCTCGAAGAAGGCGCCCCCGATGCGCCGCCCGGTCGGCTCGAAGAAGCTCGGGGACTCGGGAGAAGTGGTCGGGTGATGAGAAGAGATCTCGAGGAAGGGGAAGTGCCTGGCGACATCATCCGCCGAAAGCACCTCGACCTCGATGCCGACCCTCTTCATCTCGGCAGCGGTCTCGCTGGCGGCGTCGTCCAGCTCCGGCAGGATGAAGAGCACACCGGGCTGCTCGAACACCGCCAGATCGTCGTCGATGGGACCCAGATAGTCGGCCCACTCGGCCCAGATCTTGGCGCCCTCGTGGGCCATCGCGATCATGCCCGGCTGCGAGTAGAACCGTCGGACGATTCCGCACGACGCCGAGGTCGTTCCGTGGCCCACCGCTCCCAGCCTGTCGATCACGGTGACCTCGAATCCGCGACGCCGGGCCTCCAGGGCGATCGCGCAGCCGATCACGCCGCCACCGATGATTGCTACCCTCATGACCCTGATCTTTACCCGAACTGCACGGCGCAACAAGGGCCACCCGGTTGGGATTCTGCCCGCTTGGCCTCTGCAATTTTCTCGGGCTCGAATCGTAAGACAGTCAAAGGGCTCTTCATGAAGAACCGGAAGATCCGCTTCTTGTCGGCTGAGGATCTCGAGAAGTCCATCTCCATGGCCGAGGCGATTCGAGCCGTGAAGGAAGCCTTCCTCCAGCTCTCGAACGGCCAGGCGATCGTGCCCTTGCGGACACCCATGCCGCTGGCCGATCGAGATGGAAGGGCGCTCTTCATGCCGGTCTATCTGCCGGAATCCGAGCAGATCGGACTCAAGGCGGTGAGCGTCTTCGCAGAGAACCCCCAGAAGGGACTGCCGATGATCCACGCGCTGTTTCTGATCATGGACGGCCGAGACGGGCGCCCCCTGGCGGTGATGGATGGGGAATACCTGACCGCGTTGCGCACGGGAGCGGCCAGCGGCCTGGCCACCGACCTGCTCGCACGCAGGGGAGCCCGTACGGTTGCCGTCATTGGCGCCGGAGTCCAGGGAAGAACCCAGCTGGAGGCGGTCTGCGCAGTGAGACCGATCGAAAGGGCCTATGCCATCGACCTCGACCGGGACAAAGCCGAGGCCTTCGCCCGGGAGATGAGCGATCAGCTGGCCATACCCGTGGCGGCAGTCAAAGAGGAGCAGGCGCTGCCAGACTGCGACGTTCTCTGCACGGCCACCCCTGCAACCCGCCCGGTGTTCTCGGATCGGCTCCTGAAATCGGGCGTGCACGTCAACGCGGTGGGCTCCTATCAGCCGGAGATGTGTGAGATTCCCCCGGAAACCGTCGTCCGGGCCCGGGTGATCGTGGATTCGCGGGCCGCCTGCATGGCGGAGGCAGGAGACCTGATCCAACCCATCGAGGCGGGCCTGATCGGCGAGAGCCACATCCTCGGGGAAATTGGAGAGATCGCGGCGGGCACCAGCGAAGGCAGGACCTCCGAAGACCAGATCACCCTGTTCAAGTCCGTGGGCAACGCGGTGCAGGATCTCTCCACTGCGAGCCGCGCACTCGTCCGTGCGGAGCAGCTCGGTCTGGGTGTCGAGGTTTCTCTTTGATCCCGGAACGGACCACGATTCCACTCAGGAGGGAGCAACGATGATGGCGAAGCGCATTCTGGTCATCGCGGTCGCGGCCGCGTTCTTGGGATGTGTATCGGTCGAGAGCTCACCGATCGCCAAGGACGACGAAGAAAAGCAGATCCTGGAGGTTCTCGAGGAAATGGCCGAGAGCGAAGGCGGAGGCATGCGCAACGTCTCGCCAGAGGACGGGCGACTGCTGCGAGTGCTCACCGAGGCAGCGGACGCGAAACACGTGGTGGAGATCGGGACATCCAACGGGTACTCGGGGATCTGGTTCTGTCTGGCCCTGCGGACCACGGGCGGCAAGCTGACGACCCACGAGATCGACGCCGGGCGGGCAGCGCTCGCCCGGGAGAACTTCGAGCGGGCCGGTGTGGATCGGATGGTCACGCTGGTCGAAGGTGATGCCCACCAGGAGGTCACGAAGCTGCAGGGACCGATCGACATTCTTTTTCTGGACGCGGACAAATCCGGTTACATCGACTACCTCGACAAACTGCTACCACTGGTGCGGCCCGGGGGGTTGGTCGTAGCTCACAACATGCAGCAGAACATGGCCGACCCGAAGTACCTGGAAGCCATCACGACGAACCCGGACCTGGAAACGATCTTCCTGCACAAGAGTCTTTTCGGGGGCGTCGGTGTAACGATGAAGAAGAGGCCCCAGCGATCGCCGGGCGGCGAGGCCGTATCTGCAATCAGTCCCTGACGTTCGCGTCACGGGCGTAGGAGAGGCTATAACCGGGCATGCGTCGGCGGCTCGGCTTGACCAGCGCGGCGGCCCTGGTGGTCGCCAACATGATCGGCGCGGGGGTGTTCACCACCTCGGGCTTTGCGCTCGCGGACCTGGGGCGGCCGGAGACCGTGCTCCTGGCATGGGGGATCGGCGGCCTGATGGCCCTGTGCGGAGCGCTGAGCTACGGCGCGCTCGCCCGTCGCATTCCGGAATCGGGTGGGGAGTACACCTTCCTCTCCAAGACCGTGCACCCTCTCGCCGGCTTCCTGGCGGGCTGGGTCTCGCTCCTGGTCGGCTTCACCGCGCCGATCGCCGCCGCAGCGCTCGGCCTGCAGGCCTACCTGGCGGACTCATTCGGGATGACCGGCAGACCCGAGTGGATCGGCACCACCGCCATCTTGATTGCAGGACTGATGCACGGCCTGCAGCTCCGGACCGGTGTGGTGCTCCAGAACACTGCTGTCGGGCTGAAGCTGGCACTGATTGGCGGGTTCGTGCTGCTGGGCGCGCTGCGAATCCCTTCGCACGCCGACTCCACCCTCCTCCCAGGAGCCGGCTTCGAGCTCGGCGCCTTTGCCGTCACCCTGGTCTGGATCTCCTTCGCCTATTCGGGATGGAACGCCGCGGTCTACATCGCCGGAGAGGTGCGCGAGCCCGAACGCAACCTGCACCGCTCCCTCTGGCTCGGCACGGGTGTGGTCACGCTCATCTATCTCGCCCTGAACGCGGTCTTCCTCTACTCGGCACCCGCTCCGGCACTCGCCGGCAAGGCGGAGATCGGTGCCATCGCGGCAGAAGCGCTCGGGGGGACCGCGCTGCGCCAGGCGATCTCTGTGCTGGTAGCCCTGGCGCTCTTCACCTCGATCTCGTCGATGGTGATGGCCGGTCCGCGGGTCTATGCGCGGATGGCGGAGGACGGCTTGTTCCCGCGGCGGCTCGGTGGGGGCAAGGAGGTCCCGAGGGCGGCCGTGGCGCTGCAGGTGGGCCTGGCAGTGCTGGTGGCTTGGTTCAGCGGCCTCAGGGAGTTGCTCGGCTACATCGGATTCACGCTGGGCATCTCGGCGGCCGCGACCATCGGAGGACTGATTGCACTACGTCGCCGCGAAGGGCCTCTGCGCGTGCCTGTGCCCGGCTATCCCTGGGTCCCCGGGCTCTTCATCCTCACCACGCTGTCGGCGGCGGGCTTCATGGCGGCGCGTCAACCACTCGAGGCGGGGCTGGGCTTGCTCACCGTCTGCCTGGGCGTCCCGGTCTACTGGCTGATGCGCAAAACCTCGGGCCACGCGGGCTGACGACTGCGGGACACGGGGAGGCGTTCAAAAGAGGAAGCCCCAATCGGCGTTGCAGAGATATCCGCCGCTGACGTCGAGTGTGGCCCCGTTGATGTACGAGGCCTTCTCGGAGCTGAGGAAGAGCACGGCGTGGGCGATGTCGGCCGGAGTGCCGATCCGCCCGGCGGGGATCCGGGGCAGGACCTTCTCGTAGACCTTCTCGATGGTGGCCTCATCGAATCCCGCACGGCTGAAGATCGGTGTCGCCACCCAGCCCGGCACGATGGTGTTGGCCCGGATCCCCGGAAGATCCCGGACCAGGTGTCGCGTGAACTTGAGCAGTGCCGCCTTCGCGGTCGAGTAGAGGAAGTGGTGCTGGGTGTGCTCGACCTTCGCTGCCGTGGAAGAGACATTCAAGATCGAGGCGTTGGAGGATTTCCGAAGCAGTGGAATGCAGTGCTTCACCATCAGCATGGGACCCTTGACGTTGAGCTGATAGTGAAAGTCGAAATCCGCCTCCTGCATGGTCTCGATGCCCACCAGGGTTCCGCCGCCGGCGTTGTTGAACAGGGTATCCAGCTTTCCGTGAGCCTCACCGACGAAATCGGCCAGTGCGGCGACCTGATCCTCCTGCGTGATGTCGCAAGGCCTGGGAAAGAAGCGCTCGCCCAGCGTCTCTCCGGCTTTGGCCAGCGACGCTTCGTCCAGATCGGCGCCAACCACGATGGCTCCTTCCTCCAGAAACAACCTGGCGCTCTCAAGGCCGATTCCCGACGCAGCCCCAGTGATCAAGACGACGTGTCCTTCGAACATGATTCCCCTCAGCGCGGGTCGCCTTCGCCTTCCTTCCAGAGGGCGGAGCTCCCCTTGTGTCCCAGAAACTTCGGCCGGCCATCGTCGATATCGATGACCCGGGCACCGTAGAAGATGTGACAGGTGGGGGCAAAGGCCGGCGGGACGCGCGGTGGAAAGCCGAAATCGAAGAGCGGCCCGAAGGCCATGAACATGCGCCGGCCTTCGTCGGCAATCGGCGACCGGCACCTCCGGCAGCTGAGCTTGCACGGCAGTCTGTGGTCCGATGTCTGGCTCTCGGCGTGGTAGAAGTGGAGATCGTCGATGCCACCGACGAAACGCACGTCGGACTTCTGGAAAATGACCGCCCACTGAAAGGGCGCGCCGTGCAAGGTCTGACACTGGAGACAGTGGCAGATCTTCGAATCGACCGGGTCGGCACCCACCTCGAAGACCACCGCACCACAGAAGCACTGGGCGCGGTACCTCGGCGAGAACGATGCGTCGCTGGCGTAGGGAGGCGCGAACTTCCAGCTGTGGTCCTCTCTCACCATGCGCCCGAGCATACCATCCCCCCCCTAGCCGATCCGCCAGGCGCCGATTGCGAGCATCGGAAGTCCGATCACGATCACGAAGAAGCCTTCGATCACGCAGCCCGTCTCCGCCCGGGCCGGTCAGCTCCGTTCCGGCGCCGACTGGCAGGATGAACAGTGTGCGCTCTTCACTGCCCTCGTCGCCTTCGATGCTCACGTCCACCATGGCACCGGCGTTGAAGAGCGAGAGCGCCGACACCGTGAGGGTCGCCTACGCGGAGCCGCGTCCCCGGATTTTCCAGTGTGCGGGGCGACGCCTCGGATCCCCGAAGGCACTCGTTCTTCCCTTTTGCCCCCGGAGTCTTCAGCGTCCTGATTGTCGGACTTTCGGGAAAGTCCATGTCCAGGGCTCGCAGCTGGCCCGCCCTGCTGGGATCGTGTCGACGAGAATCAGTTCGGCCGCTCCCGGGCCCTCTCCGCGGAGAAGTAAGCGGCGGGGGAGTCCGCAGAGAGGGCCGCGGGAAGCTTCACCCGGAAGGTGCTTCCCCTTCCGACGGCGCTCGACACCTCGATCTGCCCGCCCATGCTCTTCACGATGCCATGGGCGATCGAGAGGCCGAGACCGGTACGCGCTCCAAACGCCTTGGTCGTGTAGAACGGCTCGAAGATCCGGTCGCCGACCTCGGGCGGGATCCCGCGTCCTGTATCCCGGACCTCGATGACCGTGGAGCCGTCTATGCCGGTCCAGGTGGCGAGGCCGATCTCGTTCTGCTCGCTCTGGTCCTCGGGAATCGACTCGACTGCGTTGGTGAGAAGGTTGAAGAGCACGCGAACCAGGCCGGAGGCATCGCCCCGGACCCACGGGACCCCGTCGTACTGCGTCACCAGGCGTGCCCGGCGCCGGATCCCGCTCGCGGTGAGGTTCAGGGCCGACTCCAGGACGGGACGAAGATCGAATGCGACGGCTTCCCCGTTCGGTTTGGACGACAAGGTGAGCAGGTCGATCACCAGATTGCGAATGCGAGCGGATCCCTCCTTGGCGTGGGCCAGCGCCTCCTGGATCTCGGCGAGCATCTGGGAGAGCGAGATGGAGGAATCGGCGCCTTCGCGCTGCTCGCTGGCCGCGTGCTCCGGAGCGCGCACCCGCTCGAGCTCCCCGAGGACGAAGCTCAAGTTGCCCATCACGTATGCCAGGGGATTGTTCACTTCATGGGCCACGCCAGCCGCCAGTGCGTGGACCGAGGAGGCGTGGTCGGCGGCGGCGACGAGTGATCTCGCCCGCTTCAGCTCGTCGGCGTCCACGATGGAGCTTACGGTGAAAGAGCCGTCCCGCGTCTCGATCGGGTTGAGGCCGATTTCCACCGCGACCTCGGTGCCGTCCTTGCGAAGGAAGTAGATGCCCGGCTCCGAGAACAACCGACGCATTCGGGGCCTTGCCTGGTAGCCCTCACGGAGCTTCAGGTGCCGCTCGCGAAACCGCTCGGGAACCAGGATCTCGATCGATTGCCCCAGCAGCTCCTCCCGGCGGTATCCGGAGAGGTCCTCCGTCGCCGGATTGACCAGTACGATCCTGCCCGCCTCGTCGGTCATCAGGATCGCGACCGGGGAAGCCTCGACCGCCGCGGCGTAGAGGGAATCCTTCCCGTTCGGGCCGTCCGCGCCATCTGCGTGACAAGACGGCTGCGTCAGGCTTGCCGTCGCCCGGCGAGATCGTTCGCGTCGATGGTGCTGCATGGGGACCTCCGGAGACCATGGCGATCTCGTTTCGCCCGCCCGATTCAACCTCATCGTGGACAGATGTGTCAGTGATTCCGCTCACGAGTCCGTATCTAGATGCCCTGGCGCCCGGTGATATGCCTGCAGTCAGGTTGTTCGAGGAAGGCGAAAGAAGATGGCGTTCAGCCGCTGTCACTGAGGTTAGCGAAGCCAGAGAATGTTGATGGTGCAATGCGAAAGATATGGCCTGGTGTTGTCGCAGAAAGGCAATTCGTGGCAAAGGCCGCGGAGCAGCTTCTCTGCGCGATGGCGCCGGGCGTCTCGCTCCTGCCGCAGCCGGTCGGAGACTTCGACGGTGAGCGTGAGAGAGCGCCGGGTTCGCATCCAGCCAGCCCATAAATAGGCGACTGCCCCGTGCGCCAGGGAAAACACAGCGGTTTCGAAGGCCTCGTGGAACAAGCCCGTGTTGTTGGGCCAGTCCAACCGGAGGTCTATCGCGCCTCCCATGTCGATCTAGTAGAGCAGCACCGTCAGGATTCCACGGAGCCGTACGTCTCCGGCAGGCGACGTAGACTCCATGCAAATTCCTTTCTGCGACCGGGACTTACAGTTTCCGGCATTTGTCGGACGGATGGGAGCGCCGAAAGCCACAATTCTCGGGCACTGCGTGGTTCGATCTCGTACACGTCCTCGTCGTCATGCCAGTCTCCACGCGTCGCATTATCGTGATCAGCGTCACAACGAGCCCGACCCTCGACTGGTTGATGCAGCAGATTCGCGCCTTGAGCTGATCGAGCCTGTGGCGGGACTTTCTCACCTTGTTCCCGGACTAAAGCGGATCGACAAAGACTGGTCGTTACGGTCCGAGTCGCACGACTGCTCGCCGGTCCGTCGCGGATGAGATTTCCGCGGGGTAGGGGTCGGCGTCACACCCGTATCGGCAGGCTCGACAATCAGGGCATACCACAGAAAAGCTCAATGAATCCCGGGGCGTCGCAGCTGCAACGCCTCCACTTCAGAATGTCCCGAAACGCAGCAGGGCGAAGCTTCAGTCGTCATCCCAGCGGCGCCAGCTTCCGTTCGGACCCGGGAACCGGAGGCCGTCGTCGTCATCGTAGCGACCGCGCTCGGCCTCCGTATGGCAGACTTCGCATTGCCCCTTGAAGTCGACCCGCGGGTCGGCCCAGACGCGATCCGGAAGCTCCCGGTGATTCCTCCGCCAGCGGGGTGTCTCGGTGATGCGGATCGGGGCATCATCGCGGCCGAGGCCCTTCATGAACTTGCGCCCCCTCTTCTTATTGCCGCGGTCGGCGGCGTGATCGAGGAGGTAGCCCAGCACCTCGCTCCTCGTCTCGTCATCGAGGCTCAGTTCCTCGCCGAAGTGATCAGCGAGCCCGTCCATCAGCTTTCGCCAGGATCGCTGCGGCAGCATTTGCGGCTGATACGCCAGGTGGCAGTCGCTGCACTCGTAAAGCACCGTTTCGTTGGCGACCTTCGGAAATGTCCCGTCGGCGAGCGCGGGTGTCGCGGCGCCGGCCGCGACGATCAAGCATCTGGCGAGCAAGCTCCTGGACATCTTCTGCTGCTCCTATCGGCGGATCAAATGGGGCAACCTCCCATTTTCCGTCTTCTTGAGGAACTTCTTGTCGCTCCGACCTTTAGACTCCCGACGCGGAGAATTGGGTTACGCTTGAGGTTGGCTCGGCCGGGCCGAGACGAATTGGAGAATCGTCAACCCTACGATCATCGATGTCGCCGCGGCCGGAAAGATAGATCGATAGCTCTCCCGGTCAAACACTGGGAACCCCCCGCCATTGTTCAGCTTCTCCGATCGCCGGCCCGATGGGGCTACGCGGCACGCCCGGGCCATGGGCGCCCAGCTCCACTAACTTGATAACCGGGGGCCCCGTAGGTGTTGGGCGGCGCACTGCATGCCCAGCAAGCTTCTTGGACGCCAGCCAGGCAGAGACGGACTCATCGACACGGTTCGCTGACCAAAACCACCAACATCGGAAGAGTAAGTGTAGAGTTCGGTTGGCGTAGACTTTGCGTGCAATCCACCGGTCGAACTGAGCATCCATCCAGCTGTTGGCGAACGACTGTATCAGGTCGAGCCTTTCGGCCTGTGGACCATCGGCCGGCAATGCGCGGTAAGACGCCAATGAGTCTACGGCGATTAGCAGAGTCATTGGGCTAGTGGGAGTCTTGAGTTCAGGGACGCTGGGAGCCAGAATCGCAAAGTTGTTTCGCATCGCAGCAAGGATGCTCTGCGACTTTTCTTCGCCGAACCGCGGTGTCACAACCGGTTTGGCAAACCCCACCGCTCGGGAGATCTGCTTCTCTGAGACCATCTACCTCTCAATCCCTTGACGATAGGTTGATGATTCTCCCTACACGCCTGGCCTGCGCGTGAGATAGGCCTCGAGCATGGCGACGAGCTCGATTGCGAACTGGCGGCGCGAGACCCTCGACGGCGGATGAGCGACGAAGCGGTTCGTCAGATCTTCGACGGCATGCACCGTCATGTAGGCCGCTGGCTCCAGCCTGCGTCGTGGTAGATTGGTGTGGCTCCGGAGAAGCTTGACGATGGCTTGCACCGCGGACGTCTCCGCCCGGAGCAGTTGCTCCTCGAGACGCGGGGGGCGAGGCACCTCCTCGAGCAGCAGATGTTGCAGGCGTGGCCCCCCTGTGTGTAGCTCCAGCATCCCCTCCACGAACATCCGCAGGGTCCCGCCCAGGTCTCGCCGCGGCGCGCGCGCCCGATGGAGGAGTTCTTCGAACATGCGCGTTCCCCGCTGGATGTGCCGCTCGAGGAGCAACACGGCCAGCGCATCCTTGTTGGGGAAATACTGGTAGATAGTTCCGATCGAAACACCGGCGCGCTCAGCGATGCGGTTGGTGGTGCCCGCTGCGTAGCCCACCTTTTCGAATACCTGAGCAGCGGCCGCCAGGATGCACTCGATGGTGGCGCGGGATCGGTCCTGAGCCGGCGTCTTTCGCGGGTCCAGGCGGGATCCGTGCGACGACCTGGACGGGCCTGAAACGCGAGTAGCCATAACCTGAGTAATTATTCATAATTTGACCCTCATGGCAAGGCCGATCTCGCGTGAGTCCCGCGGAGGGCCGCGGCAGGCCGCGACCCCCTAGCCGGTGATTCGAGGTCTCGAACGGTGTCACTCTACTGGGTCGTCCGTCTCGGGTTGGCAGTCGTCTTGTTCGCGATCGTCGGTACTTCGCGCCTGCTGCTCAGCAACCGGGAGAAGTACCAGAGAATCCTCGAGAACACGTGTCTCGCGATTCTCGACGTCGTCGCGTACAACGCGTGCTGCTACCTGCTGGTGGCATTCCCTGCCGATCCGAGCGTTGTCACCACCCCGTCGATCTTGGCGGCGCCAGCCGTGGTTCTCGGACTCCGGATGTTGGGGGGTGCCTCGCTCCTCGCGGGCGCCTCTCTGATCCTGGCGACGGCGCTGAAGCGACGAGTGATCGGCGGACAGGACACCAAGGAGGGGTTGATCACCTCGGGGGTCTATCGGTTTGCCCGGCACCCCATCTACCTGGGCATCGTGCTGATCTCGCTGTCGCTGGCTCTCATGACCGTGAATGTCGACGGGATGATGGTCCTTCCGCTGGTATTCCTCGCCAACTTTCTTCAGTCGGAAGTCGAAGAGAAGTACGACGTCGGCGAGCGATTCCGGGAGGAGTACGAGGCATATCGGCGCACCACGCCCAGGTTCGGGCCTCGGAGGCTCTGGTTCGCGCTTGCAGGCGGAGTGGTCGCGGTCCTGGCTTTCGGGTCACTAGCGTAGGGTTGTATCGGCTGCCGAATGAGCTGGTCGGCGGTTCGAGTCCGCCCGTCGGCTCCAAGACCCTCCAATAAGCGGAAGCTTACGGAGGCACCGAAGAGGCTTCGCGTGCCTCGGATTTTCCTGTCCGCACTGTGTCCGGATTCTCGGCGATTCGCAGAACAGCCGGAAGCCCGCATCGCAGGCCTTTCTGCCCATGCTTCTCCCCATCGTTGGCCAGTCTTTCTGCTCGGCTTCGGGCCGAAATGAGCTTGTTGACCGCGACACCGGGGGATGAGGCCTGCCGGAGTGGCTGGGTTCCTTGTTCTAATGCTCTGCTGGGCGGCGGCCTACCTCGTCGGCAAAGATCACAAGGAGGCGGCCGAACTCCGTCCAGCCTCCGATGATTTCCCCGTCAATCTCGATCTCATCGGCTTTCCCATGGATGGGCTCCGCAACCACATCGGCAATTTGCCGCAGGCCTCTCCCTGTCAGGGCACCACTTCGCTTGCCCTCGGCACCCTTCGGACGGCGACTTCGCGTGAGTCCTCGGTCTTCCCCTTGCTGCTCTTGCTCTGATGCGCTGGTCCGAACTGCCGCTTCTCGCAAGTGGGGCAGGCTTCCCCTCTCACCGTCGGAATGACCTCTTCGCAAACGACGGACGAGCTCAGTGCAACCTTGGCAACGATCCGCGACGCGCCCCCGGCGATGTCGGCAAGATCGAAGTGTTCGTCGAACTCGATCAGGGGGCACGCCTCGTGGCAGAGGCCGCAGTTCGTGCAGGCGGAACCATCGAAATGGAGCCGGTAGTGCTTCCGGTTCTCTGATTCCCCAGAAATTGCCCCCGTCGGACAGACGCGAGCGCACACACCGCAAGCTGAGCACTCTCCCTCGCGAACTCTCATCGTTCCCCATGGGAACTCTCGCCGATACGCCAGCTACCTGGCGCGGTAGAGTTTCGCGCGCCTCGGCCATGCTGTGGAGGTGACCTGCCCCCCGCCCCTGACAGCAGCTTTGACAGCAACCCGGGATAATGCGCGTCCCGGGTCTGGCCGCCGGGGCAGCGCGGGGATGCGGAGTCTGCCGCTTGCCCCTGCCTCCGCTTCATCGGGGGACATCCGTCAGCCTCGGCGGTCTCTTGGGCGGCCCAGCTACTGGAGTCGGAAGTAGCGGCCCTGGCTGATCGGCCTCGCCTCGATATGGGCAAGCTCGAACTAAGGCGGAGACACGGCCGTGGGCTGGGGGCATCCTGGCAGCCCGATATGCAAAAGGACGTCCCGAATTTGCTCCGGTCCATCTGAAAGCCGCCCCAGGATGAACTCAAGATTCGATGCGAGGAAGCTAGTCGGACGTGCGAGTACTCGTTGAGGGGCCTATAAATCACGAGCACGCTCTTCGGAGAAGATCGATCAGAGAGCTGGCTCAGTAGGTCTGGCAGCCGTTGTGTCAGTACCCAATAGGTCAGCGGATCTTCACCGTAGGAGAGAACTTCAGGCATCGAGTCCTCGCTCGCGCCACCCAACCGCGACCCCCTGAGCTGTGGCTGGTATCGAGCCTATCACGGGCGATTCACACCGGGGGAACCTGACCAACGCAGAGGTCGATCGAGCAAGACGCTCAGGGGGCTACGGGGCGAGGATTCATGAGGTGGCCTCTACTTTCCGGTCAGACGAAAGAGACGCGAGCCCGAACCGGTCAGAGAAGAACGCTCGAAGCTCCTGTGAGGCACTTCCGGCTAGACGCAATCGCGGGCGGAAAAGGATATCCTGCGCCCATGGCCACTCCCCACGCCTTCGCGGCGTCACCCGAAGAGGTTGGTGTCGATTCGCGCAAGCTCGAGGCCCTGTTTGCACGAGCCGAGCGCGAGGTACGCCAAGGGCACCTGAACTCGATGCAGATCGCAGTCGCGCGCCGCGGCCTGATCGCGGATATGCGCTCGCTGGGCCGCGTGGGCACCGTACCCGCCACGAGCGAGACACTGTACGTGGTCTTCTCCTGCACCAAGGTCGTGACATCGGCGGCCGCCTGGCTGCTGCTGCAGGATGGCAAGCTCCGGCTCGACGAGCGCGTGGCGGAACTGATCCCGGGCTTCGGCGAGCAGGGGAAGGAGCGTGTCACCGTTGAGCAACTCTTCACACACACCGCGGGCTTCCCCAATGCCCCGCTAGCGTTGCGGGGGTGGACCGACCGCGAGGAGCGCGCGCTCCGCTTCGCGCGCTGGCGCCTCGAGTGGGAACCGGGAACGCGCTTCGAGTACCACCCGACGTCGGGCATGTGGGTGCTGGCGGACCTCGTGGAGCGCCGCTCCGGGATGGTTCTGGGCGACTTCGTGCGCGAGCGGATCGCCGGACCGCTCGGGATCGAGCTTCACCTCGGCCTCCCCGAGGAGCTGAACCCACGCGTGGCAGAGATCGTCCACGTGGGCGAGCCGATCACGCCCGAGGAGGCGGCCGAGGTGGGCTGGCCCATCGCACCGGAGAACGAGGTGACGGAGGAAGCGCTCCGGGCCTTCAACCAGCCCTTCTTGCGCGCGGCCGGCGTGCCCGGAGGCGGCGCCATCACGACGGCCGCCGGCCTCGCGCTCTTCTATCAGGCGATCCTGCGCGATCTCGAGCCCCACGACGGTCCGCGCATCTGGGAGGCGGAGACGGTGGCCGAGGCGATCCGCCCGCGGACGGGCGATCTCCTCGATCCGGTTCTCCGCGTGCCAGCGAATCGGGGCCTCGGGGTGGTCATCGCGGGTGACGATGGCCATCGCACCTGGCGGGGCTTCGGCCACGGGGGGGCGCCCCGCGCCTTCGGTCACAATGGCGCTGGAGGCCAGATCGCCTGGGCGGATCCCGATAGCGGCATCTCGATCGCCTACTGCACCAGCACCCACGACCGGAATTTCTGGCGCGAGTCGCGTCGCACGATCGACATCGGAAGCCTCGCGGCGGATCTGCTCCTCGACTGATACTGATCCGCGCCGCGGAAGCCGCGCCAACTCCCAGGATGGATGGCGGGCATCACGCGTGGAGCGTGACCACCGCCTCCCAGGTATTTCTTCCGTGAAGGAGTCGCAGCGGGTGAGCGGTGACCCGCGTCACTTCGCAAATAAGCTTGTGCCGACCCGGATCGAAGATCTCGCCACCGAGATGACAGTGCAGGCGGATCTTGTCTGAGAGATCCAGGTGAACATCTCGGGCGCGGAGAAGCAGGAGGCCCGTCTCACGAAGGTAGACCAGTCCGTTCAAGAACCTCGGCAGCAGGAAATCGAGCTCCGTCTCGACCAGCGTCACCTCGCTCGCGACCTGCTCTTGGATCAGCTCAGCTCGCTCGACCGTCGCCGCCAGCAGTTCCTCGGACGCCTTGCGGAAGAGGCTCTCCACAGTGGGGCCGCTGGCGATGAAGCTCGCATCGCCGACCTCGGCGCCGACGAGCGCGAATCGCTCTCGCCACTCCATCTCGCACGCGTTGCCGTCACCTCGATTTCGCCGGCCGCGCGAGCGGTGCCGCTGACCCGAGGAATGCAGAGGTCGAGAGGGGGACTGTAGGTAGCTTTGCTCTCCCTGTTTCAGGACCGCCTCCTTCTCATCTCCGGAGCCCTCAGCGTCGAACCGCGTTCAGCGACTTGATGATCGCACGGGGCGGAGAGCGGAGAAATCCGCGGATCTGCGCAATTTGGAGCCGGAATCCACGTAATTGGGCGCTGGGAACGCAGAGGAGCCGGCAGCGCTGCGACGGCTTCAGCGATCCAGCGAGGGCAGCCCCCGCCGATCGCGGAACTTCCAGCACGGTCCTGCGTCCGATAGCGCCGTTCGCTCAAACCCTCGGGGATGAAGGGCTAGGTAGACCTTGCCCGCCCCAAGGCGACTCGACACCCACGAGGCCAGATGCCGCCTCGAGGGACGTGTCGCGGAGTCCACTGTTATGATAACGAAGATCTTGGTCGGCGCGTCGCCGCACGCCGGTATCTTCCTGGGTCTTCGGGAAGCGCATGCATGGCTCGTGGAGCGCCCGACACGTGTGAGTGAGTAAGTCGCAACTGGAATGGAAGGGGCGAATCGTGAAGGTCATCATCGTGGGAGCCGGCATGGCCGGCCTGATCACCGGGTATCGGTTGAAGGGGAATCCCGAGACCGAGGTCACGCTCCTCGAGAGGGCCGCTCATCCCGGTGGGCGGGTGGGGACCCTGGAGATCGCCGATGGGTTCATCGTCGATCACTCGGCTCAGTTTCTGGCCGACAACTACGACCGAACGTTCCAGCTCCTACAGGAGCTCGGCATCAGGGAGGAGTTGGAGGCGGTGGACGACGAGCACTTCATGTGCCTGCTTCGAAACGGGCAGATCCTGGCCTTTCCCGCTGGTATTCTGGGCTTCCTCAAGACCCGCGCCCTGCGTGCCCGGGAGAAGCTCGACCTCGCCCGTCTGGTCATCATGGCCCTGATTGGAGGCCGCAGAGAAGCCTTCGTGCGACCGTCTCTGCTGATGAAGTTCGATGGGATCCGGCTGTCGGACTACTGTCGGCAGCGCTTCGCGCGGAGCACCCTGGACGATGTGCTCCACCCGATGATCGCAATGATGATGGGGACCCCGGAGGATGTATCTCTTCTGCTGGGGGTGATCATGCTCTCCGTCGTCGACGAGAAGCACTTCGTCTTCCGTCATGGGAACGGAACCCTCCCCAAGCGTCTGGCAGAGCTCTGCCTGCCCATCCGAACGGAGACCCCGGTCAAGCGCATCGCGATCGACGGAGGGCGGGTTCGAGGCGTGGAGCTGGAGAGCGGAGGGGGGATGCTGGAGGCGGATGTCGTGGTGTGTGCCACGAATGCCCACGAGGCCGCTGAGATCCTTCCGGACCTGGGCGAGCAGCAGCTTCGCGTACTGCGGGAGACTCCGTACAGCTGCTGTCTGCAGGTTCTTCTGGCCACCGAGGAGCCTCACCTGCACTGCTGGGGGCTGGGTATCCCCAGAAGCACTGACACGTTCCTGACCTACATCACGGAGGAGACCTACAAGAGCAAGCACAGGGCTCCACAGGGACGAGGCTTGACCCAGGCGTTCATCATCGGGGACGCGGCCAGGAACAGGATGTCACTGGAGGACCACGAGATCGTCGCACAGGTACACGCGGAGATACGAACACTGCTTCCGGACTTCCCGGAGCGCATCCTCTCTCACGGGGTCATCCGCCGTGAGGAGGCCATGGCGCTGTCGGGCCCCGGGTACCAGAAGAAGCTGATCGGCCTGAACCAGAGCCTGGAACACATCCGGGGCCTGTACCTGATTGGTGATTACCAGACGTTCCCCACCATCGAAGGGGCCGTGTACGTGGGAGAGGAGGCGGCGGCACGCATCCTAAGGGAACACGTGTCGTAGGAGCGCGACACAGGACTCCGCCGTGGAAACGCGTATTCGGTCGAGCCCCGCGGGATGGAGGGCGTTCGTTCCTCTTCGCCACCCTGTTGGCCTCTGAAAGAAACGCAAGGAAGACCTCCGCTGAGGTCCTCGGCTGAAATCGATCCGCTCGCAGGTCTGCGAACGCTAGGACATCACCTTGAACGGCAAATCGGCGTCGACGGGGATCGTGTCGATGTACTTCCCTCTGAATTCATCGCTCAGCATGGGGCATTCTTCAGAGATGCAGGGTTCGCTGTAGATGGGATGCTTCCACATTCTCTCGAAGATCGTCTTCACCGGCTCTTCCCTGATATTTCCGAAAGAGAGCGGCATGAAGGAGCAGGGCTGGATCTCTCCAAGGGGAGAAATATAGGCGTATTGTCCGGATGCTATTCCTCTACATTGACTCGAAGTCTGGTTCTGGAAGTGGAAATCCCTGTAGACGCTCGGGAAATCCACGAGTTCCCGAAGTCTTTCTTCCTCCTTGGGTGTCAGCTTTACGTCGACGTCATGAAGCCACCTGCCGGACGGTGTGGGCAGTTGATATCTCACTCCCGTCACGCCCAGCTCTCTTCCCAATTTGATGACGTCTTCGAACTCTCCGTTCTCCAGGTTCTCCCTGGTCGCGTACGTGGATATGGCACACTTCAATCCCGCATCGAGTGCATTCTTGATGCCTTGAACGGCCCGGTCGAAACACCCCTCCAGACCACGGTACTCATCGTGTTTTCGCGGGACAGGGCTGTCGATGCTGACATGAAGGAGTTCCAGGGCCGTGGCCTTCAGGCGGGCTGCGTAGTCTCTCGTGATGAGGAGTCCGTTGGTGTCGAAGAAGACGAAGACTGATTTGTCTGCAGCGTAGTCGATGAGTTCGATAAGATCTGACCTGAGGGTCGGTTCACCCCCGAAGAAGTGAACCACGAGGGGCTTGTAGCACTGATCGATTGCATTTTTTGCTTCTTCTGTCGTGAGTTCTCGTCGGTTGTCTTCAGGGTAGTTTCCGGTGCAGCAGTGCCTGCACTTCAGCTGACATCGATACGTCACGCCAAGCTTCAAATAGACGATCGGCCCCACCTCTTCGCTCGCCCACTTGTCGAGCTTCTCTCGATCGTAGGTCAAGGGAATCTCTTGATCGGGCCAGAAGCTTGCGGAATCCGGTGATGTCATTTGGGATCCCCCGTCTTGGAGTCAACCGCCATGGTATCATGAGCGCTCACCGCGGGGGAGCCATGACCAGCACCGCGGATCGATTGCCCGCGCCGTTCGGCGTCTAGCCTTCAAGGCACGGTGGACGACCCACAAGCCATCCTCAAAGGGACCAGTTTCCACCGGGAGAGCCGCACGCGCAACAGGTACCGTCGAATTTCACCCCTGCTGCAGCTCAGGACATTCCGCACTTCGCGCGCTGCAATTGCGACGCCTCCACTTCAGAATGTCCTGAAACGCAGCAGGGGTACTTGTCCTTATCACCCCTCCAGCACGAAGCGGACGCAGGCGCGGATTTCTCGGGACGAGCTTCCGACGCGGACCTCGAACTCGCCCGGCTCCGCCACCCAGCCCTCCCGCGCCGGGTCGTAGAAGGAGAGCGCAGCTCGGGTCAGTGTGAAGCGGACCGTCTTCGTCTCCCCCGGCTCGAGGGCGACCTTCTCGAAGGCCTTGAGCTCCTGATCGGGACGTGCCAGGCTGCACTCGAGATCGCTCAGGTAGAGCTGCACCACCTCGCTGCCCGCGCGCTCTCCCGAGTTGGTGACTTCGACGGACGCCACCAGCTCTCCGTCCATGGCCATCCTGTCTCGGTCGAGGCGGAGCTCGCCGTAGCCGAAGCGCGTGTAGGAGAGTCCGTGGCCGAAGGCGAAGCGCGGCTCGACTCGCTTGCGATCGTAGTAGCGGTATCCGACGAAGATGCCCTCTCCGTACAGGACCTCGCCATTCTCGCCGGGATAGTTGAGGTGGGCGGGGTTGTCCTCGATCCGCTTGGGAAAGGTCGTCGGCAGCTTGCCCGACGGATTCACCTCGCCGAAGAGCACGTCGGCGAGTGCATTGCCCATCTCCTGACCGGGATACCAGACCTCGAGCACCGCGGCGACCCGGTCGATCCAGTCCATCGCGACCGCCGAGCCGGCGTTCACCACCACCACCGTGTTCCGGTTCGCCGCGGCCACCTTCTCGACCAGCTCCGCCTGGCGGCCCGGAAGCTCCATGTCCACCCGGTCTCCGCCCTCGCCCTCCCACTTGTTGTCCAGACCGACCACCACCACGGCCGCGTCGGCCTCGGCCGCCGCGGCGGCGGCTCGGTCGATCAGGTCCTCGGGAACCGGAAGCAGCGCACCCACCCTGATTCCAGCGAGGAAGGGATTGCTGCGGCAGTACTCGATGCGAATCTCGCGCTCCTCTCCCTCGCGCATCTCCAGCTGCGCCTTCATCTCGACGGTGCCTGCGCCGAAGTAGGAATCGCCCCGGGTCTGCTGCGTCCAGTTGTCGATCAGCTCGATTCCGTCGATGAAGAGGCGGCTACGACCGGCACTGGTGAGGCTGAGGGTGTAGGCGCCGTTCTCGATGGGAGTGAAGGTCCCGGTGAAGCGCACCGCGTGGATCTCGGGATCCAGCTTCGGCTCGATCCGGCCCTCCCAGAAGAAGTCGATGCGACGCGAGTGCTCGGTGAGAGCGGGATCACCGGAGAGATCCGGATCGTCGAAGTACTCCACCTGGAAACCGGAAGGCACCAGCCTCGCACCGATGACCGGCAGCACCTTGTGGTTGGTGCAGCCCCGCTCGTAGCGCACCGCGACCTGGTCGCCGCAGCTGGCGCGGATCCCCTCGAGAGGAGACACGCTGTAGTGTGGAGTGACACCGGCGCTTCCCCCGCCCTGCACGTGGGCGGCGTCGGCGCTGGGTCCGATCACGGCCAGCGTCCGGATCTCCTTGCGGTCGAGGGGCAGGACGTCCGACTCGTTCTTCAGCAGTACGATCGCCTCGGCCGCGGCCTCCCGCGCCAGCTGGCGATGCTCGGGCCGGTCGATGGACTCCTCCGCAGCCTCCTCGGGATGCTCCAGAAGGCCCGAACGCTGCGTCACCTCCAGCAGGCGGCGCACGGCCGAGTCGAGGCTGCTCTCGGAGACGGCCCCCGCCTTCACCGCGTCGAGCAGCTTCTCTCCGCGATGACGCGGCGGCCCGGGCATCTCGAGATCGAGCCCCGCCTCCGCCGCCGCGGCGGTGCTGCGGGTGCCGTACCAGTCCGAGACCACGAAACCCTCGAAGCCCCACTCCCGGCGGAGAATGTCCTCCAGGAGCCGGGGATGCTCGGAGGCGTAGGTGCCGTTCACCCGGTTGTAGGCGGCCATCACCGACCAGGGCTTCGCCTCCTTGACGGCCACTTCGAAAGGCGCCAGGTAGATCTCGCGCAGGGCCCGCTCTCCTACCTGCGAGCTGATCGTGTTGCGCTCGAACTCGGAGTCGTTGCAGACGAAGTGCTTGATGCAGGCGCCGACGTTCTGACTCTGGACGCCGCGGATGTAGGCGACGGCCATGCGCCCGGTGAGGTACGGATCCTCCGAGTAGCACTCGAAATTGCGTCCGGCGAGCGGAGAGCGGTGGATGTTCACCGTCGGCGCCAGCAACACCTGGGCGCGCTTGGTGCGCGCCTCCTCGGCCAGGGCCACGCCGACCCGCTCGACCAGCTCCGGGTTCCAGGTGGCGGCGAGCGCGGTGCCGCAGGGGAAGCAGGCGGAGGTGGCCCCGCCCTGGTACCGGCCGCCGCGGGCTCCGCAGGGGCCGTCTGTCACCTTGATGGGCGGGATGCCGAGACGCGGGACGCCGGTGCCGTGCCAGAGGTCCGAGCCGGCGAGCATAGAGACCTTCTCCTCGATGCTCATGCGGCCGAGCAGTTCGTCGATCCGATCCGTCATGGTTCCTCCGCTGGTGGCTCGTGCAGGGGACGGTACCCCGAGCCTGAAGATGCCTGGTGGCGCGCCCGCCGCAGCGTTCAAACGAAGAGCGCCTCGCAGCCAGTTCCCTCCAGTATTCCGTCGACGGCAGCTCGCTCGTCGGGAGAGAGCGCCGCACGCCCCTCCCGGAGCCAGCCGAGACACTTGGCCTGATAGGGAAAGCTGCGCTGCACCCAGGGACGTCCGTCGAGCTGACACTCCACCTGCTTCTCGCCGCGCTCGAGCGCGGCGGCATTGGCCAGCAGGAAGGGGACGTAGATGCGTCCCACTTCGGAGAGCAGGGCGCGGATGGTCTGGCCCAGCTCTTTCCGCGGCGTCCAGTCCGCCTCCGAGACCTCCAGGCTGCCGAGATCCTCCACGTGATGGAGCCATGCGATCACCCGGGGCGCTTCGTTCACCGCGACTTCCGCCGAGGTGGGATCGAAGAGCGCGAGCTGGCTGAGCTGTCCGAAGAGCCCGAAGTCCGAGGCGCCGGGACGAGCGCCCATCAGGAAGGGCTTCACCTGAAGATGTGCGTCCATGAGCTGGAGCAGGCGGCGATAGCTCTGCTCGATGATCGGCCCTGTGGTTTCGTTTGAGCCCACCACAGCCAGACGCCCCACCTGCCGCTCGCCGAACACCTTGGCGAGCCGTGCCACCTCTTCGCCGGGTGCGGTCACGTCCCGCTCCAGAGGCAGGACCCAGGAGGCCTTCTGCACATCCGGCGGGTAGGCCCAGCGATAGTGAAACATCGCCTTGGTGAGCCACTCGTCGGCGTAATCCTCGATCAGTGCGTCGAGAAACGCGACCACCGGATCCGGATGGATCACACTGCGCTCGCCGTATAGCGCCTCGAGGCGGCGGATCTGCGGCGTCGAGTCGACCATCGCCTCGTCGTCGGCGCCGCCCGCGCCGGGAAAGACCAGAACCGGGATCAGTGCAACCGGAACCTCGGGAATCCCCACGTCCTGCGCCGAGCCGCGGTGGATCCAGCGAAAGGGAATCCGTCGGTAGCGCAACACGGCGCGCATCTTGCGGCTGTAGGGCGATCCGTGGCCACCGACGAGCTTGAGGGGGGCAGTGCTCATGAGTCTCCTTCTCCTGGATCGCAGTCGCGTTTCCCACATTACCCGATCCCACCACCCGAAGCCGAAGGACCGGGACGCGGCTAAGATGGTGGGAGAGGAGAGGGCGAATGCGTGACGAGCTGGTTCCGGAGAAGGAAGAGATTTTCGGGTGGATCGAGCAGATCTACGCCCAGGGTGTTCGCAGGCCTGGATACCCCGCCGATCGCTGGGCGGAGGAGTTCTGCGTCGAGCGATTCCGGGCTCTCGGGCTCGAGAAGGTGCGTCTGGAGCCGGCGCCACTCCCCTACTGGGAGCCGCGCTCCTGGTCTCTGCACGCCAGCGGCGCCGCCGGTGAGATCGAGCTTCCCTGTTTCCCCCTGCCCCACTCCGCGCCCACCGAGGAGATCGAGCTGGAGCTGGTGCCCTACGATCCCGCGTCGCCGACGGCGGTCAAGGGAAAGGCATCCCTCCATGAGATGACGCTCGTGCGGATCCCTCCCGCTTCGCCCGTCACCGGCGGAAGTGTCGTCGAGGCATTGAGTGACGATCTCGAGGTGGGCGTGAACCCGGGGGGCCGTCTCTTCGATTCACGGGGCAGCTTCGAGGGCGCGCTGCAGGTGCTGCCCTTCGGCCCTCGAATCCAGTGGGTGATGGAGCCGGCCATCGAGGCCGGCGCCGCCGCCTACATCGGCGCCCTCACCGACTATCCCGGCGACTCCTGCCGGTACTACGTACCCTACGATGGGGTGGCGCGGCCGATTCCGGGGTTGTGGATCCGCGGCAGCGACGGCGCGCGCCTCCGATCGATGCTGGGCGCCGGGCCGGTTCGGGTGCGGCTGCGGGTCGACTCGGTTCGTCGGGAGATCACCTGCTACAACGTGGTCGGCGAGCTGCCCGGAGCCGATCCGGAGTGGGTCGTAATCGGATCACACCACGACGGCCCCTGGTCTTCGGCCGTGGAGGACGCCTCGGGGATGGCGCTGGTCTTCGCGCAGGCGTCCTACTGGTCGAAGCTGCCGGTGTCGGAGCGCCCTCACCGCCTGGTGTTTCTGCTGAACGCCGGCCACATGGTCGGCGCAGCGGGTTGCGAAGCCTTCATCGACACCCACGCGGAAGACCTCGAACACATCGTGCTCTCGATCCACCTGGAGCACGCCGCCCGCGAGTTCGTCGAGCGAGATGGCGAGCTGGTCCCGAGCGGCGAGCCGGAGACCCGCTGGTTCTTCACCAGCCGCAACCCCGCCCTCGAGTCCAGCGTCGCAGACGCCCTGCAGGCCGAGAAGCTCGACCGCTCCCTGATCCTCGCCCCCGACGTCTTCGGTGACCGGCCGACCACCGACGGGGGACCCTTCCACCCACGTGGCGTACCGCTCGTCAACTACCTGACGGCGCCCTTCTACCTCTTCGACGAGATCGACCAGATGGACAAGATCGACGAGGCGAGCCTGGTCCCGGTGACCCGCGCCACCGTCCGCCTGGTCGAATCGACCAGGGACGTCACCGCCGCGACCATGCGTTCGGGAGTTGTCGGCTGATAGCGGGCTACCCGCCGATCTCGTACATCTCGATCCGCGAGCGATCTCCCGCGCACACCGCGGCGGTGTGCGCGGTCCGTTCTTCGGAGTAGCGGTCGCTGCGACGGCTCCAGACCTCTCGGATGATCTCAAGGAGCTCCGCGTCAGAGGCGCCCTGGCGAAGCGGCGTCTTCAGATCGCGGCCACTGGAGGCGAACAGACAGGTAACCAACGAGCCCGCTGCGGAGAGTCGCGCCCGGCTGCAGTCGCTGCAGAAGGGTCCGGTGACCGAGGCGATCACGCCGATCTCGCCGCTTCCATCCTGGTAGACGTGGCGGCTCGCCACCTCGCCGCGGTAGTTGCGATCGGCGGGGGCGAGGGGAAACTCGGCGTGGATCCGCTCGACGATCTCCGCGGCGGTCACCACCTGCTCCAGGTCCCAGGCGTTGCGCGTGCCCACGTCCATGAACTCGATGAAGCGCACGATGTGACCGGTGCCCCGAAAGCGCCGGGCCAGATCCACGAAGGTGTGATCGTTGACGCCGCGCTGGACCACGCAGTTGATCTTGACGGGGGTGAGCCCGACCCGCTTTGCCGCGTCGATTCCTGCCAGCACGCGCTCGGGACCGAAGCTCCGGCCGGTCATGCGCTTGAAGACCTCCTCGTCGTGGCTGTCCAGACTCACGGTGACTCGCCGGAGACCAGCGTTCTTGAGTGGCTGCGCCCGCTCGGCAAGGAGATAGCCGTTGGTGGTGAGGGCGAGATCCTCCACCCCGTCGATCGCGGCTAGTCGGTTGATCAGCTTGGGAAGCTGATGGCGGAGCAGCGGCTCGCCTCCGGTCACCCTGAGCTTCGTCGCACCGAGGGTGACGAAGAGGCGCGCCAGCCGCTCGACCTCCTCGAAGGTCAGGATCTCGTCCCGCGGAAGGAATCGGTACTTCTCGCTGTAGACGTCCCCGGGCATGCAGTAGCTGCAGCGAAAGTTGCAGCGATCCGTCACGGAAATGCGCAGATCGCGCAGCGGACGTCCGGTCGCATCCAGCTGGGGGGCGGAAGTCACTCGATGTCACTCCACTGGTTCCGGGCGATCCACTCCCTTGCGAGTCGCTCGCTACCGTTCCACCCAGATTCTGGATCTCCCCCCTAGGAGGGCCACGGGAATGGGGTAGAATCTTGACTGATCTGTATAGTATCTAAACGGGCTAGAGATGCACACATCCGCGATGCAGGGTCCGCGCCGCTGAGTGGGGAACCGATGCATTCCGGTTTCATCCTCCAGCCGACCTACCGGATCCGGGAAGACCGGGCCGTCGTGCAGCTCTTCGGCCGCCTGGAGAGCGGCGAGGCCTTCCTGGTGGAGGACGACCGCTTCCGTCCCTACTTCTTCGTTCCCAAGCAGCAGGAGGCTCTCCTCGCCGCCGAGCGCGACATCCGTATCGAGGCGACCGCACTTCGGGACCTCCGGGGTCGCGAGGTCGTGCGGGTGACCGCACGGACTCCCTCCGCCGTCCCCCACATCAGGGATCGTCTGCTCGAGAGCGGCTGCGAGGTCCTCGAGGGGGACATTCGCTTCGTCTATCGATACCTGATCGATCGGGGAATTCGCGGAGGCGTCGCGATCGACGGCCCCCATGAGGTCCTCGAAGGGGGTCTGCTGCGATTCCACAACCCCGAGATCCATCCCTCGAGGAGCCGCCCTGCCCTTCGCGCCCTCTCCATCGATCTCGAGACCTCCCCCGACGCGAGCCAGATCTTCTCGGCCGCCCTGGTGGGCGGCGATGTCGCGGAGGTCCACCTGGTCTCGAAGCAGCCGGTGGAGGGCGCCGTGGACCACCCCGACGAGCGCCTGTTTCTGGCGGGAGTGATGGCTCGCATCCGCGAGCTCGATCCGGACATCCTGGTGGGCTGGAACCTGATCGACTTCGACCTCCGGGTGCTGGCGAGACGCTGCCAGAGCCTGCACCTGACCTGCCGGCTGGGCCGGGTCGAGGGGGAGATCCGCTTCCAGAGGGACACGAGCTTCACCCGCCAGGGCCGGGCGGAGATTCCCGGGCGCGTGGTCCTCGACGGAATCCCGCTGGTGCGCGACGCCGTCCGGCTCCAGGACTACCGGCTGGAGACCGCCGCACGCACCCTGCTGGGCCGCGGCAAGCGCATCGATTCCGAGCTGCCGGATGCGGCGGCGGAGATCGAGCGGATGTACCGGGAGGAGCCCGCAGCCCTGGTGGAGTACAACCTGGAGGATGCGCGCCTGGTCTACGAGATCCTCGAGAGGGAAGGCCTCCTGGAGCTCAGCATCGAGCGGAGCCTGCTCTCGGGGATGCAGCTCGACCGCGTCGGCGCCAGCATCGCCTCCTTCGATCTGATCTACATCCCGGAGCTCACCCGGCGCGGTGTCGTCGCACCCAGCGTCGATCAGGAGCGCAAGACCGAGATGGTGCGGGGCGGCGCGCTGCTCGAGCCGAAGCCCGGCCTCTACGCGAATGTCGCCGTCTTCGACTTCAAGAGCCTCTACCCGAGCCTGATCCGCACCTTCAACCTCGATCCGCTGGCCAATGCGCGAGCCGGCGAAGAGGCGATCGAGGCGCCCAACGGGGCGCGCTTCTCGCGCTCCGAGGCGATCCTGCCGGAGGTGATCCGGGAGTTCACAGAGCGGCGCGATCGGGCCAAGAAGAACCAGGATCACAAGGCGGACCAGGCCATCAAGATCATGATGAACGCGCTGTTCGGGGTGCTCGGCGCGGCTTCTTGCCGCTTCTTCAACCCGGAGATCGCAAACGCCATCACCAGCTTCGGCCAGCAGACCCTGCACTGGACCCGAGAGGCCTTCGAGGCGGAGGGCGTGCAAGTGCTCTACGGCGACACCGACTCGGTCTTCGTGCAGCTGCACGGAGACGCGCCTGGCGAGGCCGAGCTGCTGCGGGAGCGGGTGCAGAGTTGCATCGCCGAGAGGATCCGATGCCAGTATCGCGTCGAGCCCCAGCTCGAGCTGGAGCTGGAGAAGATCTTCGAACGGCTACTGCTGCCCCGGGTGCGCGGCGGACGCGGCGGCAGCAAGAAGCGCTACGCCGGCTGGGTGGATGGCGGCCTGGTGATCGTGGGCCTGGAGTCGGTCCGCCGCGACTGGCCCCAGATCGCCCACCGCCTGCAGGAGGGGATGCTGGAGCGCCTCTTCACCGACCGGGACGTGCTTCCCTTCGTGAAGCAGCTGGTGGAAGAGATGCGCGCCGGCGAGCTGGACGGCGAGCTGATCTACGTGAAGCGGATCCGCAAGGGATCCCTGGATCGCTACACCGCCACCACGCCCCCTCACATCCGCGCGGCGCGCAAGGCCGGCGGGGCGGTCGGCCGGGTGGTCCACTACGTGATCACCCGGAATGGCCCGGAGCCAGTCCTCCCCGGACGCCCTCTACCCAAGGGGATCGACCGCAGACACTACCTCGAGCGGGTCCTGCGTCCGGTTGCCGACGGCATCCTCTCGGAGACCGGTCAAAACTTCGACGAGGCCCTGGGCATCCCCCAGCAGCTCACACTGGTGTGACGCAAGCACCGAAGGTGCGCGCAGTGAGCCGTAGGCGAACGAAGTTCACAAGGCAAGCACCGAAGATGCGCGTAGTGAGCCGCAGGCGAACGAGGTTCAGAAGGTCCCGGTGTCCGCGGGCTCCGCGATCACGCGGTTCTCGATGCGGCCCACTCGCTCGATCTCGATCGTCACCACGTCACCTTCGACCAGCATTCGCGGCGGCTTCCTGGCGATTCCCACTCCGGCGGGCGTCCCCGTCGAGATCACGTCCCCCGGTTCGAGAGTCATCACCGTGGTGAGCGTCTCGATCAGGTCGTAGCAGTCGAAGATCAGGTACTTCGTATTGGAGCTCTGACGGACCTCGTCGTTCACCCGGGTCTCCAGGTTCAGGCAGTGGGGATCCCCGACTTCATCAGGAGTGACGATCCAGGGCCCCAATGGGCCGTGGGTATCGAAGGACTTGCCGAGCGTCATGGTGGGCGCCTTGACCTGCCAGTCGCGTACGCTCACGTCGTTCATCACCGTGAAGCCGGCGATGACCTCGGCCCCGCGCTGGCTGGGGACGTGGCGGCAACGCTTTCCGATCACGAAGGCGAGCTCTCCCTCGTAGTCGAGGGCGCTCGAGACCCGCGGGAGATGGATCGGATCGCCAGGCCCGGTGACGCAGGAGACCTGTTTGTTGAAAACCGTGGGAAATTCGGGTCTCTGTCTGCCGGTCTCCTCGATGTGCTCGGCGTAGTTGAGGCCGATTGCCAGGCACTTGCTGGGCTGCACCGGTGCCTCGAGGTGAACCTCGGCGAGAGCGATCCGGTGCCGGCCGGCGTCCAGCGCCTCGGCGGCGGCATCGAGGGCGGGACGGCCCGCCTCCAGAAATGCGCGCATCTCGCGAGGCAGATCCGGTGCGGCGGAGGCGAGGTCCACCACCTCCTCGGCGACGACGATCCCGAGGCGGGTCGCGCCGGCATGCTTGAAGGTGACAAGCTTCATGATCGAAATCCTCCAAGGCTCGAATCGTAGAGCATCTCCCGACCCTGTGTTCCAGATCACCGAGAATAGGAGGCTCCTCAGCTATGATCTCGTCGTGGGAGCGGGTACAACGCTCCGTTCACCGCTCCTTCAGACGCGCCCGACGAAATCGCGGTATCAGTAACCCAGGGGCTTCCGCAATCCAGGGAATACTGAAGGGGAGGACCCGAAATGGACCTTTCGCCCGAAACCGCCCGAAGGCTCAACCAGGCCAGCGACGCCCAGGATCATCGCGAGATCCGAATCCGCCTCGAGAGCCGTGCCGCCCTGCTCGAGGCCTTCGCCCTCGCCCAGAAGGAGAGCTGGATCGAGGATTGCCAGGTGCTCCTCCCCCGTCTGGAGCTGGTCATCCGGATGGCGGGGGGATTCTCGATCGGTCCCCGCCAGGACACCGCACCGCGCCGGGTCAGGCGAGGTCCGCTGAGCATCGCAGGCCACGCCTAGTAGCCCCTCCTGTTTTTCAATCAGCTCCCCGCTGCGGGCGCCGATAGCACCGCAATGGCCGGACTTCGAGACCTGGAGATTTCGGAGCGGCGGATAATACCCGCACGCCTGCTCTCGGTCCGCTTCACCCGCGCCAGCGGCCCGGGGGGGCAGAACGTCAACAAGGTGGCGACGAAGGTCGACCTGCGCCTGGACCTGGATGGAGCTGCTGCGCATCTCGGAACCGAGGACGTCGCCCGGATTCGCGAGAAGCTCGCGACCCGGCTCGACGGAGACGGAAGATTGCACGTGGTGAGCAGCGAGAGTCGCCTGCAGGCTCGAAACCTGGAGGCGGCTCTGGCGCGGATGGAGAGGCTGATCCAGCGCGCCCTGGCGAAGCCGCGGCCGCGCAAGCCCACCCGACCGACGCGGGGAAGTCGCGAGCGCCGGCTCACCGAGAAGCGTCAGCAGGGCGACAAGAAGCGGCTGCGCGGACGCGATCCCGGCGAGGACTGAACGCAGGGCGGCCTGGGCTACGTTCGCCCCATGGGTGCAGAAAACCGACGGGTCTTCAGATCGAGCCTGAGCGAACCGACCGAGGAATCCAGGCCCGCCCTGTGGTTCGCCTTCCGGAACCGGGAGCTGCTCGTCGCTGCCGACTCCTTCCTTCCACCCCGCGAAGCACTGGATCGTCTCGGGCTCCAGCCGGTACAGACCCACTACCTGGGTCTCCTCGAAGACATCCGCTGCTACGCGGCGGAGCTGCCGCCGGAGACCCGGCCACCCGAGGGGTTGGCCTTCCACGACCTCCGGGCCCTCCTGGGACGACTGGAATGGGACCTTCACGAATTGGCCGGTCGCGCCATCCAGATCGTGGAGTGGGACTGCAACCATCGCTACTGCGGCGGCTGCGGAACGCCCACCGAGATCGCGACGACCGAGCGATCGCGCGTCTGCCCCGGATGCGGCTTGCACCACTTCCCCCGCATCGCGCCCTCGATGATCGTGGCCGTGGAGAGGGAGAACGCGATTCTGCTGGCGCGAGGCCCCCATTTCCCACCGGGGATCCACAGCGTGCTCGCGGGCTTCCTGGAGCCAGGAGAGAGCGCCGAAGACGCGGTGGCCCGCGAGGTGTACGAGGAAACGCGCATCGAGGTCACCGACATCCAATACTTCGGCAGCCAGCCCTGGCCGTTCCCACATTCACTCATGCTGGGCTTTCAGGCTCGCTACGCGGCCGGCGAGATCCAGGTGGACGGCACCGAGGTCGAGACCGCCGGATGGTTCGAGGCAGACGACATGCCAATGATCTTTCCGGGCAACGTCAGCATCGCCCAGTGGCTGATCCACGACTTCCTGAAGCGTCACCGCTGATCCCCGGGGATGCTTTCGCGGTCTCGCTTCTTCACAAGCGCGAGCAAACAGGCAAAGAGCGTCCCCGCTCGGTTGAGGTTACTCTCCTTGTCCTTCTCGGTGTGGAGAGGCTTAGGTGAAAGTCGGAGCAGACATCGAGGCCGTCTGTGGAAGATGCGGCGAGGTGTGGCACGTGATCGTCGCCATCGCGAACGGTGAAATCGCCAGAGTCGAATGCAAGCAGTGCGGGCGGCCTCACCGCTACCGGGGGATCGGCGGGCGACCCACAGCGGCGCGAAGCGCGACGCGCACCCGGAACGCGAGTGCGAAGACGAAGCCCTCGCAGCCCCTGGTGGAGGCAGATCCCTCGCGGCCGCCCAAGAGCTACCGGAGCAGCGACTGCTACGCAATCGGCGACCGCATCGAGCATCCGCGTTTCGGCGCCGGTGTCGTCGACCGGGTCGCCGGACCGGAAAAAGTCCAGGTCTGCTTCCCGGACGGACACCGCGTCCTGGTGCACGCGCGCGGCGCCCGGCGCTCCTGAATCAATCGGACCAGCTGCTCGGCCAGTCGGGGTGCCAGGGGCGCTCGCGTTGGAAGGCCAGCGCGGCTCGAAGCACCAGGTCCTCGCGGTGGCGCGGTCCTACGATCTGCATTCCGATCGGGAGCCCCAGCTGCGACCGCCCAACGCGCATCGTCGCCGCCGGGTGCCAGGAAAGATTGAAGGGAATGGTGAAGGAGGCGACGCCCGCGATCGACTGGGGCCGCCCCTCGGTCTCGGCGGGGAAAGGGCGCTTGGCGGGCGGTGGGTCGTAGGGAACGGTGGGCGTCACCAGCAGGTCGAAGCGCTCGAAGGCCTCGGCGCACCAGCGGTTCAGCTCGACCCGCTGGTCCCCGATGCTCCGCCAGCGCTCTGGGGTCATCGCCCAGCCCGTCTTGACCCCGGCGATGAAGGCCCGCCCCATCTCGGATTCGCGATCGGGCAGGTATTCGTGGATACGGGCGGCCAACTCGAAGGCGCCGAGCAGGCTCCAGTCACGACCCATACAGGGCGGCGTGCTCGAGATCCTTCACGCCAGGGGGGACTCCCGCCAGAGGCCGGGCCTCACCCCGTTGGATGCGCTCCTAGGAATCTCTGGCATCGGCCATCAGGGCCTCGCGGTCCCGCATCGCGACGAAGCCGTTCAGATCGCCATTGGTCTGGTCGATCCGGTCGAGAACGGCTCCCATGAGTTCGACGGGGGAGACCTTGCCGGCCCGCAGTCGACCCGTGAGCTCGGTCAGGCTGAGCGTGAGCATGTCGTCCCTGGGTGCATTCTACCCGGAGCGTGATCGCGTTCGCTAGGATCAGAGCCCCTGAGAAACACCTGGCAGATGCGGAGCCACCCATGCTGAGCGACTTGAGAGCCCACGAACGGAGCTTTCGCTCCCAGTGCGGAGAAGACGGTGTCCTGCGGCGAATCTTCGAGTGCATCGGCACCGCCAACCGCTACTTCGTCGAGTTCGGCGCCAAGGACGGATGCGTGGAGTCGAACACGGCCCACCTGCGCATCGACCACGGCTGGTCGGGTCTGCTGATGGAGGGCGATGCCGAGCGGGTCCGTGAGCCGGTGCGGAACGAGTTCGTCACTGCCGAGAACGTGAACCAACTGTTTGCCCGGTACCGGGTGCCGCCCGACTTCGATCTGCTCTCGATCGACGTCGACGGCAACGACTACTGGATCTGGAAGGCCATCGACGGCTACCACCCCCGGGTGGTGGTGATCGAGTACAACATCTTCTTCGGACCGTCGGTGCGCAAGACGATTCCCTACAGCGCCGACTTCCATTGGGACAAGACCCCCTACCACGGGGCCAGCCTGGCTGCCCTCCAGAAGCTCGGCCGAGAGAAGGGCTACACCCTGGTGTACGCGGAAAGCTATGCGCCCAATGCCTTCTTCCTGAAGAACAGCGAGCTTCCGGCAGACTTCGTCGAGCGACCCATCGAGAAGATCTCGGACTGGTGGCTGTGCGAGGAGCCAGAGGACGAACTGAATCGACCCTGGGTGTCGATCTGAGCGGAAGGGAAATGCCGTGAACGACTACGAATCCTACGATGCCCTGGGTCTGGCCGAGCTGATCAGGAAGCGCGAGGCGAAACCCTCCGAGATCCTCGAGGCGGCGATCGCAAGGCTCGAGGAGCGAAATCCGAAGCTCAACGCCATCGTCATTCCCATGCTCGATGAGGCCCGGAAGGAGGCCGGCGGCGACCTCGCCGACGGGCCCTTCCACGGCGTTCCCTTCCTGGTGAAGGATCTCCACCTCCTCACCAGGGGTGCGCGCACCAGCTACGGATGCCGGCTCTTCGAGGACTTCGTCGCCGATCACGACAGCGAGATCGTGACCCGCTACCGGAATGCCGGGCTGGTGATCTTCGGCAAGACCGCCTCCCCCGAATTCGGCCTCACCACCACCACGGAGTCGAAGCTCTTCGGGAAGACGCGGAACCCCTGGAACACCGACCACACCGCCGGCGGCTCCTCGGGCGGCGCCGCGGCAGCCGTCGCTGCGGGAATCGTCCCCCTGGCCAACGCCAGCGATGGCGGCGGCTCGATCCGTATTCCCGCCTCCTGCTGCGGTCTGTTCGGAATGAAGCCCACTCGCGCCCGCACGCCCGCGGGTCCGGATGCGGGTGAAGGCTGGAGCGGCATGAGCGCGGTCCACGCGGTGAGCCGCTCGGTCCGCGACAATGCCGCTCTGCTGGATGCCAGCAGCGGACCAGACCTCGGCGCGCCCTACTGGGCGTCGCCTCCGGAACGCCCTTATCTGGAGGAAGTGGGTCGTTCACCGGGTCGACTGCGCATCGCCTTTCAGAGCCGCGCCTTCAACGACGTCGAGACCCATCCGGACTGTGTCGCCGCCGTCGAAGAGGCCTCCCGAATCTGCGCGGAGCTCGGCCACGAGGTCGAGGAGAGCTCGCTCTCCATCGATACCGAGACCTTCCGGCAGGCGACCGGCACCATCATCGCCGCGAATCTGCGCGCCACCTGCGAGGACCGGGCCGCTATCCTGGGGCGGGAATTCGGTCCAGACGATCTGGAGCCCGTGACCTACGCCATGGTGACGGGGGCAGCGGCAACCGGAGCGGCCGAGTACGCCCGTTCGGTCCGCGTCATCCACGGCATCGGCCGCCAGGTGGCAGGCTTTCTGGAGCGCTACGACGTACTGCTCACGCCCACCATGGCCACACCCCCTCTCCCTTTGGGGGTTCTCTCCCTCTCGAACCCGGACTTCGGCGAATTCCTCGGGAGCCTCCTGAAGACCGTCGGTTTCACCCAGCTCTTCAACGCCGCGGGGAACCCGGCCATGTCCGTGCCGCTGGTGTGGAACGCCGCCGGTCTGCCCATCGGCGTGCAGTTCGCCGGGCGCTTCGGAGACGAGGCAACGCTATTCCGCCTCGCGGGACAGCTCGAGCAGGCCCGACCCTGGTTCGATCGCCGCCCTTCCATCTAGCCTGCGCCGCGGCTCACCTGGAGAACTTCGTTCGCCTCCGGCTCGCCGGGCTTGCCCAGAAACAGGAAGGCCCCGGCGTGGCCGGGGCCCTCTTTTTTTCGAAATGATCCCGCGCTTAGCAGGGTCGTACTTGTGTAGCCTCCATCCCCTTCTTGCCTTGCTGTGCCTCGTACTCCACCTGCTGACCGTCTTGAAGGGTCTTGAAGCCTTCGCCCTGAATGTTTGAATGATGGACGAAGAGATCCTTCCCTCCGTCATCGGGAACGATGAACCCGTATCCCTTTTCGTCGCTGAACCATTTCACTGTGCCAGTTGACAAACTCATCTCTCCTGCGGTCCCGATTCGGGACCCGTAATGCAAATCCTCGCTTCGGTCCCCGCCGGGGCGGGGCTCGAAGCGGCCTGATCATAACCCACCCGGATCGGATGGCCAGACATGGAGAACTCCGGTTCCCGGCCCTCCTCTAGCCCGCCCCCGCCCCCCCAGCGGTCCTATCCGTCGTCCTCCTCGGCGCGCTCGGCCTCGGGGGGGATCTCTGCCGCGACGATCTCCCGGGGGCTGGCCTCGCCGGGCGGCGCGGCCTCGCCAACGAAGCTGTTGAGGCGATCGATCAGCTGGCGCAACCGGCCGATTCTGACGTGGTTGAAGCGCAGGGTGACGCGCGGATAGTGATCCACCTCACCGGCTTCCCGGGGCAGCACCGGCCGCACCTCGATCTTCCCGCCGGCGAGGATGTCGGAGAATTCGCTGTTCAATGAATCGAGCTGCTCCTGATCGGGTCCGCGGCGCACTCGGAGCACCAGCAGCTCGTCCACGTAGCGGCTCGAGTGGTAGTTCCGGTAGAAGCCGGCGATCTCCTCGACCGCGGTGTCCAGGTCATCGGTCACCCGAAACAGCGAGAGATCTTCCTCGCCGATCATGCCCCGCCCTCGCAGATGAGAGCTCAGGTAGGCGATCCATTCCCTCCAGTAGCTACCTCCCGGCGCATCCACGAACACGACGGGCAGGATCTCGCCCTTGCCCGTCTGCATCAGCGTCAGCGCCTCGAAGCCCTCGTCGTGGGTGCCGAAGCCACCCGGAAACAGGGCGATCGCATGGGCCTCCTTCACGAAGACCACCTTGCGCGTGAAGAAGTAGCGGAAGTTGATCAGCTTCGGGTCGCCGGCGATGACGACATTGGCATTCTGCTCGAGTGGAAGCCGTATGTTGACACCGAAGGAGGATTCCCGGCCCGCGCCTCCCTGCGCAGCGCCCATGATCCCGTCTCCGGCGCCGGTGATCACCATCCAGCCCTCGGCCACCATCCGCTCCGCGAACGAACGGGCCTGCTCCCAGTCGGGATGGCCTGGCTCGGTTCGCGCACTGCCGAAGACGGCGACCTTTCGTACGTGCTTGTAGGGTCCGAAGACGGAAAAGGAGTGGCGCAGCTCCTTGAGAGCGCTGTTGATGAGCTTCATGTCGCCCGTGGACGCGTCGTCCCTCATCAGCCGCAGGGCGGAGACCACCACCTGCCGGATCAGGTCCGCACCCGACCGCTGGCCGTAGATCTCCTGGGCGCGGTCGATCAATTCCTCGATCAACTGGTTGAGCTCGGGGTCCGCGAGCTCGTAGCGGCGACGACGGGAGCGGGCCATTCGGCGCAGCATACAGAGAGGAATCCACCCTGTCCGCCTGCCCGATGGACGGCCCTCACGTCGAGCTAAGCTGATCGCGGAAATTGCGGTACGGAGGGAAAGATGGGAACGGCAGCAGTCAGCGGGTCGGCATCGGGGATCGGGGCGGCGGTGCGATCGCGTCTGGAGAGACAGGGCGACCGGATCATCGGGATCGACGTCCGCGATGCGGAGATCGAGATCGACCTCTCCGACAGGCGAGGACGGGAGGACGCGATCGCCAAGGTGGAGGAGCACTGCGAGGGCCGTCTGGACCGACTCGTCCTCTCGGCCGGGCTCGGCGTCCACGTCACTCCGATATCGCAGATCGCCTCTGTCAACTACTTCGGCGCTGTCGAGTTGCTCGACGGACTGCTTCCGGCGCTGCAGCGGGGCGAGGATCCGGCCGTCGTGGTGATCTGCTCGAACTCGGCCCAGTTCATCCCTCTCGAAGACCACCCCTACACGGCGGCGTTGCTGGCCCACGACGAAGCCGGTGCACACCGTTTCCTGGAGGAATCCGGCGAGCCCTTCCTCGCCTACGCAGGCTCCAAACACGCCCTGGGCCGGGCCTTGCGACGCCGGGCGGGGGAATGGGGCCGTGCCGGGGTGCGACTGAACGGGGTGGCTCCGGGCCCCGTGCAGACACCGCTGCTGGAGGGTGGTCTCGGCGATCCCCGTTTTGGCGAGGCGATCCGCACCCTGCAGGTACCGCTCGGGCGCCGGGGAGCGCCGGACGAGATCGCAGGGCTGGTCTCGTTCCTGCTCGGGCCGGATGCGTCCTGGATCCACGGAAGCATCTACTACATCGACGGCGGGAACGACGCAGAGGTGCGCCCGGACCGATTCTGATCGGCGGGCGCACCGCGCAATCCGGAATCGAGAGCCCGAATCAGGTCGGGGAGCTCGAGACGGGTCTCTGGTGGACGAGGAGGGCCTTCTTCCCGTCGAAGAGCACTCGGACCTTGCCGACTCCCACGCTGCCCTGGACCACGCCGGTGCCGAGAGTGGGATGCGAGATACGGTCGCCGGCGCTGTAGCTTTCGGTGAGGGTGTAGTCCCGGATCGGCCGAGAGAGATCCGCCTCGACGATCGTCTCGGCGACGGCAGCCTGGGCCTTGGGCCGGGGCCTCGCCTTCGGCTTCACGATTCCCGCACGGGCCTCCCAGGCGGCGGTCAACTGGGGTGCCGCCGTGAGGACGGGGCCCTCCTCGCCGTAATCCCAGCCCGGATCTCCTTCGAGGGGAAGGGCCAGGTACAGCACCTGAACGCCGATCGACTCCTCGGCGTCGCGGGCGAGCCTCTCCATCTCTCGAATCCACGCTGCACCCTTCTGAGCCTCGCGCTTGCGGCAGAGTTCCCAATAGCGGGGACTTGCCACCAGGGCGAAGATCGGGGGCGCGTCGGAGAGAGTGCGCTCCTGCGCGGCCGCGACCTCCGACGCCAGGGATTCCCGGTTCGCAGCGGCGATGGCAGTCTGTGCAAGTCCGTCCAGGAACGCGCGCAGCGGCGTATCCCCGGTACCGCCTCGGGTCGCGCCGGGCGCTGCAAATTTGAGCTTCGCTACCACCAGACGGTCTTCGGGACCGACGCCGAGCAGATCGATCTTGCCGACGCCCTTGTTCGGATCCGCGTCACCCAGGGAACGATCGACGCTCGCTGTCGCCATGGGAACCTGCGCAGCGAGAAGGTCGAGATTCCCGACCTGGGGAAGAGCCAGTCCCTCGCCGGAATCGCGGCCGTACTTGAGCAGGGCCAGAGAAAGGTGCTCCTCGTCCTTGTGGGCGCGACGGGTGGTGGGAGGCTTCGCCTTGACCAGAAACTTCTTCCCAGCCGCTGCACGCTTCGGCGCATTAGCCAGCTCCGTCTCATACATTTCCGCGAGCTCTTCCCCGGTCAGTGCGGCGGCGGCAGCCTTGAATCCCTTCGCCTGTCTGACCTCGTGGTTTCCCGAGAGCTCGATCATCGGATGCAATTGCACAAGAACCTCCCTTTCAGATCTCCGATGGTAAGCGAGGAGACACTTCCTTGCCGGGAAAAGACGCGTCTACCGGCTGGGAAGAGATCCTTTATCCGCTCGCTGCCGCTGTCTGGCGTCTAGCGCAGCTCCGCCCGGAGCGTTTCCCCGATCTCCGGGAGATCCATCCGGTAGATGCGGCGAAGGGCTCGATCGGAGTCGCGAAGCTGGAGCAGGGTATGGAGGAAGCTCTCGAGGCTGCGCTCGCCCCGGCGACGCACCAGCAGATCGATGCTGGCGTAGGACTGCAGGTAAGCGAGGCCCACGGACTCGGCGGGAAGCGCAGCGAAGCTCGGCTGCAGCAGCGATGGGGTGGAAATCCACACGCCGCGTCGGCTCGCCTCGGCCAGTGCAGCCCACTCGCCGGGATTGAGACGCCGTTTGCCTGTGGCGCGATTTTCGAACCACTCCGCGACCCCCTCGTTCACCCAGGCGGGAGGTCGAAAGGAGGGGGATGCGAAATCGATGGCGGCGTGGACCAGCTCGTGGTGAAGCACCCGCGACAAATGCGGGGTCAGCCCGACGTCACCGCGCACCCGGACGGCGCCGTGGTAGAAGCCAGCCACCGGAAAGCGAAATCGGCCTCCGAAGAGCGTGTCGAAGATGGCCGGATCGTAGACCCAGACTTCCACGTCCCGGCCCGGGCGCAGGCCCAGGAGCTGGTCGAGTCGGTCGTGGGCGCTCTCCAGCGCCGCCAGCACCTGCTTCTCGAACTGCACCGAGCCGGTCCAGCCCGAGGCCCGATCGATGTCCACATCCTGATAGAGGACGAAATGCGAGGATCGACGGGTGGCAAAGCGGCCGTCGGCGCCCCGATCCCGCGCCTCCGCCCCCCCCGGCGCCAGGATCGCAAGCGTCCAGAGGCAGGCGGCGACACCGGCCGCGATTCGAAGACCCGGCTCAGTCATCGCGGAGATCACCTCCTCGCCGCCTGGCGTCTCGCCAGCCGACGCAGACGAGTCTAGCGATCATCTCTCACCCACTCGCTCCCCCCTCGCTCAGACCGAGCGTTGGCGATATACACACCGCATGCCCCGAGAGGTACCCGGACCCTACGATCCCGCCGAGATGCGCCGCTTTCTCGATACCTTCAGCTACCGGGAGGAGGCATTCCTGGTGGACGAGGTGGTGAAGATCGATCCCGAGGCCCGGGTCATCGAGGCGCGGATGGACACCACCCGCGAGCTCCCTTTCAGCCGGCATCAGCGCGTCGATCCGGGACATCCGGCCCACGTCAACGCGGGGGAGCTGCTCCAGATCACGGGCAGCATCGGCTGCCTGCACGCCTGGTTCTTCCACGGCTGCCGCTGGGAGGACGGCTGGGCGGGCTTCGGATGCCGCATCCACCGCGCGGACTTCAAGAATCTGGCCCGGCTGGGCCCGCCGCTACAACTCGAGTCGCGGGAGACCCGGACCCGGGTGGGTCCGAAGCGCATCGTGATGCGCTGCGAGCTCCGCTTCTGGCAGGAGGGGACCCCGGTCTATTTCGGTGACCAGACGGCCATGTTCCTCAAAGACCCCTCACTGGGGGGGTGACAGCGACTCGCGGGGGTCGAGGCGGAAGAACCAGGTGGCGGGGCCAGAGAAATTGCCCTCCGGGTCCAGGTCGTACTTGTGAATCAGCACCGCCCGCAGCTCCTGGAGAAGCTCCTCGTCGGTCACCCGCACCGCCTGCCGCTCGTAGAGCTTTCCGTCGACCCGCAGCACCGCGCGCCCATCCGCGACCAGCTGTGCCGTCCAGGTCTTCCGGGCCCCGAAGCCCGAGGGGAGGTAGGGTTGCCCTCCGTACCCCACCACCCAGGTGGTGATCGAGCGCGGCGCGTCCGGATTCACCTCCAGCTCGACGGTGTCGCGCTCCACGATGAAGTCCCAGTCCGTCACCGGCCCGGCGACACGCTCACCGCTCATCGGGCCGCCGGGGACGGGCCCCAGGGGCCCATCCGCGAAACGCGCCGCAAAGACGATGCACACCGCGAGCGCCGCGATCCCCAGGATCACGAGCCCGAGCCACTTGAGAACACGAACCATCTGGGCGCCTCCTTCCGCTGCGACGAGACCGGCATCCAGTGTAAGCTCGCTGACGTTCCGAGCCATACCCCGTGGGAGCCGAAATGACCGCTTTCGAGGCCAACGGAATCGAGATCGATGCCGAGGTGTTCGGAGAGGCGAAGGGCGTCCCTCTGCTGCTGATTCGCGGGCTCGGCACCCAGCGAACCGCCTGGCCGGACGCCTTCCTGGCGGGGCTGGTGAAACGCGGGCACCGCGTCATCACCTTCGACAACCGGGACGCGGGCCTCTCGACCAAATTCCACCGGGCGGGCTCGATCGACATCGGCGAGGCCATGGGCCGCGCGGCGCGCGGAGATCCGATCGACGCTCCCTACCGCATCGACGACATGGCCCTCGACGTGGTGGGTCTGCTCGACGCCCTCGAGGTAAAGACCACCCACGTAGCGGGGATCTCGATGGGCGGAATGATCGCCCAGCTGCTGGCGATTCGGCACGGGGAGCGCCTGCGCAGCCTCACCTCGATCATGTCCTCCTCGGGCGCCCCGGGGCTTCCAGGACCGACCCCCGAGGCCGCCGCGGCACTGATGTCCCGCCCCGAGGACCCGGACGACCGGGAGTCGGTGATTCGGCACAGCGTAGAAACGGAGAAGGTGTTCGGGAGCCCCGGCTACCCGCCAGGGGATGCCTACCTGCGCGCTGCGGCGGAGCGAGCCTACGATCGCTGCCACTGCCCCGAAGGCATCAGTCGGCAGATGTTGGCGGTTCTGACCGGGGGAGAACGCGCCGAGCTGCTCAAGACCATCCGCGTCCCGACCCTGGTGATCCACGGTGTCGACGATCCGCTGATCCCGGTCGAGGCCGGGATGGACACGGCCAAGCGAATTCCCGGCGCCGAGCTGCGCCTGATTCCGGGAATGGGACACGATGTGGCCCCGGGCCTGATCCCGACCCTGGTGGAGGCCATCGCCGAGCACATCGCTGCAGCGGAGCGTTAGCCGGCGGCGGGGCGACGGGGCAGGAGCGCCGAGGTTCGCTTCGCGTGCTCCGCATAGGCCGGGCGGCGTTCGATCATGCGTCGCTCGATCATGGGCAGGCTGACGACCCGGAACATCACCGTGATGGCGATGGCGCCGACCGCAGTCCACCAGGAGATGACGCCCGCCGCCAGGGAGAAGACCAGAAGCCCCCACCAGAAGAGGATCTCTCCCAGGTAGTTGGGATGCCGGCACCACGCCCAGAGGCCGCTACGGAGGAACTCCTCGGGCGGATGGGAGCCGGTGGTGAAGCGGCGGAGCTGACGATCCGCCGTGGCCTCGAGCCAGACTGCGAAGCCGGTGATCCCCGCGGCCACCAGGTCCAGCACCCCAAACGGCCGGACCGGCTCGGCCAGCGCCGGAAACAGTGGGAGACAGCCGAGAAAGACCACCAGGGTGGGAAACAGGTGGATGCCGAGAAGGCTCACCGCCCAATAGGCGCGACCCGTCTGCTTCTGGAGATCCGTGTAGCGCCAGTCCTGGTGACCGAGCCCCCGCCAGCCGCGGGCCCAGTTGGTGGTGAGGCGAATGCCCCAGAAGCTCACCAGACCGAGAACCAGGCACCCGCGCACCGCACCCACACCGGAGTCGGGCGCCGAGAGCCACCAGTAGAAGGCGATCGCGATGGGCGCGACGCTCCAGTAGGCGTCGTAGAAGCTCGAGTTCCGAAATGCCAGGCTGAAGGCAAAGATCGCGAGGGTGGCGCCCAGGTCCGCGGCAGCAGCCACGAGGATCGGGTGTTCGCCGCGTAGCGGCATGGCTACGGCGAACGCCACGGCCCCCGCCGCCAGGTAGGCGACCGCAATCCAGCTGAAGGCGCGGATCACCGCATGCCCGATCCGCCGCCGCCTTCCTGGCGCGCGACATCGGGCCTCATCTCCACCGGCATCGCGTCCTCCAGATCGCCCCTCCGCAGCAGCCAACCGGCGGCCTGGAGCAGGTCCTCGAAAATCAGGTAGCTGACCGGCACCATCACCAGGGTGATCAGAGTGGCGAAGATCACGCCAAAGGCAAGGGAGATTCCCATCGGGATCAGGAGCTTGGCCTGCACGCTCTGCTCCATCAGCAGGGGAGTCAGGCCCGCGAACGTGGTGAGAGAGGTGAGAAGAATGGCGCGGAAGCGCGCCGCTCCCGCTTCGCGAATCGCGTCCTGCAGCGCGGCGCCCTTCGCGCGACACCTGTTGATGTAGTCGACCAGCACCAGGCTGTCGTTCACCACCACACCCGAGAGCGCTACCAGTCCCACCACCGACATCATGCTGAACTTGTACTGCATGATCAGGTGCCCGCCGACCGCCCCGACCAGCCCGAAGGGGATCGCGACCATGATGATGAGCGGCTGCACGTAGGAGCGCAGCGGCACCGCCAGCAACGCGTAGATGGCGAAGAGAGCGATGATCCATCCGCGGATCAGGCTTCCCAGCACCTCCGCCTGCTCGCGTTGCTCTCCGCCGAAGGAGATCTGCAGGCGAGGGTGAATGGCCTCGATCTCCGGGACCACCTCTCTCTTGAGGTCGGCGATGATCTCGTTGGCGTTGGCGATCCGGCCGTCTACGCCGGCGGTGACGCTGACGACGCGGCGCCGATCCTCGCGCTGGATCGACGAGAAGCCGCGGCCCAGGTTCGCGTGGGCGACACTGGTGAAGGGCACCGCGGAGCCGTCCGCGGCGCGGATGCGCATCCTCTCCAGATCGCCGAGAGAGCGGCGATCCTCCGCCGGGTAGCGCACCATGACCTTGACGTCGTCGCGGCCACGCTGGATGCGCTGGACCTCGTGGCCGTAGAAGGCCTGTCGCACCTGACCGGCGAGATCGGAGAGGGTGAGCCCGAGGGCCTCGGCCTCGGGCAGAATCTCCAGCTCGATCTCCTGCTTGCCGCCGCGGAAGGAATCGGAGATGTCGATCACGCCCGGGTAGGCGGCGAGACCACTCTTCACCCGCTCGGCTGCCGAGGCCAGCTCTTCGAGATCCGGACCGGCGAGCTCCAGGTGAATCGGTGCGCCGGCGGTGATCAACGTCGACACGAAGCTCAGCTCCACGGCGCCCGGAATCATCCCGGTTCGTTCCCGCCAGCGCCGGGTGAGCTCCTCGACGCTGATCTCGCGCTCCTCCGAGGGGACCACCTCGATCTCGACCTCGCCCAGGTGGCTGCCGATGCCGATCGCCTCACTGAAGGCAGCGATGCTCGATGCCTGACGGCGGCGGTAGGGCTGCTCGCCTACCGCATCGAAGACGTGGGCGATCACGCTGCCCGACTCGCGCTCCGCATCGACCTCGCGGCGCACCTCCTCGGCGGAGCGGACCAGCTGGCTCACCGCCTCCGAGGTGACCTCGACGGGCGTTCCCAGCGGCATGGTCAGATAGGCGACCGCCACTTCGCCCTCCACCTCGGGTTGGAAGACGAAGCGCAGCCAGCCTCCGCCGAGAATCGCCATCGCAATCAGCAGGATCGAGACGCCGGCGGCGACGGTGAGATAGCGCCACTCGAGGAGGATCTCGAGGACGGGTCTGTAGACCTCGCGGATCCACCACTGCAGCGCGGCAGCGACGGCGCCCTGGAAGCGAAGCCAGTTCCGCGTCACGGGGTTCTTGCCCCGGGTCTCCCGCGCGCCTGCGAGGGCGAGGTGGGCAGGGAGCACGAAGAGCGACTCGATCAGGGAGAAGATCAGACACGCGATCACGATCATGGGAATGATGCGCGTCATCCGGCCCATCGGTCCCGCCACGAACAGCATGGGGACGAAGGCCACAATGGTGGTGAGGACACCAAAGATCACCGGCATCGCGATCCCCTGGGCGCCGGCGACCGCCCCGGCAAGTGGCTCGGCCCCCCGTGAGTGCTCGGTGTACGCGTTCTCCCCCACCACGATGGCGTCGTCCACCACGATCCCCAGCACCACGATGAAGGCCATCAGCGAGACCAGATTGATCGACAGGCCCAGGCTCGGCATCACGAAGAGGGTGCCGAGAAACGAGAGCGGTACGCCGAGGCTCACCCAGAAGGCGAGGCGCAACCGCAGGAAGAGGGCCAGCACCAGCAGCACCAGGGCAAAGCCGTCTCGGCCGTTGCGAAGCAAGGTGTCGAGGCGCGTGCGAAGGAAGCGCGCATTCTCCTGCCAGACGGTCAGGGTCACGCCGGCGGGGAGCCTCTCTCGCGCCTGTTCGATGTAGTCCCGGACAGTCGCCGAGATCTCCAGCGCACTCTGATCGCCCACCCGGTAGACCTCCACCAGCGTGGTGGGTCGGCCGTCGAAGTGAGCGAGTTGGTCCGTCTCCTCGAAGCCATCCACCACATGGGCGACGTCCCCCAGCTGGAGCCGAGAGCCGTCCGGGTGTGAGAGCAGCACCAGCCCCTCGAACTCGCCTCCGCGGTAGGCTTGACCCTTGCTGCGGATCAGGATCTCGCCACCGGCGGTCTTGACGGAGCCCCCCGGTAGATCCAGCGAGGATCGGCGGACCGCGCGCACCACGTGGTCGAAGGTGAGGTCGTGTCGCAGGAGCGCGTCCTCCGAGACCTCGATGGCGACCTCGTAGGGACGCGTCGCCACCAGCTCTGCGTCGGTGATCCCCGGCAGGGCGGCGATCTCGTCGCGCACCTGCTGGCCCAGGTGCTTCAGGGTCACCTCATCCACATCGCCCGAGACGGCCACGTCCAGGACCTGGAAGCGCACGCTGGCCTGGACGATCACGGGCTTCTCCGCCTCTTCGGGGAAGCTGTCGATCCCGTCGACTCGGCCGCGAATCTCGTCGAGGCGGCGGCGGACGTCCTCGCCGGCCAGCAGCTCGACGCTGACCAGGCAGACTCCCTCCGCCGAGGTCGAGCTGATGCGCTTGACGCCTTGGAGGCCCTGCAGCTCCTCCTCGATCCGGATGCAGATGCCCTCCTCGATCTCGATCGGAGCGGCGCCCGGATAGACCACGCTCACGGTGACGACATCGAGCCTGAGCTCCGGGAAGACCTCCTGCTTGATGGTGGGAATCGAGAGGAGCCCGCCCACCAGCAGCAGCATCATCAGCAGGTTGGCGGCGACGTGATTCCCGGCGAACCAGGCGATCGCGCGGTTCACGACTCTTCCATGACGATCTTGACCTGGCTGCCCTCGTCGACCGTCTCCAGGGGCGAGGTGCAGACCCGCTCACCCGGGGCGAGGCCGCCAGCGATCACCACGGTCTCGCGCTCCGTGCGCAGAATCTCGACGCGCCGCAGTCGCAGGCGGTTCTCCCCGTCCACCACCACCACCTGGTCGCGACCGCGCAGGGCCGACCGCGGCAGGACCACGATGTCCTCGAGAAGGCGGCCGCTGATCTCCGCCTTCACGAACATTCCCACCGCCAGAGGAGGCCGGTCCTGCTGCGCGCTGCGGCCGTAGGGGTCCTGGATGCGCGCCACCGTCTGGATCATCCGCGTGCGCGGGTCGATCTCGCCCTCGGTGCGCACGATGGTCCCGGTCCAGCTGTACGCGCGGCCCGCGAAGCGCGCGCGCAACAGCACCTCTGGCCCATCGTTCTCGCCCGCTTCGCCCCGATAGTCGATCGGCAGGTCCACGAAGGCGGCTTCGTGGTCGGGGATCGGAAGCCGGACCTCGGCATAATCGACGGCGTAGATCCTCGCCACGCCGGCGCCGCGCCCCACGAACTGGCCGACGCCAACGCGCTTCTCGCGCACGCGTCCGGCAAAGGGCGCCAGGATCCGGCTGCGCTCCAGGTCTCGGCGCGCCTGGCTCCGCAAGGCGCGCGCGTCGCGCACCGCCGCGCTCGCCACCCTCTCGGTATTCACGGCCTCGTCGAGGGCGGCGGTGCTCGCCACGCCGCGCTCGGCCAGACTTCGCCGCCGGTCCAGGTGGTTCTGCGCCAGGGCGAGCTCGCTCTGCGCACGCGTGAGTGCGGCCTCCGCTCTCTCTACTGCCAGCTCGTAGTCGCTGGCGTCGATCCGGACCAGCGGCTCGCCCTCTTCGAAGAAGCCGCCGGCGGCGAGGCTGGGAGAGACCCAGGTGATGCGGCCCGCGACCTCGGCCACCAGGTCGCTCTCGGTGCGCGGTGTGATGCTGCCCTGGGCTTCGATGCGCAGCTGCACGTCCTGGAGCTCGACCGTCATCGCGCGCACCATCGGAAGGGGGGGGGCAGTGCTGTGGGTGGCGACGCTCGGTCGGACCCTGAGCAGCCCCGTCGAACCGACGATTCCCACCAGGACGACCAGGATGGGCAGAACGATCTTCTTGGTCGGCGTCATCGTCGGGCTTCCTTGCGGATCTCCATCCCTTCTTCTCCAGATCGCCCGGCTTCGTTTTGGATCCCGCCGCTTTGCAGGAGGGCCGCCGGGCTGGCGTCGCGGAAACCCAGGGGTGGATTGGGGGCTCGCAAGCCTGCGGCGAGGAAGATGACCAGGTGATGGAGCCTCTCCTCGTCGCTGGTCTCGCAGACACCGTGGCCGGGGATCACGTCGAGATCGAAGGTCCCGGAGAAGACGTGGCTGAGGGTGCCGATCACGAAGCGGAAGCGATCGTCCACCACCTCTTTGCGAAGCCCCGGGAGAGCGGACTGCAAAGCTTCGACGAAGCGCCTCATCACGGTGCCGAAGTGCTTGCGGACCAGCGCCTCGATCGCCTCGGGTGGCTCGCAGGTGATGCGAGCGCTCAGCCGTGTCAGGAGCTCGATGGTCTCCGGCTCTTCACTCTCGAAGGCACGCAGCCCGGAGAGAAAAAAGGCGCGCAGGATGTCTTCGACCTGGGGCGCCCCTGGGTTCGAAGCTCCCCCCGCAACTCGCTCGGCGGATCGCTCCAGCTCGTCGAGTTCGCGCAGGCGCTCCCGGTTCATGGCCGTCGCGCGCCGCTCCACCACGGCGTCCAGCAGCCCCTCCTTGCCCCCGAAGTGATAGTGAACCGCGGCCAGGTTCACCCCGGCGGCCCTGGTGAGCGCGCGCAGCGTGGTGCCCGAGATCCCGTGCTCTGCGAAGAGCTGCTCCGCGGCGTTGAGGAGTCTCTCGCGGGTGTCTTGGCTGGCCATGGGGGGCGCTACCTCGGTCTGGCTCGCAGCTCTCGCTCGAGAGACGACACGCGGATGCGGTGCTCGCCTCGGTCAGACGAGCGATTCAAACGCGCGTTTCAGGAATCGGCGCCAAGTCCCCGGAACTTGAGGGGAAAATAACCTACGAGGAGTGCGTTTCGAAGAGCGCCGGCGGCGTCCAGCCCCCGAACAGCCGTTCCAGCTGCATGGCAACGGCGATGGTGAGATGGTCGTTGCCGTGAGCTCCGGCCACCTGCACGCCCAGGGGCAGACCCTGGGAGCCGATGCCCAGCGGCACCTGGGTCACCGGCATCTCCAGCACGTTGAAGAGACCCGTGAAGACGAAGTTGGACAGGGCCGCCAGATTCCTTCCCTGGCGGGGCGGGGTCGAGCGGGCGGAGGGGAACACCAGCACGCCATCGTCGCCGAGCAGGTCCCGCAGCTCCGCCTGCAGCTCGTGCCCGATCGCGGCGTCGCGGGCGAGGCGCTTTCTCGCCAGGCGCCCGAGACGCTGGAACACGGCGAGGAGGAGCACCGGCAGCATGTGGGGGGAGGCCCCGACCAGGGCGCGAGCCACCTCACGTCCCAGCGGAATCGGCTTTCCGTCTCCGAGAGCGGTCTCGATGGGCATCCCGCCCGCCTCGAACATCAGGCCCAGGTAGATCTCTGCGGCGCGGCGCAGACGGGGAGGGTCCTGCATCTCGACCCGGGCACCGCTGCGCGCCAGCGCATAGGCGGCGTTCTGCTGAGCCATGCGCAGCTCCGCGTCGATCGAACGCCGCCCATCGCCCGCCACCACGATCACGCGGATCGAGTCCAGCTTCACGCCGGCGGGATCGCCTAGCTCGATGGGGGTGCAGCCCAGATCCTCGCCATCGGGTCCCGCCAGGATCCGCAGCAGCGGCATCAGGTCCTCGGCCCGGCGCGCCAGCGGGCCCGTGGTATTGAAGCGCTGCAGCCGGCCGTCGTAGGTCGGATACTGCCCGGTGCCGGGGACCAGCCCGGCCGAGGGCTTGTGCCCGAAGACGCCGTTCGCGAACGCGGGGATTCGGATCGAGCCCCCGATGTCGGTCCCCAGGCCGAAGGGAGATCCTCCGGCGCCGATGATCGCGCCCTCGCCCCCCGAGCTTCCGCCGCTCTGGCAATCGGGATCGTAGGCGTTTCCGGTGCGGCCGTAGACGCGGTTTTCGGCCCCCGGCCAGGCGGTGATCTCCGAGGTGTTGGTGACGCCCAGAGGAATCGCACCCGCCGCGCGCAGACGCGCCACCGGCGGCGCGTCCTTTTCCGAGACGATCCCCGCCCGCGAGACGAGCCCGGAGCTGTTCGGCATTCCGCGAAGCGCGCAGGACTCCTTGATGGTGCAGGGGACACCGTGGAGCGGCGGCAGATCGGCAGCGGGCGCCATATCGGCCAGCGTATCCGCCTCCACCGCCTCCTGGCGGGCGGCGTCGAAGCGCTCGCGCACCACGGCGTTGAGCCGCGGGTTTACCCGCTCGATGCGCTCGATGTGACGCTCGACCACCTCGAGCGCACTGAACTTGCCCTCTCGGATGAGACGGGCGAGCTCGCTGCCGGACTTGAGGAGAAGGGGATCCATTCGGCAAAGCTTAGAGCATCGGGCGCAAAGGGCCGCAGGGATCCGACGACCGCGCCATCTGTAGCCGCACCTCCCATATACTCGAGATTACCGGGGATTGGGCTCCGATCCCGGTTTCCGCGCAGGGTTCAGATTTGAGCACGGTTTCTGGCTCAGCTTCAGGTTCGTTTCGGGCGGCCTCCTGGGTCCGCCGCGGCGCCGTCGCCCTCGCCTTGCTTCTCGTCGCAGACGCGGCGCAGGCGGTCGAGCTGGAGGGAACCTGGTATCTGCTGGTGCACTACCGGGATGCCACCTCCTCGAACCCGGGCGCGTTGCGCTGGGAAGATCGCATCTGGGACTTCCAGCGCGAAGGCGAGCGGCTGCTGTGGACGGACTACGAAATCGTCAATTTCGTGGACTCTCGCGGCCGCTTCGAGCGCGATCGGCGCGTAGTGGGTCCATGGGAGCCGAGCCGCTCGCAGCGCCGGGAGATCGAGCGCGGTCTCTTCGCGAATCCGCGCGGTACCCGGGTCCTCACCCTCGAGCGGACGGAAGGTGGGGGTTGGCGGACGCGCGCCGACTCGGATGCGCTCCGGAAGAGCCGCGCGCCGATGAGCTTCGGACTGGCCGGCTCCGTGGCCGGAACTCGAGAGCTCCCCGTCTTCAGCATCGATGAGATGCTGGGCCGCCCCGGCGCCGTCGCCGCTCTCTCGCAGACGGTCCTGGCGACGGAATCCGCGAGCACCAGCGGCGACCGGCTCACCGGAAGCTACAGGCGCGACGGAACCCGCACCGGCACCTTTCGGATGCTTTCCACCTCGTTGCGGCGACGACTCAAGCCCCACGCGTCACTCACCTCTTCGGGCATCGCGATGAAGCCGGACTCCCTGGCCGAGTGGGCGAATCTGCTACCCGCCCTGGCGAGACCGTGGCACTACTTCCCCCAGCGGTCGATCCGCATCGAGACGAACCCACCGGGCGCGCTTCTGGATCTCGCCTATCTGCGGCACGGCGCCCGCCTGATGTTCGAACAGGTGCGGGCGCCCCTCGAGGTCGAGCTGCCGAGCCGCTTCGTCGCCCACCGGGACGACTCGTTGAGTGTCCGGGCCTTCGTCCCGGGCTACCAGCCCGCGAGCTTCACCGCGCCTCTGCATGGCGACACCCGAGAGTTACAGATCGATCTGGAACGGATCTCGAACTCGGTGGAGATCGTCGGATATCGCTACTTGGCGGAGCGCGGCGCACTCACGCTGCTGAGCCGCGCCGAGCTGGAGGTGCGCGTGGGCAGCACCGACCGCGAATTCTACGTGGTGCTGACCGAAACGGCGCTGGGCGAAGCCGCCGGAACGGTGCTCGACTCTCTGCAGAGTCCCCAGATCGAGAGGGCCACCGCCGTCCAGCTGGGGAGTGATCTCCTCCTGCAGCTTCACCTCAGCGAGGCGGCGAGAGACGAGATTCCAACGCTGCGCATCTTTACCGGCTTCGAGACCGCTCGCCAGCTACACCGCACCGTTCTGGATTTCCATCGTCCCGAGGTCCGCACCACGCGGCGGGCACTGGACGGCCTCGCGGAGATCCGACCCGACGCGGTCTCGGACTGCGCGCTGCGATTCGACGCGGCGCTTCGCGAGGGCCTGGAGCCGACCGATCTCGCCCGCGCCCTCACGCCCTCCGCAGATTTCGTCGATCCGATTCTGCGCGCCGCGCTGTTTCGTCTGGCAGAGCTGTCCCCGGATGGCCAGCTCCGGCTGACCGATGGAACGCTGCTGCACCGGGACGTGGCCCTGGAGTTCGAAGCGGCGCTCGGCCAGGCCCATCAGGTGGAGGGATTCCTGGCCCTGCTGCGCGCCCTCGCAGCGCGGATGGCATCCACGGAGGAGCAGACGCGAGTCCTGCGAGGACTGGTGGCGCCGGAGCTCGACCAGGGCAGCTTCGAAGATCGGACCGCAAACGCAGAGCGCGCCGAGCAGGAGTGCCGAGCAGGAGTGGCAAGGGGACTCGACTCCGGTTAATCACCGCTTCGAGATGACCGAGAAGCGAACCCTCGGCAGGGCTTTCGCTTGCTTCGCGGCGGAGACACCGGGTTCCGGCGATGTCCGCACCTGAGTCACCGCCGCAGCGGCGGAAGATCCCGCGCAACGTCTGGGCGCTCTCGGGCACCAGCTTCTTCAACGACATCTCCAGCGAGATGATCCTGAACCTGCTGCCGCTCTTTCTCGCCAACGTGCTGGGGGCGGGAACTGCCGTGATCGGGCTCATCGAGGGTGTCGCCGAGTCCACGGCGAGCCTGCTCAAGGTGTACTTCGGCGGCCTCTCGGACCGGATGGGCGCGAGAAAGCCGCTGGCGGTGGGGGGATACCTCCTCTCCACCGTCGTCAAGCCGGTCTTCCTCCTCGCGGGAAGCTGGGGGGTGGTGGCCGGCGCGCGCTGGGCCGATCGCGTCGGCAAGGGAGTGCGAACGGCGCCGAGAGACGCGCTGGTCGCCGACTCGGTCTCCTCCGCCGATCGCGGTCTGGCCTTCGGTCTGCACCGCGCCGCCGATACCGGAGGTGCGGTGCTCGGCCTGCTCGTCGCCGTCGCCGTGGTCGCGCACCTGCAGGGAGACGCCTCCGAGCTCAGCCGGGAGACCTTCCAGACTCTGGTCCTGGTGAGTCTGATTCCCGCGTTGCTCGCGGTGCTGACCGTGGCGGTCGGAGTCAAGGAGAGCCGCAGGAAGACGGAAGCCGATGCGCCCCGCATCGGCTTCCGCGGCCTCGGCCGCCGCTTCGCGGTCTTCCTGGCCATCGTCGGGCTCTTCGACCTGGGGAACTTCTCCGACGCCTTCCTGGTGCTGCGCGCCCAGGAGCGAGGCCTCGGCGTGGCCGACGTGCTGTGGACGCTGGTCGGCTTCAATCTGGTCTACGCGGTGGTCTCCACGCCGGCGGGTGCGCTCTCCGACCGGATTGGACGGAGGCGGGTCATCATCGCCGGCTGGATCGCCTACGCGGGGATCTACCTGGGCTTCGCTCTAGCGGGGAGCGGCACGCAGATCGTCGCCCTGTATTTGTGCTATGGCGCCTACTACGGCCTCACCATGGGAACCGCCAAGGCGATGGTGGCGGACCTGGTCCCCGCCCGGCTTCGCGGCACCGCCTACGGCAGCTACAACGCGCTGCTGGGAGTCATCGACCTCCCCGCCTCGCTGATCGCTGGACTGCTGTGGCAGGGCGTCGGCTCCTGGCAGGGGTTCGGACCCGCGGCGCCCTTCTACTTCGGAGCTGCCACGGCCTTGGCGGCAGCGCTGCTGCTCCTGGCCTTTCTTCGCGACGCAGAGTGAAGTCGGCGGAAGAACAGGAATCACACCTCAGAAAAAGTAGTCGACGGTGAGGAAGGCGAGATTCTCCGCCCCGCCATACTGCGAGTCGCGGTTTCCCGTGAAGAGCTGGATACCCAGCTTGACCTCGAGATCGCCGCGCGGCGTATAGCTGAGCTGAGGGGCAATCGCCGAGCTGTGACCGTCCCAGTCGTAGATCACCAGCAGATCGCCCTGCAGCGTCGGTGTCAGCTCGTAGCCCAGCATCAACCCGGTCTGATGCCGAGAAAAGGTGACGACGCGGCTCCCGCCGAAGCGATCGCTGCTGATCGGCTGCACGTAAGGGCCCGGGAAGATCGCCCCGAGCGCCGGGGGCAGCCCGGCCGGAGGCGTCATGGTGGATTCCCAGAGCGAGAGCAGGTTGCCGGCGCGCCCGCCGCCCAGACCCAGCGCATTGCCGTTGTAGAGATGCTCGACCAGTGCGTAGATTCCCTTCCCCACGTCGATGTTGGTGTCGAGTGAGACGACGACCTGCCAGTAGGAGGGGAGATCGCTGGGCTGCGAGCTTCCCACCGGCCAGTAGAGCGCATCCGGATCGGCGTAGACGGCTTCCAGGTGGATGGCCATCTCGCCCAGGTTTCGCTCCAGGGTCCCGCCGACCGTGTTGGCGTCGTCGAAGACTCCCGCCATCAGCGAATAATCCGTATCCGCCACCAGACCGTGCAGCCGCAGCGCGTAGTCTTGATGGTCTCCGTTGTCGCCCGGCGCATAGACCCAATCCAGCGCGGCGGCATCACTGACAAACCAGGTCGCCACCACGGAATCGACCCCCTGCGACTGGTTCTGCTCGATCGCGAGGGGAGAGATCGGATTGAAGCGATCGATCGGGTTCCAGAGCCGCCCCACGCCCCAGGGAATTCGCTGTCGGCCCAGGATCACCTGGAAGTGCTCCGTCTCCCAGTTCAGCCAGGCGCGATACAGCGACTGGCGCCAGACGCCTCGCGCGTCTCCTCCCAGATCGAAGGTCGAGATCTCATCCTGGAGAGGAAGAAAGGGATCCACGTCCGTCGTATCGAACCCCCGAAACTCGAGCGTGTCCAGCTTCCCCATCACCAGCTCGTTGTCGTACTCGAGCCTGGCCGAGAGCGACTGGGAGATCTGGAGATCGAAGCGCAGGCGGAGCCGGGTCAGGCTCTGCCAGACGCCGGTCTCCCCAACCTCGTCGAAGGCGGGGCAGTCCTCGAAGAACTCCGCCAGCAGGCAGACCGGATCCACGATCGACTCGGTGAGGTCGCGCACCAGCCCGGGGGCGGTGGCCTCGAGGAGACCCCGCAGCTCGGGATCGCTGAGAATGGCGATCGCCAGCGGGTCGGGCTCCACCAGAGACTCGCGCGCAGCCTCCTCGAAGTCCTCCAGATCGGTGCCCCGGGTCGCGAGGCCGATGCTTCGGATCGACCCGGTGAAATCTACGACGAAGTCCCCGCGGCGAAAGAGCTCGGCCCCCTGGGCGCTCGAGGCCAGGACTCCCAGCGCCAGCGCCACCAAGGCTCCCAAGGTCCGCATCGGTCACCATTCTGGCGCGTATCGGGGGTCCTCCGCCAATACGCGCCCTCGGTTGACATCCGGCGCGGATGGACGACGTTTTCGTCATGCCGATCTACGAGTACATCTGTGATTCCTGCGGCCAGACCGTCGAGGCCCTGCAGCGCTTGTCGGATCCGCCCCTCGAAGACTGCCCCACCGGCGATGGCGGGAAGCTCAGCAAGACCCTGAGCGCTCACAACGTCGGGGGCGTCGCCACCGGTGCGGAGGCGGCCGCATGCGAGAGCTTCGCCGGACCGACCTGCGGCGGCTGCGAGAGAGCGGGTACGGGCTGCTCCTGACGCGCATCCCGGGCCACGAGCTCCCAGCGATCACGCTGCTGCGAATTCAGCTCGCGCGAATGGAGAAGGCGGCTTGATTCCCGATCCCAGAGTTCCCGTCGTGGTGGGCGTGGGGCAGATCGAGCAGCGCGTAGCGGACCCCCGGAAGGGGGCCGAGCCCCTGGAGATGATGATCGCCGCGGTCGAGCAGGCGGCGGACGACGCCGGAAGCCGCGACCTGCTGCGGGCGGTGAGCTCCGTCCGGGTGATCCGGGGGATCTGGAAGTACGGCGACCCGGGGCGGGTGGTGGCGGAGCGAATCGGTGCCCCGGAAGCCCAGACCGTGGGAACACCCTGGGGCGGCAACATGGTGCAGACGACCGTCAACCAGACCGCGCTGGCGATCCAGCGCGGCGAGCTGGAGGTGGCGGTGATCACCGGAGCGGAGGTCGGAAACAGCTCGGCCAAGGCGCGCAGAAACGGCGTCAAGCTCTCCTTCAGTGAGGCTCCCGGCACGCCCGACCTCGCCATCGCTCCGGAAGAGCCGATGAACCACCAGGCGGAGATCGCGCGGGGCATCGTCAGGGCGATCCAGCTCTACCCGATCTTCGAGAACGCCATCCGCCATGCGCGGGGCGAATCCCTGGATGAGCACCTGACTCGGATCTCCGAGCTGTGGGCGCGCTTCAACGCGGTCGCCGTCGAGAACCCCCACGCCTGGCTGCGCGAGCCGCTCTCCGCCGAGGAGATCCGCACCACCTCGCCCTCCAACCGGATGATCGGATTCCCCTACCCCAAGCTGATGAACTCGAACAACCGCGTCGACCAGGGCGCGGCCCTGATTCTCTGCTCGGTGGCGGCCGCCCGCAGAGCGGGCATCGGCGAGGAGCGATGGGTCTATCTCCATGCCGGAACCGAAGCGCACGATTCTTCGACGGTCTCGACTCGAATCGACCTGCACTCCTCTCCGGCGATCCGGATCGCCGGCTCCCGGGCGCTGGAGCTGGCCGAGACCTCGATCGAGGAGCTGGCCCACATCGACGTCTACAGCTGCTTCCCCTCCGCGGTACAGGTCGCCACCCAGGAGCTGGGGATCGGCGAGGACCGCCAGCTCACCGTGACCGGCGGTCTCACCTTCGGCGGCGGTCCGCTCAACGACTACGTGATGCACTCCAACGCCACGATGGTGGAGGTGCTGCGCGCCGACCCCGGCAGCAAGGGTCTGGTGACGGCGAACGGAGGATTCCTCACCAAGCACGCCTTCGGCGTCTACTCCACCGAGCCGCCGGCCGGGCCCTTCCGCTACGAGAACCTACAGGAGCGGGTCGATCCGCTGCCGCGCCGGCAAGTCAGCATCGATCACCAGGGGCCGGCGACGATCGAGTCCTACACCGTCATGCACGGCCTGGAGGGACCGGAGATCGGCCACGCCGCCTGCCTGATCGAGGACGGCCGTCGCACCTGGGCCAACACCCGCGACGCCGACACGATGGCTGCGATGACCAGCGAGGAGTTCTGCGGCCGCCCCGTCGAGATCGACGGCGAGGGCAACTTCGCCCTCCGGTGACCCACCTGCTCAGAGGAACTGCTGTCGGAAGCGACGCATGCCCTTCAGCCAGCGATCGTAGTCCGAGGTCTTGCGCTGCATGTAGGTCAGAACCTCGGGATGGGGCAGGATCAGGAACCGCTCCTCTTCCAGACCCTGGATCACCGACTCTGCCACGTCGCTGGGCTGCAGCATCCCGTCCCCCGCCTGGGGAGAGTGATCCTTGCCCTCCATCATCGGCGTTGCAACGGCCTGCGGACACAGAACCGAGACGCGGATGCCGTCGTCGCCATGGGTGATGGCCAGCGACTCGGCGAAGCCAATCGCCGCGTGCTTGGTGGTCGAGTAGGAGGCGCTGCCGATCTGATTCAGGAGCCCAGCGGCCGAGGAGGTGTTGAGCAGGTAGCCCTCACCGCGCTCGATCATGCCTGGCAGGACCGCCCTGGCCGCGTAGACGTGGGCCATCACGTTCACTTCCCAGATCTTCTGCCAGCTCTCGTTGGGGGCCGAGCTGGCCATCCCTCCCGGCTCGTCGGGGATTCCGATGCCCGCGTTGGAGCAGAAGAGATCGATGGGACCGAACCGCCGCTCGGTCTCCTTCACCAGCGCGATGATCTCGGCCTCGACGGAGACGTCGCAGCGAAGCGCCAGTCCCCCGATCTTCTCCGCGACCTCTCGCGTGCCGGGTTCGTTGATGTCCGCGACCGCGATGCCGCGCGCGCCCTCCTGGTGGAAGCGCAGACACATCGCCTTGCCGATGCCGCTGGCGCCGCCGGTCACGACGATCACCTTGCCCTCGACTCTCATTCCTCTTCTCCCTCGATCTCGGGCCGAAAGACTACCTCTTGACACAAGAGAAATAATGTAATAGTTGACTAGTACATTATTTCTCCAAATCGCCAGGCCTGGATACCCCTGGGGGAGAAGAAGGGAAGATGAACAACGGCGCTCTCGAAGCGGTGCTCCGGGTTCGCGAACTCAGCTACCGCTACCCCGGCTCACTGGATCCCGTCCTGCGCGGACTCGACTTCGAGATCCGCGAGGGAGAGATCTTCGGCTTTCTCGGCCCCAACGGCTCGGGAAAGAGCACCACCCAGAAGCTGCTGACGCGGATCCTCCCCGGCTATCGGGGAGAGGTCGAGGTCTTCGGGGGCGATCTCCGCAGCATGGGCGACGACTTCTACAACCGGATCGGTGTCTGCTTCGAGTTTCCCAACCTCTACGAGAAATTGACGGCGGAGGAGAACCTGGAGTTCTACGGCGGCTTCTTCGACGTGCCGACCGAGAAGCCTTCCGAGCTGCTGGAGCGCCTCGACCTCCCGGTGGGGGATCGCCGCAGCGTCGCACAATACTCGAAGGGGATGAAGATGCGCCTGGTGGTGGCGCGCTCCCTGATGAACCGGCCCCGCTTCTGGTTCCTCGACGAGCCCACTGCGGGCCAGGATCCCGAGCACGCGGTACAGGTGCGCGAGCTGATCCGCGAGAAGGCCGCCTCGGGGACCACAGTCTTCCTGACCACGCACAACATGACCGTGGCGGATGAGCTCTGCGATCGCGTCGCCTTCCTGGTGGCGGGCGAGATCAGCGTCCTCGATACGCCGCGCCAGCTGAAGCTGCGCCACACCCGAAAGATCGCGCGGGTCGAAGCGGTCAATGGCATCGGCGTGGAGATCCGCGACTTCCCCATCCAGGACCCGCTCGGAAAGCAACGCTTCATCGAGTGGGTTCGCGATCACGATGTCCAGACCATCCACACGCTGGAGCCCTCCCTCGAGGACGTGTTCCTGAAGATGACCGGAAGGGGGCTGCTCGAATGAGGGGTCGCGTCGCGAACGCGGTGCGCCTGTTCCTCCTCGCCCAGTGGCGCAACCGCTTCCCCCACGTCTACCTCGGAATGGCCCTCCTGACTGTGCTGGGCTTCCGCCTGGCCATGCCGGAGCAGTACGCGGAATGGCTGGTCCCCGCCTTCCTGCTCGGTGAGCCGGGCACTTTGGCGCTGACACTGGTCGCCGCCCAGGCCTATCTCGAGCGAGGCGATCGCAGCGTGACCGCGCTGGCCGTGACACCGCTGCGGAGCGGCGAGTACGTCTTCGCCATGGTCCTCGCCTCGGCGCTGGTGGCGACACTGGCGGGAATCCTGATCCAGGGCGGCGTGCTCGGCGTCGATCTGCGCCTGGTCCTGCTGTTCCCGCCGCTCCTGCTGACCGCCACGCTGGCGGGCTTCCTGGGACTCGGACTCTCCGCCCGCTTCTCCGAGTTCACGCGATTCCTGGTCGCGGGCTTGATGCCGGCGATGGTGCTGATCCAGCTGCCCTACCTCTCGTACTTCGGGCTGGTACCGCGGCTGGCCTTCGTGTGGATTCCGAGCGACGCGGCACTCTTCGGGCTGGCGAACCTGGCCCGCCCGGATCCCGATCCACTCCACTACGCCCTCTACGCCGCGCTGCTGCTCGGCTACAACGCCGTCGCGTTCCGCTGGGCGCGGCGCTCCTTTCAGGAGCGGGTGCGCGAGCGATTGGAGCGAGCATGAGCAAGGTCGGAGCGCTGCTCCGGAAGGATGCCCGCGGGATCTACCGGGACGGCTTCCTGCTCTACATGTGCGCGTACGTGCCACTGGTCGCGATCGCGGCGCGGCTCGGCGTCCCCTGGATCCCCGTCGAGAATCTGGCTCTCTACCTGGCGCCCTGGCTGGTCACACTGGGCGGCTCGATCGCAGCCATCCTCTTCGGATTCGGGCTGATCGAGGAGCGCGAGCGCCAGACGCTGCTCCTGCTGCGGGTGCTCCCGCTCTCGCGGGGGGTGCACTTCAGCTACCTGGTGATCACCACCGGACTGCTCTCCTGCGCCCTCGGCCTGGTGGCCGCAGCGGTCTTCGGTCAGCCCGTCGCCAACCTCCCCGGCTTTCTGCTGATGCTGGCAGTCGGCTCGCTGACAGCTCCACTCGGCATGCTGATGCTGGGCGTGGCGGCCGCCAACAAGATCGAGGGGATGGCGGTGGCCAAGCTGGTGAGCTCGATGTCGATCGTGCCCGCGCTGGTCTTCGTGGTGCCCTCCCCGTGGCAGGTCCTGCTGGCGTGGAGTCCGCACTACTGGGTGTACCTCGGCCTGCTCCGCGCCTACGCCGGCGAGGCGCAGCTCGCCGGGCTGGCCGTCCACTGGCCCGGCCATCTGGCCTTTGTCGAACCGCTCGCCGCAGCCGCCCTGTGTCTGGGCGGAATCGCGCTGCTGGCGCGGCTCCACCGCGCCAGGGTGAGGTAGGATTCTCGCGATGGCGAAATTCAGCGTCAGCCTGGATCATCACTCCGGCGTCCCCATCTACCGCCAGATCATCTCGCAGATCCTCTACGCGATCGCCCGGGGCGATCTTCCCCCCGGCGCCCAGCTACCGACGGTGCGCCAGCTCGCCGTCGAGCTTTCGGTGAACCCGAACACCATCATCAAGGCCTACAAGGAGCTGGAGATTCGCGGGAACCTGGAGACGCAGCAGGGCACGGGCACCTTCATCAGCGATGCCGAGGTCACGATCGCGCCCGACGAGAAGAAGCGCGTCCTGACCGCGCTCTGCAAGGACGTGGTGGGACGCGCGGGCGCCTACGGGATCGAGCTGGGTGAGATCATCCAGGCGCTCCAGAACTTCGAAGAGGAGAGCTGACATGATGAAGAAGACTTTCGACTGGAAAGAGCCCTTCCAGAAGCTCGCCGCCCTGCCGATCTTCAAGTCGCACTTCGCCTGGGGCCCGCTCAACGCCTTCGTGCTCCTGGCCGGAATCGGCCTGACCGCGGCCCTGCTGTACCGGCAGGGGAATCTCTCCGACGACCTCGCCATCGCCACCGGAGTCGCCGCGATCTTCATGATCCTGAGCCTCTTCATGGGAAGGCGCTGGGAGCAGATCCTGAGCGGCGTGGTGCTGATCGCCATCGCCCTCAAGCTGGTACTTCCCGACGAGAAGATCCTGCTTCTGGTAACGGGGATCGCGCTCGCCGCGATCCTCTCCTGCGTGGTGCAGGTCGCCAGCCAGTGGGAGAAGGCCATCCTGCTGCGGCTGGGGCGGTACAGCGGGCTGCGCGGACCGGGGCTCTTCCTGATCCTGCCCTTCGTCGACCGGATCGAGGCCTTCGTCGATCAGCGGGTGCGCGCCACCGACTTCCGCGCCGAGCGGATCCTCACCCTCGACACGGTCCCCGTCTACGTCGACGCCATCAGCTTCTGGCTGGTCTGGAGCGCCGAGAAGGCGGTGCTCGAGGTCGCGGACTACGCCCACGCCGTGATCCTCTCCGCGCAGGCCGCGCTTCGCGATGCGGTCGGCAAACACGAGCTCTCCGACCTCCTCAGCAGCCGCGAGAAGCTCTGCGACGAGATCCAGCAGAGGATCGACGAGAAGACCAACGCCTGGGGAATCACCATCCAGTCCATCGAGATCATCGACGTGGTGCTTCCCGAAGCCCTCGAGGAGGCGATGTCGAAGCGAGCGCAGGCCGAGCGCGAGCGGCAGGCAAGGATCATCCTCTCCACCACCGAGCGCGAGATCGCCGAGCAGTTCGCGGCTGCCGCCGACCAGTACCGGGACGATCCGACCGCCCTCCACCTGCGCGCCATGAACATGATCTACGAGGGGATCCGCCAGAAGGGATCGATGATCATCGTCCCCAGCTCCGCCGTCGAGACCATGGGCCTGGGTGCCGTGAGTGGGATCGCAGCCCTGGCCAAGAGTGAGGGGGTGGAGACGCCCGAGAAGAAGCGAGAGGAGTGATCCCGTGGACCGTCTGGCACTGGTGAGCGTGGTAGCCGGAGCCGTCATGATCGTGGCGCGGGGTCCGATGGTCGTCGCGCCTTCGGTCACGGTGGCAGCCTACCGGTGGCTTCTCGCCAGCCATGCGCGGATTCGCATCATGAGCGTCTTCGTTGCCGCACTCGGTCTGGTAATGACTCGCGCTGCGCACGGCGCCGAGCAGGATGCGGCCTGGGTCATCTCGATTCTCGGCTGGCTGTTTCTCTTCGCGACCGTCTTTCTGCTGATCTTCACGTCCTTCTACCAGAAGATCGCCCTCGGGTTCATGGACGCCGTGGACGATCCGGCCGTGCTGCGCGTTCTCGGCGTCATCGGCGCGCTGTTTGGCGCCTTCCTGATCTACCTCGGCATTGGGGTATTCTGAGCTCGAACCCGCTCGAGGTCTCTCGCCCCGCCATGAGGATTGCCCGATCGGCGCCCTGGTTGATCTTGCTGACGGCTCTCGGTGCGCAGCCCACAATGGCGGTCGTGATCGCTTCGGGTGACGGAACCGGCAACACCAGCGCGCCGGCCGACGATCCGGGATGGAGAAACGTCGGAGCCATCGGCGGACACACGACGGGTGTCTATCTCGGAAACCACTGGGTGCTCACCGCCGCGCACGCCGGCGCCCGCGATCTCCAGCTGGGAGATCGGCTCTTCGAAGCGGTCCAGGGGAAGATCCGACATCGCCTCTCCACCGCCCCGGCGCTCGAGGCGGATCTCCAGCTCTTTCAGCTTCGGGAAGAGCCGGACCTTCCGGCGCCGCGACTGACCGGCAGCGCACCTCGTGTCGACACACCCGTCGTCATGATCGGAAATGGCGTCAACCGCAGCCCGTCGCGCACCGGGTGGAACCTCGCCTGGGCGATCGTACCGCTCAGCGACGCCTCGCATGCCGGCTACAAATCCAGCCCGGGAAGAGCGATACGCTGGGGGACCAATCGCATCGCCGCCATCGACCTGCTCATGCCCACGGGCAAGCGAGCAAGCCGGTCCTTTGCCACCCGGTTCGACGCCGGCCTTCCCACGCCGCACGAGGCGCAGGCCTCCAATGGCGATTCTGGCGGACCCGTCTTCGCGAAGAACGGCGAAGGAAGATGGGAGCTCGTCGGCATCATGTTCACCATCGCCCAACAGTCGAGGCAACCGCAGATCCTGGCAATCTACGGCGATGTCACCTTCGCAGTCGACATCCACGCGTACCGGGATCAGATCGAGAAGATCGTCGCCTCCTCGCCAGATCACGATCGCGACGGCGTCCTCGACATCGAAGATAATTGCACCCGTGTCGTGAACCCTGATCAGGTCGACGCAGACGGCGACGGCACCGGCGATGTCTGTGAGGAGCCCGAGGGCGAGGAGGGCACAGCGCCAAAGGCGGGGAAGAAGGGCTCCTCGGATTAATCCGGGCCGAACCCGCATTTCGGCGTGTTTGCCGGGCGCGGCTTCTGATAGGCTCGTCGCTGACGGACTGACCACGGCGGGCGGAGGATCCCATGGCCAAGATCATCGGCAACATCGTTCCGGAAGACGACTTCACGCATCCCCTCGGGCCGGAGTCGAACTTCAACGAGAGCATGTACTTCAACTTCTTCGACAGGGAGAAGTCGATCGGGGGCTTCATCCGGCTGGGGAACCGCGCCAACGAGGGCCAGGCCGAGATGACCGTGACCCTCTACCTGCCGGACGGTCGGGTGCTCTTCATGTTCAAGCGGCCCGAGATCAAGGACAACGACGCCTTCGACGCCGGGGGCTGCCGCTTCGAGGTGCTGGAGCCGACCCAGACCCTGCGCACCGTCTACCAGGGCTCCGTGCTGGAGCTCGAGGAGCCCCGGAAGATGGCAGATCCGAAGCGCGCCTTCGTCGAGAGCCCGAAGAAGCGCGTCCACCTGGACCTGCTCCACGAGGCGGTGGGCCCGCTCTACGGAAAGAACGACGCCGGCGAGCAGGGCGACAAGCCGCCCGAGGAGCAGTTCGGCAAGGCCCACTACGAGCAGCACATGCGCGTCCAGGGCACCCTCGAGATCGACGACACCACCTACCAGATCGACGGCTTCGGGCTGCGGGACCACTCCTGGGGACCCCGCTACTGGCAGGCCATCCACCAGTACGACTGGCTCACCATGAACTTCGGACCGGACTTCCACGCCATGGTGTCGATCATCCGCTGGGACCAGGAGCGCGAGCGACGCTGGGGCGTCGTCGTCCACGGCGAGGAGATCGACCTGATCACCGAGGTCGAGATCGACGCGGACTACGAGGAGAACACTCTCTATCACAAGGGGGTGCACGCGAAGGTCAAGACGGCGAAGGGAGAAGAGCTGGAGATCGAGGGGAGGGTCCAGAGCTTCATTCCGCTGCGCAACCGCCGCGCCGGCCTCGTCACCCACATCGGCGAGGGCATGACCGAGTGGCGCTGCGGTGACCAGGTCGGCTACGGGCTCTCCGAGTTCCTGCGACAGGTGGAGTAGGCGCGAAGCCGGGTCCGCCTCCGGTATGCTCCCTCCGAAACCCGTGACCGCGGAGGAGCCGCAGCGATGATCCGAGGAATCCATCACACCGCCATCTCGACCGGCGATCTTCAACGAGCCCTCACCTTCTACCGCGACCTGCTGGGATTCGAGACGGTCTTCGAGGGGGGCTGGCCCGCCGGCGTGGAGGTGGCCGACAACATCACCGGTCTCTCGGGCTCTTCGGCTCAGCTGGCGATGCTTCGCGCCGGAAACGCCTTCATCGAGCTGTTCCAGTACGCGTCGCCCGCTCCGAGCCCGGGTGACCCGAACCGCCCGGTCTGCGATCACGGCATCACCCACATCTGCCTCGACGTAACGGACGTCGATGCCGAGTACGAGCGGCTGACGGCAGCGGGCATGCGCTTCCACTGTCCACCCCAGGATCTGGGCGGAGCGCGGACGACCTACGGCCGGGATCCGGACGGCAACGTGGTCGAGATCCAGGAGATCCTCGACCCGGCGAGCGCGACGGCCCTCGACCTGGGCTAGCGGATGCTGCGATTCTCGACCGCGGCGGTGCTGATCGCGGCGACTCTTGGGTGCTCCGGGCTGCGACAGACGCTCAATAACGGCGTGGGGTACAAGGCCAAGGCGTTGGCCTCGGGTGTCTTCGTCTCGGGGAGGGAGGCCGAGCGGGTCATTCACGACGACCTCTCCGACGGCCCCATGGTCCTGGCATCCGGCCGGGTGGATCTGGAAGACCGCTCGGCGAGCGCACGGGCGCTCGGCCTGTTCCGGAGCAGGGCCATCTGCCGCGAAGGTCTCGGCTGCACGCTGGTCGAGGGGCTGACGGAAGAGGAGATCCGCAGCCAGCCCTACGATCCGCCCCCCGTCTCGGAGATCGATCCGGGCGAGATTCCCTGGCCGAACGGCGACGCGCTACCCGACGTGGCGCCGCAGCCGACGGGCATCGACGCAGCGAAGCTCGACGCTGCACTGGACGAGGTCTTCTCGGAGCCCGCCGACTCGGGAAAGCGCGACACCCGCGCCGTCGTCGTCGTCTACCGGGGGGCAATCATCGCCGAGCGCTACGCCGAAGGATTCGATGCGGGCACCCCGCTTCCCGGCTGGTCGATGACCAAGGCCGTGATGGGCGCCCTGGTCGGCATCCGGGTGGTTCAGGGGGCGCTCGATCTCCACGCGCCCGCCTCGGTGCCCGAGTGGCGCGGCGCGGGCGATCCGCGCGCCGCGATCACGCTGGATCAGCTGCTGCGCATGAGCAGCGGTCTCGCCTTCGGGGAAACCAAAGAAAGCAACTCGGACATGGTGACCATGCTCTTCGACAGGGGAGACGCCGCCGCGTATGCCGCTGCGAAGCCGCTCGAGCACCCACCCGACAGCCACTGGCAGTACTCGAGCGGCACCGCCAACATCGTCTCGCGGATCCTTCGTCACAGCTTCGGCGGCGACCAGGCCGCCCACTTCCGCTTTCCGCGCGAGGCGCTCTTCGATCGCATTGGCATGCGCAGCGCGGTGATCGAGCCGGACGCGAGCGGGAGCTTCGTCGCGTCGTCGTTCATGTTCGCGACGGCGCGCGACTGGGCCCGATTCGGGTTGCTGTTCCTCGAGGGCGGCGTCTGGGAGGGCAAGCGCATCCTGCCCGAGGGCTGGGTGAAGTACAGCACCACGCCGACGCCGAAGGCGCCGCGGGGCCGCTACGGCGCGCACTGGTGGCTGAACGCCGGAGAGCCCGATGATCCCAGCGACCGCCCCTGGCCCGACATGCCAACCGACACCTTCTCGACGCGAGGGCATGAGGGTCAGGAGCTCGTGGTCATCCCCTCCCGCGAGCTGATCCTGGTGCGCCTGGGCCAGTCGCGCCCGGAGAGCACTTACAGCTCGAACGACTTCGGCGCCGCCGTGCTGGCAGCAATCGGCGAGTGAGAGGCCCTGCTTCGAGGGAATGACGGCGCGCCCTACTCCTTTGCCATCGCTTCGCGGATGGAGGCGTCCATCCGGCGCAGCTGCGGGCTCAGCGCGTAGAAAAGCAACGCCGCCGTCACCGAGAGCACTGCGGCCAGCCCCACCGCGATCGGCGCGTCGTAGAGCTCGGCAATGGCGCTCATGGGAAGCGTTCCCAGCAGCGGGAGTGAGAAGGACATCATCAGAAAGCTCGAGACCCGCCCGCGCACTGCGTCCGGGATCAGCAGCTGGATCGCGGCGCTGTTGAGCGTCGAGTAGATGCTGCCCAGCACGTTGGCGGCGAAGACCAGCGGGAGTGCGAGCAGGAACCAGGGGCTGAAGGCGAAGCCCACCAGGAAGACACCGAAGCCGATCACGCTCCACATCATGGTGCCGAGACGGCGGCTGCCGGCGGCTCGCCAGGCGATCAGCATGGCTCCCACCACGCCGCCGAGCCCCCCGACCGCCTGCAGCCAGCCGAGCCCCCACTCTCCGACCTTCCAGATGTCGCGTGCGAAGACCACCAGCAGTGTGCCGAAGGGCATGGCCAGGAACATCGGAACCAGCCCGAAGAAGAGCAGCACCAGCACCAGGCGGTGCTCTCGCATGTAGCGGACACCGTCGAGGATGTTGCGGCCGATCGAGACCTCCCGCGCCGCGGCCTGGGGGCGGTAGCGCCCGACCCGCAGCACGCACAGGAAGGCCAGGAAGTAGATTCCGACTCCCACCGCTGCTGCGCCCTTCATGCCCAGCAGGTAGAGCAGGTAACCGGCCACGCCCGGGCCAACCACCCGCATCGTGTTCATGCCCGCCATGTTGAGCCCCACCGCCTGGCTCACGCCTTCCTTGCCGACGATGTTGACGACGATGGCGGCCCGTGCCGGCATGATCAGCGGGAACACGCAGCCGGCCACCGCGGAGGTACAGAGCAGGTGCCAGAAGGCGAGCTGGTCGCTGACCAACAGCGCGAGGATCAGGCCCTCGTTGGCGACGACGATCGCCTGACCGATGACGATCAGATTGCGCCGCTCCACACGGTCGGCGATCGCCCCGCCGAAGGGCGCGATCAGCATCATCGGAGTGGCCACGGCGGCGAGCAGCAGGCCGAGGGCGATCTTGCGGTCGGTGAGGTCGTAGGCGATCCAGACCCGGACCAGGCGCTGGGCCTCCATCGCCATGAAGAAGAACATGTTGCTGGTGAAGAGCCAGCGGAACTGGGCGATCCGAAGCGGCGAGGGAGGCTTCTCCCCACCCGCTTCTGCCCTCGGCGCCCCGCTCACCGGTCCTGGCCGCATCGTCCCCGCCGCACTTCCCGGAGCGCATCCTACCGTTTCGGAGCATCCGCCAGCCGCGAGGCTGAGACCCCTCGGGGATCTCGATCGGAAGCTCTAGAATTGCGGCATGAGCCAGCTGCCCCGAGATCGCATCCGCGGCTCCCTGCTGGGCGGCGCGGTGGGCGACACCCTGGGCGCTCCGATCGAGTTCGAGTCGCTCCGCGAGATCCGCGCCCGCTTCGGTGCGGAGGGGCTCCGGGAGCCCGCGCCGGCATTTGGCAGAGTGGGCGCCATCACCGACGACACCCAGATGACGCTCTTCACCGCCGAGGGTCTGATCCTGGCAGCCCGCGATCCCGCCTTCTCGGGCCGCTCCGGTCTGGTGCGATCGGTGCACCGCGCCTACCTGCGCTGGCTCCGCACCCAGGGCGAGCGCTCGGCCCATCCGACCTTCGAGCGCACGGACGAGGGCTGGCTCCTCGGCCTCGAGGCGCTCCACAGCCGCCGCGCCCCCGGCAACACCTGCCTCTCCGCCCTGCGGGCGCCCCGGATGGGAAGCGTCGAGCAGCCTCTCAACAGCAGCAAAGGCTGCGGGGGCGTGATGCGGATCGCTCCGGTCGGTCTCGCCGGCGCAGTCGGCGATCCCTTCTCCGCCGGCTGCGAGATCGCCGCCATCACCCACGGCCACCCCACCGGCTTCCTGGCCGCGGGCTACCAGGCATTGGCAATCCGCGAGGCCGCAGCGGGAACGCCGCTCCGCGCAGCCTGCCAGGAGGCCCTGGAGGAGCTCCGCCGACACCCCGGCCACGAGGAGTGCTCGGCTGCCGTCGAGCGTGCGATCTCCCTCTCCGAGGAAAGGCGCGGCGAAGCTTCTCCGGAAGACGTCGAATCCCTCGGCGAGGGCTGGGTGGCCGAGGAGGCCCTGGCGATCGCCATCTTCTGCGCCCTGGCCGCGCCCGACCTGGAGAGCGCCCTCCGCCTGGCCGTCAACCACGGTGGCGACAGCGACAGCACCGGCGCCATCGCGGGCAACCTGCTCGGCGCCGCCCTTGGGGATGCGGCGATCCCGCCCCGTTGGCTCGCCGTGCTCGAGCTTCGCGAGGAGATCCTGCGACTGGCGGAGGAGCTCGCGAACTCGAGATTCGGCCGCCCTCGCAAGAAATAAAAAAACTATTTAAATAAAGATATTGCAAATCTCTGCCGAGGAGCATATAGTTTTGCTCCCGTCTCCGGAGGAGAGACGGCAATCCCCCAGGGGGACTCTCCCGTCGGCCCGGGCCCAGAGGGGCCACTGAGAAGAACACTCAGAAGAAACCGGGGAGACCCCGAAGTCGCACGGAGGCGGTGATGCTGCAGCAAGAGGTCGATTTCTCGAGCGCCCACACCCAGCACTCGGATGAAGAGAGCAACCGGTCCGCCAAGGACGACACCTTCGAGATGCTGCGGCCGTACTTTCGTGAGATTGGTCCCGTCGAGACCCTGACCGCGAAAGAAGAGGTCGCCCTGGCCAAGCGCGTCGACGCCCACACCGCGGGACTCCGGCAGGAGATCTTCGGGATTCCCTTCGCAGCGCGCTTCGTGGTCGAGCGCTGGAGCGAGCTCCGCGGCGCAGAGCGCGTGACCGCGACGATGAGCGCGGTGCCCGCCGACCGCCGCGAAGCCGACGCCAGCCCCCGGATGGATCGCGCGCTCCGGCGCGTCGCCCTGCTTCTGGATCGCCGCGACAAGCTCTGCGGCAGCTACAAGGCCCGCCCCGCGGAGGCGAAGCTCGCGCAGATCGACCGGGACATGCAGCGCGCCCTGACCCGGGCCAACCTCTCACCGAACCTGATCGACGAGATCCTGAACGGTCTTCGCGAACGGGAGGCGCTCTTCTCGAGACGCAGCTCCGGAGCGGGATCCCGCACCTCGCGCCAGCAGCTGGAATTCGAGGTGGGTCTCTCGGCGAAGGAGTTCCGCGCGCGCATGCGGAAGATCGACAAGGAAGAGAGCGGTCTCCACGAGGCCCGAAACGAATTCACCCGTCACAACCTGAAGCTCGTGATCAGGGTCGCCAAGGAGTTTCGCGGCATGGGCATCGCCATGCCGGACCTGGTGCAGGAAGGGAATCTCGGCCTGATCCACGCCGTGGGCAAGTTCGAACACACGCGGGGCTTCAAGTTCTCGACCTACGCGGTGTGGTGGATTCGTCAGGCGATGATTCGCGCCATCCAGAACCAGTCGCGCACCATCCGCCTGCCCTCCCACGTCTACGACCGGAGCATGCGCTACCAGCGCGTCCTCAAGCAGCTCTCGACTTCACTCGGGCGCACCCCGACGACGAAGGAGCTGGCCAAGGAGCTCGGGGTCAACGAGAAACAGATCGAGATGCTGAGCCGAATCCGGCAGAAGCCGACCTCGCTCGACGCTCCCATCCGTAACTCCGAAGACGAGTCGATGGCGGATCTGATCGAGGACACCGAGGCCATCAACCCGATCGATGAGCTTCACCGAGAGCGACTGACGGGGACCCTGGATTCAATGCTGGTCCACTTGAGCGAGCGCGAGCGGGATGTCCTGAGCCAGCGCTACGGGCTGGCCGGCAAGCCCGGACACACGCTCCAGGAGATCGCCAACCTTTTCGGCCTCTCGCGAGAGCGCGTGCGGCAGATCCAGGCGGGCGCCATCGCGAAGCTGCGGGAGCTCGGCGCCGAGCGCGGGCTGTTCGACGCCCCCGGTCTCTGACCCACTGCGCCTCTAGCCCGCTTTTCTCACCAGGTCGCGTAGCGAGGGCGCCAAGAGTGCCGCAGATTCGCGGCCCTCGGACCGGAGGGGGCCGAAGGCGTACTTGGCAGTACGTCGAGGCCGCCGGAGGGAGAAGGTCGCGAATCTGCGGTGCTATTGGCGGCCGCAGTAGCAAGCTGGTGAGAAATGCGGGCTAGGCCAAGCCAATCCGCGCCAGCTGATCCGCTGGCGCTTCGACCTCCTCCAGCGCTGCGCGCAGCCGGTCGATGGCCTGCTTCTCGAGAGCCGTGCCCACCAGATTGCGGCGTTCTTCCGGGTCGTCCTTCAGGTCGAAGAGATGGTGATCGTCGGGTGGGGAGCTCGAGGCCCAGTACGGGAGTGGATCGCCCTTGGCGAAGGGCTGCCGGATCACCGGCACATCGGATCCCGGCATGAAATCCAGTCTGGCGCGCCGGTCCGGACGCGGCAGGCGGAGCTGGGGAAGGTGCGGAATCGGCATCGTGGACCAGCGGTTGGACCACATCGAGAGCGGGAGGTTCTCGTCCGCATGGCCGCGGGCGTATTTGGCCTCGCCACCGATCACATGGATGTGACGCCCCCAGATCCCGGAGAGTGCCCACTCGCGGATCGACGTCGCCTCCCCTTCGAGGAGCGGAATCATCGAACGGCCATGAGTGCGGTGCGTCGGCTCGACCCCGAAGAGGTCGGCGAGGGTGGCGTGAATGTCCACGTTGGTCGTGAGAGCCTGGGTGGAGCCCCCGGGGCGGCCGGGCCAGGAGATCATCAGTGGCGTGTGGCCGAGCGTCTCGTAGATCGGCACCCCGGGCTTGCCCCAGATGTCGAGGTCGTCCACGGTCTTCTCGCCCAGGTAGTGACCGTGGTCGGTGCAGAGGACGATCATGGTGTCGTCGGTCAGGCCCTTGCGGTCGATGCTGTCGAGCAGCCTTCCGAACCAGTGGTCGATCATGGTGAGACCCGCCCCGTAGCAGGCGCGGACCTGTCTGCCCTCCCGCTCGCTCATCTTCCCGCGCGCGATGGGACCCACTGCGTAAGGGGGCCAGATGAGCTTCGGCCCCTCCCAGCCCGGGTCGTACATCGAGGCATAGGGCTCCGGGGTATCGAAGGGCTCGTGGGGATCGAATTCGTCGATGAAGAGGAAGAAGCGCTCGTGGCGGCCGGCGTTGTCCTCCAGCCACTGGGCGGCGGTGGCCATGGTCCGGGGACCGGGGAAGTCCGACTCGGTCCGGAAGTAGGTCCGCGAGTCGTCGTAGGGGCGGCGGACCGGCGCCGGCCGGGCCTCGGGAATCTCGGGGGCCCCCGTGGCGCTCGGGTCGGGGACGCTCCTCCAGGGGTCGTTCTCGCCACCGCGCAGGTACTCCCAGGCGTTGAAGTCGGTGTGGTAGTTCTCGCCCCCGCTCTCGAAGAGGTGCGGGTGATCCGAGGCCAGATAGCTGTGGACACCCGCGCGGCGCAGCTGATGGGTGATGGAGTCCTCCCAGACCTCGATGGATCCCCAGGGCTTCCACAGAAAGTCGAGGGCGCCAGTGAGAATGTCATGGCGGGCGGGCATGCAGGGGAGTGAGCCGGCGTAGTGGCGATCGAAGCGGATGGATCGCCTGGCGAATCGATCGAGATGGGGCGTGTCGAACTCCGTCGCGCCGTAGGCGCCGAGCATGTGGCGATTCAGGCTGTCGAGGAGCACGACGATCGCGTTCCTGGGGCGGCTGTGCGCTTCGGGCTGACTCACTTCGGAATCTCCTCCGGTCCTGAAAGCGGGTATGGGAGTTATACTTATTCCTCCCGGTGTCGCGACCTTCCCGGCCACCGCAAGGGGAATCATGACCCGACCTCCCGTCCTCGATCAACTGGATACGCGCCTTATCGAAACCCGGCAGGTGATCCGCAGCTTCGTCAAGACGACCTCGGTCGTCGACGCCACCGGGACCGGCCTTCTGCTCCGCACCGGAGCGGCGATCACGACGGCTCAGACGAAATTCCCGGCAGGAAGCGACGAGGCCGAATTCACCGCGAGCACCGAGGCGGGAGCACTGGTCTCGGGAAGCCTCCGAGTCGATCTGGTCAGCGACTCGATCCTGCGGGTGCGCTACGCCGAGGGCGACGAGATTCCGGAGAACGCCACCCCGATGCTGGTGGGACAGCCGGCAGGTCCCTCGGCGAGCGAGGTGCGGCAGGAGAACGACCGGGTCGTCTACACGACGTCGAAGCTGCGCGCCGAAATCGGCCTCGAGCCCTTTACCTTGCGCATCACCACCACCGAAGGCCGCGAAGTCTGCGCCATCGGCGGACCGGAGAAGAACCACTTCCACACCTGGGACTCCTACAACACCGGAATCTGCCGGAGTGCCCTGGACGACGCACCGATCGCCGTCGAGTGCTTCACCCTGCGGCCCCAGGAAGCCATCTACGGGCTGGGAGAGCAGTTCATCAAGCTCAACAAGGTCGGGCAGACCATCGATCTCAACATGCTCGAGTCCTTGGGAACGACGACACCACGCAGCTACAAGAACATCCCCTTCTTCATGAGTACCTGCGGCTACGGAATCTTTCTCAACCACTCGAGTCGCATCACCTGCTGGATGGGGAGCCTCTCCGCGGTGGACGTCCAGGTCGCGGTGGAGGACGATTTTCTCGACTACTACGTGATCGTCGGCGACATGAAGGAGATCCTCTCCCAGTACACCGACCTCACCGGCAAGGGGCACGTCCCCCCTCTCTGGAGCTTCGGCTACTGGCAGAGCAAGATCTCCTACCGCGCCGCCGACGAGGCTCTCGAGGTGACGCGCAAGCTGCGCGAGGCGGAGGTGCCGATGGACGTCCTCCACCTGGACACCCACTGGTTCAAGGAGGACTGGTACTGCGACCTGGAGTTCGACCGCGAGCGCTTCCCCGATCCCCAGGGCTTCATCGCTGAGCTTGCAGCGATGGGGGTGAAGCTCTCCCTCTGGCAGCTCCCCTACATTCCGGAGGGCTCGAAGCTCTTCGAAGATCTCGCAGCAGTGGAAGGCTTCGTGAAGACCGCCGAAGGCGAGATCTACGACGTGGGCATCTGCATGACGCCCGGCTTCCAAGGAGTCGTCGGCTGTGTCGACTACTCTAATCCCGAGGGACGCCGCGTGCACCAGGAGCACTTCCGGCGCCTCTTCGAGATGGGCGCCAAGGTGATCAAGGTCGACTTCGGCGAGCAGGCGCCCCTCGACGGCGTCTACCACGACGGCACCCCGGGACACCAGGCCCACAACCTCTATCCGCTGCTCTACAACCAGGCCCTTTCCGAGGTCACCCGCGATGCCACCGGCGAGCAGATCATCTGGGCCCGCTCCGCATGGGCGGGTAGCCAGCGCTACCCCCTCCACTGGGGCGGAGACAGCAGCGCCAACTGGTCGAACCTGATTCCGCAGATCGAGGGAGGCCTCTCCTTCGGACTCTCGGGATTCCAGTTCTGGAGCCAGGACATCGGCGGCTTCCTGGGGATCACCGGCGGCCCGCTGCTGGTGCGCTGGATGCAGGCGGGCCTCTTCCTGTCCCACGCACGCATCCACGGCGTCGGGGACCGGGAGCTCTACAAGTTCGATCCCGAGGTGCTGCGCATCTGCCGCGACTACCTCCACCTGCGCTACCGGCTACTTCCGTATATCTACGGCTCGGCCTTCGACTGCGTCGAGCGAAGCCTCCCGATGGCCCGGGCCCTGGTGTTGGAGTTTCAGGACGATCCCAGCGTCTGGAACATCGGCGACCAGTGGCTCCTGGGAGACGGGCTGCTGGTGGCGCCGATCTTCGACGAGAGTGGTGCTCGCCAGGTCTACCTGCCCGCCGGAGAGTGGACGGACTGGTGGACCGGCACCCGCCTCGCGGGAGGTCGGTGGATCCAGGTGGAGGCCAATCTCGAGACACTTCCCCTCTACGTCCGAGAGGGTGCCATCATCCCGATGGGACCGGTGATGAACCACGTAGGGGAATCCCCAGTGTCGAAAATCACCCTTCGCGTGGCACCCTTTTCCGGCAACGGTGAAACCGTCTTCACCGTCCCGGTAAACGACGAACGCGTAGCGGTGCGCTACACCGCTCTGCGCGGGCAACACAGAATCGAAATCGCTCCCAGCGCGGTGAGGTTCCTGGTGGAAGAGTTCGGCAGTCGGGGCGATTCAACCATGGAGATCACGACTCTGTCATGAGTGAGGCGAGAGCCAAAGCGGAAGACCTGCTGCTCAAATCCTTCAAATACCTGAACCGGTTCATGTTGGCTCTCTTCCGCCTGGGCCTGGGCGGGTGGGTCAACGCCTGGCCGAGCGTCGGCGGCCGCATCATGGTGCTGACCCAGGTGGGCCGCAAGACGGGGATCCGGAGGCGGACGCCCCTCAACTACGTCATCGTGGACGGCGACGTCTACTGCCTCGCTGGCTTCGGAAGCAGCTCGGATTGGTACCGCAACATCCTCGCCAATCCGGAGGTCGAGATCTGGCTCCCCGACGGCTGGTGGGCGGGCAGCGCCACTGACATCAGCGGCTCGGACAGCAGAATCGACTTGTTGCGGAAGGTCCTGATCGCCAGCGGTTTCGCTGCCTGGCTGGCGGGAATCCGACCGAGAACCGATTCGGATCAGACGCTCACCGCGCTCACCGAGAAGTATCGCCTGCTCCGGATCCGGCGAAGTCACGGGCTCACCGGCCACGGGGGGCCGGGCGATCTGGCGTGGGTCTGGCCGCTAGCGACGTTGATCCTGCTGCTGATCCTGCTTTTCTAGGTTCGCCTTTCGGGCGCCTTGCGCACGTCACCTCGAAATGTCACCCAGCGTCCGATTCTCGTTGGGGTTCCCGACACCAGGGCGTAAGATGAAAGTACCCCCCCGGATGGCGTGGCCCGCTCGGGCGCGATCTCCGGGAAGAGGAGAGCGAAATGGCCGAGAGCGTCTACAAGATCATCGAGCTGGTCGGAACCAGCACCGAATCCTGGGAGAAGGCTGCGACGGCCGCAGTGGAGAGAGCTGCGCAGAGCCTGGAAGACCTGCGGATCGCCGAGATCGCGAAGCTCGATCTGCAGATCGACGACGGCAAGGTGCTCGCCTACCGCGCCAGGGTTAACGTCTCCTTCAAGTATCGCGGGGGCGATTGATCTGAGCGACAGCTCCTGAAGCGGTGATCTCTTCAGATCACCCACCCGGCCCCGTCCGGCGGGATGCTCGGGGAGTCGTGTATCTACACCTCGGTCATCGGGGACGTTGTTGAGCGTTCAACAGCGTCCCCGATCGCGCGGTCCCTGGAGCGTCGCTGGCAGCTCCCGGTGCGCGAGGTCGTCGAGCTCCAGGTGGATGTCCGCGCAATCCACGTCGCGAACGGCCTCGAGTCTCTCCCGCAGCGCTCGCGCGACCGCAGCGGCCTGGCGGACACGGAGCTCGGGGTCCACCTCGATCTCGACCTGAAGCACCACGCGGCGCTCCACGAAGTGGACCAACACGTGGGTCACCGCCCGGACGCCGTCGACCCGCTGCGCGATCCCGCGTACCTCGCTTTCGATCTCGTCGCGGGGGCGAGACAACTGGTCCGCCGGCGCCAGGTCCTCGTCGGGCTCGGGATCGATGTGAACGAGCACCTCCGACACGCCTCCATGCTCCCGGAAGACGAACTCCCGGACCCGCTCGGCGACCTGGTGGCCGTCGGAGACGGTCGTCGAGGCGTCGACCTGCACGTGAAGATCCACCAGTATCCGCGGGCCCATCCGCCGCGCTCGAAGCTCGTGCAGGCTCACCACCCCAGGGAGACGTCGAATTCCGGCGCCGAGGTCGCGGAGCATCTCTCGCTGAAGCGCCGTGTCGGTGACCTCGCGAATCGCGCCAGCCAAGATCGAGACGGCCATCTTCCCGATCAGCGCCGCTACCACCACCGCCGCCGCCGGATCGAGGATGGGAAACCCCATCCGCGCCCCTGCGATCCCCGCCAGCGCCGCAACCGAGGAGAAGGCATCGGACCGGTGGTGCCAGGCGTTGGCGACCACCAGGGGACTCTCGTGCCGCCGACCGACTCGAACCGTGATCTGGAAGAGCGTCTCCTTGACGGCGATGCTGAGAGCGGCTGCCCACAGCGTGATCCCGGCCGGTACCACCGACTCCCCGAATCGACTCGAGGCGTCCCAGGTGATCCCCGCCGCAGCGCCCAGCAGGATCACGCCGAGGAACACCGTCCCCAGCGTCTCGTAGCGCCCGTGCCCGTAGGGGTGCTCCTCGTCCGGTGGCTTCGAGGCCACCCGAAGGCTGAGCAGCGCCACCACGTCGGTCGCGAGATCCGAGAGGCTGTGCACCGCGTCGGCCACCAGCACGCTGGAGCCGCCGAGCAGCCCGACGCCACCCTTTACGACGACGAGCACCAGATTGGCGACGGCCGCCAGCGCCGTCACGCGGCTGAGCGCCCGCAGGCGGTCGCCGGACCCACGAGCGCCGTCGTGGGGCTCGAAAGTGCCTGGCCCGGTCGGATGGCCGATCTGGATCCCCATCTTCCTCGCAACAACGCTAGGCAGATTTTCCGACAGAATCCAGCGCTTCGGCCGGGCCCGCAGGAAGAAATCCATCGACATCCCGCTCGGGCCCGGGCCTATAATCGGGCGGGGGGAGTGGAGGAGCGCGAGATGTCGAACAGTGATCCGAAGACGACCGGCCAGATTCCGGCGGGATTCGATGCCGCGTGGAACTATCCGCTGATGGAGGCGATCTTCAAGCGCCGGACCCGGCGCATCGCCCTGGGGTCCGAGATCCCTGGCGGTCCCACTCAGTTCAAGTCCGAGCAGCCGCCCCTGCCGCTCGACGAGCTGGAGGAGGCCCTGCTGGTGCAGGCCGCGACGGGGCTTAGCGGATTGAATCTCGCCGACCTCCCCTTCTGCGACGAGCAGGGCCGCGACATGGGCGGAAACACCATGATCCAGTTCGCCGGCCGCACCTGGCCCAGCCCCTGCGCCTCGCACGATACCGAGCTCTTCTTCTGGAACGACGATGGCACCTACGTGATGAAGCTTCACGAGACCACGCCCGACGAGCTGCTGCTCTACCAGAACCAGGACGACCGGGCCAGGATCCTCGAGTTTCACCGAAAGTGCGCCGTCAAGCTCTTCGACGGGCGGCCAGAGTACCCGCACAGCTACCCGACCATGCTGCCCTTCAACATTCCGACCTCCGACATCCCGGGATCGACGATCTTCCTGCCCGTCGCAGACACCACCTTCGAGCTCATCAACGTGCTCCTGCTGATGTGCGGCTGGCCCGACGGTGGCATCACGCTGGTGGATCCCGAGAACGGAAACCGGCCCGCCGGCTGCGAGCGCTGGGTCAAAGAGGGCCTGCTCAACGCCATGTACACGGCGCCGATCAGCTACTTCGGGAAGGTCTCGGAGATCGAGTCCGGATTCATCATCCAGAACCTCCTCCTGACCATCCAGGCGATGGGACTGGGTGGCTGGGTGCACGCGCATCCCACCGGGATGGTATTGCTGGGAGGTACACCGCTGGCCAAGGGCCTGGGCTTCCGCTTCGTGACCGGCAAGGGCGGATCGACCAAGGGGATACCGAGCCCCGTCGGCTTGGAGGGAATCCTGGAGGCGTACTGTCCCCCCTTCTACCCGAGCATGGACGCGGCGGTCGACGCGGTGGTCGAGGCGAAGTTCGGCTCCGGCGGCCTCTACGACCCCCAGAGCGAATCCGCCAGCGCCTTTTCGAATCACCACGAGCTGGTGACGGGCGTCCCCCGCTACAGCGACGCCCTGGTGCAGTGCGTGAAGGACATCTGCAACTACATCTACGAGACCTACGGTCGCTTCCCGTCCCATGTCGACGCGATCTCGACCCCGAGCTGCTGGGTCCAGGCCCACCACCTGGATCTCGAGTTCTACGACCGCTTCTACAAGAAGGGCGCCTACACCGAGGCGCAACGCGACCACATGACGCTCTGGCACTCCGCCTGAACGGAGTCCGTCGAGAAGGGGGCACGGCGAAGATGCAGGTGATCAGCGGAGCAGGGGAGTTCGAGATCGTCGTGGAGCGCGTGGAGGTTCGCGACACGTCGCTGGTGATGATCGGAAAGATGGGCATCTGGGAATCCGAGACCATCATCGACCAGGCGGAGCTCCCCCGGCTGCTGCGCGTCGCACTCAACCCGCGCGTACTGGGATGGACCCTGGGCCGGCCCTTCGCAGCGCTGGCACGGCGCTTTCGACGGCGGGACGAGTCCGCGTGAGATCCCCGCGTGGCTGAGCCAATCTCCGCTCCTTTCGAAGGCTATCGCGACGTCGTCCGCGACGAGTGGATCGACCGGAACGGCCACCTCAACATGGGCTACTACGTGGTCGTCTTCGACTTCGCGACGGACGCCTGGCTCGACTACATCGGTCTCGACACCGAGCACCGGAGAAGTGCGAAGATCGCGACCTTCTCACTGGAGTCCCACGTCACCTACGCGCGCGAGGTGGGGAAAGGCGACGAGCTGCGCTTCACCACCCGGCTCCTCGGCTTCGACGCGAAGCGCATCCACTACTTCCACGAGATGTATCACGCGGAGGAGGGCTACCTGGCGGCCACCAACGAGCTGATGAGCCTGCACGTCAGCCAGGAGACCCGCCGCAGCGCCCCCATGGCGGCGAAGGTTCTCGAGCGCCTCGCCGAGATCGGGCGCGCCCACAGCGCCCTGCCGATGCCACCGCAGGTGGGACGCGTGATGGGCTTGAAGGCTTCTCCGACCACGTAGGCCGGCCTCGCCCAGGCCCGACCCGTTGCGGGCAGTATGGACCCCTGCGGATCGGGAGTCCGGATGGTCCCTACGGGCCGATGAGATCGGCGCCATCTGACGCTAGACGGCGTCCTCCTCGGAGGTGAAGACATCGACTCGGAGGGGAGTCGACTTTCCGCCGTTGATGTCGACCCCCGTGTCTACGGAACAAGCCGTCAAGACAAGGTAGAGGTCGAACTCGGCTCGGAACTCGACATTGTCGCCCGGTCGGCTCGACGCCCGTTCGGCCCCGAGCGAACCATCCGATCTGACTGGAGTGTTCTGAAACAGGTTCACGGGTCCCGGAACCCAACTCAGGTCGAGCCCCAATTCTCGAGCTGCAGCGAGGAAGTTCTCATGGCAGTTCGGGTGCGACGCTCCACCGCCGAGCAGTGCGTGGAGGCCGGGGTCGCAGCTCGCAAAGAGCGAGTCATGCACGCCAGGTGAGCGATCGGCGAGAAAAGTCAGGATCGGACGGTAGCGATTCGTGAAGAACTGCTGACCTATCGCGGGGAAGAGACGCTGGGTGAGCGCGCGTGTACGGGCCGTGCACAAGAACTCTGTCGGATCAGTCTGGGCGAGAGCGAACAGATCACAGATCTGGGCGCCTTCTACGTCGGTCACACGAATCGTCGACCCTGCTGCAGCGGATATCCCTCGCCCCGAGTAGCCTGGAATTTCGACGGTTTCGACCAGCGCCAACTTTCCTCTCCCGCGAAGCAGCCCAACGGCTGGTCGCCAACCGGGCGGCGCGACCAGGATACCACGATTGACCCGTGCCATGGGCCGTCAGCTTCACGATCGAGGGACAACCCGGCGGAGCGGCTTTCAGTTTTCAGGCTCCCGCCACGTGCTGAGGATGAAGTCCCGAATGATCGGAATCGCCTGATCGGGACAATCCCGGTAGGCGCCATGACCGCAGTCGGGAAAGCGGTGGAATTGCACCAGATCAGACCGAATGGCAGCCGCGATGTCTTCCTGGTCCTCGATCGGCGTGGTCTGGTCCTCCTCTCCACCCAGGGCCAGCGTCGGGCAGCAGATTCTGGAGAGATCCGGAAGGAAGTCGAAGCTGGGCCACCCGTGCCTGAAGAAGTGAAAGAGCACTTCGCCCCGAAGAACGCTTCTCTTCATGCCGTCGGGATCCGAGAACCGCGTGTTGTAGAGCGACATGCACTGCTTGATGAAGTCGCCGAGCTTCTCGGGTGACGGATCTCCGTAGAACTCCTCGGCGGTCGAGCGCGCGCTGGCGCCCCCCAGTTTCTCGAACATGGCCAGATTCCGGGCCATGTTCTTCTTGGGCGAGGTGCTGGAGAGGATGAGGGCCGCGGGGTGCTCGGGATGCCGAGTGGCATAAGATTGCGCGACGAAGCCACCGAATGACTGGCCCATGACGACGGGGGATTCGGCCTTCTCATGCAGGCCGCATTGGAACCTGCGATCGGAAGATGTAGACAATGGCGGGAAGTCCCGAGTATTTTGCCGGGACAGCTGGTCCAACGGCACTGAAAGGAGACCCGAGATGCATTACTACAAGGTACTGTCGATCGCAGCCGCGGCATTGTGTCTGTCTGCGGGTAGCGCCCATGCTGGCGGCGAGCTTTTCACGGCGGGCACGTACACCGGGCCCGGAACCTCGACGGTCTGCCGGGTTACGAACATCGGCAAACGTGCGGTCGACGTCACGGTCGAGCCGATGGACGCCAACGGCATTGCGGAGTCGACCGACACGGCGACCTTCCCCCCCGGGAACAGCTCTGGATACCCGGGAACGACCGGTACTCGGTACTGCAAGTTCACCGTCCACAAGGGAGGCAAGAAGGCGATACGGGGAACCATGCAGGTTAGTGACGCCACAGGCCTGCGCGTGGTCCTCGAGGCGCGCTGACTCCCTTGAGACGCGGCGAGTCAATCGATGGGATGAAGGGGCTGGCGAAGAACGCGGGAGCTGGCGGAGCCCTGGAGTACGAGATCTTGCGGGAAGACGAGGAGGCCTTCGACTTCAACGTGATGCGCTGCCAGTACAAGGAGATGATGGAGGAGCTCGACGCCCTCGACCTCGGCGCGCTGCTTCTCTGCGACGGGGACTTTCCAGCCGCCGAGGCGTGGGGGCTCGACCTGCAGCGAACCCAGACCTGCATGGAAGGCGCCTCCCAGTGCGACTTCCGATACCGCGTTCGGCGCTCCTGAAATCCCGTCTTACGGCTTGGTGAGAGCGCCGTAGTGGCGTCGCTGCATGGCGCAGCGCTGGGAGGGGATCATTCCGGTGAGGCAGCCTCTCTTCGTGTCGGGCGCGGGCTCGTTCTCGACCGCGAAGAGGATGCATTGCGCTCGCGTCCCGTCCAGGCGCGCCTTGCTGCGGCACGCATCGATGGCTTCCTCGATCGCCTGCTCCTGCGAGCCGCTTGCGAAACGCACGCCGTAGACCCAGCGCCCGTCGGCCTCCGTGGCGAGGGCGAGGGCCTTGTGCGGCTCGAGCGTTCGGTAGCGGCGAACCACCTCGTCGAAATCGGACTCGTTGGCGCCGGAGAACGTGTTCGACGCGCAGGAGAACGCCGCGGCGAGACACACCGCGAAGATCACCCTTAGCGCAATGCGATGCATCATGAGTGGGATCCCGCCAATGAGAGGTTCGCACATCCTCTCATCGTCGGCTGCCGCCGGTCAAGGCGCCCGGTGCGATCGGCGCCGGCGGCCGCGCGGCCGCTTCGGCCTGAAACCTCTCGGCATCGGATTCGAGCAGGGCATGGACCTTTCGCGGTGCAGTCAGGGCGTCCATGTCGCTGACGACGTCGGCCAGCCGATCCTCCGTCGGCTCGCGGATCAGCCGAACCCAGTCGATCAGCTGCTCGATCTCGGCCAGATAACTGTCGCGAATGCCGTCGCCGCGTACGACCTGTGTGGGCATCGCCGCCAGCAGGGTGTCGAGTCGCTCCAGTGACTCGGGCCAGCGCCCACGCCCGCCATGGATGCGCAGCTCGATCCCGGCGGCGCGGTGATCGATGCGGGCGAGGGGTGCGCGCTCACCGCCGGATTGCCAGACATCGACGCGATAGGAAACGGAACCCAATTCCGAGGGCGGCGGGGCCAGTGGGAGATTCAGTGCGATCTCGGCAAAGGGCTCACCCCGCGCGTCCGTCAGCCGGTACGCCTTCACCCGGCGCGCCAGGTCCCGCATCCGGCGCCGATCGCCGAAACCGATCCACGGAAAGCCCTCGCGCCGCTCCAGACCGATGAAGAAGCCGGCGCCCACCCGATCGTCGAGCCAATCGGCCTCGACGTGGTAGAGAAAATCCCCGAGCGTCATGAAGTCGGAACCGATCGCGTAGCCGTAGCAGCCGCACTGATGGGACACGAGTGCGGGCAGGCCGCCCGCCGCGGACTCGACTATGTCCGCCAGCTCGAGGCTCTGCCGGTGGTAGGTGAAACGGCCGTTCTCACCCGGCCGCTTGTGATGGATCTTCAATGTGCCCCCCTCGCTCCGATAGAGCGAGTCGAACCGGGCCAGCCACGGGCCGCCACCGCCTCGCGCGAGCGTGCCGCCGACGCGGCGTCCGGAGATCTCGTACCACACCCGAAGCTCCCGCCCGGAGCCGGCCTGGTGAAGGGTCTCGAATGCCGCGGTGTCGGCGGGCAGCCGCTGAGCACCGAGCCACGCCCGCAGCTCGGCGTACTCCTCGCGATTGAGACCCGGCGTATCCGTCGAGACCTCGAGCCCGAGCCCTTCGATCGAGAGAGGCGCCGGCGGGGCGAGCAACGTGAACGCCTGTCGAAGCGGTTTGCCGTCGCCACCGAGACGCCCCTCGACTACGACCTGGCGCGGATACGGTGCCCCGGCCTCGAGCGGCGCACCGGATCGCGTGAGCGCCGCCGAGACCGGCCCGGCGGAGAGTCGCCAGCGGTCTCCGTCCCTTCGAAGGCGGCCGATCTCCGACCCGTCGAGGAGAAGCTGGCTCTCCGCGCCCGAGGGCCCCACCCACGAGAGGAGGGTCGCCTCACCGAGCTCGCGAGGCTCTGGCTCACCTGGCGAGCAGGCCAGCAGCAGCGCGACGATTGCGATCGAGAGCTTCATGACATCCGTTCAGCACCGCCACACCCGGCCTCTCGCCTGGTCGCCTCGGAGCCGTGGCTTCGGGAGCCGAGACGAGGCAGCGACGTGCTATCCCTATACCTATATCTGCGAGCTCGATCGCGCCAGACCATGGAGCCCAGGGACGTCCCTGAGGGCCCGCGTCCTCCACGGGGGAGACGCGCTACGGATCGGAGGTTCTCGTGAGCCGCGTGGCCATCTTCATCCCTTCCTACAACGCCGCCCGGACCCTGCCCGGGGTGCTCGAGCGCATCTCCCCGGAGCTCTGGGATGCCATCGAGAGCCTCTTCGTGATCAACGACGGGAGCCGGGACGACACCGATGCCGTCGTGGAGGAACTGTCCCGGGATCATCCCAAGATCCGCCTGGTCTCGCGCCAGCCCAACCGGGGCTACGGCACCGTCGTGCGCGAAGGCCTGCGCCGCTGCGTGGCGGAGTCCGATGCGGAGTACATCGTCTGCCTCCACGCCGACGGCCAGTACCCTCCCGAGAGCGTGCTGCCCTTCGTGGCGTACATGGCCGAGCACGGGGTGGACGTGCTCCAGGGAAGCCGCCACAAAGACGACACTGCCCTCGAGGGCGGCATGCCGAAATACAAGTGGCTGGCCGGGAAGATCCTGACCTGGATGGAGAACCGCACCTTCGGCCTGGAGATGACCGACTACCACTCCGGCTTTCTGCTCTACAGCCGAAGGGCCGCCAGCACCATCCCCTTCGATCAGCTCTCGACCTACTTCGATTTCGACCTGGAGGTGATCGCTTCGGCCCGTGCGCGCGGGCTGGTGGTGGACGAGCAGGGAATTCCCACGCGCTACGCGGACGAGGAGTCCCACCTGAACCCGATCTGGTACGGGCTGCGCTGCCTGCGGGTGATGATCCGCTACCGCATGGGCGCCTACCGCCCGCGACTCAGTCCGTAGGGCAGGGTTCTATTTATTCCCGTACAGCTCGTGGAAGTGACTCATGGTGTGGAAGAGAGTCTCGCGGAGCGGGACCTTGGCCTTCCATCCCAGGAGCCGCTCGGCGCGGCCGACGTCCGGCACGCGGCGGTCGCAATCCTCGTAGCCCGGGCCGTAGAACTTCTCCCCGGAGACCACCTCGATCGGGTGACTCTTGTACCCCGGGTCGCCCGTGATCTCGGCGTAGACGTCGCGCATCTGGTGGGCCAGGTCGTGCATGGTCACCTCGTTGGCCCGGTTGCCGAGGTTGAAGAAGTTGTTCTTGGCCTTGCTCGGCACCTCGAGCATCCGGCAGAGGGCATCCACCGCGTCCTCGATGTAGGTGATGGTCCGGTAGGCCTTGCCCCCGTCCACGAGCATCATGGGCTCGCCGTCGAGGAGCGCCTGCATGAAGCAAGCCAGCACCCGCGGGATGCCTTCGCCGTCCCGGCCCGGGATGTAATCCATGCGCGGCCCGAACCAGTTGTAGGGGCGGACGATGGTGAACGGCAGCCCGTTCTCCGTGTGGTTTGCGTAGATGTACCGCTCGAAGAGCGCCTTCGACGCCGCGTAGGTCCAGCGCTGGTTGACGGTGGGCCCCATCACCAGCGGGGTCTCTTCCTCGCGCTGCTCGAAGAGATCCAGATTCGAGTAGTCGTTGTCGGGCAGGTAGCTGGCGATGGTGCGGCCGTATACCTCGCAGGTGGAGGTGTGGATCAGCCAGATCTTCGCCTTCGTGCAGATCTCCACCAGCTTGTAGGCGTGGATGAAGTTCGAGTTGATGGTGAACACCGGGTTCTTCACGTATTCGGCGGGGTTGCAGACAGCAGCCAGGGAGAAGATGGCCTCCGCGCCGTCGAGGACTGCCGGTGCCAGCACCTTTTCGGTGTTGGTGACGTCCACGTAGCCCTTGGTGAAGTGGAAGTTCGGGTGATCCAGCAGGTGCTGGCATTTCGAGTCGGCCACGTCGTAGCCGAGCACCTCGAAACGTCCATCGGAGAGCAGGCGCTCCGTCAGGTGACTTCCGACGAAGCCGCCGCAGCCGAGAACGATCACCTTCCGGTCAGCCATGTCCCTATACCCCTTAGTGTGCGTGCACCGCGCCGATGCACCGGCTCCCGAAGCGATTGGAAAGCAGATGCGAGATCTCGCCCCCCAGGGGAAACCGTGCCGCGCTGGCACCCCTCCAGAATGCTCGGTGGTGTAGCAAGATATCCCCAGCCGGCCAAGAGGACGCCGGCCCGGCCGCGCTCGGCGCCAGCCCTCGCCACGCGGGCCGGGGGGAAAGCCGGCTAGACTCCTCTGCCACCAGCGTCGAGGTATCCACCATGACCCCTGGAGCGCCGACACCTGGCTCCGCGCCAGAGGAGATCCAGTTCTCGCGCGGCAAGACGGTGCTGTATGCCGCCGTGGCCGTGCTGCTGGGTCTCTCGGCCATCGAAGTGATCTGCGCGGTCATCTGGTCCATGATCGTCCCGCATCGCCTCGAGGCCCACGCGGAAGACGTGCCGATCCGGTTCGGCATGGTCAATTTTCCCGACATCGTCGAGCAGGACCCTTGGCTGTTCTGGCAGCTGAAGGCCAACACCACCGCGCCTCTGGATCAGGGCAAGATGACCGGCTTCATCTCCAACGGCGACCGGATGCGCAATCCCGAGGTTCCCGTCGAGCGCGGGTCGAGCGACTTCCGTGTGCTCAGCCTGGGCGACTCGAACACCTTTGGCTGGGGCGTGCGCTACGACGAGGCCTATCCGACGCTGCTAGCGGAGCTTCTGCGCGAGGCACGGCCGGGGCGGAAGATCCATGTGATGAACGCGGCGTGCTCGGGCTACTCGGCCCATCAGGGGCTCGAGATGCTGAAGCGGCGCGGGCTCAAATATCGACCCGACGTGGTGACGATCTGGTTCGGGTGGAACGACTCGGCTGTCTGGGACGGTATGACCGACGCGGAGCACGCCGGGCTCTTCGTCCGAGAACACCTGTTGGACTTCAGCGCCACCTATCGAGTGCTGAGCTACACGTTGCGTCGGAGGGCACACGACAGCGTGGACGAAGAACGACAGGAGACAAGAGCACCTCTGCAGCGGATGCCGGTGGCCGACTACAAGGCCCGACTGCGTGAGATGGTCGAGCTGGCGCGGGCCAACCAGATCAGCCCGGGCCGCGGCGCCCGCGTCGTCTTGATTCAGGGCTGCTTCCGCGATCAGATCCGCTCCGCCCGAAGGCGCGAGGGACGGTTCAAGCCCGGCGAGTATCAGAAGGCCATGGCCGGGGTGGCCGAGCAGATGGACGTGCCGATGCTCTCGCTGTGCGACGCGCTCTACCAGGCCGGTGTGCGCCCGAAGGATTTCCTGGACCAGGGCCACCTGAATCCCAGGGGCCTGCGTATCGTCGCCGACGCACTGTTCGCCCTCCTGGTCGAACACGACATGCTGCCGGAGCCGGCCGACGCGCCCGGCACGCAGGTCCCTCCTCCGTGGTGACGAACGCTGGGGGCAAGACCTCCCCGGCGCGCCGTCCGCCCGGCCGGATCGCCCTCCTCGTCCTGCCCGCCGCGTTCGCGGCGTGGTGGCTCTTCGGCACCCTCGACCTGCAGCGGGCGCCTTCCTGGAACGTCCTGGTCAAACATCCTCAGGCGGCCGGCGAAATCGCGCTGTACGTCACCAAGAACGAGCTCGACCCGCGCTACCACGCCGGCGACCCCCTTTTGGAGAGCGTGCGCGTCGATCCGACCGAGAACGGTCTGCGGGTGACCGTGCCCGAGGAGATGCTGGTCAGTCGGAGCGAGTGGCCCCTCAGAATCGACTGCTCGGAGTGGGCCGTTCGCGAATCCGTCCGTGACCTCTCCGTCTCGGTAAACGGCAAGCCGATCGAGGAGAAACTGAGGGCGAAGGACAGGCTTAAACTGTCAGTCGCCTTCGCCGACCTGGGTCCCGGCGACAACACCTTCGAGCTCACCGCCCCGATCCCCCGGGTCTTCACGCGCATGCGGCTCCGCAACCACGTCACCTTCCACGGCTGGTATCCGACTCTGACAATCCTTCGCATCCGCGGCCCCTACCTGCGCGAGGCGCGGAGCCTGGTGGGAATGGCGGGCGCCCTCGCCGTCGGGGTGGGGCTGCTCCTCGCACTCCGCTGGCTGGTGACGAGGAGGCTGCGCGTCCCGGTCTGGACTCGCCGCCAGTGGAGCTGGACGGTCGCCCCCGTCGTGGCCATCGCGGCGGGCCTCTGCGTCCGAAACCTGATCTCGCCCGACAAGGTGCTCTTCGGACAGTGGTCGATGGTGAGTCTGGTGCTGACCTACCTGCTCCTCGCAGGCGTCTGGTGCGGTTGGCGAAACCTGAGGGCCGAACGCTGGGATGAGCTGGACGAGGCCACCCGGGACCGCTTCCTGGAGGCGCGGCATGCGTTCGTCCTCTTCCTGGTGATCTGGCTGGTCTACAACTCCAACTTGGCGCGGGTCGGCATGATCGACGGCATTCCTGCCCCGCAGATGGCCATCAGCCTGCTCCGCCAGGGAAACATGAACCTGGACGAGTACCTTGACACCTACAGGAAGAGCGACCGCCGGATCGGCCTGATGCAGGCGAACGGACACTGGGTCCCACGGTGGCCTCCCGGCACCGCCCTCTTCTGCGTCCCGTTCTTCGCACTGCCCGTCGCGCTCGGAGTCGAGGTGCCCTCGCTGGGTGTCGACATGCTGGCCAAGCTGACGGCATCGACGCTGACGGCTGCGTCTGCCGTGTTCATCTTCCTCTGCCTGCGGCGCTTCGCTTCGCGGCACGGGGCGACGTGGATGACGATCGCCTACGCGCTGGGTACGGCCGCCTTCCACATCAGCGCACAGGATACCTGGGCCCATGGCCCGACCCAGTTCTGTCTGGCCGCGGTTCTCTACATCGTCGTCGCCGAACCCCGCCGCCCGCTATGGCATCTGCTGGCCGGGGTCCTGATCGGCTTGATGGTCGCGGCGCGCCCGCAGTCGCTCGTGCTGGCTCTCCCGCTCCTGGTCTGGATCGCCTATCGCAACGGTATCCTGATCTGGTACTGGTACGCGCTGGGCGGACTGCTACCGGCTCTCTTCCTGTTCGGTTACAACATGCACTACTTCGGCACCCCGGGCTTCGGGGGCTACGAGAAGATCATCGGAGGCGGTTGGAATCTCGCGGGGCTTCCCAGAGCCTTGCTCGGCCTGCTCGTCAGCCCCAATCGCGGCATGCTGATCTTCTCTCCTTTCCTGCTCTTCTGCATCTACGGCGCGGGCGTCGGGCTGCGGCAGCAGGAACGCCGCTACCGGATGCTGGCGCTGGCGCTCTTGGTCGGCCTGATGGGCGACCTCCTCCTCACCGCGTCCTGGCGAGCCTGGCACGCCGTCTTATCCTATGGCTCCCGCTACTCGGCCGACGCCCTGCCCTACCTGGCGGTTTGCGGAGGATTCGCCATCGACCGTATCCGGAGCCGCCCTCTCTGGCGGACCGTTTTCGCCACGACGGTCGTCCTCAGCATCCTGATCCACTCGCTCGCCGTCTACTGGGACATCCACCCCTGGAACCAGATGGTCGCCCGCGAGAAGCGTCTCGAGGTCCGCGACTTCGAGGCCGCCGCGTGGATCACCGACGACCCGCAGATCCTCTGGCAGGCGCGCTTCGCGCTGGACTTGTTGGATGAAGACTGACCGCACCCGAAATCTATCGAAGCCGTTCGGAACGAAATCAGCGAACTTGCCCGTGGAGGAAGCACCACAAGGAGGCCTCATGGGACTCACCCACATTCTTCGACAACTGGAGACGAAGCCGGAAGACAGATGGCTGCTCTTGGTGCTGGCGGGGGGAACCCTCCTCCTGATCGTCTCCTACATCCTCTTCCTTCCGTACTTTGCGATCCTTGCCCCGAGCGGCTACTCGATCGTCGATCAGCAGACGGTGTTCACCTATCAGGCGAACCAGACGATCCTGGCTGCGTGGAAGGCCATCGATGGTGGCATCCATGCATCGCTGATGTGCGCATACATCGATCTCTTCCCGTTCATGCCCGCATATGCTGCAGTGGGATTTGCCTGGGGCACACTGGTGGCAAGGCACTCCTTCGAGAAGACTCGCAGACTCGGGATCCTCTTGTCGCTCTGCATCTTTCCCGCCTGGCTGGCCGATATCGTCGAAACCGGGATCCAGGCGATCATTTCCCTGCGCATCGACGCCTATCCGCCCCTTCTCGTCCCGATCATGAGCACGGCCGCGGTCATCAAGCTGGTGTTCTTCTATGCCGCGGTGCTCTGGTGTCTGGTGGGAACGATCCTCTTCCTCGTCCGCAGGTATACTTGACGGCGCACTCAGTCGCCCGGACTCGTTGCCACCGCCGGCCGACAATTCAGGATTGCGATCGATGCGACGAGTTGGACGGCCAGAAAGACGATGAACGCCATGTGGTAGCTCTGCACGGCGTCGTAGACGCCCCCGGCGAAGATCGGCCCGAGCGCCCCCCCTATCATGGCCACGATGCCCAGTGCACCGAAGATCACCCCCATCGACGCGATACCGAAGTTCTCGGCGATCAGCAGGGGAGCCAGAGACAATCCGCCGCCATAGCTGCACCCGAAGACGATGATGAATCCCACCAGCACGATCGGCCCGATGCTTTCGAGCCCGATCAGGAAGCAGATTCCCACCGCCTGGATCAGGTAGCAGAGCGCAAAGATGTGCCGCTTGCTGAACTTGTCTGCGGCATATCCGAAGCCGAACCGCCCAACGATGCTCAGGCCCACGGTCATGCCATAGGCCGTCGCCGCTTTCTGCGGTGAGATGCCCGCGTCGGTGATGACGGGCACGAGATGGATCATGATCGCCCTCCCCGCGAACATCGGCAGCATGAAGCCGAGCGCGAGGAGCCAGAAGGCCGGCGTCCGTACCGCCTCTCCCAGGCTCAGGCCGGCGGCCTCGGGCGGCGCTTCCGCCGGCTCCTCGGCATCCACCGCCGCACTCGGTCGCTCATCCCCATCCGGCAGCAGGCCGATGTCCTCGGGCCGGCGTCTGAGGACGAGGAGCAACAGCGGGATCAGGGCGACCCATATCGCGATACCGAAGACCAGGTAGCCGGTGCGCCAACCGAGCTCGCCATCCAGAACGCTGGCCATGGGAGCCAGTGAAACGCCGCCCACACCGGCTCCCACCAGGGTGATTCCGATCGCCAGGCCCCTGCGGCGCTTGAACCACTGGGAGAGCGCGGTGCTGATGGGGACGAGTGACTGTCCGCCGGCTCCAAACGCCAGCAGAATGTAGAGCAGGTAGGCCTCCAGCATGCTTCGCATGTTGCTGAGCAGCACCATGCTCAGGCCCACGATCGCCGCCCCCGCCGGAACGACACCGCGCGGACCATGCCGATCGACCAACCGTCCCCAGAGCGGCGCCAGCAGCGCGCCGATCACCGCGTTGACCGACAGCACGGTCGAGAACGACGTGCGGCTCCAGCCGAACTCTCCGACAATGGACTTGAAGAAGACCGAATGCGTGGCTCCAATGGATGCGGCCATGAACAGGGTGACGAAGAAGGTGGCTGCGATCCACCAGCCGTAGAAGATCTTCCCTTCTCTAGGCACCAGATCCCCTGTCTTATGCCGCATCACTCGCTTGCTCTACTGAGATCGCATGGTCGATGCGGAGCCAGAGCAGATAAACACCGCCCGCGAGAAGAAGGATCGGCGTGCCTGGAGGTCAGGCGGCGCACCACCTGTCATACGAGTCGGTCAGGACCCCGCGGAGGATCTCGAGACACTCGTCGATCTGATCCTCCGTGATGATGAACGGCGGCGCGATCATCAGCTGGTCGCCACGCCCCTGCTCGTCTTCGTAGTACCCCGGATACAAGAAGACGCCCTTCAGCAGGCACTGGACGATGGTGTCCATCTTGACGTTCTTCTCCTTCGGGAACGGGGCCTTGGTGTCCTTGTCCTCGACGAACTCGATCGCCCAGAGCATCCCCTTGCCCCGGATGTCGCCGATCATCGGCAGATCCATCAGCTGGAGCAGTCTCTCCTGCAGGTACTTCCCCGTCTGCTCCGCCCGCGCGATCATGTTTTCGTCCTCGATGATCCGCATTACCTCGGCACCAATGGCGCAGGCGAGCGGATGTCCCGAGAACGTGTAGAGGTGCTGGAACTCGGCCTCCCGCTCCTGGAACAGCGCGACGAGCTCGTTGCTGACCGCCATTCCCGCCAGTGGAACGTAGGCACTGCTGACGCCCTTGGCGAAGGTGGCGATGTCGGGAAGGACCCCGAAGTGGTCCAGCCCCATGTTCCGCCCCGTCCGCCCGAAGCCGGTCACCACTTCGTCGGCGATGAAGACGACGTCGTACTTGTCGCAGGTCTCGCGGATGATCGGGAAGTACTCGGGAGGAGGCACCAGCGCCCCGCCGGCGGCGGCGACGATCGGCTCGGCGACGAATGCGACCACCGTGTCGGGGCCCTCGGCGAGGATCCGTTCTTCCAGCTGCAACGCGCAATCGATGTCGCAGCCCGGATACTCCTTTCCGAAGGGACACCGATAGCAGTAACAGGCTTCGACCCGAGGGTTCTCCCACAGCATGGGAAGGAAATCCCTCTGTCTCATCTTCACATCGCCGATCGACAGGGTCAGGAAGGTCATGCCGTGGTAGCTGAGATTCCTGGAGATGACCTTGTACCTGGACTCCCGCCCGGCGAGCACCTGGTACTGGCGGGCGAGCTTGATGGCCGCCTCGTTCGCCTCTGACCCGCCCGAGCAGAAGTAGACGTTGCGCAGCTCTTCGGGGAGCACCTTCTTGATCCGTTTCACCAGCTCGATCCTGGCTTCTGAGGCGAAGATGGGAAGCACGTAGGAGACCTCTCGGAGCACCCGAGCCGCCGCCTCGGCAATCTCCGGGCGGCCGTATCCGATGCTGACGGCCATGGGTCCGCCCGAAGCGTCGATGATCTTATGCCCGGAGCTGGTGTGAAGATACACTCCCTCAGTCTTCGTGATGAAGATCGGAGGGACGCTGGGAAGTGGGAGGAACATGTTGTCGATGACTTCCTGCATCTCCATGGTGCTCACCTCCTTGCTCTCGCAGGCAAGCCGCCAAACTGGCAGCTGCCCCGGATCGTGATCGCTACCATCCGACGCGCAGTCTAGTCCAAGAGAGGAAAGACCACTACGACCCGGGGGCAGGGCATCTGGATCTCTTCGATTCAAGGGGATGGCCAATGATGGAAGTGCTGACCGAGCAGGACCTGCATCGTATCCACGATGCATCGCTCGAAATCCTCGAGACGAACGGCGTGACGTTCCACCAGAACTCCGAGGCGGCAGAGGTGCTCGGCAAGCACGGCTGCAAGGTAGATGGCTTCCGCGTGCGCTTCCCCAAAGCACTGGTCGAGGAGTCTCTGGGCCTGGTGCCCGATCGGGATCAGTTGAGCTTCGACTATGCGCCTCTCGCCGTCACCGAGCCGATGAGCCTGAAGAAGGGCGAGACGCACGTCGGACTGATCGGCAATGCATTCTACATCTACGACTACCAGAGGGGCTCTCATCGGGACTGCGTCGAGCAGGACGAGGACGACAAGTGCCTGGTTCTCGACAGCCTGCAGAACGTGAAGTACGACTGCTGCAATCTCGTCTTTCATTCCGAACGGGTGGGCAAGAGAATCACGCCGGATTTCAGCAGCGCCGATCCCGCGGCAGCATTTCTGCGGCGCCGGGTGCGGGACAGGCAGCGTGCGTTGCGTTTGACCGGTCGGAGTCCGGACACGCTCTCGATGCGCCTGCTCAGTCGGACCGGTCAGGAGCTGCTTCTCCAAGGACTGAGTATCGTGGTGTTGCAGGGGCGTCCCGATGGAGAACGCCTGCTCGAGAGATGCTTCATCCCATTCGTCTGGTGCAATCCGAAGAGTCCCCTTCAATTCTCCGCCGAGGAGACCAGCGGAATCATGGCCGTGGCCAGGAGCTCTGCGGCTTCCCGCTGGGCGATGATCTCGCCGGAAGTCATGATGGGCGCTACCGGGCCCGTCACCATCGCGGGCGCGCTGGTGCAGCAGAATGCAGAAATCCTCGCCGGCAGCGTCCTGGCACAGCTGGTGCAGCCGGGCACCCCGGTCATCTACGGGTGTGTCACCGCTCCCATGGATCTCCGCACGGCGGAGATCTCACAGGGGAATTTCGAAGCCGCGCTGATCAACGCCGCTGCAGTCCAGATGGCGGATCACTACGGGATGCCTTCCCGCATCGCTCCGGGCAACACCAGCGCACGCAAGCCCGGAGTCAGGGCGGCAGTGGAGATGACGCTGGGACTGTACATGGGCCTTGCGGCCGGAGGGAATCTCATCACCACGGGGCTGCTGGATTCCACCTTGATGGTCAGCTATGAGCACCTCGTCCTGATGGACGAGTTGATCGGCCAGATCGGGAGCGTCACCCGCGGCATCTCGACCGAGGGGAGCGGCCTGGCTCTCGACGTCCTCAAGGAGCACGGCCATCCTTCTCCCGACTTCCTGGGCAGCGACCATACGCTCGAGCACATGAAACGGGACATCTACTACTCGGACTACACAGGTCGGACGAATCGCTCCTATGAGGACTGGTACGAAAAGGCACATGCCCGAGTCGGACAGGTGCTCGACCGCCAGCCGGACGACGAGCGCCTGGAGCCGGCGATCGAGGAGAGACTGGCAGCCGTCGAAGCACGCCTGCGGGAGGACAACGAGAGCTGGCGCCGCGCACAGGGCGAGTGGTGGCGCTTCTATGTCCAGGACCTCTGAGCAGTCAGCCCTCTATCGGCTGATCTCATCACAGAATTCCCTGATCTTGGTCTTTCCATGCTCACTGGCGATGGAGAACGACTCCAGCGAGCGAGCCAGCCGGAGCCGGGTCAGCAGCTCGAAGATGCGCAGGATGCCCAGCTCGTGATAGCCGCTGGAGAGACCCAGTGTGGCGACGACAACGCCACCCGACGCCTCGACACGGTGGGTCAACGGGCGAAAGAGAAGCTCGAGCTCGAATACCTCGAACGGTGGCCCGGCGAAGGTCGCAAAGGCACTCACTTTCTTGCCCTGTAGCCCCTTTACCTGCCTCAGATACCTCGCCACGGGATAGGAGATGTAGCACCACTTGGGCCCGCCGATGCAGACGTGATCGAACTCGGACAGGTCTGGATGAGCCGGCGGTCGAATATCGTCTTCCGGCTGAGGGTAGTGCGCCAGCCACCAGCGACGAAGCCGCGGCAGGAGCATGGACAAGAGTACGACTGGGTACTGGTAGACCTGCCTGAGGAGGAGATTCCATCTGCTCTTCTCCTCCAATACCTCGAGGCGATCCAGTACGACGGTATGCTCTGTGCGCCTCAGCTCATCGGCGAGGTGTCGGGCCAGAACATCCGTGTGGCCGCTCCTGGAGTAGTAGGCAATCAGCACCTTCATCTGGAATTCCGGAACTCCTGTGAGCGGCTCACCCCGCCTGCTCGGGATCGGTCACGACGATGGGCTCACCGACGCGTACGTCGCGGTGAGCAGATCCGAAGGCGGCGCGAAACTGCTGGATGACCTCGTCGCTGCTGTCGTGTCCGCTGAGGCCGACCAGGTGGAGGTTCAGGTGTCGCAGCATGTCGACGTTGGCCGAGACTTCCTCCTGCGTCACGGGGCGCAGCGGCCCATCGCCAGACGCAATCAGCTTCTGGAGGGGCAGCCCGAGCACCACCGCGCGTCCCTTGGGTATCGGGTAGTGCAATCCCCCGACCAGGCCATGAATCGGCTTCGAGAATACCGCCTGCGTTCGGCTGACGAGCTTCGGCACGGTTTGATGCCCGCAGCCGACGATCAGGACCAGTCCTCTTCCCGCCACGTTGACCACCAGCGCCTGCTCTTCCACCCATCCGATCAAGAGCTGTCGCGGGATCGTTCCAGTCGTCGCAACGCCTTTGGCGATGACGGTGGGATCCTTTGCGTGCACGGGCGTGAGCCCGGGGTAGGTCATCGGTACAGGGGTGAAGACGCGCTTGCCGGCCAGGTCGATCTGCTCATTGCCAAGGGAGAAGCTCCGATGCCGCTGCCACTTCATTCCACCCACGTGGTCGGCGTGATTGTGCGAGATGATGACCGTGTCGAAGTCGTCCAAGCCGATCCCGAGTGCCTGCATGTTGTGCAATAGCGGGGACGGATCGCGGCTGCCGCGGTTGAAGCCCACATCGAAGAGGATCGTGCTCGAATCAGTCCGGATGAGGTACGAAACGCCGGCTTCGGTCTCGAGCCCCGGTCGGCTCGCGTGCCAGTCCACCAGTGGCAGGATCGACAAGGAGCGGGTGCTTCCGAAGTCGCGAATCACCCCCGGTTCCCGCTGCTGAAAAGCTCGCTCTGCTCTTTCGATCCCACGACCGAGGCGAATCTGAGCGAAGACCAACGCGCCGCCCGCCGCTGCGACGATAAGCAGGACAACCCCGAGCAGCACACCCATGATTCCCCTCCTCATGCCGACGAGTCTAGGTGATGGCGGCAATATCTGCCGGGAGCGGTGACCGAGCAGTCGAGGTACCGTAGTCGGGCGCGACGGAATCGATCGCGGAGGAGCACCCAATGAGGAAAGCGATTGGAGTCCTCGTCATCCTGGTCATTGCCGGAATCATCCTGCCACCTGCCTACTACGCCCTGGTGGGTGAGTCCGAGGCGGTCGAGCTACCGCCGCCGGGCCGAATCGTGCAGCTGAGTGGAGGAGCACAGCTCAACGTACTCGACCTGGGCGAGGGCCCCGTGATCGTTCTGGTGCACGGGTTGCCCGGATGCGCCTACGACTGGACACCGCTCCCCGAACGGCTCGCCGCGCTGGGGCGTCGGGTGATCGCGTACGATCGGGTGGGCTATGGGTACTCGAGCCCGCGCGGGACCGAGAGCGACTATACCTACGACGCCAACGCGAGCGAGCTGCTGGAGCTGCTCGAGATTCTCGACGTCTCCGACACGACCCTGGTCGGCTGGTCCTACGGCGGTGGCGTGGTGATCCGCGCCGGCCTGCGCGGATCCGAGCGCATCAGTCGTCTGGTGCTGCTCGGCAGCGTGGGTCCGGCCATCGAGATTTACGAACCCGGCCTGGCAGAGAGGATCCTGTTCTCCCGACCGGTTCTCGCCTGGGTGTCGATGATCCCACCGTTCTCGCGAGCCGTGGCGCGCTCCGCCAGCGTTGAAGTGTTCAGCGACCAGCCCATGCCCGACTGGTGGGTCCCCCAGCTGCGCGCCAACCTGGCGCGCCCGGGCACGACCGACACCTGGCTGGGGGAAGGAGCGGGGCCCATGGTCGAGGGCATCGACCCCGGGCCGCTCGACCTCCCGGTGCTGGTGATCAACGGAGAGGATGACCGGTCGGTCCCGATGGATGTGGCCGAAGACCTTTTCCAGAGGGCACAGCCGGACGCGAAGCTGCTCCGCGTACCGGGCGGAAGCCACATGTTGCCGATCACCCACCCGGATCTGCTGGCGCAGCATCTTTTCGAGTTCACGGAGTGATGACCGAATGAAGAAGGCAATGACGCGGTCGAGGGCGCCCGAGGCGCCCGCTACGGAAGGGGATCAGGCCGTTTCTCCCTGAGAAGAACCCGACCTTCTGCGCTCTCTACCAGATGCCGCGCAGCAGTCGGTAGGGCGTCCGTTCGCGGTACTCGAGATACGCGGTGCCGCGCGCCGCCATCAGCTGCTGTTCCTCGATGGGAATGAAGAGTATGAAAGTTCCCCCTACCAGCACCGCCCAGAAGAGGGCGGCGACGTTCCCGTGAATGAGCACGCTGCAGATCCCTGCGAAGAGCGCCGCTCGGTACATCGGGTGCCGCACCCGGCCATAGGCTCCTTCGGTGAGCAGAGGCGTCTCGTCGCCGTGGGAGTGACTCATCTTGCCGCCCGGTACCCCGAGCAGGCCGTCGAGTGCCGCAAAGGTGCTCCCTTCGAAGAAGGCGACGATGGACAAGACGAACCCGAGCAAGCCGATGAAGCGCAGCCACTCCGGCACGACGAACGATGGTCCGGGGATGGGCTGGTGGAGCACCAGAACCGTGAGCCACAGGACGATTCCCACGGTGATGAAGACCCGTCGCTCCGTCGGAGATCCGTTGGGGCGGCCCCATACGGCGCTCTTGAACCAGCTCCTCGTCATGATCAGATGGGGAACGGCGAACGCCAGGTAGAGCCCGAAATTGAAGAGGACGTTGACGCGCGGCGCGCCGGGCTCGAAGCGGAATCCGTAGAGAAGGGCCCCGAACACCGAAGCCAGCCCGAAATAGGCGAATACGCGGTAGAACTGCGTCATCGAAATGTCCCCCGATCAGGGCGCCCTCACGCTGCCCTTGTAGGAATGGTTGTCTTCAGCCGCCCCAATCACCTCGGAAGAGAATTCGCGGGCTTTCCGTCGAGACGCAGCTGCTCATCTGGCGGCTTCTCCCTGATTCGAACCTATCCGACCTTCGCATCAGGCCCAAAGAGGCGGACCGGAGCCGATGACCCTTCCTCCCCGGGGGAAAGGCCGATGACTGCTTCCAGGCGAGTGTCGATCCCGCCATGGCCGCGCCAGCCTCGATCGGGAGGCTGACCCTGTTGCCTTGATGGGAAAAATGATGTTCTACTGACTCTGCGGGTTTAAAAAAGGACCGACTTGGAGTGGAAGATGAAGGTCAAGGAATGGATGACTCCCGAACCCAAGACCGTCAACGAAGATGATCCGGTGAAGGCCGCGGTCAATCTCGTCGTCGAGAACAGAATCCGGCATCTGCCCGTCGTGCGCGGAGATGCCCTGGTAGGAATCATCAGCGATCGCGACCTGAAACGCGCAATGCCTTCGATCGTCGCCGGGGCAACGGCCGAGGAGTACCAGACCTTCATGGAGGAGACGCCCGTCGAGCAGGCCATGACTGCGAATCCAATCGCCTGCGCCCCGGACACGGATCTGGTCGACCTGGTGCGGGAGTTCTGTCAGAAGAAGGTGGGCGCCATACCGGTAGTCGCCGACGGCCGTCTGGTGGGCATCGTGACGCAGACCGACATGATGGAGGCATTCCTCACGGTGCTGGAGAGCCAGTAGCGCCAGCCCTCACACGGCTTCGATGCAGCTCGGCGGCTTGGCCGTCACGTTGTAGGTGACGCTCACGACACCCGGGACCTCTTCGACGACGCGGTCCGCGATTCGCCGAAGAGTTGCGAACGGAAGCTCGGTCGGCGTGGCGGCGACGGCGTCCGTGCTCTCCCAGCAGCGCACCTCGATCTGCTGACCGAAGTCGCGCCCTCCTTCCCGTATTCCGGTCACCATGTCCTCGTGCAGAATCGCCAGGTACTGGAAGGCGCCGCTATCGGCCAGCTCTTCCTCGACGATCGTCGTGGCCTTCCTGACCGTCTCGATCCTCTCCGGCGTGACTTCACCGATCACACGGGCTGCAAGCGCGGGCCCGGGGAAGGGAGGCCGCTCGCTGATCTCCGCCGGCAAGCCCAGCGCGCGAGCCACCACGCGCACGGCGGGCTTTCGAAGCTGCAGAATCGGCTCGATGACCTGGTAGCCGAAAGCCTCCTCTGGATCGATGCCGATCTGTTCGAAGACGTTGTGCTGGCGCTTCACACCCGCTGCCGTTTCCTCGACATCGGTGTAGTTGGTGCCCTGCAGCAGCACCTTGGCGCCGCTTTGCTGGACGAGCTCGGCAAACACGTCCTTGTAGAAGACCTGGGTGATGCCCTTCTCCCGTTTCTCCTCGGGATCGGTCACCCCCTTGAGTCCAGCGAAGAACTTGGCGCGAGCGTCGACGATCTCGACCTTCACGCCGAGATCCGCAAACCACTTGACGATCTGCTGGGGCTCCCCTTCGCGCATCAGGCCGTTCTCGATGAAGTAGGTCTTCAAGCGACCGCCGAACGCCCTGTGGCCGAGCAGGGTGACGACCGACGAGTCCACACCTCCCGACAGCGCGTTGATGGCAATCGCATCACCCACCGCCGAGCTGAGTGCCGAGACCTGCTTGTCGATGAACTCCTCGGCGTTCAATTCCTCCAGGGTGATCTCGCTGATGCCCATCGAATCCTCCACGGGTGTGAGTGGCTGGTGAGCCTGCGAGCCTACCATGGGTACCCCGCCCCGGGGAACCCAGAACGCCTCTGCGGATCATTGTCAAACGCTGTTCGGAAGAACTTCCGCGCGCTCAGCCGACCGACCGGGTCTTCGCGTAGAGGAGACAATCGCGCGGATCGGGACTGATGTTGGGATGAATCGCGTGCGCCTCGAGAAGACGCTCCCGCTGCAGGCCGGCCTTCTCGAGTACTCTCGCGGAAGCGAGGTTTTCGGCGTCGCAGGTGGCCCAGACGCGCCTTAGCTGGGCCGGCTCGAAGGCCCAGGCCACGACGGAGCGAACCGCTTCGGTCATCAGACCCTGCCCCCACGACCGCCTTCTCAATGCGAAGCCGATCTCCACCTCCGCCGTTAGTCGAGTGCAGCGCCGAGGAGCCGCTCGACGAATGCCCCGCCGAGCCACGATCCCAGCGGAATTGCGAGATAGAGCGCGAAGCGGAGCATGCTGGGAGCGTCGAAGGGCCACTCGCGAACCGATTCGAGGAACTTGCGGTAGGCGAGGAGATCGGAGAGCCGGAGGCTCGTCCCGTGTGCGCCGATCAGGGAGCCGGAGAGCGCGCCGGGATCCCCCCGAATCGCCGCGTGAACCCGTTCGAGCTCGGCCTTCTTTGCCTGGCGAAGTCGCACGTGAATCCCGCGAACCGGGAGAATCAGCGCTGCGGTCCCACCCACCAGGGCAATCGCCGCGATGCTGAAGAACCAGATCAGATCCACCGCGTTGAGTGAGACCAGAGAGAGCAGGACCAGCCACAGCAAGGCGGATCGCAGACCCTGGCGTGCAAAGGGGGCAAGTGCGTAGAGATCGAAGAGGTCGATTTTCTCCACCTCGCCAGACAGGTCGGAGAAGCGGCGCGCGTACGCCAGTGTGGAGTACACGAAGACCCCCAAGTTCCATCCCACCCAGGCGCCCACGATCCAGGCGAAAGCTTGCTCCGGAGCCCAATATGCGCGCTGCATGTAGAGTGTCGGGTCGCGGTCAATGAGGAGGGCGGTGATGGGAGCGATCAGGATCCCGAGGAAGCCGGCGGTTCGGGCAGCTCGCGCGTCGAGAAGGCCGAAGCGCCGCTGAACCGCGCCGCGTCTTTGAAGAAGAGGTGTCGAGCAGGGGAAGGAGATCCTCGACGTTCTTCTTCGCTCCCAGGACCACGTAGCGGTGAGCGATTGGCAGGTAGCCCGCCAGCAAGGCGACGAGGATCCCGAACCGCGCCTCCCGGTACTCCCAGAGCCCCTGGTCTCCCTCTCGAACGATGGCCAGCCCGCCGAAGACCCAGGCGATGGCGAGGAACAAGGCCAGGAGAGCCCCGACGATCCCAAGGCCCACCCAGATCGGTGAGAGGGGAACGGTCTGATAGAACCTCTCGATCCAGGAAAGAGGCTCTTTGCTATCGACGCTCTCTCGAGCGAAGGGCATTCTGGTCATCGCCGCACCACAGCCGGCCGACTGCCGGCCTCAGGGAGAGCCTACCACGGCGCGCCCATTTCACTCTACAATCCCTTTACTCCCCTCTCCTCCAATACCTCCCGCGTTGTCTCCTGAATGTTTGCCGTGCAATCCTCCGATAGCTCTTCGAACACTTTCGGCAAATACGTCCAGAGATGAACGCATCGCGTCGTCTTTCCCTCTTCCCCGATATCGACCAGTCTTGCGGTGAGCAGGGTCGGTTCGCACTTCATGTACCCGTCGGTCATGCCTCCACAGAGGGTCCGGCAGTAGACGGCCATCTCACGTTTCTCGGCGATAGGGCCAAAGCTGCAGTCGGTCCTGGAGCACACGGCTTTCTCGTCGTCGAACCAGGTATTGGGCTGCATGTTGGGTCCGTACAAGGTATGGGCGAGGTCCTGGTACAGCGCGATCTTGTCCAGGGGCAGGGGCTTGCCGTGCTGGCCCTGGGAGCTCGTCCAACCGAGGCTCCCGGCCTTGATCCCGTAGCTTCTCGCGATCTTCATGGCCGTCTCACGGTCGACTGCGGTCTCGATCTCCTCGATCAGGCCGAAGATGTCCTTCCGATACATCAGGCAGAAGGCCGCCATCACATCGTCCACCTTGAGTGTGGACAAGTCGGAGCCCATGGATCCGAGCAGCTCGCCCAGGTCCATCATGCCCCGCATGGGCCGGTTCCATCCGGCCTGTGCGCTGGTCCAATCGTGGACCCAGGCCATGGGTGTGCCCACGGGTTCGATGATGTCGAAGCCCCACAGCCTCGCGTTCTCTTCCGTGCTGGGATAGGCGATCGGCGACGGTCGATTCTTCATCCTCTTCGCCCTCCTATTGCACCCGCATGGTGATTGCGTCCGTCGGGCAGATGGATTCACACACACCGCATCCCATGCAGAGATCGAGATGTGTTTGCGGCTCCTCGTCCTGCATGGAGATGGCGCCGTGAATGCAGTTGGCGCAGGTTCCGCAACCATTGCAGTCGTCGAGGTCGATCTCCACCTTGATCTGTTCAGCGGTGCGGTCGCGCTCGCGCATGAACTCGTCGTGGGCCTCCTGGCTGACGATCTGGGGCACCGCCTTGCCCACGATCTCTTCCAGCTCCACCCCCTTCTTGTCCAGCCAGACGTCCAGGCCCTTGATGATCTTGGTGAAGAGCTTGTGGCCGTGGTACTGGATGGCAGTGTGCAGCCCCACCAGCCGGGCCCCGCACATCATGCGCTCGATGGCGTCGTTCGCGCTCCAGACCCCGCTGCTGCTCATGACGTCGAAATCAGCGCCCAACGCCCGGGTGCGCGCGCACTGCAAGTTGATCATCGGCCTGCGATGAGCGCCGTAGGTGATGACTGCGGGGCCGGGCGCGAGCGGCGTCATGCTGTCGATGTCGACCACCGTGCCGTAGAACTGCGGACCCTCGGTCACATGGAAGCTCTTCACGCCCAGCCCGGTGAAGGTCTTTGCGGATCGATTGAAGATGGGCCCATTGTGCTTGGCGATGACCGGCACGTCGGCAATCTCCATGACCGCGCCGTAGAGCAGCGTCATCATCCCATCAATCCGGTCGTAGTCCTGGGTGTCGGGGTAGGTCACCTCATGGGGGACATGATAAGGGCAGATACAGAACTCGATCATGTCCGGGCCGGCGGAGAGAATGGTCTTCATGTCCTGCCTGAACATGTCCAGGTCCTGGATATACATCGGATCCGGGTGCATGTTGGCGATCACCCGGCAGTCGTGCTCCCTGGCGATGGGCTTGATGCGCTCGATCATCTTCCTCTGCTCTTCCGCAGTGAACTCGACCGGCACCCCCTCCCAGTTGATCATCATGTTCTTGAGCCGGTACTTGTTGAGGAACACGTGCGCCGGCCGGGCCAGGATGTGGGCGCTGGGCCGAGGCTCGATGGTTTCCTTGGGTGTTGCGTTGTTCGATTTGAGCGTGACCGCGCCGCAGCCAGCCTCGATGCTGCGCTTCAGCGCCTCGAAGGTCCTCCCCAGTGGCCCAGCCGCCGCAACGATGGGATTCTTGAACTCCACCTCACCATACTGGACTGTCAGGTCTGCCATCGCCGTTCTCCTTTCACCACCTGTCTTCCGTTTTGATCTGTTCTCGAAGTAACTCGGGTGCCAGATACAAGGCGTTTTCACGCCTTCTTGGTTTCAAGGTCAGCTGCTTCCGGGAGCAGCACCCGGAGTTGTAGCTCAGTCACCTTGCGGGCCAAGGCGTGCGGATCGAGAGGCCGCGCGGCGATGAAGAGGTTCCACTCTACGATCTCCAGAATGCCTCCCAACAGGTAGGCCGCCGTGAACTCCGGGTCTGGGCAGCTGTAGTGTCCGGCACGCGCACCCGCTTGAAACTCCGCGGCCATGGCGGACAGGATCTCTCGCTGGCCCTTGCGAACCCGGTCCTCAGTCTCGGGATTTCTGGCCCGGGCCTCGCGCACCATCAGCCGGAACACATCCTGGTGGTCGTGAATCAACTCGAAGATCAGCAGGAGCCGTTGGTAGAGGACCCGCTCCGGTTCGGGGCAGTCAGTGGATTGCCAGTCGATCGGATCGAAGAAGTGCTGGATCTGCTCCAACTGCTCGTCGACCAGCGCGCGGAACAGCGACTGCTTGTCGCGGAAATACTGGTAGAGCGTTCCCCGAGCAATGCCGACCGCGGCGCAGATTCTGGCGATGCTGGCCTTCTCGTAGCCGTACTTCGAGATAACGCCCGTGGCCGCCGCCAGGATCTGCCGCCTGGTCTGCTCACCCTTTCGGCCGTCGGTCCATGCTGACGAGAAGCACGAACGCGCCGAGACTCGCGAGCAACGAGACGATGAACGGGGCGCCGAGTACGAGGGGCAGGAGCAGGGCGGTCCCGAGCACCAGCCGGAGACCCCCAATGCGCCGCGCTGCGGGACCGCTGCCGTCCCTGACACCCAGCCGGCGGACCCACGGCCCGTCCCGGTCTGGAAGCAACAGCGTGTGAGCTCCCGATACGAGCAGGAAGACGGCCAGCGCGAGCTGCACGACCAGGGCGCGAGATCCGGGGCGTCCTCACGACTCCATGGCTTCGAGCTCAGCCCTTCGCGGAAGAACGTTCTTCCTTTCGCTCCTTCAGCCAGTTCTTGAAGGCCTTCTCTTCCTCGACCTGTCTCTTCCGGACGTCCGCCGTGTCGCTGAACTGCGGATCCCCCCGGTCGACGATCATCCAGCCCGGAAGGGGCTCGCCGGGAGGACAGCCGCCGACGTGGAGGCAGGTCCCTCCCGCCTTCTCGATCCTCTTCTTGAGTGCCCCGGTGCAGTCGCCCATCAGGAGCAGATTCTTTCCAGGCTCGACTCCTTCGGGCAGCCTCACGTGCCGGCCGAGCACGATGTCCATCCCCGCATTCTTGTCGTACTGATCGAGGGACTTGAGTTTCGACATGGTGAACGACAGAAGCCCCTGGCAGGTGCTGCAGGCCTTCTCGATGTGGAAGTCGTACTCGGGCCAGGCCTCGAAGCCCTCCAGGTAGGGCAGGTACAGCTCTTGCTGGACCTCCCCGATGCGGTTGCCGCGGATTTCGATCTGCTCCTCGTCGAAATTGCCGAGGCCCTTCTCACGGGCGGCCTCGAAGTACTCCACCTTCTCGAGGGGAAGCCCCACCATGCGGCAGGCCGTGGCGTCGATCGCCACCATGTCGCGGCCGGCGACGATGCAGCCGAAGTCCACCGGCGTACCCGAATGCGGGCCAAAGCCCTCCATGGGCCGAATCATGTCCACCACGGTGAAATCCGGCCGGACCACATCGCCGAGGTCCATCATCGCCGAGGCCAGATTGGTGCAGTGCATGATGTAGTGGTGCTTGTCCTGCACGACCCCCTTGAGATTCTTCAGCGCGCAGGTGAAGACCATGCTCACGTGCGACTTGAAGATCGGCACGTTGACCAGGTGGTCCGCCTCCAGGAGAAAACGGGGAAGCTCCACCTGCTTGATGTCGGAGGTGGGGTTGTCGATCTTCTTCTTGATCAGATCCCCGTCGCTCTTGATGTCGCGGATCTCGTCCACACCCGCATCTTCGGCGGCTTTCTTGATTCCGCTCGCTTCGAGACAGGCCATGGTGTCGCATCCAATGGCCGACGCCTCGGCCAGGATGATCTTCCCAGGATTGGCCTGCTTCACCAGCCGGATGACGGCCGCCACCACCTCCGGACTCGTGTTGATGGAGCTCTCCGGCGCGCCTTCGTGGCCGGCGTTGGGCTTGATCACGACGGTCGAGCCCGGTCGGATCAGGGACTCGACGCCACCCAGGTGATCGACGGCCTGCTCCACCATCGTATCGACGTCCTGACCTTTGACGATCGAGACAACGGATCTTTCCATGCTCATTCTCCCCTCCTTGATTGCCTGCTCACCGGTACGGCAGCCAGCACTCCATCAGCTCCTCGATGGGCCAGCGCGTGAGCAGCTCATAGCCGTCCTCGGTGACGAGGATGTTCTCCTCCAGTCGAACGCCGTCCGCCCCGCCCTTGTGTCCGGCGTAGGTCTCCAGTGCGATGATCATCCCCGCCTGGAGGGTGGTGGGCGGATATCCGGCCAGTTTCTTGAGCGGGCTGATCAAGGGCCTGTCGTGAAGGGTGAGGCCGATGCCGTGGGCAATCGCGTAGGGAGCGACCTCGGCCCAGCTCTGGTAACCCCAGTAGCTCGGCGACTCCGGCCATTGGGCGACGACGTCGTAGTCGGTGGCGCCATCTTTCACCGCGCTCATTCCCGCGTAGAGCATGGCGCGGCACTCCTCGTAGAGATCCTTCTGCTCGGAGCTGGCCTTCCCGCAGCAGAAGGTCCGATAGACGCACGACTTGTATCCCTGGTAGGAAGCGCCATCCACGTCGATGTAGATCAGATCTCCCGGCCGGATCGGCTTGTCGGTGAAGGACCATCCGTAGGGATTGGTGTTGTATCCGGAGCAACACACCAGATCCTCGGTGTGATCGTCCCCTTCTTCGTACAAGGCCTTGATGCCGATGCCTACCAGATCGCACTCCCGGACTCCGGGGCGGATGGCGTCCACGATGGCTGCGAAAGCCTTCTCGGAGTTGGCGCAGGTGATTCGCATCAGCTCGATTTCGTCTGCTGTCTTGATCAGCCTGGCCTCGTCCATGGTCGGCTTGCCGTGCACGACCTCGATCCCCTTCTTCTTGAAGGCCTCCGCGAAGAGCATTTGAAGCGTGGACCCGTCGACCCCCAGAGGCTCCTTCTCCACCCCGTGCTTGGCCATCAACTCGGCGATCACATCCACGATCCTGGTGATCATGAAATCGTCTGCATCCTCGGCCGTGAGCCTCGGCCCACCCAGTGAGGGACGAACCCTGTCCTTCAGCCACGGCATCCGCCTCTCGGTCTCGCTGGGAGTGCCGCCGCCGAACAGGTGCGGCTCGCCGTTTCTGGCGCAGAAGGCCGCCTGCATCTCACTCGCCCGCATCGGCGTGGTGACGTAGTAGGAGGTGAGGTAGCGGATGTTGGCCTCGTCCCAGGTGATCACGGCTCCGAGACCTCTCTTGTTGATCTGGTCTCTGGCGCGCTCGACCCTCTCTCTCCGCAAGCGGTCGTAGTCCACCCTCATCTCGTAATCGACGGCGTACTTGCCAAAGGCTCCGGGCTTCATCTCGCTTCCTCCTCGCTGCATCAAATTTGCACTGAGTGCAGTCTTGCATAAAGTGCAATAATTGTCTACTCTTTTCTCCCAGCAGCTCGACGATTTCGTAAGTATCTGAAAAATAAAAGGAAATGGAGAACGGTGATGAGCGAGTCCCAGACCGCGCAGAGCCCCGCGGGCCGCCAGCCGGGCCGCGTCGAGCGCCGACAGGCGCGGGTTCGGCAGCGGATCCTCGAGGTGGTCGAGGAGCTCACCGAGGCCCGCGGAATCGACGGCGTGACCATCGATGACATCGCCGAAGCGGCCGACGTGGCCCGCCGCACCTTCTACCACTACTTCGAGTCGAAGCACGACGTGCTGGTGCCGATTGCGCGCGCGCGCACCCGGGCACTGAACCGCCGGATCGATCGAGTTGTCGAGGACGTCGACGACCCCGCGGAAGTCATCGCGATCGCGCTGCGTCACACGCTCCGGAGCATGCCGGAAGACCCGCTCTGCGCCTGGTTCATCTTCCGCTCGGGTCTTCCGCAGCAGCGACTGCTCGAGGTAATCGGCGAGAGCGGTCAGCGCGACGCGAGCCGTGGGATGGAGAGCGGCCGCTTCGCGATCGCCAACGAAGCGGCCGCGCGCTCACTCCTGAGCGGTGCCGTAATCGGTGCGCTCAGCGGCCGGCTCGAGGGTGCGCTCGACGACGGCGACCTGGACGACGCGGTCGAGTACCTGCTTCGCCTGCTGGGTGTGCCGGCCGCCGAGGCGAAGGACCTCGCCCATCGCCCCCTCCCACCCATGAGAGCCTCGACCACCGGCGCATCTCCTCTGTAAAGGAACACGCTGATCCGCCGTCCGACAGTGCTCTGGCGATCTACGTCCCATATTTCTCGGCCACCAGAACGTAGAGCTCCGGCTCGTCGACGAAGCTCTTCACAGCGAACCCGAAAGGGCCAAGCAGGATCTCCGCTTCCGCCCTCTCTGGAAAGTCATCGAGGGGAAACGGTGTGCCTTCCCGGATGCGATCGATGAAGGCTTTCCCGAGCGGGTGGCTGATCACCAGACGCCCTCCAGATCGGATCATCCTGCCGATGTTGGAGAATGCCTTCGTCTTGTCCACGATGTTCGGATAGCAGGCGTTGACGAACACCACGTCGAGACTGCCGTCGGGAAGTGCGAGGTCCCGCACATCCGCCAGAATCGTCTCCGCATAGGCGTAGTTCTTGGCGAGTTGGCCAAGCATGGCCTCGGAGAGATCGCACGCGTAGATACGAGCCGGCTCATACTTGCGGATCAGAGGCACCAGGACACCCGTCCCGGAGCCGACATCCAGAACCGCTGCTCCCCGGGTGATCTCGCCGGACGCCGCGATTCTCTCCAGACGCTCGGGGACACCTTCCGGCAGAGGAGGTTCGAAGAGCCGATAGAGCTTGTCGAACATCTCGCGCTGGATCTCGTTGATCCTTCGAGCTGCCTCCTCGCTCATCTCGTCAAAGGGACTCATGGCCTGCGCCTCTCCGATCCCCGCGTCGTCCGTGGTGAACCGGTCATCCCGGACGTGGCAACCTGTAGGCCGCGTCATAGACCGCGCTGATGGGCGTGTCCCCCCAACCCTCGATATCTGCGGAGCCGTCTCGCGCTCCCTCCAGAGCCACTCGCCAGCGTTTGGGTCTCTCGGGGGAGACGGGCCGGCACTCCAGGGTCACTCGGGTGAATCTCTCCGCGAATCCCTCGAGCTTGATATCCATTCTTCATCCCTCCGGACACGATGCCAATCGCCGGGCGCTTACCTGAAACCGGACGCAGCGTCGATCGATCCGACTACCTCAAGGATTCGAAGCATGGCGCAGCGCACGGCCGCCGCGGTCCCCCGTGTACTCGCCGGCGTCGATCGAGAGCACGCCGTTCACGAGCAGGTATTCGACCCCCTCGCTGTAGCGGCCCGACTCGTCGAAGGTCGCTACGTCGCGCAATCCTTCGGGCCGGAAGGCCACCACGTCGGCGTAGTGGCCGGGCGCCAGGCGCCCGCGCTCCGGAATCTGGAAGATCTCGGCGGGAAGCTCGGTCATGCTCCGCAGGGCGAAGGCCAGCGAGATCAGCTCCTCGTCGTAGACGTAACGGCGGATCTTGCGGGGAAAGGTCCCGTAGAGTCGCGGGTGGGCCCAGCGCCCGAGGAGATTGAAGATCGCGGCCCCGTCCGACGCCGTGGCCACCCAGGGGCGCCGCATGAGCTCGCGGATATCCGCTTCGTTCTGGCTGAAGTAGATTCCGGCGCCGGGCCGCCTCGCGCAGGCCAGGTCCATGGTCACCTCCACCGGATCGTCGCCTCGTTCGGCAGCGATCTCGGCGACGGTCTTGCCCTGGAGCCACCACTTCCAGGGATAGATCGAGACCAGGAGCCCCTCGGGCGGCGTATCCTCAGCCAGGAAGAAGGCCACGCCCTCGCGCAGCTCTTCCCGCCCCGGTCCCTCGCAGTAGCGCCGTAGCACTTTCGAGCCATCGCGCATCTCCGGGGGTGCGACCGAGACCAGGGTGGTGCTCCCGGCATTGTAGGGATACTGATCCGCCGTCACGCGGACCCCGCGCGCTCGCGCTTGCTCGATCAGGTCGATCACCTGGTCCGACATGCCGTGCACGCGGCGACCCGAGAGCTTGAGGTGAGAGATCTGGACCGGCGCCCCGGTGCGCTCTCCGATCTCGATGGCCTCGGCATAGGAGGCCAACATCTGCTCGGGTACGGGCCCCTCGTGCCGGGTGTGCGAGGCATAGATCCCTTCGCGACGCGCCACGACACGGGTGAGCTCCACGAGCTCTTCCGTCTCTGCGCGCGCGCCCGGGTCGTACTCGAGGCCGGTGCTCATGCCCCAGGCCCCGGCGTCCAGTCCGGCATCCAGCAGCTCCTTCATGCGCTCCATCTCGGCCGGCGTCGGGCTGGGTTCCGCGCGATCGGCCTGGGCCTCGCCCATCACCAGGAGCCGCAGCTGCCCGTGCGGGACGAGGTGGATGACGTTGCTTCCAAAGGGCATCTCGTCGATCCGGGCCAGCCAGCCGCGGAGGGCCTCTGGGTCTGCGTAGCCACTTCCGCAGTTGCCGGTGGCAATGGTGGTGACACCCTGGTAGAGAAAGTTCAGGTTCGCGTGCACCGAACCGGGAAGCGGCACCCAGCGCGCGAGCCGATAGACTTCGTCGGTGTGGCTGTGGAGATCGATGAAGCCGGGCGCCACCACCAGGCCCTCGGCGTCGATCTCGCGCCGCGCGGTTCCGGGCGCCTCGCCCACCGCCACGATCCGATCGTCGCGAATCGCCAGGTCGCCCGGACCCGCCATCGCGTTCCCGCCCAGATAGAGGGTTCCGCCGCGCAGCACCAGGTCGTAGTCGAACGCCGCGGAGGCGGGCTCCGGCGCGAGGCCCAGGAGCGGCGCGAGCCAGATCAGGAGCAGCCACCGGGCGGTGATCGGGGCGGAGCTTGCGATCCGGGACCAGGGGGCATCAGGCATTGGTGCAGAATAGCGCCGCGAGCCGAAAAGGCGGCATTCTCGGCACCCCCGATGCTGCGGTAGAATTCGCGGCTACGCCTCTTGGGGGAAGCTGATGCGTGAGCTGGAAACGCCTTCCGCGGAGATCGCCACGGGCGAGGACATCGCCACACTCATCGCAGCGCATGCGAAGGAGGGCACGGGACGACCCGCCGTGATCGACGGGGATCGCAGGGTCGACTGGCGCGAGCACGGCGCTCGCATCCACCAGCTCGCGAATGCACTGATCGGACTCGGCATCCGGAAGGGCGACAGAGTGGCGACGCTGGCGCGCAATCGCACCGAGTACCAGGAGGCCTTCCTCGGCACGCTGGTCACGGGAGGCTGCGCGGTGCCGCTGCCGACGATGGCGTCTTCCGAGGCGTTGCGATTGATGCTGGAGGATTCCGAGGCAAAGCTCCTGATCGTCTCGGCCGCCTATCGAGACGAGGTCGCGCCCTTCGTCCAGCAGCTACCGAAGATCCTGGACGGCGGACTGGTCGGATTCGACTTCGAGGACGAGCTCTTCCGCAGATTCGATGTCTGGGTGGACGGCGCCTCGAGCGACGCACCCGGCGTGGCCATCGATCCGGAAGACGAGTTCGACATCCTCTACAGCTCCGGCACCACCGGGGTGCCCAAGGGAATTCTCCACAGCCACCGGGTCCGGGTGGCGATGGCCAAGGTGTTCCAGGCGTTCGCCTTCTCGCCCGAGGCCGTCAACATGGTGTCCACGCCGCTCTACTCGAATACCACCTTCACCACCTGGTTCCCCACCGTCTGGTGGGGCGGCGCCAACGTGCTGATGGCAAAGTTCGACGCGCGCGAGTTCTTGCGCCTGGTCCAGGAACACCGCGCGACCCACGCGATGCTGGTGCCGGTGCAATACGACCGCATCATGCGGCTCCCGGACTACGACGATTTCGACCACTCCTCGATGAAGTACAAGTTCTCCACCAGCGCACCCCTGCGCGAGGATCTCAAGCGCAGGGTGGTGGAACGCTTCGAGGGAGAGCTGGTGGAGTTCTACGGCCTGACCGAAGGTGGAATCAGCTGCACGCTCTTTGCCAACCACTTTCCGGACAAGATGGCCTCGGTCGGCATTCCGAGTGGCGGCGAGATCCGGATCATCGACGAGCAGGGCAAGGAGCTGCCTACGGGACGCGCGGGGGAGATCGTGGGCCGCAATTACAACATGATGCGGGGCTACGTCAATCGCGCGACGGCCACCGACGAGATGCTCTGGTACGACGAGGAGGGGAATCTCTTCTTCAGGACCGGCGACGTGGGGTACTTCGACGAGGACGGCTTCCTGTTCCTGAGCGACCGCAAGAAGGACGTGATCATCTCCGGTGGATTCAACGTCTACGCCACGGACCTCGAGATCGTGCTGGGCAAGCACGAGTCGGTGCGCGAAGCGGCGGTAGTCGGTATTCCTAGTGACCAGTGGGGGGAGACACCGCTGGCACTCGTGGTGCTGGAACCCGGCGCCGAAGCCGACGCCGAGGAGCTGCGCCTCTGGGCCAACGAGAGGCTGGGAAAGGGGCAACGCATCGCCAAGCTGGAGTTTCGCCACGAGCTGCCAAAGAGCGACATCGGCAAGGTGCTGAAGCGTGAGCTCCGCACCCCCTACTGGAGCGGACGAGACGCGTAGCCGCTGCAACAGGCCGGATCCGTTCGCGGAGCAGGAGGAACACCCATTGCAGCCGAAGTCGAAGACGATCCAGAAATTCACCGAGATGGCGAACGCCCTGGGGAACCCCACCACGCGGGGTTGGAAGGAGCAGGGGCGGAAGGTCATGGGCTATCTCTGCTCCGCAATTCCGGAGGAGATCTTCACGGCCGCCGGGTTTCTGCCCTTTCGGATCAGGGCCACGGGCAGCACCGGAACGGAGCTGTCGGATGCCCATTTCAGCAACCTGAACTGCAGCTTCGTGCGTCATTGCTTCAACGTGGCGCTCCAGGGGGAGTACGACTTCCTCGACGGGGTGGTTCTGGTCAACAGCTGCGACAACCTGCGCCGCATCTACGATCACTGGAAACGCGAGCTCCCGACCTCCTTCGTGCGCATCATGAGCTTCCCCAGGAAGACCGGACCACCGCAGGTGGACTGGTACCAGAAGGAGCTGGCAGAGCTCCGGGCCGGCATGGAGGAGCACTTCGGACTGGAGATCAGCGACGCGAGCCTCTGGGAATCGATCCGGCTCCACAACGAGACGCGGCGCCTTCAGCGGCAGCTCTACGAGCTCCGAAAGGGCGAGAACCCGCCGATCAGCGGCGCCGACACACTCGCCGTCGTCGTCGCCGGAACCGCCATGCCGAAAGAGAGGTACAACGGCATGCTCCGGGACCTGCTGGAAGAGCTTCGCGATGCGGAGGGGATCTCCGACTACCGGGCGAGACTGATGGTCCTCGGCAGCATCCTCGATGACCCCGAATACCTGAAAGTCATCGAGGATCAGGGCGGCCTGGTGGTCACCGACTCCACCTGCTTCGGCTCCAGGATCATGTGGAAGGACGTGCGCGAGGAGGGAGGCGATCCGATCCAGGCCCTCGCCCGGTACTACGTCGCGGACCGCCATTCCTGCCCCCGCACCTTCGGAGAGCACGAGCGAAGAGCGGAATTCATCCGCCAGATGATACGTGAGTTCAAGGTCGACGGAGTGATCGGAGAGCGGCTGACCTTCTGTGACCAGTGGGGATTCGCACAGTATTCGATCGAGAACGACTTCAAGGAAGATGGCGTTCCCTATCTGCCCCTGGAGCGCGAGTACATCTTGAGCGGCGTCGGCCAATTGAGAACCAGGGTCCAGGCCTTCCTGGAAACCCTGGGAGGATAGAGAGATGGGTGGAACGAAGCGACAGCTGCAGAGGACGATCGAAGACATCCACAGGTACGAAGCGATCTTGAAGCTCCTCCAGGACAACCCGGACGAGATGAGTCACCTGCACATCCCCCTGGTGCAGGACCGTCTGCAGCACGCCAAGCAGACGCTGGAGTGCGTCGAGCAGGGCAAGCCCTTCATCGCCACCTGGTACAGCAACGCCCCGGAAATCTGTACCGCGATGGATCTCCACTGGTACTGCCAGGTCGCAGGCGCCTTCGTGGCGGCAGTGGAGAGCCCGCACGCCGCGGAAGATCTCGAGGGAATCGACCAGCTGTCGGTGCCGGCGGACTGCTGCACGCTGCTGAGGCTGGGGCTCTACTACGTCGATGCTGGAATCCTGCCGATTCCCACGGCGGTCGTCGCCCTGGTGGAGCCCTGTGACGGGGTCAGCAGCCTCCATGAAGTGATCCGCACCCACCGGGACTGGCGTGACGTCCCCATGTTCGCCCCGGACCCCCCCTACTCGAGCGATCAGGAGAGCATCGACTACTTCGCCAGCGAGCTTCGGGAGATGGTGGTCTTCCTCGAAGAGCACACCGGCCAGAAGCTCGAAATGGAGCGGCTCGTGGAGGTCGTGGAAGAGTCGAACCGGCAATACGAGCTGTGGCTGGAGTACAGCGAGCTTCGACGCGCCACACCCTGCCCGCACGGTCTGACGCTCGCAGTGGGGCCCTTCGCCGTGGCCCAGAACAGCCTCTGCGGGATGCCCCGCGGCACCGCCTGGCTCCGGGACCTGGTCGCCGACGCCGAGAGACGCATTCGCGAGAACAAGCCCGAAGTGCCCAACCAGAAGATCCGTCTGCTCTGGTACGACATCCACCCGGTCTGGTTCGCCGAGCTGACTCCGTGGCTGGAGGAGGAGTGGGGAGCGAACGTCATCCAGAGCATGCTGACGAACTGCCCCTACACCTTGATCGACACCTCGAGCGAGGACGCGATCTGGAAGGGACTGGCGAAGAGGAACCTCCTGGACACCCCGATGATCCGCCAGGCGCAGGGAACGGTGGAGCGCTTCATCTACGACATCGAACGGATCGTCAAGGACTTCAGCATCGACTGCGTGGTCTGGCCCGGTCACATGGGCCACAAGGATTCGGCCGCCTCCGTCTCCTTGATGAGAGACGCTTGCCGTGACCTCGGAGTTGCCTTCCTCCACCTCGGCGTGGATCAGTTCGACCGGAGGTACACGCCGGTCGAAGAGGTCAAGAACAGGATCAGCCAGTTCTTCAGCGCGATGAATCTCGGCTGATCGAGCGGTCTTCGGGTTCGCGAGGGCCGCGGGTCAGGGAATCACGGGGATCAGGAGATAGGAGGGGTGCTCCCCCCCGGCGTGGATCGCATTCTCGCCACCGTACAGGTCCTTCGGCCGATCCTCCGGATGATTGTGCAGGAAGAATCCCGATCCGGTCTTGATGTTGAGGTGGAAGATGTCATCCATCACGAAATCGCGCACCCATCCCAGGATCCCGGGGCGGGGCCGAGCGAAATCCTTGCCCTCGATCCGAAGACCGATCGCATAGCCCTGGGGTAGCACCACCTGCCCCGGCCAGATCTCCACGTCGACTTCGTAGACCTGCCCCGGCACCAGTCTCTGCTCCTCATCGTGTGTGTGGTAGGGCTGCCAGGGCCGGGACTTCTCGGGATCGAGCTTGCGATGCGAGACTCGAAGCCAGCCCTGCGCGATCGGCGCGGCGGGCTCCGAGGCGCCCGGGAAGGTCACCTCCGTTCCATCGGGTGCGAAGGCCTGGACCGTCGCGAAGATGTCCATGTCCGGGGTGGACGACGAGACGTAGAGCTTGGCCGCCATGGGGCCGGTCAGCTCGACCTCCTCGGACAGCGGCGGCGTCGCGAAGAGAGCCGCATCCTCGAGCGCCTGGTAGGAGATGCGCGCCGACTCCCGTGGAGAGCTCTCGACCAGCGCACCCGATGCTGCGTCGAGGTAGAGCCTCCTCCACTCGGTGCGGGCCAGCGGCCACTCGTTCTCCTCGCGCCGGGTGGTGGTTCCGTCGGTGCGACGAATCTCGAGAAGGACGGGCGGACGCTTCTCCCACCCGTTGTCCTCCCCCTCGAGGAAGTGGTCGTAGAACTGCTTCTGGAGTGCGCGGCCCTCTTCCGCGTAGAAGGGCGCGATGTGGTCCCCCATGTGGACTTCGAGCCACTTCTGCGAAGAGCCGGCCTCGCGGAAGCCGTTGAAGTTGCCCCGCGAGTGCAGCCCGAATCCCCCCCAGTTGGCGCCGGAGAGGATCGGCACCGCGATCTCGTCGAGCCGCGCGGTGCGTTCGCGGTAGTAGGGCCCGTCGAGCGGACGCTTCAAGGCTTCCGTCAGCATGTCCGCGCGGTTGCGCTCGAGCTCGTCCTCGGAGAGAGACTTCGGACCACCCACCGGGCTGCCGTCGTCCATGTCACGAAAATCGCTCTCCGCGTTGCCATGCTGTATGGGAATGAGCTGGCGCTTCGCCCATTGGGTCGGGAAGACGTTGCTCAGAATCCCGCCGTGGCGCAGCACGTCCCGGTAGGCCTCGTGAGCACCCTCCCAGGGGGCGATGGCCGCCAGGTGCGGTGGACGCAGCGCCGCCGCACCCCACTGGACCATCGCGTAGTAGGAGATTCCTGCGAGGCCCACCTTCCCATTGCTCCAGGGCTGGGCCGCCGTCCACTCGATCGCGTCGTAGAGGTCGCGGATCTCACGGGCCGTGAACGGATCGAGCTTCCCCGGCGACTTCCCGGACCCGCGCGCATCGATGCGAACCACGACGTAGCCATCGGGCACCCAGACTTCCGGATCCGGGGTCTCCCAGGTGTGATACTCACAGCTGGAGCGCTCACAGAGATCGGGGATGTGGGTCACCATCTCCTTCCAGACCTCGGGATTGAAGTCGCGCGTGTGGATGTCCTTTCCGTAGATGGACATCGAGAGGAGCGCGGGATACTGCCCTTCTGCCCCGGGGCGAAACAGGTTGGACATCATGAAGGCGCCATCGTCGGTCGGGATGGACACGTTCTTCTCGAAGAGAACACCCTCCCGGATCTCGACGGGCTCCGCCGCAGCGACGATCGGAGGTGAGGCGGAAACGACCAGGCACGAGAGGCCGAGAACGAGGGGCAGGGAGAAGGCTCTCATCGGATGCTTCCTTTCGTACGCCAATTCGGGGGGATCATACACCCAGCCGGGTCTGGCGTGAAGACGGTCGGTGGCACGGCGCGTTCTGGCGTATGATTGCGGGATGGACTTCTTGCACCGCCTCTTCCGATTGCGGCGCCGGTCGGGCCGGCGCGGCCCGATCAAGAGCCCGGCCGTGGCTCTTCTGCTCCTGCTCGCGACCCCCGCGCTCGCGGAAGTTTCGGGCACCGTCTTCGTCGACGTGAACGAGAACGGCGTTCGCGACGCTGGGGAGCCTCCGCGCCCGGGCGTGGTGGTGAGCAACGGCCTCGACCTGGTGCGGACCGACGCCGAGGGCCGCTACTCGCTCTCAGAAGGACCCCGCGGCTTCGTCTTCGTCACCCGTCCGGCCGGATTCGACTGCGAGAGATGGTATCGACGTGACGCGGGCGACTTCGCGCTGACGCAGAGCATCCTGCGGAGGAAGAGTTCTTCTTCGTCCACATGAGCGATCTCCACGTCTTCGATCGGGGAGGCGAGCTGATCGAGGAGTTTGGGCTGGGCGATCCCTGGTGGGCGCCCTCGACGCTGGTGGCCTGGTTTACTCTCCGCAGACTCGACGAGATGCTGGTTCCACGCTTCAGCCTGGATCCCGTCGAGGATCTCCGCCAGGCCCTCGCACCGTATCGCGACGTGAGCGATCTGAGTGACACCGCGGTCTATCTCGCCTACCGCGACGAATTCCAGCGCGAGGGCAGCGAGCTCGGGGACGTGCGAGGCAAAGTCGAGGGAGCCCTCGAGGAGATCGCGACTCTTCGGCCATCCTTCGTCCTCGCCACCGGCGACCTGGTGCTCGACGCGAACCGCGCACCCGATCAGACCGTGAAGAGCCGCGTCGAGCTCTACCGGAGCGCGACCACCACGATGGGCGTTCCGGTCTACAGCACCATGGGCAATCACGAGCTCCGCGGCGTCGGCCGCGATGACATCTCCGAGCGGGATCCCGACTACGGACTGGGTCTGTTCGAGACGACCTTCGGCCCCACCTACTACAGCTTCGACCGCGGCGACTTCCACTTCGTCGCACTGGATACCCACCGCCCCGATCCCAGCCAGGACGACACGGACGGGTGGAGATGGAACCGGATGCGGGACGAGGTGAAGCGCTGGCTCCGTCGCGATCTCGAAGCGCACGGAGACCGGGTGAAGGTGGTGCTCAACCACGAGCCCTTCTTCTCCGATCCGAGCTGGCCCTTCGATGCCGAAGAGCTGGCCAGGTACGTGGCCTCCGACGAAGGGATCTTCGAGGAGCAGGTGGTCGCCTACTCTCTCAACGGGCACGTGCACTTCAACAGTCTGGAGCGCGGAGAGCCCACCACCCATATCTCTGCGGGATCCCTCTTCGGAATGGGCTGGTATCTCCCGCCGGCTCTCTACCCCCGCGGCTACCGTCTCTACTACGCACGCGGCGGTCAACTCTACGCCGCCTGGAAGCAGATCGGCGAGCCGCTGCTCGGCTTCATCCAGCCGCAGGGCGAGGAGGCCATCCATCCGGCCAGCGCCACGCTGGTCGATCCGGAGGCCCTCGAAGGCCCCGTCGACCTGGTCGCGGTGGCGGCGGACACCGAAGGCCCCCTCGAAGCGGTAGGGCTCGAACTCGACGGTCAACCCGTTCCACTCGAGCGCTGGGGTGACTACTTCGTCCACGCCCGCATCGACCCGGCTTCGCTGCAGGGGAAGCCCGGGACACTGACCCTCTCGGGAATTCGCGAGAGCGGTGAGACCCTGCGCACCCGGCTCGAGATCCGCGCCCGGGATTGAGCTCTCGGAAGCTAGCGCGGCACGACGGGAAGGGCGACGTGCGAGGGATGCGCCGCGTCCCTTAGAACCGTCCAGGTCGGCGGTCCCTCGCTCGGTATCAGTGCGAAGTGGTCCCGATCCGCACCGGCGAGAGCGATCCGAATCGAGTGTCCCTGTTCGAACAGATAGGAAGTGGGGAGCAGGTCGAAGACCAGCTCGGTCACCTCGCCCGGAGCCATCGGTCGGCCGTCCGCTCGCTCGAAGCTGTGGTAGGGAACGACCATCGGGTAGGGAGGAGTTCCCTGGCTGAGCTTCCGGTGGATCCCCCGCAGGACGCCCTCGGTCACGTAGGTGACACCTCCGTTCTCGTCGACGTCTTCGAGATAGGCCAGGAAGACTCCGTCGTCCGCCGTCGACTTGACGTAGAGGGTCGCGACGGGATGACCCGTCACCTCCAGGTCATCCTCCAAAGGAGACGAATCGTAGACGAGCAGCTTCTCGTCGGCCTGGGCGCGGTCCGGATAGGTCACGGGCTTCCCCATCAACGAGTTCCACCGCGACGCGTCGCCGGTTCCATGGCTGTAGTCGACCTGGTACCGGTCCGAAGCAGCGCGCGCCGTCGGCGCCTCGGTGGTGAGGTCACCCCCCTCGGCGAGGTGATACCGCACGGCCTCGGCCGGAGGCGGCCAGCTCGGGGCCGCCTTCCAGGCGCCTTCGACCATCGTGTAGTAGTGGACGGGTGCATCGTCCTCCAGGCCCGTGGTCTTCCTCTTCAAGTGGTGATCGAAGTACTTGAGGAGCTCGGCGACGTGATCGAACTCCGTCGGGGTGCTGATGCCGCCGCGCACCTGTTGCCGACCCCCGTGGGTCCACGGGCCCAGGATCAGCCGGTTCCCCTTCCCGGTGAGCCTGTGGTGCCGCTTGATGGCCGCGTGCTGATAGGCGCCGTCGAACCAGCCACTCCAGCCGTAGATGGCGGTTCCGGAAGCGTCGACCCGGTCCGCGTACCGATGGGGGCTGAAGACCTCGAGCGTCTTGCCGTCTTCGTTCACGTCGTCGCGGTAGGTCATCTGCTGCGCGGTGCCGTGGACGTCCCAGTTGGCGGCGTGGTCCGCCAGTGCGGCCTCCAGCAGCTCTTCCCCCTGGTCCCCGTCGACCGGTCGGACGCCGGCCACGACGTAATCGACCCACCACCCGGCGATCTCACTGACACCGGGGGGAAGCTCGTTCCGGTCGAGCATGCGGTTGTAGTTTCCCCAGCTCTCGGTGAACCAGGACAGGGGTGCGCCTCCCGGAAAGGCGACGTCGGTGTAGCCGTCGAAGAGCGAGAAGCGAGGCGCCACCGCCTTCACGGCCGGGTGCTGGTTCACGACCAGAAACTCCGCGGTCGTTCCCATGTAGGAGGTGCCGTAGCTCCCGACCTTTCCGTCCGACCAGGGCTGCGCCAGGATCCAGTCGACGATCTCGGCCCCGTCGCGCGTCTCGTCGGGCGACCAGGGATAGGGCCGGTTTCCGAACGAGGCTCCGGAGCCGCGCGCGTCGACGCTCACCCAGGCGTATCCGCGAGTCACGAACTCCTTCAAGGGCTCCATGGTGCGGTCCACGAAGAGGCGGAAGGGCCAGCGAAGCTGCCACGCCCGCCAGTAGCGCGTCTGCCACAGAATCGTCGGGATCTTCTCGCCGTCCGGCAGATCCTTCGGCAGGTAGAGGTCGATGGCGATCTTCACGCCGTCCCGCATGGTGAGGTGACGCGAGATGCGCTCGACGGCGTCGTAGATCGGATCTCCCACCTCGTAGGGCGCGGGCTCGGCGACGACACGATCTGTCGTCTCCAGTCCCGCAGCCATCCCGAGCGCTACCGGCAGCGCCAGCGCCAGGATCACCAGAAGCCCTCGCAACCTCGTGCCCTGGGCTGATTCGAGTCGGTTCCGCATCCGCTCCGCGCTCCTATGAATGTCCCGCATCCTCATGACTGGGGTCGGGATCCTAGCGGAAAACCGCCGCATCCAGCGCTAGACTGCCGAGCTGTCGCGCACCGGCTGCATCTGTCGCCCGATTCCTGCACTCCCACCGCCGGGGATGCACCTCGTGGCTGCTCTCGCCGACCCAGCCTGGCACGATCATTGCTCGAAAGGAGCGGAGCGCAGGGAGGGCCAAGTGTGACCTCTACATTGCCCGCGGCTCCGGAGCGTCGCAACGACATCGACTGGCTGCGAATCGGCGCCACCTCCCTGCTCTTCGTCTTCCACATCGCCAAGATCTTCGACGTCGAGCCCTTCTACCATCTCAAGAACGGCGACCTGTCCTGGGAGCTGAACTACTTCACCGGCTTCATCCACCAGTGGCACATGCGGCTCTTCTTCCTGCTGGCGGGCTGGTCGCTGTTCGCCTCGCTCGCGAGGCGCGGGAAGCGGACCTTCCTGGCCGAGCGCACCTGGCGCATCCTCGTGCCATTCGCCGCCGGGACACTCCTGTTCGTCCCGTTCATGCGCTACGCCGAGGTCCTGAACGGGACCTTCATCACGCCCGGTGGCGCGGCGGATCCGAACGCGTTCGCGGGCGGGAGCTTTCTCGAGTTCCTCCCCCACTTCTTCACCCTCCAGGCCTTCAGCTGGGCGCACCTCTGGTTCCTGATCTACCTCTACGCGTTCACCCGCCTCTACCTGCCGCTCTTCCAACGTCTGATCGAGCGAAGGGGCGAGCCGCGCGAGGGGTCGGTGGCCTGGGTGTACGCCCCGATTCTTCCACTCGCGCTGATCCAGGTCACGATGCGCGGCCGTTGGCCGGGATACCAGAATCTCTACGACGACTGGGCCAACTTCCTCTTCTACAGCCTCTTCTTCGTCATCGGCTTCCTCTTCGCGCGCTATCCGGCGCTCGAGCGCGCGGCGCACCGGGAGTGGAAACGCGCCGGTCTGCTGGGGCTCGGCGCATGCCTGGCGATGACGCTCCCCTGGCACGCGGTGCTCGGCCACCCGGAAATGGCGATCCGGGCACTCTCCGGCGCTGCGGCGTGGGGCTGCGTGCTGGGCCTGCTCGGCTTCGCGAAGCAGTACCTGACCGCGGATGGCGCCGCGCTCCGCTACCTGCGCGAGTCCTCTCTCCCCATCTACATCCTGCACAGCCCCGCCATCGTGTTGGTGGGCTACTGGGTGATCCAGCTCGACGCGGGAATCCCCGAGAAATTCGCCCTGATTCTCGCCGGCTCCGTCGGCCTGGCGATGGTCGTCTACCACTTCGCGGTGCGCCGCTTCGATCCGTTGCGCGTGCTCTTCGGGATGAGGACAGCGCGGGCGTCGCGATCGTCTGCATTGGTGCGAAGCACCAGGGGAGACTTCGTGGCTCGGAGCGACAGTCCGCTCTGAGCCGTGGCTCTCGATATCCGTCCATCGGCTCTGGAGACCCTGCAAGAATTCGTCGATGGCGGCGTTCACTTCTTCGGGCTTCTCGGCGAAGACCATGTGAGTGCCACCCTGGACGACGACCGCCCGGGCGCCGGGGATCGGACTTGATGGTGCCATGATTTCCTACAGCCTCCGGAACCATGCAAGAAGATCAGCTTCATGTCCTAATCCCCAACCCCATCCAGAGCCCGCGACAGATCCTCGATGATGTCATCGAGGTTCTCGATCCCGACGCTGAAGCGGAATAGTCCATCACCCATCAGATCCCAGTATTTGAGCTTCTTCTCGTCGCTCAGCTCGACCATGTCCTGGAAGAAGAACGTCGTCGGGATGTACATGAGGAGGCTCTGGTCGTGCCCGAGGGATACGGCGTGCGTAATCAGCTCGAGCCTCTTGATGAACTCGAAGTTCTCGAGCAGCTCACAGTCCAGGCTGAAATTCAGCATCCCCGAGAACCCGCTCATCTGCTTCTTCGCGAGTTCGTGCTGAGGATGGCTCGGAAGTCCCGGGTACCTCACGTTCGTCACCCGCGGGTGCGACTCCAGGAAGCGGGCGACCTCGAGGGCGTTCTGCTCGTGCTTCTCGATCCGAAGGGGCAAGGTGGTGATCCCGCGCATGATCAGCCAGGCATTGAACGGGCTGATGCAGGCCCCCAGGTGAACCACCCCGTGCTCCCGGACATCGGAGAGAAACTCGTGGTTTCCCAGGACCGCGCCGCCCAGAGCGTCACCGTGGCCGTTCAGATACTTGGTGGCGCTGTGAATCACCACGTCGGCTCCCAGCTCGAGAGGACGCTGGCTCACCAGCCCCGACCAGGTGCTGTCGACGATGACGGTGGCCCCGACGGCGTGGGCCATCTCCGAGATCTTCCGGATGTCGCTGATCGAGACGAACGGATTCCCCGGGGTCTCGAGGTAGACGGCCTTGGTATCCGGCCGAATGGCGTCTTCCACTTCCTTGGGATCCACGGTGTCGGCGACGCTGACATCGACTCCGAACCGCGGCAGGTGAAGACTCACCAGCTTCTGCGTTCCCGTGTAGCAGATCTCGGGAGCGACGAGGTGATCGCCGGCGCCCAGCAAGGCGAAGAGTACGGCGGAGACGGCGCCCATCCCGCTGGCGGTCACGACGCAGTCTTCGCTCCCTTCGAGAGCCGCGAGGCGCTCCTCCAGATGCCGGGGAGTGGCACTGTGCTCCCTCGTGTACTGAAACTTGTCCAGCTCGTCCCAGGAGAAGACCTTCAGAAGCTCTTCGACATCGGTGGGCAGCTCATAGGAGTTGGCCATGTGAATGGGCCGGCGGATCGCGCGGGTGTCGGTGTCGATCCCCTCGCCCGCGTGCACACAGGACGTCTCCAGGCGCCAATCATTGGAAGTCTTCGCTTTCATCTCGTTCGTCCTTGTCTGGCTGTGACTCCGGAAACCCGAGTATAGAACGTCCGCGGGGGCTGTTTCAGCGGCCGTCGCCCGCTGCAGACGCGAAGCGGCCACGTCGCGTACCGGCGCTACACCCGCGAAAAGATGGGTTTTTTCGGGAAACGCCAGATCCGCCCTGGAACTGGCTTGACAGCCCCTGTGGCGTGTATTATATGTATTATACATCTAATGTAGGGTACAAAAATATGAGCGCTCCCGGGAAGTTCCGCGAGACCCTCAGCCTGGCCTATCGTCGCGTGAACGCGCTCCAGCGCGGCGAGAAGCGGTGCTTCGGCGTCACCATGTCCCAGTGCGTCGCGCTCGAGCTGCTGCTCCAACAGGGAGCGATGACGGTCCGCGACATGGCCCGCGACCTGGGACTCGACACCAGCACCGTCACCCGGCTGGTCGACGTGCTGGTTCGGGACGGGATGGTGCGCCGCGCCCGAGACGAGAAGCGAGACCGCCGCCGAGTCTTCGTCTCACTGACCGCGCGGGGCCGCAGCCTGGCGGCGAAGCTGGAACGTTGTGCGGACGACTACAGCGAGCGGATTCTGGAGCGGATCCCCCCCGAGATGCGCGAAGACGTGGTTCACACGCTGCGGGTGTTGATCGAGGCAATCGACGATCTGCCCACGACGCGCAACTAGAAGGAATGCCCGCGCGGCGGGCGAGGAGGTAAGAAAGCGATGAAGTGCGAAATGCGTCCCCAGGATCCCAATCGGGTTCGCGAGATGGTGAAGGAGGGCTACGCGCGGGTGGCGGAGCGAGCCTCGAGCGAGGAGCTGCCCCACGCCGCCGAGATCGGCCGCCGGATCGGCTACGACGAGGAGCAGCTGGGTGCAGTGCCCGAGGGAGCCAACCTGGGCCTGGGCTGCGGAAACCCGACGGCCATCGACGCGCTGCGCCCCGGTGAGACCGTGCTCGATCTGGGCTCGGGAGCGGGCATGGATGCCTTCCTCGCAGCCCATCAGGTGGGTCCCGGCGGGCGGGTGATCGGCATCGACATGACCGACGCCATGCTCGACAAGGCGCGGGAGAACGCCCGAAAGATCGGGGCGACCAATGTCGAGTTCCGCAAGGGGCAGATCGAACATTTGCCCATCGAGGATGAGAGCGTCGATGCGATCATCTCGAACTGCGTGATCAACCTGTCTCCGGAGAAGAGCCGCGTCTTTGGCGAGGCCTTTCGCGTGCTCCGGCCCGGCGGGCGGATGATGATCTCCGATCTGGTGCTCGAACGACCGCTCCCGGCCCAGATCATCGGCGCGGTCGACGCGTACCTGGGCTGCGTCGGTGGCGCGAGCCTGCGCGCCGAGTATCTGGAGACGATCGAGAAGGCGGGCTTCGGCGAGGTGCGCGTGGAGCGCGAGGCCCGCTTCGCCGATGCGGTATCTCTCGACGATCCCCAAGTGCAGGAGGCGATGGACCGGTTCGGGATCAGTCTCGAGCAGGTGAAGGAGTTCCTGGACGCCGTCACCAGCCTGCACGTCTTCGCCCGCAGGTGAGCGGTGCGAGGACGGCAAGGCGAGTCGCGATATCGGCGCTGCTCATCACTGGGATCGCCAACGCGCTCCACTACGGCTACCTGATCGCCACCGACTTCGCCCTCCTGTCCGGCCACCCGGAGGCCTACCGGGATCTCCAGAAGGCGGCGACATGGGCGGACGGCTGGATGGGTCTGATGGCGATCGCCGCGGCGATCGCTCTGCTGCGGGGCTGGAGATGGGGCTGGATCGCGGGAATCGTCGCTGCCAGCGCCCTGATCCACATGGGACTGCTCGACGTGGCCTTCCACGCTCAGCACGGAATGTACGCGAGCCTCGACCCCATGATGCTGGAGATGATCGTGGTAGACCTCTGGGCATTCGGGATGGGGGCGTTTCTCGTCTTTCACCTGGCGCGGAGTCCGGCGTGAACCGGCAGGAGGGAGAATCAGCTTAGAGCGCGCTGTCATCGCGTTCGCCGGTCCGGATCCGGACGGCCTCCTCCACCGTCGAGACGAAGATCTTGCCATCACCCATCCGGCCGGTGTGGGCCGCCTCGGCGATGCTTTCGACCACCGCATCGAGCATGTCTTCCGGCACGACCACCTTGAGCTCGATCTTCGGAAGAAACTCGACCACGTACTCGGCGCCGCGGTAGAACTCCGAGTGTCCTTTCTGGCGTCCGAAGCCCTTGGCCTCGGAGACGGTCATGCCGGAGACGCCGACCCTGGTCAGCGCCTCCCGCACCTCGTCCAGCTTGAAAGGCTTGATGATGGCTTCGACCTTCTTCACGGCGTACTCCCTGGTAATCAGGTGATATCGGTGTAGGCGGACTCGCTGTGCTCGCTCAGGTCCAGACCCTCGGCCTCCCCCTCATCGGTGGCTCGCAGGTCGCCGAAGATGGCTCGCAGGATCAGCAGGATCGCCACGGTGGCAATCGGAGCGAAGACGGCGGTGAACGCGATACTCTTCAGCTGGATCCAGATCTGGCCGCCCCAGGAGACGCCCTCGGGAAGGGCGAATCCGGCGACGAAGAGACCCGTGGCCAGCGCACCCCAGGTCCCGCCGACGCCGTGGACACCGAAAACGTCCAGGGAGTCGTCGTAGCCCAGGGCGGGCTTCAGCAGGGTGACGGCCAGGTAGCAGAAGCCCGCCGACCCGATGCCCACGGCGATGGCGCCGAGCGGGCTCATGAAGGCACAGCCGGGCGTGATGGCAACCAGACCGGCCACAGCGGCGGTGGCCGCACCCAGAACCGTGGGCTTGGCGCGATGGATCCACTCGATGACCATCCAGCCCAGCACTGCGGCGGAGGTGGCGGTACTGGTGTTCAGAAAGGCGAGACCGGCGGTTCCGTCCGCGGCGAGCGCGCTTCCCGCATTGAATCCGAACCACCCAACCCACAGAAGCGCCGCGCCGATCACGGTGAGGGGCAGGCTGTGGGGCGGCATCGGGACCTTGCGAAAGCCCCTGCGTGGTCCCAGGTAGATAGCGGCGACGAGCGCGGAGAAGCCGCTCGACATATGCACCACCAGGCCGCCTGCAAAGTCCATGGCTCCCATCCCGCCAAGCCAGCCCCCGCCCCAGACCATGTGCGCCAACGGGCAGTAGACCAGGACGAGCCAGACCGCGATGAAGGCGAGGTAGGGACCAAAACGCATGCGCTCGGCGAAGGCTCCGATCATCAGCGCGGGTGTGATGATGGCGAACATGCCCTGGAACATGATGAAGACGTACTCGGGGATGGTCCCCGATAGCGTCTCGGCCGTGATCCCTGAGAGCCCTAGCTTGCCGAGGCCACCGATGAAGGCATTTCCCTCGGCGAAGGCCAGGCTGTACCCAAACAGGACCCAGAGCACTCCCATCAGACCCGCAGAGATCATGCACTGCATCAGGATGCTGAGAACGTTCTTGGACCGGACCAGCCCACCGTAGAAGAGCGCCAGGCCGGGAACCGTCATCATCAGAACCAGGGCCGTGCTGGTCATCATCCAGGCGGTGTCGCCGGGACTGAGCACGTCCTCAGCGCTGGCCGCCTGCGCCAGCAAGAGCATCGGCAAGGCGGCAAAGAGGGCCGCCGCGAGGCGGCCGGTGCCGGCAAGTGAGGTAAGTCGACGTCGCATGAACTCCACCTTTCTCTTCTTCTGTACCACTCAGAAGTTGTAGATGACCTGGGCACCGACCACGGTCTGATTCTGAGCGGTGTAGAGGCCCGGGGCGAGATCGTCGGTGCCGATGAAGAGATCGTCCCCGCTCTTCCCAACCCGTCCCCCGTCGTGGCGGATCTCACCCTTGACAACCAGGTGCTCGGTCACGGAGTAGTCCGTCGTCGCGGTGATCGACCATAGCTTCGAGTCGCCGGGCAAGCCGAAGAGCTGACGGTCGTCGGCGACGTACTCCAGACGCAGCGCGGTGCCGAGCCGCTCGGTCCAGGCGTAGCGCCCGGCGACGGCAACGCCGTACGCGTCGGCGCTCCTATCGCGGCCGTTGTCGTCGTGGTTGTAGTCGAAGTTCAACCAGGTCGAGATCCGCTCGTTGGGATCCCAGGTCAGCACCACGTCGATGATCCCGTACTGGTCGCCGCTGCTCCCGGGAGTGTCCGTCCCCCAGATCCCGTTCAGATTCGCCGACCAGGTTTCCGTCGAGTAGCCGACGTGACCCATCATCGCCTTGCCGTTGTTGAGGGTGGGCTGCGTTTTGAAGACATCGTTCACCACTGCCGCCGCCCAGTCCCAGCCCTCTGCCGGAAGGTCACCGGACGCCATGATTCCCACGTGATCGATGGGCTGCAGCAGGTTGTAGACGAGACCGCGAGAGATGTTGAAGTTCATCGGCGCTTGGGCCACCTCGGCCCCGAGCAGCGTGCCGAACTTCCCGGCCTTCATCGTGATGTCCCAGTCGGTCAGATACTGGACGTAGGCCGAAGCGATGTAGAGGTTGTTGCCGCCGGCCCTTCCGTCCACGGGGGTGTTGGCGTCCGGGAGGAGACCCGCCGTCTTTCCGAAGGCGATCTCGGTGGCGAAGCCGGCGCGGTTCTCCTCGTCGATGGGCCGCTCGAGGGTGAACCAGAGCTGACCAAAGGAGAACTGGTTGGAATCGGGGCTGAAGGGATGCGACTGCCCCGCTGCGCCGACGTTCCCATCCTCCAGACGCTCGTTGGCGGGACTGTTCAGGTTGTACCAGAAGTCGGCGCTCATCCAGCCGCCGATCTCGAGACTGTCCACGAAAGCGGCGGTGCTCGAGCTCGGGCCGGTCTGGGCCGCTTTCTCGAGCATGCTCCGCTGCTCGCCAAGCCGCTGGTTGGCCTCCGCCAGCTGGTCCGTGGTCAGATCGAGGCGGTCCTCGAGCTGGCTCATTCGCGCCTGCATCGCTTCGAGCTGGGCCTCCACGTCCTCGTCCGTCGCGAATGCGGCGGCAGGCACAAAGAACCAGCAGAGCATTGCGAACGATCCGATGACCGCTCTCCGTATCATGGGAGCCTCCTTCCCTTCGCGCGTTAGCGCGATCTTTACGCAAACAACGTGCCCAGATCGGCGTGCGCAAATCGGCGCAGACGGGCACTACTCGGCACGATTGTAGACCTCGGAGGCCGGAATCCTGCGCAGAAAACGAGCAGGATTGCCCGATCTTCGGTCACCAGGCGCGAATCAGCCCTCGCGACACCGCCGAAGAGCGGGAAGAATCGGATCGGCTAGGCGTCGATCCCGGCCATCTCCTGGAGAAGGCGCCAGCGCCGCAGCACGAGTTCCTGGGCGGCCAGGATCTCCGGAGAGGGCTCGCCTTCCCGGCCGAACTGCCGCCGGAAGCGACCTTCGCTCCGTGCGAAGGAGAGGAAGTCCACCACCTGTCCCTGCTTGTCCTGATGCCAGTCGGCCCGCAGCGAGGGGTTGCCCTTCAGGTCCAGACGCTCCCGCAGCCGATCTCCCCGCCTCGGATCGTGGACCAGCAAGGGGAAGGCGCGCGACTCGACTGCGAGCCTCGCCTGCTGAGCAGCGAGCGAGTCGGCCACGCCGTGCTCGGGCTGGCAGGTGCTGTACACGACCACCAGCGACGGTCCCGGGTAGGTGGTCGCGGCGCCGACCGCATCGTAGAAGTGCTTGACGTGGGCGGCCGTGGTCTGGGCGACGAAGACCGCGGGGTGCATCATCGCGATGCGCGCGAGGTCCTTGCGAGCCTCGACCTTCCCCTTCTGGACCTCGCCGTGGGGCGCCATCTTCGCCATCTGTCCGGTGAAGGACGCCGTCGATGCCTGCCCACCGGTGTTGGAGTAGACCTGGGTGTCGAGCACCAGGACGTTGATGTCGAGGCCGCTGGCCAGCATCCGCGAGAGCGAGCCGAAGCCGATGTCGAACATCGCGCCGTCGCCCCCGACCACCCAGAGCGACTTGTCCGCCCAGCCGCGCTGATCCCAACGCTTGCGAATCCCCATGGCAACGGCGGGCGCGTTCTCGAACAGCGAGTTGATCCAGGAAACCAGGAAGGGGTTGTAGGGGTAGGTCGAGGAATAGACGGTGTTGCAGCCGGTGGCCGCCACGATTCCGACGTTCTCCCGTCCCTTCTGCCAGCCGACCTGGGCCATCAGCATCCGCAGCGCCGTGGCCTCGCCACAGCCCGAACAGGATCCCGCCCCGCCGACGTAGAGGTGTGTCCTCTCACAGGCGAGCATGCGATCGGCGGGGATTCGTTCGCGAATGAAGTGGTCGGAAGTCTCGGGGAGACTGTGGAAATGCTCCATGGATTGGCGGGCCCGTTCCAGGATCTCCGGGTTCTTGCGGATCATCCGCAAGGCCTGGTGGTCTCCGCACACCTCCACGCATTCACCGCATCCCTTGCACTTGGTGGGATCGATGAAGATCCGGAAGAGCCCGGGCTCCTCGCCGCTTTTCTCGAAGGCGTCGTGAAACTTCCTGGTCTTCGCCCAATGGCGGCGCGGATCTTCCGAACCCTCGTCGCCGGCGATCCGCTCTTCGAACGAACGGCTCTCGAGCACCTTGGCCAGGATGGCCGTGTCCGGACATTCGGTCACGCAGTCCATGCAGGCCACGCAGTTCTCCGGCAGGTACTCGGGGATCTCGCGCCCGATGTAGCTGAAGTCGCGCATCCTCCCGGTCCCGGGAGGAATCAGCGAGCGGGCCAGGCCCGCCTCGGCGGGCAGCTCTTCGCTCGCCATCCCGGTTTGATAGGCGGTGGTGACGTGGCCGAACTCCTCCACGTATTGCTCGATGTCCAGATCGAGAAGCGAGCGTCCGAGCTCGGGATGGGTCTCGAAGGCGAATTCCGATCCCACTCCTTCCCGGGCGCGAAAATCGCGCACGACACGATCCAGCTCGGACAGTGCGTCGTGGATCAGTTTCGGATCGCTCATCGAACTTCCTCACTCACGGCTATTCACCCAAGGTGTCTGCGGTGGCGAGGTCCGTCAGGGACAGAATGCCGATCGGCCGTTTCGGCTCCTGCTCACTGGTCACCACCAGGCGGTGGACGCGATTGCTGACCAGACGATCGATGGCATCGCTCAGCGGTTCCTCGGGACGGGTCGTCAGCACGTCCGGCGTCATCAGGTGCTCGGGCAGCAGCTCGGGAAGGCTCTGGCCCATCCGCTGCGAAAGCGATTGGGCACGCGCCAGGTCGGTGGTGGAGAGCAGGCCGACCATCTCCCCCTCGCCATCGACCACGACGACGCAGGAGATCTGTCTCTCCGCGAGGAGATCGCGAACCGCGGCGAGCGGGGTGTCCAGCCTGCAGGTGACGGCGCCCTCCGTCATCAGGTCCGACACCTGTTTGCCGAGAACCGCGCGGCGCCCCTCCGCCTCCTCCTCCTGCATGACAGCGGGCGGGACTTCCCGCACCTCGTCGTAGCCTCGCTGCACGCAGACCAGATTCTCCTCGACGACCTTTGGACCCGCCTTGCCGAAGTACTTGGCCAGCGACTCTCGGACCGCATCCATCAACTCGTCTCGCCCCATTCGCCTCTCGGCCACGAAGGGTGCAGCGCGCAAGAACACGCCCAGGAGGACGATGCCCTGCATTCTTACCATGAGATCTTCTCGCGTCGAAACCTCGGCGGCGATACCCGCCGCATCCGCATACAGCAGACGCAGGTCGAGGTCGCGTATCATACGGCGCGCATAGGCCGGCACCTGCCGCCACACCTCGTCGGGATCCGTCCTGCCGGTCTGAACGAAGACCGTGCCACCTTTGGCGATGCCCTCCAGGGGATTGCCGAGGTTGAAGGAGGCGAGCGCACTGAGCGGAACGAACTCTACGTGATGGAGCTCGCAGTGCTTCCGGATCGGCTGGTCGGCAACCGTCAGGAAGTAGCGGGTGGGCAGCCCCTTCTTCTCGGAGCCGTAGAAGGGATACGCCTGAACGTGCAGGTCGAAGAGATTGGAGATCACCGTTGCGATGACCTTGTTCGTCGCGACCGAGCCGAAGCCGCCCACCGAGTAGCCGCGCATGCTGAAGGCGCCCGGCGGGCGCACGTCGGGATCCAGCTGGACCGGAAGAGCGAGCTCGTGCTCGACTCCCAGGACGAAGTCCCGCTTGCCGCGCTCGTAGAGGTTCTTGGCAGCGGCGATGAAGTGTCCCGGGCGAACGTCGCGCGATCCCAGGCCCGCGATGCCGGAATGGATCCGAGGCATGCGACTCAGCCGCGGCATTCCGAGGCGACCCGACAGGGCATCGGCGAAGGCCGCCTTGACCTCTGCCACCAGGAGATTCGACCCGGCCATGGGATCGTCCATCCGGACGATCACCGCGACTGCTCGAACACCCGAAAGCGCCCGGACCAGATCGGCCGCGGGAAACGGACGAAGGCAGAGAAGCTGTACGGCACCGACGCGCAGGTCCGTGTTCTGCGTCGCCCAATCCACCGTCGCCCGGAGCGTTTCCGCCATCGACCCGATCGTCAGAATCGCGACCTCGGCGTCCTCCATCCGGTAGCTCTTGACCGGACTCAGACGCCGGCCCGTCGCCGCGCCGTGGGTCTTCATCGCCTCCCGGACGAACCCGAGGACGCGGTCGGTGAAGAACCGCTGTGCCACCTTCCCCTTCATGTACGAGTCCTGGTTCTGGACCACCCCCGACATGACCGGATGATGGGGATCCATCAGGCAGGGGACGCGCTCCCGCGGGTCGCCGAGAAACTCCTTCATGAAGGCGGGCTCGGGCAACCGCACCGTCTCGATCGTATGGGTGGTCAGGAAGCCGTCCTGGCAGCACAGGAAGGGAGTGTGGGAGTTCTCGGCGGCACGCCGCGCGATCAGCGCCAGGTCGGCGACCTCCTGGGCGTTGGAGGCGAAGAGGATTCCCCAGCCGGTGTCCGCCACCGCCATCACATCGTCGTGACCGGCGTGGACGTTCAAGGAGTGGCTGGTGAGGGCGCGGGAGCCGACGTGGAAGACGGCGGGCAGACGCTTGCCGCTGATGGTGAAGAGCACCTCCTTCATCAGCACCAGGCCCTGTCCCGAGGTGAAATTGGTCACCCTGCCGCCGGCGGCGGCGAAGCCCTCGGCCGCGCTGGCGGAGGAATGCTCCGACTCCGGCTCCAGAAAGACGATGGGCTCGCCCCAGAGGTTCTCGAAGCCATCGCCGACCGCAGCAGCGTACTCGACCCCCATGTTGGTCGAGGGCGTGATCGGATAGGCGCAGGCCCCCTGGGATCCGTGCTTCTCCACCCAGACGGCGGCTCCGCTTCCGTCCGTCACCGTGTGGATGCCCGGGTGAGGCGCAGTCTTGGTTGCCTTTTCCTTCACCATTGCGCTCCGTGGGAGGTGATGGTTCGCGAACTCCCGGAAGGGCGGCGTCCGAAAGTTGAATCCGAACGGCTAGAGGCATTGTAGCCCAGACCCGTGAAAGTACCGAAGACCGGCAGACAAGTTACACTTCTGACATGAACGGACCATCGATTCGCGACAGGATCACCCGCATCTGGCTCTGTCTTGGCTTCGCCACACTGGTGACGCTGCCCGTAATGACCAACTGCGTTTCGCGCGCGCAGCCGGGACATGATTTGGTACACCCCGCAACGAACCACGCCGAGTTCGAGGAAGTCCAGCGTCCAATTGGCACGACGCCCTCTCTGGATCTCGGCACCGTATCCGATCTGGAGACCCTGATTCCGACACTGGCTGACAAACGGGTCGTTCTGATCGGCGAGACCCATGATCGTCTCGATCACCATCTGCTTCAGCTGGAGATCATTCGCGGTCTGCATGCGATTCATCCCAAGATCGCGATCGGCATGGAAGCCTTTCAACAGCCCTTCCAGCGTCATCTCGACGACTACGTCGCCGGAAAGCTGAGCAAACGAGAGCTTTTGCGCGAGACAGAGTACTATCAGCGTTGGGGATACGACTTCCGCCTCTACGAGCCGATTCTCAGCTTCGCGCGTGAACATCGACTGCCGCTGGTCGCGCTCAATCTGCCCGAGGAGCTGACCCATAAGGTAGGGGAGCGAGGCATCGATGGTCTCAGCGACGAGGAACGGGCCGAGATTCCCGACGAAATAGACCGTTCGGACTCCGTGTACGAAGAGCGCCTCGAGGAGATCTTCAACCTCCACCCCCAGAGGAACCGCCAGAGCTTCGATCACTTCCTGGAGGTGCAGCTGCTGTGGGACGAAGGCATGGCGGAACGCGCTGCTGGCTTTCTCGAGTCCCATCCCGAGTACACGATGGTAATCCTCGCCGGGAGCGGCCATATCGTCTTCGGCAGTGGCATCCCGCGGCGCCTCGAGCGTCGGACACCGGTCAGCACCGCCATCGTGCTCGCAGGTTGGGAAGGTGAGCTCGGGCCGGAGATCGGCGATTACCTGTTGCTGCCCCAGGAGCGCGATCTGCCAGCCGCCGGCAGGATCGGCGCGTTTCTCGAAGAAGATGAGGACAGGCTCGAGGTCACTTCCTGTACCGCGGGCAGCGCCTGTGAGAAAGTCGGATTGAAGGCCGGCGATCAGATCCTCTCGCTCGAAGGCCAACCCATCACCAGCATGGCTGATCTGAAGCTGATCATGTGGGACAAGTCACCCGGCGACAGAGTCGAGATGGAGATCCGCCGCCAGCGCTGGTTATCGGGACCGAGGCAGCTGACGCTAGAGATCGTGCTGCAATGAGAAAGGCAGCCTAGACGTCGTCGATCCAGTCCAGGAAACGGCGATGGGTCGGTTCCCAGCCCAGCGCCTGGCGCGTCCATGTGCTGTCACATCGACGCCCGAGGGGCCCGTCGGCGCCCGTGAACTGACAGGCCTGGGGTGGTTCCTTCGCGGACCGGTAACGTGGCGAGCGCACGACCGCTCGCACCAGCTCCTGGCGGGTGATGGGTTGGTCGTCGCATCCGAGGTAGATCGCACCCGCGCGACCAAGGTTCGAGGCCCGAACGCAGAGCTCTGCGGCGTCGTCGTAGTGGATCAGTGAGACCAGTCCATCGGGCCGACGGGGGGAGGTTCGAGTGCGCAGGTAGGCGCGATGCGGACCTCGATCGTGGTCGTAGAGCCCGGCCAGCCGGACGACCACGGCCCCGGCGGCGAGCAGACGATCCTCCGCCTCACGAAGCCTCCTGGCCCTGGGAGAGTCCGCCAGAGGCGATCCCTCCACGCAACGACCCCCCGTCCGCTTCGGCGTACACCGCGGTGCTGGAGGTGATGACCAGGCGCCCGTCTCCCCGCCAGAGACTCGCCGCGCGCGCCGCCTCGGCGACGTAGTCGTCCTGGGACGACGGGGGCACCGAGAACAGGACGTACGGCATCGCCGGCGAATCCGGGTCGCTGCGAAGACGCGGGATCATCCCATCTTCACGGAGAGTGGGGTGAAGACGGTCGGATCGGGTTTCGGCGAGGACCTGTGCCTGGGGATGATTCGCGAGCCACAGGCGCCCGACACGGCGTCCTAGGGCACCCGCGCCGATGATGAGCAGGTCGGCTGCGGCCGAGTTCGGAGAGAGCTCCATGGCTGCTACGTTGCCTATCCTTCCCCGATCGGCCGGAAGCGGTCCATCCGCAGGTCGCTCACGGGTCCCTGCCATCGAAGCTACCACGCGAGGCCCACCCCGTGGTACCTCGACTGGCGCGGTGTACCGATTCCCCGGGGTGACTTTCCATCGCGGCAGCAGTGTGGAAGAATAGAAATCCTCCGCTCGACGCCGTCTCCGCGCCCTCAGGAAATCCTCAGGATGGTCATGCGCGCATCCGCAGCCTCCTTGCTCACGGTTCTTCTGCTTCTCACCGCGTGCTCGGATCGCTCTCGCCCGGAGGGACCGGCGGTTCAAATGAGCACCCTGGATCGGGGTGCGAGCGCCCGGCCAGTGGAGCTCGCGCAGGTAGAAGACGGAGAACGTGGTCGAGTGGATTCGCGCCATCGGCTCGATCCACGCGGAACAACAAGTCAAGCTGAGCGCCGAGGTGGGGGGAAGACTGGCGGAAATCGTGGTCGAGGTGGGTGACCTCGTCGAGAAGGGAGATCTGCTGGCACGTCTCGACGACGAGCGATTCCGCATCGCGAGGGACCTGGCACGAGCCGAGGTCGAGATGGCCAGGGCCAATCTGGAGAAATCGAGACGCGATGCCCAGCGGCAGGCGAACCTCTACGAGGGTCGAGTGACCTCTGAGTATTCCCACGAGGAGGCCGAGCTGAAGGCAAAGATTGACGAGGGGCAGGTGAAAGTCACCCAGGCCAGACTCGCTGTGGCCGAGAGAGACCTCGCGGATGCGAGCATCGTCAGTCCGGTAGAGGGTGAGATCACCCGCAAACACGTGGAGGTGGGTGAACTGGTCGAAGCCGGGACCCCGCTCTTCGATATCGCGAAGATCGACCGCGTGAAGGTCGTCGTTCACGTCTCGGAGCTCGAGATCACCCGGCTCCAGAAGGGCCAGGAGGCGGAGATCAGCGTGGACGGGCACGTCGGCGTCGTCTTCCCTGGCACCGTGAACACCATCAGCGCCCAGGCGGACCCCGAGACCCGCGCCTTTCCCGTCGAAATCCTGGTCGTCAACGACCGCCCAGAGAAGCTGCTCCCCGGCTTCATCGGTCGCGCGCGAATCCGCGGGCGCACCTTCGAAGACGCCATCTCCCTCCCCGAGGAGGTCATCGTCCAACGCGATGGACGTCCGGTGGTCTTCGTCGCGACGGGCGATACGGCGTCGCCGAGAGCCATCGAAACCGGCTTTGCGGCTCGAGGAAGAGTGCTCATCACCAAGGGGCTGAATCCGGGAGATCGGGTGATCGTCACCGGCCAGCAATCCCTGCGGGACGGTGACACAATTCAACCCCGCTGAAGGGTCTGCCAGTGCACATCTCGGAATTCTCGGTGAGGCAGCCCGTCCTCGTGAATCTCCTGGTGATCCTTCTCCTCGTCGCGGCGTCGGTCACCTATTCGTACATGACGAAGGAGAAGTTTCCGGACATCTCACTCGACGAAGTGTGGGTGCATACCTCCTACCCCGGTGTCTCGCCGGAGGAGATCGAGAGGCTCGTCACCATCCCCATCGAGGACGAGGTGGCGGGTATCGATGGGATCGAAGACATCACCTCGGTCTCCTCCGAGGGCTACTCCCAGATCGAGATCGACTTCGAATCGGGCATCGAGGACTTCCCGCGGAAGATCCAGGAGGTCCAGAACCGGGTCAACAGAGTGGAAGACCTGCCGGAGGATGCGGAGACCCCGGAGGTGCAGGAGGAAGAATGGACCACGATTGCGGTGGTCGCTTCTTTGAGCGGGGAGATTCCTGAAAGCACACTCAAGCGGCTCTCCGACGATCTCGAGGCTGATCTTCTGGACATCCCCGGCGTCGACGCGGTCACCGCCATCGGACGCCGTGACCGCGAGATATGGGTCGAAGTCGATCCCGCCCGGCTGGAAAGCTACGAGTTTTCGCTGGCGGACGTGATCTCGAGTCTGCGGAACAAGAACCTCGACATCCCAGCAGGCACGCTCGGCTCCGGGCGAGAGGAATTCCTGGTGCGCACGATGGGCGAGGCCGAGACACTCGAGCAGATCGAGCGCGTGATCATCCGATCGAGCACCGAGGGAGGCCACGTCTACGTGCGCGACGTGGCGAAGGTGATCGATACCTTCGAGGAGGCCACCACCGAGGGCCGGTTGAACGGGGAAAAGACCATCAATCTGATGGTCATGAAGAGCAAGACCGGCGATACCATCCGGATCGTCAGAGCGGTGAAGGCGCTCAAGAGGGATTACGAGGAAGGAAGGCTGCCGGACGGCGTGACGCTCACGCTGACGAACGACGCCTCCGTCGACATATCGAGCAATCTCAATGCCCTGTATGGCAACGGAGCCGTGGGCCTGGTCCTGGTGTTGATCGTTCTGTGTGTGTTCGTCGGCTTGCGACCGGCGATCTTGACGGCTGTGGGCCTGCCCGTGGCCTATTCCATCGCCATCCTCCTGATGCAGTATTTCGGGATCACCATCAACATGCTGTCGCTCTTTGGTCTGATCCTGGTTCTCGGCATCGTCGTGGACGATGCGATCATCATCTGTGAGAACTCCTGCCGTCACATAGAGGAGGGCCTCAGTCCCCCAGAGGCAGCCGTCGTGGGCACCAGGGAAGTCACCTGGCCGGTGATTGCGGCGGTCAGTACCAGTGCAGCGGCGTTCATGCCGCTCCTGCTGATGAGCGGAACGCTCGGCAAGTTCTTCGGAGTCATCCCCAAGGTCGTGACCTTTGCCCTCCTGGCTTCGCTCGTGGAAGCCCTTTTCATACTGCCCTCACACATCGCTGATTTCGCCAAGCCGATCCCGGCTCGGCGAAGCGGTCGGATGGCGGATACCTGGCTGGGGCAGCTGAACCGCGTCTACCTCCGCCTGCTGAACTTCACACTCGACCGGCGTTATCTGTGCGTGTCGGCCGTGATCGCCCTTGCGGCGGGCTGTATTGCCTTTGCCTACGTCTTCATGCCGTTCGTGCTCTTTCCCGCGCGCGACGTCGAGGAGTTCGGAGTCACCATCAAGATGCCCGTGGGAACCAAGCTGGAAGAGACCAGCCGCGTGGTGGCACAGCTCGAACGAGCCGCCCTCGAGCTGCCCGAGGAGGAAGTCTACGCGGTCATCGGACGGATCGGAACCGGTCAGCTCGCCGACTACGATTTCCGGACCGGCAGTCACATCGGTCAGGTCGTCCTCGACCTGACCGACCGTTTCGAGCGCCAGCGGTCGGGTCTGGAGATCGTCAATGAGTATCGCGAGGCGATCGCGGAGATCCCCGGCCCCGCCGAGGTCAATTTCCTGGAATGGCGCGAAGGCCCTCCCGTGGAACCCGCCGTCGAGATTCACCTCCGGGGTGACGAGTTCGCGGTGCTGCGCGTCATCGCAGACGACATCAAGGCCTACATCACCGGTATCGAGGGTACCAGGGACGTCACCGACGACTTCGAGCCGGGCAAGCGCGAAGCCCGCATCATCGTCGACGAAGAGAAGGCCCATCTTCTGGGCCTGGACATGGCGACGATCGGGTCCACGATCAGGTTTGCGGTCGACGGAGGCATCGCTTCCTCCATCCATGACCGGGGTGAAGAAATCGATCTTCGCGTGATACTCCGCGAAGAGTCACGCCGCGACCTCGAGAACATCGAGGAGATGAGGTTTCGCAATCGCGCGGGAGCGCTGGTTCCCTTCCAGAACTTCGGGCGAATCGAACGGAAGCCAGGCTACACGAACATCAATCGCCGCGACCGCAAGAGGGCGATCACCGTGAGCGCCAACGTGGACGAGAACGTGATCACGTCGGTGGAGATCAACCGCCTCCTGAAGGACCGCTACAAGGATCTGGGCAAGAACTACCCTGGCTACGCCATGAGGTTCTGGGGCGAATACGCAGAGACACAGGAGCAGGTGATCGCCCTGGCCAAGGCCTTCGGAGTGGCCATCCTCTTGATCTACGCGATCCTCGGCTCCCTGTTCAAGTCCTTCGCCGCGCCCCTGGTCGTCATGCTTGCCGTGCCGTTCTCCTTCATCGGCGTGGTGGTGGGCTTCTTCGTGATGGGCGAACCCCTCGGATTGATGGCCATCATCGGAATCATCGGTCTGGCGGGCATCGTCGTGAACGACTCCCTGATTCTGGTGGATTTCATCGACAACGGGCGCGAGGCGGGCCTGGAGCGGCGAGATGCCACGCTGCGGGCGTGCCGGCTGCGGCTTCGCCCCGTCATCTTGACTTCAGTCACCACCATCTTCGGGCTTCTTCCGCTGGCCCTGGGCCTGTTCGGTCTCAGCCCCTTCCTGACTCCCATCGCAGTAGCGATCGTCTGGGGCCTGACTTTCTCCACCTTCCTGACTCTTCTGCTGGTTCCCGGCCTCTACGCCATCGTGGACGACCTTGCCGGACGGGTGGGCCAGACGCGCTTCTAGCCCATGTCCCTCACCGGGTCGCCAATGCGGCCGCCGAGGCTATTCTTCGGCGGGCATTCCGAGCCACGCGCGGGCGTCATTGATGTTCTGGAAGACGCGAATCTGGTCCAGGGCTTCGTCCCTGAGCATCTCGAACATCCGGGCCATTCCGAACGCCACATCCGTTTCGACGACGAACGCTCTCATCGCGCCCTCTCCAAACACTCTCTCCGTGGCGATTTCTCGCACGCACGCGCCGGACAGCTCGAAGCTGGTCACATCGCGAGCATCGAAGAGTTGATTGAAGTCGGATTCGAAATCGGGGTGGTTGCGCAGGTCTTCCACATGCTTGCGTGCATCCGTGTCGCTGAATGCACCGAACGGCCTTGTGAACACCGTCCGAATCGAGAGGTCGATGCGGTACTGGAGAGGCATCGGCTCCAAACTCAGGCGCTCGAACCGCTCGTCGGATTCGCCGTTAGTGGTTTCGTGGTGCCGTCGCTGCTCATCAGCAGACCGCAGCCGAGAGAGTCGAGATACTGTGAAACGTAGCAATTTCGCCACTGAACTACCGCCTCGAGCGTCCGGAGGACTTAGCGAGGATCCAGTCGTCCCCGCCGAGGCACACCATCCTGCGGCCAGCGGGGGCCGGCGGCGACCCTCTCCACGGCATTCATCCCGGCGGGCCTCGATCGGTGCCGGATGACCGCCGGCCGAGGCACACCGTATGACAACGCTCATACCCGTCCGGGCGCGGAATGGGTTCGAATTCGAAGAGAAGGAAACCCCGGAGGCCCGGGAACGGCGAACGGCCCAGCGGCTGGCGAGATGCACCGGCAGCTGCCGAAGACGACGGTCTGGGGAGCGTGACGAGGAGATGGCGGGCATGGCGCAAGGAGACGGCGACTGGGCGGACAGGTACCGCGAGAAGTGGAGCTGGGACTCGGTGACCTGGGGGACCCACTCGGTGGACTGCTACCCCGGGGGTTGTCCCTTCCGGGTCTATACCAAGAATGGGAAGATCGTCCGCGAGGAGCAGTCCGGTACCCACCATCCGATCGAAGAGGGCGTTCCGGACATGAACCCGATGGGCTGCCAGAAGGGGGCCTGCTGGAGCCACTGCCACTACTCGCCGGACCGGGTCACCAAGCCCTTGAAACGGGTCGGCGAGCGCGGTGAGGGCAAGTTCGAGGAGGTTTCCTGGAACGAGGCCCTCGACGACATCGCCGACAAGATCCTCGACGCCATCCAGGAGCAGGGTCCCGAGTCGATCGTCGTCCCGCTCACGCCGGAGGTGGCTGCCCAGGGCGCCCGGATGTTCTCCTCCTTCCTCGGCATCCCCATGATGGATGGCAACGCCGAGTTCCAGGACTTCAGCCCCGGATACCACCTGACCTGGGGCATGTACAACCCCGTCTCCACCATGGACGACTGGTTCCTGGCCGACCTCACCCTGATCTGGCACGCGAATCCGGTCTACACCAACATCCACTGGTATCACTACATCGCCGAGTCCCGTTACAACGGCGGCGAGGTGGTGACGATCGCGCCGGACTACAGCCCCTCGGCAATGCACGCCGACTACCACCTGCCGGTGCGGATCGGTACCGACGCGGCCCTGGCGCTGGCGATGTGCAAGGTGATCATCGACGGCGATCTGTACGACAAGCAGTTCGTGCAGGAACAGACCGACATGCCGCTGCTGGTCCGCAAGGACACCGGGCGCTTCCTGCGCGGCAACGAGGTCTACCAGGGGGACCGCGAGGACCAGTTCTTCTGGTGGGACACCTCTTCCAACACGCTGACGGCAGCGCCGCGGCACACGTTGGCTTCGGCGGACGTCGATCCGGCTCTCGACGGCAGCTACTCGGTGGTGCTGGCGGACTGGAGCACGGTGGAGGTGGAGCCGGTCTTCGCCCGGCTCCGCCGCCACCTGGAGGACTACACACCGGAGAAGGCGGGTGAGATCTGCCAGCTCCACCCGGACAACATTCGCCGGCTGGCCCGCAAGGTGGCGACGCGGAAGACCAAGATCTTCATCGGCTGGAACTCGGGCAAGTACTACCACGGCGACCTGATGGAGCGGTCGATGGCGCTGCTCCTGGGGCTCACCGGCAACTGGGGCAAGAAGGGCACCGGCACCCGCTCCTGGGCCATCTTCGGCGCGGACGGCGAGATGATGCTCTTCGGGAAGGAGGGGCCAGGGCAGGAAGCGGCGCTGCGCCTGGTCGCAATGATGATGGCGATGCGGCGGCTCCTGGGCTCCTCGGACCCGACCCTGACCAAGGGGATGCTGCAGAACCGCATGCTGGAGATGGCCCCGCAGGTCAGCCCGATGGCTATGCCGGTGCCGCCCGCCTTTCTCTGGTACTACCAGATGGGATACAAGGAGCGCTGGAACAACCCCGAGAACACCGACCCCACCATGAAGCGGAGCTACGACGAGTACGTCACCGAGGCGATCGAGAAGGGCTGGTGGGGGGCGCACTACTCGAAGGCCTACCAGACCATCGAACCGCGGGTGCTCTGGGAGGCCGGCGGCAACATGCTGCGGCGCAATCGCGGCGGGCAGAAGCTCTTGCTCGAGCATCTCTGGCCCAAGCTCGACCTAGTCGTGTCAGTCGACTACCGCATCACCACCACCGGGCTCTACTCCGACTACATTCTTCCGGCGGCGCAGCACTACGAGAAGCTCGGCCACTCCATGCTCTCGGTGCACCACCTGCACTGGGTCCTCACCGACCACGCCACGCCGCCCCAGGGTGAGGCCCTGCCGGACCTCCAGATCTCGATCCGTCTGATGGAGGCGATCGAGCGGCGGGCCGCGTCTCGAGGACTCAAGGAGTTCAAAGACTCCAGGGGAATCGCCCACAACCTCGAGGGGATCGGCGGCCAGATGACGCTCAAGGGGGCGATCCAGGGCGAGGATGAATACTGGGACGAGGCCCTCAAGGACACCTCCGCCATGGGAATCCTTCCCGAGGGTACCGACCTCGCGACCCTGCGCGAGAAGGGCCACGTGCGCTTCACTAATTGGGGGATCATGGCCCACGGGCAGTCGCAGGCTTCGACCATCAAGTCCGACGAGATCCACACCCCGCTGCGCTGGCACACCGAGGACAAGATTCCCTACGACACACTGGTGCGTCGGGCGCAGTACTACATCGACCACGAGTGGTTCCTGGAGGCCGGCGAGGAGCTGCCGACCCACAAGGAGCCGCCGCCCGGACACGGGGGACGGAATCGCCGCTTCGAGATGACCAGCGGCCACAACCGCTGGAGCATCCACTCGATGAACATGACCAACAACATCATCCAGAACACCCATCGAGGTGAGCCTTTCGTCTTCATCAACGACAAGGACGCCGCCAAGCTCGGCATCGGCAACGGCGAGCGGGTGAAGTTGGTGAGTGACGTGGGGGATACGCTGCTCGCGGCCAAGATCTCGCCCTCGGTGCGGCCCGGACAGGTGATCCTCTACAACGGATTCGAGCCCTACCAGCACGAGAACTGGTACAGCCAGTCGGACCTGGAGCCCGGCCACGTCAAGCACCTGGGCTTCGCCTCCGGCTACGGGCACCTCAAGTACCGGATCTTCTCCTGGCAGCCGATCCCTGCCGACCGGGCGGTGCGGGTCGACCTCGAGAAAGTCGGATGAGGAGGATCCGGCTGAGCCAGATCCTTCCGGAAGGCATCCCAGGCCCCGGAGCCTGGTTCTACAGCAACGTGCCGGGTCGCATCTTCCGAAGCGCCCAGGAGCGCCTCGCCACCCTGGTGGACGAGTTCCTTCCCGAAGATGCCCAGCTGGTGATCGACATCGGGAGCGGACCCGGGAGCCTCTCGATCGGCATCGCCCGGCGAAGACCCGGGCTTCGGGTGCTGGGAGTGGATCTTTCCGGGACCATGATCCGCATCGCCCGCAAGAACGCCGGAGTGCTCTCCAACCTCGAGTTTCGCCAGGAGAATGCGTCACGGCTCTCCGCAGAGGACGCGTCGGCCGACATGATCGTCTCCTCCGAAGCGATGCACCACTGGCGCGAACCGGTGCAGGTCCTCGATGAGTTCCATCGGGTGCTGCGACCGGGCGGAAGAGCCTGGATCTTCGACGGACGCGACGACTTCAGCGAAGCGGATCAGAAGGAGTGGTTCTCAGGGGCTCCCTCCTTGCTCAAGACCCGGCCCGCTCTGGCGCTACAGCGGACGATTCTGCGAATCCACGGCTTCACTCCATCGGAATGGGAATCCCTGGTGCCGTCTCTGGTAGAGCAGTCGCGCTTCGGTAAAGGCAACATCGAGGTCTTGGGAATCTACCGGCGTCTGGAGCTGGTGCGCACGGAATCCGCGTGAGTGAGAACTCCGAAGACCGATTCTCCAAGCTGTATTTCTACGTGATTCCTTGGACGGTGCCGGTCATCGTGGCGTCTCTGACTTCCCTGTTCCTCGGCGTCGGACGCAGCTGGATCTGGATCCCCCTGCTCTTGATCTACTGGGGAACCATCTGGAGCTTGACGCTCTATTACAGACACAAACGCGGAGGTGTCTTCGAGGAGGAGCGCTTCAAGCTCACCTTCAAGCTCAAGGGCAAGCGCGCATGGCTCCAGTACCTCCTGGTCTACGGTCCGCTGCTCTGGGCGATCCCCCTCTGGGCGCACAGCTACCTGCCCCATCTGACCGTCAACATGGCGCTGGTCATGCTCCTTGGCGCCGCGATCAACGGACCGTCCGAAGAGATCTACTGGCGGGCCTGCTTGGAGGATGCCGGCCGGGCCGCCGGGGTCTCGCAGAAGAAGAGGCTGCTCCTGGCGCCGATCATGTTCGCTCTCTGGCATTCGGCCTTCGTGATTCACATCTTTCCGTTCGATGAGGCCTGGATCACGGCCTGGGCCGCCACCGTCCTCACCACCTGGATCAGCGGCTCCATCTGGATGTGGGTCCTGCACAGGAGCGGAAGGCTGATCCCTCAATGCTTCTACCACGGCTGCGTCAATTTTCTGAGCGTCTTCCCCATGATCGCCATCACGGTGCTGCATCTGTCTTTCTGATGGAATGGACAGAGCGCCAAAGCGCTCAGCTCAGCATCAGACCACGGCAAACCGGTTTCGGCGGGTATCGAGCGCGGCCAGGTTGCCCGAAAGACGGGGTCTCGCAGCTCTGGTAGGATCCGCGCCGGGAGGTCAGGCAATGCACCGATCCTTCGGCGTCGTTCTCCTGGTCGGAGCACTATCCGCAGGCTGCCAGCAGCTTCTGGCCCCGCTCTTCGTGTCTGAGGAACGTCTGAAGCTCAGTGATCCCGACCGCGCAGCGCACAACTTCCAGTCAATGTCCGAGATCTTTCCCACACGCACCGTCTCACGCCGTGGCCCGGTCCACCACTTCGAACGGGAGGAACGACCGCTGAGCGAGGTCGCCTACGACTTCGGTGGAGAGCACCGGACGATCCACGAATTCTTCGAGCGCAACCGCACTGCCGGGATCGTGGTCCTCCATCGTGGGACGCTCGTCTTCGAGCACTACGGCCTCGGCGCCGACGACACCACGCGTTTTACTTCATGGTCGGTTGCCAAGTCCTTCACCTCCACCCTGGTGGGCCTCGCCATCGGCGATGGAATCATCGCCAGCGTGGACGACCCGCTGGTGAAGTACGTACCTGGCCTGGAAGGAAGCGGATACGACGGCGTCACCATCAAGCAGGCGCTCCAGATGTCGTCGGGCGTCGGGTTCAGTGAGATGTACGACGAGACGTCGGACATCACGGACTTCGTGGGCTACACGATGTTCGCGAACCGCGAGCGGGCGAACGACTTCATGACCCGCTACTCGCGCGTCGCCGAACCTGGAAGCGTGTTCAATTATTCGACCGGCGAGACCCAGGTGCTCGGCTGGCTGGTCGCCGAGGTCACGGGAAAGCCACTGGCGCACTATCTCTCGGAGAAGATCTGGTCCCGATTGGGAATGGAACACGACGCCACCTGGATCCTCGACCGTGAGGGTCGCGAGGGCATGGAGATGGCGGGGTGCTGCCTGAATGCCGCGCTGCGCGACTACGCGCGATTCGGTCAGCTCTTCCTACAAGACGGCTGGTGGGAGGGTGAGCGCATCCTGCCGGAGGGCTGGGTGGCCAAGGCCACGGTACCGGACTCGCCTCAGGTCGACTACGGAGAGCTCTTCCCGAACTCGACCACGGGCTACCAGTTCCAGTGGTGGGCACTCTCGGAGCCCGATCGCGCCTATAGCGCGGAGGGCGTGCACGGCCAGTTCATCTTCGTGAACCCGGCCCACGACGTCGTGATTGCGATGACCAGTGCATGGCCTGTCGCCTGGGACGACGACTCAGGGGAGGAGGTGATGGCCGCTTTCAAAGCCATCGTTCACGCGCTCGACCCCGCTGAGGAATCGAGAAGCGCCGACCGCTAGGCCGTATGATCGACCGGCCCGTGGCCGTGACCGATGCCCGGTGCGCTGGCGATGGCGCGGGAGATGAAGTCCTTGGCCTCTCGGACCGCCTCCAAGAGCGTCTTGCCGCGGGCCAATAGCGCCGTGACGGCAGCCGAGTAGGTGCAGCCGGTGCCGTGGGTGTGCGGCGTCTCGATCCGCGGCGCGGCGAGACGCACGAAATCGGAGCCGTCGTAGAAGAGATCGACCGCCTCCCCTCCGGGCAGGTGCCCGCCCTTCACCAGCGCGGCCGCAGCACCGAGGTCGCAGATCGCGCGCGCCGCGTCCCGCATCTCCTCCTCGCTCCCGACGGCGCGCCCGAGCAGGGCTGCCGCCTCGTGAAGGTTCGGAGTGACGAGCGAGGCCTTCGGGAAGAGCCGAGCCTTCAGGGCCTCGACTGCTCCTGCGTCCAGGAGCGAATCCCCGTGCTTCGAGATCATCACCGGATCGACGACGAGGTTCGAAATCGCGTGCTCCTCGAGGGCCGCGGCGACCGCCTCGATGATCTCGCCAGAACCGAGCGCGCCGGTCTTGGCGGCGCGCACCTCGAAGTCCTCCGCGACGGCGGCGATCTGTTGGGTGATGAGCTGGGTCGAGAGGAGCTCCACCGCGCGTACACCGACGGTATTCTGGGCGGTGACGAGGGTGAGGGCACTGGTCCCGTAGACACCGAAACGCTGGAAGGTCTTGAGGTCGGCCTGGATCCCGGCGCCGCCCCCCGAGTCCGAGCCGGCGATGGTGAGTGCGACGGTTACCGCTTCGGACTCAGCCATGGTCCGCGATCGGGTCCCGCGTCTTCATGCCACCTCCCAGGCGGCCTGGAAGAAGGCCAGCTCCAGCTCCATGGCGCGACGGTAGAGCCACGCCAGCCGCTCGGGGTCGCCGCCGTAGCGATCCAGGAGCTCCTCGAGGCGCGAGGCCAGGGCCTCCACGTCGTCGCTCGCGTACGTCTCCACCCACTCGCGGTACGGACTCTCCGGGATCGAGCTTCGAGGAGAGCTGCTGTCCGAGGAATGCGTAGAGTCGCATGCAGGGCGTCATCGCCGCCACCGTGTGACCGGAGGGCTCGAGGGAGGCGGTGCTGAGAAGAAAATCGCAGTAGGCGCTGGTCGCGGGGAGCGGCTCGGGCGAGAGCGAGATCCCCCACCGCTCCGCGTAGCCCTGGTGAAGGTGGAGCTCTTCGAAGACGCCCACCAGCAGATCCTTCAGCACCCCGATCCCTTCGCGATCTGGGCAGCGCGCCAGCGCCAATGCGTAGCCTCGAGCGAAGGCCTCGAGGAAGTAAGCGTCCTGCGCCACGTAGACGCGAAAGCGCTCGAGCGGGAGATCGCCCGACGCGATGCCCTGGACGAAGGGGTGCTCGAGGCAGGCGTCGGCCAGATCGCGGCTTCTCCGCCAGAGGTCGGTCGCCATCTTGCTCACGGCGCGAGCCCCAACGCCGCGCGATCGGGATATCCGAGGGCGACCAGAAACATCACGCTCTTTCCAGCGGCGTGCGGCGAGAAGAACTCGGTCACCTCGTCGTCGAAGAAGGTGAGGCCGGAGCCTCCGAAGCGCTGGGCGTAGGCGGCCAGGTACAGGCGACCTCCCGTGACAGCCGCCTCGAGCTGCGCCGCGCGGTAGCCGCGGTTGCCGAAGCGCTCCAGGGCACGCGGCAGGTCGGCGAGGATGTAGACGTTGACCGCCGCATCGGCCGGAAGCTGCTGGCCGAGACCCAACCGTCCGGCCGGCTCGCGAAACGAGCCCTCCCGCAGCAGCTCTAGCGATGCCTCCCGGCGGCGGTAGTGGTAGGTTCCCGGCGCCAGCCCCTCGACGGCGTTCACGATCAGGTACAGATCGCAGAGCGTCGCGCCGGGCGCGTCGAGGAAGTCCGCCGGTACGTCGCGGGTGGCGCGATCGAGAGCGTTCGAGAGCGCCTCGAAGGAGAGCGGGCGTTCCCCGTCGAAGGCGCGCGTCGAGCCCCGTCGGCGGATCACGCGGTCGAGCGATTCGTCGGGAAGCTCCCCGTCGGCGGAGGGGCGGAGCGGAACCAACCGGCCGGCGGGCTCGGGCACCTCGCAGGGCGGCGGCGCGCCCCGCCAGGCGGCCGCTTCGGCGCCATCTTCGAGCGATGACGCGAGCTGCGCCGCGCGGACCACCGGGTAGTCCACCTCGGTTCGCGAGAGCGACTCGGTCTCGAAACGGATCTCGGGCATCTCGGGCGCCGGCGGAGGCGGGCGATGGGTCCGACCGAGCGGAACCAGCGTGAGCGCGCCCTCGCGCTCTGGATCGAGACCCAGCAGCCGCTCCACGGGACGATCCGCCCAGCCCAGGACCACCCGCGGCTCGAGCGCCTCGGTGGCAGCCGCCGCAATCAGGTTGGCGTGCAGCGTGCCCGTATCCCAGAAGCAGTGGCGCCAGGCACGCGCCTGGTACTTCCAGCTGTTGCGCCAGTAGGTGGAGGCGCTGGCGATCACAACCGGGGCGCGCGCGAGGTCGGGGTTCTCCCCCGAGGCCACCAGCAGGACCCCCCGCCAGTCGCCCTCCCGCAGCCGCCGGAGCGCGAAGTCGTGAGGCGCGAAGTGGTAGACGCCGGCGGACAGGTCGGGAAGGTCCCCCACCACCAGGTAGAGGTCGATGTGATAGAGCGCCCCCGTGTTGGGATAGGCGCGGAAGTAGGTCGCACCACCGGGATGAGGCCTGCGCTTGGTGATGCCCGCCGAGAGGAAGAGGACGCGCGACAGTGTGGCGAGATCGGGGATCCGCTCGGCGGCATCCGGGGCCGGCGTCTCGGCGCCCAGCCCGATCGCGACGAGCGCCGGAAGATCCCGCGCGGGAAAGTCCTGCGCCAGCGCGATCGGCTCGAGATCGCGGTAGACCTTGAATGGGAGCGGCTGGTTCTCCCAGTCGAGAGCGTGGCGACCGCTGCGGATGCTCGACTCGCTGTGCTTCGTCGCGTCGTGGTACTCGAGAATCGCCTCGATGTCCCGATTTCCCATGGCGTCCTTACGGTGCGGGAGGGGGTGCGGGAGAGCTCAAGCGATGAGCTTGGCGTCCGCCAGGACCTCCGCGACCAGCTTCCCCTGCTCCGCGGTGAGCGGCGGGAGCGGGTCCTTGACGGTTGCCTCGATCGGATGCCCCATCTGGCGCATGGCTTCCTTCAGCATGGCGTGGGCGATCGGGCTGGCCGCCAGGATCTTCGTCAGCTTGGCGATGGACGCCATCAGCGCAGACGCCGTCTCCTCGTCACCGTCCCGGAGCGCCGCGTAGAGCGCCACCGACTCCCGGGGCATCAGGTTGGGAAGCACTCCGATGGCGCCGCGAATGCCCCGGGGAACCAGCGCGGGCAGATTGAGGGTGGTTCCAGAGAGCACCGTGAAGGCCATGTGCTCGGTCAGCTTGGCCAGCTCGGCGATCGCCTCGAGATCGAAGATGGTCTGCTTCACGCCCACCATCCCCGGAATCTCCGCCAGCTCGGCGATCTCGGCGGGAGTGAGCTCGAGTCCGGTCACCTTGGGAAAGTTGTAGTAGAGGATGGGGAGGCCGACTTCCTGGACCAGGCGCGAAAAGTGGCGCTTCACGTCGTCGAAGCCGACCCGGAAGTACTGCGGCAGCGCCACCAGGGCGGCGGCAGCTCCGGCATCGCGCGCATGGCTGGTGAGCGCGATCGTCGCGTCGGTGCCCGTGCAGCCAGTACCGGCGATCACGGGTACACGGCCGCCCGCCTGGTCGACGGTGATGTCGATGAGCTCGCGCTTCTCCCCGTCGGTCAGATAGGGATTCTCGCCATTGCTTCCCAGCACGACCAGGCCCTGCACGCCAGCGTCGACGAAGTGGTCCACCATGTGTCGGACACAGGGCTCGTCCACCCGTCCGTCCCGAAACGGCGACAGCGTGACCACGAAGATGCCCTCGAGCTCGATCATCGGACTTCCTCTCCTCTCTCGCACAGTGAACTTCAGATCGGTTCGCTACTCAGCGTCCCGGCGTTCTCCGCCTCCGGGCCCGCTCAGAAGGACGGACCCTGCTTCAGGTAGTTGAACGGCGTAGACCGGTTTCTCTCGGCGCAGGTGCGCTTCCCGGCGGCGACCTCGAGCGCCAGGTCGAAAATCTCCTGACCGACCTCGTCGATGGTCTTCCCCTCTTCGACGACCGCACCGGCGTTCAGGTCCATGTCGCCGCGCATGTTCTGGTAGGTCCTCGAGTTGCTGGAGATCTTGACGACCGGCGCCGTCGGAAAGCCGGCCACCGAGCCGCGGCCGGTGGTGAAGAGCATGATCTGCGCTCCACCCGCCGCGAGCCCCGCCATCGAATCGATGTCGTAGCCGGGGGTGTCCATGATCACGAAGCCGCGCTTCGAGGGACGGGTGCCGTACTCGATCACCTCCTGGAGGGGCGTGGTGCCACCCTTGGTGATGGCCCCCAGGGACTTCTCGGTGATGGACGACAGGCCACCCTCGATGTTTCCGGGAGCGATCACCATCCCGGCAAGCTCCCCCAGTTGCTCGCGAACGTGGGCGTGGTGCTCGTTCACCAGACGCTCGACCTGTTCTCCGATCTCGGGCGTAGCGCCGCGACGCTTCAGGATGTGGGCGGTGCCGATCATCTCGGTGGTTTCGGCCAGGACCACTGTCGCCCCCGCGCCGACGAAGCGGTCGGCAGCGGAGCCGACGGCGGGGTTCGCGGTGACCCCCGAGAGGGCGTCCGACCCGCCGCACTGGAGACCCACGACGAGCTCGCTCACGGGAACCGGCGTCCGCTCCACCGACTCGAGCTGCTGGAGCAGCTTCCGGGCGATCGCCACCCCCTTCTCGGTGGTGGCCTGACTCCCGCCGGATTCCTGGATGACCAGCGACTCCACCGGCTTCCCCTCGCCCGCAGACGCCAAGAGCTCGGCTTTCAGCATCTCGCAGCCCAGGCCGATGATCAACGCCGCGCCGACATTCGGGTGATTCACCAGCCCCGTGAGTGTCAGGTAGCTGACGCGGAAATCCTCGGGCCCGTAGCCGCAGCCGTAGCCCTGCGACACCGCCACCACCTCGGGCAGCTCACGCCCGATCGCCTCGACCACGCCGTTGGCGCAGGAGACTGAGGCGAGCACAAGGAGATGATTGCGAACCCCCACCGTTCCGTTCTCACGCTGATATCCCTGGAATTTCATTCGGCCCGCCTCCCACGCTTGTCGTACCGCTGACGGCTCCGGCGCGTTTCCGCCGCCGAGCTCGGACGTCGCTGGCCCATCGCTACATCTCGACGTCGCCCGGGATCGGCCGCGTGTTGTGGACGTGCACCCAGGCGCCGGCCTCGATCGCCTCGGTCGCCTCGATGATCGGTTCACCGTAGCGGTACACGATTCCTCCGCTGGCAATCGAGCAAAGCGCGATCTTGTGACCGACGTCGACGTCTTCAGCGGCCTTCACCCGCTCCTCGGCTTTCACCACGACCGCCTCACCCGCCCCGACGGGACGAACCGCGATGGCGACGTTGTCGTCTTCGTGATGGACCACGGCGTTGCTCTGTTCGGCCGGCGACATCGACATCCACCCCCTGTTTCGGTTTTCCAATGAGCTTCGAAGCTACAGAACGATCGCCCCCGTGGCGGCGGAAGTCGCGCGCTCTTCTCGCTCATCTTCTACGCGCCCAGCTCAGGCTCCCGGCAGCGTGTAGTAGTCGCCCTTGCTGTCCTCGAAGATGTTTTTCAGGAAGCCGAGGTGGGTGGGGGAATCGAGTGCACCGACGGAGAGCACGATCTTCTCGCCATCCTTGTTGTCCTTGAAGATCGAGGAGCCGCAGTCCGGGCAGAATCCCCGTCGGGCTTTGTCGGACGACTCGTACCACTTGAGCTTGTCGGCCCCCTGGGTAATCTCGAAATCGGCCAGGCTGGCGACCGCATAGGCCGCGTAGTTTCCGTGCCAGCGGCGGCAGTCGCCGCAGTGGCAGTGGATCACCCCGGTGAGTGCTCCGTTGACCTGGTACTGGATCGCCCCGCAGTGGCAGCTGCCTCGGGTCACTTCCGACATGTCGTCCTCCTCTTGGATGGCGGATGGAGGGCTCCCGTTGGGGGGGAGGCCCACGTTGCAGGTAAATCGCAGTATACCGCCGATCCGCGCGCCGGGCCCGGTTCGAGTATGATTGCGGCTCCGGGTTTCCCGAAACGGCGAGCCAGGGAGGAGAGCCATGGAACTCAGTGAAGAGCAGCTGCTGGAGATCTACCGGAACATGGTTCGGTCGAGGGTATTCGAAGAGCTGGTGATCGAGCTGATGCCCCAGTGGAAGATCCCCGCCTCGTGGATGAGCGGGATCGGCCAGGAGGGTATCGTCGGCGCCTTGAGCACGCTGCTCGAGGGCGACTACGTCACCTATACCCACCGCGGGGCCTACTACTTCATCGTTCGAGGGTCGGACCCCGGGAAGCTCCTCGCCGAGCTGTACGGAAAGCGCACCGGATACTGTGGGGGCAAGGGCGGGCGCCACATCGCAGATACGGCGCACAAGCTGTTCGGGAAGAGCGGAACCATTGGCGGTCACGCACCGCTCGCGGTGGGGATGGCCACCGCGGCACAGATCCGGGGAGACGATGCGGTGGTGATGTCGTTCTTCGGAGACGGAGCCAGCAATCGCGGGACCACCCATGAATCGATGAACCTCTCCGCGTTGTGGAAGCTCCCCCTGGTCTGGGTCTGCGAGAACAACGCCTGGGCCGGCACCACGCCGGTCTCGCTGGGCACCGCCGTGACCGACATCGCGGACCTGGCGGGCTCCTACTCGATCCCGGGGAGATCCGTCGACGGCAACGACGTGCTCGCGGTCTACCAAACGACAGACCAGGCGGTGGCGCACGCCCGGGCGGGAAACGGACCGTCGCTGATCGAGCTCAAGACCTACCGGATCCGGGAGTTCGCCGAAGCCGGGCCCTTCCCGACCGGGTTTCGCGATCCCCAGGAGATCGAGGCCTGGCAGCGGCGGGATCCGATCGACCGCTTCCGCACCGAGTTGCTGGGCCGTGGGGTGCTGACCGACGAGCGGGTGCAGGAGATCGCGCGAGAGGCGGAGACGGAGATGCGCGCGGCGGAGAAGTTCGCCGAAGAGAGCGAGTTTCCGGCGGCGGAAGACGCCTTCACCGGTCTTTACGCCTGAGAGAGCGAAGGAGAGAAGCCCATGCGCACCATCAGTTTCACAGAGGCGATGAACGAGGCGTTGCTGGAGGAGATGCGGAGGGACTCCTCGGTCTTCATCCTGGGTCTCGGGCTCCACATGACCAGCAAGGCGCCGAGCATGACGGCTGGTCTGCTCGAAGAGTTCGGCGAGCAGCGCGTCCGCAGCATACCCATCTCCGAGCCCGCCGTCGCCGGTGCCTGCGTCGGAGCGGCGCTGGCGGGGATGCGTCCGGTGGCCAGCTTTTCCCTTGCCGACTTCGTCATGTGCGCCCTGGACGAGATCCTCGGCAAGGCGGGAAAGTGGCGCTACACCCACGGCGCCGAGGGCGGGATGAGCGTGCCCGTGGTCTTCCTCCAGGCCATGGGAGGCTACACCCGCTCCGCTTCGGAGCACTCCCAGTCACCGCTGGCCCTGTACGCACACGCGCCGGGCCTCAAGATCGCCGCGCCCACCACGCCCTACGACGCCAAGGGGCTCCTCAAAACCGCCATCCGGGACGACAACCCGGTGGCCTTCTTCCAGCACAAGCTGCTGGGCGGAAGCAAGGGGCCGGTGCCGGAAGAGGAGTACTGCGTTCCCTTCGGCGTCGCCAAGATCGTGCGCGAGGGAAGCGACGTCACCGTAGTGGCAACCTCCTACATGGTGACGCTGGCACTGCAGGCTGCCTCCAGCCTGGAGGAGCGGGGAGTCGACGTCGAGGTGATCGACCCTCTCACGCTCGAGCCCCTGGACATCGATCGAATCGTGGAGTCGGTGCGCAAGACGGGACGGCTGGTGGTCGTAGACGAAGACACCGAGCGGTGTGGTGTCGGTGCGGAGATCGCCATGCAGGTGATGGAGCGGGCCTTTCGGTCTCTGAAAGCCGCCCCGGAGCGCGTCGGAAATCCCAACCTGCCTGTCCCCTACAGCCCGGTTCTCGAGGCGGCCGTGCTACCTTCCAAGGAGAAGATCGAAGAGGCGATCCTTCGCACGCTGGCGGCCTGACACCAGCCCAGGAGCGGGGACGTTGCTGAACGTTCAGCGTCCCCGAGCTCAGAAGAGGTAGATCCTGATGGGTGATTCGAAGAAGCCGTCTGCCAGCGCATGCGTCAAGTGCCCCGGCACCACCTGCGCTCCCACCATGGGGGTGAACGATCCCATGCCCCCCCTGGAAGAGGCGCCCTCCTACTGTCCGATGCGGCGCCTGCCGGAGGTCATGGAAGGGGTCGCATCGGAATACGAGCGCGCCGAAGTGCGGGAGTTCGCCCGCCTGGCCTCGGTGCAGGAAGCGCAGTGTTACGAGCTCACGGCCGACGGCATACGCACCAGGTTCCCGCGGCTGGAGGAGACCATCCAGTTCGCGGGCAAGTGCAACTACCGCAAGATCGGCATGGCCTTTTGCGTGGGCCTCAAGCAGGAGGCGCGCATGCTGACGGACATCTTCTCCGCAAAGGGATTCGAGATGGTCTCGGTCAACTGCAAGGTGGGTGGCGTACCCAAGGAGTCCATCGGCCTCGACCCAGAGGAGAAGATCGCGCCCCCCGCCATGATGGAGACCATGTGCAACCCCATCGCCCAGGCCGAGGTGCTCAACGCCGAGCAGGTGGACCTCGCGATCCTGCTCGGCCTGTGCGTGGGCCACGACACCCTGTTCCTCAAGTACATCCGTCCGCCCTGCACCGTACTCGCGGTGAAGGACCGGGTACTCGGCCACAACCCGCTTGCCGCCGCGTACCTGTCGAAGGGACCCTACTACTCCCGAATGCGGATCGAATCCGACAAGACCGGAAGCGGCGAGAAGGTCACGCTGCCCGACAACGTGCGGGAGTAGAGCGGCTCCGGCGCGAGCGGCATCCAACCGGGCACCGACTTGACATAAATATGGCGATATGGGCATATGTTCATATATGAAAACATTCCGCAACAAGAAGCTCTACCAGAGGCGCGCGGAGATCCTGAAGGCGCTGGCGCACCCGAGCCGCCTCCTGATGGTCGATGTCTTGAACGAACGCGGTGAGCTCTGTGTATGCGACCTGCTGAAGGTCGTAGGCGGTGATCAATCGACGGTGTCGAAGCATCTGAGCATCCTGAAGCAGTCGGGCATCATCGACCACCGCCGGGACGACAAGAATTCCATCTACCGTCTGACGCGCCCCTGGGTGATGAGCTTCTTTGCGTGCATCGAGCAGGTGATGAAGGAGAACTTGAAGGAGCAACGGGAGCTCCTCGCCTCCTAGCTGGCTCTCTTCTCCATCCACCTGCCGTTTTCCGACCCTCTTCGAACAGGCGCTGCACCGACGTGAAAGAGAGAACCAAGCTCATCCTGCTGTTGGCGGCTTTCGGGGTCGCGTACTTCCTCCCGGTCGCGAATCCCCGATTTCAAGGTGCTCTCGTCGAAGCCTTCTACATGACGAGAGAGTACGCGCGGCAGCACGTACTGTTCTGCCTGGTCCCGGCCTTCTTCATCGCCGGCGCCATCGCCTGCTTCATTTCACAGGCGGCAGTTACGAAGTACTTCGGCGCCCGGGCGAACAAAGTGCTGGCCTACGGTGTCGCTTCGGTATCGGGCAGCATCCTCGCCGTCTGCTCCTGCACGGTGTTGCCGCTCTTCGCCGGAATCCGTTCGCGGGGAGCCGGGCTCGTGGGCGGCAACTCCATCGGGGCGAATCTCGTCGCCTCGGTTGCGGGCGCCTTCATGTACTTCGCCACCTGCACCGAGGTTCCGATCCTCGAGGGTGGTCTTCGTCGACGGGAAGAAGAAGATCGAGGGAAAGGTGCCCAAAGCCTCTGTCATCGAATCCTGGCTGAGAGCTTGATCAGGAGAAGGAGCCGGTAGCGAGGGCTCCTCCCGCGTCTGTTCACTCCAATGGAGGAGACCGCATGCGAAGCGCGTTCGTTCTCGGCCTGGCACTCGCCCTGGCCGGCGGCTGTGCCACCTCGAAGGAGAGTTCCGTTGCGCAGGTAGCGCAGCGTGGGAGCTACCTCGACGCCAGCTTCGCCACCTCGTCCGGCGTGTGGCGCTTTCTCTTCCCGGCGAGCCCGAGCTGTGCCGCGGTTCTCAGGCCGGAGGCGCCGGTCGTCTACCACCCGGGTGGGATCTGGGGTCGTTTCCACAGCCCCGGTGGCGATGTCTGCGAGCCCGCCGGGATCAGCAACCTGGAGAGGTGGCGTCGCTCGCGCGTGGAGGGCGAGGGGCGCCCTTCCAGCCCGGCCCGCTGGCAGGTCGTGCACCGGGACAGAGACGTGTTCCTCCTGCGCGGCCGCTTCGAACTGGCGAGCAGGATCGGCCTGGCCGGCACCCAAGACGTCGTCGCGATGGTGGCGAACGACGACGCCTGCCGGCCGGTAGCCGAATCCGGAGCCGCCACGCTGGTCTTCCGCCAGTCGGGCAAACCCGCCTTTCTGCTGGGCCAATGCCCGGTGCTGGCCTTCGCCCGGCCGCTCTAGCCCGAACCGGTCATCATTCGCGGTAGGTGGTGTGGCTGGGCCGGCCCGCCAGTACGTTGGTGAGCCCCCAGCTCGTCACCTTCTTGAACGTGTCGGATGCGACGAAGCGGTTGAAGGCGTCCTCGTCGCTCCAGCGCGACACGATCAGGTACTGGGAGTTCTCGCCACCGTCCACGCGGCGATAGATCTGCGAGTCGTCGTGGCCGTCGGCCTCGCGCATCACCTTCAGCACCTTGCGGCAAGCGCCCTCGAAGACCTCTTCCCGATCCTCGAGGACGCGGTAGTTCATGCCGATGGTGACCATGGCGATCTGGTGTGGCCTACTCCTCCACCTGCAGCTCGACGCGCCGGTTGAGGGCGCGTCCCTCACGCGTCTCGTTGTCCGCGATCGGGCTGCTCTCGCCGTAGCCGACGGTCGTGAGCCTCGAAGCATCGACCCCGTGAGAGACGAGGTAGCTCCGGACTGAGTTCGCCCGGCGCTCGGAGAGACCCTGGTTGTACGCCTCAGGGCCCGTCCAGTCCGTGTGGCCCTCGATCCGGACGCGAGTGCCCGTGTGACTCCCGGTCAGCATCCCGCCGGCCTCGTCCAGGATGACTGCGGCGTCCGGGCGAATGCCATCCTTGTCAAAGTCGAAGTTCACGCCGCGCAGGATGATCTTCTCCACGACCGGAGGCGGCGGCGCAGGCGCAGGCACGGCGGCAGGCGGTGCAGGAGGCGGCGGCGGAGGCGGAGTTTCCTCTTTCGCCAGAGCCTTGCAGATGAAGTAGCCCGCGGTGCCCAGGACTACAGCACCGCCGGCAGCGTACCCGACATTCCTCCACTCGAAGTAGTCGTAATCGGGCGGCCCTTCGTGCCCGATCGTACCGCCAACACCGGCTCCTGTGACCGCGCCGACCGCCGCACACGCCGCCGGATTGGGCCGCCCATTCGCACACGCGGTGAGGGCGAGCGCTGCCGCGACAAGTACACACACGATTCGAAGCCTTACGATCCGAGCCATCGCAAAATCCTTTCGTCCCGGCCGCTCCGAAACCGGAGCCCGTGCCGGGTAATGTACAGACTTTCTGCGGGTTCGCACTGATGTTCCCCCTGAGGGCGACGGCGTACCCAGCTCCTGAAATCTTTCTCGGCTCCGCGTCGGGCTCCCCTTAGCCTGTCATCCGTGTGCTTTTTGCTACGCCTCGAGCCCCGAGAGCCCCACCCGCTGGTTCGCCGAGATGCGCCTGACCGAGGGTCGTGTAGCGTGCCTCACTCCCTGCACAGCGGGTCTACAGGCCGAAGATCCCCTCCGCGTTCTCACCCAGAATCATCCGCTTGTCTTCTTCCGTGAAATCCTTGAAGCCCATCAATTGCATCGGCGGCGGGATGGTCAGGTCCCGGATCCCGTCGACCCATTTCTTCAAGGAGAGGACCGGCGTGAAGAGCGGCCAGTCGGTCCCGAAGAGCACCTGTCGCAGACTGCCGGTTGCGCCCTTGATCTGTGCGAGGGCCTGGCAGAGAACGAACGGCGCCGCCTTGAAGGTCGGCTCCCAGGCGGAGATGTCCACGTACACGTTCGGGTTCTTGGTCACCACCGCCGCGGCCTCCTCGACCCACGGCTGGCCGATGTGCGCCATGATGATCGTGGCCTCGGGGAAGTCCACCGCCACCTTGTCCACGTACACCGGCCGGTTGAACTTCAGGTAGGTGCGCGGCGGGCCACTCCCAGTATGGAAGAGCATCGGGAATCCCAGCTCGATGGTCCTCTCGTAGAGCGGGTAGTAGCTCTCGTCGTCCGGATAGAATCCCGTCAGCGTCCAGAGCTTGAGTCCACGGAGTCCGATCCCGGCGCACCGTTCGAGCTCCCCCAACGCCTCCTTGCCCCGGCGGGGATCGATCCCGCAGAAACCGATGATCCGATCGGGATGGGCCTTCACGATCGCCGCCACGTAGTCGTTGTACTCCCGCATCGTGGCGCCGGAGCGGAAGGCGATGCCCGCATCCAGTGCGAGGAGGACCGTCTTGTCGATGCCGGCCTCGTCCATCTCGCCGAGCAGACGGTCGATGGTCCCGTTTCGGAGCTGCTCGGGATCACTTACGTTGAACCGCTCGACGACGTCGCTGATGATCTTCTCCATGTCGGGCGACATCAGCTTCGCTTCCCAGATGTGGCTGTGGGCGTCGATGATCATCTCTCACCCTCCTCGCTGGCGACCCGGGTCATCCTGTCTGCCTTCGCATCACGCATTGATCTTCTGGAGCAGCCAGGCCATGTTTCGACCCAGATTTCGCATCGTGTTCACCCCCTCTTCGTCGTTGGCCACCTCTCCCGGGTTCAGGCCGATGCCCAGGTTCCAGTAGGTCGACCCCGCCACGAACATCTGGTTGTAGAGGAAGAAGTGGTTCATCGCGTCGAAGGCGGGGAGTGCGCCCGCCCTGCGAACGGCGGTCACCGCGGCTCCGACCTTGTGTTGGTACATTCCCCCGTTGGCGCTGGAGACGAGCCCGGACCGGTCGATCAAGGCCTTCATTTCCGCGTTGACGTTCGAGAAGTAGGTGGGTGATCCCAGAAGGATCCCGTCCGCCTCCGCCATCTTGTCGATGCACTCGTTGACGACGTCCTTCTTGATGCTGCAGTGACGATCGCGATTCTGAAAGCACTTGTAGCAGGCGCGGCAACCCCAGATGCTCTTGCCTCCGATCTTGATCAGCTCCGTCTCGATGCCCTCCTGCTCCAGCTCCTCGAAGACGTAATGGATCAGCTGCGCCGTGTTGCTCTCCTTCCTCGGGCTGGAGTTGATGGCCACCACCTTCATCTTCTGCTCCTCTTCTCTCGGGCTTTTCCCGCCCCTCTTCTCTGACTGTACCTAGAGCCCAAACTGATCCGCAAAGCGCTCCATCGCCTGGCACTTCACCGAAAAGCGCGTGTGGTCCTCGCCTTCCTTCACCCACGGCGCCCGTCCCCACGGCGAAGGCGTCCAGGGCAGCGCCATCACGTGGTGGGCGCCCGCGGCTTCGAACTCGGCTTGCGCGTCGGACGTCATCGGCTCGAGCGGACACAGCATGACGTCGAAGGGATCCTCGGCCTTGCCGAGTTCCTCGCGCATGGCGAAAAGCGCCTTCGTCGTGGCCAGCAGCTGCTTGTTGAACATCGGCACGCCCAGCCAGCCGTCGTTTCTCGCCGCTCGGCGCAGGGCGGCCTGGCTTGCCCCGCCGATCCAGACGGGGATCTGCTTGGTCGGCGCCGGGAGCATCAGCGCGTGCTCGAAGTCGAAGACCCCGCCGTGGTGCGCGACCTCCTCACCCGTCCAGAGCTTGCGCCAGACTTCGATCATCTCGTCCAGGCGCCTGCCGCGAGTCGCGAAGTCGATGCCGAGGAGATCGTACTCCTCCGGCATCCAGCCGGCGGCCACTCCGCAGACGATGCGGCCGCCGGTCAGCACCGCCGCCGTTCCGATCGCCCTGGCCGCGGTGAAAGGGTCGCGCAGCGCGGCGAGATAGATGTTGGAGGCAAGCTTGATGCGCGAGGTGGCGGCTCCCATGGCTGCGAGCGTCACCCAGGGATCGGGCCACGGCGTCTCCACTGGCCACCACATGGTGCCGTCGGGAGTGTAGGGATAGCGCGTCTCCACCACGGTGGGGACCACCAGATGATCGGGGACGGTCACGCCTTCGAAGCCCACCTGCTCGGCGAATCTGGCGATTTCTACGTACTGGTCCACCTCCATCGTGGTGACCAGCGAAATCCAGTACTTCATGATTCACCTTTCTCTGGCTTCCCTCGGCTGCCTCGGGCAGAATCTTCCCGTCACCGCGAGACGACCCGAGACCACGAGCGGAAACCCATCTGGCTCCAGATCCTCGAGGCGATCGATATCCCGCTCCATCCCACTCGTCAAGGAGATGACTCGATGACCGCGCCCCTTCGCAGTTGGCTGCTCGTAGTGATGATCGCAACCACTGCAGCTTGTCGGCCCGATCCCGGCAAGGAGGAGTGGACGCCACCCCCCGCCGCCGCGCCGGCTGCCGAGCTTCTCTCGCGCCAGGCGTGCAGCGACCGGGACCCGCTGCGGAAGCCCTTCTACGGCGACCTCCACGTGCACACCCACTACTCGATGGACGCCTGGGCGCGTGGCACGAGGTTCACCCCCGACGATGCGTATCGCTTCGCCAGCGGGAAGCAGGTCGCGCTGGTGTTCTTCGACGACGAAGACAGGATCTCGAACCGGATTCAGATCGACCGACCACTCGACTTTGCCGCGGTCACGGATCACGCGGAGTGGCTCGGAGAGGTAAGTCTATGCACGACGCCCGGCTCACCGGTCTACGAGACGAAATCGTGCCGAATCTTTCGCGGCGAGGCCGAGTCGCTACTGGCTCGGCTGGTCGGGGTCAAGGGATTCCGCGCCAATCTCATCGGGCTGATCAGCTTCACGGGGCGAAACGGGGAGGTCTGCGGCGAGGACTCGAAGCGCTGCCGCGGGGCCCTTGCGACGGTCTGGTCCGAGATCCAGGGCGCCGCCGAGCGCTGGTACGATCGCAGCCCGGCCTGCGGCTTCACCACCTTCCACGCCTGGGAGTACAGCCGCTCACCCGCCTCGACGAAGGTCCACCGCAATGTGATTCTGCGGAACGAGATCTCGCCGGAGCTGCCCTTCTCCTGGCTCGACTCACCGACCGAGCACGACCTCTGGCGCAAGCTTCGCGAGTTCTGCAACGAGACCGATTCCGACTGCGAGGCGCTCACGATTCCGCACAATCCCAATCTCTCCAACGGGCAGCTCTTCTCGATCTGGTACCGGGACCTCCCGCTCGAAGAACAGCGAAGGCAGGCCCGGCTGCGCGCAGAGATAGAGCCCCTGGTCGAGATCATGCAGATCAAGGGCGAGTCGGAGTGCCGCAATGGACTCTACGGCGTCGTCGGGGGACCCGACGAGCTCTGCAACTTCGAGAAGGTCCGCGACATGCCGGGGTTCGAGTTCGAAGATTGCGGAGAGGGGACGGGATCCGGGGCCCAGGCCGCGCGGGGCTGCATCTCGCGGCTCGACTATGCGCGCTACGTGTTGATCGAAGGCCTCCGCGAGGGCGAGCGGATCGACGTCAACCCCTACAAGATCGGCTTCATCGGCAGCACCGACACGCACTACGGCACTCCCGGCTACACCGAGGAATGGGAGAGGCCCGCCACATTCTACTCCGATACTCAGGAGACCCTGCGGGTCGAGGGCCAGCGACGCGCCACGATCTTCCAGAACCCGGGTGGTCTGGCGGGACTCTGGGCAGAGGAGAACACCCGCGATGCGCTCTTCGACGCCATGAAGCGCCGTGAGGCCTTCGCCACCAGTGGGGTGCGCATCTCGCCGCGCTTCTTCGGCGGCTGGGATCTTCCCGAGAATCTCTGCCAGCGCCCGGCGAGTGAACGGGTCTCCGCCGGCTACGCCCGGGGCGTTCCGATGGGGGGAGAGCTGTCGACCCAGGCGGGCGAAGCTGGAAGTCCCCAGCAGAGCCGCTCACCGGTCTTCGCCGCCTGGGCCCACCGCGACCTCGGCCGCGCCGACGGCGGGGAAGGCCTGCTGCAGCGGATCCAGATCGTGAAGGGATGGGTCGGCGACGACGGCAGCTTCCATCAGGCCGTCTTCGATGTGACGGGGGATCCCGAGAACGGCGCCGGCGTCGATCCGCAGACCTGCCAGCCCGTGGGACCCGGCGCCGATCAGCTCTGCGCGGTCTGGCGCGACCCCGGCTTCGACCCCGGGCGCGCCGCCGTCTACTACGCCCGGGTCGTCGAGAACCCGAGCTGTCGCTGGTCCGCCCGCCGCTGTCTGGCCCTGCCGGAAGCCGAGCGACCCGACGGCTGCAGCAACCCCCGCATCCCGAAGACAGTCCAGGAACGGGCGTGGACCTCACCGATCTGGATCGAGCCCCAGGACTGAGGAGGAATCCATGCCGACCCTCGACCCCAAGACGCTGGCGAGATACGACGCCGAGATCGCCGAACAATTCCTGAAGACACCGGGGGCACTGCTGACCGGTCTGCCGAAGTATCTGGGGATCGAGATCGTCGACGTCGGTCCTGGCACGCTTCGAGCGGAGATGAAGGTGAGAAAGGAGCTCCAGACGCCCTTCGGCAGCATTCACGGCGGCGTGCTCGCCGTGATCTGCGACCACGTCCTCGGCTGCGTCTGCTATCCGCTGATGGAGCGCGGGGCGTGGGCGGCGACCACCGAGTTCAAGCTGAATCTGCTGGCACCGGTCAGTGGCGGCGTGATCACCGCCGACGCGAGGATCGTCTCGATGACGCGCAGCACGGCGGTCGTACTGATCGAGGCCAACAACGAAGGACGCCTGGTCTGCGTGGCACAGGGCACCGTTACGATCCGTCTACCCAAGAAGAGCTAGCGCGCAGCTCTCACCAACTCGCTACTGCGGCCGGGCGCCCGTCTCCTTGGCCCTGGCCAGGAGATCGTCCAGGTTCTTTCGGATCGCGATCTTGTCGAATTTTCCGACGCTGGTCTTGGGAATCTGGTCGGTGATCAGGATGTAGTCCGGCAGCATCCATTTGGTGATCCTGCCCTTCTCCACGCCTTCCCTCTCCAGGTACTTCATCACGTCTTCTTCGTTCTCCGTCGCACCAGGCACCAAGGTGATGATGGCCGCCGGACGTTCACCCCATTTCTCATCCGGGACTCCGACGTAGGTCGCTTCGAGGACGAACTCGGCGGTGGCCGTCAGGTTCTCGAGCAGAACGGTCGGCACCATCTCCGCGCCGCTTCGGATCACGTCCTTGATCCGATCGGCGATGGTGATGTAGCCCTCGTCGTCGATCCTGGCGACGTCCCCGGTGTGGAACCAGCCGTCTCTCCACACCTCGGCGGTCTTCTCGGGCTCGTTGTAGTAGCCACCGGTGATCCAGGGGCCCCGGAGCACGATCTCCCCGACGGTCTCGTTGTCGCGGGCCACCGGATTCATCTTCTCATCGACCACCTGCACTTCGATGCCCGGTACCGGCAGGCCCGTCTTGACCCGGACTTCATCGAGCTGATCTTGCGACCAGTCGGTCATGAACTTCTTCGAGAAGGCGGTGATCACCACCGGTGCGGTCTCGGTCATGCCGTACCCGGAGGTGGCGGAGAAGCCGGGGATCATCTTCTCGGCCTTCTTCTTCAGCCCCAGCGGCAGGGCACCGCCACCGACACCGAGGGTGCGGAGGCTGCTGAGATCGTACTTATGGAGGTCTTCGAACTCGATGATCATGGCCAGGATGGTGGGGACGACGGCGGTGCTGGTCACCTTCTCGGTCTGGATCAGCTCGCAGAAGCCATCCACGGTGAACATGCCCGGCAGCACCATCTTGTGGCTGGCGAATGCATGGGTAAAGGGCGCTCCCCAGGCGTGGGCGTGAAACAGCGGGGTGATGACCAGGGGAACGTCGGCCTCGCCGAGACGCACCTGCGCCGGGTCGGTACTCAGGCTGGCGTTGATCATGACGTGTACGGTGTGGAGGTAGAGCTGCCGGTGGGTGAACATCGCCCCCTTGGGCAGGCCGGTGGTTCCCGTCGTGTAGCAGAGGGTGGCGAAGTTGTCTTCGTAGAGAAGCGGCCACTCGAACGCGGAAGACTGCCCTTCGAGCAGCTTCTCGTATTCGCAGATGGGCTCGATCTTCGTATCCGGCAACCCGGGCTTGTCCGACATATAGACGAACTGCTCGACGGTACCCTTGATCCTGTCGTAGATGCCCTCCAGGAGAGGCAGGACCAGGTCGTCGACGAAGAGGATCTTGTCCCCGGCGTGCTGGATGGTATGGACGATGTGATCCGGAGAAAGTCGGACGTTGATCGGATGCAGCACCGCTCCCGTGCAGGGCACGGCGTAGTAGAGCTCCAGGTGCCGGTGGTGATTGAGCGCCATGGTGGCGATCCGGTCGCCCGGCTCGCCGGGTCTTCCCGGCTCCACGCCGAGAGGGCCCCGCAGCGCCCGGGCCAGGCGGCAGGTGCGCTGGTACCATTCCAGCCAGGTGAAGCGGAAGTACTCGCCGGTGTTGGGGTTGCGGTAGACGACACCCGTCTCGTTCGGGTACAAGTTCGCCGGCCGCTTCATGAAGGTGGTCAGCAACAGGGGGTAGTTGGTGCTGAACTCGGGATAGGTTCTTGCTGCCATCTCTTCGCTCCTATTCCGGACTGAGAACTCTGCTGGATCCGTGCCCGATCTCGAGGTCTGCGACCGACTGACGGCCGGCCTGGGGCGAGACTACCACGCGCGGGCCTCCTCCCATACCCGTGGAATACCCGACGCCCGGACCCTACAGACACCCCGCGAGACGGTCGATAAGGCCTCCGGAGGGTAGGTCTTGCAGCTCTTCTCGCTCGTCAGCTTCCTGGCGTTGCTGGTGGTGGGGACCACCGTGGGCTTCCGCCTGCTGCTGCTGGCCCGGCGCACCCACAAGCTACCGGAGATGGCGATCGGGACGGCGTGTCTCACCACGGCGCTCGGGGGTGTATTCCTATGCCCGATTCTCTACTTCGCCGACAGCTGGCCGGAGGGGGCAGTCTTCGCCACCGCCATCGCTTCCAGTGTGGTCAACGGCATGGCGGGGTCGGCGATCTGCTTGCTCACCTGGCGGGTGTTCCGGCCCGGCCGATTCTGGGCGGCCTCGGTGTGGGCGGCGGCCTCGCTCGCACTTTTGGCGGCCATCGTGATGCAGACCCTGCGTGGCGATGTGGTGCCGCACTGGGCGCTTCGCCCGGAGAACCACGTCTTCATGTGGGTGCGGGTGGCAGCGTTCCTGTGGGCGGGACTCGAAAGCCTGCGCTACGCCGGAATGATGCGCCGCCAGGCGCGCCTGGGGCTGGGTGACCCGGTGGTGGCCGCCCAGATCCGGCTCTGGGGGGTGGCGGCTGCCGCCATCTCCCTGATGCTGGTGTTCTGGGCTCTGGCGCCGCACCTGGGCCACGCGTCAGTGCAGGATTGGTCGACGGGGATGTTCGCGGCCAACGCCCTGGGCCTGGTGGGGGCGGGCTCACTGCACCTGGCGTTCCTGTCGCCCGCGGCCTGGCGGCGCTGGATCGCGGAGCGCACCGCGACCTAGATGCCGGGCCGACCGCGAGGGCATGGGAGGATCCACCGATGGGACAGGGAGATCAGAGAAGCAAGCAGAGTGGGCAGTACGGCTCGGCGCTGCCCCTGGAGGCGTTTCTCGAGGACGCCCAGGGCGTCTCGCCGGATGAGTTCGAAGCACGCCACGGAAACGGCTTCCTGCTGCTCACGGCTACCAGAATCAGCACCCCGAGGGACGGCTATTCCACCGACGTGCAGCTGCTCATCGAAGAAGAGGATGGCTCCGCTCACACCGGGAGCCTCTTCACGCTCGTCTTCCCGTTGCGTTCGGCGGTTCCTATCGTGACCGTAGGGCGCGCGGCGGGCAACGACGTCGTGATCCCCGACCCCAGCGTCTCCCGGAGCCACGCGCTGATCAAGCGAGGCGAGGACGGCGGCTTCCTGATGCGGGACGCCGGCTCCTCGAATGGCACGACGGTCAACGGCGTCTCCGTCCTCGCCCGCGGCCACGGACCGCCCTCGGAGCTCAAGCCGGGCGACGACGTGCACCTGGGCCGGGTGGCGTGCACCTTCGTCGACGCGGAGGCGCTGCGGCACTTCGTGCTCCAGACCGCCTAGAGCTGCGCCCGCGCCAAGAAAAGTCAGCAGCCAGCGGGGGAATCCGCTCAAGTCTGCGCTCCGCCGCTTCGATACAGCCCTTGTGTCGACCTGCGGCCAACTAAAGATCACCGGTCACCCGGCTCTGGCGCGAAGCGCCATCTTCGCCGTCCTGCTCGCTCTGGCCCTCGCCATCGGCGGCCCGGCCCTTGCGGGACCGCTCGGACCCTGGGAGGACCACTCGTGGGAGGACCATTCGAACGAGAACGAGCACAGCGGGGACGATCTCACCGGTATCACCCTGACGGGTGCGCTCCTCGTGAACTCGGATTTGCGCGACGTCATCCTGAGCCTGTCGGTCCTTACCGGAGCCGATTTCACCGATGCCGACCTGCGCGACGCCATCGTCCTCGGCGCGTTGGCCGACGGAACCATCTTCTTCGGGGCCGACCTCCGCCGGGCCGTCTTCGACGGCTCGGATCTCACCAGTGCCATTCTGGAGAACGCGGACCTGCGGAGTTCGAGCTTCGTCGCCGCCGTGCTCGACGGAGCGGATCTGCAGAACGCCGACCTCCGGGGAATCGACATGACCGATGCCGTGCTGACCGGCGCTGATCTGACGGGCGTCAGCACCAATGGCAGCAGCGACTTCACCGGCGCCTTCTACGACGCCCTCACGACCCTTCCCCCGGGCTTCGACACCACCGGCATGATCCTCGTCCCCGAGCCCGCCGCCGCGGCAATGCTCGGGCTGGGGCTCGCGCTCCTCGCCTACCGGCGCCGGCGTTCGCCTCCGGGCTGATCTACTTCGACAGGAAATCGATCAGGACCCTGTTGACCCCATCGGGCTTCTCGAAGAAGAAGCTGTGTCCCGCCCCCTCCACCAAGTACTGCTCGGCTCCCTCGATCCCCTCGGCGAGGAGACGCGAGTTCTCGGCCGGCATCATCCGGTCCTCCGCTCCCGTGATCACGAGAACCGGACAGCGGATCTCCCCGAGCCGCTTCTTGACGTTGAAGACGCTGAGGGCGCCCATCTGCCCTGCGGCGCCCTCCGGAGTCGGCCAGTGCTGCACGGAGGTCCGAACGAACTCCTCCAACCTCTCGGGCTCTTCCCGAATGAACCGCTCCGCAAGGATGGTGGGCAATCTCATTCGCACGGCTTCTTCCACCGGGACGGACGGATCGGAGGCCTTGGCCAGGAGCTGCATCACCTCCTTCTGCGGCTGCACCGCGTGCCTCCCCCCGTGGGTGGTGCAGCCGAGGACGACCTTCTTGACGCGATCCGGATGGTCGAGGGCGAGGGTCTGGGCGATCAGCCCCCCCATGGAGACGCCGACGACGTGGGCGGAGTCGATTCCCAGGGCGTCCATCAGGCCCACCGTGTCGGCGGCCATCTCGGCGATGCTGAAGCGCTCCTTCGGAACAGTGGTCTCGCCCACCCCTCGATTGTCGAAAGTGATCACGCGGAAGTGCTTCGCCAGCTCGGCGACCTGGAGCTCCCACGACTCCTTGACCATGGTGAATCCGCCGATCAGGACGACCGGTTCACCTCGACCGTCGATGTTGTAAGCGATCTGGATTCCCCGCACCTGGACCGTGGCCATCGGCTTCCTCCTTTGAGAAGGCTTCCATAGCACAACGGTTGATTTTCCGTGTCCGAAATCCGAGACTCCAGGAGCAGTCATCACCCCCGAGAACATCGTCGGACGGAAGGCAAGCGTGACGAGTGCCATCTATCACAGGTTGCGGGAGCGCCTGGATCAGTACTCCGTCGGCTTCTCTACGACGGAGTCCGGAGTCGAGCTCAGGATTCTGCAGAAGCTCTTCACTGAAGAAGAAGCCGAGATGTATCTCAACCTCACCGGGGATCTGCAGACCGCTGAGGACGTGGCGAAGCGGGCGAAGCTTGATCCGGAGAAGACCCTTCGCCTGCTACTGCAGATGACCGAGAAGGGACTCACCTTCCCCAGGTTCCCCAAGCGGGAAGGAGAGCCTTTCTATTTCGCCGCCGCCCCCTACGTCCACGGCATCCTGGAAAACCAGTTGAAACGGATGGACAAAGAGCTGGCAGAGATGCTCGAAGAGCACTTCCGGGCGGGCCCGATCACCAGGGGTCCGCTCGGTCTCAGAACCATCCCGGTGAATGCAGCGGTGGACGAGAGTCTGACCGTTGCTCCGTACGATGACGTCAAGGAGGTTCTTCGAAGGAAGGACCGGATCGCGATCGCGGATTGCGTGTGCACGACCTGGCAAAGAGCCCGGGGAGAGACCTGCGACCAGCCCCGCGAAGTCTGCATCCTCTTCGACTTCTACGGCGAATACTACGTCGACCTGGGGTTCGGCCGATGGATTTCCCAGGATGAGGCGCTCTCCCGGATGGACGCAGCCCAGCAAGCCGGGCTGGTCGCCCAGTTCTCCAATAGCGAAGACCCCGAGGCCCTATGCAATTGCTGTCCGAACTGCTGTGGAACCCTCAGAGGACTGAAGAAGCTCCCGTTCCCTGGATTGGTGCTTCCACACAACTACTACTCGCAGGTCGATGCCCAGGCCTGCAACACCTGCGAGATCTGCGTGGACCGATGTCCCATGGATGCCATCTCCATGGAGGCCGAGGGGCTGGCTTCAATCAATCTGGAGCGCTGCATCGGATGTGGCCTCTGCGTGAGCAGCTGCCCGGAACAGGCGCTCAGCCTCGTACAGCGACAGGAAGACAGCATCCTGGTGCCACCCCAACGCGGCAATTTCATGAGGCCCTCGAGCGAGATCGAAGCCAGCATCTTCGAAACCGGTTGAGTCCCGATCTACAGAACCGCTCCCGCGAAGCTCCAGAATCGCCCGCAGAAGCCGGTGTCTTGCTGCTGATGATTGTCCGGGACATGACGATGGTATACCTGTTCGTCGCCGTGTTCGGCGGCGGCGTCGGCGCCACGGTTCCGCTCCTGGCGTCGATCCGCGCGGATTACTTCGGGCGAGCCGCCCTCGGAAAGATCCAGGGATTCATGTCTCCGGTGACCATGGTGGCGGGCGCCACCGGACCGGTATCCGCCGGATATCTCTTCGATACCACGGGCTCCTACGACAGCGCGTTCCTGACCGTCGGACTGCTGACGATCGCCGGAGGATTCATCATCCTCCTGGCAAAGCCGCACAAGACCGCTGAACAGGCCTGACCTACCGACCGTCAGAGCCCCGCTTGCTGCCAGAGTCGCTGGCCGTGCTCCTGGAGGTCGTCCAAAACCCGGTCCTCGTCCATCGTCCGCACCTGGCGGTCCTCCATGACCAGCTTCCCATCGATGACCACCGCATCCACGTCGGCGCCGGTCGCATAATAGACGAGGTTGAAGACCACGTTGGATCTCGGCCTGGTGATGAGCGGACGCAGCTGGGGCCGCCGGGTATCGACCAGGATGAAGTCCGCCAGCTGACCCGGCGCGATCCGTCCCATCTCCCAGCCGAGCGCACTCGCGGCGTTGGCCGTCGCCATCTCGAGAATCGTCTCTGGAGGCAGCGCTTGCACCCGCTGGTGGAGATGGTTCTGCGCGATGTACGTCACCTTCATCGCCATCAGCAGGTCGAGATTGTCGCTGGCGCTGCCGTCGGTGCCGAGGCAGACGTTGATCCCGGCGCCGAGCATCCGGGGCAGATCGGCGATGCCTTGCCCCCGGTTCATCTTTCCCGTGGCGCAGATCACCGCGTGGAAGTCGCTATCGGAGAGCACTGCGAGGTCCTCGTCGTCCAGCAGCAGCGCATGGGCTCCGAGCACCCGATTTTCGCTGAAGAAGCCCAGCTGCTCGAGGTGCTGCACGGTGGTCGTTCCGGTCCGCCGGCTGATCAACTCTTGCTCGTGCGGACTCTCGGCCACGTGGATGTGCAGCATCAGGCCGGTGCGGCGCGCCTCTTCGGCCGCCAGCCGGAGCAGCTCGTCGGAGCAGGTGTAGGCGGCGTGAGGACCCAGCATGGGCTGGATTCGGGGGCACCGGCCCGCCCAGCGCTCGGCAAAGCGCACGCCTTCCTCCACCTCGCGCTTCGCGTCGCCGGCCTCCCCCCGGTCCAGCATGGTCCGCGAGAGCCCCGCTCGAATCCCGGTCTCCTGGACGGCGCGGGCGACCTGATCCATGTGCGAGAAGTGATTGGCGAACCCGGTGACGCCGTTCTTGATCATCTCGAGGCAGCCGGCCAGGGCGCCGACGTACACGTCCTCATCGGTGAGGAGAGCTTCGATCCGCCACATCCGGTCGAAGAAGCCCTTCCCCGCCACGTCCGCGGCGTAGCCGCGAAACAGGGTGGCCGAGGCGTGGGTGTGCGCGTTGATGAGCCCGGGGAGGATCGCCTTGTCGGTGGCATCCAGCGTGCGCTCCGCGCGAAATTGCGCCGCCAGCCCCTCGGAAGGCCCCACCCCGATCAGTCGATTCCCCTCGACGGCCAACGCGAAGTCTTCCCGAACGCCGTCGTGCGCATCCACCACCAGGCCGTGTGTGACGAGGAGATCGCAGTCTCTCATGGCGATGGGGCTTCCCATTCCAGCGGTGCCGGCTGCCCACTCCGAGAGGTGATGAAACGACTTCTCCATCGAGCCGCCACCGTGGCGGGCCAATCTGACTCAGATGGGCAGCTATTGATGGTACAGTAGACGCTACGCGAGAACGGCTCGCCGTCGCAAGACCGGCCGCGGCTCCAGCCGCGCCGGCCGGTGAGGAAATCCAATGGCTGATCACGGGGCATTGCAGAGTCTGCAAGACGATCTCGGCGCCGCAAGCGTGAGCTGCGAGGAAGCCGCGATACGGGAGTACCAGCCGACCGAGGGCTCAGCGCCCGCGGGCGTGGTGAGAATTCGCGATTCGGACGCGCTGGTTCGCACCGTGCAGTGGGCGCGCGAGCACAAGACGCCCCTCCTGCCGGTGAGCTCCTCGGCGCCCCACCACGATGCAGTTCTCAGCGCAGCGGCCGGCGCGGTGATGGTGGATCTCTCCGGCATGAAGAGAGTCATCCAGGCCAACCGCCGCAATCGCGTGACGCTGGTCGAAGCCGGAGTCAGCTTCGAGGAGCTGGTGCCGATCGCGCACGAGAACGGGCTGCGACCGCTGCTTCCGCTGATGCCGAGGCGCGGGAAGTCGATGCTCGCCTCCTACCTGGACCGGGAGCCGACCATCTATCCGAAGTACCAGTGGGACTTTGCCGATCCGCTGCTCTGCATCGAGGTGGTCTATGGAACCGGCGACCTTTTCCGCACCGGGTCGGCGGCCGGTCCCGGAACCATCGAAGAGCAGTGGCGCTCCAAGGAGTTTCAGAAGAATCCGCTCGGTCCCGGCCAGGGCGACTGGGTCAAGCTGGTGCAGGGCGCCCAGGGAGGAATCGGCATCGCGACCTGGTGCTCGGCCAAGTGCGAGGTGCTTCCGCGCAGGGAGAGGCTCTTCGTCGCAGGCGCCGATCGGATCGAGTCGCTCGTCGAAGCGAGCTACCGCCAGCTCCATCGCAAGCTCACCGACATTCACTTCCTCGTCGATCGCGGCGCGCTGGCGAGCCTGGTGGCCAGGACACCCGAAGACCTCGAGCGCGCCGCTGCAGCGACCAGTCCCTGGAACCTGGTCTACTCGGTCTCGGGGATCGAGTACTTCCCTGAAGAACGCGCAGCCTATCTGGCGCGGGAGGCGGAGAAGGAGGTGCGAACACAGGAAGCCCATCTCGTGCGCCCACCGCTGGTCTCCGAAGCCGAGCTGCTCGAGGCGCTCCTCCACCCCGACGGCTCCGTCCACTGGAGGGACCGGGCGCGCGGCGCACACCGCTCCGTCTACTTCCTGACCACCATGGACGAGGCCGGCCGCTTCGACGCCGTCTTCGACGGGCTGGCCGATCAGAATGGAATCGACGGCGGGCGCGTTCTCCGATACCTCCAGCCGCTGATCGGAGGCCGCGCCTGCCACCTGGAGTTCGTCGTCGGTGCGGACCCCGCCGATGCAGCCGATCTCGAGAAGGTCGATGCATTCTGCGCGCAGGCAGCTCGACCGCTCATCGAGGCCGGAGCTTTCTTCTCCAGACCCCATGGGGCCTGGTCGCAGCCGGCCATGGAGCACGCGCAGTCGTCACTTTGGATCTACCGGAAGATGAAGGACATCTTCGACCCGGACCACATCCTGGCGCCCGGTCGACTCACGCTGGGAGGAAGCCGTGCCGCCTGATCACAAGAGCATCGAAGATCTGCGTCCGATCAACTCGAAGTGCGTGCGCTGCTCGCTCTGCAAGTTTCCACCCCTGGTGACGGTGGAGTCGGCGCAGTTCTCCAGCGCCTGCCCCAGCTATCACGAGTACAAGATCCACAGTCACTCCGGGGGCGGACGGGTGGTGATGGCGCTCTCTCTGGGGGAGGGCCGTGCCGAAATCAGCGACGAGGCGCGCGACGCGTTCTTCCAGTGCACGCTCTGCGGGGCCTGCGACATCGCCTGCAAGTACTCCTCCGACATCGAGATCCTCGAGATGCTCTACGCGCTCCGCGCCGAGTCGTTCCGGCGGGTGGGTCCGCTGCCCGGCCACCAACGGATCCTCGAGCGACTCGACGAGGCGGGACATCCACGGCCCGAGAACGGCAAGAAGGGAGACTGGCTGCGCGAGATGGGGCGCGAGGCGGGCGCCCAAGGCCGGGAGACGCTCCTCTACGTCGGCGACTGCTACGGACTTCGGCCGGATGCAAGGGAGTCGCTGAAGAACCTGGTGCGTCTGCTCGAAGCCGGCGGCGTCGCCTTCGGCGCTCTCGGCGACGACGAGCCGAGCACGGCTCGCGTGGCGCTCGACATCGGAGACCTGGAGCGATTCGACAGGCACGCCCAGGCCGCGGCCGATGCGGTGCGGGCGAGCGGCGCCAAGACGGTGATCTGCGTGGATCCACACGATCTGGACACCTTCCGCGCCCACATCCCCAAGGTCGCCGATCTCGACGGAATCCGCTTCGTGCACGCCGTCGAGTTCCTGGACGAGCTCGCGAGCGCGGGCAGGCTGCGACTGAGCAAGCCGCTTCGCAAGCGCGTGGCCTACCACGACCCCTGCAGGCTCGGGCGCCTCTCCGAGCCGTTCAGACCATGGAGCGGCGAGCTCAAGAAGCTGAAGGGACAGCTGGTCATCTACGACCCACCGCGTCCCGTGAACCGGGGCGCGGAAGGCTGCTACGAGCCCCCGAGAACGCTGCTTCGAACCATCCCGGGGCTGGAACTCGTGGAGTTCCACCGCCGCCGCGAGGGGGCCTTCTGCTGCGGTGGCGGTGACGCCGTCGAAGCGGGTGGATTCGGCGACCTCGTCGCGAACACGGCGGCCCATCGCATGGAGGAGGCCCAGGCGGTGGGCGCGGAGCTGGTCGCCACGGCCTGCCCCCGCTGCGAGTCGAATCTCACCGCCGCATCCAGCGGGCACTCGATTCCCGTCCGCAACGTCATCGATCTGCTCGCCGAGTCGCTCGGCGCCTGACGGAGGCCATCATGCCGATCTTCGAGTACGCAGAAGCGATCCGGAGAAGCCCGGAGGAGGTTGCACGGCTCCAGGCGGATCTGCTCGCCGCGCTTCGAGAGGCGGTCGGTGAGCGCTGGGTCACCATGGACCCGCTCATCCTGGATACCTATGCCTGGCAGTACCTGGCCGAGATGGCCTCCGGCTCCAACTACATGGAGCGGCCGCTGGCCGTGGTGCTCCCGGCCACCACCGCGGAAGTCGCCGCGATCGTCAAGGCGTGCAACCGCCTCGGCTGCCAGTACAAGGCCTTCAGCACCGGCTTCGGCCCCTGGAATGGAGCGACGCGGCCCCACCAGATGGTGCAGATCGATCTCCGCCGCATGGACCGCATCGTCGAGATCGATGCCAGGAACATGTACGCCGTGGTCGAGCCCTACGTGAGCGGCAACCAGCTTCAGACCGAGGCGATGAAGGTCGGCCTCAACACCCACATCGTCGGCGCCGGCGGCCAGTGCTCGGTGCTCGCCTCGGCCACCTCGGTGATGGGCAACAGTTGGGACGGGATCTCGACCGGCTACTCGGGCCGCAATCTTCTCGGTGTCGAATGGGTGACTCCCACCGGCGAGATCGCGCGGCTCGGCTCCTTCGAGGACGACGCCAGGCCCTGGAGCGGCGACGGTCCCGGGTTCTCCCTTCGTGGAGCGATGCGAGGCCACGCGGGCGCCTTCGGTGGCCTCGGGGTCTTCACGCGCTGCGCACTGAAGCTCTATCCATGGCATGGCCCCGCCAAGCTCGAGGTCTCGGGCACCTCTCCCGACTACATGGTCGAGATTCCCGAGCACCATGCCGCCGGACTGATCGTCGTCGACGGCTGGCAGGAGATGGCCGAAGTCGGCTACCGCCTCTGCGAGGCGGAGATCCTGGATCTGCTGGGAAGGAATGCTCCCGCCCTCGTCTCGGCGCTGCTCACCGTCGACAACAACGAGTTTGCGGAGCTCTACGAGATCCCGCTCCTGCACGAGATGTACTACGCGCTGACCTTCATCATCGCCGGGCAGGACGAGGAGGACCTGCGCTACAAGCTCAAGACGCTCAAGAAGATTGCCAAGGAGGTGGGTGGCGGCCTGCTGCTGAGCGGCAACGGACGCGACAAGCTCTACTGGGCAATGCGCGCGCTGCGCGCACTGGCGCACAAGGCGGGCTGGAAGGCCGTGCTCGGGTCATTGCCGGCCGTCTGGCGCCACGTGCTCGCGAAAGAGGTCAAGAAGCACGGACTCGCGAGAGGCCTCGACCGTGTCAGCCACACCATGTACGGAGCCGCCATCCGTTCCGGCGACAACATGAAGGCCGCCTTCCGCTACGGTGGCAGCTTCCACACCTCGATGGGCTCGCTGACATCGCTGGATTGTGCAGTTCGGGGAGCCATCGCCGGCGAGCAGATCAAGAAGAGCTTCATCGAGAGGGGAACGATCTTCGACGACGGCTGCGACAACGCCTGGGGCGGCGTCTACGAGGGCGGGTGCTTCGCGCACCTGGAGGAGCTCGCCATGTACGACCCCCGCGACCCCTACTGTCGCGAGCATCTCTCCGACTTCATCATCGAGACCAATCAGGCCTGCATCGATCATCGTCTGGGAATGCCGATCAACGCAATCGGTCCGCCGAACCACATCGCCTTCGACCCGGTGTGCATGAACTACGACCGCTGGCAGCGCGCGATCAAGGCGGCGATGGATCCGGCCAACGCGTCGGATCCGTCCTTCTACACCGACCCGGACTTCCAACCCGGGCCGAGCTTCCAGGCGGCGATGGCGCGCGTCGAGAAACACCGCGCCAAGATCGTCTTCGATGACTGAGGATCTCGTGCGCCAGTGGTCGCGCACCCTTGGAGTCTGGAGGACGGAGACCTCTCACTCTGACTGGCCCGCAATTGGGGGGCGAGGTCAGTATGACCTGACTCCTCCAGATCGATCCAGCCAGATTGCGAGTATCGCGTCGAGACGCCCCTTTTCTGATTTGCTGGCCGTTGCCGGATCGACGCTAAGCTTGGACCTCGGATTCAGGCGCAGGAGATCGAACCATGGGCGTCTACGACGTCGACATGACGGGCCGACAGGTCATGGTCACCGGGTGCACCGCCGGACTCGGACGAGCCGGTGCGATCAAGCTCGCAGAGATGGGTGCCGACGTCGCGCTGGTCTGCCGCAATCGCAGCAAGGGAGAAACGCTACAGGAGGAGATCGCGCAACGAACCCGGCGCGACTGCGCTTCGCTCTTCGTGGGTGATCTCGGGTCCCAGAGGGACATCCGCGCCATCGCCGAGGCCTATCTCTCGACGGAGCGACCCCTGCACGTGCTCTTCAACAACGCGGGCGTGATCATGCAGAGGAAGACCGAGACGGTGGACGGCTTCGAAACCACCTTCGGGGTGAACCACATCGGTTATTTCCTCCTGACCCTTCTCCTCGTGGAGCGCCTCGAGGCCTCGGCGCCGGCTCGGATCGTCAACACCGCCTCCGACGCGCACAAATCCTCCGGCGGTCGCCTCGACTTCGACAACCTCCGGGCCGGGAAGAAGTTCAGCATCATGCGCGCCTACGGGAGCTCGAAGCTCGCCAACATCCTCTTTACCCGGGAACTCGCCCGGCGCCTCCAGGGGCGTGGCATCACGGCCAACGCCTTCCATCCGGGCATGGTGGGAAGCGACTTCTCGAAGAACAACGGCCTGCTCGCCCGAATCGTGATGAACCTGCTCCGTCCCTTCTCGCGAAGCCCCCTCAAAGGCGCCGAGACGGGCATCTACCTCTGCGCCTCTCCCGAGGTCGAGGGCGCGACCGGGCGTTACTACTACGACTGCGGGGAGCACGAGCCCGCCGAGCAGGCGACGAACGACGAGGATGCAGAGCGCCTCTGGGAGCTCAGCGAGGGCTGGACCGCGGCGAGCCTCTGAGGCACCCCTCCACACCAGGTGCGGCGCTCGCGTGCCTACAGTCTGAACCGGGTGCACATCAGGTACTGGATGGGCCGCTCGTCGTCGCTGTATTCGTGATAGGCGGCGATGATGGTCCCGTCCTTCAGCTGGGTCACCGTGGGGTACCCGATGTGCCAGTATTGGGCATAGATCAAGGTGTCCTGAAGAGTGCGGGCGCCCATACCACCGGAAGGTCTCGGCACGCCTCCTTCCCGGATGGTGAACTCGTTACCGACGTCCCAGGTCACGCCGTCTTCCGAGACACAGCCGCGGACACCCCACGGCGCCTTCCTGTAGCCATAGACCGCCAGGACTCGCCCGTCCGCGAGCTGCGCGATGTCGGCCGGGTAGCCCCAGAGGGGGGTCCGCTTCGGTGGACTCCAGGTAATCCCATCGTCTTCCGAGTGAACCAGCCACATGTTGTCCTGCCGCTTTGGCTTGTGGCTGGTCCTCATCAGGCACACCAGTCTGCCGTCGCGTAACCGTGTCATCCCGGGCTCCATGAACTCGATGATGCTGGCCGGGTCATAGGCCGCGGTGGACCAGTACTCCCAGTTGTCACCTCCGTCATCCGATCTCAAGAGGAAGCACCGCTCCGTCTCCGCTCCCGATTCGCCCAACCCTGCCGTCCCCAGATTGCCTTGAAGCGGCATCAACAGCCCGCCATCGGGAAGCTCGATGATGTGCCCCGCCCCGGACCCTCCACAGCCATAAGGTCCCAGGACCGAGCTGTGGACAGGACTGGTGTTGACCGCGATCGGCTCGCTCCAGGTGCTGCCGTCATCGTTGGACTTGAGTAGAGCGTACCCCGTCTGTCTCTTGAGACGTTCGGGCATTCCCGGAGGAGGGAGACCGAGCATCTGATCTCCTTCCGACTTGATGCCCGTGGGTGCGATGAAGCTGCACACCCGGGTGTGCATCAAGATGGTTCCATTGGACGCCTGGGCGAAGGCACAGTCCCAGTTGCCCATGAAAGCGGTGTAGGGCCAGATCACCTGCTTGGTGGAGGGATCCCAGATCTTCCCCCCGTCTTTGGACTTGATCAGGCAGGACTGACCGCTGTCGGCGTGGATCGGGTATCTCTCCTCGTTGAACCCCATCAGGACTTCGCCGTTTTGCAGCGCGACGATACTCACCTGATTGCAGGCGTGGGCCAGCTCCGGGTCCTTGAAGACGAAGACGTGCTCGACATCCTTCATCTGCACCATCAAGACTCCTCCTCCTGGAATCGGGTCCGAGAGCCGCGGCTACGCCAGGTAGCGCAGGGCGACCGCCGCGTGGAGGGCGATCCCCGCCTGCATGCCCTCTTCGTTCAGCATCATGCGGTTCGAGTGAACCGGAGCCCGAGGTCCCTCGCCGGTCGGCCGAACCCCGAGCACGACCATGGCGCCCGGCACCTTGTGCAGCACGCAGGAGAAATCCTCGGCACCCATCAGCGGCGAGGGCATGTCGAGGTAGGCATCTCCTCCGAGCAGATCCGTCGCCACGCTACGGGCGAAGGAGGAGAAATCCGCATCATTGACGGTCACCGGATAGCCGTTCACCACCACGACGTCCGCCTCGACCTGGTGGGCAGCTGCAACCTGCGTCGCCACCCGGCGGATGCCCTCCTGGGCCCGCTCGCGCGCCCCCTCGGAGGTGGAGCGAAGCGTCCCGAGCAGCCGGGCCGACTCGGGGATCACGTTGCTCGTGGTCCCGGCGCTGATCTGGCTCACCGTCAACACCACCGGATCGAACACGTCGATGCGCCGGGTCACCAGCGTCTGGAGCGCCTGCACGATCTCGCAGGCGACCGGAATCGGGTCGATGGCGTCGTGCGGCATGGAGGCGTGACCCCCCTTCCCCTTCAGCAGAACCTGGAAGATGTCTGCCGCAGCCATGATCGGCCCGGGACGCGACGCGACCACACCCGGCGGGTGCTGGGTATTGATGTGGATGGCGAAGGCAGCGCCGAGATCGGGAACACCGTCGAGGAGACCCTCGTCGATCATCACCTTGGCGCCGAAGTAGCCCTCCTCTCCCGGCTGGAACATCAACACCACGTTTCCGGCCAGCTCGTCGCGGTGTCGGTCCAGGAGCCGCGCAGCGAGGGAGAGCATGGCGGTGTGGGCATCGTGCCCGCAGGCGTGCATCCGGCCCTCGATGCGAGACTTGAATTCGAGGTCGGTATCCTCCTGCATTGGCAACGCATCCATGTCGGCGCGCAACAGGATCGATGGGCCCGGTCTGGCGCCGCGAAGCGTCGCCAGAAAGCCGGAGCTCTTCTCGCTGCGCGCGATCTCGAGATCGATCCCCTCGAGCGACTCCAGCACGGCAGCCGCGGTCTCCGGCAGGTCGAGTCCCAGCTCGGGATTCGCGTGGATCTTCCTTCGCAAAGCCACGGCATCGGGCAGCAGCTCGCCCGCCTCCGCCATCAGCGCCTCGCCTGAGACAGTCATCGAGTCCTCCTCTGCGACCGGCGATTCTACTCGATCCGGCGCGGACCCGAGACCCCCGCGGCGGCGCCACTCCGGCCACCGTCGGAAGGACGCGGCGATCCGACGGCAAACGGCTACTTTGGAGTCGCCGCAGCGAACCGGACGACCGGGAGGCCAGCGATGACCGGAGCGGATGGGATGAGACCCGCCCTGTTCGAACGCTTCCCCGAGCTGAGCGGGAAGATCGACTGGGTGAGGCTCGAGACCTCCCCCTCCCCAGTCCAGCAACTCGAGCACCTCGGGCACGGCAGCCTGTGGATCAAGAGGGACGACATCCTCTCGACCGTCTACGGCGGGAACAAGGTCAGGAAGCTCGAGTTCGTTCTCGCGGACGCGATCGCAAAGCGCAAGGACCGCGTGTTGACGATCGGAGCCCTCGGCACCAATCACGGTCTGGCCACTGCGATCTTCTGCCGCCGGATCGGACTCGACTGCACCCTCCTGCTCTTCGACCAGCCGGTGACCTCCTACGTGCGGCGCAATCTGCTGCTCGCCCACAAGTACGGAGCGGATCTCGTCTATTCGAAGGGCGTCATCCGGATGGGGGTGGATTTCTATCTCAGCTCGCGGCTCAAGTACCGGAATGCCCGTTTTCTCTACGCGGGCGGCAGCTCTCCGCTGGGAACGCTCGGCGCGGTAAGCGGCGCGCTCGAGCTCGCCGGGCAGATCGAACGGGGCCTGTGCCCCACCCCGGATTACGTGATCTGCCCGACCGCCTCCAACGGCACCATGGCGGGCCTGAGCCTGGGATTCATGCTGGCGGGACTCCAGACGCGAGTGATCGGGGTCAGCGTCGCCATGAAGAACGTGGGCCCGCTCCCGCTCAACACGCCCGGGACCGTCACCCGGGCAATCAAAGCGGCGCACCGGCTGATGGCGAGACACTCGCCTCGCATACCCGATGTCAGGTTCGAGAGGCCGGTGCTCCTGGAGGGCTACAGCGGAGACGGCTACGGATACCCCAGCCCCGCAGGCAATCGGGCTCTCGAGATCTTCCGCGAGCGAGAGGGCATCGTCCTGGATCCCGTCTACACCGGAAAGACCTGCGCCGCGCTGCTGGACTTCGTCGAGGAGCCCGCCCGCGCCGATGACACGATACTATACTGGCATACCTACAACTCGATCGATCACTCCAAGGAAGCCCAGGAGCTCGACTATCGCGATCTCCCCCCCGAGTTCCACGAGTTCTTCCAGGGCGATCCGGTGAGCATCTAGAGACCGACCACCGAATGCCGAAGACGAATCAATTCGCCCGGAGAATGCGCAAAGCGAGGCAGATCCTCTGCCCGTTCTGCAAGGAGAAGGTGTCGGCACCGCGCCGGGTGATGACGGTGTTCACGCCCGAGGGATGCCTCGCCGAACGTTGCTCGTGCGGCGCCGTCTACGCCGTGGACGAGACGGGCCGCCTGGGGGGCCAGGCCCTGCTCGACGCACAGGCCTTCCTCTGTGAGGGCAATCTGCGCCTGGCGATGACCCTCGAGACCGGCAAACAGTTCGACGTCCGATCTCGGCCGCTCGGAGTCCAGGCGATCCAGGGCACCGCGAGCCGATTCAACCGGACGTCCGGCTCCGCCCGGGCCTGGTTCGTCCGGCGCCGCGCCGAGGCCAAGCCCGCCTGAGCGAATCCGGCTCCCCCCGGGATCTCCGGCTTCCGCCGTCCTCGGACTCCGGAAGCCCGCCGGCCTTTCCTATCTCCTTTCCTATCTGCTCTTTTCGATTGGAACGGTCGCGCTTTACCCGTCCGTAACCATCCGGCGCATGCCGCCGTACCAGCCCGCGGTATATTTCAATAGTCGGCTTGAAAAATTCAGGCGGCAGAGGCGCGCTCGGCAGCGTGCGGCAGTGGGCCGGCGCGGCGCGAGCCTACCTCGAAAGAAGGGGGAATCGATGAAGCTCCGAGGAATCCTGGTGGCAAGCGCGGCCCTCGCACTGCTGGCGGCGGCACCCGTGGCCGCTTCCGCAGAAGGAGACGGCGGCAAGGTCAAGTGTGAGGGCATCAACAGCTGCGCGGGCAAGGGCGCGTGCGGCGCTGCAGACGGCAGCCACGACTGCGGCGGCAAGAACAGCTGCAAGGGCAAGGGCTGGATCGAGGTCGACTCGGCCGACGAGTGCACCGAGAAGGGCGGCACCGTCCTCGAGTAGCGCAACTCCAAGCGGCTGCGCCTCCAGGGGCGAGGCTCGCGCGCTGCGGGCCTCGCCCCGGGAGGTCGCCGGATGGCGGACTCCATGGTGACCGTTCCCGACCTCGGACACGGCGTGGGACTCCGGCGAGAGCATTTCGACCGGGTGCTCTCCGATCGGACCCGTGTCGACTGGTTCGAGGTGATCTCCGAGAACTACATGGTGAAGGGCGGGCGCCCGCTCCACATCCTGGAACGGGTGCGTCGCGACTATCCGCTGGTGCTGCACGGGGTGAGTCTCTCGATCGGCAGCACCGATCCTCTCGACCGCGCCTACCTGGACCGCCTGCGCGATCTCGCCGGGCGGATCGAGCCCGCCTGGGTGTCGGATCACCTCTGCTGGACGTCCATCGGCGGACACAACTCGCACGACCTGCTGCCGCTTCCCTACACGGAGGAGACACTCGACCATGTCGTCTCGCGTCTCGGCGAAGTACAGGACCACCTCGGTCGCCGGATCGCACTCGAGAATGCTTCCACCTACCTCCGTTTTGCGGGCTCGTCGATTCCCGAGTGGGAGTTCCTGGGCGAGGTGGCCCACCGCGCCGACTGTGGAATCCTGCTCGACGTCAACAATGTCTACGTGAGCGCCGTGAACCACGGTTTCGATCCGGAGAAGTACCTGGCCGCGATTCCGCCGGAGCGGGTCTGGGAGATCCATCTCGCCGGCCACACCGACTGCGGAAGCCACCTGCTCGACACCCACAGCGCTCGGGTCTGCGACGAGGTCTGGGATCTCTACCGCTTCGCCAGCCGGCGGATCGGCGCGGTGGCGAGCCTCGTCGAGTGGGACGAGGACATCCCCGACTGGGACATCCTCGAGGCCGAGAGCGGACGAGCGCGCGCCGCGCAGCGCGAGGCTCTCGCCGCAGGAGCGGCGTGACGGTGCAGCGCTTCCCGGATCTCCGAGGGGTGGAGGAGCTCTTCTGGAAGCTGATCACGGCGCCAGAGGGCGTGGTGCGGGGAGCGGCCGAGCTGCACCGCGAGGGAGCCCTGGAGAGCGAGGACCTCTCCTTCCTGGTGCCTCCCAATGACAGGCTGGGCTCGGCGGAGCAGCTCGACATCTACGCCGACATGTACTTCCACCGCCTGCGCGACTGCCTGGCGGAGGATTTCCCGGTGCTGGTGGCGCGCCTGGGTGATGCGCGCTTCCACAACCTGGTGACCGACTACCTCCTGGCACACCCGTCCACCCACTTCTCGCTGCGCGAGCTCGGGAGAGCGCTGCCCGGCTTTCTCGACGGCCACGCACTGGGGCACGACTTCCCGGCGCTCGCCGATCTGGCGCGGCTCGAGTGGGCGCGAGCCGACGTCTTCGACGAGGCGGATGCGGTTCCCCTCTCGCGAGACCAGCTGCTCGAGCTGGGCGCGTCGGAGCCGGAGAAATCCGGTCTGACACTCATCCCCGCCGCGCGCCTGCTGCGCCTCGACGCCTCGGTGCTGCCGCTCTGGAAGCGGCTCGACGCGGGTGAGGACGCGGCTAAAGAGGCCGCCTCGGCCGCTGACCCCCGCGGCGCGACCAGCGCGGTCCGCGTCTGGCGCAAGGGCTTCGCGATCTTCCACCGCTCGATGCAGCCCGACGAAGAGCGCTGCCTGGAGGCGCTGGCGTCGGGAGGCGCCTCTCTCGCGAAGCTCGGCGAGATCATTGCCGAAGCGGAGCCCCGGGATGCGCCGGAGACGCAGCTCGCCCAGCGCTTCGCCGCGCTCCTCGATCTCTGGGCACGCGACGAGATCCTGACACTGCGAAGGATCGAAACACGCTACTGACCTCGGCTGGATTCAGCCGGTGCCAGCCGCGGTTGAACCAGTTCCGATAGCCGAGGCGGTCTCCCCGACTGTTCGGGGAGACCCAGCCCTGGCGCCATCGAGTATACGAGCGCTGGCGGAAGAGAAGCTCTGCCAGCGGCGGTCGGAGCTACCGGCCGACCGGAATGTACGGGAAGCAGAAGGCACTGCTCAACTGCTCGCCCGTCGTCGTGTCGAACTGGCGCACCCCGCAGCCGACCTGGAAGTAGCTGTCGTCCACGCCGTCGACGAACGACACAGGTCCGGGCTCGCCGTCCTCGCGCCCCCGTCGCTGCAGTCGCAGAGGCCCTTCTTCTTCGTCTGCTTTCCGGGGTACGCGTCCCCAGCCACCTTGCCAGAACCTCATCGAAGGCCTCGGCCTCCGTGTCTGCCGACGCGAGCCCCGGCGAGAACACGAGCATGGCTGCGACGACGATTCCGAAGACGATCGACATGCGATTCTCAAGTCCCATCACGTTCCTCCTTGTCATTTTGGCTCCGCAGTACGTGCACCCAGGTGCACGCCGTGGATCGCATGCCCGGGTCTGCGACCGCTCGCCGGGCAGATCGGAAGCACCAGGGCCGCGCTGGCGTCCCATAAGCATTCGGCCAACTCCGGTGGGGCTGAAAGGCCTCCGCTCCTTCTCGATCCCCAATCGAGGGCCTCGATCCCCTGGAAGGCGACCCAGGCTCCGACGAGATAGATCCCCAGCAGCTGTCAGAGCGAGCACCGTTGGATCTTCTTGGATGAGGCGCTTAAGACGCGACATAGTCCTACCTGCTCGCGGCAGTATGGACCCCTGTGGATCGGGAGTCCATATGGTCCCGGCGGACTGGTGAGGAAATAGGATCGATTGGCGCCCCCACCCCCACCTCCGAGAACGCAGGAACTGTAGACTCCAGCGGGGAAGTAGGCAAAACGAACGGGTTTCCCTACATCACATCCGAGGCTCTCGAAGCTCCACCGCGCCAAGTAGAATGGATTCTGACAACCCAGCAGGATCAGCAGATGGCGTCAGGGTGGAACCGAGGACTGGTGAATCGAGTCATCATCCCTCTTACCCTAGTCGTGGTCCTGGTCGTCGGCGTCTTCCTCCTTCAGACCGGGCCATCCGATCCGATGCCCTTCGAAGATCCCACCGGTCGACCACGAAGTGCACTCGAGGCGCGGGATTTCGTCGCTGTGGCAGGCACACCCTGGGCAGCCGAGACGATGGAAGAAGTGCTCGCCGAGGGGGGCAACGCCATCGACGCAGCAATCGCGGGATTGCTGGTTCTCAACGTCACCTTCGGCGACGCGGCCAGCTTCCCTGGGATCGCCCCCGTGCTCGTGTGGGATGCCAGGGCGGTCAAAGCGCTGAGCTACATCGGAGTCGGCAAGGCTCCAGAACGAGCAACCATCGAGGCCTTCGCCTCTCGCGGTCACGAGGTCGTGCCGAAGTACGACGTCATCGCACAGCTCGTGCCAGCCTCGCCCGACGTCATCATCGAGCTGCTCACCAGGCTCGGCACGCGGGGGTTCGCCGAGCTCGTGACACCCGCAATCCATCTTGCCGAAGAGGGCTTCCCGATCCACAGTACGATGGCTCGGAATCTGGATCTGAACATACTCGAGCGATTCGGATTTCGTTTCCTGATGCCATACAACGCCGAGATCTATACGCAAGGCGAGTGGTGGCGTCCCATTCAAACTGGCGATCGATTCAGGCGACCCGACCTGGCCAAGACCCTGCGACGGCTCGCAAGAGTCGAAGAGGATTGCAGGCGAGACAGCGGCGGCCGGGTCGAGTGCCTCACCGCGGTGCGCGACTACTTCTACCGCGGACCCATCGCAGAGGCGATCGTGGCTCTGCAGGAGTCGGAAGACGGCTTCATGAGCACCACAGATCTGGCCGAGTACAGCGGGCGCTGGGAGTCACCCTTGCGAGGTCGGTTCCGAAACCACGAGGTCCTCACCAACGGAACATGGACCCAGGGAATCGTGGTCCCCATGGCACTGCAGCTCCTCGATCCTCTGGATCTCGCGGGACTCGGTCACAACAGCGCCGCATATGTACACGCAGTCGTCCAGGCGCTGGAGCTGTCGATGGCGGACCGAGAGGCCTACGTAGGCGACCCCGATTTCGTGGATGTGCCCACCGAAACGCTCCTCGATCCCAGCTTCGCGGCGAGCCGTCGTAGACATATGACGGATCGCGCATTCGGTGCGCTTCCAGCACCGGGCTCGGTTCCGGGTCGTCGCGGGACGGGTTGGCGGGCCATACCCGCCAACGACGCGCGCCTGGCCTCGAGACCATCCTTTGGGCGCGACACGAGCTACCTCGCGGTGATCGACCAGGAGGGCAACAGCGTCTCTCTCACGCCGAGTGATTTCCCGCAGTCGCCGATGGTGCCGGGCACCGGTCTCACCCTCGGAATTCGCATGACGCAGTTTCGGCTGGACCCCGCGAGCCCCACCGCCCTCGCGCCGGGCAAGCGGCCACGCGCGACGCCCCACGCATTGATGCTCCTCCGAAACGAGAGGCACCTCATGAGCCTCGGCACGCCCGGAGGCGAGATGCAGACCCAGGCCTCCGTACAGGTGCTGCTGAACCACCTCTTCTTCGGTATGGAAATTCAGAAGGCGATCGACGCGCCGCGCTTTCGCTGCCTCACCTGGCCGGACTCATTCTCTCCCCACCACTCCGAACCGGGGGTCGTCGAGCTCGAAGCGACACTGTATGACGAGATCGCGGGAGACCTCGAAGGCCTCGGCTATCAAGTGAGGCGCTGGCCGGATTGGGACAATCATTTCGGCGCGGTGGGAGCCGTGATGCACGACTCCGGCAGCCTGATCGCGGGGTCGGATCCCAGGGAGGCGACGACGGCACGCGGGCGCTGAGCCTACCTGGCCGACCATCCGAAAGGCGGGAATTCCCGATCCGTCTCTAGGAGCTTCCGCGAACGCTTCCGAAGTGGATGGCCAGACCCACGGCGGTGTGAACGTGACGACATGTCGGCCGTTCGGCGCCTGAGGATCCATGGTGACCCGCCCCTCACGCACGTAGTACCAGCCGGCCGGTTGGTCCGACTCCTCCTGAGCCGACTCGAAGCTGCCATGGACCAGCTCCGGCCGGCTCAGATCCGGTCGAATCTGCCGCTGCTCCTCGGCCGTCCCCGTCATCGGCACGAAGAAGGTGCTCTGGAGCGGCTCCCGCTGCAGACGCTGATCGACCTTCGTGAAGCGGTACAGCGTTTGCTGAAACCGTCCACAGGATCCCCCGGGCGAGTGCTCCCAGGAAGACCATAAGGCAGTCGCGGGTGAGCAAGTGACGATGATCTTGTCGAACGGCGCGTGTTCGCCGATCGCCACCTCTCCCACTCCGAAGAGAAGGACCCAACCCACCGGAGATTCGTCATCCCCCAGAGGATGTTCACGAGAGGTGACGATTCTCCCCACCCGTGGAGAGGCAAAGGGACTCTGAAACCTGCTCCCCGAAATGCCGGCCACGAAATGAGGCACCGCATTGGCCAGGAGAGCGCCCGCCCCAAAATATGCCAGGTATGCGTACCAAACCATCGGATACTCCCTCTCCTTGTCGAAATCTCGACTTGGCATCCACCCACGATTCAATAGCGTGTGGCGCGATCTTCCGCCGGCGGTCCGGTGTCGATTGTCGAGCGCGTCACGGGAACGATCATGGACAATCGCGAGAGGTTGATGTGCGCCGAAACTAGAGACGTCGGTCCGGTGCGCGGCCGCGATGGTGTCAGCCCGCGCCTACAGCGGCCGCGCCGGCCCTCCGAAAGATGGAGGAGCCGGGAGCTCTCCCGGATCGGGTGAGAGAGCGGAGAAGGACTGCGTGATCGAAGGCTTCATCGTGCTCGGAATCGGCGGCCTGCTGTGGGTGGGCTACTGGTCCGTCAATGCCGCGCCGGAGATGGTCTTCATGAGCGGCCTCTGGCTCGTCGGCTCCGGCTTCGCCTTCGGAGTGCCGGCCGGGCTCCTCTATCACGTCTTCCTCTACCACGCCCTGCGCAGCGCGGACGCCCTGCCCCGGGGCTGGTGGATCCAGCCGACCGCGCTGCATCACCTCATCCCACCCTCCCATCGCTTCCGCGTGCTGGGCTGGTGCTACGCCGGCGCCCTGGGCTTCTTCGTGATCGTGATCGGACTTCCGATGGTCGCAATCGGCGCCTGGCGGATCGGCTAGGAGGGGCAGTCGAGACCGAGCGACGTCCGGGCGTGCTCCTTGGCCCACGCGTAGTCGGCCTTTCCGTTGGGGGCGCGGCGAACCACGTCGACGAGCAGGATCCGCTTGGGGAGCTTGTAGCTCGCCAGGTGACCGCGGGAGCTGGCGAGAATCTCGGCTTCCTCCGCCGATTCGCCCGTCCGCAACGACGCCACGGCGGTGACCGCCTCTCCAAACTTCTCGTCGGGCACCCCGACCACCAGGCAGTCGTAGACGGCGGGATGCAGCTTGACGGCCTCTTCGACCTCCTCCGGGTAGATCTTCTCGCCACCCGAGTTGATGCAGGCCGAGCCGCGTCCGAGCAGCGTGATCGAGCCATCCGCCTCCACCGTCGCAAAGTCGCCGGGAAAGGCGTAGCGCACTCCGTTCACCGTCCGGAAGGTGCGGGCGCTCTTCTCGGGGTCCTTGTAGTAGCCGAGTGGAACGACCCCGGTGTGCGCCAGCATGCCCACCTCTCCGGATCCTGGCTCGACCTCGCGGTCGTCCTCGGTGAAGACCTTGCCCGCCTCGCTGAGCTGAAACTTCGCCGTACCCGGCGCGAGCTCGCGCGTGGTGATGTTCTGGCCCATGGCGCCCTCGGAAGAGCCCATGATGTCGATCAGCGCCATCTCGTTTCGCTCCAGCAACGCCTGCTTGACCGATGAGGTCCACATCACGCCGGAGGAGACGATCAGCTTCACCGACGAGATGTCATAGGGCTCTCCGCGCGCTTCCGCCTCCTCCAGCGCGCGCAGCATCGGCTTGGCGAAGGCATCCCCCACGATCACGATGTCGGTCACCCTCTCGCGCTGGACGGTCTGCCAAAGCCGGTGCGCGTCGAAGGAGATGCCCTCCATGCTGACGTGCGTGCCCCCCATGTTGAAGGTCACGAAGCCACCCAGCCAGAGTCCCGTCCCGTGCATCAGGGGACAGGCGGTGAGCGTCACGGGAGCATTGTCCATCTCATGGATCGTGCGGATGTTCGCCACCACGCTCTCGGCCGTCTCGGGAAAGGGCACACCATGAAAGACGTGCCCCAGCATCAAGCCTGCGGTGAAGGCGCCGACGTCGTACATCACCCCTTTCGGCATGCCCGTCGTGCCGCCGGTGTAGAGCATGTAAAGTCCGTCTTCGGCTCGACGGGTGCGCTCGGCCGGTTCGTTGCTGGAAATCAGATCCTCGTAGCGGAGCGCACCATCGACGTGCGGCGAGCCGTCGTCGATCTGGACGATCTCCCGCAGCTGGGGGAGCCGGTCCACCACCTTGGCCACCCGCTCGCCCAGCGCGCCGTGGAAAAAGAGCACCTCGGCGTCCGCGTTGTCGAGCAGGTAGACCAGCTCCTCCTCGAGGTATCGGTAGCTGGTGTTGATCGGAACCGCGCCAAGCTTGAAGGCCGCGAAGCATCCCTCCAGATATTCGTTGCCGTTGTGGAGGTACTGCGCCACTTTCGTGTCCGAACCGACACCGAGTTGCTGGAGCGCCCGGGCCAGGCGCGCCGCCCGATCGTCGAACTCGCGCCAGGTCCTCCGCAACTCACCGTGGACCAGCGCGAGCCGATCGGGAACCATGTCCGCGGCCGCTTCCCAGACCGTCGCGAAGTGCATCTGCATCGCTGGCTCTCCTCCCGCAGGATCGAGCCAGTATCCCCGATCGGCGGTCCCGAAGTCACCGGAAATCTGGCGGTCTCGGGCGCCCACGATCGCGAGCTGGCGAGAAATGCGGGCTAGCGCTGCGCGGGGGTCACCTGCGCGACGACCACCCGGTCGGGCTCGCCGTCACTTTCTTGCAGGGATTCGAGGGGTGAGAGACCGGAGCAGAGCTTCTCGAGCGCGCGCTTCTGGCTGTCCGAGACAGAGTTGAAGATCAGCGCCATGCCGTTCTCGCCGTCGTCGCGCGCGACCGTCGCCTCGATGACCACGGGCTCCTCGCGCCGGCCGGCGTAGAGGGCGAGGGTGACCTCCGTGCCCACTTCCAGTCCCTCGTGTTCGACGATGCGAACGCCCCCGATGGAGAGGTCGCGCCCCAGTGCAGTCTGGGTGGCGTCCATGTCGTCGAAGTTCAGGACGTCGACCCGCCGCGGATACTCCCAGCGCGGACGACGCTGGGGAGCCGCTCCCGGGGCGGCCTCCGCCTGAGCCGGCGACTCCTGGGCTCCGGCCGACGCGGCGGGATCCCCCGGCGGTCGCTCGGCCAGCGGCGTGACACGAGTGCCGATCTGCTCTCCGCTCACGAGCCTGTCGACCTGCTCCCGCGCCTCGGCGTCGAGGTCCTCGAATCGAACCAGGATGGAGAAGGCGGGCTGGCCCGCGGGGGCCTCGCCCTCCGCACAGCGCACCACCGGGCCCTGGAGCTCGAGCTTCTTCTTTCCACCGAGTGACTCGGGGAGAACGATCTGCATGAGCGTACCCGGCGCAACCTCGCGAGGGGAGAAGATGCGGCAGGTGCCGGAGGTGAGCTCGACCAGCTTTCCCTGCTCGAGCTCGGCATCGACCGCACCGCAGTGGATCCGATCGCCGAGAGGAAGCCGCAGCTGCTTTCGCCGATTCGGACCGCGGTACAGAAGCTGGAGCAGGAAGAGACGCAGGGACTCCTGGTCAAGGGCCGCGTGGACGAGGTAGTGGACCCCGAGCTCCCGCAGGCGTTGGCGCAGCGGCAGGAAATCCTGGCCGTGCACGCACACCCAGACGGGGTCGACTGGGTCGTCTTCGCTCGACTCCAGCTGCGGCATCTCCAGGGTTCGTTCACAGGATGAGATCAACACATCGCGCGGCTTCTCGATCACGCCCCGGATCTGCCGGTTCTGGAGGCGAACGTAGTCGACGCTGAGCCGCTTGAGCATGCGGTGGACGTGGTCGAGCTCCCCGTCGTCGAGGAGAAGCACTGAGGGTGCAGAACTCATCCTACGACGGTTCGGCCATCCCGGGCCTCCGCTGTAGGAATTTTCGCACACCGCACCCAAACCTCGATGCGTCGGGTGGTTGGGGAGCTTCTTGCACCCGGACGAATGGCACCGTCACCGTCCCCTGGCATTCGGACCTTCTCAGTCGGCGTCCGGCGCGTCGCTCGGCTTGAGCTTCCACGGCTGGATGTTGCGGGCCCGGGCGTCGCGAGGCAGCACCTCGTCGGCATCCCCGTCGGTCTCGCGGCCCGCGAACGTCTCGTCACCACCCCCGAGATCGGCGCCGGCGCAGAAGGCGCGTCCGGCGCCCGCCACCAGCCTCCTCTTGCCGCCGAGCGCACGCCCCAAGCTGCGAGAGAAAGAGGGACGCCTGGGCGGGCCTGCGGAACTCGAAGAATTTCACCGGAGGATAACACCTCGTCTCCTCGAGCCGCCGGAGCACGCAGCTCCCAGTCACGAACGCCGCCCCGGGAGACTTCGTGTATCCTCGCTGTACGAAGCAGCGAGGAAGGCCGCATGAGTGAACCGAGTCGTGAGCGATCGAAAGGTGCCCTGGAGCCGGCCACGCCCACCCGCCTGGCCGATCTGCTCGACTACGCCCCGGGCGCGGTGGTGAGTCGGACGCTGGTCAAGTCCAAGGCCGGAACCCTCACTGTCTTCGCATTCGACCAGGGCGAGGAGCTGAGCGAGCACACGACGCCCTTCGACGCCCACGTTCAGGTGCTCGAGGGCCGCGCAGAGCTGGTCATCGGCGGAGAATCCGTCTTGCCGCAGGCCGGTGAGACGGTGCTGATGCCCGCCGACGTTCCCCACGCCGTCAAGGCGATCGAGCCCTTCAAGATGCTGCTGATCCTGATTCGGGGGTAGCGGCGAGACCCTCCAGGCGTTGCGCGACCCACTCCCATCGCTTGGTTGCCGACCTGGCCCGCGCCCTTTGCCGGGAATCTTCCCCCGGGTAGAATGCGTCAATGCTCCCGCTCGCTGCACGGCTGTACGATGCCTATCACCGCCTGATCCTGACTCGGCCGCGGAGCACGCTGGCCGTCCTCCTGGCGCTGCTCGCCTTCTTCTCGTACCACGCCAAGGACTTCGGGCTCGACGCCTCGGCCGACTCCCTGATGCTGGAGGACGACAAGGATCTCCAGCTGTATCGCCAGCTCGATACTCGCTACCCGTCCCTCTCTCTCCTGATCGTCACCTACACCCCCTCCGGTAACCTGTTCTCGGACGACTCCCTCTCGCACCTGGCACGCCTGCGAGACGAGCTCCGCTCACTCGACGAGGTCGACTCCGTCCTCAGTATTCTCGACGCCCCACTGGTGAAGAGCTCGGACGTTCCGCTTCAGGAGATGGCGGACAAGGTTCAGACGTTGGAGTCCCCGACGGCCGACCGCGAGCGCGCCATCGAAGAGCTGACCGAAAGCCCCATCTATCAGGACCTGATCATCAGCCGCGACCGTCAGACCGCCGCCGTGCTGGTCAACCTGAAATCGGACCCGAAGTACTCGGATCTGCAACGGGCGCGGAACGAGCTTCTGATCAAGAAGGGGGCGGGCGAGCTCGACGCCGAAGGACGCCGCCAGCTGGCGGCGATCTCCGCCCCATACGAGAGGACTCGCGACGCGCAGGGCGATCGCTACCACAGGATCATCCGGGAGGTCCGGTCGATCATCGACGGATACAGGCAGTACGCCACCGTGCATCTGGGCGGAATGCCGATGATCGGCGACGACATGATCACCTTCGTCAGGAATGATCTGATCGTATTCGGCGCCAGCGTATTCGTGTTCCTGGTATTCGTTCTGACCGTGATCTTTCGAAGGGTTCGCTGGGTGCTGCTCCCGCTGCTGAGCTGCTTCTACGCGAGCGTGGTGATGATGGGGATCCTCGGCCTGATCGGCTGGGACGTCACCGTAATCTCGTCGAACTTCCTGGCGCTGATGTTGATCATCACGATCTCCATGAACATTCACCTGGCGGTGAGGTACACCCAGCTGCTCCGGGACATGCCCGATGAAAGTCAGGTCGGACTGGTCTCGACCACGCTCAGTAGAATGGTCTGGCCGTGTCTGTACACGGCCCTCACCACCATCATCGGCTTCAGCTCGCTGGTGCTGAGCAACATCAAGCCGGTAAGAGACTTCGGCTGGATGATGAGCATCGGCCTGGCGGTGGCCTTCGTCACCTCCTTCTCACTGTTCCCGGCCGTTCTGATGCTGCTCGAGAAGCCCAAGGCCGAGCGCCCGAGCCGAATGCAAGTCCCGCTGACGGCGGCGCTCGCCCGCCTGACCGAGCGGCGCGGCAGCGCGATCCTGGTGATCGCGGTGCTGCTGGCCATCGTGAGCGGGGTGGGGATCTCGCGGCTCACCGTCGAGAACTGCTTCATCAACTACTTCCGGAAGGACACGGAGATCTATCGGGGAATGAAGCTGATCGATGACAAGCTGGGAGGCACCACTCCATTACAGGTTCTCCTGAAATTCAACGCGGACCCTGTCGAGGCTGATGAAGAGGCCGTCTCCAACGATGAGGACTACGAGGACTACGACGACGAGTGGGATCTCGATGTCGCCAACGATCCCTCCTACTGGTTCACCCCGTTCAAGGTGAACCGGATCAAGGATGTCCACGACTATCTGGATGGCCTGCCGGAGGTCGGCAAGGTCTTGTCGCTCGCATCGCTGATCCGCGTCGCAGAAGAGCTCAACGACGGCAAGGAGTTCGACACCCAGGAGATGGGGCTTCTCTACAAGAAGCTGCCGGAAGAGATCAAGGGGCCCCTGATCGATCCCTACTTCTCATTCGAGTACAACGAATCCCGGATCCTGCTGCGGATTCTCGACTCGACCGAGGGGCTGCGCAGGAAGCAGCTCCTGGAGAAGATTCGGGCCGGTCTGCACGACCAGTTGGAGCTCACCGAGCACGACGTTCAGCTGGCCGGGACTCTGGTCATGTACAACAACATGCTCCAGAGCCTGTACACGTCCCAGATATCGAGCGTGGGGATGGTGATGGTGGCGATCTCCATCATGTTCCTCGTCCTGTTTCGCTCCGTGTCCCTCGCCATCATCGGCATCCTCCCCAACCTCCTGGCCGCCGCCATCGTCCTCGGCTTGATGGGCCTCCTGGGGATTCCCCTGGACGTGATGACGATCATGATCGCGGCCATCACGATCGGAATCGCGGTGGACAACGGCATCCACTACATCTACCGGTTCCGGGAGGAATTCCGCAAGAGTGGCGACTACGGGGAGACCCTGCGCATCTGTCACGCGAACATCGGAAGAGCGATCTTCTACACCTCGACGACCATCATCTTCGGCTTCTCGATCCTGATGCTCTCGAACTTCTTCCCCACCATCTACTTCGGGTCCTTGACGGGACTCGCCATGCTGATCGCCCTGCTCGGCGCCCTGACGCTGTTGCCGAAGCTGATCCTGGTCTGGAGACCCTTCGGTCGCCGCAGTAGCGAGCCGGGGGAGAATGCAGGCTGACGCCTCAGGACCTCGAGCGATTCCAGTGCGAATCGCGCCAGATCTTGCGCCACTCCTCGCGAGTGGCCTGCACATCCTCGGGGACGTTCTCTCCGTAGCTCAATGCGTCCAGGAACGGCATGATGTCCTTGAGCTTTCCCTCGATCAGACAGCACGCGCCCGGACGGCTGGGCTTTCCGACGTACTCCCAGTGATACCGGTGAATCAGGGTATCGATCCGTATGAACCGGTCCGAATGGGTCCGTGCGCGCGGGAACTCTCGCACGTACTCCTCGAGAAAGGGCTTCATCCCTCCGGCATGGAGATGCTTGTACTTGATCGTCTTCTTGTAGGCCTGCTTCGGGCATCTCCACCCGCAATTCCTGCACTCGAGCTCCTCGTCGCGCCAGGTCGTGAACTCCACCAGGGAATCGCAGCTCGGACAGCGCGCGCCGCGTCCCTGGCTGGTGTCCGTTGCGGTCAGGACGCTCTCGCAACGCGCAAGGAGCGCGAAGCCGACCTCGTCGATCAGCTCCTCATCCACGATGCCCTTTCCCATGCTCGTGTAGAGCCGCCTGATCTTCGGCTTGCTCACGCGCGGCGACCAGACGGGAAGCTGGATCTCGGTTCCTTCCTTCATGGCCCCTTGCCTTCCGCCTGGCCCGGAGAAGGTGGACCGGAGACCTCGGGCCGTGAGCCCGCCCTTGCGGCGGTCGACACCGTCACCACGAGACCTCCGATCCGACCCAAAGGTATCCACGCGGCACTCCGGCTTCAAACGCCTCTTCCATCCGATCGTCGCGATGAGCCGCGGGAAAGGTCCCGATGCGAGAGCCGCTCAAAGACCGCTCAGGTAACGCGTCCCACCCAGGCTGCGCACCTCCTCCTGGATCTCGCCGGCTCGCTTCCGCACGTAGTCGGAGGGGCGGCTCGGCGACATTCGCCTGGGACTCGGGAGCACGGCCGCCAGCAGCGCCGCGTCCTCGGGGGTGAGCTCTGCGGCTCTCTTGTCGAGGAGCAGCTCACTTGCGGCGCCCGCCCCGAAGACGCCGGGCCCAAACTCGGCGACGTTCAGGTAGACCTCCAGGATCCGGCGTTTCGGCCAGAGGCCTTCGATCAGCGCGGTCAAATAGGCCTCCAGCCCCTTGCGGAAGAGGCTGCGTTCGCGCCAGAGGAACAGGTTCTTTGCCACCTGTTGGGAAATCGTGCTGGCTCCGCGCGGCCGGCTGAAGCGGTCCCGGACGGCCTTCGAGATCGACTCGAAATCGAAGCCGTGGTGCGAGGGGAACTTCTGGTCCTCCGCCGCGACCACCGCGATGGCGAGTTGGGGCGAGATCTCCTCCCAGGAGAGCCACCGCTGGTAGACCGTCACATCCCCCGCCTCGTCCGCATCGATCTGCGCGCGCACGATGAACGCAGTCGTCGGCGGTGCAATCCAGCGCCACGGGAGCACCAGCACCACACCGAGCAGCCCCACCAGGACCACCAGATTGAGGAGCAACCGCCAGAAGCGCCGCTTCCAGGTAGCTCTTCGGATTCTTCTGCTTCGCCGACGACTCAAGCTGCGGTTCCCGTGGACTGGCTGGATCTTCTACCATGAAGGTGGCCGATCGGAGCCGGGGAGTCATCCGTGCAGAAGGGACCGTTGCTCGGCCAGGGACTGACGACCCAGGAGGAGGACCGGGCGATCGCGATGATCGACGCCGCGCTCGGGACTCGGGCCTCCTGAGCGCGAATCCAAGCCTCGGGCTGGCTCCTCCCGGTAGCTCAGCCGGCTGCGTTGAGAATGTCTCGCAGACCAATCGACAGCGCGAGAAAGGCGACCGTCGCGATCGCTCCCAGCGCCAGGCCGAGCACCAGTCTCGCGGACCCTTCGCTCTTCGACCGGGCAATCCGGCGGTATGTCAGTAGCGCAACGGCGGCGAGGAGTACCGCGATCACCCCGCCGACCAGGTAGGCGACCATGCCGATGACACCGGTCACGCCGAGCTGGCTCATGATCGCCGAGGCGTCGATGTAGTTGAGAGCGCCGATGACCTGGCCGTCCTGGATCTCCAGAATCGTGCAGCCGGAGAACGATACGGGGCGATTGGTTGGAGGCAGGGGAATCTGCGGGTGGCGCCCCGTATGCGTGCCCGCGATGCGCCAGCCGGCCGCCAGGTGATCGCCGTCCGCCACCAGGCGATCCACGCTCGCGACGTAATCGGGGAACGCCTCCCGGGTCGCGCGGATCACCTCCACTTCGACCGAGGGGCCTTTGCCTTCGGCGGGCCGTCCATTCACGACACTCTGAAACTCGGGAGAGAAGAGGCGATCCATCTGGTCGTAGTCGCCCGTGTTCTCGGCGTCGATCAGGCGCTGATACAGCTCCAGATTCCGCTGCTCGGTGGGTGTCTGCTCGGCCCGCGCGGTGACCGCGAGCGACCCCAGGATCAGTAGACCCGCAATCGCACCGATCGGTCGAATCGAACGCACTCGTCCCCCTCCCCTTCCAGACCTGATTCCGTATCTCCGGAAACTTCAGCCAAGCTCCGGCATCCATTCTGCGGGGTCCGGGGGGTGCGCGGCAAGGGCCCCTCCCAGTGCTCTTCGGCGCAGAGAAAGACACGCGGGGTCGACCGCTATTCGGGGAAGAGTCGCGGCTGGGCACTTCCAGGGTGCGGCGCCGGGGGGGTGGAGGTGCGAAGCCAGTGCTTGACAGCAGCAAAGCACTCCCAGGAGGGCTGTCGGTTCGCGAAGAGCCACAGCTGGTCGAAGCGCCAGCGGCGGCCCTTCTTCACCAGGCTCAGTGTCGCGCGCTGCGGCTGCAAGACGCGGTAGAGCGCGACGCGACCCCTGAGAACGCGCCTCAGGTAGCTGCGCACGCAGTGGCGCATGCGCTCGGCCTCCTGGTTGACGTCGTGGACGGTGCGGAGCGGCTCGATCGCCCCGGGGATGCCCGGAATCGGCGGATCCGGAAGCGCGCCGTCCGCCGGGAGATCCCCCAGCTCCCCCAGCTGCCGGCGCATGGTCTCGGTCCGCTCGCGGATCTGCGCCGCGGAGGAGAGCGGGCTCTGGGGGCCGTAGCCGAGCTGCCGTAGCCGCCGGGTGAGCGCCGCGAACTCGTCGAGGCTGCGCAGCAGCTCTGGATCGTCGGCGCCGAGGACCTCGGGAAGGGCGCGATCGTCGAACCAGGCGAGCTCCCGGGCAGTGCGCAGCGCGATTCCGGCCGCTCCGAGCCGCGGTACGTGGGCCAGCCGGCGCAGGCAGGCGGAATCGCTCATCCACGCCTGCAGGTGGCCGAGGAGCGGAGAGCCCAGCAACCGGTCGTCGACGCGGCGAAGCACCCGCACGGCCGCCTGCTGCTCGGGGAACCCCAGGGCTCCGAGGACCCGGCGCTGCTTCCAGGAGACCGCCTCGACGACCGGGATGCCCACTTCCTCCTCCTGCGACGCCAGCAGGAAGGCCAGGGGAAGGTTGCTGTGGCAGAGGTCGCGCCCCGGCTCACGTGTCGCATTCAGGAACTGGAGGATCCGCCACTGGCGATCGGGGGGCAGCCGAGCCGCCTGGTCGATCGCCCAGTCCGGCACGGGAAGCAGGGCGTCCGGCAGGGCCGCAGCCCGCTCGTTCCAGGCGCGCGCCAGCTCGTCGCCGGGGAAAGCGAGACGGAGCTGGCGGTAGGAGGTGCGCCGATCGGGAGTCCGTGGCGGACCTGGCGCCACCGGCCGCGGTGCGGCGAGGTTCAGGCCGCGAAGATCGAGCCACGGCTCGACCCTGCGCCAATTGTCCCTGGAGATCCGCCGGCGCAGGAAGAGGATCCACGCGCCGCCCTCGGGTCCCCACAGTCGGGCTCCGAGGACGGATGCGCCTTCGAAGCGGAGGAAGAGCCCCTCCAGGTGGGTAGCCCCCGGCTCGACCGCTTTTCCCCGCCGGCGCCGGGCGATCTCCCGGTGAACCACGTCGCCGAGCGGGTGGCCCCCGGCGTAGGGTGCGAGCAGCGGCATCGCGAACGTCCTCGGAGGACGGGATTCCGCGCACGGCCCAGATGGGGGGAGAGGGAGCCAGGACGCCGGCGGTCTCGACAAGGTACGACGAGCCCGCGGGGATGCACGCAGCGGCGGCCAAAATCCGTGCGCTTTTGAAAGGGATCGGCCAACCACGACTATAATCCCCCTGGGCAGAGTCTCGATCGAGAAGCGGGTCGGCCTCCTCGGCCGCCCGCTTCTTCAGCCCGGGGCAAGCCACGGTCAGGTGCGAGGAAATGCCGAGCTCACGAAAGAAGTCGAAGGTACCCGCCGTTCAGAGCGCGGTGGAGCAATTCGAGAAGTCGCTCGAGACGGTCTCGCCCAGACGCCCCGACCTCCTGGCCGACTGGAAAAAGCTCCGCTCGGGTCTCGACGAGATCCTCGAGGAGCGCTCTCCCCCGGGAATCTCCCGGCAGCTCGCGCTCCCGATGATTCTGGTCGCGACGCCCGAGATCGTCTCGCTGCCCGAGCACATGGGGAACCTCTCGAACTTCATCGGGACCGGCGACGGCGGAGGCCTGGCGGATATCTCCGCCGCCGTGGTCACCGAGCTCTATCAGCGGGGGGTCAACGTCCACGTCACCCTTCCGCACTACCGGAACCTCTTCGCGAGACTCGGAAAGATCAGCGACGAGGAGTACCGGGCGATGATCCGAGGTGTCCAGGAGATCCAGCGCATCCACTTCATCGACTACGGGCTCTTCGACGGAGCCCAGCAGGTCTACGAGGAGCGGAGCCGGCTGGATCGCTTGATGGTGCTGCGAGCCATCGCCTTCCAGCAGGGGATCCTCTACAGCCTGCTGCCGACGCTCAGAAGCCGGAACGAAAAGATCCTGGTGCACTGCAACGACTGGATGACCGGCCTGCTCCCATCCGCCGTGCGGAGCAGGGGAATCCCCAGCCTGATCACCTGCCACAACATCTTCACCGCCTTCGAGACACCCCACGCTCTGCACGAGCGGGGGATCGAGGTCGGTCCCTACATGGAGCACCTCTACTTCGAGCGCCACCCCGACACGTTTCTGAGTGCCGAGCTGCACTACCGCCGCAACCGCGTGGATTTCCTGACGTCGGGTCTCTTTGCGGCGAGCCGCATCAACACGGTGAGCCCGACCTTCCTTCGCGAGATCGCCGAAGACACCTTCTCGGGCTACGACCTGATCCCCGAGCCGGTTCGTCGCGTGATCGCCAACCGGTACGAGGAGGGCGCAGCCAGCGGCATCCTGAACGCGCCGATGCCGACCGCCGATCCACGGGTCGATCCGCTGATTCACCGCAAGTACGACGTCCGCCACATGGTGCGCGGCAAGCAACTCAACAAGCTGCGGTTCCAGGACCAGGTCAAGCTCCACTCCGACCCGAAGGCGCCGCTCTTCTTCTGGCCGCACCGGCTCGTCTCTCCCCAGAAGGGGGTCGAGCTGATGCTGGCCGCCATCCCCTTCATCATCACGGAGAGCCGCACGGCCCAGTTCGCCATCGTCGCGAACGGACAGCTGGACCACGTGTACGCCTGCCAGCGGCTGATGAACGCCTTCCCGGGACGGGTGGCCTACCACTCCTTCTCCCGCGAGCTGAGTCAGCTCGGCAAGGCGGGGGCAGACTTCATCCTCTCTCCCTCCCTCTACGAGCCGTGCGGCATTCCCCAGGTCGAGGGACCCCGCTACGGGACGCTCCCGATCGTGCGCAAGACCGGTGGGCTGGCGGACACCGTCGAACCCCTGACTGAATCGAAGGGAAACGGCTTCGTCTTCCAGGAGTACCAGGTCGCGGGTCTGGTCAAGGGAATCCGCGAGGCGCTCGACTTCTACGCGAAACCTCTCCGGCCGCGCGCCAAGATTCTGCGGCGGGTCATGATCGATAGCGCCCAGCAGTTCACGATCGAGCGAACCGTCGATCAGTACATCGATCTGTACGAGGAGATCCTCGGTCGGAGGGTCACCTGATCCGCCGACGCAATTTCAGCCTTCGAATACGGGAGACACCGAAATGAGAAGACACATCTGCCTCGCGGTGATTGCGATACTGCTGCCGCTACCCGCCAGCGCCGAGGTGATCCTGCGGTCCAAGTGCAACCTGAATTCCGGCAAGACCTTTGCCTCCGTGGAGGCCGTGTTCGTCGAGTGGCGCAAGCTCTTCACAGAGGAAGGCTTCGGGGACTACAGGGTCCGTCTGCTGATCCCGCACGCGGCCCCCGACGCGCGGGAGGGCGTCTTCTGGATCGAAGGCTCGTCACCCGACTTCGAACGCTACGGGAAGGCCTGGGCGTGGTGGTACACGTCGCCCGTGGCCGCTGCCGCTGGCGCCTCCATGGCGGAAGTGTTCAAGTGCGAGAGTACGGAGGTATACCGGATCGGCCCCACCCTCTGAACCAATCTGCCCACCAGTCGAGCCGCGTGAGGAGGAACACCGATGCCCTTCGTCAAAAGCAGAGGAGCCGAAATCTACTACGAGGTGCACGGCGAAGGTCCCGTGCTGGTCTTTGCGCACGGCATGGGAGGCAACCACCTGAGCTGGTGGCAGCAGGTCCCCGAGTTCGTGGGCCGCGGCTACCGGGTGGTGACCTTCGATCACCGGGGCTTCGGGCGCTCCACCTGCCCGCCGGAGAGCTTCCATCCCCGGCGCGGAGATCGTCGACTTCCCGGGAGTCGGCCACTCGACCTACTTCGAGGACGCCGCCCGCTTCAACCGGATCGTCGGCGACTTCCTCGCCAGGCACTTTCCGGCCTAGCCACCAGGCCTGGCAACCCGGCTGAGGAATCGCGGGGGAAAGCTATAGGGTACCCCTCAAGGGAAGGGAACCTTTAGTTGTGGACCCCCGCGGGTCAATGAGGCATCCTACACCGGCCGGTCGAGCACCCTGTGGCCGGGACATCACATCGAGTGGGAGGATTCGACCCGATGTCTGAGAACGAAGAGGAACTCAGAAGGCAGCTCGAGGAGATGAAGAGGCAAAAAGAGGAGGCCGAGGCCCAGCTCGCGGCCGAGAAGGCCAAGCAGACCAGGGCCGTCTACCTGAAAGTCAGCGAGAAGGGCGGCGCTTCGCTGTACGGCATCCGCAGGTTCCCCGTCACCTTCTACGTCGAGGAATGGAACCGCATCCTCGACATGGAGCCCGAGATCCGCGCCTTCCTGAAGGCGCACGAAGGCGAGCTGACTACCAAGTCCTGAGACCTGCTCGCTCGAGTCCGGCCTCTCGGCCTGGACCTCGGCAAAGAACCCGATCGGCGAGAAACAGCCCGATCGGGCTGACTCTCTGTTGACACGGTCGCGCCCCACCTGTAGGGAAATGAAGGGGAAGATTGGGGACCCCTTCAAGTTGGATCAATGGGCCCTCGCACCCTTGAGGGACGCTTCATTCCGCGGCGGATCGCTTTCCTGAACGAGAAGGGCGGCAGCGCCAAGACGACGCTGACCGCAAACCTCGGGGCTTACCTTGCGCTCCGGCGGGGATATCGTGTGCTCGCCATCGACATGGATCCCCAGGGACAGCTCGGGAAGGTTCTGGGGGCAAAGCCCCACTCCCTGCGACGTTCGGCGCTGGATCTTCTTCTCGACGCCATCCTCGAGGAGGGGCCCGTCGATGCGGAGGCGGTGGCCGCGGAGACGGAACCGCTCGCGCCCCGAGCGGAGCTGCCCGTCGTCGCGTCTCGGATCCCGAACCTGGACTTGATCCTCGCCAACAAGTCCCTCGGTCTGGCGCCGACCTTCGCCGGGGATGATCCGGACCCGACGGGGAGGCTCGAGCGCCGATTCGCAAGCGCCCCCGAGATGGACCGTTACGACTTCGTGCTGTTGGACTCCCCACCCTCCTTCAGCACGCTCACCTTGACCGTGCTGCGGGCGGTGCAGGAGATCGTCATCCCCGTTCCGCTCACCTTCCTGGCGCTCGACGGGTGCGCCCAGCTGATGCAGACGATCCAGACCGTGCGCACCCGGTACGACCACGCGGACCTTCGGATCACCATGGTGGTTCCCACCTTCTACCGGCGCACGCGCCTGGCCAGCGAGGTGCTCGAGCAGCTCAAGTCGCACTTTCCCAAGGAGATCGCCCAGACGGTGGTCGGCTTCCACGTCAAGATCGACGAGGCCCAGTCGCGCGGCCTCTCGGTGTTCGAATACGCCCCTGGCAACCGCGGAGCCCACGCGCTCGCGGCCCTCGCCGAAGAGCTCGAGGCGCGCCGCCCCGTAGCGGAAGGAGAACCGGAGTGAGCAAATCCGACGATCACTTCGGTCGCTCACCGGGCGGCAAGGACGAGCCGGAGACCGAGCCCTCCACGCCGGGGTCCGCGCTCGGGTCGGATCCCTTCGAGGCAATGCAGGACGCAGAGCCCCTCGAGGAGTGGCTCGACGCCGCTGAGAAGTTGCTGAAGGGGAAGGCCGCCTCGGGCGCCGCGCCGGAGCCCGTCTCCGCCGACGCCCACGCCTCGGCCCAGGAGCTTCCTCTCACCCGCCCGGAGGTCGGATTCGGTCCGGGGCCGGCCCTCTCGGAGGTGGAGCTGCCGCCTCCGGCGGGAGTTCTGGAGCGGATGCTCGACGAGGACGCCAGGCGGCGGCTCGAAGCGCTCGCCGAGACCCTCCCCGCGGAGGGCGGCTACGACCACTTCGGCCTCTCCGCAGGGGCGATCCGAAGCGCGTTTCCCTTCCTCTACACCCTCTACCGGCTCTACTTCCGCGTGCGCAGCGAGGGGCACCAGCACATCCCTGCCGACGGCGCAGCAGTTCTGGTCGCGAACCACGGAGGGCTTCTGCCCTTCGATGGAGCGATGGCGGCCGTGGACATCTTTCTCCACACCGATCCGCCTCGCCTGGCGCGCGCCATCGTCGACCGCTGGGCGGGCACCCTTCCCTTCGTCAACGTCTTCTTCGCCCGCGTGGGCCAGGTGATCGGGACGCACGAGAACTTCACGGCTCTGCTCGATCGCGGCGAGCTGGTGCTGACCTTTCCAGAGGGGATCGACGGGATCCGCAAGCCGATCAACCAGCGCTATCAGCTTCAGCACTTTCACGTGGGGTTCGTCGAGCACGCGCTGCGAGCCCAGGCGCCGATCGTTCCCTTCGCGGTCCTGGGAAGCGACGACCAGGCGCCGATCCTCTACGACGTGAAGCCTCTCGCGCGCTGGCTCGGTCTTCCCGTCGCTCCCATTACGCCCACCTTCCCCTGGTTCGGACCGCTTGGTCTTCTGCCCTATCCGGTGGGCTATCGAATCGTCTACGGCGAGCCAATGCGGCTATACGAGCGATTCGGACCCGATGCCGCCGAGGACGCGCGTCTGGTTCATGAGCTCTCAGCCGATGTGCGGCGTACGGTGCAGCGCCTGGTCGACCGGAACCGCTGATGCCGAACGTCCTCGTCACACATTCCGACGAGCCGCTCGGACGCCGCGTCGTCAAGCTGCTGTGGCACGACGACCGGATCGGGAGGATCTTCGCCCTCGGCTCGGGTGCTGCGCCGCGAGCCTTCGACGCCTTCCAGGCGGGCGTACCGCCGCGATTCGCCTACGCGCCCATCGACCTGGCCCGGCACCGCCCGATGTCGGACTTCTTTCACTCGAAGCGATTCCGCGAGCTCGGAATCGACACGGTGGTGCACATCCCGCAGCACGGCGTCGCATCGGAAGGGCCTCCGCTGGCGGGGAAGGTTTCCTCCCGCGCCGCCGAAGCACGCCTGGTGCTGCAGCACACCCTGGCGACGCGTTCGATTCGCTCGCTCGTCGCCCTGGGCAGCGCCTTCGTCTACCGACTGGCTCCGGGAAACGCCAATCACTTGAGCGAGTCGAGCGAGCTCGACCTCGACCCCAACCCCGCGCCCGGGCTGCGCCCCTGGATCGACTGCGACATGCTCTTCCACGGCGAAATCGGAAGCTCCCGGCTGCGTGTCGCGCTGCTGCGTTTGCCCACCGTCGTCGCCTCGGGCGGCTACGTCTACCTGCATCCGGGACTGGCGGGACGAGCCGTCCCGCGGTTCCGCCCCCTCGGCTTCGACCCGATCTGCGCCGTGATCTCCGACAAGGACGCAGCCCGCGCGGTGCAGGCGGCCATCCACAGCGACGCCGCCGGGGTCTTCAACCTGGCCGGCCGCGAGGCGCTCCCGCTCTCGGTGCTGGGGCGCTGGACGCGCCGCCCCTTCTTTCCCGTGCCCGGACCGCTCCTGCGCGCCGCCGGAGCCGGCGTGGGACTATTCTTGCGCGACCCGCATCGCGATAGCCTCGACGGACCGCACCTCCGCTACGGATTCACACTGGACACGAGCCGTGCCGAGCGCGAACTCGGCTTCCACCCGCAGTACCGGATCGGGCTGGCGCGCGCCGGCGACGGCGGCCTGCGCCTCGAGACGGCCCGCGCGTAGAGGATGAATCACCTCGGTTCTCTCAGCGATCGGCTCCTGAATGGAACCGACCGGAGCACCTACCTGCTGCTCGCCCTCTGGGGCGCCGCCCCGATCGGTGTAGCCTTCCTGACGGGCACGGCATGGGACGTCTCGACCGCCGGCACGCCCTACGCCGCGCCATGCGAGGGCCCGGTCTTCCACGGATACATGACGCGCCCGAACTGGCTGGCGTTCCTGGCGCTCCTTCCCATCGCCCTGTTCGGACTCCGCTTCTACGCCGCACGGCTGATCGGCCGGAACCCTCCGGAGCTCCCACTGGTGGCGCGATTCCCTTCCGGCCCGCCCCGCGAGCGGGTCCGTGGGGAGCTGGACCGAATCGCGTCGGACGGGAAGCTCTTCCTGCTGGTCCTGGCCGGCGCGCTGCTGTTGAGCGTCATCGACGCCTTCGATGTCCTGACCTTCTTCTTCGTGGATCGCACGGTGCCGCCGGTCTGCCCGGCCGAGCAGGACTGGAGCTACTTCCACCTGCTCGGCTCCGCAGGCGTCTCGCGGCTGGAGAACGCGGTGATGGTCCTCGTCGCCTACTCCGCGCAGTTCGCCGTGTTCTCGATCGGCCTCCTGGTCACGGGCATCACCTTCCGGCACAACCGGCTGTTCCTGCGGCTGATCTACCGGCGGGCCAGGGCGTCCGAGAAGCGCAGTCCGGAGTCCTCTCTCGTGCTCCGCTTCGACGACCCGGAGCGGCGCTTCGGCCTGAGTTCGCTCAACCGGACCTTCAACCTGGAGATCACGTTGCTGGTGGTGAGCGGGCTCTTCTGCCTGGTGAGCCGCTACTTCAACGTGGGGGAAACGACCTCGCCTCCCACTGACGCCTTTCTCTCGATCGTAGGCGGCGCCCTGGACTTCGAGTTCGATCCGCTCTTCGAGCAGCTCCGAGAGATGAACCGGTCACGTCGGCTCTTCTCGGACCCCGGTCAGATCATGATCGCCGTGGCGTGGCTTTCTCTGTTCGGGGTGATCGCCATGCCTTCCTTCGTCAAGTTCCTCCCGCTGACGGACCGAAAGGCACGCGACAGCCGGACGACCTACCTGCTCGACTTCGTCCCGCCGGAGCCGGGGCAGGAGGAGACCATCGACGTGGCGCGGATCGACGAGCTGGCACTCCACTTCGGAAAGAACTCCTTCTGGCCCCAGGGCGACGAGCGGGCGAAGCTCTACTACTACTTCGCCTTCTTCACGCTCTGGTTCATCCTCTTCCCGGTGACGGCCGACTTCGCCGATCCTGGCTCGTTCCTCCTCTACTGCGTGTTGCTCATCGCCTTCTCCTACGGGCTGACCCAGGCCTGCTTCCTCATCTATCGCGTCGTCCTGCGACATGTGGACATCGGCGGCGGCTGAGCGTTTCTGGAGTGTTGCTCAGGAGACATCGAAGACGTTGACATTTCGGCGTGATGGGTCTTGAATGCCGACTTCATGAGGAATCTTCATGAGCATGGATAGCTTCTCAGGCAAGACAGTCATCATCACCGGCGGCGCTTCCGGGATCGGCCGGGCGCTCGGAGAGGAGCTCTGCAGGGCGGGTGCAAAAGTGGTGCTCGGCGACGTCAACGCCGAGCTGCTCTCCAGCACGGCGGAGCCGCTCAGAAGTTCAGGCTGCCAGGTGAACACCGCCATCGTGGATGTCACGGATTTCGAAGCGGTCAAGGCGCTCGTCGAAGAAACCGCTCGAGAGCACGGCCAGATCGACTACCTCTTCAACAACGCGGGTATCGTCGTCGGGGGTGAAGCGAGAGATGTCCCGCTCGACGACTGGCGCGCCGTCATCGATACCAGTCTCTACGGCGTCGTCCACGGTGTCCTCGCCGCCTACCCCATCATGCTGAAGCAGGGTTCCGGTCACATCGTCAACACCGCTTCTCTCGCCGGATTGATTCCGGCGGCCGGTGAGATCTCCTACACGGCGGCCAAGTACGGCATCGTGGGCCTCTCTCATGCCTTGCGAGCGGAGGCCGCCGATCTGGGGGTCAGGGTGAGTGTGGTCTGCCCGGGCTTCATCGAGACGCCGATTCTCCGCACGCTCAAGGTGGTGAAGCTCGATCCCGACAAGCTCCAGGCTCAGATCCCCAAGACCATGCCCGCCGACGAGTGTGCCCGGGAGATCCTGCGCGGCGTCGAGAGAAACAAGGCGACCATCACCCCCACCACATCCGCCAAGGTATTGTGGCGCTTGTATCGGTACACCCCCTGGCTGGTGAACCTGCTCGTCAGGCGTTCCATGAGAAAGATGCGCGAGCTGCGCATCGAGGCGTAGAGGTATCCGACGCGTTTCTTTCGCTGGATCGGCGCCCTCCCGCCTGGCGGCGGGAGGGCCGATCAGACCTTCAGATCACCCTTGCGCCGAAAGTGTCTCGGATGCTCGCCCAGGTGCGGATTTCCGGTCTCGCGAACGCCTGCCGGACGACGGGCGCATCCGACCTGATTTCGATCTCCTCCAGCTTCCTCGGCGTCATTCCGGCCTTCTGAGCCCAGACGAAGGTGGAGATCTCCTCGGGCTCGAAACCCATCAGGTGAGCACCCACCATGTCCGTCGCCAGCGGGTTGGTCCCGGCGACGATCACGTCCATCTTCACCAGCTTTCCACCGTAACCAACCGTAGGACCCTGCCCTTCCATCGCCATGGAGCCATCGATGACGACCAAACCGAGCCGATTCGCCCGCACCATGTCCACGATGGCTGCCGAGGTGCCCGAGGGATCGACCACGGAGGCGGTCTCGTGCATCCCCCACCGCACCGAATAGTAGGCGGTCCCCGGGAACACACCGACCAGGTTCTTCATGCCCAGCGTCACCGACGCCAGACCGTGAGTCTTCATCATCGGAACCGAGCAGAGAAGATCGACCTCCGTCAAGGACTGGTGGAGCGCCATCTTGGGGAATGCGAACGCGCCTGGAACGTCCACTTCTGCAATGTCACCCGTATGCAGGTTCACCAGCGGAACATCCAGGGACTTTCCAAGCTCCGTGTAGCCGAGCTCGTCGAAGACGAACTGCTGCATCGGATCGAGAATTTCCCTCTTCTTGGTACGACAGCTGACCCCATCCCTGACGTTGAAGCGGGGAGCCGCGGCGGAGCCTTCGCCGATCAGAACCTCCTTTCCCGACTTCTTCATGAGCACGGCCAGGGTCTTCACCACCTCGGGATTGGTCGTGTCTGCGCTTTGGGCATTGACCAGATTCGGCTTGAGCATGATCCTCTCTTTGCCCCGAGTGATCGTTCTCATGCCCCCCAGAAGATCGATCGCTCTCTCGACTGCGACATCGATCCTGTCATTCACAACCCTGGCAACGCTGACTATGGGCCTCCCGCTGATGGAGTCGCACGCGATGGCGTTGAGCCCAATGGAACCTGCTAGGGCGCCGAGCGCGACGTCCTTGCTTGTAGACAAGAACTCCCTACGAGTAAGCTGGCTTCGCTTCATGGTTCCCTCCCTTCGAACCCGAAAGTGGGTTGCTGAGGTGCGAAAGCCTTCTGGCACAATTCTATGGATGCTGAGCGGCGAAACAAGCACATTCGATCCGGGTGAACGCCGTTCAGACGAAGTGAGTCACACTTCTATGTAACCCATATGGGTGTGGCGGGTTTCCCCACAGAACACGCGACACGAGAAAGTGCTTCCCCTGCGTGGCTTCGCGTGGGATGCTGCTAGCGGGGGGAACTGGAGGGCAATCTGCCATGAAATGGATCGGACTCGCGTTGATGGGACTTCTCTTCCTCGGCCAGAGCGCCGCTGCAGGCCCGACGTGGTCTGCATTCGCCTTTACGATCACTCCGCAGAACGCGCCGCAGGTCGTCGCTGCCACGGACAAGTTCATGAACTCCGCGATCGGGAAGGAGTTCCCTGGGCGGCTCATGCTCCACATGTACATGGCCAACGGCAGCAATCCCGCCACCCACACACTCGCCCCCTTCTACAAGTCGGCCGCGGACCGCGAGGCCTACACGCAGAAGGTCATGGCCGACCCCGCCTGGGCCGATTACCGGGCGACCATGGCAGGGATCGCGCAGCCGGTGTCGCAAGTGATGCTCCGAACCCTGAAGAGCTGGGGAGAGATCGTCGACAGCGATCCGGTGTGGGTGAGTTCTGCCTTCGCCGTCAAGGATCCGGCCGGCTTCGTTGCCGCGATCGACAAGTTCATGGCCTCTGAGACCGGCAAGAAGTTCCCGGGCCAGGTGCACCTCAGCGGTGTCGTGGCGGGAGGCATCAGCCCGGTCACCCATATGGTCTCCATTGGCTATGCCACCGAGGCGGAGATGGAGGCCTGGATGGATTCCCTGATGGGGAACGCCGACTGGGCCGCCTGCCTCGAAGCTGGGAGCCTGGCCGCACAGCCCCTCGGCGACTCGATCGGTCGAACCCTCAAGACCTGGGGGACCGTGTCCATGGGTGACCTGACGGCACCCTGATTAGAGGACCGCGGCCGGCCAGCGTCCGAAATCTCACAATGGGTCCTGGATATCTCGTCCAGAACGAAGGGAGAGCTTGCGCAAAGGCAAAGGATGATCCGTACCGGCGGAAGCGAAGAGATGCGCGATCGGGCTAACATCATTCGCGGCGGCTGCTGAACAGTCAGGATTTCAGGCCGCGGGAGAGCGCATCGTGAGCGAATGGGATCGTCCCCCGCCGATACAGCCCACCGGGGTCTTCGATGGCCTTCGCCCCGGGGCCATCCTGATCGGCGTCGTCGTCGACAACCTGGCCACCTTCGTCGCGAGCTCCATCCTGATCGGTCTTTTCGCCGCCGGACTCGCCGACGATCATGGGGGTGAGCTGCCCGAGGGCACGCTCGAGCCTCTCCTGGCCTCGCCCGAGTTCCTGCTGGCGAGCCTGGTCGTCGGCCTCCTCTGCACGGTCTTCGCAGCCTATGTGGGCGCCAAGCGAGCCGCGCGCTTCTTCGTCCGGCACGGCGTCTGGATCGCGATCGGCTCCGCCTTCTGTGCGCTCTTCTCCTACGTCGTCGCCGGCCAACAGGGCCCCCACCCGCCCCTCTGGTTCGACCTGGTGGGATTCACGCTGATGATTCCTGCGGGCGCCATGGGGGGTCTACTGGCGGACTATCACTTGCGGCTGCTGAGCGACCGGGGGCAACAGTAGCTCGCGAGAAATCACAAGTGCCTGGCGGCCTTGGTCATCAGGATCTCGTTGGTGCCGTCCATGATCTTCAGCAGCTTGGCGTCACGGGCGTACTTCTCGACCGGGTACTCCATCGAGATCCCGTAGCCGCCGAGCACCTGCACCATCTCGGCCGTGTGCGTCACCGCCATCTCGGTGGCGAAGATCTTGGCGCCCAGGCTGGTCTTCAAATCGCCGGGGAAGCTCTGCTTCGAGAGCCAGCTGCCCTTGTAGAGAAAGGCGCGGCAGGCCTCGATCGCCTGCCAGCACTCGAAGAGCTTCTTGGCGACGAGCTGGTGCTCGAAGATCGGCTTTCCCCACTGGACCCTCGACTTGCAGTGCTCGAGCGCGTGCTCGTAAGCCGCACGCATCAGCCCCACCGCGAGGTATCCGACTGCCAGGTTGCCAACCGTGATGATGGCATTGTGGAGCATGGGGTAGGACTCGCCGTGGGGGAAGATCATGTACCCCTCCGGTATTTCCACGTCGTCGAAGAACACCGACGACTGGTTGAGCGTCCGCAGCCCGGTCTTGTCGATGGCTCGGCCGCGGGAGATGCCCTTGGCGTCGCCCGGGACCACGAAGGCGGCCGAGCCCTTGATGCCCATCGATGGGTCGACGCAGGCGAAGACGATGTAGGCACTGGCGATGCCGCCGTTCGAGACGAAGTCGGACTTGGCGCCGTTCAGCGTGCACTTGTCCCCATCGAGCCGGGCCGTGGTGTGGTGGTGGACTGCGAGGTCTTCGTAGTTGCTTCCGTCGGAGCCGACGTCGGGCTCGGAGCTGCACCAGGCGGTGATGCGCCGGCCGGTCGTGTCCTGGCAATAGGAGCGCACGAACTCGTCGATCAGGTCCTCGCGGTCCGGGACCAGGAATGAGAGCAGCTGGGGCACGACCGCACCCGGCATCAGGGAAGCCGCGAATCCCGGGCCCCAACGCCCGAGCTCCTCCCAGACCATCCCGGTGGTCTGGGGGTCGAGGCCAAGCCCGCCAAATGCCTCGGGCAGCGCCATGCGGTTGAAGCCCAGCTCGAAGAACTGGCTCATCACGCTCCAGAAGAGATCGCTCGCGAAGACCTCTTCCGGGTCCGCGATCCGATCCAGCTCGATCTCGGCCGGGGCGACCACGCCCATGCCGAACTCGCGCGCCGTGGCGATCATCTGTTCCTGGGTATCCGTCCGCTCGAAGTCAACCATTTCGCATCTCCAGCCTATCCGGAAAAGAAGTCGGTGATCTTGAAGTAGTAGGGTAGGTACGCGTCGCCATCGACCTCGCCCAGCACCCGGCCGGGCTGCATGGTGTTGTCGCTGATGAGATAGAAGCCGATGTTGATGTTGGTGATCTCGATCTCGGCCCACGGGTCGTCCTCGGACTCGCGCAGCACGACCTCGGCGGCGCCAATCTCCACGCTCTTCATCTCCACCGTCGTCTGGTGGCGGCAGAGCATCACCGGTCCGTCGAACCCGGGCTGGAGGTCGATGCGCGGCGAGCACTTGAAGAGGAAGTTCGGCCCCTGGGGCGGCATCTCGGGGAGTGTGCCACTCAGCTCGACCGAGATCTCGACGAAGCGCACGCCGTGGCGCTCCACCCATCCCCGCGCCTGCGTGCCGCTCTTCTCGACGTGGATGTCGGCCTTCTTCTTGGGGAAGCCGAAGATGTCGCGGCCGTTGTAGATCCGCGACTCGAGACTGTCTATGGGCATCGACAGGCAGTAGCTGCCGGCCTCGCCCTGGTGCTTGCAGCGAATGAACAAGGCGGCCTCGCGGTATCCCGGTCCGAGATTGGTCTCGGGGTACTCGGCGATGAAGATCAGGCCACCTGCTGCGTCGGGCAGCTCGAGCGGCGGGGGCAGCAGGCGTTCGACGATCTCCATCCTCGTCTCGAACATCACGCCCAGCATCTTGGCGTCGATGAACTGGCGGACGCCGAGGGCGAAGTAGCGATCGAGCTCCTCCTGGGTCTTGACGAATCCCATGACTCTCTCCTTCTCGATTTCAATACCAACGGCCGTATGGGAGAAGCGATCGGGCGGACCGAAATCACTTCGCTGGCTAGAAACGGGGCGGCTCAGCCGATGCCAAAGAGCGCCGCCGCATTGTGGTACAGCCACTTCTCCTTCACTTCCTCTTTCAGCGGCAATTCCATCACACCGTCGGCCAGCTGCCGGATGCTCTGGCCCATGAAGAGCCAGGTGGAGCCGAAGATGACCCTGTCCTGCAGGATCGAGTTGCCCAGGCTGAGGAGCGTCTCCCATCCACCGCCGGGCATCGCCAGGTACTTGGGAAGATATGAGGCGATGTCGATGTAGACGTTCGGGTTCCGCCATGCCACCGCCGTCAGCTCAGCCACCCACGGCCAGCCGCCGTGTCCGGCGATCATCTTGAGCTCGGGGAAGTCCTGGGCCACCACGTCGAGATGGATCGGCCGCTCCACCTCCATGTTCTGGGTCGAGTAGTTGATCGAGAGATGGAACCAGATGGGGATGTCGAGCTCCACGCAGGTGCTGTAGATCGGATACATCTTCGCGTGGGTCGGCGGTATGCCGAACATGAAGGGCCGGATCGCCACCCCCCGAAGCCCCAGCTCGTAGCAGCGCCGGATCTCCCGGACCGCGTCCACGCCTTTCAGCGGGTCGATCCCCGCGATGCCGATGAAGCGCTCCGGGTACCGACGAACCAGATCGGCGTAGTAGTCGTTGGGAAGGCCCGTGAGACCGCTTGGCGTCTCCTCGTCCAGATTGAAGATCACCGCCCTTTCCACGTTCATCTCGTCGAGCTGACCGATGAACGCCTCCACCTCCATGGTGAGCGGGCGAACCCGGGGAGTCAGGGCCTCCGCCAGCTCCACGGGGCTCATCGAGCACTTCATTTCATGGAGCTCGTCGGCGGTGATCCCCATCAGCGGCGCCACCCGGGGACCGAAGACGTCCTTCAGATAGCGCGCCATCTGCGGGGGCAGCGAGACGATCAGGTTCAGCACGACATCCAGCGTGGGCACATAGGAGAGCGCGTCGATGACCTTGAAGCTCTTCAGGATTTCTTCTCCTCCTCCCGCTCGCGGAGGACCCGGCGCAACACCTTTCCGGTCAGGTTCTTGGGGATCTCGTCGATGAACTCGACGATCTTCGGCGCTTTGTAGGCCGCCATCTTCTCCTTGCCGAAGGCGATGATCTCTTCCTCTGTCAGCTTGCCCCGCGCTTCCTGCTTCGGGACGATGAATGCCTTGACGGTCTCACCACGGTACTCATCCCGGACACCGACGACGGCGGCCTCCTGGACGGCGGGATGATGATAGAGATACCCCTCCACTTCCGCCGGTGCGATGTTGTAGCCCGAGGCGATGATCAGGTCCTTGATCCGCTCGACGAAGAAGAGGAAGCCGTTCTCGTCCATGTAGCCGGCATCGCCCGTGGCAAACCATCCGTCCCCCGGGAACTGTTCGCGGGTTTCCTCGGGCTTCCTCCAATATCCCTTTGCCACGCCTTCCCCGCGAAGGATGATCTCGCCCACGGTTCCCCTCGGCACCACATGGCCGCTCTCGTCGACGATCTTGACCTCGCCGGTGATGGCGCCCAGCGTGCCGCTTCCGGGGAGCTTCTTGTTGACCATCTCGATGGTCCCGGGACCCGCGCCGGTCGTCTCGGTGCACCCGTAGCCGGCGTAGAGATAGGTGCCGACCCTCTCCTGCCACTCCTTCTGGAGAACGGCCGGAACCGGCGCCCCGCTCGCCGCCGTCACCCGCAAGCTGGAGAGATCGAACCTGTCGAATTCCGGGTGGTTGAGCAGACCGATGTAGGCGGTGGGCGGGGCGAAGCCGAAGGTGATGCCGAAGCGCTGTATCAGGTCGAGCATCTCACCGGCGTCGAACATCGGAATCGGCACACTGGTGGCGCCGATCATCACTGCGGGAAATAGGATCAATACCTGCCCCCCCACGTGGAAGAGCGGGAAGAGCATGAACAGCACATCGGAAGCTTTCATGTCCAGGCCGCCGACGACCAGGCTGGCGACGTGGTTGTAGTTCCGGTGGGTGATCATGGCGCCCTTCGGAAATCCCGTGGTGCCCGACGTGTACAAGATGCAGGCGAGATCCTCGGAGGTGTCCGTCTCGAAGACCGGAACCGCACCGTGCTCCCGGCCGATGATCTCCATCAGGTCGTCGGCGCCCTCCACCGGAGCTTTGTCTCCCGCCAGCAGAGGCGGAACATTTGCGGTCGGCTCGGAGAAGTCCCTCGCGTGGGTCGTGACGACACGCCTCAGTCGCAGCTCCGCAGCGACCGGCTGCATCACCGGGAACAGGAGATCGAGACCGACCAGGACACGGGCCTCCGATTCCTCCAGGATGTAACGGATCTCGTCGGCCTTCAGCATCACGTTGAAGGGAACCATCACGCAGCCCGCCTTCAGGATCCCGTACATCGCAATCACGTGCTGCGTGCAGTTGGGCAGCATGGTGGCGACCTTGTCGCCTTTCTCGAGACCCAGCCTGGCCAGGTATGCGGCGAACCGGTCGCTCAACAGATCGAGCTCCCAGTAGCTCAGATGGTGATGGAAGTAGATCAGCGCCGTCTTCTCCGGACAGCGCCGCGCCGTCTCCCGCAGGATCTCGTGCAGCGGCTCCCCCGGCGTCTCCGGCACCGGCTTCGCCGCCCAGGCGGGATCGAAGCAGAGGTAGGAGGGTTGGGGGGACATGGGGGATTCCTCAATGGGGAGGACAGGGTCGGTAGCGCTGCTGCATCTCCACTGCTCGAGTGACTGCGGAAGGCGATGATTTCCTGTTCAGAGGGGAAACGGGTCGGCGCCGTTCAACAGATTCTTCAAGATGATCATGCGCTGGATCTGATTGGTGCCAGCCCCGAACTCGATGCCCTTGACGTCTCGATAGAAGCGCTGGATGGGATACTCTCGTATGAAACCGTACCCTCCGAAGACTTCCATGGCTTTGCCTACGGCCCGAATCGCAACCTGTGAGCAGAACAGCTTGGTGTAGGAAGCTTCCTGACTGACCTTCTCACCCCGGTCGGCCCGGGTCGCCGCCCAATAGGCCATCAGGCGGGCGGCCTGCACCTCGGTGGCGATCTCGGCCAGGATCTCCTGCATGGCCTGGAAGCTGACGATGGGCGCTCCGAACTGGACCCTCTCCCGGGCGTATCGGTATGCCAGGTCAAAGGCGGCCTGGGCGCCGCCGATGGGAGCCATCGAGAAGACGATCCGCTCCCGGTCCAGCCCGCTCATCAGAACCTTGACACCCTTGTTGATGTCGCCCAGGACGTTCTCCTCCGGGACGATGCAGTTCTCGAAGACCAGCTCCCCGGTCGGTGAGCTGCGGGCCCCCATCTTCTTCAGCTTCTTGCCCTTGGTGAACCCTGGGAATCCATCCTCCACCAGGAACGTGGTGATGCCCTTCGGGCCGGCCTCCGGGTCGGTCTTGGCGTAGACGATGACCAGGTCGGCCACGGGCCCGTTGGTGATGAACATCTTGGTGCCGTTGAGGACCCAGTGGTCGCCTTGCTTCTCGGCCCGTGTGCGAAGTGACAGGGCGTCCGACCCGGCTTCGGGTTCGGTGATGGCCAGGGCCCCTATCTTGCTGCCGTCGATGAGCCCGGGCAGGTACCGCCGACGCTGCGCCTCGGTCCCGTTGCGGTAGAGGCTTTCTGTACATAGCACGGTGTGGGCGCCCCAGGAGGTAGCCAGACCCGAGTCGCCCCTGCTGATCTCCTCCATGGTCAGCAGGCAGGACAGGAAGTCGGCCCCGCTGCCCCCATACGCCTCCGGAATCGAGACGCCGAACAGACCCAGATCACCCATGGCCCGGAACACCCCGGACGGAAACGCTTCCTCTTCATCCCATTCAGCCGCCCGCGGAGTGATCTCCTCTGCCACGAACCGGGCCACCGTGTCTTTGAGCATCCTCTGCTCTTCGGTCAGCTCAAAATCCATAGGGACCTCTTTTCAAACGCACCCGCAGCGTCGATGAAGATCCAGTGCCCGGAACCTTCGACGACGACCGGCTCCGGGTTCTCGATACTCTCATCGATTCTCTCGGCATGTGCAACGCGCATGGAATCCGAGTCCCCGTGTGGAATCGAGATGACCGCTGGATCCATCCCCACGCAGGCGTCCGACAACGACGCTATCATGGGCTTTCTTCTTGGAAAGGAACCCCTCATGAAGCTCTACACCGGTATGGGCCCGAACCCGCGAACGATCCGCATCTTCATGGCCGAGAAGGGGATCGAGATCCCCCTCGAGCAGGTCGACCTGCTGGGCGGCGAGAACCGTCGCCCGCCCTACACGGACAAGAACCCGGCCGGACAGCTTCCCTGCCTCGAGCTCGACGACGGCAGCCATCTGGCCGAGATCACCGCCATCTGCGAGTATCTGGAGGAGATCCAGCCCGAACCGCCCCTCATCGGGACCACCCCGGAGGAGCGGGCACAGACGCGCATGTGGACCCGCCGCATCGACCTCAACATCCTCGAGCCCCTGGCCAACGGCTTCCGCTTCGCCGAGGGCCTGGGGATCTTCAAGGACCGCGTCCACGTGATTCCCCATGCCGCCGACGACCTGAAGGCCATCGCGCGCGAGAAGCTCGAGTGGTTGAACGGGATGATCGAGGGGCGGGAGTTCATCGTCGGCGATCGCTTCACGCTGGCCGACGTGCTGCTCTATGCCTTCCTCGAGTTCGCGGCGACCGTGGGGCAGCCGCTCGACGCCAAGCTCGACAATCTGCAGGGCTGGTACACGCGCGTGGCGTCACGGCCCTCGATCGAAGCGAGCAAGAGCTAGCCGGAGAGCGATCCACAGGAAGCTTCTGCTCTCTTCAGCCCTGACTCTTCTGGATGTAGTAACGCACCAGCTCGAAGCGGTCGTTGCCCCAGAACATCTCGTCCCCCACGAAGAGGGTCGGCGCACCGAAGACACCACGTTCGACCGCGGCCCGGGAGTCGGCGTCCAGCCGTTCGCGCAGCTCGTCGGACTGCGCCCGCTCGAGCGCGGCGTCCGCGTCCAGGCCCGCGCCGGCCAGGAGCGCCCGCACCACCTCGGGATCCGAGATGTCCTTCGCATCGGCCCAGCGGGCGCGGAACGCGGGGTAGTGGTACTCGCGGAAGCGGCCCTGGTCCTTGGCCACCAGCGCCGCCTGGGTCAAGAGCCGCGGATCCTTGCGCTCGCCCCCGGCGGGGTGGAACTCGGCGCCGCAGAGCTCCGCCCACTGGCGCAGATCGTTTGCCAGGTTGGCCTTCTTGCGGGGTCCGAGGCCCGGAGCCTTGACCCCTTCGGGCAGGGGATTCGGAGGAGGCTCCTTGATGATCGACAACAGCGCGGGACGGAAGTCGATCTCTACCCCGAGATCGCCCAGGTACGCTTCGACTCGGCAACTGCCGAGGTAGGCCCAGGGTCAGGCGTAGTCGAAGTAGAAGGGAATCTGCATGGCGCTGCTCCTCCATCGAGGAGTCTACACGACCCCTGGCGCCGCGGTGGGCGGGCGATCCCCACACGACCGCTCGGCTGGCGCCGACGCTGAGCGTCAAGTCCCCGAAACACATAGAGTTCGACCTCTGAGCCGCGAAGATCCGGCCCGCTCTGAAAGGAGGATTCCTCTCCTGCCTTCGACAAGTGACCCCATCCGTCACACCCTCTTGCCATATTGCCTGCTGGAGCCTTCCCGGGCACCCGAACTCCACCGCCCGCGAGCGGTGTCCGAGCGCGAATCGGGTGGTCGTGGTGATCTGACAGGGCAAGCCAGGGTGGAGCAGAGCAGGACATGAATCGGGAGTTTCTCGGCTGGAATGCGGCGTCCCTCGAAGGCGTGGCGCCGCTCGAACGCGCAGCGTTCTGGCTCGCCGAGCGCTTTGGCTCCGACATGCACGGCGTCCTGGTGGCGCTTCCGGGCGCTCGAAGTGGCCGCATCCTCGGCGAGTCGATCGCCCGCAGGGTCGGTTGCCACCTCCGGCCGCCCAGGGTGGTGACCGCCGGCCTGGCCAGCGACGAGTTGCTCGCGGTGGAGGGCACCCCGGCCGGCCGTCTGGTGCGGACGCTGGCGTGGAAGCAGGCGCTGGCCGGACTCGACGCCGACCCGTTGTCGTGGATCGTCGCGCGCCCACCGGGAAAGGAGGATCTGGTCGGCTGGATGCGTCTGGCCGAGGAGGTGAGAGGGCTCTTTGGCGAGGTGGCGGCCGAGGGGCTGGGGTTCGCCGACGTGGCCGGGAACGATCTGCTCGCGACACTCGATGGCGAGCAGCGGCGCTGGCAAGCGCTGGCCGCAGCGCAGGCACGCATGGTCGATCTCCTCGAAGACGCGGGCTTCGTCGATCCGCACCTCGGCCGTCTCCAGGCGATTCGAGCCAAGGCGACCCGTGCGGTGCGCGAAGTCGTGCTCGTCGGCGTCTCGGAGATGAACCAGCTGCTGCGCGGCGCACTCGATCTCTGCGAAGCTCCCGTCACCGCGCTCGTCTTCGCACCCGCCGAGCGAGCGGAATCCTTCGATCCTCATGGCGCCTTGATTTCCGAGGCCTGGCAGTCATCGGAGACGAGCCTCGACGCTGAAGCGCAGTGGCACGTGGTGGACAGCCCGGCCGACCAGGCTCGCTGCGCAGCCGGCGTCATCGCCAGCTGGGGCGGCCAGTACGCAGCCGAGCAGATCAGCATCGGGCTGGCCGACCGTGAGGTCGCGCCCTACCTCCAGGCCGTCATGGGCGAATGCGGGGTCACCGCCCGCGATGCTGCCGGGACGCCCATCGAGCGCACCCGCCCCGCCGTCTTGCTCGATGCCGTGGCGCGCTTCCTGGAAGGGCGTCGCTATGCCGATCTGGCCAAGCTGGTCCGCCATCCCGACTTCGAGGCGGCACTGCGCCGCGCGGATGGGAGCCTGGAGCCGGTGGATCTCGTCGACCGGTACCACAACGCCCATCTGCCCTGGAAGGCCGACGGACGCTGGCTGGCGGATCCGGACGACTCAGACGACAAACACCTGGCCGCATCCATGGGTCGGATCTGGCGCGGCGTTCGCGACCTCCTCGGTGGCCTCTTCGATGAGGGCGAGCACGAAGCCGCCGCCATGGCCCCGAAAGTCCGCAAGCTATTGCAGGCTGTCTACGGCGAACGCGCGCTGGATCCAGCGGTGGAGTCGGATCGGCTCTTGATCTCGAGCCTCGGTCGGCTGGGTGAGGCGTTGGCCGATCTCGAGAGCCTGCCCGCGCCGCTCGCTCCGGCGGGCCGTGCCGCGGAGACCATCTCGCTCCTGCTCCGGGCGATGGGCGGCGACGGGGTCCCGCCTGCGGCCGCGCGCGCTGGCGAGCCGACGCTGGAGATGCTCGGCTGGCTCGAGCTGGCCCTCGATGACGCAGTGGCCCTGGTGGTCACGGGCTTCGAAGACGGGCGTGTCCCCGAGTCCATCCATGGGGATGCGTATCTTCCCAACCGGCTGCGTCAGAGTCTCGGGATCGTCGACAACCAGAAGCGGCTAGCCCGCGATCTCTACGCCACCGAGCTCCTGCTGCAGTCACGCGAGCGCGTGGCCTTCATTACCGGGCGGCGCAGCGCAGCGGGCGATCCCCAGGTGCCCAGCCGCATCGTCTTCCACTGCGCCGAATCCGAAGTGGTGCCGCGAGTGAAGCGCTTCATCGACGGTTCCAAACAAGCCCGTCCGCGGGTGCAGGGTTCGGCGGGCAGCGGTCGCGAGTTGCCGCGCCTGGCCAAGGACCCGGAGGTCGAGTCGATCAGGGTCACCGCGTTCAAGACCTACCTGGCATCACCCTACGAGTTCTACCTCGTGCACGTCGCGGAACTGAAGAGCCTCGACGACCGGGCCCGGGAGCTGGATCCGCTGGGGTTTGGAAGCCTTGCGCACGAAGTCCTGAAGCGCTTCGGACAGGACGACCGGATGCGGGACGAGCGCGACGAGGCAAAGCTCGGGCAGTTCCTCACGGACGCGCTCGAGAATCTCGGCAGCGAACGATATGGCCGGCATCCGCTCCCTGCTGTGCAGCTGCAGCTGGAGCAGCTGGCCCAGCGCCTGCGTGGCTTTGCCGCGGCCCAGGCGAAACGAAGAGAGGAAGGCTGGGAGATTCGCGAGACCGAGTGGTCCCCGTCGGAGGGTTACGTCGCATTCGACGTCGATGGAACCCCGATCCGTCTCAAGGGCCGGATCGATCGCATCGACCATCACCCGGAAACGCAGCGATGGGCCATCTGGGACTACAAGACGGGAGAGAGCGTCCGCAACCCGCTCAACGCGCATCGCAGGCAGGACGGGGAGTGGATCGATCTCCAGCTGCCGCTCTATTGCGTCCTCGCGGTCGAGCTGCTCGGCGACGCGGTGCCCGCCGAGGTCGGCTACATCGCGCTGCCGCGCGAAGAGATGGAGATCGGGTTCAAAGGGCTCGATCGCTGGTCGCGGCGCAAGGACGATAAGGAGACCTTCGAGGAAGGGATGGAGAGTGCGGTCGAAGCGGCGCGCGACGTCGTTCGGCGGATCCGCAGGGGTGAGTTCTTCACCGACGAGGGCTTCGCACCGCGCGACGAGATCTTTGCCGCCATCGGTGGCGTCGGCATCATCACCGGGAGCGAGGAAGAATGAGCGCGCCGGCACACCAGCTCATCCTTGCGTCGGCGGGCACCGGAAAGACCTACCAGCTCACCAATCAGCTACTTCGGCTGCTCTTCCGCGAGGTAGAGCCGGAGCGAATCCTCGCGACGACCTTCACCCGCAAGGCGGCAGGCGAGATCCTCGACCGGGCGCTCGAACGGCTCGTCGAGGCCGCGGAGGATTCCGAGAAGCTGAAGGAGCTCTGCCAAGCACTCGGCTCGCCTGACATCACATCCGATCGCTGTCGCACACTGCTCTCGAAGCTCGTGCGTGGGCTCGACACCTTCCAGGTGCGCACCATCGATTCCTTCTTCGTTCACCTGGTGCGGCTCTTCGCCCTCGATCTGGAGCTTCCGCCGACATGGGGCATCTCCAGCGTGGGTGAGGACGAGATCCTGCAGGCCGAAGCCATGCAGGACGTCCTCGAGGAAACAGCGCACGACGAGGCGATCCGGCTGCTGCGGGGCCTCGATTCGGGCGCAGTGGGCCGGAGCGTCCACCAGAAGATGCTCGAGCACGCGAGCAAGATGCGCCCCGTGTTCCTCGAGAGCGCAGAGGACGCCTGGGGGCGGGTCGATCCGGGTACGAAGCCGCCGGATGAGGAACTCATTGATGCGCGCGCGGCGCTGCGTGAGGCGGAGGTTCCGACCACCAAGAAGGGCGAGCCCAGCAAGAGCTGGGTCAAGGCGGTGAACTCAGTCGTGGAGGCCGCGGGCAATCGCGATTGGGAGAAGATTCTCACTCAGGGTCTTGGAAAGGCCTTCCTGACACCGGGGCAGACATACTCACGCATACCCATCCCGGACGCGCCGGCTGAGCATCTGGCACTGATCGTCCGTCGAGCAATCTACGAGTTCCTCACCACGCTGCGGAAGCGCAACCTCGCGACCCATTCGCTGTTGGAGCGCTTCGATTCGTCGTACTCGCAGCGCAAGCGCGATCGCGGCGCCTACCGCTTCGACGACCTGCCCCTCGCCCTCTCGCCGCGTGCGGCCAGTGAACTCCCCATCGACGCGCGCAGCCTCGACATGTGGTTCCGGCTCGACAGCAGGATCGACCACCTGCTGCTGGACGAGTTCCAGGACACCTCGCCGATCCAGTGGCGCATCCTGCACAAGATTGCCAGCGAGATCGCAGCGGATGGAACCGGCGAGCGAACCTTCTTCTGCGTCGGCGACGTCAAGCAATCGATCTACGGCTTTCGCCAGGCGGAGCCCCGCCTGCTGGCCGAGCTTCCGAGCTTGCTGCCCGGGCTCGAGCCAGAGGAGATCCACGAGAGCTACCGCTCCTCGCAGGTGGTCCTCGACACAGTCAACCGGGTCTTCTCGGGCGTGGAGGACAACGCTGCGCTTGCCCACGAGGATGCGGCGGCCTACCGCCCCGGCGCTCGGCGATGGCAGGAGGGCTTTCACGAACACACCGCCGCCAAGGATCTGCCCGGAGCCACCTTCCTCGCAGAAGCCCGAGAGCGGGTCCCGGACGAGCGCAACGACGACAAAGCGCTCCTCGAGCGCGCCGTCGAGCGCGCGGTGCTGATCTCGCAGGAGGCGCCCAACGCAACCGTCGGCATCCTGATGCGCGAGCGCAAGCACATCGCCGAGCTGATCCACCGCCTTCGCCAGAAGGGTGTCGACGCGAGCGGAGAAGGCGGAAGCGAGCTGACCGACTCGGAGGCCGTGCTGGTCTTCGTATCGCTCCTTCACCTGGCCGACCACCCCGGCGACAGCGCCGCCGCCTTCCACCTCGGAAGCTCCCGCCTGGGCGGGGTTGTCGGCCTCCCGAAGGATGCCGGCCGCGAGCGCCGGCACGAAGTGTCGCGAGAGGTTCGGGCTCGGCTCGCCGGTGACGGCCTCGGTGCATTCTGTGCGGACATCGGCAGGCAGATAACCGGCGACGACAGTTGGTCGCCGTGGGACAAGCTGCGGTTCGAGCAGCTCTCCGAGCTCGCATTTGCCTTCGATGGGAAGGCTGGCTTGCGGCCTTCGGACTTCGTCGATCACATCCGTAGCGAGCGCGTCGAGTCGCCGAACAGGGCCCAGGTGAGAGTGATGACCATCCACGGCGCCAAGGGTCTGGAGTTCGATGCGGTGATCCTACCAGAGCTGCACAAGAAGTTCGTCGGGCAACGTGGGGGGCTGCTGGTAGACCGCCCGCAGCCCGACGGACTGATCCAGACCGTGTCCGTCTCGCCGAGAAAGGCGACCCTCATCGCCGACGAGGACCTCATGGCCCTCTACGAGGAGACCACCGCTCGCATGTTCGAGGATGGGCTCTGCACCCTGTACGTGGCAATGACACGAGCAGCCCGGCGTCTCGACTTGATCGTGCCCGGGTTCAATCCTGAGACGGAGATCAAGATCCCCTGCGTAGCCGACCTGGTGCGCGCCGCCATCCGCCAGGACGAGCTGCACGCCCCCGACCCAGCGGGCGTCATCTGGTCGCACCCGACCAATGCATCAGGCGCCGGATGGGCCAAGGGACTAGAGCCGGATTCCGGCGAGAGCGAGACACCCGAGCCTGCCCCCACGCAGCTCGGCCTGGCACCCAGCGACCGCCCCCGCACCCTGCCGCGCCGCAGCCCCTCATCAGAGGAGGGCGGCCGGCTGGTCCGGGCCGAGGCCCTGTTCCGCGACAAGCGAGGCGCGAAGCGCGGGACCCTGATCCACCGTTGGCTCGAAGACCTGGTGTGGATCGAGGACTTCCATCTGGACGAAGCTCGCGCCCTCGAAATCGGCGCGCCGCTCGAACCGAATCCCGAAACCCGACGCGAAGCCCTGGCCGCCCTCTCCCGAGCGCTCCAGGCGGAGCCAGTACGAAGCGCCCTCTCACGCGAGCACTGCGCTGCCCCCGCCAACGCCACGCTCGAGGTGAGCAACGAGCACACCTTCTCGGTCGTCCTGACCGACGACTCCGGCGAGAAGCAGCTCTGGACCGGCTCCATCGACCGGCTCGTGATCGGCCGCCTCGACGACGACGTCGTCTGGGCGGAGGTGCTGGACTACAAGACGGATAGTCTGACGGAGGAGCAGCTGGCCGACCGCGTCGAGTACTACCGGCCTCAGCTCGAGACGTACGGGCGGGTGGTGGCGGCGCAGACGGGGCTGCCCGTTTCGAAGATTCGCCTGCGGCTGGTTTTTCTGGAGCTTGGGCGGGTGGTGAAGATACAGGGCGGGGCGGGGGGCTGAGGCAGGGGGCTTGGGCCGCAGCGGCGCTCCCTGTATCGCGGTGTCACCCGTCCGCCTCCTGTCGATCTGGGTAGGGTCGGGGGATCGAGGGATGTGGCCAGGACGCAGTTCACGGCCGATAGGGCGAAACTGCAGGAGCAGTGGTGCGGCCAGGCTGCGCACGCTCGCTGTGAGCATTCATGACCCGCTAATTCGTAATCAGCAGGTCGGCGGTTCGAGTCCGCCCGTCGGCTCCAATGATTCCAGGCACTTACGCGCCTGCCCCGGCGCCCCGGCCGGCCGTCTGACAGCAACGTGACAGCAACCAGCGATCATGCGCGGCCCGGGGCCCGCCCGCCGCGCCGGAGGAAGGTCCAGATCCCCAGCCCCAACCCGATGTCGATGAGGATGACCCAGAACATCGCTTGCGGGCTCACCGGTTCGAGGAGTTGGCCGATCACCCAGGGAATCGTCATGCCCCCAGCGCTGGAGCCGACAAAGAACCAGCCCATCGCGCGCCCGCTGATCGGCATGCGACCACCGGCCAGGGAGAGGGCCGTCGCAAACATCGGTGCCACGGCCATCCCGCCCAGAATCGTCGCCGCCCACAACCAGGCCACCTCGCCGGTCGATGTCAGCGGTAGCAGCGCCGCGACTCCGGCCACGCCAAAGCACAACAGCAGGATCGACACGGGCGTCCACCGCGCCCACCGGAGCCCGCCGCCGCTACACCGTTGCCGTCAATTCCTCCCCTTGGCCACCGGATTTCTCCTCAACTGGCGGCAGGACGGTCTCTTGGGTCAACAGCCCCCCAATGATCCAAATCACTCTGACGGGTCACAGCTCATACGGGCGTGGTCTTCGAGGGTATGAAGACGTGGGTAGAAGGCGAAGAACCATCAGGCGGCTGAGCGCTACGTGCCCGGTTACTTCCCGCTTGGACGGGAGGTAATGGGTGATTTCGCGGGTTTGAGATCGCCGATACCCGGAGCGAGAACGGCGAGAAAAAGCAAACAGGCGACAAGCCCGGCTGAAATCCAGAGCACCGACCGGGAACTCGACCACGCCGGAGCCCGTTCGTCTCTCCGGGGCTCGCGAATCCACAGGGGTATGCCGAGCAATACTAAAGCGAGAAGTGGAAGCGATTCCATCAGGGAGGCGGACAGGGACGCGATGGGACAGAACGCGCTCGCGATCAGGTTTACGACGACCCCGATGACTGCGGGAACGCCTACCAGTATGAAGAAATCATGCGCGCGATGAGCGCTGCCGCGCAGGAAGAGCTCCAGTTCAAGAAAAAGCAAAAGCCCGCCGCCGACCAGAACGCAAAGGCCAATCAGAACCATGCCCCCCTTCCACAGAGAGGCCGGCTCCAGGCCCAGCGTTACATTGTGCCAGTCACTCCAGTCCATGGAAAATCCGGCGCCGACCGCGATGTAGAAACCGTCCCAGATGACGACCATTGCCACGAAAAGCCAGAGGAAATAGCGAAACGCCGGGTCGGCTGTTTTCGTGAAGCGAAGCCAGAGAAAACACAGCGCGGCCACAAACAGGTTCATCAGGCCGCCCGCCGCCAGAATCCACCTGAAAAGAAAGGCGTCATTACTTTCGCAGTTTAAGAATATGAGGGTAACACCGAGTGTTTTGTCTCCAAGCAACAGGCAGGCGCCGCCGTGACCGACCACCTCGTGAGAGATATGAATGAGAACCCAGTTGAGCGCGGCAATCGCGGCCAACATGGGAATGTGGGATGGTAGTATTCTTTCGGCACCTATCATTGATTGATCTAATCAATGGCAGGCACGCCAGGTCAAGAAGTAAATAGCGTTCCATGATCCTTGGCCGCGTTCGGGTGCGACTCGAAGACGCGCTGCGACTGCGCCCGTCAGCAAGCCGGGCTACGGCGAGTAGTTACGTTTTGACAGCAACGTGACGGCAACCAGGGGCGACCCGCGGCCCGGGGAGGCGAAGCTGGCAATCAAACCCGGCTTTCGCTCCGTGCTGCGAGGGTCCGGCCGCCGCGCTTCTTGAGACGAGCCGCTTGACGCGAGACCCGATCTTCTGCCAGTCGAAGTGCGGGTGCCCTAGTTAGATTGGCCCTGCCGCTGACCTGCCCCCGGTCATTGTACCGCTCCCTGTGTTAGTCCTTGAGCAGCCGCCAGGTGGAGCGGGATGAAACCCGGCGGGCTGATCTCGATCGCCTCGGGCGCAGGAGGTCTGTAGTCCAAGGCGCTGTGCGGTCGGAATCGATTGTAATGCTGCCTCCATTGCTCGATCAGTATCTTGGCCTCCTGCAGCGTGTAGAAGATTTCCCCGTTCAGCAACTCGTCTCGCAGCTTGCCGTTGAATGACTCGACGTAGCCGTTTTCCCAAGGACTTCCCGGCTGAATGTACAGGGTTCGCACTCCCAGCCAGGCCAGCCAATCCCTCACCGCGTGAGCCGTAAATTCGCCGCCGTTATCGGAACGAATGTACGCAGGCGGTGAGGTGGGGGCTGGTCCCCCGCAACCCGTGCGACGCCGTCGACCGGCCGAGGGTGCCGAGGAGGGAGGCCAGGTTCCTCGACGAGGCGGGGGGCCGCGCGCTACTCAAGGCCGCGCGCGGCGACCCGCTCGAGGCGCTGGCGGTGCTTGCGGTGACGACGGGGATGCGGCAGGGCTAGCTGCTCGGCCTCCAGTGGGGCGACGTAAAACTCAAGGAAGGGACGATTGCCGTCCGCCGACAGCTGCTCGACCACGGGATGGGGAGGCCGGAGCTGGGCGACCTGAAGACGGCGAAGTCCCGCAGATCGGTGACGCTGCCCGCCCTCGCCGTCGCCGCCCTCGCCCGCCACAGGGAGCGGCTCGGCGCCCTGCCCCTGCCGTCCACGCCGGTGTTCACGGACTCGCGCGGCGGGCCCCTACGCAAGCGCAACCTGCTCCGCCGCTGGTTCCACCCGCTCGTCGCCAGCGCCGGCCTCCCGCCGATGCGCTTCCACGACCTGCGCCACGCCCACGCGAGCCTGCTCCTCGCGGCCGGCGTCCACCCCAAGGTCGTGCAGGAGCGGCTCGGCCACTCCCAGGTCTCGACGACGCTCGACACCTACAGCCACGTGGCGCCCTCGCTCCAGCGCGAGGCGGCGGGCCGCATCGACGAACTCCTGGCAGGGGCGCCCTGCGGCTGAGGACGCACCTGGAAAGGTGACTGTGATACCGCGAGAATCGAGTTCTCGGGCGCACAGTGCAAAGAGGAGGAAAGTGAGATGAGAATCGCGGATGTAATTCGCAGCGTGATGATCGCGGCCGTCACGATCGGAATCATCGTGTTCTGGGGGGTCGGTTCGCACGGCAATGCGGCGTATTCGGCCCTGATGGTCTTCTTGCTGGTCCCGGCGTATTGGCGGGGCTTCGAGGTCACGTACAAGCTGATCCTGTCGCTCGCGACGCAAGAGAAATTCGAAAAGTACAAGCTGACCTGGGTTGAAATGGTTGCCTTTCCTGAAACCGTCCTGATGCTCGGCATGTCGTTCTACGTGCACTGGAACGTTGCGCAACTCTCCGGCGTCACGCCCCTGCAAATGAATGCCGCCATCGCGGGCGCCGTCGTCATGCTGCTGGGGGTCGTTTTCACGGTGTGGACCATCATTTCCTGGTCCACGATGTTCGTGGGCCACGCGATTCCCAAGGGCCACGAGCTGATCATCCGCGGTATTTACGCCAGGGTCCGCCATCCCATGTATCTGGCTGTGGTACTGATATGGGCGGGGCTCTCGCTCGGGACCCTCAATCTCATCGCCGGTCTGTTGACGATTTTCTATGTACTGCCCGTCTACCTGTTGTACATCAAATCGGAAGAGGAGATGATGATCGAGCACTTCGGCGATGCGTATCGCGAATATAAACGAAACGTGGGAATGCTGATTCCGTCGCTCCGGGCTCATGAGAAGGAAGCGGCCGAGGACAAGTGAAACAGGCGGGGCCCCCTATGTCCGATAATGAAGAAGCTGTAAGATCCCGCAGGGAAGTGGCCAAGAAGAGGTGGGTTCCCCCACATCGTGACCGAGGCCCCCGATCCGGTTGGCAGTTACCTGATGGGGTAATCTGAGCGCATGGCGGAGCCTCAAGCGAAACGGAATGCGCGCATCCCGTGGACGATCCTCCTCTTCGAGCGGATTTCGCTTGCGCCTGTATGGACCGGGCTTCTGATCACTGGCCTGTGGCTCTTCGTCTACTTGATCTACGGGTATCTCGTGGGAGGCCATCCGTTCTGGGAAAACACCGCGCTCTGGTTTGAGCTTCTTCACGGGTTGATGATTGCGTACGCGCTCACGGTTACCGCGTACTGGTTTCGGGGAACCGTGCGAGACCTCCAAGCCCTGCGCCCAGCGCTCGGTTGCTCCGAGACCGAGTTCACGGCAGAAGTCAGAGAGGTCACCTATTTCGAGCGACGCCCGCTCGTCGTCGTCACCCTCATTGGGGCCGCAATCGGCATCGGCATTACCTTCAGCCCCGGCAGTTGGATCTCGGGTCGCCCTGCACTCGGCGACCCCATGATGATCTGGGTGATTCTAAAGAGCGCGTTCCTCTTCTCGCTCATCGCACACGCTGTGTACGTAAGCATCGCCCTCACCGCCCGCCTATCCCGAACAGGAGAGAGGAGGGCCCGAGTGGACCTCCTCGATGTCACACCTCTCATGCCGTTCGCGCGTAACGGGCTTCGCGGCGCGCTCCTCTTGTTGGGTTGGATCGTGCTTGCCTCCCTGTCCCTGCTGGCCCCCTGGTCCGGCGACATTGCCATCGGTGGGTTGTGCGTGGTCGTGGGGCTGGCCGTAGCTTCTCTCCTCGGGCCGGTCGTCGGTGTGCACCGTCGGATTCACGAGGCGAAGCAGATAGAACTGGAGCGCATTCGGGTCGCGATCGGAAAGGAAAGCAGCCTCAGGGTCGGGTCGCGCGGCGAGTGGCAGCCACCGGACGCGCATCTCTCGAACCTGATCGTCTACAAGGGGCTCATCGAGTCCGTCAATACGTGGTTGTTCGACCTCCCGGCGCTGCTCAAGTTCAGTCTCATCATCTTGGTGGGCGTAGGGTCGTGGCTGGGCCAAGCATTCGTCGAACGCCTGCTGGGCGTGTTCATCGACTAAGAAAATGATTATTTATACCTAATCGTTTCAGAACATTCTGAAGTGGTTGCGTTGCAGCTGCGACCGCCTCGGCGGGAGTCCCCGACGATCCAGCCTCACCCGGCTCCGCGAAGCCGCCGCCTCTGACAGCAACTTTGACAGCAACCGTCTAGCAACGGGGGCGGACGCCCAGAGGCGGAGTGGACGCCCGCGGCATTCGGCCGGGGCCCCAACCCCTTGCCCCGCATACGTTCTCGGACGCCGGTGGACGCCCCTGGAACCGCGCTGAAACCAATTCGTAATCAGCAGGTCGGCGGTTCGAGTCCGCGCGTCGGCTCCAGCAGCTAGGACTCGGCAGCCAGGAATGAGTCCAGGGGCATGAAACGGCGCGGCCACTCATAGCCACCCGTGGTCCTTTCGAGCACTCCGACGCTCGTGATCGCCTGCTTGTCAATCGGACCGTAGACATGTGGGAACCGCGGAGCGCTGGCCAGGTGAGAAGAGCCTCCTCCCGCGGTCGGGGCGGCTGCCTCGTATCGGGTTTCGGAGGCGAGCCTCCTGGGATCGATCTCCAGAAGAAGCAGCCGACCAGAGGTACCCGCATAGTAGTCATTCGCAACCGGGATCACCGAAGGCTCGAGAGCACAATGCACGAAGCCATCGTCGGGCAGACCTGAAGGGATGTAGGTGGTGCTCTCGAGTTGGGCACGAAAGTCCGACTCGATCACGATGTGGTAGATCATCAATGGGCTCTCGGTCATCACCTCTCCGCCCAACTGCTGACCGTCCCCCGGCCGCCCGAGCGCCAACCGTGCCCCTCGCACCCCGAGGCGTCAAGGGGAAGTAGGGCTAGGGCAAGACGAAGGGGGCTCGCACGGCGCGTATGCGCCTCCCCGCCTCGCTCGGGTCACCGGTTCGTGCGACCCTCGCCGCGGGCCACCTCGGCGGTGATGGACGCGTCTGGCGGCCGCCGCCCTACGAACTCTCCGAGGCCGCCCCGCAGCGGCGGCAGAAGCGGTCCTCGGCGGCGAGCGGCTTCCCGCACGCAGTGCAGAAACGCGCCCCTTCCCGCGCCCCGGCGCGCGCGGCGCTCTTCGGGTTGGCCGCGGACCGACTCCTCGCGATCTGCCAGACGAAGACCCCAACCATCGCGAGAGCGCCGAAGGCGATCAGGAGATTCGACCAATCGAGACCCGTGCCGGGCGCTGAGGAGGGCGATGCTGCAGGGGGAGCTGGCCGGGCCGTTGCCGCGCCGCTCGCTTCGTCGCGCGCGGGCGCCGTCAGGCGCGCGTTCGTCATCGCGTAGCGGACGCGGAGCGGGAACGAGCTTCCGGCGGGAACGGGCTGTGTGGGCAGCGAGTGGTAGACCAGCCCGTCCGGCGCCTGGGCCACATCGACGGCCTTGGGCACGGTGAGAAGAAAGTCGGCTGCGGTCGGCTTCTGCACCCGCACGTCCAGCCGATCGACTGCGACGTCGGCCAGCCAGGTGAACTCGAAGGTCCGCTCGCCGTCCTCGATCTGGTAGGGAAAGTAATATTCGACCCGGAAGCGCGGATCGGGCGTGGTGAGCACGAGTTGACCGCCACCGGTGTGGTATGCGATGTCGTCGATCATTCCGCCAGTCTCGTCGATGCGGGCGACGGCGTTCACGCTCGCATCGGCGGGCACCGGGAGAGTGACGCTCGCCGGAAGCGACGCTCCGGGTCCCAGCGTTCCCGTGAGCAGGACCAGGACGGAGGGCCGGTCGTAGTCCGGCCAGATGCCGACCTGCAACGACTGGATCCCGGTCGCCGTACTCTGCGCGCGGGTGAGGGCAGGGCCGAGTAGGACCAGGAGAGGAAGCAGCAGAACCGAGGTGCACTTCATCGTGAGGCTCCCGATCGTGAGCGAACGGACCGCGCGCGTGGAATCTAGCCCGGATTCCCCGGTTCCTCTCGGCCCGCCCACAGGAAGCTCCGCCACATCATACCGAGGCCGAGCACGAGCAGGATGCTGGCAGCCAGCGCCCAGGGGTTCCCGAGAACGTGGCGGCGCCGGAGCTGGATTCCGGGCTGCTCTTCGACCCCCTCTAGCGAGAGAACACTGCCGTCGGCCAGGCGAACCGGCCGACCCTCCATCAGCCAGAGCTCCTTCGAGCCGGCCACTGGCGCACCCCGCAGACCCACTCGGGTGAGCGAGCCCATTACGGGCCGCCCTGGCGGGTGGACGTACAGGAGTCGCACCTCGAGGCCCCCGAGCTCGCAGCTTCCTTCGAACTCCGCACGGCGGATTCCGGTAGGATTCGATCCGGTCGCTGTGGCGGGCGACGAAGAGCCAGAGCTAGAGAGACCCGAGGTTCTCCGCCTCGGAGGACACTCGGAGATGGAGAGAGAAATGTGGCGAATGGTCGCGCTAGGCACGGCGCTGCTCATCGTGGGGGTGGCTATCGCGCTCCTCGCGGGAGGATTGTCCTGGTTCAAGGGACGCTTCTACATCGATCATATGGAGAATCCGGGCCGGCTGGAGCGGATGCAGGTGGAGCGCGTGGTGGAGACGCTAAAGCTGCTACCGGGATCGGTCGTCGCCGACATCGGGGCTGGATCCGGGCTCTTCACGAGAACCATGGCCAAGGAGGTCGCTCCGGGTCTCGTCTATGCCGTCGACATCAACCCCAATCTCCTGACGCACATCGAGAAGAGCGCAAAGCAGGCCGGGTTCTCCCCCGTGGAGAGGCACGACTTCATTCCGGATCAGTACTGGATGATCTTCGAGCGCGGCTGAAGGCGGGTCGTCCTCTAGGGGCCGGGTCAAGCGAGCCGCGTCACGTCCGGTCGCGCCGCTCCGCAGGGGCCGAGGCGCGGTTCAGGGCGCCTTGGCCTTGAACTGGCCGGTTCGGCCCGCGTTGGCCGGCGCGGGATGGAGACGGCAGGAGACGATCCCTTAAACGTAAGTCCTCACCCATTCTCGCCTTGTCGCGCACAAACGGTCAAGCGCCGGTTGTCTTTTGGGATTCTGAGGACTTGAGGTCCCGAGCGAGAGTGAAGGTGCCCGAGTTCCGAGCGGTCGGGAGGGTGGCCTCCCGTAGCTAGTTCCTGTTGATTGGGACGGGTTTTCGCCGAAGTAGCGGTTTCTTGCGAGCCTGATGGGATGGTCGAGGCGGCGAGATCGGCAGCGAGAGGGCTGGAGGTGGCCGATCTGGCGACGACGGCCGGTTTGAGAAGGCACCCCTCCCGTTGCCGGCGGCGGCCGGGGCCGGAGCCGTAACGCGCGCCGGCTTCAGAGGCGCGCGAGGATCAGCAGGTTGTGGGCGAAGATGGTCTGGCCGACGGTCGCGACGTAGTGCTCCCAGCTCTGATTGAAGCAGGGCGCCAGGCGAAGCATGCGTTTGAGAAACGAGATCGTGCCTTCTACCCCAGCGCGGAAGGCTTGAGCGTGGCGGAAGAGGGGATCTTGCTCTCGCTCCGACTCCGCCGGCGTCCGCTTTCCCTTCTTCGCAATGGAGACGACGTCGATCGTCTTCTCGAGTTCACGGAGCTGATCCATGCTCTGGTAGTAGCCCTTGTCGGCGGTGAGCTCCGAGGGATCGAAGCCGAAGAGCTTTCGGTGCTCCGCCAGGGCGGGATCCAAGAGTGTGTGCTCGACCGGCCTCCGGTCGCACACCTCGTACGCGGTGATGAACTTCTCGCCGACCTGCTGGATCTGGATCATGTGACCGAACTCGATGTCCTTGCCCGCCTTGCCGCGCTTGAGGAGCTCCGTGTGCGGCTCGAAGAGACTGAAAAGCTTCTCGTCGTTGGGGACGGACTCCCCGTGCAGCACCCGCCGCCGGGTCTGGTCCAGGACGTGCCTCCCGAGCGCGTGGAAGTGGGCGATCTGCTCCACCAGCGCCTCTGCCTGGGCGTGCGCCCAAAGGTCATACCGTTGGGACTCGATACCTGCCACGAGTTGCTCGGCCACGGCCGTCGCCCAGCCGCAGATCCCCTCCACACGCCGAATCAGACGCTGATACGGGCGTCTCAGCGATCGAGCCCTTCGACCCTTCTGCGCCGCCCGGCGGGCGATCGTCAGCGCATCACGCTTGGCCCGGCGCGGGTGAAGCCGACCCGATCCAACCGAGCCGGGGTCGATCTGGCGGGCGCGCTCGATCAATCGAGCCAGCACCCGGTAGGTGTCCCAGAGCAACGACGAGTCCGTGGGCCAGTGGATGTTCGTCTCGACGGCCGTGGTGTCGAGACGCAGCCGGTCGCCTGAGATCTTCTGCTCCACCACGGCGTGGTGCGCGAGCTTCGTGTTGATCTTCTTCCAAGTCGCCGGACGGAGTGCATTCTTGAGCTTGTCGAGCGTCGTGAAGTCCATCATGGGCTTCGCCCCAAGCCGAACGAACTGGCGCAAGGCCGGGCTGTCGTCTACGCGGACGACCGTCTGCCGCAGCGACAGCCCCTCGAGCGACTGCACGATGAGGAGGCGAAGCACGTGCTCCGTGGTGAAACGGACACGCGCCGGCCGCGATCGGTTGGATGCGATGAGCGCACGCCGCAGATCGCGATGAGCGAGGTCCACGATCTCTGGATTCGCATCCAGAATCTTGGAGATGGCTTGGTACTTGGCGTAATATTCCCGGGTCAACTTCAGGTTCGACGTGGGAAACTCGAACTCGCGTTGGGCTTCGAACTTGGGGCGCAAGCGGATCACCTCGTGGAGGAGCTTGGGTTTGCACACCGGCGAGTGTCGCCGGCTAAGCGCAATCCGCAAGTGGCCGCTTTACCCCAAGACCTACGAAAACGGCCCCGAATCCCACGATTCGAGGCCGTTTTCAAATCCGCGCGACGTCGCGCAACAGCAACTAGCTAGGCGCGCGACTCGACCCCGCACAGCTTCGCCGACTCGATCAGCGAGTAGAAGAGGGCCGCGACCCGGGTGCCGCGCTCGGCGTTCCTTCATCCTTCACTTCGTTTCGACTTATCCGCTAGCGCACTCACCTGTTCGGCGCATTCCTCCCATGAGGGCAGTTCAATTTCACAGCTCGGGTCGGCTCGCAACTGCGCTTTCATCTCTCGGATCCGGTCGGAGCTCTCCACCCCACATCGACGAGGGTGACGGCAAGGACGAGAAGGCTCGCGTACGCCCCCGCCAGGCCAAGCCAGATGAGGAAGACCCCGAGGTAATGGGGGTTG